>NZ_RHFH01000068.1 GCF_004745075.1 Brevibacterium sp. S111
ACAAGGTAGCCGTACCGGAAGGTGCGGCTGGATCACCTCCTTTCTAAGGAGCACACATTCAGATCCCCACCGTCAGGAACCGTTCGTGTTCCTGGGTGGGTTGCTCATGGGTGGAACATCACAACTTCCGCTCGTCCACTCAGCGTTGTCGGGGTGAGTGCCTCGTCGATGTATGGGTATGAGGATGGGCTAGGACGAACACGTTATTGGGTCCTGGAATCACAAACCCCAACAGTCGTTGGGTGTGGTTTCAACCAACAGGACCGACCCGCTTCACGGGCAGCCACAGCAGTGGTCTGGTTTGTGGGTGGTGTTTGGTAGTGGTTTGAGAATCGTATAGTGGACGCGAGCATCAATGCTGCAGCCCTTTTGGGGTTGTGGTGTTATGTAATGTGATTTTTCTTGTCATCATCTTGTGTGATTGAAAGACAATATTTCGCGTACACGCCGCCAACCCTTTTGGGGTGTGGTGAGTGTGTAAGAGCGCATGGTGGATGCCTTGGCATCAGGAGCCGATGAAGGACGTGGAAATCTGCGATAAGCCTCGGGGAGTCGATAAACGGGCGTTGATCCGAGGATGTCCGA
>NZ_RHFH01000069.1 GCF_004745075.1 Brevibacterium sp. S111
ACAAGGTAGCCGTACCGGAAGGTGCGGCTGGATCACCTCCTTTCTAAGGAGCACACATTCAGATCCCCACCGTCAGGAACCGTTCGTGTTCCTGGGTGGGTTGCTCATGGGTGGAACATCACAACTTTCGCTCGTCCACTCAGCGTTGTCGGGGTGAGTGCCTCGTCGATGTATGGGTATGAGGATGGGCTAGAACAGGCACGTTATTGGGTCCTGGAATCACAAACCCCGACAGTGGTTGGGTGTGGTTTCAACCAGCAGGACCGACCCGCTTCACGGGCAGCCACGGCAGTGGTCTGGTTTGTGGGTGGTGTTTGGTAGTGGTTTGAGAATCGTATAGTGGACGCGAGCATCAATGCTGCAGCCCTTGTGGGGTTGTGGTGTTATGTAATGTGATTTTTCTTGTCATCATCTTGTGTGATTGAAAGACAATATTTCGCGTACACGCCGCCAACCCTTTGGGGTGTGGTGAGTGTGTAAGAGCGCATGGTGGATGCCTTGGCATCAGGAGCCGATGAAGGACGTGGAAATCTGCGATAAGCCTCGGGGAGTCGATAAACGGGCGTTGATCCGAGGATGTCCGA
>NZ_RHFH01000020.1 GCF_004745075.1 Brevibacterium sp. S111
TGACCAATTGTCGGTGAGCGTCGGGTGACGGCCTGGCGCTCACCGCCACGACCCGGTGGCGCTGAAAGGCAATATCGGGTGGCGCTCAACCACAATAGTCAGTGGCGCTCACACCACCGAATACTCAATGGTGCCCGGACGCTCGAAACACGGGTTCAAACAATGGTTGAAGGCCCGACCGAAGGACTGGCTTCGATGCTGTCGACGTCGTCGCTATGGACGGACTCACCGGCATCCCAACAGCCGTCGTCGAGGAGTTGCCTGATGCTGTCGAAGTCGTGCAGCCCTTCCACGCCCTCAAGCTCGCCGGAGAAGCGCCGAGTAGCGGACGTGTTGGTGCTCTTCACCGAGCAGGGAACACCGAACGGGCCCACCGAATCGATGAACGGACGGCTCGGGCTTCTGCGGGGATCAGCACTCGGGTTTCGAAGCCTCACGCATTACCTTGCGAGATGTCCGCTCGACGGTACAACGGTCGCAGACGCTGTGAATGGCACTGTGGCCCGAACTCATCAGAGTTCGGGCCACAGTGTGCGGCTGGGTACATCACGCGGGATCTCAGATCAGTGGGCGAAGTCCCCGCGATCGTGTTCGTAGGACAGGCCCACGAGAGCGATGATGCCGAGCAGAGCACCGAACGGGAAGATCCACCAACCCATGGCGATTCCATAGAACGCAACGGCAGCGGCACCCGCACACGCGATCGGCCACCAGCTCCACGGGCTGAAGAACCCGTAGTCGGCATCCGCATCCGAGATCTCGGCATCTTCGTGGTCCTGGGGCTGACGACCGACACGGCGGTCCGTCAGCCACAGGTAGATACCGATCATTCCTGACATGCCGCCGGTGAGCAGCAGGGCCGGGAACCCGACCATCTCGCCCCAGTCGGTGGCGAATCCGTAGACCACGGATACGGCGAAGAAGAACACCGCGTTGACGAGGAAGACTACGATCGAAGATTTCATTTGACGGAACCTCCAATCAGCTGTTCCTCAGAGGAGTTGTGACCTGCGTATTCGAGCAGCTCCGGATGGTTGAGGTCGAAGGCAGGACGCTCAGAGCGGATCCGCGGCAGCGAGGTGAAGTTGTGACGCGGGGGCGGGCACGAGGTCGCCCATTCGAGCGATGCTCCGTAGCCCCACGGGTCGTCGACCGTGACCTTCGGTGCGTTGCGCGAGGTGATCCACACGTTCCAGAAGAACGGAACCATGGACAGACCCAGCAGCAGCGAGCCGACCGTCGACACCTGGTTCATCCAGGTGAAGCCGTCCTGCGGCAGGTAGTCGGCGTAACGACGGGGCATGCCGTCGACACCGAGCCAGTGCTGGACGAGGAACGTGCCGTGGAAGCCGACGAACAGCATCCAGAAGTGGATGTGTCCGAGCTTCTCGTTGAGCATCTTGCCTGTCCACTTCGGCCACCAGAAGTAGAACCCGGCGAACATCGCGAAGACGACGGTGCCGAAGACGACGTAGTGGAAGTGGGCGACGATGAAATAGGTGTCCGAGATCTGCTGGTCCAAAGCGGGGCTGGCCATGATGACACCGGTGAGACCACCGAAGATGAAGGTCGCCATGAAGCCGATCGCCCAAACGATGGGGGTTTCGAATGTGATCGAGCCTCTCCACATCGTTCCGATCCAGTTGAAGAACTTCACACCGGTCGGGATCGCGATGAGCATCGTCATAAAGGCGAAGAACGGCAGAGCCACGACACCGGTGACGTACATGTGGTGGGCCCACACGGTCACCGACAGAGCCGCGATGGCAATCGTCGCGAACACGAGTTCCTTGTAGCCGAAGACGGGCTTACGGCTGAACACGGGGAAGATCTCGGTGACGATGCCGAAGAACGGCAGAGCGATGACATAGACCTCGGGGTGTCCGAAGAACCAGAACAGGTGCTGCCAGAGAATCGGTCCGCCGTTGCCGGGACTGAACACGTGGGAGCCGAGGACTCGGTCTGCACCGAGGACCAGCAGAGCCGCGGCCAGAGGCTGGAAGGCCATGAGCACGAGGATACCAGTGACGAGGACGTTCCAGCTGAAGATCGGCAACCGGAACATCGTCATGCCCGGTGCGCGCATCGTGATCACGGTGGTGATGAAGTTGACCGAGCCGAGGATCGTGCCGAAGCCCTGCAGCGCGAGGCCGAGGACCCACAAGTTGCCTCCGGCACCCGGAGTGAACGTCGTATTGCTCAAAGGCGCGTATGCGGTCCATCCGAACGATGCCGCACCCTGAGGGGTGAGGAAGCCCGAAATGGCGACAAGGCTGCCGAAGAGGTACATCCAGAAAGCGAACGCGTTCAGTCGTGGGAACGCCACGTCCGGAGCGCCGATCTGCAGCGGCATGATGACGTTCGCGAAACCGGCGAACAGCGGGGTCGCGAACATCAGCAGCATCAATGTGCCGTGCATGGTGAACAGCTGGTTGTACTGTTCCTTGGTTTCGACGATCTGCATCCCGGGCTCGAAGAGTTCGAGGCGGATGATCAGCGCCATCACACCGCCGACGCAGAAGAAGAAGAATGAGCCGATGAGGTACATGTACCCGATCGTCTTGTGGTCCGTCGACGTGATCCAGTCGACGATGATCTTGCCCTTGCTCCGTGGAACGACTGGAGCGTCAAGAGCCGCCTGATCCATCGTGGCGGTCATTGTTCAGCACCTTCTTTCGGGTACCAGTTGCGATCGTACTCCGGTCCCAGCTGGCCTGTGTTGCCCTGATCGGCAAGAGACTTCGTATAGTCGGCGAACTCTTCCTTCGACACGACCTTGACGTTGAAAAGCATCTCAGAGTGGTACTCGCCGCACAGCTCGGCACACTTGCCGACGTACTCGCCTTCCTTCTCGGCACGCAGATGCAGGCTCTGGTCGTGGCCGGGGATCATATCGCGCTTCTCGAGGAAGGCGGGAACCCAGAAGGAATGGAGGACGTCGCGGGAGTGCAGGCGGATCTCCAGGTCGGTGTCGACCGGGAGGTAGAGCACGGGAGCCGTTTCCTCCGGCGCCTCGGTGCCGTCGAGTTCGACCTGTGTTCCGGCGTAGTAGACGTCCTCGGTCTCGTAGTTGAAGTCCCAGGCCCACTGTTTGGCTGCGACCTCGATGACCTGCTCGCCGGGAGTCGTATCATCGGTCGTCTGCTCCATGACCTGGACGTTCTGGAAGAAGAACCCGAGGACGAGGACGACCGGTGTCACCGTGAAGAGGATTTCGATCGGCATGCTGTAGCGCATCTGGACCGGCAGTCCACGATCGTGCTTGCGACGACGGTACGCGACCATCGCCCACAGGATGAGGCCCCACACGATGAGACCCACCAGCAGAAGGGCGATCCAGGCGCCGTTCCACAGTGCTGTGTAGGCGTCCGTGTGGTTCGTCGCGCCCTTCGATTCGACGGGAAGGAATCCTGTGGCGATCTGCTCTTTCGTGCAACCCGATAGCAACGCCGGTATCAATACGGCGCTCAGAATGCCGAGCCGCTTCGCCCAGGACCGCTGCGGTCCTGACTGATTCGGAGAATCCACGTGCAGCCTTTCACAACGTTCTTTCGTCTCTGGTCAGGCCGAGAGACGAGTACTTACTCTGTCGAGTCTAAGACTACCGCTACAGACGGTAGAAATTCACCTGCAGATGTTCATTTGTTGAGAATATGCTGACAGAGATCGCCGCGGAGCGCGGAATCTAGCCGTGCCGAGTACTCGAGACCACTGAGCTCCGACACGCCGAGGCTCTGCAGATGTGATGTCTGCCACTGAGTGTCGATGAGCCACTCCCCCGGCTCCGGCGGGATGTTCGCCGTGGCAGCTGGTGCGTTGCTGGTGGTCACGTCGACCCCGTCGAAGAGACCGACAAGGTAGACCAGAGCTGCTTTCGAGGCGTCCCTGGCGGTGTGGAACATCGATTCGCCGGCGAAGAACGATCCGATCGCCACGCCATAGAGCCCTCCGACGAGTTCGTCCTCGGCCCAGACCTCGACCGAATGCGCCCACCCGTCCCTGTGCAATCCGCAGTAGAGGGAGATGATCTCCTCGGTGATCCAGGTTCCCGACCGGTTCGGATCGGCGCAGGCGCGCATGACCTGCTCGAAGGCGCGATCAGTGCTGTAGGTGAAGTGCTTCATCGATTTGCGCAGACTCTTCGTCACCCTCAGGTCGCCGGGCAGGAGCACTCCGCGCCGCCGCGGCGCCCACCAACCCATGCGACCGGTGCCCTGTGCGCCGACCCCCATCGGGAACAGTCCGGCCCGATACGACAAAAGGACCTGGGGCTGCGTGGCCGTGAACGACACGGCACGCAGATCCTCCAGGTCCATGAGAAGCGGTCCTCCTCGTCAGCGACAGCAGATCAGTGGAACGAATCTCCGCAGGCGCAGGATCCGCCGGCATTCGGGTTGTCGATGGTGAAGCCCTGCTTCTCGATGGTATCGGCGAAATCGATGGTCGAACCGCTGAGGTAGGGAACGCTCATCCGGTCGACGATGACCTCGACGCCGTCGAAGTTACGCACCGCGTCACCGTCGAGGTAGCGCTCGTCGAAGTAGAGCTGGTAGATCAGCCCGGAGCAGCCGCCGGGCTGGACAGCCACGCGCAGGCGCAGGTCATCGCGACCTTCCTGTTCGAGCAGGCTGCGGACCTTGTCGGCAGCGGTGGACGACAGCTCGACCTCGTGGGTGGCCTCGGCTTTTTCAGTCACAGTCATGGTTACTCCTTCTCACGTTCCTGTCCCCAGGCTACACCGCAAACAACGTCCCCGGCGCGGATCCTATTCCCCGGCGCGCTCATCGCGTCGGTGCCAGCCGCTGCAGCAGCAGCGCCTCGGCGACGATCGCGGCCTTGAAGTCGGGCAGGTAGAGCGATTCATTGGCACTGTGGGCCCTGGCATCGGGGTCTTCGACACCGGTGACGAGAATCGACGCGTCCGGGAAGATTTCGAGCAGATCGGCGATGAAGGGAATCGAACCGCCGATGCCCATCGTCACCGACTCAGTCCCCCACGCGTCTGTGAGGGCCCGCCGGGCAGTCTGGACGACGGGATCGGATTCATCTGCCTGCCACGGGCTGCCGCCCTCGGTCTCGCCGATGCTCAGCTGCGCGCCGAAGGGCAGGTTCGCTCGGAGGTGCTTCTCCACGGCCCTCACCGCCGAGGCGGGGGTGTTTCCGGGTGCCAGGCGGATCGAGAGTTTGGCCCGGAGCGAGGACTGCAGAGTATTCGAGGACACGGCCACACCCGGGATGTCGAGGCCGATGACGGTGATGGCCGGCTGCGTCCACAGCCGCGAGGCGAGTGTGCCGGCTCCGATGAGCGTCGTGCTGTCCAAGACTCCCGAGTCGGCGCGCAGGGTCGCCTCGTCGTAGTCGATGTCGGTCCCGTGCTCTGAGTGGAGGCCCGAGACTGCGACCGATCCGTTCTCATCGTGCAGGCTGGCGAGCACCTTGGTCATCGCGAGCATCGCATCCGGTGCGACGCCGCCGTACATGCCCGAGTGGACTGCGTGATCGAGGGTGGAGACTTCGAACTCGATCGCGCACATTCCGCGCAGGCTCGTCGTCAGCGCGGGGACTCCCGCGGCCCAGTTGCCGGAGTCGGCGACGACGATGACATCGGCGCGCAGGCGTTCCCGGTAGGTCTCGAGGAAATTGCGGAAACTCGGGCTGCCCGCTTCCTCTTCCCCTTCGAAGAAGAGTGTGACACCGACGCCGAGGCGGTCGGCCAGCAGACGCAGAGCAGTGAGGTGGACCATGATGCCGGCTTTGTCATCGGCTGCACCGCGGCCGAAGAGACGATCTCCCCTGCGGGTGGCGACGAAGGGCTCCGTGTTCCAGTCCTCGTCTCGTCCGGGCGGCTGCACATCGTGGTGAGCGTAGAGCAGGACGGTCGGAGCTCCCTCGGGCGCGGGAATCGATGCGACGACTGCGGGGTAGCCGTCGGTGCCGTCGGACTGCGGTGCGGTGAGGATCTCGGCATCCAGGCCGAGGTCCCGCGCCAAGCCCGCCACCGCCTCAGCGCTGGCGGTGACATTGGCGGCGTCGAAGCTCGGCCAAGCCACGGAGGGAATGGCCACCAGGCTCGTGAGATCGTTGAGGACCTCGTCGAAGATGGCGTCCAATTCGGCATGCAATTGTGCACTGTCAAGTGCTGAAGTCGATTCGCTCATTCTCCAAAGGTAGTATTCATCAGGTGTTCGGAAGTAAAAAATCTCGTGCCGAGGACAAAACCTCCGCCTCTCAGCCAGTCCATGACGACAACTCCGCAGAAGCCGACGCTCGGCGCGATGCGGAGGCGAAGAAGGGACGGCCCACGCCCAAGCGCAGTCAGCAGGAGTCCGCGCGCCGTCAGCCCTTGGTGAACAAGGATCGCAAGGTTGCGAACAAGAAGGCCAAGGAGCAGCAGCGCCAGGAACGCGATCGTGCGCGCATCGGAATGATGAATGGTGAGGAGAAGTACCTCACCCGCCGCGACAAGGGACCCCAGCGCCGCTACATCCGCAACTACGTCGATGCCCGGTTCTCGGTCGGGGAGATCTTCATCCCCGCCGCGATCCTCATCCTCGTCATCGCCTTCACGCAGCCGGTGCAGATCCAGCAGTACTTCACCTACGCGGTGTGGGGGCTCATCGCACTCATCATCCTCGATGCGTTCGTGCTCAACTACATCCTCAAAAATCGGCTGCGCAACAAGTTCGGTTCGGTTGAACGCGGCATCACCTTCTACGCGGTCATGCGCAGCATCCAGCTGCGGCCCCTGCGCATGCCCAAGCCTCAGGTCAAACGCCGCCAGTACCCCGAGTGAGCAGACGACTCGACTCGAGGCCGCGGATGACGCGGCCGGGGAAGAACGGTCCGGAGTAGATCATCTCCGAGTAGACCTGGACCAGATCGGCGCCCGCGGCCACTCGTGCCCGGGCGTCTTCGGCATCCGCGATTCCCCCGACGGAGATTACCGTGAGGCTATCGCCCACATGCTCCTTCACCAGGCGCAGCACCTCGAAGGAACGTTCGGCCAGCGGGCGACCGGAGATTCCGCCGGCTTGAACCTCGGCGAACCGGGCCTCCTGCCCGCCCAGCACGGATCGGTCGATCGTCGTGTTCGTCGTGATGAGGCCGTCGACTCCGGAGCGCAAGGCGAGCTCGCAGATCTCGGCAACGTCGTCATCGGCGAGGTCGGGGGCGATCTTGACCAGCAGCGGCACGTGACCGAGCGTCGAACGCGGCGCCGCCACCACCTCAGCGGCGGTGTCACGGACTGCGGTGATGATCGGTTCGAGGCTGCTCACTGACTGCAGATCCCGCAGTCCCGGGGTGTTCGGCGAGCTGACATTGATGACGAGGTAGTCGGCCAGAGGGGCCAGCACCCGAGTCGACGCCGCATAGTCGGCGACCGCATCGGCCGCCTCGACGATCTTCGTCTTCCCGATGTTGACTCCGACGATCGGACGCGGGCCAGGTGGGAGCGCGTCGATCCTCTTCCGCTCCTCGGCGATGTTGAACGAAGCCTGCCGCGCACCGTCGTTGTTGAAGCCCATGCGGTTGAGCAGCGCGAGATTCTCCCGCAGCCGGAACAGGCGCGGACGATCGTTGCCGGGCTGCGCATGGGCGGTGATCGTTCCGACCTCGATATGACCGAAGCCCAGGGCGGACATGGCCCGCACCCCGACCCCGTTCTTATCGAATCCGGCGGCCAGGCCCACTCGGTTGGGGAACGGCAGGCCCAATACCGATACGGGGCGGACGGTTCGGCGCGCACAGACGAAGCGCAGAACACGGCCGAGCAGCGGAACACGGTCGAGTGCACGCAGTGCGGAGAACGAGAGATGATGGGCCCGTTCGGCATCCATCGGTGCGAAGAGAAGTCTGAAGATCAATGAGTACACATCCCCAGAATATGTCACAGTCACCCGCCGCTTCCGCATCGCGCATTGTTTGGCATTAGGATCGAATCAACGTTCAAAGACGACTGAAGACGACTGAAAGGGAACTCATGGCTGGTTCATCCACCCCAAGCAGCTACTCCACTACCTCACCGGTGAAGGCCACCGCCTCCGTGCTGGTGCTGGGCGCCGCGGATTCGACGGTCCTCGCGCTCGAAGGAGCGAAGGCCGCGCGGACCGCGCTCGACGAGGCTGCGAAGGCCATCGGGTTCACCGGAAAGGCCGGTTCCACCGCTCGGATTCCCTCGCCGAAGGGCGTCGCTGCGGACTCCGTGGTGCTCGTCGGCCTCGGCGACTTCGACGCCGCCACCGAGGACGTCGCCGCCACTTTTGAGGCACTGCGCCGAGGCGCCGGTGCGGCGCTGCGCGCACTCGACGGCGTCGACTCGGTCGCCCTGGCTCTGCCGGCGGCCACCCCCGCCGAGGTCGAAGCCGTCACCGTGGGCGCCGGGCTCGGTGCCTACCGTTTCCTTGACTACCGCAGCGAAGGCGCAGCCCCGGGCGAAGTCAGCGTCATCGGGCCCAAGGGCAAGACGTTCGCCGCCGCCCATGACGCCGGAACCGCGATCGCGGCCGCGACGAATCGTGCCCGTGACCTCGTCAACACTCCGCCCCTGGACCTCTACCCCGAGTCCTACGCCGAGATCGTCAAGACGCAGGCCAAGGAACGCAGACTCAAAGTCACCGTCCTCGGCGACAAGGAACTCAAGGCCGGGGGCTACGGCGGCATCATCGGCGTCGGACAGGGCTCGACCCGCGGCCCCCGTCTCGTCAAGGTCGAATACGCGCCGAAGGGTGCCAAGCGCCATCTCAGCTTCGTCGGCAAGGGCATCACCTTTGACTCCGGCGGAATCTCGCTCAAGCCGGCCAAGAGCATGGAGGACATGAAGTCCGACATGGCCGGTTCGGCCGCCGTCGTGCAGGCACTGTTCGGCATCGCCGACCTCGGACTGCCCGTGCGTGTGACCGCCTGGCTGCCGATGGCCGAGAACATGCCCGGCTCCTCAGCACAGAGGCCCAGCGATGTGCTGACCATGCGCAGCGGCAAGACGGTCGAAGTCACGAACACCGATGCCGAGGGCCGCCTCGTCCTCGCCGATGCACTCACCGACGCCGACGCCGAGAACCCCGACCTGCTCATCGACGTCGCCACTCTCACCGGCGCCCAGATCGTCGCCCTCGGCGAACGCACCTCGGGGGTCATGGGATCGACGACGGCGCGGGAAGAGGTCATCGCCTCGGCAGGCGTGGCCGGTGAGAACATGTGGGCGATGCCGATTCCGGAGGAGATGCTCTCGGGCTTCGACTCCACCTCGGCGGACCTCACGAACTCGGGGCCGCGACCCGGCGGCATGCTCGCTGCGGCCGCGTTCCTGCGCGAGTTCGTCGGCGACGGCACCGAATGGGCGCACATCGATATCGCCGGGCCCAGCTTCAACGGCTCGGCACCCTTCGGATACACCCCGAAGGCGGCGACCGGAGCGGCGGTGCGCACGCTCATCGAAATCGCGAAGTCGGAGGGCTGAACAACGAAGTTCTACACGCTGTCGAGGTCAACGTGATGATCCCCACCTGTGTCCAATCAGACAGCGTTTCCTTTCGCCCCGAGCGAGAAAAGTGGAAAGATAAGACAGAAAGCTGCTTAGCGCAGGCTTATTCACAGCTACGAGGAGTAATCCGTGAGTGATTCATTGACCTACGACCTTGTCGTTCTGGGCGGCGGAACCGGCGGTTATGCCGCTGCTCTGCGAGCCGCAGAACTCGACATGAAGGTCGCTTTGATCGAACGCGACAAGGTAGGCGGCACCTGCCTCCACCGTGGCTGCGTGCCGACGAAGGCCCTTCTGCATGCCGCAGAGGTCGCCGACTCCGCCAAGAACTCCGAAGCATTCGGCATCGAAGCCGAGTTCAAGGGCATCGACATCAACAAGGTGCTCGAGTACAAGGACGGAGTCATCACCCGCAACTACAAAGGGCTGCAGGGCCTGGTCAAGGCTCGCGGAATCGACACGTACTTCGGCACCGGCAAGCTCGTCGGCAAGGGCTCCGTCCAGGTCAGCGGCGAAGACGGCAACCACACCGTCACGGGCACGAACGTTCTGCTCTCGACCGGTTCGACTTCGAAGACCATCGGACTCGAGCTCACCGATCGCGTGATCACGAGCACCGAGGCTCTCGAACTGGACAAGGTGCCGAACTCGGCCATCGTCCTCGGCGGCGGCGTCATCGGCGTCGAGTTCGCCAGCGTCTGGAACTCCTTCGGCGCCGACGTCACGATCGTCGAGGGTCTCAAGCACCTCGTCGCGAACGAAGACGAGACGATCTCGAAGAACCTCGAACGCGCCTTCAAGAAGCGCAAGATCAAGTTCAAGCTCGGCACCATGTTCAAGGGTGTCGAGGAGACCGCTGACGGGGTCAAGGTCACGCTCGAAGACGGATCGACTCTGGAAGCCGAATACCTCCTCGTGGCCGTGGGCCGCGGTCCCGTGACCGAGGGCTTCGGATTCGAAGAGCAGGGCATTCCGATGGAGCGCGGATTCGTCCTCGCCAACGAACGTCTCCACACCGGCGTCGGCAACATCTACGCCTGCGGCGATATCGTGCCCGGCCTGCAGCTGGCCCACCGCGCCTTCGGCCAGGGCATCTTCATCGCCGAGGAGATTGCGGGCCTGAACCCGGTGCCCGTGCTCGAATCGGGCATCCCCCGCGTCACCTACTGCGAACCGGAGATCTTCTCCGTCGGGCTCTCCTCGGCTCAGGCCGAGGAGAAGTACGGCAAGGACCAGGTCGAATCGCTCGAGTACAACCTCGGCGGCAACGGCAAATCCGTCATCCTGGGAACCACCGGACTCATCAAGGTCATCCGCGAGAAGGACGGTCCGGTCGTCGGTGTCCACGGCATCGGCGCGCGCCTGTCCGAGCAGGCCGGTGAAGCTCAGCTCATCGTCAATTGGGAAGCATTCCCCGAGGAAGTCGCACAGCTCATCCATGCTCACCCGACGCAGAACGAAGCTCTCGGCGAAGCTCACCTGGCTCTGGCCGGCAAACCCCTGCACTTCCACTCATAAGATCCGAGGAGACGAAAACTCATGTCGAATTCCGTTCAGATGCCGGCTCTCGGAGAGTCGGTCACCGAGGGCACAGTCACCCGTTGGCTCAAGTCCGTCGGCGACGAGGTCGAAGTAGACGAGCCCCTGCTCGAAGTGTCGACCGACAAGGTCGACACCGAGATCCCCAGCCCGTACGCGGGCACACTGGAGAAGATCCTCGCCGATGAAGACGACGTCGTCGAGGTCGGCGGAGATCTCGCCTACATCGGCGACGGCAGCGGATCGTCCTCCGACGATTCCGCTCCGGCTGCCGAAGAAGCTCCCGCCGAAGAGCCCGAAGAGGACTCGGCCCCCGCCGAGGACTCGACTCCCGCCGAAGACGAGAGCACGGACAAGGAACCGGCCGCCGAGACCGCACCGGCTGCACAGTCCGAAGGCTCAGGTGAAGGCACCGAAATCACGATGCCGGCGCTCGGCGAATCCGTCACCGAAGGCACCGTGACCCGCTGGCTCAAGGAAGTCGGCGACGAGATCGAGGTCGACGAGCCGCTGCTCGAGGTCTCCACCGACAAGGTTGACACCGAGGTGCCATCCCCCGTCGCCGGAATCGTCCAGGCACATCTGGCCGAAGAGGACGAGACCGTCGAGGTCGGCGCACCCCTGGCACGTGTCGGAACCGGAGCACCTGCGGAAGAGGCTCCCGCCGAGGAGGCCCCGAAGGACGAGGCGCCCGCCGAGGAAGCTCCCCAGCAGGAAGAACCTGCCGAGGAAGTTCCCCAGCAGGAAACCTCCGCCGAGGAAGCCCCCAAGCAGGAGGCGCCCGCACAGGAGGCCCCGAAGCAGGAGTCGGCGCCCAAGCCGGCACAGGCACCCTCCGCCCAGACTGCTTCGGCAGCGCAGGCCGAGGAACCGGTCGAGGCCGCGACGCAGGCTCCTGCTGCAGCGGACACGGTCGGTGAGAACGCCGCCTATGTCACTCCGCTCGTGCGTCGTCTGGCACGCGAGAAGGGCGTCGATCTCTCGCAGGTCACCGGCACCGGCGTCGGCGGTCGCATCCGCAAACAGGACGTCGAGACGGCGGCCAAGAACGGACCCACGGCACCTGCCGCTGCCGCCGCACCATCCGGTGCGCCGAAGGCACCGTTCAAGGTCGAGATCCCCGAGGAGGTCGCGAAGCTGCGCGGCACCACGGAGAAGGCCTCGCGGATCCGCCAGACCATTGCGAAGAGGATGAGCGAGTCCCTCGAGGTCTCTGCTCAGCTCACGCAGGTCGTCGAAGTCGACATGTCTCGCATCGTCAAGCTGCGCAAGGCGAACAAGGATGCCTTCCAGTCCAAGCACGGCTCGAAGCTGACCTACCTGCCGTTCTTCGCCAAGGCCATCGTCGAAGCGCTTCAGGTGCACCCGAAGGTCAACGCACAGTACGATCTCGAGTCGCAGCAGATCACCTACTTCGATCACGAGCATCTCGCCGTCGCCGTGGATACCCCACGCGGTCTGCTGGTGCCGGTGGTCAAGGATGCCGGTGACCTCAGCGTCGCTGGTCTGGCCAAGGCCATCGATGATGTCGCCGACCGGACCCGCAACAACAAGATCATGCCGGACGAGCTCTCGGGCGGCACGTTCACCGTGACCAACATCGGTTCCGTGGGGGCGCTGTTCGATACGCCGATCATCAACCAGCCGCAGATGGGCATCCTCGGCACGGGTGCCATCGTCCGTCGCCCCATCGCCGTGCAGACGGCCGACGGTGACGAGTCGATCGCCATCCGCGACATGGTGTATCTGCCGTTGACCTACAACCACCAGCTGGTCGACGGTGCGGATGCGGGTCGATTCCTGCAGACCATCAAGGCACGTCTGGAAGAGGGCAACTTCGAGGCCGACCTCGACCTCTGAGGCTGCGGTCTTCCGCACACCCTGAAGAGGGGCCGACCATCCGTGGTCGGCCCCTCGGGTCATTCATGACCAGGTTGCAGTCCTGCCGCGATCATCAGTGCTGTCCGACTGCCGTCTCGGTGACCTGTTCGACCCGCCAGCGGCCGTCAAGGCGTTTGAGTTCGAATTCGACCGACAGCATCCCGAAGTCCTCGGTCTCGCTGCCGCTTCCCGCGGTGGAGTGCATCTGCGCCGAGGCGACGATCCTGTTCGCATCGGCATCGATGATCTCCACCCCATCGACTGCGATGGAATAGTCGGAGCCGATGAACCGGGAAGGATCGATGAGCTCATCGGCGGCTGCGGCGGCCGATCCCGGCACAGTCAGCACTTGCAGGGCCGCCTCGTCCCCATCGCTGAGCGCCTGAGCTCGGTCGGCGCAGAGTCGCGAGAGAACGTGTGCCACCTCCTCAGCGCTGAGCTCTGCCGTATCGCCCGACACGGTCTGGGAGTTCGGGGCAGTCCTCCGCCAATCGAGTTCACCGGCCGTCCACGACTGCCAGACGAGGAGACCACCGACGAGAGTGAGGCACGCGGCCGCGGCGACCAGCCACTGTCCTCGGCCTGCTCCCCTGAGACGATGCAGCCAGGTTCTCAACAACCCGCGAAACCGTCCGGCCGCCTGTTGAAGCGCGGAGGATCCGGGGCCCCGACGGCGCGAGCGCTGACGCCTCCTCAGGGACCGTCGGCTGGCCGCACGCAGGGTTTCAGCGGCTGAGCCCGGGGCGGACACGGTCCGTGCTGCGTGAGTCTGAGTCGAATCAGCGGTCCTCGACTCGGTTCCAGTGGCCGGTGAGCCCGTGGCCACCGGCTCACTCGTCCGGGTCGGGAACCTCGTGGCGCTGCGTTCGACCGGCACCGCATCTCGGCCGGATCCGCGACCGAGAGGTTGACCGGCTACAGCACGCAGACGCGCCGTCAGAGCTGTTTCGGGCGCGATTTCCCGATCGGCCGGCACCAGCGGGAGCGGAGCCGGGCTGGCCAGTGACCGCATCGATTCGGCCACTTCGTCGAGTGCCGCAGCCAGCCCGGTGTCGGGACCCGAATCCGCGAGCAGGTCGCCGACGACGGCCCGCAGCGCCTGTGACGAATCAGCCAGCGCAAGGTTGACCGGCAGCAGGCATTCGGCCCACGGACGGCCGCAGCCGGCGTGGTAGAGCATCTCCCCCACGGCACGCCGCGGTGACGTCTCCAAGGGCACCGAGAGACCGGGGATGAGCACCGGACGTCCTGCGGCTTCGAGTGCGAACGCCTTCAGACTCAGCCGCTGTTCGGGACATGAGCAGCCGCGAAGTTCCGTGACGATGCCGAGGAACAGAGTGCACAGCTCGGCATCGGTCAGTCCCTGATAGGCGCGCACAACGTCGAGGACGAGGCCGCCGGGCAGAGTGGGGACGAGGAGCAGTGACCGTCGACCGGTCGGCAGTTCCACTTCGGCAGTGCCGAGGGCCTCCGGATCGTCGACATCGAAGGAATCGTTGTCGATCCCCCAAACGGCTTCTCCTGAGGGACCGCTCACACGGTAGACGTCGTCGGAGATCTGTGCCTGAAGCTCCCATGTCATGTTTCGTCATCTCCGTTGATGGCTTTCTATGCTATTTGTGTTTATTTAATAGTGATAGCGTCGGCACCTCGATGTCAAGGGTCACATTCCGGGAACCGGGTTCTCGACGGCCCGCGGTCAAATTGAACCCGGGGTGCAAGAGTCATAGTGTGGAGCCATGCCCTTGGCCACAGAAACGCTCGGGTTCGCTCCGGTCCTCTCGGACTATCGGCAGACCTGGGATATGCAGAAGAGATATCACGAAGAAGTGCTCGCAGGACGGAGGGAGTCGACGGTGCTGTACCTCGAGCATTCCCCCGTCTACACGGCCGGCAAACGCACCGAGGAGGCCGACCGGCCCACAGATGGCACCGAAGTCATCGATGTCGACCGTGGCGGGAAGATCACCTGGCACGGCCCCGGCCAGCTCGTCGCCTACTTCATCTACCGCCTCAACGACCCCAAAGAGGTCCGCCTCTTCGTGTCCCAGCTCGAGGACGCGATGATTCGACTCCTTGCGGAATACGGCATCGAAGCCACCACCGTCGAAGGACGCGCCGGCGTCTGGCTGCTCGGCGACGGGCTCCGCCGTGACCGCAAGGTCGGAGCCATCGGCATCCGCATCCACGAGGGTGTCACGATGCACGGATTGGCCCTGAACTGCAGCAATGAACTCGGCGCCTATGAAAGCATCATCCCGTGCGGGATCAGCGACGCCGACACCACTTCCATCAGCGCAGAGATCGGACGGACGGTGACGCCGGAGGACACGGCAGACCGTCTCAACGAGATTCTGCAAGAGACCATCACAGCCTAGGAGAACGCCGATGACGATTGCACCAGAAGGCCGCCGGATGCTTCGGGTCGAAGCCCGCAACTCCGAGACTCCGATCGAGGACAAGCCCGCCTGGATCAAGGCCAAAGCCCATATCGGGCCCGAATACACCTCCCTGAAGTCCTTGGTGCGCAAGCAGGATCTGCACACCGTGTGCGAGGAAGCGGGCTGCCCGAACATCTTCGAGTGCTGGGAGGACCGCGAAGCGACCTTCCTCATCGGCGGCGAACAGTGCACCCGACGCTGTGACTTCTGCCAGATCGACACAGGCAAACCGGCCGCATTCGATGCGGACGAACCTCGCCGCGTGGCCGCCTCGGTGGCCGAGATGGGGCTGCGCTACTCCACGATCACCGGCGTCGCCCGCGACGATCTCGAAGACGGGGGTGCATGGCTGTACGCGGAGACGGTGCGCCAGATCCACGACCTCGAGTATGTCGACGGCCGCGGCACCGGCGTCGAGCTGCTCATCCCCGACTTCAGTGCGAAGCCGGATCAGCTCGCCGAGGTGTTCTCATCCCGCCCCGAGGTGCTCGCCCACAACGTCGAGACGGTTCCGCGCATCTTCAAGCGCATCCGCCCTGCCTTCCGGTACGAGCGTTCGCTGTCCGTCATCACTCAGGCCCGAGAGGCCGGACTCGTGACGAAGTCGAATCTCATCCTCGGGATGGGTGAGACGAACGATGAGATCATCTCCGCACTGCAGGACCTCCACGACGCCGGCTGCGACCTCATCACGATCACCCAATACCTGCGCCCCTCCCCCAGACACCACCCCGTCACCCGGTGGGTCAAACCGGCCGACTTCGTGATGCTGCGCGATGCCGCCGAGGAGATCGGCTTCCTCGGCGTCATGTCGGGCCCGCTCGTGCGTTCGTCCTACCGCGCCGGTCGCCTGTGGGCGACTGCGATGCGCCGTCGCGGAGAGGAGATTCCCTCCCACCTGCAGCATCTCGACAAGCACACCCCGGCCAAGCAGGAGGCTCAGGCCGTCGTGGATACCTTCGGACCCGGCGAAGAGGTAGACTTGACAGCTGAGCAATGAAGGCGTTCGTCACCTGGTGATGTCGCCGCGACGCCCCTCAAGAGCAAGTGAGAGAATGAGCGAAGAACCGCGCAAGGGAATTTTCCGGCGCAAGCCGAAGGATCCGAACAAGAAACCCGGTCGTCTGGCACAGATGCGCCAGGTCTACGAGCTGTCCGCCAAGCACAACAAGGCGACGCCGTGGCTGTTGGCCGCGGCGGTGCTCGGACTCACGCTGATCGGGCTCTTGGTGGGTCTGCTGATCGGCGGAACCACCGTGATCTTCACGACGATCCTCGGTCTCATGCTCGGTCTGCTGCTGGGCATGTTCATGCTCGGCCGCTTCGCCGAGACTGCGGCCTTCGCGCAGATGGACGGACAGCCGGGCGCCTTCGGCGCCGTCCTCAACACTGCTCGTCGCGGCTACCTCATGGATGAGAAGCCGATCGCCATCGACCCGAAGAGCCGTGACCTCGTGTTCCGCTCCACCGGTCGCGCCGGCGTCGTCCTGCTCAGCGAAGGGCCCAAGGGACGCAGTGCGAAGCTGCTGGCCAAGGAGAAGAAGCGCCATGAGCGCATCCTGCCCAATGTTCCCGTCCACACCTTCCAGGGCGGCAAGGAAGACGGTCAGCTGGCGATGAAGCAGGTCGTGCCGACCGTGCAGAAGCTGCCGCGCAAACTCAACCGGGCAGAAGTCCTCGCCGTGCGCAACCGCCTGGCGGCGCTGGGCACACAGGGATCGCGTCCCCCGATTCCCAAGGGCATCGACCCGAACAAGGCCCGCCCGAATCACAAGGCGATGCGCGGACGCTGATCGACAGGCGCTGATCGACCCTCGCAACGGCGGCGGCAGCACCCGGATCGCGCACAGAAGCGGCGCCGGCTCGAAACGAGTCGGCGCCGCTTCAGTCTCTTCTGCGCTACTGTCCTGAACGCCGCTTTCTTCTGCGCTTCTGTCCCGGCGGAAGTGTTCCGAGGCCAGGCAGGTGGTCTGGTCGGGCCGGTTCGCCCCCTCACCGGGTGTCAGCGGCGGAGGATGACGGTTCCCGCGGCGAGGTCGTGCAGTCCGCGGTTGTCCCGGTCGAAGATCAGAGCGGGGATGACGAGCACGACGAGCACCGCACGGATGAACGATTTGAGCAGCCCGGGAACATGCCCGGACAGCCGGCGGACCTCGATGCCGAAGAGGCGATGGCCGACCGAGTAGCCGAGTGTGCCGACGAGCAGGAGATTCTCCAAGGCGAAGAAACCGGGGGCCAGAAAGGGATTGGCCGGGTCGATGACGTTGGCGATCGCCAGACACATCAGCCAGTCGACGAGAAGAGCGAGGATCCGCTTCCACGCAGGAGCCAGAGAATGCGAACCGGAGACAGGCAGACCGAGCCGTTTGCCAGGCCAGTCGTCTTCTTCCCTGTCGAACCGGGGTCCTTCGAGCCAGGAACCGAGGTCGTCACGATTGATCACCCTCCCACCCTACGAAATCCGGCCTGAGTGAATCCTCAGGAAACATGCCCGAAACATGAGCGTCATCACCACTTCATTCCGGGGCGACTAGGATTGACCGTGGTCAGGACAAACGGCCACCGTACTCGAACTAGGAGACCTAAGTGTTCTCGTCTGCTGAAGAACTCGTCAACTACATCTCGGAGAACGACGTCAAATTCGTCGATGTCCGGTTCTGCGACCTGCCCGGTGTGGTCCAGCACTTCAACCTCCCCGCCGCCTCCTACGGCACAGAGGAGATCACCGAGGGTCTGCTCTTCGACGGGTCCTCCATCACGGGATTCCAGGGCATCCACGAATCCGATATGAAGCTGCTCGCGGATGTCACCTCGGCGTACATCGATCCGTTCCGCGACGCGAAGACGCTGGTCATCACGCATTCGATCGTCGATCCCTTCACCGATGAGCCGTACTCGCGCGACCCTCGTCAGGTGGCGGCGAAGGCAGAGTCCTACCTGGAGAGCACCGGAATCGCCGACACCGTCTTCTTCGGTGCCGAAGCGGAGTTCTACCTCTTCGATTCCATCCGGTACGAGAACACCCCCGGCAGCAGCTTCTACAAGATCGGCTCGCAGGAAGCGGCCTGGGACATGGGCACCGACGAGCCCGGCGGCAACCAGGGATACAAGACCCCCTTCAAGGGCGGCTACTTCCCCGTCTCGCCGCAGGATCAGTACGCCGACATCCGAGATCACATGTCACTGACGCTCGAGCAGATCGGCTTCGAGATGGAGCGTGCCCACCATGAGGTCGGCACCGCCGGTCAGCAGGAGATCAACTACAAGTTCAAGACTCTCCAGCACGCAGGCGACCAGCTGCTCGACTTCAAGTACGTGATCAAGAACACGGCATTCGAGCTCGGGAAGTCCGCGACCTTCATGCCGAAGCCGCTGTTCGACGACAACGGTTCGGGTATGCACTGCCACCAGTCGCTGTGGAAGAGCGGCGAGCCCCTCTTCTACGACGAGAACGGCTACGGCGGTCTCTCCGACCTCGCCCGCTGGTATATCGGCGGACTCATCGAACACGCCGGTGCCGTACTCGCGTTCACGAACCCGACGATCAACTCCTACCGCCGCCTCGTCCCCGGCTACGAAGCCCCGGTCAACCTCGTGTACTCGGCCCGGAACCGTTCGGCAGCGATCCGCATCCCCGTCACCGGATCCTCCCCGAAGGCCAAGCGTCTCGAGTTCCGTGTGCCCGACCCCTCATCGAACCCCTACCTCGCGTTCTCCGCGCAGCTCATGGCCGGCATCGACGGCATCCGCAACCGCATCGAACCGCCGGAGCCGATCGACAAGGACCTCTACGAGCTGCCCCCGGAGGAAGCCAAGGACATCAAGATCGTCCCCGGCACCCTCGACGAGGCGCTCAATGACCTCGAGAAGGACCACGACTTCCTCACCGCCGGTGACGTCTTCACCCCCGACCTCATCGAAACCTGGATCCGGATCAAACGTGAGAACGAACTCGACGTCGCACGCCTGCGTCCGACTCCCACAGAGTTCGAGCTCTACTACGCGCTCTGACCTTCGCCTGCGCACAGCAGGACAGGAATAGAGTGGGGGCGTCACGGGTTTTCACCCGTGGCGCCCTTTCGCCTCTTCGCCTCGTGACCGCACGGGCCGGAACACTGACCATTGGAGGGTTGGATCTTGACGCACTACGACCTGCTGCTCATCGGCACCGGATCGGGGAACATGTTCCTCGACAAGCGATTCAAGGGACTGAAGACGGCCATCGCCGAGGAATGGCATTTCGGGGGCACCTGCCTCAACGTCGGCTGCATACCGACGAAGATGTTCGTCTACCCTGCCACTCTGGCCGAGCAGGCCGCGCAGGCCGACCGCTACAACCTCTCCCCCACACAGCCGCAGGTCGATTGGGCAGGACTCCAGGACCGCATCTTCTCTCGCATCGACGCCATCGAATCCGGCGGTCGCGACTACCGCAGCAGCGATCGACAGCCGAACATCACCGTCGTCGCCGAACACGTTCACTTCACCGGCCCGAAGAGTGTGCGCACCGCCTCGGGTGAGGAGATCAGCGCAGACCGCATCGTCATCGCCGCCGGTGCACATCCCGTCATCCCCGACATCGACGGGCTCGACGCCTCCCGCGTCGACGGCGAAGACTACCCGGTGTTCACCTCGAACACGGTGATGCGTCGCCCCACCCAGCCCGAGCGCCTGGTCATCATCGGCTCCGGCATCATCGCCATGGAGTTCGCCCACATCTTCTCCTCCCTCGGCACCGAGGTCACCGTCCTCGCCCGCGGGCCTCGCCTGCTGGGCAACATCGACGCCGAGGCGGCCGACGAGTTCACTCGCATCTTCGACTCGTCCCATTCCGTCCTCCACGGCGTGCAGGCCGGGCACATCGACGTCGACCACGGCGAAGTCACGATCGGCCTCGAACCCAGCGGCCGCCTCGGCGAGGTCGACCGGCCGGAGACGATCACCGCCGACGCAGTGCTCGTCGCCACCGGCCGGGTGCCCAACACCGCCGAACTCGATGTCGCGACCGCCGGATTCGACGTCAGCGACGGGCACCGGCTGGCCGTCGACGATCATCAGCGGGTGCTCTCCGAGGGCTCGCCGGTGCCCGGTGTCTTCGCCCTCGGCGACATCTGCTCACCGCATCAGCTCAAGCACGTGGCCAATCACGAAGCGAAGATCGTCGGACGCAACCTCGACGCCGATGTCGCCGCAGGGCAGCCGGGGGCGGCTCGCGAGGAGGACCTCGCCAGGGTGAACCACCATGCGGTGCCCGGAGCGGTATTCTCCTCCCCGCAGGTCGCCTATCTGGGGATGAGTGAAGAGGAAGCCGAGGAGGCCGGTCACGACATCACCGTGAAGGTCCAACAGTTCTCGGATGTCGCCTACGGGTGGGCGATGGCCGACGACCCGGGCATCGTCAAAATCATCGCCGACCGCCGCAGTCGGCTGATCCTCGGTGCATTCATCGTCGGACACGAAGCGTCGATGCTCATCCAGCCCCTCATCCAGGCGATGGCCTTCGGCCAGACCGCCGACGAGGTGGCCACGGGACAGTACTGGATCCATCCGGCCCTGCCCGAAGTCATCGAGAATGCACTCCTCGGCCTCGAATTCGAGGACTGAGCACCAGCGGCCGTCGGCAGGCTCGGCTCAGAAGCCGTAGAAGCGGTGCTCCATGACGGCACGGGCATGCCGGGTGGTGCGCAGATAATCGTCCTCGAGGTCATGGCCCTCGCCGGCGGCGTAGCCGAGCAACCGAGCCGTGGCCTCGAGCTCGGTGTGGTCACCGGGCAGTGATTCCGCGGTGCGACCTCTGAAGAGCATCACGGCAGACCGCACATCCGTGGCCAGCTGCCATGCCTCCGCCAGCTGCGCGGCATCCTCGGCGGGCAGCAGCTGCGCCTCGGTGGCGGCAGCGAGTGCCTGCAGGGTCGAGGTCGTGCGCAGACTGGCCAACTCATGCCCATGCTCGAGCTGGAGGAGTTGGACGGTCCATTCGACGTCGGAGAGGCTGCCGCGGCCGAGCTTGAGGTGCCGCCGTTTGTCCGCATTGCGGGGCAGGCGTTCGTCCTCCATCCGCGCCTTGAGCGTGCGCACCTGCGTCAGCGCCTTGTGCGGCATCTCGGCGGGGTACCGCAGCGGGTCGATGAGTGAGAGGAAGTCCTCGATCAGTCCTTCGTCTCCGGCGACCGGACGCGCCCGCAGCAGCGCCTGGGCTTCCCACGGCTGTGACCATTTCGCGTAGTAGGCCTGGTAGGAGGAGAAGCTGCGCACGAGCGGTCCGTTCTTGCCTTCGGGCCGCAGATCCGCGTCGAGGTCGACTCCCTGTGCGCTTTCGCTGGCCTTGAGCCGTGAGGACAGCTGCAGCGCCACCTTGTTGGCATGTTTGCTCAGCTTGCCCTTCGCCTCGGCGTCGAGATCGTTCGACTTCGCTCGGACGACGTACATCGCATCGGCGTCGGAGAAGTACCCGATCTCCCGTCCGCCCCAGCGGCCCATCGCGATGACGGCGAATTCGTAATCGGGCGTCTCCGGTGTCTCGAGGTCGGTGCGCACGGCTTCCAGCGCACCGCGGACGGCAAGATCCATGAGATCTGAGAGATCGCCGGGGATCGCGGATCGGTCGCCGACATCGAGGACGTCGCGCAGGGCGATGCGCAGCAGTTCTCGACTGTAGGTCTCGCGGATCGGCGTGACAGCGGCGCCTCCGTGACGTTTGAGCAGTCCGTCGACTTCGGCCGACAGCACGTTGAGGTCACGGGCAGCGAGATTGTCGTACTTGTCCAACCAGGCCACCGCCGCGGGCTGGCGCAGCAGCAGCTCGGTGGCGTAGCCGGACAGGGACAGCACATCGGCGACCGACTTGGCGGCGAGTCCGGAATCCCTGAGCATCTTGAGGAACCAGCCGGAAGAGGCAAGCGATTCGCTCAGTCGCCGGAACGCCAGAAGTGCCCGGTCGGGTTCGACTCCGTCGGAGAACCAGTCGAGCAGCGCCGGCAGCACCTGTTTGATCACCATCGCCGTGCGCGATACGCCGGTCGTCAGGGCCTTGATATGGCCCAGAGCACCCTGCGGATCCCGATAGCCGAAGGCCCGCAGACGATCGGCTGCGGCCTGCAGACTCGAGCCGCGCTTGTGGGCTTCGACGACGGCCCCATGGACGCCGACGGCGGCTTCGAGGATCGGCCGGTAGAAGATCTGCTCATGCAGTCGGGTGACGTGTCTGGCGTAGTCGCGGCGGGTCTCTTCGAGGCGGGCACCGGTGCGGGAGCCGGAGCGGAAGACCGACCGGGCGAGCATCCTCAACTTCGCATCGTCATCGGGGATGAGAGCATTGCGCATCATCCGGGGAATCTGCACCCGATGCTCGACGACGCGCATGAACCGGTAGGCGGCGGAGAACACGGAAGCATCCTGTTGGCCGATGTATCCGTGCTCGCCGAGCTCTTCGAGCGCCATGAGAGTGTTCGGGGTGCGGATGTCCTCGTCGGTGCCGCCGTGGACGAGCTGGAGCATCTGGGCAGAGAACTCGACATCACGCAGGCCCCCGCGACCGAGCTTGATCTGACGCGGAGCCTCAGCGGCCGGGATGAGGTCGACGACGCGACGACGCATCGATCTGACACCGTCGATGAAGCCCTCACGACTGGCCACCTTCCACACCAGCGGCAGAAGCGAGTCCGAGAACCGTCTGCCGACTTCGGCATCACCGGCCACCGGCCTGGCTTTGAGCAGCGCCTGGAATTCCCAGTTCTGGGCGATGTCGGCATAGTAGTGCTCGAACTCCGAGAGAGTGCGCACCAGTGCTCCGGCCTTGCCTTCGGGACGCAGCGCGGTGTCGACTTCCCACAGCGCAGGTTCGCCTCCGGCGTCGGAGAGGACTGCCCGTGTCCGCTGGGCCAGATCCGTGGCGAGATCCCGCGCGTCGCCGTCGTCGGCGGAGTCGAGGACGAAGACGACATCGACGTCGGAGACGTAGTTGAGTTCGCGGGCACCGGTCTTACCCAGAGCGATGACGGCCAAGCGGATCCCGTCTCCCCCGTCGACTTCGGCTCTGGCGATCGCCAGAGCAGCATCGAGCGCGGCGGCGGCAAGATCGGACAGGACCGCCATGACGTGGTCGACGATCTCCTCAGGCGCTTCGGCCGCGAGATCATCGGCGACCAGCCGCAGCACGGCGTCACGATAGTTCCGGCGCAGCGAGCGGATCCCCTCGTCTCCGGTCACGGTGGCGAGCGGTGCCGGGGACTCGGGGTCGGCACCGACGGCCTGGAGCATCTCGGCCCGCAGCGACACCGCCGAGGCGGCGGGTGTCGAGATCAGCAGGAACGGTTCGGGCACCAGCAGAAGCGGCAGCGAATCAGGATGTCGGACCAGGTGGTCGACCATCGCCTCCGAGGTGCCCATGACCGCGAGCAGGCGCGCCAGCAGCGGCCGGTTGAGTTCGTCTTCTGCCAGCGTCTCCGCAGTGCCGGAGCGAACGGCCGAGAGCAGCGCCGCGGAGTCCTGCCCAGCGGCCTCGACGACCCGGAGCAGCCCGAGGGCGGCACCGTGCGGATCCGGGGTTGCCAGAAGCAGCTCGACGAAGCGCGAATCCGTGGCCAGAGGCTGGCCCAGGAGCTCATCGAGCTCGTGGAGGAATCGGGCTGTCGCATCCGGGACGCTGGTCGTGCGTGAAGTGATTCCTGCCATGGGGATTACATCGAAGTGAAATGCTTGGCGAGTTCATAGGGTGTCACCTGGGCACGGTAGTCGTTCCACTCCTGACGCTTGTTGCGCAGGAAGAAGTCGAAGACCTCTTCGCCGAGGGTCTCGGCCACGAGATCCGAGCTCTCCATGATCTCCAGCGCATGAGACAGACTGCGCGGCAGCGCCTCGATACCCATCGCCCGCCGTTCGGTGTCCGAGAGCTGCCAGACATTGTCCTCGGCCTCCTCGGGAAGCTCGTAGCCTTCCTCGATTCCTTTGAGCCCGGCGGCGAGCATGAGGGCATAGGACAGATACGGGTTCGCCGAGGAGTCCATGGCCCGGTATTCCACCCTCGCCGAGGAGGACTTGCCGGAGTTGTACTGCGGCACCCGGACGAGGGCCGAACGGTTGCGGTGACCCCAGGAGATGTAGGACGGAGCCTCATGACCGGTCCACAGCCGCTTGTACGAGTTCACGTGCTGATTCGTCACCGCCGAGATCTCGGCGGCGTGTGTGAGCAGACCGGCGATGAATTGGCGCCCGGTCCTCGAGAGCTGATACTCCGCTCCCGGTTCGAAGAAGGCATTGTTCTCCCCTTCGAACAGCGACACATGTGTGTGCATGCCGTTGCCTGGGTGCTCCGACAGCGGTTTGGGCATGAACGAGGCGTAGACGCCCCTGGAGATCGCGACTTCCTTGATCACTGACCGGAACGTCATCACATTGTCGGCCATGGTCAGGGCGTCTGCGTAGCGCAGGTCGATTTCATTCTGCCCGGGTCCGGCTTCGTGGTGGGAGAACTCCACCGACAAGCCCATGGCTTCGAGCATGGTCACCGCTTCGCGTCGGAAGTCATTGGCTGTGCCGCCGTTGACATGGTCGAAGTATCCCGCGGTGTCGACGGGTTTCGGCGCGGTGCCGTCGGTGATGCCGGTGACCGGGTCGAGGTTGTCGGTCTTGAACAGATAGAACTCGATCTCAGGGTGCACGTAGAAGGTGAAGCCGCGTTCGGCGGCTTTCGCCAGAGTGCGTTTGAGGACATTGCGCGGATCCGCCGGTGCCGGTTCTCCCCCGGGCACATGGATGTCGCAGAACATCCGCCCGGTCGGTTCGGTCTCTCCCCGCCAGGGAAGCAGGGAGAACGTCGAGGGGTCGGGTTTGAGCACCATATCGGCCTCGTAGACCCGGGCGAGCCCCTCCACCGCCGAGCCGTCGAACCCGATGCCCTCGGAGAAGGCGCCTTCGAGTTCGGCCGGCACGATGGCCACGGACTTCAGCTGCCCGAGGACATCGGTGAACCAGAGTCGGATGAATCGCACATCACGATCTTCAACGGTCCTGAGAACGAATTCCTCCTGACGTGACATCCGATCAGCCGTTCCACTTCTCGTCGTCTTCGTCCCACTTCTGGCTGCGTTCGCGAGCCTTGTCCAGGGCGGCGCGTGCGACCTCTTCGGTCTCGTACGGGCCCATCCGGTGCGTCCAGTCGCTGACCAGGCCCTTTTCGACGGTGTTCGTCTCAAGATTGAAGTAGTACTTCGAGTCAGGATCGTCGATATCTTCGTAGAGTCCCATGTCGAGCCCTCTCTCCTCAGCGGGGTTCTGCGTTGACAGTTTCAGCTTACCGTTTCGCAGGGAGTTCGCGGTGCATCCCGTGTTCTCAGACCTGCCAGCCGATCACGCCCGGCTGGAATCATGTTTTCCGCGTCATCTGGTACCGAAATACACTGATTCCGTATCTGACAAGACGAAAACAGCCTTAAAGGTTTGCTCTCCAAACCTTCTAAGGAATACAGTTGAACCATCGTCGACCGACGTCGAAGTCGGCGGCCTTCGCCCCAGCGGCGCTCAATCATGAAAGAAGGACACACAATGCGCATTTCAGTGCCCACAGAGGTCAAGAACAACGAGTTCCGAGTCGCCATCACAGCTGCCGGCGTGCACGAGCTCGTCGCCCACGGCCACGAAGTCACCGTGCAGGCGGGAGCCGGCGAAGGCTCTTTCATCACCGACGGAGAGTATGCCGCCGCGGGTGCGAAGATCGCTCCCGATGCTGAGAGCACCTGGACCGCAGGCGATCTCGTCCTCAAGGTCAAGGAGCCGATCGCTCAGGAGTACGGCTTCCTGCGCAAGGACCTCATCCTCTTCACCTACCTGCATCTGGCCGCCGACGAGGCGCTCACCCGTGCCCTCATGGAGGCAGGCACCACCGCGATCGCCTACGAGACCGTGCAGCCCGACGGCGGCGGACTCCCGCTGCTGGCTCCCATGAGTGAGATCGCCGGGCGCCTGTCGACGCAGGTCGGTGCGCACAGCCTGCTCAAGGCCAACGGCGGCCGCGGCATCCTGCTCTCCGGCGTCCCCGGCGTCGAGCGCGCCAATGTCGTCGTCATCGGTGCCGGTGTCGCCGGCACGAACGCGGCCCGCATGGCGCTCGGCCTCGGAGCGACCGTCGAGGTCATCGACATCAACATCCCCCGTCTGCGCCAGATCGACGAGACCTTCGCCGGTGCGATCGGCACGAAGGTGTCGAACAAGTACGAGATCACGAAGGCTCTGGCCGGCGCCGACCTCGTCATCGGCTCCGTGCTCATCCCCGGAAAGAAGGCTCCGAAGCTCGTCACCGATGAGATGGTCGCGGGCATGAAGCCGGGTTCGGTCCTCGTCGACATCGCCATCGACCAGGGCGGCTGCTTCGAGAACTCGCGTCCGACGACGCACGATGATCCGACGTTCACCGTTCACAACTCGGTCTACTACTGTGTGGCGAACATGCCCGGAGCCGTGCCGAACACCGCTACGGCGGCGCTGACGAACTCGACGCTGCCGTTCGCTGTCAAGATCGCCGACCAGGGCTGGCACAAGGCCCTGTCGAATGATTCGGCACTGGCACGCGGACTCAACATCCACAACGGCCACGTCACCAACGACAACGTCGCCGAGGCATTCGGTCTCGAGGCCGTGTCCGTGGCCCACGCGCTCGCCAACTGAGTCCGACCGCGGTCACCGCAGATGCCGAAGGCCGGCGCTCCCATCCGGGAGTGCCGGCCTTCGGCAGTCGACTTCAGAACAATCCGGGCATGAGGCCCCCGGCCTGACGGGTCTCCCGGGCGGCTCAGTCGCGGGAGACGATGGTGGTGTAGCGGAAATGGTCCTCACAGAGCTGACCGGCTTTCTGCGCATCCCCCTCGGCGATCGCCTCGACGATCGCGGCGTGGTCGGCCACGGCGTGGTCGAAGAGCTCGGCAGAGAACGGGTCGTGGCGGAATCCCGCGTTGATCTTCGTATCGATGTCGATGGCCATCCGCACGAGTTCAGGGTTGTGGCCGGCGCGGGCGATCGCGAAATGGAACTGCGCGTCCGCGGTTCGGGCGGCGGCTGCCTCGGCGCGTTGGGAATAGATCTGAGCCAATTCGTGCAGTTCGGCAAGCTCGGTCTCGGTGCGGCGACGGGCCGCCGTCGCGGCAAGGGAATTCTGAAACACGGCGCGGGCATCGAGCAGATTGCGCCGCTCGGCGTGGAACTCATCGATACGACCGGCCATGGGCGCCAGCGCTTCTGGGCGGGCGTTCTTGACGAAGGTCCCTCCCCCGCGTCCTCGGCGACGTTCGACGACACCGAGGCGCTCGAGGCGCAGCAGCGCCGCACGCACGCTCGACCGGGACACCTGCAGATCGGAGGCCAGGGTCCGCTCTCCCGGCAGAAGGGTGCCTTCCGGCAGAGCCCCGACCGCGATTCCGGAGAGGATGTGGTCGGCGATCTGCTGAGGCGCGCTCGTCAGGCTCACGACTTCGCCGAGGCCGGAGAACTCATGGTTCCCGGCCGTCGTCTCCTCGCTCACTCTGCCTCCCTCTGTTCGCGCCGTCTGTTCTCGCCGGCGGCCCGCGGTCACGCCCAGATGGTCGGGACCGGAGTCATTCGACGCGGGCGAGTCCGTTCCGAACGCCTCCCCTGTTTCGATTCTAGTCGTGCCCGCGGCCTGCCCGAAGCAGCGACAGGCGCCCGCGAAGTGGGACAAAGTCGGACAACCACCATAGAATCGAAGGCATCATGACTGCTCACACGCGCCTCCTGACCCCCGGCACCATCTCTCCCGAACGGACAGTGCCGAAGACCATCGCCCGCCCCGAATACGTCGGACGCGCCGACGCGAACGAAGGGCGCGGGAACAACTTCTACTCCGCAGAAGAGATCGAGACCGTCCGAGCAGCGGGACGGATCGCTGCCAATGCTCTGGCCGTCGTCGGAGAGATGATCGTCCCCGGCATCACGACCGACGACATCGACGCCGTCGCCCACGAGTACATGTGCGATCACGGCGCGTACCCCTCGACCCTGGGCTATCGCGGATTCCCGAAGTCCGTGTGCACCTCGGTCAATGAGGTGATCTGTCACGGCATTCCCGATTCGACGGTCATCGAAGACGGTGACATCGTCAATGTCGACATCACCGCCTACTATCAGGGGATGCACGGCGACACGAACTACACGTTCACCGCCGGGCAGGCCGACGAGGAGTCTCGGCTGCTCGTCGAACGCACCTATGAGGCGATGATGCGCGGCATCAAGGCGGTCAGGCCCGGACGCGAGATCAACATCATCGGTCGCGTCATCGAGAAGTACGCGAAGCGGTTCGACTACGGCGTCGTCCGTGACTACAGCGGCCACGGCGTGGGCCGCGAATTCCACTCCGGACTCATCGTCCCCCACTACGATGCCGCGCCCGCGCACGCGGAGACGATCGAACCGGGAATGATCTTCACCATCGAGCCGATGCTCAACCTCGGCACGATCGACTGGGATGTGTGGGACGATGCCTGGACCGTGGTGACGAAGGATCGGAGGCGTTCGGCCCAGTTCGAACACACCCTTGTCGTCACCGAGACCGGCGCGGACATCCTCACCCTGCCGGATGCCGACACGGCGATCGCTGCGGGACCGGTGAACGGTGGAAACTGAGATGAGCACCGAGGCGGCCCACAGGTTCGCAATCGGCATCGACATCGGCGGGACCGGGATCAAAGCGGCACTCGTCGACACCACGACCGGAAGACTGCCGTTCAAACGACTGCGGGTGCTCACCCCGAAGCCGGGCACCCCGACCGCAGTGGCTGAGACGATCGCCGTGCTGCTCGAGGACCTCACTCAGCAGGCCCTCGATCTCGAACTCGTCACCGATCGGGCAGAACTCGACTCTCTGCCCGTGGGCTGCGGCTTCCCCGGCGTGATCCGGCGCGGTCGCGTCGAATACACCGCGAACCTCGATCAGAGTTGGATCGGTTCGCACATCGACGCGGTCATCGGCGACCGCACTGGCAGGACTGTGTACTTCCTCAACGATGCCGATGCGGCCGGACTGGCCGAGATGATCTTCGGCGCCGGGCGCAGCCACCGGAAGAAGACCGTGCTCCTGACCACCCTGGGCACGGGCATCGGCACCGCACTGTTCACACAGGGACGGCTCGTGCCGTATACGGAGCTCGGTCATATCGAGATGAATGGTGCGGATGCGGAGACGCAGGCGGCCGAGTCGGTCAAGACCCGCCTGGGGCTGTCCTATTCGGAGTGGGCGGCACGCCTGCAGCAGTACTACTCGCTCGTCGAGCTGTTTGTGGCACCGGACGTCATCATCGTCGGCGGTGGGGTGTCGAAGTCGCATGCGCAGTTCCTGCCGCTCATCTCCACTCGCGCCAAACTCAAACCAGCGAAGCTGTTCAACAACGCCGGAATCGTCGGTGCGGCGATGATCGCCGTCAACGGCGGGCAGGCGAAGGTCAAGCGCGTTCGGTCCGAAAAGATGTGATGAGGACAGGCCACCGATACGCCGGGTTCTGTCGACGAGTCGGTCACCCTTCTCGCCTGACGGCCATCTGTCTGGGACCGATGTTGCCACCGGCCTCAAGCAATCCACCCGACAGCTCGGCGAGCCGCCTCGAACGCTGTCTGTCTGATCTTGCTCCGGATGGGGTTTACCCAGCAGCGTCGGTCACCCGACACTCTGGTGGTCTCTTACACCACCGTTTCACCCTTACCCAGTCGGAACTGGGCGGTCTGCTTTCTGTTGCACTGGCCCGCGGGTTGCCCCGGGTGGGTGTTACCCACCATCCCTGCTCTGGGGAGCCCGGACGTTCCTCAGCCCTCTGACGAGAGCCGCGGCCGTCTGGTGACCTGTCCTCAAGCAACCCAGTCTAGCGTCTTCGACGGACTCCGTCGCACAGCGTCTCTCCCACCTCCCCCGGGTCGAGGCGAACGTGACGAAGCTCATCCGATACCGCCTGCGATCGTGTCCGCTGGTGCTCCTACGATGGAAGGGTGAAGATCCTCCTGCCGCCCTCCGAGGGCAAGACGCCGGCCGCCTCCGGACCGACTCTCGACCTCGACGGTCTCTCGGCTCCGGACCTCACCAGCAAGCGCAAGCGCGTGCTCTCCGCGCTGCAGAAGACGTCGAAGAGCCGGGATGCACTCGAGCGCCTCGGCGTCGGCAGATCCCTGGCCGCAGATGTCGAACGCAATACGGTTCTCGACTCGATCCCGTGTGCCCCGGCCCTGCTCACCTACTCTGGTGTCCTCTATGAGGCGATGGGCTCGGACGAGTTGGTGGCCGCGGCCGAGGACGACGAGACCCTGCGTGAACGTCTGCGCCACGTCCAGGTCTTCTCCGCCCTCTTCGGCCGGGTTCACGGCCTCGATGTCATCCCGGCCTACCGGCTGGCGATGAAGACCGAGCTGGGAACGCTGGGTCGGCTGACCTCGTACTGGAAGCCGATCCTTGCGAAGTCCTGTGCCCTCGAACCCGACGAGGTGGCCCTCGACTGCCGTTCGAGCGATTATCGGGCCGCGTGGCCCGGGCCCCATGACCGGGTCGTGCTCATGGGGGCGGTGACCGACAGCGACGGCAGACGTCGTGTCGTCTCCCACTGGGCGAAGTTCTATCGCGGGCAGTTCGCCGGCCGTCTCCTCGCCGACGAGCGCCCGCTGCCGCAGACGATCGAGGAGCTGGTGGCCCGTGCCGAAGAGTTCTACGAGGTCGAGTTCACTGCGCACACTGCGTCGAAGCCCGCGGCTCTGACAATCGTTCTGCGTGACTGAATCGCTCTGAGCGTGCAGCCCCGGGGCCGTGTGCAATGGCGCGGCAGCGGTCAGCTGCGCCGCAGCAGCACCGCTTCGCACTCCTCGCATGCGTAGGTTTCGTTCACATCGGCGCCGAGCATCGCGTTCCACGCGGCTCCACCGATCTCCTGCCCGCAGGCCTGACAGTTCGGCCCCGTGAGCAGTGCGGCTCCGGGGCCGCCCTGGCGCACATTCGCCTCGAAGGCCGTCACCACCTGCTGCGGAAGCTCACGTCGAGGCTGTTCGGATTCCGCTTCATTGACTGTGAGAAGTTCGCTCAGCTCGGCCTGCCGATTCTTGACGGCCGTCTGCACTTCGCGTCCGGCCGCCGTGACCTCGGCAAGCCTGTCATCGATGGCGGCGAGTCCCGCCTCGGCGGCTTCGAGCCGTTCCATCTCCTCGAGTTCGGACTCCTCGAGTTCGCCCACGCGCTGTTCATGCCCGGCGATCTCGTCCTGCAGATTCACCAGGTCCCGGCTGGTCAGTCCTGTGCCGTCGTTGAGTTCGACGCTCTTCTTCTCGATCTTCGCCCGCTGGGCCTCGATGAGCGCATTCGTCTCGGCGATCGCAGCACGGTGGGTTTCGACGACTTCGTTCGCTTGGGCCCGCTCATCGCCGAGTTCCTTGTGCTTGCGCACGAGCTCCTGCAGTTCCCCGGCTCGTTTCGGGTTCTCATGTTCGTAGCGCAGGGCGCGGCCCTGGGCAGTGAGTTCGATGAGGGTCGTCAGCGCGGCGCGCTGAGCATCGGTGATGAGCATCAAGTGTCTCCTCGTCAGTAGCGTTCGACCCAGGGGTCGGTGTTGACGGCCGAATGCTGCAGGGAGACGGTGAAGCCACGGGCGGCGAACTCCGCTTCGAGTGCTTCGGCCGCGGCGTTGAGCCAGACGGTCTCGGACGCCCAGTGGGAGACGTCGATGATTTCGAGTCCGCCTTCGCGCCGGTTTGAGGTGTCGAGCGCTTCGGTTGCCGGGTGGTGGCGCAGGTCAGCGGTGACGTAGACCTCGGCGCCATGGGCGCGAACCTCGTCGAAGAGGGAATCTCCGGCACCCCCGCAGACGGCGACTCGAGTCACTGTCGCAGCGGGATCTCCGGCGATGCGCACTCCTGTGGTGGTGCGCGGAAGCTGCGCTGCCAGACGTCTGGCAAGCTCTCTCACCGGGGTCGGCTGAGGCAGGTCACCGACACGTCCGATGCCCGTAGCAGGAAGCTCAGGCTCGGCGGAGGCGGCGATCCCAGCGGTGTGCGGTGTCAGGGGTTCGGCGTCGGTGATGCCGAGCAGAGAGATGAGGACATCGGAGACACCGCCGCGAGCGGAATCGGCATTCGTGTGCGCATTGAACAGTGCGATGTCGTTGCTGATGAGCGTGTGCACGGCCCCGCCCTTGAGCGTGGCGGCGTTCACAGATTTCACCGGTTTGAGCATGAGCGGGTGGTGGTTGAACACGAGATCGGCTCCGAGCACCACAGCCTCGGCGATGACCGCGTCCATCGGGTCGAGCGCCAGGAGGATCGAACGCACCTCGGAGTCGGGATCCCCGACCGCCAGGCCCACCGAATCCCAGGACTCGGCCAGGGCCGGCGGCCACAGCGCATCGAAGACGTCGACGCAGTCACTCACCTTCGGATGTCTCATGGCTCCACACTATTACATTCCCCGAGCGGGAACCTTCCGAGCTGGGGGCCCGGCAATGAGATCAACTTCACACATCGTCGAATTCGCCCATATATTGGAACCATGTCAGTTTCAGATACCGCAGCCGCCTCTCCGACCTCCAGCAACACTTCGACGATCTCCGATCTCATCCGTCGCAGCGCCGGCCGCTTCTCCGCGGCCACGGCGATCGAATTCTCGGATCGGAGGTGGACATACGCTCAGCTCGACGAAGCTGTCACGGCCGTCGCCCGGGAGCTTGTGCGCCTGGGCGTGACGAAGGGCGACCGAGTGGCCGCCTATGGCAAGAACTCGGATCTCTACGTCTTCCTCTACCTCGCCTGTGCCCGCAAGGGTGCCATCCACGTGCCGGTGAACTATCAGCTGAAGAACGACGAGCTCGACTACATCCTCGACAACGCCGGAGCGAAGATCGTCTTCGCCGACGGCGACCTGCTCGACACCGTCACGGCCACTCCGACGGGTGGGAGCGCTCAGGTCATCGACTTCTCGACTCTCGTGCCTGTCGCCACCGCAGGTGACATCGCCCCGGTCGGCGCAGGTGAGTTCTCGGTCACCGATGCCGATGTCGCACAGCTGCTCTACACCTCCGGCACCACCTCGGCGCCGAAGGGAGCAGTCATGACACACCGCGCACTGATCCACGAATACCTCTCGGCGCTGCTGTCGCTCGACTTCACCGCGGATGATCGCTGCGTCCATGCGCTCCCGCTCTACCACTCCGCGCAGATGCACGTCTTCCTCATCCCGCTGCTGTCCGTCGGCGCCCACAACATCATCGTCCCCGCACCGGTTCCCGATGAGCTGCTGGCGATCTTCGAAGAACGCGAGATCAGCACATTCTTTGCCGCGCCCACGGTCTGGGTGGCACTGGCGAACAGTCCCGAGCTCGAGACCCGCAATCTCGACAGCCTCCGCAAGGCCTACTACGGCGCCTCGATCATGCCCGGACCAATCCTCGACCGACTCCGGGCACGCTTGCCTGAACTCGGGTTCTACAACTGCTTCGGGCAGTCCGAGCTCGGCCCCCTGTGCACGGTGCTGCGCCCGGAGGAGCACGACGATCATCCGGGCTCCGCCGGACGCCCCGTCATGTTCGTCGAGACCCGCGTCGTCGACTCGGCCGGCAACAACGTCGCCCCGGGCACTGAAGGCGAGGTCCTCTACCGCTCACCGCAGCTGTGCGAAGGCTATTGGAATCGTCCCGACGCCACCGCCGAGGCATTCGACGATGGCTGGTTCCACTCCGGCGACCTCGTCAAGGTCGATGAGGAGGGCTTCATCGAAGTCGTCGACCGTGTCAAGGACGTCATCAACACCGGCGGAGTCCTTGTCGCCAGCCGGCAGGTCGAAGACGCGATCTTCGAGCTGGCTCCGGTCGCCGAGGTGGCAGTGGTCGGCGTCGCCGATGAGAAGTGGATCGAAGCGATCACGGCCTTCGTCGTCCTCAGATCGGGACAGCCGGAACTGAGCGCTGACGAGGTCATCGCCCACGTCAAGAACCGTCTGGCGGGCTTCAAGGTGCCCAAACGAGTGGAATTCGTGGCCGAACTTCCGAAGAACTCTGCCGGCAAGATCCTCAAGCGCAGCCTGCGCGACGTCTGAGGACGTCTGCCGGTCGAGCCCACACGGCTCCGATTCGACGCAGACGGATTCGGCCTCGGAAAAGAGGGACGATCCTCAGACGTTCGCACCCTGAGCCGTGCCGGCCCCGCGCCTGCGGATGACTGGATCGCTGCGATCGGCACCCGCGGCGATGTCCGTGCCTGCATCGCCCTGCTGGTCCGCGGTGTCGTCCTGGCCGAGGACCGTGAAGCCGTTGTCACGGATCATCGCGAGGTCGTCGGCGGCGGCCTGCCCCTCGGCGGTGAGATAGTCGCCGAGGAAGATCGAGTTCGCCAGGTGCAGTGCCATCGGCTGGAGAGATTTGAGGTGGATCTCGCGCCCGCCGGCGAGACGGATCTCGCGATCGGGGCAGACGAAGCGTGCCGTTGCGACGATCTTCATGCACTGTGTCGGGGTGAGGTTCCATTGGCCTTCGAGCGGGGTGCCGTCGAAAGGCACGAGGAAGTTGATCGGAATGGAATCGGAATCGAGGTTCTTCAACGCGAAGAGAGCTTCGATGATCTGTTCGTCGCTCTCGCCGAGGCCGACGATGAGTCCGCTGCACGGCGAGAGTCCGGCGGATTTGGCGAGCTCGACGGTGTTCGTCCGGTCTTCGTAGGTGTGGGTCTTGACGATGTTGTCGTGGAAGGACTCGGCTGTGTTGATGTTGTGGTTGTAGGCATCGGCACCGGCATCTCTCAGTGCCTCGGCCTGCCCTTCGCGAAGGATGCCCAGACACGCGCAGACCTCGACGTCGGGGTTCTCGCCCTTGAGCCGTTCGACGATCTCGCCGACGCGGCCGACATCGCGGCGGCTGGGCCCGCGACCGCTGGCGACGAGACAGACACGTGCGGCTCCCCCGCCGATTCCCATGTTCGCCTGGTCCATCGCCTCCTCGGTGCTCAGCCACGAGTATTTGAGGATCTCGGCCGTCGATCCCAGCGACTGCGAGCAGTACGCGCAGGACTCCGGGCACATCCCCGATTTGAGATTGACGAGGTAGTTGAGCTTGATCGTCATCGCGAAGTACCGGCGGCGCAGCCGGGATCCGGCGGATACGAGTTCGAGGAGGTCTGCATCGGGCGTGGCCAGGAGGGCGAGTGCTTCAGACTCGGTGATCTGTCCTCCGTCCAGAATGGAATCGGCAAGTCGGTGGGGAGTCATGGTCATCATCGAATGGTCCTTTGCCTGACTGGAAGAAATCCTGGTTTGAAATCTGCCCAGGTCAACAGTCCTGAACAGTGTTCAATACGATAGCAGAGATGCCCTTCCTGCCACGTCTCCGGCCACTCACCCCCGGCGCCCGGACACCCCAATTGTCAGTGAGCGCATAGAATTCTTCCGGCGGCTGAGGCCACCTCCCGGACTCGGCGATGAATACGGAACAAGGAGCGCAATGACGGACTCGGAGCAGACGGGCACTCGGCAGCAGCCCGGAAGACAGCGCGGTTGGCGGCTGCACGGCGACGGGCGGACCATCCGCCCGGGAGAGCGTGTGCTGCCCGAAGAGCGTCTGAGCTGGCCGCGGACGATCAGCGTCGGTGCCCAGCATGTCGTCGCGATGTTCGGTGCGACGTTCCTCGTCCCGCTGCTCACCGGCTTCCCGCCGTCGACGACTCTGTTCTTCACCGCGATCGGCACCCTGCTCTTCCTGCTCATCACCAAGGGGATGATGCCGTCCTACCTCGGGTCCTCGTTCGGCCTGCTGGCACCGATCGGTGCGGTCACCGGGTTCTCGGCGACCGCCGGCGAGGACCTCGAACCGCACGCCATGGCCTTGGCGCAGGGAGGAATCATCTCTGTGGGAGTCACCTTGGCGCTCGTCGGGCTCGTCGTCCATTTCGTCGGGGTGCGGTGGATCGAACTGACGATGCCACCTGTCGTGACCGGTGCCATCGTCGCCCTCATCGGGCTCAACCTCGCACCGGCCGCGTGGGATTGGGTGCAGGAGGCACCTCTGACAGCAGTCATCACCATCGTGGCCATTCTGCTGGTCACCGTGGCGTACCGGGGCATGTTCGGGCGACTGTCGATCCTCATCGGGGTGCTCATCGGCTACGCGGCGGCGTGGCTGCAGGGCGAGATCGACTTCACGACCGTCGACCAGGCCGACTGGGTCGGACTGCCCGCGTTCCATGCTCCGGCATTCGATCTCGGATACCTCGGCCTCTTCCTGCCCGTCGTCCTCGTTCTCATCGCCGAGAACATCGGGCACGTGAAGTCGGTGGCGGCCATGACGGGACGAGATCTGGACAAGCTGACGGGACGCACACTCTTCGCCGACGGATTCTCCACGATCCTCGCCGGCTCCGGAGGCGGTTCGGGAACGACGACCTATGCGGAGAATATCGGCGTCATGGCCGCTACTCGCATCTTCTCCACCGCGGCCTACCTGTGCGCTGCGGTCATCGCACTCATCCTCAGCCTGCTGCCGAAATTCGGCGAGATCATCGCCACCATTCCCCCGGGCGTCCTCGGCGGTGCGGCAACCGTCCTCTACGGGATGATCGGCATGCTCGGTGTGCGGATCTGGGTGGAGAACAGGGTCGACTTCGCCAATCCGATCAATCTCAACACCGCCGCGGTGTCCCTCATCGTCGCGATTGCGAATTTCACCTGGACTCCCGGCGGTCTCCAGTTCGAAGGAATCGCACTGGGCTCCGCCTCGGCGATCATCGTCTACCAGGTGATGAAGGCGATCGCCCGGTGGCGCGGAACGGATCCCGATGCCCTCGTCGAGACCTTCGCCGAGGCCGAACCGAGCGCGCAACCATCAGCGGACTCGGACCCAAGCTCGGGGGACGGTTCGTCAGCGGGCTCGGATCCGAGTTCGGGAGCTGCTCCATCGTCGGGCGTGGAGGCGAGCGATGAGCGGGAGTAGAGGCCCTCGAGCCGCTTTTCGTGCACTCCGCCATCAGGTTTCGTACCAGCCATCGGTTCGCAACCCGATGGCTGGTACGAAAAGTGATGATCACCACTTCCGGCTGCCGGAGACGACCTGCGGCACTGTGTCGAGCTGGAGATGCAGAAAGTGCCGCAACCTCGCCTGAGCGATGCTGCGGCACTTTCCCGTGGTCGGGATAGCGGGATTCGAACCCACGACCTCCTCGTCCCGAACGAGGCGCGCTACCAAGCTGCGCTATATCCCGTGACCAGGAACTACTATAGCGAGGGGAACGCGATCTGAAAAATCGGGACGAGCCCCAGACGAAGAATGAAAGGTATGTCTCATTGGCACTGACCGCCGAAAGCATCACGCACACCGCTTTGGACATCCTTTCGCGCTACGGTCTCGGCGACCTGTCCATGCGCCGACTGGCCCGTGAACTCGGGGTTCAGCCCTCTGCTCTCTACTGGCACGTCAAGGACAAACAGTCTCTTCTCGTCCTCATCTCGAAGAGCCTCAAAGCCGAGGTCGATGCCCGTTGCCCTGTCACGGCCGACCCTCTGGCCGCGGCACTGTCCATGCGCGAGATCCTGCTGAAGTATCGCGACGGTGCCGAGATCGTCCTGCTCGGCTATTCGATCGCCGCCGAGGATGTCGCTCCGCAGGCGCTCAACGCCCAGCGGCTGGGACCCGACGTCTCCCAAGGGGTCCTGACCCTGACTCTGGGTGCAGTGGCCGTCGAACAGAGTCGCGCACTGTTCGATATCGACCCTGCCGACGTGGCAGAGAATTTCGCGGCGAATGTCGCTCAGATCCTTCAAGGTTCGCCACCACGTCCCTGAATGCCGATCCTGCTGCCGAGACGACCGCGCCCCTGATGAGCCGCGGTTGCGATTCGTCGGAGCCCCACGGGTGTGGCATACTGATCAGGCGTTCTCGGAGTCTCCGATGACGCAGTGGGGCCTATAGCTCAGTTGGCTAGAGCATCTCGTTTACACCGAGAGGGTCGGGGGTTCGAGTCCCTCTGGGCCCACCAGCACAAACACTTACCCAGACACCATCGGCGCACGTCGATCCACTCCCCCGGCGCCCCCCGAGCCCTCAACGTCTCATGTTCATCCTACGGGGCTTCGGATTGGCACCGAGACAATAACCGGCATAGACCAAGCCGAATTTCGCACCCCCTGGAGGAATCGACAGTGTCGCGCCCGTCTGCGGGCTGAGGACTCGTCGACAGCCACTGGAGCAGCTCACGATCGGAATCCTTGAGTCACATCCTCACTTCAGCTGATGTCCATTCTGATGGTGAGAATGAAGGCGGCGTCCTCGAGCGCGGTGACCGCGTGCCTCTCGGCTGGGATGGCGATGTGATCTCCGGTCGACAACTCCCATGACTCGTCCGTCGTCGTCAGACGCACAGAACCCTCGAGAACCTGCAATGTCGCTTCGGGCGGGGAATCGTGCTCGGCGAGTTCGGAGCCGGCAGTGAGGGCGAGCAGCACCTGCCGCAGATAGGTGCCGGTGAATATTCCTTTGGCTGCTCGACCGCTGCCGGCGCGGCGAGCTCTGCTGAGCAGTTCGCGGCTGAGTTCGGCAAGATTCTCGGACGTGAGCTTCTCGGTCATGGTGGTGCGGTTCCTTTCACATTGGTGAGTGGTGCTCGTGGTCCAGGGTCCAGATCAGCGTCTGCGCAGACGGGCGCGGCAGCTGGTCGGGGTGGCGAAGGGCTCGAGCGATTCGACGGCATTCGATGACTGTGCGGCTTCGAGGAAGCCGGTCATCATTCCGCGGTGGATCGCACACACCAGGCTCCCGTGCGTGCCGAGGAACTCGCGCAGCGGACAGTTGTGGAGGTCGATCTGATTCCCGTCGAGGCGGGCCGGCGCGAACCCGGCCGCATCCAGCGTGTCGATGAGTCCGTCGACGGCGGAGTCGGCCCGACTGCCCGCGCCTGCGGCTGCACCGCTCCCCCACTGATACCCCGCCTCCTCGGCCTCGCCCGCGGGATCGGGCGCGGACGCGACGCGCGAAAGAAGGATACGAGCGAGCAGATCGGCTCGGTGCGGCCCGGAGTCCGTGGCCGGCGTGAGGAAGTATCGGACCTCGGGCCGTCCGGGCCCATGAGCGGGCCGCGTGTGACGAACGACGTCACCGTCGCGTTCGAGGACTCCGAGGTGAAAGCGGACCGTGTTCGGGTGAACTCCGAGACTCTCGGCGAGTTCGACCGCTGTGGCACTGGATCGTCCTCGCAGCTGTCGAAGGATTTCGGCGCGCCGACCCCCTCGCGCAGCCGTCGAATCCGGCCGGCCGAGGGAATCGCCGCGTGGTCCCAGTCGAGTGTCCATGATGATAGTTTATCCAAGAGATATTCAGAACAAACCAGAGGAGCTTTCGTGTCCGAAGAAGCCGTCATCGACGTTCGCACCATCCCCAAGCCCGAACGCCACCCACTCATCATCGACGCCTACGAGAAGCTCGACGTCGGTGCTGGGCTGATCCTCGTCAATGATCACGTCCCCGAGGGCCTGCGCGTAGAGATGGTCCGCGAGTTCGCCGATGCCGTCGGATGGGAGCCGCTGGAGAGCAGCGAGGACGCCGTGCGGGTGCGCATCGTCAAGCAGGCGGCGACTCCGACTCCGCGGGTCGTCCTCGACGTCGCCGAGGTGGCCGGCACCGAGGCAGAGTCCGGTTCGGTCTGGCAGCTGCCGACTCAGCAGCGTGATCTCGACGCGAATGTCATCGCCCTCGCCCCGGGCGGAGAGATCCGCGAGCACACCGGACCGAACCTCGACGTCCTCATCCATATTCTCGACGGCGCCGGAACGCTCGAGACCGAAACCGGCACGATCGACCTGTCACCTGGCCAGATCGTATGGCTGCCGCGCCTCTCACGTCGCCGGTTCACCGCCGACGCCGAGAACGGGCTCAAGTACTTCTCCGTCCACCAGCGCAAGCAGGGCCTGACGATCTCCGCCCGGCCCTGAGCCTCCCCTCGTGGGCATCGCCGATGCCGACATGACGCGACTCAGATGTCCTCAGGCATCCACGCCGAGCCCTCCTCGACCCGATAGATGAGGTTCGTGCGTGTATGCGCTACCGCTGGATACCGGGTGAGGTAGTCGAGGACGAACGACTGCACCGCCTCGGTGTCGGCGGCGACGATGTGCAGCAGATAGTCATCCGCCCCAGCCATGTGGTACATCCGCACCACCCCGGGGAACTTCAGCGCTGCGGCCGTGAAGGCGTCGATATCGGCCCGGTCGTGCTTGGCCAGTCGGATCGAGACGAGAGCGTGCAGGCTGACACCGAGGGCACCGGGATCGACATCGAGCCGGAAGCCGCGGATCACGCCGAGGGACTTGAGGCGCTTGAGTCGCAGAGACACCGTCGACTCGGAGATGCCGACTTCCGCGGCCAAGGCGGCGCCCGAGGCGCGCGCATCGGCGTTGAGCGCCCGCAGGAGGCGGTGGTCGGTGACATCGAGTGAGACATTCTGCGACATGAGTCACATTCTTCCAGAGATTCTCGCAGGATTTCCATCACTGACGCCGATCATCGAAGTCTCTTGAGAATTCCTTGCGCGCAATAGGAGAACCATATTGAATGCGAGTATGACCTCAATGCATCCGGAGACCCGAATGGTCCATGGCGGAATGGAGGGTCTGGCGGAGGCCGGCGTCCATGTTCCTGCCATCGACCTGTCCACCACCAACCCGGTCAATGACGTCCGGACCGGAGGGGACTCATATGAGAACCTCGCGTCAGGGCACCGGCCGGGCGCCGGCGACTCGGCCGTGTACCAGCGGCTGTGGCAGCCCGGCGTGGCACGCTTCGAAACAGCACTGGCAGACCTGGAGAACACCGAGGAGGCCGTTGCCTTCGCCACAGGCATGGCCGCACTCACCGCGGCCCTCCTCGCCGCGGTCCAGGCCGGCACCCCTCACATCGTGGCCGTCCGCCCGCTCTACGGCGGCAGCGACCACATCCTCGAATCCGGCCTGCTCGGAACATCGGTGACCTGGGCCGAGGAAGACGGAATCGCCGAGGCCATCCGTGAGGACACCGGGCTCGTCATCGTCGAGACCCCGGCCAACCCGAGCCTCGACCTCGTCGACATCGGGGCCGTCGTGACAGCAGCCGGTGGGGTACCCGTCCTCGTCGACAACACCTTCTGCACCCCGGTGCTGCAGAGGCCCGTCGACCACGGTGCCGCCCTCGTGCTCCACAGCGCCACGAAGTACCTCGGCGGCCACGGTGATGCGATGGGCGGAATCATCGCCGCGAACTCCGAATGGGCCACCCGGCTGCGCCAGGTCCGCGCGATCACCGGCGCCCTGCTGCATCCGATGGGTGCCTATCTCCTCCATCGCGGACTGCGCACGCTGTCGGTGCGGATGCATGCGGCCCAGGACACGGCCGGAGAGCTCGCCCGCCGCCTGCAGTCGCGTCCGGAAATCGCCCGCGTCCACTATCCCGGCCTATCCGGGGGCGACCCGCGCGGACTCGTCGGCCGGCAGATGGACGGCGGCGGCGCGATGATCGCACTCGAACTCGCTGGGGGCTTCGAGGCCGCCCGAACCCTGGTCGAACACTGCGACCTCATCGTCCATGCCGTCTCACTCGGCGGTGCCGACACACTCATCCAGCACCCGGCCTCACTGACGCACCGCCCCGTCGCGGCCACCGCGAAGCCCGGCGACGGACTGGTACGGCTGTCGGTCGGGCTCGAACATGTCGATGACCTCGCACGCGACCTGTTCACCGCACTCGATGCGATCCGGAGTGCCGCCTGAGGCCCACCGGAGCACCGGCGCCCCTCGTGCCCGCCCCGGACGATCCCGGGGCGGGCACAGTCGTCTCAGTTCTGGCTTGACCTTGACGTCGCGTCAACTTCTAGGCTGTCAGGCATGGACTGGTCCATTCAGGAAACAGCACGGCTGACGGGAACGACGAGCAGGACTCTGCGTCATTACGACGCGATCGGTCTGCTGCCGCCGACGTACATCGCCGCCAACGGCTACCGCTGCTACGACGAAGCGGCTCTGGTGCGCCTCCAACGCATCCTGCTGCTCAAAGAACTGGGGCTGTCGTTGACGACGATTGGCGCGTAGCGCTACTTGGTCCCGATAGTCCACGTACCTGGTATCAGTTTTCTGGATAGGTGGTACTGCCGTGATTTCGGTGGTCTTCTGAGCGGTGGGGCGGCACGTCCGTGTCGCCCGTCACTG
>NZ_RHFH01000021.1 GCF_004745075.1 Brevibacterium sp. S111
GCCTTCGAACCTCGGTGACAACACCCCCCGGATCATGACGACTGGGGGCATGAATCATGCCGAGGTCCTCAGGCCAGCGACCCCTTCTATCCTGACGGATGTTGAGGCTACTTAAAAGGTAACGGGGTGGGGAGAGAGAAGAGCTCAGATTCCTGCCTCAGTTCGGCAACGGCTGTAGTAAGGTAGCAGCGGAATCGGTCATTGATGCAGAAAGGGCTGCCACGTCGTCTATGAGTACACCGAATCCGGGGCATGGGCAGAGGAACTGGTCAGAAGCCTGGCCTGCTCCCGCGATGTCGCTGACGGGTCACTCTCATTCTGAGTGGGGACATGCGCTCGGTCATCTGCCGACCGAAGACCCACGCGAGATTGCCGCACGGGCAAGGGAGGACTTGCTCCGTCGCCGGCGCGCAACGGATCGCGCTTCCTTGATAGGGTCGCATCCGCTGGAACGGAATGGGCACGGGAAAGCATTCGATGTTGCACGGAACTATCCCGGGACCTACCGCTCTGCGCGAGATCTGCAAGTGAATGTGTTTGGTGTGCCTAAGCGTCCCTTCGAGGTCATCACCGCCTCGGTGCTGGGGTTCATTGCTCCGTTCTTCGTTCTTGCGGCTCTCGTCTGGATGGCCTTCACCGGTGGGCGAGCGTTCCGGATCGTCGGCTGGGTGCTGCGAAAGATCGGAGACCTGACGGATACAGCGGTACTGTCCTGGGCCGGCGATCTATCGAGTGGAATCGCCACGGGGATCGTCGCAATCGCGTTTGTGGTCGGCCTCATCGTGATTGTGGGCTTCACGGCCTATGCATGGCGTCTGGCCGTCGGTCGTGGGCGTGCTCGTTGGGTGGCAATGGGATGTCTTGGCCTGGCCTTCGTGGTGATGACCCCGCTCAATCCGCTGTTGATCGGCTGCTTTCTGCTGTTCGGCACTGCGAGCATAGTGTTCGCCTTCTTGCCCCGCTCCTCGGCGTGGTTTGCCCGCGGCCGGTGATCGGACCAGGCAACACCATTGGGCGCCGTCGGTCAGGACGTCGGACGGGTCATTTGACCATCGAAATCGCCAGGGGGATCCTGTAGCCCTGGCCGCGATTGGCGGCGATAGCGCCATTGATGTGGAAGACGATGTTAACGATTGCCGCAGCCAGAAGAATCAGCAGGCCGACTCCCGTCAATGTGAATATTGAACCGATGAAGAAGATCGGGAACAAAGTCAGTTCGAAATTCAACGACTGGCGGGCATGTTCGCGAACGAACGGGGACTCGTCCTTCTTGACGAGGAAGAGGATGAGCGGCAGTAGCCAGCCCAGCAGGATGGATCCGATATGGGTCCAGACTGCAGTACTGCGGTCCGAGGGTGGTGTTTGCCAGAACCCTTCGGACCCGGTGCCGAAGGCTTGCGGCGGCAACAGCCGTGAGTCGTACAGCGCCTGGTCAGCTGCCGGGCCGTGGGCGCCTGGTGAGACCGAGTAGCTCTGCGGCACACCGTATGACGGTTGGGAACCATAAGGCTGCTGGGAACCATAAGGCTGCTGGGAACCGTATGACGGCTGGGAACCATAAGGCTGCTGGGAACCGTATGACGGTTGGGAACCATAAGGCGGTTGGAGTCCGGGTGCCTCAGGGTAATTCGGCGGCATCGGTCGCGGGTGGCTGTTGTCGGGCTGCTGGGGATTCTGTGTCATGAGCTTCCTTTCGATTCCTCCAGTCATCCACGTTACCGCAGATGTTGTCAACGCAGACTGTGTTGTCGACTTGCGTCGTCATCCTCCGTGCCTCGGGCGCCCCGATCAGCCGACAGTGACGAAGTCGATGAGCTCCTCGACCCGGCCCGACAGCGTCGGTTCGACATCGGCGATCGTCGTCACCTTTCCGAGGATGCGCACCCATCCGCGCGCGACATCGCGGTGATCGGCATGCGGCCAACCGATCCGACGCAGGATCCCCGTCTTCCAATCCTCTCCGCGAGGGACGACCGGCCACTCTCTGATGCCGACGACATGGGGTTTGACCGCCTGCCAGATGTCGACATAGGGATGACCGATGATGTGGACGACGTCGCGGTAGCGCGGATCGGCGCGTACCGCCTCGGCGATCTTCGACTCCTTTGTTCCATCGACCAGGTGGTCGGCGAGGACGCCGACCCGATGCTCGCGATCCGGACCGAAGGCCGCGAGTTTGTCGGCGACGTCATCGAGGCCGCCGAGGGGTTCGACGACCACGCCTTCGATGCGCAGATCATCACCCCAGATCTTCTCGACCAATTCGGCATCGTGCTTGCCCTCGACCCAGATGCGCGACCCACGTGCCACCCGCGCTTTGGCACCTGCCACCGCACGCGAGCCGGAAGCCGTTCGCCCGGGGGCCTGCGCTTTCTTCTTCGTCGGCAGCCGCAGATCGACCGGTTGCCCTTCCAGCAGGAAGCCCGGGCCCAGGGGGAACGCATGCACCCGGCCGTTGCGGTCCTCGAGATTGACGACGACACCGGCCGTGGTCTTCTCCGCTCCGACGACCGCACCGACATATCCGCTCATCGCATCTTCGAGCACCATGCCCAGGCCGAGTTCGACCGGGCGGGACTTCTTCGGACGGTGAGACGACGGTGAGGAGCCGGAGAGCACATCGGGGCCATAGCGATCAAAAACATTCACGGGACACCACCCTAATGAAGGAGCGTCGGGGTCGCGCGCAGACCCGCGGGACACCCCTGAAATGAAATCAGCGGTCGAGAGGCGTAGAATTGGCACTCAGTCGCAATGAGTGCCAGTTCGGGCATGCGGAGACCGACACGGGCACCGGGAACAGAGGCGGGGAGGAGGTCCGCGATGAACGACAGCAGACGAGCACAGGTACTGCGCGCCATCGTCGAGGACTTCGTCGCCACCAACGAACCCGTGGGATCGAAGGCGATCGTGCAGCGGCACACCCTCGGCGTCTCACCGGCGACGATCCGCAACGACATGGCCCAGCTCGAACACGAGGGCTACATCGCCCAACCGCACACTTCGGCGGGCCGGATCCCCACCGACCTCGGATACCGGATGTTCGTCGACTGCATCGACGAGTTCAAACCGCTGACCGGTGCCGAACGCAGTGCGATCTTCCAGCTCATCGACGGTGAAGTCGACCTCGACGGAATGCTCGACCGCACCGTACGCGTGCTGTCGGGGCTGACCCACCAGGTCGCCCTCATCCAATACCCGACGGTGTCCCGCGCCCGGATCAAGCACGTCGAGATCGTCGGCCTCGGACCGGGGCGGATCCTCGTCGTCCTCATCACCGACGCCGGACAGGTCGAACAGAAGTCCATCATCACCCCGACGCCGGTCGATGACGACGCCGTCCGCGGCCTGCGCGACCAGATCAACGCCGAGTTCGCCGGCCGCAAGCTCTCGCAGGTCCTCGGTTCCGCCCCCGGCGCCGAGGCGGCCGCGACTCCCGATCCTGCCGAGCCCGGGGCCCTCGACGATTCCGGACTGCAGCAGGTCCGCGCCGCCGTCGTCGACCTCGTCGCCGCCACTCGTGAAGAGCGCATCATCATGGCCGGCACCGCGAACCTCGCACGCTCCGGACGTGAGTTCGGTGAGAAGATGGGCCCGATCCTCGAGGCCTTCGAAGAACAGGTGGTCCTCCTCAAGCTGCTCACCTCGATGGCCGAAGACCAAGAGGAGATCAGTGTGCGCATCGGGCGTGAGAATACTCACGAATCATTGAGTTCGACTTCTGTCGTGGCCGCCGAATATGGTCATGAGGCGGGTTCCTCGGCCAGACTGGCGGTGCTCGGCCCGACCAGAATGGATTATCCGACGACGATCTCGGCTGTCCGGGCCGTCGCGAAGTACGTGTCCTCGATCCTCGATCGAGGGTAGGGCCGCTGAAGACGAAGAGCTGGAGGCGCCCGAATCAGGGCGAGACCATATCGGTGAGGACTGCGTGGAAGCGCGGTCGCCACCACCAAGAACTGAGAAGACCACTACGTCAGGGAGAGAGAAGTTTCTGTGGCCGATCACTATGAAACACTCGGAGTGTCCAAAGATGCTTCCGCGGCTGAGATCAAGTCGTCGTACCGGAAGCTGGCACGCAAGTACCACCCGGACGTCAACCCCGGTCACGAAGACGAATTCAAGGCCATCTCACTGGCCTACGATGTGCTCTCCGACCCGGAGAAGCGGCGCAACTACGACATGGGCGGCGGCGAGAACGGTCAGGGCTTCCCGGCCGGCGGCGGCTTCGGCGGCTTCGGAGACATCTTCGAAACCTTCTTCGGCGGCGGAGGGGGACAGGCCGCCGGTCCGATCCCACGCACCCAGCGCGGCAAGGACGCCCTCGTCGGAGTCAGCATCGACCTCAAGACTGCGGCCTTCGGCGGCACCGTCGATCTCGATGTGACCACCGCCGTCGTCTGCGACACGTGCTCCGGTGCCGGCACCCAGGAAGGCACGAAGATCGAGACCTGCAGCCTGTGCCACGGCGCCGGCAGCGTCCAGCGCATGACCCGCACCCTGCTGGGCCAGATGGTCACGAACCAGACCTGCAACTCCTGCCACGGATTCGGCACCGTCATCCCGAGCCCCTGCCTCAACTGCCAGGGCGACGGCCGCGTGCGCAAACAGCGGACCATGAAGATCCGCATCCCCGCCGGAGTCTCCGACGGCACCCGCATCCAGCTGTCCAGCCAGGGCGAAGTCGGACCCGGCGGCGGCCCCGCCGGCGACCTCTTCGTCGAGGTCATGGTCACCCGCCACGAGGTCTTCCACCGCGACGGCGACAACTTCCGTGCCGCGGTGTCCGTGCCGATGACCGCGGCCACCCTGGGAGCGACGATTCCGTTCGAGACCTTCGACGGCACCCAGGACCTCAACATCGCCCCGGGCACCCAGTCGGGCACGGTCGTCAAACTCGCCGGACTCGGCGCGGCCCGCCTGCGCTCGGAGACTCGTGGCGACCTGCTCATCACCGTCGACGTGCTCACTCCCGACAAGCTCGACGACGAGCAGCGCGAGCTGCTCGAGAAGCTGGCACAGCTGCGAGGGGAAGAAGCCCCCCGCGCGCAGATCACCACCGAGAGCCGCGGCGTGTTCTCCCGCATGCGCGAAAGGTTCGCCGGTCGGTGAGTCTTCCCGTCTTCCGCTCCGCCCTGGCCGCCGAGGCGGTCATCGGTCAGGTCCTCACCCTCGGTGAGGACGTGGCCGGACATGCGGTGCGGGTGCGACGGATCGGACCCGGTGAGCAGATCGACATCGTCAACGGGGCCGGTGCGCGAGCTCGTGGCACCGTCACGACCGCTTCACCGACGGACATCGCCATCGACGTCACCGCGGTGACGACGGAACCGCGGCCGGCTCCGCGGCTCGTTCTCGTCCAAGCCCTGGCCAAGGGCGACCGTGACCTGCAGGCCATCGAAACGGCCACGGAGATCGGGGTCGACGATGTCATCCCCTGGGCCGCCGAACGCTCGATCGCCGACTGGCCGGCGAAGAAGCGGGAGAAGATCGCCGCGAAATGGGAGAACCTGCTCAACGCCGCCTCCCTCCAAGCCCGGCGCTCCCACTTCCCGCAGCTGCACGAACTCGTTCGCGGCACGTCCCTGGCCCAGCGGCTCTCTGCTGCCGATGCGGTCTTCGTCCTCCACGAGACCGCGGAAGCGAAGCTGTCCACGGCACTCGAAGAGGTGGCGGCAGGGGAGGCACCCGAGCGCATCGTCTTCGTCGTCGGACCCGAGGGCGGTATCAGCGACAGCGAACTTGCGGCACTGAAAGACCGCGGGGCCACACCCGTGCTGCTGGGTCCGACCATCCTGCGCTCCTCGTCGGCGGGATCCGCCGGCCTCGTCATGGCTCAGAATTCATTGGGCCGTTGGTGAGCCATCGGACTAGGATGGAAGCACACTCCGGCGTCGCCGGTGACGGCACGCTCGCATGCAAAGGAACATTCTGGACATCACCCACCCCACCCCGAACCCTGTGAACACTCCCGACTCTCACGCGGCAGACACCGACGCCCAGGCAGACTCTCATGCCGCTGACTCCGTACGCCTCGTCATTCCCGACTCGATCGACCTCGTCGAATTCTTCGGGCCCGGGGAATCGAACCTGCGCACCCTCGAGAAGTCATTCGACGACCTCGACATCCACGTGCGCGCCAACCAGGTCCAGGCCGCCGGGGATCCGAACCGGGTCCAAGCCTTCGTCAGCGTCATCGGGGAGCTGAAGAAGCTCCACGCCGCCGGTCATCGGATCAACGATGAGACGATCGAACGGGTCACGAAGTTCTCCTCCGAAGGGGCGGCCGCCTCGGCGGTGCTGGGCACGAACATCCTCTCCACACGCGGAAAGTCGATCCGCCCGAAGACGATGGGCCAGCACGACTACGTCAAAGCCATCCGCAACCACACGATCACCTTCGGCATCGGCCCCGCCGGCACCGGCAAGACGTACCTGGCGATGGCGATGGCCGTCAACGCCCTCCAGCACAAAGAGGTCTCGCGGATCATCCTCACCCGGCCCGCCGTCGAAGCCGGCGAATCCCTCGGCTACCTGCCGGGCACCCTGAACGAGAAGATCGACCCATATGTGCGACCGCTCTACGATGCGCTCCACGATATGGTCGACCCGGAATCGATCCCGCTGCTCATCGAGACCGGCACGATCGAGGTCGCACCCCTGGCGTACATGCGCGGACGGACTCTCAACGATGCCTTCGTCATCCTCGACGAAGCGCAGAACACGACGGCCGAGCAGATGAAGATGTTCCTCACCCGCCTCGGCTTCGGCTCCCGGATGGTCGTTACCGGTGACATCTCCCAGATCGACCTGCCGGGCAAGACCCGCAGCGGACTCAAGGTCGTGCGCGACATCCTCGACGGGATCGAGGACCTGCAGTTCTGCGAACTGGGCAGCAAGGACGTCGTCCGGCATTCGCTGGTGACGAAGATCGTCGAAGCCTACGACCTGTGGGGAAGTGCCGAATGAACACCGAGATCCTCAACGAGACCGACGCCGAGGTGGACCTCGACGAGGTCGTGGCCCTGACCGAGTACCTCGGGGAGGCCCTGCACATGCATCCCGGTGCGGAACTGGCCGTGACCATGGTCGATACCGCAGCGATGTCCGAACTCCACGTCACGTGGATGGACCTCGAAGGTCCGACCGACGTCATGTCCTTCCCCATGGACCAGCTCCACCAAGGAGAGCCGGACAAACCGACCGAAGGTCAGATGGGTGACATCATCATCTGCCCCGAGGTGGCCGCCGCCCAAGCCGACGCCGCCGGCCATTCGACAATGGACGAGATCCTGCTGCTCACGGTGCACGGATTCCTCCACCTCCTCGGCTACGACCACGGTGAGCCCGAAGCGCGGGAGGAGATGTTCGCCCTGCAGCGGCATCTGCTGCTGACCTTCTTCGCCGCTCGCTACGACGGTCGCACCGACATTCCCACCCCCACCGAGGTCTGAGGTGTTCGCGTACTTCCTCGGTGCGGCACTGTGCCTCATCATCGCAGCCATCCTCTCGGCGGTCGATGCGGCTCTGCTCAACGTGTCCCACCACGCCGTCGAGGAGGCGAAGGAAGAGGGCAAGCGCGCGGCCGTGCGGGTGGAGAAGATCCTCGGCGACCTGCCGACGAACATCAACGTCATCATCTTCGTCCGCAACTTCCTCGAGGCACTGGCCACGGTCTTCATCGCACTGGCCTATGACTCCTACTACTCCGTGGGACCGCTCATGGTCTTCCTCACGGTACTCACCGCCTCGGTGGCGGTCTTCATCATCACCGGCGTGTCTCCGCGCACGATCGGCAAGCGCCGGTCGCTAGCCGTGTGCCTCAACCTCAGCTGGATCGTGCGCATCGTCCTCGTCGTCCTCAAACCGCTCACCCGCATCCTCGTCGTCCTCGGCAACCTGCTGACCCCGGACAAGGTGTACAAGGACGGTCCGTTCGTGACTTCTGAGCAGCTGCGCGACCTCGTCGAGAGGGCCAGCGAATCCGATATCATCGAAGACGGCGAACGCGAGATGATCCAATCGGTCTTCAACCTCTCGGACACCTCGGCGAACGAAGTCATGGTCCCGCGCACCGACCTCGTCACCGTCGACGCCGACGTGGGTCTGCAGAAGACGATGAACCTGTTCTTCCGTTCCGGCTTCTCCCGGATCCCCGTGTGCGGGGAGGACCTCGACGACGTCCGCGGCGTCGCCTATCTCAAAGATGTGGCCCGCCGCCTTCAGCTCCACCCGGACGACACCGACAAGCCGATCGGGACGCTGGCGCGCAGTGTGCTCTTCGTGCCCGAGACCAAACCGGCCGACGATCTGCTGCGACAGATGCAGCTGGACTCCACGCACTTGGCGATCCTCGTCGACGAATACGGCGGCACCGCCGGGCTTGTGACCATCGAGGACATCGTCGAAGAGATCGTCGGCGAGATCGAAGACGAATACGACAACGGCGATGACGAACTCGTCGCCGCCGAGGACGGATCCTTCGTCATCAGCACGCGCATGTCGATCTCGGACTTCGCCGAATACTTCGACGTGCGCATCGACGAAGATGATGTCAACAGCGTCGGCGGGCTGCTGTCGAAGCTCATCGACAGGGTGCCCATCGACGGTTCGCATGCGAGCATCGCCGGCCTCCATATCGAAGCCATGGAAGGCCAGGGCCGCCGCCACCGCATCACCCATGTGCGGGTCACCCGCACCGCAGACGACACCGCCGCCGAGGCGCAGACCGCCGCGGCAGGAAGCCCGGGGACGAAGGAAGAGGACTGACATGGAATTTCGCACAGACTATCCCGAGGGCTACCGTGCCGGGTTCGCCTGCTTCGTGGGACGGCCGAACACCGGCAAGTCGACGCTGACGAACGCCTTGGTGGGGGAGAAGGTGGCGATCACCTCGGCAAAGCCGCAGACGACGCGGCACACGATCCGCGGAATCGTCCACCGGGACGATCACCAGCTGATCCTCGTCGACACCCCCGGACTGCACAAGCCCAGGACGCTGCTGGGCTCCCGGCTCAACGACCTCGTGGCCACCACCCTCAACGAAGTCGACGTCATCGGCTTCTGCCTTCCCGCCGATGAGGCGATCGGTCCCGGCGACCGTTACATCGCCTCCCAGCTGGAGCTGCTCGACGGGCGGACCCCGATCGTCGCGCTCGTGACGAAAGTCGACCTCGTATCCAAGGACAAGGTCGCCGAGGCGCTGCTGGCCGTCGGCGAACTCGCCGACTTCGCCGACGTCGTCCCGGTCTCCGCGGCCGACGGTTTCCAGATCGACACCGTCGACTCCGTTCTCTCCTCCCATCTGCCGGAGTCGCCGCCGCTCTACCCCGACGGCGACCTCACCGATGAGCCGGAGGAGAAGATGATCGCCGAACTCGTCCGTGAAGCCGCCCTCGAAGGCGTCCGCGACGAACTGCCGCACTCCCTGGCCGTCCAAGTCGAGGAGATGTACCCGCGGGAGGGCCGCAGCGAGGACAATCCGCTGTGGAACGTCCACGTCAACCTCTTCGTCGAACGACCCAGCCAGAAGGCGATCATCATCGGCAAGGGCGGCAGCCGACTCAAAGCGATCGGTTCGGAATCCCGCCAGGGCATCGAACGCCTCCTTGGCACCAAGGTCTACCTCGACCTCCACGTCAAGGTCGCCAAGGACTGGCAGCGCGATCCCAAACAGCTCGGCCGACTCGGCTTCGACTTCAGCTGAGACGAATAGATCCGCTTCGGCGGACGAAGGCGCGCCGAAGCTGTGCGTGTGCGTCCGTCCACCTCGGTTCTCTGCGCCTGTGATGGTCCTCACCCGCTCGGGCCCGATTTCCGTCGGGCCCGCGGGCCTGCCTTAGACTAGGCCGAGTGAATGCCGAGCAGACTCTGGTCGCACTGAGCGACCGATCCCCACAGGTTGCCCCCGAAGAGCTCATCGCAGGCCTTGTCCCGCCGCCTCAGTTCGAGGACGTGTCCTTCGACAGCTATCGCACGGACCCCACCGAGCCCTCGCAGGCCGAGGCTCGGAGAAGACTCGAGCAATTCGCAGCACAGTCGAACTCGAAGGGGTTCTTCGGCAAGCTCTTCTCGAAGGGGAAGTCCGGTCCCAAGGGCGTCTACCTCGACGGCGGCTACGGTGTCGGCAAGACTCACCTGCTCGCGTCCGCGTGGCACGCCAATGAGAAGCCCGCCACCTTCGGCACCTTCGTCGAATACACGAACCTCGTCGGTGCTCTGGGCTTCGCCCGCGCCCGCGACGACCTGTCGCAGATGAAGCTCGTGTGCGTCGACGAATTCGAACTCGACGATCCGGGGGACACCGTGCTCATGTCCCGGCTCATGCGCGAACTCACCGATGCGGGCGTGAAGATCATCGCAACGTCGAACACCTTGCCCGGCTCGCTGGGAGAGGGCCGCTTCGCCGCTCAGGACTTCCTCCGTGAGATCCAGGCGCTGGCCGACCAGTTCGAGGTCTTTCGCATCGACGGTCAGGACTACCGCCACCGTGCGCTGAGCTCCCCGGCAGATCCGCTGCCGGCCGACGAGCTCGATGCGGCCACGGCGAAGCTCGAAGGCACCGTCGCCCGAGATGAGTTCTCCCAGCTGCTGTCTCATCTGTCGACGGTCCATCCGTCCCGCTACGGGCGGATGGTCGACGGCGTGGACTCCGCCGTGTGGGAGGACGTCACGACGATCGAGAACGAGAGCGTGGCGCTGCGCTTCGTCGCTCTGGTCGACCGGCTCTACGACCGCAACGTCCACATCGTCAACTCCGGTGTGCCGTTGGACAAGATCTTCACCGAGGAGTCTCTGGCCGGCGGCTACAGGAAGAAGTACATGCGCTGCCTTTCGCGGCTGACCGCGCTGTCATCCTGACTCCACCGCTGTCATCCTGACAGCGGCTCCGCACGTGCCCGTCGACCACGGTGAATGGTCGGCGGGCTCTGTGCATTCGGCCACCGTCGGGTCAGAGCTACCGGCGGGTGAGGGACGGCGGCGGGACTGCGACCTCGGCATGTCAGCGGCGTCGGCCAACTGTGCGGACGTGCGTGGCGGGTTCGGGTGCGCGGGGCGGACGTTCAGTGCAGACCGAGCAGTTCGAGCACGGCGAGATCCGGCACCCACCCCGGCAGGCCGGTGAGGCGCAGGGTGCACCAGACGATGAAGCCGACGAAGGCCGCGGTGACCGCGCCGACGGTCCAGCGCACCCACAGCCGCTGGGCCATGATCCAGCGCGTCCACCGCTCGACATTCACGCGCACGAAGTGGAGCAGTCTCCGCGCCCAATGGAATTCGCTGGAGATGACGAACAGGCCGATGATGACGATGAGCCATCCCGGACCGGGCAGGGGCACAAGGACGAGGCCGATGAGCACGATGAGTGTGCCGAGTCCGCCGACGATGCTGCGATAGATGCGGGCGGTGTGATGGTTCGCCAACACCATCCTGCGCCAGCGGAGGAAACCCAGACGCAGTTTCCGCCACGGTCGGGGGCCTTGGCGATGGTGGCGTGACAACCAGCCCTTGGGGCGGGCGCGGGGACGTTCGTCGTTCACCCCACCACTATAAGTTGGCCAGCCTGAATGCTGGATCTGCGCATGTGATCACGATCACCCGATTCCGATTTTGCGTATGCCGCCCCCTCCGTATAGAGTTGTATCTCGTTGCGAGGGAAACCCCGCAGCGAGAAATGCGGATGTGGCTCAGTTGGTAGAGCATCACCTTGCCAAGGTGAGGGTCGCGGGTTCGAGTCCCGTCATCCGCTCGGAGGCGTCATGGCACTGCCTTGGCGGTGGCGTGGCCGAGAGGCGAGGCAGCGGCCTGCAAAGCCGTATACACGGGTTCGAATCCCGTCGCCACCTCGGATGGTCAGCAGCAATGCTGACCGACCAGCGCGATTGGCGCAGCGGTAGCGCGCTTCCTTCACACGGAAGAGGTCACTGGTTCGATCCCAGTATCGCGCACAGGGACCCTCGGGTTCCGGTGCAACAAAAGAATAGAGCGCGATTGGCGCAGCGGTAGCGCGCTTCCCTGACACGGAAGAGGTCACTGGTTCGATCCCAGTATCGCGCACAGAAGAAGCCCCGGGCGATCCGCCCGGGGCTTCGTGCATCCCCGAAGACTCGTGAACATCCGGCTCTGTTGCAGGTTTGGAACGCGAACATCATGCAGTGGCATGCGGGTTTGCTAGTACGCTTGGCCTTGTATCTAACGACGATGACTTCGGAGCATTCATGTCTAATCCTCAGAACCCCTACGGTTCCGGTGACGGTTCGGGCGGGAACAACCCGAACGGCCAGAACCCGAACGGCCAGGACCCCAACGGTCAGAACCCGAACAACCAGCCGTCGAGCGCGCCCGGCTACGGCAACGACCAGAACGCGGGACAGCAGCCTCCCCAGTACGGATCCCAGCCGAACTACGGCCAGGGCGGGAATGACGGTTCGCAGGGGTACGGACAGCAGCCTCCGCAGTACGGTTCGCAGCCGAACTACGGTCAGCCGAACGACCAGAACCAGTACGGACAGCAGCCGAACTTTGGTCAGCCGAACGACCAGTACGGCCAGAACCAGTACGGCGACAGCCAGTACGGACAGGATCAGTACGGCCAGAGTCAGTACGGCCAGAACCAGTACGACGCCAATCAATACGGACAGCAGCCGGCCTACCCGGGAGCCGAAGGGTCGTCCGATCAATTCATCCCGGCCAACCCGAACGCCGCCTACGGGCAGTACCCCTCGGGCGGCGGCACCTCGAAGAACATCTGGGGCATCCTCGCACTCATCGGCGGCATCGTCGGCGTCCTCGGCGCCTTCGTCTTCGGCGGCGGCGCGCTCTTCGGCATCGCCGCGATCGTGTTCGGATTCCTCGGACTCTCTGCGATCAAGAAGGGCCTGGCGAACAACAAGGGCTTCAACATCACCGGCATCGTCCTCGGCGGGCTGTCGGTCGTCATTTCGATCGCTGTGATTGTGGCTACTGTGCTCTTTGGCGGCCTGTTTATTAATGCCGTAAACGACGCTGCTGAAGAGCAGAAACAGGAACAAAAGCAGGAAGAGAATCCATTTGCGGAGCCCAGCACTAATCCCCCGTCGACTCCAGCAAGCGACGGATCGAGCGGCTCCGACAGCGAAGACGCTGCGCCCGCTCAGGCCGGCGAGGTCGAGATCGGCACCGATGTCACCGCCGCGATCAATGTCCGCCCGGGCACTGCGGGAGAATACGCCTCCGGCGCCGAGTCGACGAATGGTGAGATCGCCATCGTGACGATGACCGTGAAGAACGACTCGAGCTCTGACGTGAAGATGACTCTGACGAATCTGACCGCCACAGATGGAGGCAGCAAGGAATACGACGACGTCTTCGACAGCGGAAACTACAAGGGCTCGCTGGCCTTCACCGATCCCGTGCCTGCCGGCGGCGAAACGACCTATGAGCTCGCCTTCGGTGTTCCCAAGGCCGAAATCGATGGGATGCACCTCAAGCTCAAACTCGTCGACGATCTCGGCAAGGGCAAGGACTTCGAGTTCTACAAGCAGTGATGCTGTGAACTCGTGGCGCCGAGGCGGCCGATCGGCACCTCGACGCTGCGACGCCGGCAGCGGCAGGCTCGGTCTGGGCGGCGGTCACACGACTGCCGCCCGACTGATCTGTCACTGCCGAAGTGGTACTAGAATCTAGGGGCGAGAAGTCCTCGATCCGGACGATCCCGGCCGGACTCAGACGAACACAGACGAACGGAGAAATCAGTGGCAGACAGCATCGACTGCGCGGGCGAGAGCATTCCTTGGAAAGAGGGGCTGACCGGAACGGAGATCTTCTCCACCGACCGCACAGTCGTCGCGATGTGGCTGAACGGCGAACCCGCCGATCTCAGCCGCGAACTGCAGCCAGGTGATCGGATCGCTCCGATCACCATCGACTCCGAAGCAGGACTCGATATCCTGCGCCACTCGACCGGGCACGTCACCGCCCAGGCTGTTCAGGAGCTCTTCCCCGGCACCAAGCTCGGCATCGGCCCCTACATCACCGACGGCTACTACTTCGACTTCGACGTCGCCGAACCCTTCACCCCCGAGGACCTCAAGGCCATCCAGAAGAAGGCCGCTCAGATCGTGAAGTCTGGTCAGACCTTCAACCGCGTCGTCGTCACCGAAGACGAAGCACGTCAGCGCATGGCGAACGAGCCGTACAAGCTCGAACTCATCAACGACAAGGGCTCGGGCTCCGACGACGGCTCCTCTGTCGAGGTCGGCGGCGCCGAGCTCACCGTCTACGAGAACGTCGACCGCAAGGGCGAAGTGGTGTGGCAGGATCTGTGTCGCGGCCCCCACCTGCCGAACACGAAACTCATCGGCAACGGCTTCGCCATCACCCGGTCCTCGGCCGCGTACTGGCGCGGCGACCAGGCGAACGCGAGCCTGCAGCGCGTCTACGGCACCGCCTGGGCGACGAAGGACGACCTCAAGGCCTACCAAGATCGCATCGCCGAAGCCGAACGTCGCGACCACCGCAGACTCGGTGCCGAACTGGACCTGTTCTCCTTCCCCGAGGAGCTCGGCTCCGGCCTGCCCGTCTTCCACCCCAAGGGCGGAGTGATCAAGCGGGAGATGGAGGACTACGTCCGCGCCCGTCACATCGCCGAAGGCTTCGAATACGTCGGCACCCCGCACATCTCGAAGGAGACCCTCTACTACACCTCGGGCCACCTGCCCTACTACGGGGAGAACATGTTCCCGGCGATGTCCGTCGATGAGGTCCGCGACGACTCCGGGGCCGTCGTCAAGGACGGCACCCCGTACCGTCTCAAAGCGATGAACTGCCCGATGCACAACCTCATCTACCGCTCCCGCGGTCGGTCCTACCGTGATCTGCCGCTGCGGCTGTTCGAGTTCGGCACCGTCTACCGCGACGAAGCTTCCGGCGTCATCCACGGTCTCACCCGTGTGCGTGCCCTGACCCAGGACGACTCGCACTCCTACGTCGCCCAGGAGGACGCGGCGAAGGAGATCCGCCACCTGCTCAACTTCGTGCTCAGCCTGCTGCGTGACTTCGGCCTCGACGACTTCTACCTCGAGCTGTCGACCCGTGACGAAGAGGGGAAGAAGGCAGAGAAGTTCATCGGCTCCGACGAGCAGTGGGCAGAAGCCACCCGCGTGCTCGAGGAGGTCGCCGATGAGACCGGTCTCGAACTCGTCGCCGATCCCGGCGGTGCCGCATTCTACGGACCGAAGATCTCCGTGCAGGCCCGAGACGCAATCGGGCGGACCTGGCAGATGTCGACCGTCCAGCTCGACTTCAACCAGCCCGAACGCTTCGGCCTCGAGTACGTCGCCGCCGACGGCACACGCAAGCAGCCGGTGATGATCCACTCCGCGAAGTTCGGGTCCATCGAACGCTTCCTCGGCGTGCTCACCGAGCACTACGCCGGCGCTTTCCCCGTGTGGCTGGCACCCGTCCAGGTCACCTGCATTCCCGTGGCCGAGGAGTTCAACGACTACCTCGTCGAGGTGGCCGAGCAGCTGCGCGCGGCAGGTGTCCGAGTCGAGATCGACGACAGCGACGACCGCTTCGGCAAGAAGATCCGCAATGCCTCGAAGTCGAAGGTGCCCTTCACCCTCATCGCCGGCGGCGAGGACCGCGAGGCTTCGGCCGTGTCCTTCCGGTTCCGCAGCGGTGAACAGGACAACGGCGTTCCCGTCGCCGAGGCGGTGCGCCGCATCCTCGACGCGATCGAGACCAAGGCCCAAGTATGAGCGAAGGCCGCGAGGACGCGACCGTGCAGGACAACAGCGGCGGCCGCCTCGGTGAGGGGATTCCCTATCCCGAGGCCGCCGCCGGGTTCCCCGGTGAGCCCGACGGCTTCCAGCGCCTGTGGACCCCGCACCGGATGGTCTACATCGACGGTCAGGACAAGCCGAAGGATGCGGGGGAGTCCCAATGTCCGTTCTGTTCGGCTCCGTCGAAGACCGACGCCGAGGGGCTCATCGTCGCCCGCGGCGAGACGGTGTTCGCCGTGCTCAACCTCTACCCGTACAACCCCGGCCACCTGCTCATCTGCCCCTACCGGCACGTGGCCGACTACACCGATCTCACCGCCGACGAGACGAACGAACTCGCCCGGTTCACGCAGAAGGCGATGCGCGTCATCCGCGCCGTGTCCGGCCCCCACGGATTCAACCTGGGAATGAACCAGGGCCCCGTCGCCGGTGCCGGCATCGCCGCGCACCTGCACCAGCATGTGGTGCCGCGGTGGGGTGGAGATGCGAACTTCCTGCCCGTGATCGCGCAGACGAAGGCCCTGCCGCAGGTGCACGCCGATGTGCAGGCGCGGCTGTCAGAAGAATGGAACAGATGAACCCCGAAGACCTCGACACACTGGCCGAATACTCCTCACCCGTGCTGCGCGGCGACGAAGCCGTCATCACGATCCGCAGACCCGACCTCGAATCGAACAGCTACCTGTCCCAGCTGTTCACCCTGACCGCAGACGACTCGCGTCGGCTGACGCATGCCTGGCACGATACGTCCCCGCTGGTCGGCCCGAATTGGTCCGGATACCTCAGCGCGGAGAAGAAGTCGGCTCCGCAGCTCCACGTCGGCGCCACCCTGGAGACGGCGCACCAGATCACGGACAGCCACCTCGGCGTGTCCGAATTCGCCCTCGACGATGCAGGATCCCGCGCCCTCTACATCGCCCGCGCCGCCGAGCCCGGCCGCTACGGTCAGGACGAGGACATCCCCGCCGCCGAGGAGGCCCCGCGCCGGATCACCTCCGCGGCCTATCTGAGCAACGGCCTCGGGTACACGAACGACCGACCCGCCCGCGCCTTCCTCGTCGATCTCGCCGAACCCGGAACGGGCACGGTCGGAATCCGCGGTGCCGGGGAAGTTCCGCTCTCAACGCTTCTGAACGCACCGGTGACCGATGTCCACGATCCGCAGTTCTGCCCATCCGGAACCCGGATGTCCGTGGTCTCGGCACTCCACCCCGACGAAGGCCAGCCGGATCTGCGTTCGACGGTGTGGCTGCTCGGGGGCGAGGAGCCGACCCCGCTGCAGCTGCCGCGGATGAGCGTGAGCATGCATATCTGGCTCGACGAGGACTCCGTTCTGCTGATGGGAAATGATCTCACCCGCGATGAACTCGACTTCGTCGGACAGATGCCCGGGCTCTACGTCCACGAGCTGCGCACCGGAACCACACGGCGCCTGACCGACCCGGAGACCGTGGCGCTGGCCCCCATCCGCCCGCAGATCCGCGGGGGAGCGGCCATCGCCGTCATCGACACCGATGGGGCGTCCCGGCTCGTGAGCATCGACCTTGGCGCCGAGGAGATCGGCATCGACGAACTCGACTTCCTCAGTGATGACACGACCGTCATCAACGGCTTCGACATCGCGGATTCGACTCTCGTGTTCACCGGGGCGACCCCGAACTCACCTGCTGTGCTCGGCAAGATCGAACTCGACTCCGCCGCGGCCGCGGTCATCGTCAAGGAACACCCGGCACCGGCGAACTCCGTGACCCCGCAGGTCCTGCGCGTCGACGGCGAGGGCGGCTCCATCACCGGATGGTTGGCCACGCCGGAAGGACAGGGACCGTTCCCCGTCATCCTCAACATCCACGGCGGACCCTTCGCCCAATACACACACTCCTGGTTCGACGAGACCCAAGTGCTCACCTCGGCCGGCTACGCGGTCGTGTACTCGAACCCCCGCGGCTCGGGAGGCCGCACCCGCAGCTGGGGCACCGCGGTCCAAGGCGATATGGCGGCCCCGGCGATGTCCGATGTGCTCGCCGTGCTCGACTGTGCCCTGGAGACCGAACCCAACCTCGACCGGAATCGGATCGGCATCCAAGGCGGCTCCTACGGCGGCTACCTCACCGCCATGACCATCGCCGCCGACCACCGCTTCCGCGCCGCGATCGTCGAGCGCGGATACCTCGATCCCGACAGCTTCGTCGGCACCTCCGACATCGGACGCTTCTTCACCGAGGAGTACACGAGCCGCAGCCGCGAGGCCATCGCCGCCCAATCGCCGCTGGCCCACGCAGACCAGGTCGGAACCCCGACCCTGGTGATGCATTCGGAACTCGACTTCCGGTGCCCGCTCGAACAGGCCCAGCAGTACTATGCGGCTCTGCAGCGAGCCGGAGTCGACACGGAGATGCTCATCTTCCCCGGGGAGAACCACGAGCTCTCCCGTGCCGGGCAGCCACGCCATCGTCGACAGCGCTTCGAAGCCGTGCTCGACTGGTGGGACCGACAGCTGGCGGCCCCCGCCGGACGGGCATGACCGTCGAGTTGGTCGGGAAGGCACGGTGCCGGTATCGTGCTCTCGACCCCTGTCGCGCTCTTGCCGAAAACCCCCAGCATCATTATTCTGCAAACACCTGCGTCCCCTCGTCGTCGACCACTGGAGAACCATGAAACCTCGTAAAGCCTCAAGGGTCGTATTACTCAATGAGCGCGACGAGGTTCTCCTGATCAGGGCCCAGGATCTGCTGACCCCGAGTCACCAATGGTGGATGACCTGCGGCGGCGGCTCCGAACTCGGCGAATCGGCCGCACAGACGGCGGCTCGCGAACTCGCCGAAGAGACCGGCATCGAATGCGAGCCGCACGAACTCATCGGCCCCCTGGCCACGCGTGACGAGGTCTTCAAGTTCACCGAGAAGTCACTGCGTCAGCTCGAGACCTACTTCGCGTTCCGGACGGCAGAGGACATCGAGCTCGAAGATGCGGTGTGGACGGACATCGAGAAGCGCAGCCTGCTGGAATTCCGGTGGTGGACCCGTGATGAACTCATGGCGACGACCGAAACGATCTATCCGAAGAATCTGCTCAGCCTCATCGATCTGGCGACGACCGGATCAGTGCCCGAGGTGCCGCTGGTCATCGACTGATGCGGCCCCACCCGCACTGCTGATGCGGCGGGGACGGGCCCGGTCAGAGCGGAGAGCCTCGAGGAGCGTATAGACTTGAGGGGCTGTAACTACAGGAAGGAACACCAGTGGCAGGTCATTCCAAATGGGCAACGACTAAGCACAAGAAAGCGGCCATCGATGCCAAGCGCGGCAAACTCTTCGCCAAGCTGATCAAGAACATCGAGGTTGCGGCTCGCAACGGTGGACCTGACCCCGACGGCAACCCGACGCTCTTCGACGCCATCCAGAAGGCGAAGAAGAACTCGGTCCCCGCAGACAACATCACCCGCGCGGTCAAGCGCGGAGGCGGCCTCGACGGCTCGGGCGTCAACTACGAGACGATCATGTACGAAGGCTACGCCGATGGCGGAGTCGCCCTCCTCATCGAATGCCTCACCGACAACCGCAACCGTGCCACCTCCGAGGTCCGCGTGGCCGTGACCCGCAACGGCGGTTCGATGGCCGACCCGGGCTCGGTGACGTACAACTTCAACCGCAAGGGCGTCATCATCGTCAACGCCGCGGAGACCGACGAAGAATCGATCCTCCTGGCGACCATGGACGCCGGTGCCGAAGAGGTCAAGGACGAAGGCGAGAAGTTCGAGATCATCTGCGAGGCCACCGACCTCGTGGCTGTGCGGACGGCACTCGTCGACGCCGGCATCGACTACGACTCGGCCGAAGCCTCCTTCGTGCCCGGTCTCGAAGTCAGTCTCGATGCCGAGACCGCACAGAAGGTCTTCACCCTCATCGATGCGCTCGAAGACTGCGACGACGTGCAGAACGTGTACTCGAACGCCGATGTCAGCGATGAGGTCCTCGCCGAACTCGACGCCTGATGCGCATCCTCGGCGTTGATCCCGGACTCACCCGCTGCGGGCTCGGTGTCATCGACACCCTGCCCGCACGGAAGGTGAAGATGGTCGCCGTCGACGTGCTGCGGACCCCGTCCGCGGACTCCGTCGACCTGCGCCTCGGATCCATCGCCGAGGCGTTCGACCAATGGTTGGACACCTACCGACCGGACGTCGTCGCCATCGAACGTGTCTTCGCCCGCAACGACGTCTCGACGATCATGGGCACAGCGCAGGTGTCCGGGCTGACGATGGGACTGGCCGCCCGCCGTGGCCTGCCCGTGGCCATGCACACGCCCTCGGAAGTCAAAGCCGCGACCACGGGCTCCGGTCGCGCCGATAAGAAGCAGGTCACCACCATGGTGACGCGGATCCTCGGGCTCGACTCCCCGCCGAAGCCCGCCGACGCCGCGGATGCACTGGCGATCGCCATCTGCCATTCCTGGCGCGGGGCGCTGTCGGCGCAATCGACTCCGGGCAAGAACAAGGACCTCACCGAACGCAAGGCCGGCGGTCGGGAGGGCTCTGGGCTGACGAAGGCCCAGCAGCAGTGGGCAGACGCCATGCGCAAGGCCAAATAGTCGCCGGAACCAACGGCATCGCGGGGTCTCTGGCGTGCCGGGACGAACGGTCAGCAGCGTTACTGCTAACCTGGATTCGTACACGTGTTCCCACCTGAAAGGCAGTCCGTGATCAGTTTCCTCAGCGGTACGGTGCATCGGATCGCAGCTGACCACCTCGTCGTGCTCACCTACGGGGTCGGCCGCAAGGTCCACGTCACCCCCGACACCCTGGCGAGCACCCGACACGGTGCGGAGATCGAACTGGTCACCAGCCTCGTGGTGCGCGAAGACTCGATGACGCTCTACGGTTTCGCCACCGAAGACGAGAACCACACCTTCGACGTCCTCCTCTCCATCTCCGGCATCGGCCCCCGCCTGGCCATGGCGATCCTGTCCGTTATGGGCCCCGACGAGCTCGCCGCCGCGATCGCGAATCAGGATGCGAACGCGCTCACCCGGGTTCCCGGCATCGGGAAGAAGGGCGCATCGCGGATCATCCTCGAACTCGAGAACAAGCTGCCGAAGCTCACCGCCTCGAGCCCGGGACCGACCCTGTCCTTCGGCGGCGGCAACCAGCAGGTCGTCGACGCCCTCGTGGGACTCGGGTGGAAGGAAGCACAGGCCGAGCAGGTCGTCGCCGACGTCGTCGAGGAGACCGGTGCTGAGGCCGGGACCTCCGTCATCCTCAAGGCCGCGCTCAAGGTGCTGGGTGCGAAGAAATGACCGGATCGTTCGAACCCGGAACAGGCGGCGATGGTGTCGACTCCTATGAGATGGAATTCGGCGATCAGTCGATGACCGGCGCCGAACGCGACCGTCTCGTCTCCGGGCAGGCCGAGACGGCCGAACGCGACGCCGAGGCGGCACTGCGGCCGAAGGGCCTGGCCGACTTCATCGGTCAGCCCCAGGTGCGCGAACAGCTCTCACTCGTCCTCGACGCGGCGAAGGCCCGGCAGAAGGCGCCCGACCATGTGCTGCTCTCCGGCCCACCCGGGCTCGGCAAGACCACACTGGCGATGATCATCGCCCACGAGATGAACGCGAGCCTGCGTGTGACCTCCGGTCCGGCCGTCCAGCACGCCGGGGACCTCGCGGCCATCCTGTCCTCACTCGAAGAGGGCGAAGTGCTCTTCATCGACGAGATCCACCGGATGGCGCGCGCTGCCGAAGAGATGCTCTATGTGGCGATGGAGGACTTCCGCGTCGACGTCATCGTGGGCAAGGGACCCGGAGCCACTGCCATCCCGCTCGACCTCCCGCAGTTCACTCTCGTCGGAGCCACGACCCGCTCCGGACTGCTGCCGGCGCCGCTGCGTGACCGTTTCGGTTTCACCGCTCTCCTCGACTTCTACTCCAGCGTCGATCTGCTCACCGTGCTGCAGCGTTCGGCCCGGATGCTCGGCATCGAGGCGGATCTCGCCGGGCTGAAGGAGATCTCCACCCGCTCCCGTGGGACCCCGCGCGTTGCGAATCGGCTGCTGCGTCGCGTCCGCGACTGGGCGCAGGTGCGCGGCAGCGGCGTCATCGACGAGGAGGCCGCGGTGAATGCGCTGCGTGTCTACGAAGTCGATACGCTCGGGCTCGACCGCCTCGATCGATCTGTCCTCCACGTGCTGTGCAAACGCTTCGGCGGGGGACCGGTGGGTCTGGGAACACTGGCCGTCTCCGTCGGAGAGGAAGCCGATACCGTCGAAACGGTGTCCGAACCGTACCTCGTGCGCGAAGGGCTCATCAGCCGCACTCCACGCGGACGTGTGGCCACCTCGGCAGCCTGGAAGCATCTGGAAATGCAGATCCCAGCAAACTATGAGTACTGAACCCCGCAAATGAGTTCGCCTTGGACAGTGAGGACGAACTAAGCTGGTTCACTGGTTCATTCATATGAAAGGCTGATATCTGTGGATTTGTTGATCCCTCTTGCGCTTGCCGCGCTGCTGATCTTTTTCCTATTCAATTCTCGACGTAAGCAGAAGGCGCGTGCGGAGCAGATCAAGACGGGTCTGGTGCCCGGAGCGACCGTGATGACGACCTTCGGCGTCTTCGGCACCGTGCTGTCGATCGACGAGGAGAGCAACCAGGTGACCATCGAATCGGGTCCCGGCACCGTTCTGCGCGTCCACCGCCAGGCCATCGGCCAGATCGAGAACCCCGAGGCTGCCGCCGCAGCCCCCGTCGACGCTCCCGTCGCCGACGCTGCTGAGACGGACGTCGATGTCGACGACCAGGACGAGAAGCCGGCGATCACCGATGCCGAACTCGACGCCATGAACGCACGCAAGCGCGCCGAACAGGATGCCCCTGACGACGATGCCGTCGCCGCCGAGGACGATGAGGCCGCGGCCTCCGACTCCGATGCCGGGGACTCGGCTGAGGCCGAAGACGCCGCCGAGGCGGATGCCGAGTCCTCCGATTCGGACTCCGACAAGAACAACTGACTCGTCCTCGCACTCTGCTCCCAATCGAAAGCTGAAACGTGTCCGATATCGAAGAAAAGCCACGTCCTGGTTTGCGCTTCCTGTGGCTGACGATCATCACCTTGGTGCTTGCCGGCATCATCGCCGCCGGTGTCATCTGGTCGAACGCCACGACGTCTCCGAAACTCGCCCTCGACCTCGAGGGCGGAACGTCGATCATTCTGGAACCGCAGGTGTCCAAGGGCACGGACATCAGCAAGGAGCAGCTCGACCAGGCCGTGGCGATCATCCGCCAGCGCGTGGACTCGACCGGGGTCTCCGAAGCCGAGATCACGACGCAGGGCGACCGCAACATCATCGTCAACCTGCCGGGCAACCCCGATGAAGAGACACGCAACCTCGTGCGGTCGTCGGCTCAGCTCGTGTTCCGCCGGGTGGCGCTGGTCGGTGACCCGCGCTCCCAGGAGCAGATCCAGAAGGAGCAGGAGCAGAGCGGCGACAAGGGCGAGAAGTCCGACGGCGATGATGGGCTGAGCGACGAAGAGCGCAAGCGCATCGAGGACCTCACCGGCAAGGACGGCCAGGGCGACGCTCAGGGCGAGGACCAAGCTCCGGAAGGCGGCGGCGAAGTCGCCAAGGCAGGAAGCGTCTCGTCGACGGACACCGAGGCGGCCGCGAAGTCGAAGGCCGCCGAACCCTCCGGTTCGGCCGGCACTTCGGCGAAGGACGGCGAGTCGAATCAGTCGAAGAAGGTCACCGATTCGACTCCGCGTCCGCTGTTCGATCCTGAGAAGGATGCGAGCGAATGGCAGTCCGAAGACATCATCAAGGAATACACGGAGCTCGACTGCTCGGATCCGAAGAACCGCACCGGCGGCGAACAGGAGCCGGCGGACAAACCCGTGGTCTCCTGCTCCGAAGACGGTCAGGCCAAGTACATCCTCGGTCCGGTGGAACTCTCCGGTGACCACCTCGCGGATGCGAACTTCGGCTACGCAGCGGGAGCCAACGGCGTGCAGACGAACAAGCCCGCCGTGAACCTCTCCTTCGACGCGACCGGGCGCGAGATCTTCAAGCAGATCACCTCGGACATCACCGGAAAACAGCAGCCGTACAACCAGTTCGCCATCGAACTCGATGGTCTTGTGCTCTCCGCGCCGACCTCGAACGCCGTGATCACTGACGGCAAGGCCGAGATCTCCGGCAACTTCACCCTCGATGAGGCGCAGACGCTGGCCAACCAGCTGAAGAACGGCTCGCTGCCGCTGAGCTTCCAGGTCCAGAGCGAAGACCAGATCTCTCCGACTCTGGGATCGAACTACCTGAAGATCGGTCTGCTCACCGGTCTCGTCGGACTCATCCTCGTCGTCATCTACTCGCTCCTGCAGTACCGTGTGCTCGGCCTGGTCACGGTGTCGAGCCTCGTCGTCGCCGGCGTGCTCACCTACCTGCTCCTGCTGCTGGCCTCCTGGAGATACGGCTATCGCCTCTCATTGGCGGGTGTCGCCGGCATCATCATCGGCATCGGCATGGCGGCGGACTCGTTCATCGTCTACTTCGAACGAGTGCGAGACGAACTGCGCAGCGGGCGCAATCTGCTCTCGGCAGTCGAAGTCGGCTGGGATCGTGCCAAACGCACGATCTACGCCTCGAAGGCTGTGAACATGCTCGCCGCGGTCATCCTCTACATCCTCGCGGTCGGTTCGGTGCGCGGCTTCGCGTTCACCCTGGGACTGACGGTGATCATCGACGTGCTCATCGTCTTCCTGTTCACCCACCCGATGCTCCAGGTGCTCTCACGCACGAAGTTCTTCGGTGAAGGACACCCGATGTCCGGTATGGATCCGCGTCTGCTCGGAGTCAAACCCGCCGCCTACCGCGGTGCGCTCAACCTCTCTGTCGACGACAAGGACAAATCCCCGGAGGCCAAGCGCCGTGAGAAGGCCCGGATGCGCAAGGCCGGTCTCGACAGTGGAAGCGAGGCGGTGGAAGCCGACTCGGCTGCCGGCGATGCGGCGGTCGAGTCCGAAACGACGAAGACAGCCGCGAAGGCCGAGCGGACGACTGAGAAGAAGCCCGCCGGCAAGAAGCGCAAGACCGGAGCGGTCGCTGCCGGCGGAACCATCGCCGAACGGAAGGCGGCCGCCCGTCGGGCAGCCGAAGAGGAGGCCGCCGAAGACTCGGCGGCCGACGAAGGCAAGGAGGCTGACAAGTGAAACGGTTCTTTGCCTGGGGCAACCGGCTCCACAGCGGCGAATCATCCATCCCGTTCGTCGGCAAGGCGAAGCTGTGGTTGGGCATCGCCGGGGTCCTCGTGCTCCTCTCTCTGCTCGTGCCGCTCATCTTCGGCTTCAACTTCGGCATCGCCTTCAAAGGCGGATCGCAGTTCCAGGTCGACCACGTCACGAACACTTCAGCGAGCAAGGGCGAAAGCCTCGTCAGCGACGTCGTTCCCGGATCCGAACCGCGGCTGACACCGACATCCGACACCGCGGTGCAGATCGAGACGAACCAGCTCACGGATGCGCAGATGCAGGAAATCCGCGACGCCCTCGTGGCCGGCTACGACATCAAGCCCGAGGAGGTCACCTCGACCTTCGTCGGCCCCGAATGGGGCAAGGACGTGACCTCGAAGATGATCCGGGCGCTCGTGATCTTCGTGGGCATCGCGCTCATCGTCATGGCCCTGTACTTCCGGACCTGGAAGATGTCGATCGCGGCCATCGTCGGTCTCTTCGCCGTGATGATCGTGACGATGGGCATCTACTCGGCCACCGGCTTCGAAGTCACGCCCGAAGCGATCATCGGCTTCCTCACCGTCTTGAGCTTCTCGCTGTATGACACGGTCGTGGTCTTCGACAAGATCCGCGAGAACACCGCCAGGTTCGGGGACAAACGCAACCTGAAGTTCTCCGAACTCGTCAACCTCGGTGTCAATCAGACGACGGTGCGTTCGATCAACACCTCGATGGTCTCGGTGCTGCCGATCGCATCGATCCTGTTCCTCGGCGTGTTCCTCCTCGGTGCCGGAACGCTGGTCGATATCTCGCTGTCCCTGTTCATCGGTACTATAGTGGCAGCCGCTTCGACGCTGTTCGTCGCGAGCCCGCTCTACGCCCTGCTCCGGTCGAACGAACCGGCGGTCAAAGCGCAGGAGCAGGCCGTGCGTGAACTACGCTTGAAGAACGGGGAAGCAGACGTCCCACCGGTGATTCACGCCGAAGTCTGACCCCGAGAGAGGAGATGTTGTGGCTTCGTCCGCTGAATCGCGCCGTCCGCGAGGCATCTCCCGCTTAGCCTGGTGGGCGGCCAGGGCACAGAACAACCCTGGCTACCCCCGAGTGCTCGGCCCGATGATCAGGGCCCTGCAGTCGAACCATCCGAAAGCGGACATCGACCTCGTCGTACGCGCCTACAAGGTCGCCGAGGAGGCTCACCGCGGGCAGACCCGGAAGTCCGGTGACGCCTACATCACCCACCCGATCGCCGTGGGCACGATCCTCGCCGAGATCGGCATGCTGCCGGTCACGCTCGCCGCCGCGCTGCTGCACGACACCGTTGAAGACACCTCGTACTCGCTTGAGGAGCTCACCGAGGAATTCGGGTCCGAGGTCGCGGCCATGGTCGACGGGGTGACGAAGCTCGACAAGCTCACCTACGGCCAAGCGGCTCAGTCCGAAACCGTGCGCAAGATGATCGTGGCGATGGCCAAGGACATCCGCGTGCTCGTGATCAAGCTCGCCGACCGTCTGCACAACGCGCGCACCTGGCGTTTCGTCCCGGCTTCGTCGAGTACGAAGAAGGCCCGAGAAACACTGGACATCTATGCTCCGCTGGCGCACCGGCTGGGCATGAACACGATCAAATGGGAACTCGAGGACCTCTCCTTCCAGGTCCTTCACCCGAAGGTCTACGACGAAGTCGTCCGCCTCGTGGCCGATCGTGCCCCCGAACGCGAGAAGTACCTGGCCACGGTCTCTGACGAGCTGCAGGGCGAGCTCAAAGAGGCCGGGATCGAATCGGCGATCACCGGACGGCCGAAGCACTACTATTCGATCTACCAGAAGATGGTCGTCCGCGGACATGAGTTCGCCGACATCTACGATCTCGTCGGAGTCCGTGTGCTCGTCGAGTCCGTGCGCGAATGCTATGCGACTCTCGGCATCGTCCACGCCCGCTGGAACCCTGTTCCCGGGCGGTTCAAGGACTACATCGCGATGCCGAAGTACAACATGTACCAGAGCCTGCACACAACGGTGATCGGCCCGGGCGGCAAGCCCGTCGAAATCCAGATCCGCACCTACGAGATGGACCGTCGGGCGGAATTCGGCGTCGCCGCGCACTGGAAGTACAAGGATCTGAACAAGTCGTCGAAGGCCGCGACGTCGAACACCGCCCGGTCGGTCAAGGTCTCCGACGCCGGAGCGGTCGATGACGCGGCCTGGCTGCGTCAGCTGCTCGACTGGCAGCGGGAAGTCAGCGACCCCGACGAGTTCCTCGACAGCCTCCGCTACGAGGTGAACTCGAAGGAGGTCTACGTCTTCACGCCCAAGGGCGATGTGATGAGCCTGCCGGCCGGTGCCACCCCGATCGACTTCGCCTATGCCGTGCACACCGAGGTCGGACACAAGACCATGGGAGCCCGCGTCAACGGCCGCCTCGTCGCACTCGACACCGAGCTGAAGAACGGCGACTCCGTCGAGGTCTTCACTTCGAAGGACGAGAACGCCGGGCCCAGCCGCGATTGGCTCGGCTTCGTCAAGAGCCCGCGGGCCCGCAGCAAGATCCGCCAATGGTTCTCAAAGGAACGCCGCGAAGAGGCGATCGAGAACGGGCGCGAACAGCTGGCCCGCGCGATGCGCCGCCATTCGATCTCCGCCGCCTCACTGATGAGCCAGGAAGCCCTGCAGGTCGTGGCCACGGAGATGCGTCTGCCCGATGTCAGCGCCCTCTATGCCGCGATCGGAAACGGGGTGTCCTCGGCCCAGCACGTCGTCGACCTGCTGGCGAAGGAAGTCGGCGACGATGACGAAGAGGTGGTGCTGCCGCCGGAGCCGCGCAACCGCACCGGCCAGTCGTCGGGTCATCACTCATCGTCCGAAGGAGTGACGGTCAAGGGCGTCGACGATGTGCTCGTCAAGCTCGCCCGCTGCTGCACTCCGGTGCCCGGGGATGAGATCCTCGGCTTCGTCACCCGCGGTTCGGGTGTCTCTGTCCATCGTGTCGACTGTCCGAACGTCGCTTCTCTGAAACGGGAGCCCGAACGGATGGTCGAGGTCGCCTGGGGTGAGAAGACCAGCGGCATCTACCTCGTGCAGATCCAAGTCGAAGCGCTTGACCGCTCGGGTCTGCTCTCCGACATCACGAAGGTGCTCACCGAAACGCATGTGAACATCCTCTCGGCCTCCGTGGGCACCTCCCGGGCACGGGTGGCGCAGTCGAAGTTCGTGTTCGAGATGAGCGACGCGAGCCACTTGGACACCGTGCTCTCCGCCGTGCGGAAGGTCGAGGGCGTCTTCGACGTCTACCGCATCTCCGGCGGCTGAGTCCGCCGGTCGAGCGCCTGCCGCATCTGGGCGACGAACGGTCGGCGAGTGACAGCGGAGAGATACTCGCGGAATCTGCGGGCCAGACCGTCCGGGACCTCATCGAGGATGCCGCGCAGACTGTGTGCCGCCTCGTTACCGGGGTGCCGGAAGTGCGGGAAGAGCAGATCGTAGAGGGTCCGCTCCTCCGTTGTGATCGGCAGACCGTCGATGCGCAGCCATTCGTCATCGGCGATCGCGATCTCGTGGACGTCGACACCGTCATCGGCGACCCAGCGTCGCCGCGGCACGGTGATGAAGCTGAGCAATGACGGAGCCCTCCCGAGCCCCCGGTGGACCCACCAGGCGCTGTCATGGGAGAGGGCAAGCCCGGGAGGGATCGCCGAGTGCAGCGCCGCCATCCTGTCGGCGGGGGAGAGGATCGCCCCCTTGCGCACCCACGTCGATTCGGTGAGCCGGATGAGCAGACCGTCGAGCGTGAGCTCCGTGAGCTGCTCGTACCCGTAGTCACGCAGATGAAACAACGCCTCCATACTCCGACTATCGTCGGGTACGGAGGCGCTGACAAGACCCGCCGCCGGGCCTGTGGACAGTCACCGACTCGACCACCTGTGCCTGTGGACAGTCACTCAGCGGCCGGCCCGGGCCAGGCCGGAGCAGTTGAGGGTCGCGGTCTCAGTCGAGTTCGGCCGCCGTCTGCGCGAGCTTGTCCCGCCACGCGCGCCGGGCCTCGAGGGCTTCGAGAGCCTCGGCGACGGCCTTGTCGTCGCCGCCGGACTTCGCGTCCTCGAGCTTCTTCTCGAGTTCGACGATCGACTCATCCAGCTGGCTCAGAGCCCCCGAAGTGCGCGCCTTCGTCTCCGGGTTGCTGCGCTGCCACGCGGCCTCTTCGGCTTCGGCGAGGGCACGTTCGACCTCACGCAGGCCGTTCTCCATCCGTGAGATATCCGCGCGGGGAACCTTCCCGGCCTCTTCCCATTCGTCCTGGATGCTCCGCAGCTGCTTCTTCGCCGCCACCGGGTCCGTGATCGGCAGCAGCGCCTGTGCCTTCTTCAGCAGCTCCTCCTTGACGACGAGGTTGCCCTTGAACTCCTCGTCGAGCGCGGCGTTCTCGGCATCTCGAGCGGAGAAGAACACATCCTGTGCTGCACGGAAACGTGCCCACAGGGCATCGTCGTCCTTGCGCGAAGCCCGTGGAGCCGCCTTCCACTGGCTCATGAGTTCTTTGTACCTCTGGGAGACTGTGCGGAAATCGGTCGACGCGGACAGCGACTCCGCCTCGGTGACGATCTTCTCCTTGATCCGCTTGCCCTCGGCATTGAGTTTGTCGAGTTCGGCGAAGAACTCCTTGCGCTTGTGTTCGAAGGTGTTCCGGGCCTGCGAGAATCGTCCCCACAGTTCCTGGTCGACGGCACGCGGCAGACGCGGACCGCTGCGCTGCATGTCCTTCCACTGCGCGAACAGCTCCCGCAGCCGCGCCCCCGACTGCTTCCACTGGATCTTCGCGGGGTCCTGTTTGGCGAGGGCCTCGGCCTCGGCGACGAGCTCCTCACGGTCCTCCGCGGCCTGCAGCTTCGCCGCCTGGGCGCGTGCCGCCTGCTTCGACTCCGTGGCTTCGGCATCGGAGACGAGTGTGTCGAGAGTCGCGCTGAGACCCTTGAGATCACCGACGACATTGGCTTCGGGCAGCGTCTCCTGCAGGGACTTCGCCGCGGATACGATCTCCCGGCCGGGGGCCCCGGCCGAAAGGCGGTTGCGCAGCAGCACGGCGCTTTCGGCGAGTTCGACGTACTTCTTCGCGAAGTACTCGAGTGCCTCTTCGGGTGTGGCGTCCGGGTACTGGCCGACGGGACGCTCGCCGTCAGAGGTGGTGACGAACACATTGCCCTCGGCATCGGCACGACCATGTGTCACCGCGCGAGCCACCTCGGCGTCGTGGTCGATGTGGTTGGCACCGACCACCTGCGCGGCCTGCGGGCGAGGCAGGGACGACGGACGGGGGGTCGGCTTCGGTGTCGGGGTCGACATGGTTCTCACCTTGTTTCCATCGGTCGAACCGGCGGGGCTTTCCACCCGCCGATCACTCGATTACGGGATAGACGTTATCCCAGCATAACCATCAGCGTGCCGGTAGATAGACTTTGCACATGGATGTGTTCTCAACCCGTGCCGAATTCCTCGATGTCAACTGCTACGCCGTGCGTGCCGCCGGCGGCAGCGACTGCATTCTCATCGACTCCGGCTACGACTGCGCCCCCGGACTCGACCGCCTCCTGGTCAAGGAGGGACTCGAACCGCGAGCGATCTTCCTCACCCACGGGCACCCGGACCATATCCTCGGCCTGAGGAATGTGCTCGCCCGGTGGGATGTTCCCGTCCACCTCGGCGACGCCGACCGATACCGTTTGGACGATCCTGCATCGACACTCAACCCGCAGTTCGCGGCGATGCTCGCTCCTCTCGTCCAAGACTGGCACGCACCGGAGGTCATCGACGTCGCCGACGCCGAGAGCTTCGAATTCGCTGGTCTGACGGTCACGGCCCTGGCCGCACCCGGACACACGGAAGGATCGATGCTGCTGCGCGTCACCGACGGAGACGAGGAGATCATCTTCACCGGAGACGTCGTCTTCGCCGGAGCCATCGGCCGAGTCGATCTGCCCGGGGGAGACGCGCAGGCGATGCGGGAATCGCTCAAGGCCTTCGCGACACTGCCCGACGTGCCGATCTATCCTGGACACGGCCCGTCCTCGACAGTCGGACGCGAATTGGCCTCGAACCCGTTCTTCTGACACCGCGGGGACCGAACCCGCACCGGCAGAGGCGTCCTCCGCACCTGTTCATATCGACCGCAGAACCGCTGAGCAGCGACACTCAGCACCGATACACCGACACTCAGCACCGAACCGAAAGCAAGGAGCACCATGGCGAAGTCAGCCCGTCTGTCCGGATTCCCGGAACGACTTCCGGCCGAACGCGTGATCGAGAAGACCATCATCGACACCCTCGAACACACCTTCGCCCTGCACGGGTTCTCCGCGCTGAGCCACCGGGCGGTCGAACCGATCAGCCAACTGGCCAAGGACGGAGAGATCGACAAGGAGATCTTCGCCGTCTCCCGCCTGCACTCCGAAGGCACCGAACGCAACCCGCTCGGTCTCCACTTCGATCTCACGGTGCCCCTGGCCCGGTACATCGCGGACAACGCGAACGAACTGAGCTTCCCGTTCAAAGCCGCGCGCATCCAGCCCGTCTGGCGCGGCGAACGCCCCCAGGCCGGCCGCTACAGGGAATTCATCCAAGCCGATATCGACGTCATCGCCGACGGCGAACTGCCCGGCCACTTCGAGATCGAGATCCCGTTGGCCGTCGCCGATGCCTTCTCCCGACTCGCACCACTGGGCGTGCCCGGCGTCAGGATCGTCGTCAACGACCGGCGGCTGCTCGAAGGCTTCGCCCGCGGCATCGGACTGACGAACATCCAAGCCGTTCTGCGCTGCCTGGACAAGTACGACAAGATCGGGCCCGAGGAAGTGGCGAAGCTGCTCGCCGTCGAAGCCGGAGCGGATGAGGAACAGCAGCAGCTGTGCCTGCGGCTCGCTGCGATCGAATCCGACTCCCCGGACTTCGCCGCAGAGGTCCGCGCACTCGGCGTCGAACACCCGCTGCTCGATGCCGGCCTCGAGTCTCTGACGACGCTGCTGACAGCAGCGGCGGAACGGGCTCCCGGAGTCGTCATCGCCCAACTCAAGATCGCCCGCGGCCTCGACTACTACACCGGTGCCGTGTACGAGACGCAGCTCATCGGGCACGAAGAGCTCGGCTCCGTGTCCTCCGGCGGCCGCTACGATTCGCTCGTGAGCGTGGGGAAGAAGACCTACCCGGGGGTGGGCATGTCCATCGGCGTCTCTCGTCTCATGGCGTTCATCCTCGGCGAAGAATCGGACGTCCGCGCCACCCGCGGCACCCCCTCGGCGGTCGTCGTCGCGGTCACCGATGATGCCAAGCGGGGTGAAGCCGATGCCGTGGCCAGCGCGCTGCGAGCCCGCGACATCCCGTGCGAGGTCTCACCGAACGCGGCGAAGTTCGGCAAGCAGATCCGCTACGCCGAACGTCGTGGCATCCCCTTCGTCTGGTTCACCGATGGAGAGTCCGGCCACGAGGTCAAGGACATCCGCACCGGCGAACAGGTCTCGGCCGATCCCGCTGCCTGGGCTCCCAGCGCCGACGACCTGTGGCCGCGGGTGTACAGGGCCTGACCCGCAAACGACTATCATTGTTCACGCGCCAGACCACATCATCACAAAGGAGCCTTAGGTGCTGCGAAGCCACGAAGCCGGAAGCCTGCGAGCCGCGAACGCAGGAGAAACCGTCACCCTCACCGGGTGGGTCGACCGTCGTCGCGATCACGGAGGTGTCGCCTTCATCGATCTGCGTGACGCTTCGGGAATCGTGCAGGTCGTCGTCCGCGAGGATGACGCCCACCAGCTGCGCAACGAAACCGTCGTCAAGGCCACCGGCACCGTCTCGATCCGCCCCGAGGGCAACACGAACCCGAATCTGCCCACCGGCGAGATCGAGGTCATCGACACCACCGTCGAAGTGCTCTCCGAGGCTGCGGCGCTGCCGTTCCAGGTCTCCGATCATGCCGAGGACTCCGGTGCCGTCGGCGAAGAGACGCGTCTGCGCTATCGCTACCTCGATCTGCGCCGCTCCGGTCCGGCGAAGACGATCCGCCTGCGCTCCGATGTCAACAAGGCTGCCCGGTCGGTGCTCGACGCGCACAGCTTCGTCGAGGTCGAGACCCCGACGCTGACGAAGTCGACCCCGGAAGGCGCCCGCGACTTCCTCGTTCCGGCTCGCCTCAAACCCGGCTCCTGGTACGCCCTGCCACAGTCGCCGCAGCTGTTCAAACAGCTGCTCCAGGTCGCCGGCATGGAACGCTACTACCAGATCGCCCGCTGCTACCGCGACGAGGACTTCCGCGCCGACCGGCAGCCCGAGTTCACCCAGCTCGACATCGAAGCCTCCTTCGTCGAGCAGGAGGACATCATCGCGTTGGCCGAAGAGATCCTCACCGCGCTGTGGAAGCTCATCGGCTACGACATCACCACGCCGATCCCGCACATCACCTACCACGAAGCGATGGAGAAGTACGGTTCGGACAAACCGGATCTGCGTTTCGGTCTCGAACTGCACAACCTCACGGAGTTCTTCGCCGACACCCCGTTCCGCGTCTTCCAGTCCGACTATGTCGGCTCCGTGGTCTACCCCGGAGGCGGATCACTGCCGCGCCGTCAGCTCGACGGCTGGCAGGACTGGGCCAAGCAGCGCGGTGCCAAGGGTCTGGCCTATGTCCTCGTGGCCGAAGACGGAACCCTGACCGGTCCCGTGGCGAAGAACATCTCCGAGGAGGAGAAAGCCGGTCTCGTCTCCGCCGCGGGCGCCGAACCGGGCGACGCGATCTTCTTCGCCGCCGGCGAGCCGAACTCCTCCCGCGCCCTGCTCGGCGCCGCGCGCAATGAGATCGCTTCACGCACCGGGCTGATCAAGGACGGCGACTGGGCCTTCGTGTGGGTTGTCGACGCCCCGCTGTTCGAATCGGCCGCCGATGCTCAGGCAGCCGGAGACGTCGCTGTCGGCGGGGGGCAGTGGACGGCAGTCCACCACGCATTCACCGCCCCGAAGCCCGAGTTCCTCGACAGCCTCGAATCGGATCCGGGTGCCGCTCTGGCCTATGCCTACGACATCGTGTGCAACGGCAACGAGATCGGCGGCGGCTCCATCCGCATCCACCGCAAGGATGTGCAGGAGCGCGTATTCACGATCATGGGCATCTCCGAGGAGGAGGCGCAGGAGAAGTTCGGGTTCCTCCTCGAAGCGTTCAAGTTCGGTGCGCCCCCGCACGGCGGCATCGCCTTCGGCTGGGACCGCATCGTGTCCCTGTTGGCCGGAGTCGATTCGATCCGTGAGGTCATCGCCTTCCCGAAGTCCGGCGGTGGATTCGATCCGCTCACTCAGGCTCCGGCTCCGATCACCGACGAGCAGCGTGCCGAGGCCGGCGTCGACTACGAACCGGAAGACGACGACACCGAGGGCTGATGAGCCAAGAACCGAATCTGTTCTCCGACGGCCCGGACCAGGACGCCCCTGGTCCGGGCTTCGCCGGTTCCTCCGGTGCCTCCCAGGCTCGTGCCCTCGACCCTCTGGCCGTGCGGATGCGTCCGCGGACTCTCGAAGAAGTCGTCGGTCAGGAGCACCTGACGTTCCCCGGATCCCCGCTCAACCAGCTCGTCGAAGCCAGCGGGGGAGACCGGGCGGGGGCCTCCTCGGTGATCCTGTGGGGGCCACCAGGAGTCGGGAAGACGACCCTGGCCCATGTCATCTCCCACGCACCCGGACGGACGTTCGTCGAGCTGTCGGCGATCACGGCCGGAGTCAAGGACGTGCGCCAGGTGATCGAGAACGCCCGCCGCGAACGGGAGATGTACCAGCGCACCACGGTGCTCTTCCTCGACGAGATCCACCGCTTCTCCAAGGCACAGCAGGACGCACTGCTGCCGGCGGTGGAGAACCGACTGGTCGTCCTCGTCGCCGCCACCACGGAGAACCCCTCGTTCTCCGTCATCTCGCCGCTGCTGTCCCGGTCCCTGCTGCTGACTCTGCGTCCGCTCGACGATGAGGCGGTGGGCAGGCTGCTCGACCGTGCAGTCGAATCGGACCGGGGACTGGCCGGACAGTTCGAACTCGCCGAGGAGGCGCGGACGTTCATCGTCCGCATCGCCGGAGCCGATGCGCGCAGGTCACTGACCGTGCTCGAAGCTGCGGCCGGAATCGCCGCCGCTCAAGGTGAGCGTGGGCCAGCCGCGGATTCCGCCATGGACGCGGCAGAGGCGCCGATCCTCATCACCGAGTCCGCCTGCGCCGAAGCCAGCAGCGAGACCGTGCTGCGCTACGACAGGAACGGCGACCAGCACTACGACGTGGTCTCGGCATTCATCAAATCGATCCGCGGCTCCGATGTCGACGCTGCCCTGCACTACCTCGCGCGGATGATCGTCGCCGGCGAGGACCCGCGTTTCATCGCCCGCCGCGTCGTCATCTCCGCGGCCGAGGACATCGGCATGGCCGACCCGCAGGCGCTGCCCATCGCGGTGGCCGCCTCGACGGCAGTGCAGAACATCGGCATGCCCGAAGGCAGGATCCCGCTGGCCGAGGCGGTCACCTACCTGGCCATGGCCCCGAAATCGAACGCCAGCTACCGGGCACTGGATGCCGCCATCGCCGATGTCAAGAACGGTCTGGCCGGCCAGGTGCCCACGCACCTGCGCGATGCCCACTACCCAGGAGCCAAGGAACTCGGCCACGGCGAGGGCTACAAGTACTCCCACGACTATCCCCACGGAGTCGCAGACCAGGAGTACCTGCCCGAGCCCCTGCGTGGCAAGCGCTACTACTCTCCGACGGGCAACGGAATGGAACGCAGCATGGCTGAGAGGCTCGAGAACCTCAGAGCGATTCTCGGACGCGGATGATTTCACTCTCGGGTGGGATGCCCGAGAAGCCCTGCGAGGAGAAGATTGGACCATGAATCGCTTTATGACTCTTCTCCAGAGGATTCTCTTCGTCATTCCGGCCGCCATAGCAGGCTTGCCAGTGCTATTCGTGGTCTTTACATACTTCTTCGTGGACGATCCCGTGTTGACCGTAATCGGCGTCGTCGGGCTGATTGCCAGTGTGGCCCTGTGCTTCCTGCCGGTGATTCACAGAGGCGAGAAATCGCTGGCATCTGAGCTGCTAGGCACCGATGTTGATGAAGACGGTGCCTACCGAAACAGCGCGATCTTTGCGGGCCTTCACCTCCTTGCTGGGACGTCCACGGTGATAGCGGTGTGCCTAATTCCTGTGGCTATCGGAGAGCTCTCATGGCGACTCAAAGACGCATTCTCTGGGAAATGGGCGACTTCAACGGCTGTCGAACTGCTCATGGGGACAGTTCTCGACTCTCCATTTCGAGTGCTTCTGTTCGTCGTCTTCGCCGGTGCCATATCCTATTCCGTCGTTTTCTTCATCGGATGTGCTTTTCTGGCTTCACGGGTCCTCGGCAGGAGTCTCGAGGACAAACTCGCAGAGAGCGAAGCCGATCGCAAGAGACTGGCGATTCAGAATGAGTTAGCCCGCGACATCCATGACTCAGTTGGTCACGCATTGACGATTGCGAGTCTGCAGGCCGAGCGCGGCCGCGCCAGAATCGATGTCGACGCAGGAGACGCAAAGGATGCATTGTCAACCGTTCTGTCTGTGTGTCAGCGAGCTCAGGCAGACCTTGACGATGTCCTGAGGGTCCTCCGCACTGGAGCGCCTCGCAGCAGCACTCAGGTGAAGGATCTGCGCAGCATCGGTGATCTGATCGATGAGGTCCGCAATGCCGGTCTCGTCGTCGATGCGGCGATACCGCTCAATCTCGACGTCGCCGAGGACCGTCTGCCTGTTCTCTACCGAATCGTCCAGGAGGCACTGACCAACGCTATGCGGTACGCGCGTCCGCATGAACTTCGCCTAAGAATAGAGAACAGCGCCGATGGGCTTCGAATCGTCGCTGAGAACCCGGTAGATGGAGGAACCGATAGTGGTGTCGGCAAGGGATTGCAAGGTATCGAGGCTCGCGCGCTTCTGCTCGGCGGATCATCTTCGGCTCACGTCGTTGCGGGGTGGTTTGTGCTGGACGTAAGACTTCCTCACCTTGAGGAAGTCCCTGCATGATCGATCTGCTGATCGTCGACGACGAGCCTCTCATTCGGTCAGGTCTCTCTGGGGCCCTGAGCCAATTTCCGCACCTTCGAATCGTCGGCGAAGCTGAAGACGGCGAGACAGCGGTCACCGCAGCGCGACAACTTCGCCCTGACGTTGTTCTCATGGACGTCCGAATGCCCGGAAGAGATGGACTGAGCGCAACGAAGGAACTGACCGATGACAGGTCGTTTTCAGGCACGATCCTTGTGCTCACCACATTCGACTCGGATGACTACGTCTACCAGGCGATGGCTCTCGGCGCCCGGGGTTTCCTCCTCAAACGGTGGCCGATCGCCAGAATCGCGGATGCGATCTCCATAGCGTCCGCAGGAGAGAGCGTCGTGTTTCCTGATTCGCTTGCCAGGATCGTTGCTGACCACGGCTCACCGCCGAAGCGAAGTTCGGGTGAAATCGAGGCGGAGCTCACACCGCGTGAACAGGTTGTTCTTAAACAAGTGGCTGCCGGTCTTAACAATGCGGAGATCGCGGAACGTCTTCACGTCACTGTGGACACCGTGAAGTCTCAAGTCAGCAGTGTCCTGCTCAAACTCAACGTACGGGACCGCACGCAGGCTGTCATTCGTGCTTTCGAATCCGGTTTCGCGGCCGCGGAATCAGGATCTGACCGATCGGCGGAAGCACGACTCTCTTCGCGGCGATGAGGTTTCCGATGACACGACCGGGATCGGTCATCTCACCGCAGGCGTTCAGCTCATCGAATTCTGCAATCGACATCTCCACGCTGTGGGCAACCTCCTGCGAAACATCGGTCACCCCTGCACCGATTCTCACCCGCTGGCAGAAAGAGGGGCATCCTGACAGGTCCCGCATCTAAGATCCTGGCCGAAGCTGTACCTGTGCTCGAGGTGGAGAGGACGGAATCCGATCTCTTCCCCGTCTCGCGGCGATCGGACCCTCGCACCGTTCGGCCGCACCACTCGGGAGGATCGAAGATCCGGCGACCAAGCAAGTGTCTGTACTGCCGGGTCAGGCGCAGTCGACCCCGCGTTCGTGTTGCTGAGCAGTCCGACCCCGCAGGAGTGGGATCCGTTGAACTCGTACCGAATCCGTTCGCAGGTGTGCAGGGTCAAGTCCGTCGTTCTAGCTGAACCGAACGAATCGGTCGTAGACATGCCGCTTGGAGTCAAGAGTTGACCTTCCACGGTGGATCTTCCTTGGTCGAAACCTAGCCCTACCACTTTGGGCCTCTGGCACGATAGTTTGGAAACTGACTGCGAGTTGCTGGGCAATCGGCGTGGTCCGAGACTGAGGAGGCGCGACGTGGCAGATATCGTCATCACGATCGCCGCCGCGCTTGCGCTGGGACTCATCGCCCATGAGCTGCGCATTCCGCCGCTCGTCGGATTCCTCGCGGCCGGATTCCTCCTGCACGTCTTCGGCTTCACCGCCTTCGCGGGACTGCAGCAGGTATCGGACATCGGAGTCGTCCTGCTGCTGTTCACGATCGGACTGAAATTCGATCTGCGCTCCCTGCTCCAACCCGAAGCCCACGGCACCGCTGCGTTGCACATGATCACGGTGGTCCTCCTCGGTGCCGGGACGATCGGAGCTGCCGCAGCCATCGGCATCGTCAGCGTCGGCGGGGGACTGGGCACCTTGGCGCTGCTCGGCTTCGCCCTCTCGTTCTCCTCCACGGTGCTCGTGGTCAAAGTGGCTCTTCGTAATCGAGAGTGTGGGTCAGGGATTTTCAGACACGGCGAGTCGCTGCTCAGATAGGCGTCGAGGTCTTCCGATGATGGAAGTTCCTACACCGTCCATCCGAAAGACCTCGACATGGCCAAGCCTACTTTCTCGACGCCTGACCTCACGACCTTCTGCCGACTCAATGACCTCGATCTGACCTGCACCGGCCAACACATCACCGGGCACAAGGCCATTCTGGAATGCCGTCCAAACACTGCTGATGACTGGTGCCGACGATGTGGTGGTCACGGGATCGTTCGCGATACCGTCGTCCGCCAGCTGGCCCACGAACCTTTCGGCCACCGACCAACCACGC
>NZ_RHFH01000022.1 GCF_004745075.1 Brevibacterium sp. S111
GCCTTCGAACCTCGGTGACAACACCCCCCGGATCATGACGACTGGGGGCATGAATCATGCCGAGGTCCTCAGGCCAGCGACCCCTTCTATCCTGACGGATGTTGAGGCTACTTAAAAGGTAACGGGGGCGACAGCCTGGGGCCGGGATCCCAGATCAGAGTCCGAGGCGCGTGAGGACCCGTTTGACGTGGTCAAGCGCCTCGTCCTGTGAGAGACCGAAGTTCTGATTGAAGTACATGCCGTCGCCGATGAGTTGGATCGTCATCGCCAGGTCCGCATCGCCGAGGTGGTTGTTGAGCGCGTCGAACCACGCTTCCCGGGTTCTGCGCAGAGCCGCCTTCGCGCCCTCGTTTTCCAAGGCCAGGCACCCGGCCGCGATGAGGCTGCGGTCGAGGGGAGTGCCGACCTCTGCCGAGGTCTCGAGGTAGTAGTAATGGAGGCGCTCGCCGGCGGCCTTCATGTCTTCGACGTCCTCGGCGACGAGGCGGTCGAGTCTCTCGAGACTGCCTTTGATGAGCTCGGCCTTCGACCCGAAATGATAGAGCAGCCCGCCCTTGGAGACTTCGGCCTTCGCGGCCACCGCGTCGAGAGTCGCGCCCGAAGTGCCGAATTCGTCGAGCAGGGTCTCGAAGGCGTCGAGCAGCCTCTCCTTCGTTGCGGTCGGATTGCGTGCCATGACTATGAGCCTAGTCGATGGCGCGGTCGGGTGAATCGGTGCACCGGTTCGGCGAATACAGCCTGTGCACTTCCCGAGCATCTCGCTCCTAGCGCCGCCAACACTTCCCAACTGTACCGTCCAGACGGTACAGTTGGGTGAATGACGACGACGCTGATTCCACAGCTGCGCGCCGGCCGGCGCGAATGGGCCGGCCTGGCTGTGCTCATGATCCCCGTGCTGCTCATCTCCATCGACAACACGGTGCTCGGATTCGCCATCCCGGCCATCAGCGTCGGCCTGCATCCGACGGGAGTCCAACTGCTGTGGATCGTCGACATCTACGCCCTCATGCTCGCCGGACTGCTCGTGGCGATGGGCAGCCTCGGTGATCGGCTCGGTCGGCGTCGACTGCTCATCATCGGCGCGGCCGGCTTCGGGGCGGCGTCTCTGCTCGCGGCGTTCTCCACCTCGGCGGAGATGCTCATCCTCGCTCGTGCGCTGCTCGGAGTCTTCGGGGCCACCCTCATGCCCTCGACGCTTTCGCTCATCCGCAACATCTTCGCCCACGAGCGTGACCGGCGGGTGGCCATCGCCACCTGGGCGGCGATGTTCTCCGGTGGCGCGGCACTCGGCCCGATCCTCGGCGGAATCCTCATCGAACACTTCCACTGGGGGTCGATCTTCTTCATCAACATTCCGCTCATCGCCGTCTTCATCCCGGCGGCTCTGTGGCTGCTGCCCGAATCGCGGGACCCGAATCCCGGCCGCATCGACCCGGCCTCGATCCTCCTGTCGATGCTCGCGCTGGCTCCCTTGGTCTTCGCCCTCAAACACGCGATGACCGCAGGCGCTGACATCCTCTTCTGGCTCACCCTCTCGGTGGCCATCGTCGCGGGAGCAAGTTTCGCACTGCGCCAGCTCGCACTGCCGACTCCGATGCTCGATGTTCGACTGTTCGCGAACTCGGTCTTCACCTCCGCGGTGGCCTCGAATCTGCTGAGCGTCATGGGCCTGGCCGGATTCCTCTACTTCGGCACCCAGCTGCTCCAGCTCGTCCTCGGCCTCACCCCGGTCGAAGCCGCGCTCGTCCTCATCCCCGGGCTCGTGACCTCGATCGTCTCCGGCTACCTCGTCGTGCCGATCGTCACCCGCCTCGCCCCGCGCGTAGTCGTTCCCGCCGCACTGCTGCTCAACGCCGTGGGCATGGGCATCGTCGCGTTCACCGGCGAGCACACCGTGACCGGAATGCTGGTCGCGTTCCTCATCCTCGGCATCGGGCTCGGCGCGGCCGAGGTGGTCACCAACGACCTCATCCTCGCCGCGGTCCCGGCGAACAAGGCCGGGGCCGCCTCGGCGATATCGGAGACCGCCTACGAACTCGGTTCAGTCATGGGCACGACCGTCCTCGGCGGGCTCTCGACCTTCGTCTTCGGGTCGGCCTTGGCTTCGGAGATCGGTGCGAAAGCGGGCCAACCGCAATTCGACACCTTGGGTTCGGCTCTCGAATACACCGCCGAAACGGGAGGCGCGACCGCCCACCGCATCGCCGAGGCGGCCCTGTCCTCGTTCGAGACAGGAGTGCAGTGGGCCGCCGGTGCGGCCGTCGTCCTCGTCCTCATCGCCGCGGTGCTCACGAGCTTCGGACTGCGAGGTGCCGGACGGCTCCTGCCTGGAGCCGACGCCGAGGCAAACGACGAGGCGACCGCCCCGTAATGGGTCGGCCGCCTGGTCGCTGCGGGGAATGCGGCGAAGCCGCGGAGACGATCAGCGCACCGCATCCTTCGCGGAGGAGAGCATCTCCTGCGTCGTCTGCTTCTGGCGCCTGCGGGCAAGCACACGGCCGATGCCGGTGTAGAGCAGGGCGGCGATGAGCACGAGGTAGATGACGATCGTGATCGGTGAGGACACGAGCGTCGATGCCTCACCGCCGGAGGCCAGCAGCGCATCGCGCAGGTTCGACTCGGCCAGGGGACCGAGGACCATGCCGATCATCAGCGGTGCCAACGGCACTCCGTAGCGTTTGAGCACGAAGCTGATGATGCCGATGCCCAGGAGGACGAGCAGCTCGAACGTCGACGCCGAGGTCGCGTAGATGCCCAGACCGCAGAACACCGCGATGCCGCCGTAGAGGTAGGGATCCGGGATCTTCAGCAGCTTCGCCCACAGCGGAGCGAAGGGCAGGTTGATGATGAGGAGGACGATCATCGCCACGAAGAAGCTCGCGAGCAGACCCCACACGAGTTCGGGGGAGCGGTCGAAGAGCAGCGGACCGGGCTGGATGCCGTACTGACGGAATGCGGCGAGCATGATCGCCGCGGTCGCGGAGATCGGCAGCCCCAACGCGAGCAGCGCACCCATGGCGATGCCCGTCGTCGCCGAACCGGCCGCCTCGGGGCCGGCGAGACCGCGGATCGCTCCCTTGCCGAACTGCGGGTCGGCCCGCCGGGCATCGAGCTTGCGCTCGAGCCCGTACGCCATGAACGTCGGCACATCGGCACCGCCGACGGGGATGACGCCGAAGGGCAGACCGATCGCCGTGCCGCGCAGCCATGCCGGCAGTGCCTCACCGAACTCCTTGCGGGAGAGGAAGGGCCGACCCGAGGAGTTGACCGTGTTGTCCTTGGCCTGACGTCGGATGCGCGAGGCGATGAAGAACACCTCGCCGAGGGCGAGCACACCCACGGTCACCGTGACCAGGGAGACGCCGTCGAAGAGCTCGGGCACTCCGAAGGTGAAGCGTTCCGTGCCCGAGACCGAGTCGATGCCGATGACGGTGAAGCCGATGCCCAGCACGAGCGCAGTGAGCCCCTTGAGCACCGAATCGGCGACCACCGAGGAGGTGGCGACGAAGGCGAAGAGTGCGAGGGCGAAGAACTCGGCGGGACCGAAGCTCGTCGACAGATCCGCCAATGCCGGGGCGACGAAGACGACGAGGAAGCAGGAGATGAACCCGCCGATGAACGCACCGATCGCGGCGGTGGCCAGAGCCTGTGGGGCCCGCCCGGCCTTGGCCATCTTGTGGCCTTCGAAGGTCGAGGCGATCGCCGAAGCCTGCCCCGGAGTGTTCATGAGGATGGCCATCGTGGAGTCGCCGAAGAGCCCACCGAAGTAGACGCCGGCGAACATGATGAAGGCGCCGGTGGGATCGAGTGCGAAGGTCATCGGCAGCAGCAGCGCCACCGCCATCGACGATCCGAGGCCCGGCAGCACGCCGACGGCGGTGCCGAGGAAGCAGCCGACGAGGACCCACAGCAGGTTCATCGGAGTCAGAGCATGTGTGAAGCCCTCGAAGAGGGACATGAGAGCGTCCATATCAGAAGCCACCTCCCAGGATTCCCGAAGGAAGGTTGAGCCCCAGCATCACCGCGAAGGCGATGTAGACCAAGGATGAGAACGTCAGCGCCACAGTGAGGTCGAACAAGGGCTTCTTCGAGCCCATCGACCTCGCCACGCACCAGAACAGAAGCGCGGCGGCGATGATCCACCCGGCGAACTCGAGGATCAGCGCGAAGGCGGCGAAACCGCCGGCGCCCCAGGCCAGGGATACGAAGTCGCTGTGCGTGCGGTGCTTCGTATCGGCCGCCCGAGCTGCGGCCAGAGCCTTGCGGTCGCCTGCCGGTTCGTCCTCTTCGTGAGGGGACAGGCGCGATGCCGAGACCGCCGCGGTGACCGGGGTCGAGAACGCGGTGTCCTCCTCGACTTCGGTCGGCACCTCGTCGTCGACGTCGACCGGTTCCGGATTGCGCATATAGGCGATGACCAGCAGGATCGTCAGTGCATATCCGACGATCATGATGATCATCGGGAAGAACTGCGGCCCCGGTTTGTCCGCATCCTCGGCGACGTCCATCGTGAGGATGCCGACGAGGAGATAAGTCGAGAAGGCTCCCATGATGAGCGGAACGATCAGTCCCGATCGTCCCTGCCACCAGGTTCCCGCGCCGAGGCGGTTCGTCCGTTCCGTGTCCGTTGCTGTCTGTGCGCTCACAGTCCCAACTCCTTCAGCAGCTTCTCTACCCGGGAGCTGTCTTCCTTGATGAATTCGGTGAACTCATCACCGGTCAGCCACACGTCGGTCCACTTGTTCCGATCGAGGGCGTCCTTCCAGGCCGCGCTGTCGCGGGTCTTCTGCAGCACCCCGAGCAGCTGGGAGGATTCGGCGCCGGTGATTCCGGGCGCCCCGAGCCAGCCGCGCCAGTTCGTCAGCGTCACTTCGTAGCCCTGTTCGGACATGGTCGGCACATCGTCGAAGCCCTTGATCCGCTCCGGAGCGGCGACACCGATGGCTTTGACGCGTCCGGCTTCGATCTGGTCGGAGACTTCGTTGAAGCCGCAGGACGCGAAGTCGGTGGTGCCCGAGAGCAGCGTCTGGATCGCCTCACCGCCGCCGGACTTCGGAATGTAGGTGATGTCGGAGGCGGGGATTCCGCCGAGCAGTGCGAGCTGAGCGATCGTAAGATGGTCGACGGAACCGGCCGAGCCGCCCGTCCACACGAATCCCTTCGGGTCCTTCTTCCACGCACCGACGACATCGTCGATCGTGTTGTGCGGGGAGTCGGCTGCGGCGATGAGGACGTCATAGTCCTCGGCCACGCGGGCCAGCAGAGTGGTGTCAGCGAAGCCGACGGGCGATGCGTTCAGTGCGATGCCGCCGACCATGGCCGTGCCGGTGGCCAGGATCGTATCCGCCTGACCGTGCATGGTCGAGAACTTGCCGAGACCGATGGTGCCGCCGGCTCCGGGAATGTTGACGACCTGCGCGTTGTTCGCCAGCGCCTCGACGCGCATGGCCTGCTGAGTCTCCCGGGCGAACCCGTCCCAGCCGCCACCCGCCCCGGCCGGAGCGATGAGGGTGAGGTTCGATGACAGATCGCCCTGGGCCGAGGCGGCCTTGAACGAGTAGGTCGTCGCCGTGCCGATCGCCGCCAAGGCGATCGCCCCATAGGCGAAGCGACCGAACATTCGTCGTGAAGGATGGGAGGATTCGGCAGTCGAATCCTCGGGAGGTGGCGCCTGTGGCACGGACTTCTCCTTTGAAGGCAGGTGTGATGTGAGACTCACCTTAAGGTGGTGCGCTGACGCGGCGCCTGCTTATGCTCACTCTGCGCGTTCTGCTCATTGAGCGCGTTAAGCGCATTCTGCTCGCCCGGGGGCCTGCGAGGGCCGCGCGAAGGTGCCGCCGAGCACGCCTCGGTCGACGAGTCTGCCACTAGGGTGGACTCATGAGCGAAACTTCCGGTGCAGCAGCCCCCGAATCATCCGAAACTCCGACGGCCTCGTCCGTGTCTTCCAAGTCCGAGTCCTCGAAGCCCGCGAGCCCGACGCTGGCAAGCCCGACCTCGGCCCCGGTGGCGAAGAAGGTGCCCCTCGAGCGCACCCACCACGGGCATACCTTCGTCGATGACTTCGAATGGATGCGGGAGAAGGACTCGCCCGAGGTCATCGCGCACCTCGAGGCGGAGAATGCCTGGACCGCGGCGCAGACCGCTCATCTCGAAGGACTGCAGGAATCGATCTTCACCGAGATCAAGACCCGCATCAAGGAAACCGACATGTCCGTGCCCAACCGGCGCGGCGCCTACTGGTACTTCTCCCGCACCCGGGCCGGACTCGACTACGGCATCAGCGTCCGCGTCCCGATCTCCGGACCCGAGGACTGGACCCCGCCGACGGTCGGCGAGGACGAGCTGCCCGGTGAAGAGGTCGTCTTCGACTCGAACCTCGCCGCCGAGGGGCAGGAGTTCTTCTCACTCGGATCCTTCTCGCTCTCCGACGACGGACGGTGGCTGCTCTACGGCGTCGACACCACCGGAGACGAACGCTATACCTTGCGACTGCGGGATCTGGAGACCGGTGACGAACTCGATGACGTCATCGAAGGCACCTTCGCAGGAGCCTCGCTCGATCCCAGCGGCCGCTTCGTCTTCTACACCACGGTCGACGACGCCTGGCGGCCGGAGAAGGTGTGGCGCCACCGCGTCGGCACCGCAGCGGGGGCAGACACCTGCATCTTCGAAGAACCCGATGAACGCTACTTCGTCGGCTCCGGGTTCTCCCGTTCGGGCACGATGATGTTCGTCGTCACCGGGTCGAAGACGACCACCGGCTACTGGAGCATCAGCGCCGACGACCTCGAAGCCGAACCGCAGGAAGTCTGGCCGCGCGTCGAAGGCGTCGAATACCACGTCGAACACGCTGTCATCGGCGGTGAGGACCGGTTCCTCATCACCCACAACCGCAACCGCGACGACTTCGAACTCGTCGACGTCCCCGCCTCCGACCCGACGGCGGACCCGCGCCCCGTCCTCGCCGACATCGACGGCATGCGCATCGAAGACGTCGACGCCTTCGCCGACTTCATCGTCCTCAGCTACCGCCGTGGCGGCTTCGCCCGCGTCGGCACCATCGCGCTCACCCTGGACGCCGCCTCGCCCTATGGGGCACTGCAGGAGCTGCCCTTCGGTCGAGAGACCGGAACCCTGATGCTCTCGGCCAACCCCGAGTTCGCCCAGACCGCCATCCGGCTGCTCTTCACCTCCATGTCGACTCCGTCTGTGCTCTACTCCCACAGCATCGCGGACGGCACTGACACGGTTCTCAAACGGCAGCCCGTGCTCGGCTCCGTCGAACTCGACAAGTATGACGAGACCCTGCTGTGGGCTCGCGCCGAGGACGGCACCGAGGTGCCGATCTCGGTGGTCTACCGCACGGACCTGCAGCGCTTCGCCGATCAGGGCACGGCCGCCTCGGCGCCGGAAGAGCCGTCACCGCTCGTCCTCTACGGGTACGGCTCCTACGAAGCGAGCATGGACCCGTATTTCTCGGTCTCACGGCTGTCTCTGCTCGACCGCGGGGTCGTCTTCGCCATCGCCCACGTCCGCGGCGGCGGAGAGATGGGCCGACACTGGTACGACCAGGGCAAGACCACCGCGAAGAAGAACACCTTCACGGACTTCATCGCCGCCGCGAACCACCTCGTCGAGGAGGGATGGACACGACCGGACCGGCTCGTGGCCACCGGCGGATCGGCCGGCGGACTGCTCATGGGCGCGGTCGCGAACATGGCTCCCGAACTCTTCGCCGGAATCAGTGCGCACGTGCCCTTCGTCGACGCTCTGACCTCGATCCTCATGCCCGAACTGCCGCTGACCGTCATCGAATGGGAGGAATGGGGCGATCCGCTGCACGATGAGGACGTCTACGACTACATGCGCTCCTATTCCCCCTATGAGAACGTCACCGAGGCCGCGTACCCGAAGATCCTCGCCGTGACCTCGCTCAACGACACCCGGGTCCTCTACGTCGAACCCGCGAAATGGGTCGCCCGGCTCCGCGAAGTCGGGGCGAACGCCCTGCTCAAGACGGAAATGGTCGCCGGCCACGGAGGCGCCTCCGGCCGCTACGACGCCTGGAAGGAGACCGCGTTCGACTTCGCCTGGATCCTCGATGTCCTGGGACGAACGGATGTCGAGATCGAGCCCTGACGGGACGTCTGTCGCCGGAGATAACGATACTGGGACGATTGTCTCCAAAAGCCGCAATCGGCACCCGGTGTCAGTGCCGGGCAATAGAGTGGATATCATCACATTCGACGTGATGTGCGTCATGGTCTCAGAACGGTCTGAGGCCAGGTGACACATCATTCATCTGCATCGCCCTGCCCTCTCGCGTGCGAGGGGAGGCGGTGCCGAATGCAGAATTCGTGACGGATCCGCACCGGCGGACCGAAATTCCGAAAGGGAGAAGAATGCGTCTCAGGAAATTGGCCACAGCGATTGTGGCGGTCGGTTCGATTCTTGCGGTTTCGGCCTGCTCCGGCGGAGAGGGCGGTGACGGCGGGGGCAAGGACGACTCGTTCGCCATCGGTGTCTCGCAGCTCGTGCAGCACCCGGCGCTCGACGCCGCCACCGAAGGCTTCAAGAAGTCCTTCGAAGATGCCGGCGTCGACGTGGACTGGGATGTGCAGAACGCCCAGGGCGAACAGGCCAACGCGACCTCGATCGCCCAGACCTTCGCCAACGACGACCTCGACCTCGTGCTCGCCGTCGCCACCCCGGCCGCCCAAGCCGCGGCCCAGGCGATCACCGACAAGCCCGTGCTCTTCACCGCCGTCACCGACGCCGAGGAAGCCGGGCTCGTCGACTCCAGCGACAAGCCCGGCGGCAACGTCACCGGCACCTCCGACCTCAACCCGGTCGAAGAGCAGCTCAAGCTCGTCAAGGACGTCAAGCCCGATGCGAAGACCGTCGGCATCGTCTACAGCTCCGGTGAGGTCAACTCGCAGGTGCAGGTCGACCTGGCGAAGGAGGCCGCGAAGGGCCTTGATGTGAAGATCAAGGAAGCGACGATCGCGAACTCGAGCGAACTCGCCCAGGCCGTGGAGTCACTCGGCAAGGTCGACGCCTACTACGTGCCCACCGACAACAACGTCGTCTCGGCCGTGTCGACCATGGTTCAGGCGGCAGAGAAGAACAAGGCTCTGCTCGTCGGCTCCGAAGCCGGCCAGGTCGAATCCGGGGCAGCGATCACCCGCGGCATCGACTACACGAAGCTCGGCGAACAGACCGGCGAAATGGCTCTCAAGATCCTCCAGGACGGAAAGAAGCCTGCCGAGATGCCGGTCGAGACCAGCTCGAACCTCGAGCTCGTCGTCAACCCGAAGGCCGCCAAGGCCCAGGGCGTTGAAATTCCGCAGAAGCTCATCGACGAAGCCGACAACGTCATCGACTGACCCTCGTCGGCCACACCTCGTGACCCGGTGCGCGGAGTCCTGAACTCCTCAGCCTGAGGTCACCGGCGCCGAGGGTGCCGGCAGCACTGCCGGCCCCCTCGGCGCCACCACGAACCACACACCAGAAATGAACGGAAACCCATGTTCGGAGCATTGGAGCTCGGGCTCATCTACGGCGCGATGGCGCTCGGGGTCTATCTGACCTTCAAGGTCCTCAACTTCCCCGACCTCACCGTCGACGGAAGCTTCACCACGGGCGGCGCCACCGCAGCCTCCCTCATCATCGCCGGGGTCGACCCCTTCCTGGCCACCGCCGCCGCGATCGGTGCCGGACTCATCGCCGGATACATCACCGGTCTGCTCCACACCAAGGGCGGCATCGATGGACTGCTCGCCGGCATCCTCACGATGATCGGACTGTGGTCGATCAACCTGCGGATCATGGGCAAAGCGAACCTGCCGCTGCTGCGAGAGGACACCGTGTTCACCCCGCTGCGGGAGAACATGCTGTTGGGCACCTGGGTGTCGATCGCGATCCTGCTCGCCTTCGCCCTCATCCTCAAGTTCGCCATCGACTGGTTCCTCACCACCGATCTCGGCCTGGCCATCCAGGCCACCGGCAACAACAAGGAGATGATCCGCAGCCTCGGTGTGAACACCGACAATTCGACGATGCTCACCCTCGCCCTGTCGAACGGGTTCGTCGCGCTCTGCGGTGCCCTCGTCGCCCAGTACCAGGGCTTCTCCGACATCAGCATGGGCATCGGCCTCATCCTCGTCGGACTGGCGTCGGTCATCCTCGGCCAGGCCGTGTTCGGCAACCGCAACATCTTCATGGCCAGCCTCGGCGCACTGCTCGGCTCCGTGTTCTACCGGCTCATCATCTTCCTCGCCCTGCGCGCCGGGCTCGATACGAACGACATGAAGCTGACCACTGCGCTCCTCGTCGTCATCGCACTGCTGCTGCCCAGGTGGGGCTTCCTCAAGCGGATCCCGTCGCTGCGCGGCCGCGGCAACCGTGCGGCCACCTCGGTGCCGCAGGGCACGACCGACATCAAGGACCCGGCCGAGATCGCTGACATCCCTGCCGGGGCAAGCAGTGCACGCGCCGGGAAGGAAGGCTGAGTGGCATGCTCAAGATCAACACCATCTCGAAGACCTTCTTCGCCGGAACCGTCAACGAGCGCAAGGCGCTGCAGGGGCTTTCGCTCGAACTCGCCGAGTCCGACTTCGTCACCGTCATCGGCTCCAACGGTGCGGGCAAGTCGACACTGCTCAACACGATCTCCGGACGTCTGCCCATCGACTCCGGATCGATCACGATCGACGACGCCGAGGTGTCTCGGAAACGTGAACACAAGCGCGCGAAGTACCTGGGCCGGGTGTTCCAGGATCCCATGGCGGGCACAGCACCGGACCTCACGATCGAACAGAACCTGTCCCTGGCGCTCAAGCGCGGACAGTCACGTGGGCTGGGTCGGGGCACCACCTCGGCGCGGCGGGAGCACTTCAAGGACGAGTTGGCGACGCTCGAGCTCGGCCTCGAGAACCGACTGAAGACGAAGGTCGGGCTGCTGTCCGGCGGACAGCGGCAGGCGCTGAGTCTGCTCATGGCCGGATTCACTCAGCCGCGGATCCTGCTGCTCGACGAGCACACGGCGGCGCTCGACCCACAGCGCGCAGCGCTGGTGACGGCGCTGACGAAGAAGATTGTCGAAGCTGACGGGCTGACCACGCTCATGGTCACCCACAACATGGAGCAGGCGATCGCGTTGGGCAACCGGCTGATCATGATGCACGAAGGTCGCATCATCTACCAGGCCACGGCCGAGGAGAAGAAGGACCTGACGGTTGAGACTCTGCTCGGGGAGTTCTCGAAGCTCAAGGGAGCGACCCTGGGGGACCGGGCGCTGCTCAACTGAGTCGCAGGACCAATCCGCTGAACTCGCGGAGTGGCCGCATCGGCGAGCAGCTGGGCCGGTGAAGGCCAGGGCTGGCTGACTTTACCAACCGGTTGGTAAAGTCGCTGTATGGCTGGTGATGCGCGGACACGGATTCTCGAAGCGGCGAAGGCTCTCGCCGAATCGCACGACTCGGTGCAGGGTGTGACCATCTCGCTCGAATCGGTCGCCCACCAGGCAGGGCTGACGAAGCCGGGGCTGATGTACCACTTCCCCTCCAAACAAGCCCTCATGGTGGGAGTGGTCGATCATGCCGCCGAGCATTGGGCGCATATGCTCGCCGGGCAGGCCGGGAAACCGGTTGGGGAGCTGTCGAGCTTCGAGCGGCACCGCGCCTATGTCGCCGTCGCGACCACGGCAGAGGTCTCCCGCGCCGACTACTGGATCTTCTCCGATGCCCTCTACCACCCGACGTTGGCGGAGGCGTGGAGTGGCCACCTCGGGCCGTGGTTCGACACCGTCGGGCTCGACGCGCAGGCGGTGTCACTGCTGACCGCGGCCCGGTTCTGCGCTGACGGGGCATGGATGTCCGAAGCCACCGGAGTCTTCCGGTCGACCGACCTCGCCGCAGTGCGCGAACACGCCCTCGGACTCATCGACATGGCCGAAAGACTCACCGCAGGAAACGGCCGTGCTGCGGCGAACCGCCGTACCGGAGCCGAAGAGCCCGCAGCGGCAGGTGAGTGCTCAGCCGCCGAAGATCGCGCCGTTGCCGATGACGCCGGCACCGACACCGGCACCGCCACCGGCACCGGCACCGGCACCCGGGAGGTGACCGCATGAATATGACTCGTCTGCTCCTCCTCGCCGTCGCCATCCTCGCCGAGGTTGCCGCAACGCTGATGCTGCGCGCCTCCATCGCCGATCCGGTGTGGATCCCCGGCGTCGTCATCCTCTACGCCGCAGCCTTCTTCATCCTCGGCCTCACGCAGCGACTCGGGATGCCGCTGGGCGCCGTCTACGCCACCTGGTCGGCCAGCGGCGTCGCACTCGTTGCGATGCTCGGTGTCGTGTTCTTCGGAGAAGTCCTCAGCTTGGGTGCCGTGATCGGCATCGTCGTCATCATCATCGGTGTCGTCCTTGTCGAGTCGGGAACGCCCGGCGAATCAGAGACCGTGGAGGAGGTGACCGAATGAGTTGGCTCTGGTTGGTCCTGTCGATCCTCAGCGAAGTCGCGGGCACCCTGTGCCTGCGCGCCAGCGGGGGCCTGCAGCGCAGGATCTGGATCATTCCCGTCGCCATCGCCTACGGTGCTGCCTTCTACTTCCTCGGCCGAACACTGGCCGCCGGCATGCACCTCGGGGTCGCCTACGGCCTCTGGGCCGCTTGCGGAGTCGCCCTGGTCTGCCTGCTCTCACGCGTCATCTGGAAGGACCCGCTGACGCGGAAGGCACTTCTCGGCATCGGTTTCATCGCCGTCGGCGTCATGCTCGTCGAAGCAGGCTGAGCTCAGCGGCAAGCATTCCGGGCAGAGTGGCCTTGAGGCTGTGTCCAGCGGCCGTTGCCGTTTCCTTTGGGAAGACTGCAGAAACTGTTATCGTCTGAAGATATGACTCTTTTCGGAAGTGACGACCCACACCGTGGTGGTTCGTCGACTCCGAATCGTGAACGCCCGAGCTGTGGCTTCGCCGATGACTCCTGGGAACCTGCTGCCGTCGGATGGTGGGGCGGAGAGCCCTAAGCACCGTCCGCCGATCCGCGGAGCCCCCTGCTGATCGGCGACAGCCCAGTCGATCTCGAATCCTGAAAATCTCTGACCTGATGAGCCGCCGAGCTCATCGGGCGATAGCGGGTATGTCTGCTGGGCCTGTCGCCGTTCGACGAACAGTTGTCCTGACCGCCGAATGAAAGTGAACCGACACATGGCAGACGATTTCGAAACGAATCCCGACCGGACGGAATCGGACCAATCCACCACGTCCACCCGCCGCCCGCCGCGAGAACGGCTGAAGGCCGACGCGAAGCGCGTCGGTGCTGAAGCGGGACGGGTCAGCCGAGAGACCGGACGAGGCCTCGGCAAGCTCGACTACAGCCGCCCCGACCCTCGCAAGGCCGGTGCCAGCGAGGCGGGCGCCAACTACCCGCACGACACCCACCCCATCCTCGTGCCCGGCATCGCCATCGACGAGCAGCGTCGTCACTACTTCCTCGACAAGATCATCTTCGCGATCGCCGGGTCGCTGACCGTCGCATTCGTCATCTGGGGCATCGCAAGCCCCAGCAGCGTCGCCGGTGTCGCCCAGACGGCCTATGACTGGGCGACTCTGCACGTCGGTTGGCTGTTCAACCTCGTCGCCATCATCGTGCTCGTGTCTCTGCTCATCCTCGCGTTCTCGCCCTACGGCAAGATCCCCTTGGGCAAGGACGGAGAGAAATCCGAGTTCAGCACCTTCTCCTGGGTCGCGATGCTCTTCGCCGCCGGCATCGGCATCGGTGTGCTCTTCTTCGGGCCCTCCGAGCCGCTGACCTACTTCATCGCCCCGCCTCCGCTGACGAACGATCCGGAGACCACCGAAGCGCTTCACGGTGCGATGGCCCAGACCTACTTCCACTGGGGCTTCCACGCCTGGGCGATGTATGCCCTCGTCGGCGGTGCCATCGCCTACGCCGCCTACCGTCGCGGACGCTCCCTGCTGCTGTCCTCGATCTTCGTCACCCTCTTCGGCAAGCGCCAGACCGAGGGCTTCGCCGGCAAGCTCGTCGACATCTTCGCCATCGTCGCCACGCTCTTCGGCACCGCCGCGGCCCTGGGCATCGCGGCCATGCAGATCGGCACCGGAGTCAGCATCGTCTCCGGAGCGGGACCGATGACGAACAATATGCTCGTCATCATCATTCTCGTCCTCACCTGCGGATTCATCATCTCGGCCGTCTCCGGCGTCTCCCGGGGAATCCGCTACCTGTCGTCGATCAACATCGTGCTCACCGTCGGCATCGTCGCTCTGGTCCTGTTCCTCGGACCGACTCTGTTCCTGTTCAACCTGCTGCCGTCGGCGTTCATGGAATACCTCGGCTCGATGTTCGACATGATGGGCCGGTCTCTGTCCTGGGGCGATGAGACTCAGGAATTCCAGTCGCTGTGGACCGTGTACTACTGGGCCTGGTGGATCTCCTGGTCGCCGTTCGTCGGTACCTTCATCGCCCGCATCTCCCGCGGTCGCTCCATCCGTCAGTTCATCCTCGGGACGATCTTCATCCCCTCGACTCTGCTCTTCGTCGCCTACGGCATCATGGGCGGAACCTCGATCTCGATGTACCGTTCCGGAGCCGCGGGCTTCAACGACAGCATGGAAGCCCCCGAGGTGTTCTTCACCCTCATCGACAATCTGCCCTACGTCGAATGGCTGCCGTTCGTCGTCATCGTCGTCCTCGCGATCTTCTTCATCACCTCCGCGGACTCCGCCTCGGTGGTCATGGGCATGCTCACCAGCCGCGGTGATCAGGAGCCGAAGAAGTGGGTCGTCGTGTTCTGGGGTCTGGTCATGTCCGGCATCGCCGTGGTCATGCTCCTCCTCGGCGACGCCAGCGCGCTCGAAGGGCTCCAGCAGCTCGTCATCGTCACGGCCGTGCCGTTTGCGATCGTCATGCTCTTCATCATCGTCGCGTGGTTCAAGGAGCTGCGCACGGACCCGCTGGCTCTGCGCCGGCAGTACGCGCTCAACGCCGTCGACAATGCCGTGGTCGCCGGTGCCGACGCCTATGGCGACGACTTCGCCCTCCAGGTCGTTCCCACCGAACCCGGTGACGGCGCGAACTGCGGCATCGACTCCGAACACGAGGACTACACCGGCTGGTACCAGCGCACGGACGAGAACGGCGATCCGGTCGGCTTCGACTACGAAACCGGGGAATGGGCCGACGGCTGGACCGCCGATACCGAATCCGGTGATCCGGACGGATCCGCGGCAGCCGATGATGACCCCACCGACACCGAGGCTGAGGAACTCGCCGGGTCCGGAGCTGCCTCGGCGACCGATTCCGACTCCACCACCGATCACCGAGAGGACCGCTCATGACCACCCCGAACATCATCGTCATCCAGGCCGATCAGATGGCCGCGCAGGCCTTGGGCGCTTACGGCGATCAGGCCGCGCTGACACCGAACATGGATGCTCTGGCCGCCGATGGGGCGGTTTTCGATCGGGCGTACTGCAATACGCCCCTGTGTGCGCCGTCGCGGGCATCGATGATGACCGGACGGATGCCCTCGGACGTCGACTGCCTCGACAACGGCGATGACTTCGCCGCCTCGGTGCCGACCTTCGCCCACCGGCTGCGCAAGCTCGGCTATCACACGGCGCTCATCGGGCGCATGCATTTCATCGGGCCTGATCAGCACCACGGGTTCGAGCAGCGCCTGACCACCGATGTCTACCCGGCCGATCTCGACATGGTTCCGGACTGGCAGCGGCCGTTGGAGGAGAAGCTCCAGTGGTACCACGAAGCCGAACCCGTGTTCACCGCCGGAGCGGCGAGTGCGAACGTCCAGCAGGACTTCGACGATGAGGTGATCTTCAAGACCCTGCGGCACCTCAACGACCGCAAACGCGCGAATCAGGCGGCCGGATCCGACCAGCCGTTCCTCATGGTCACCTCGTTCATCCACCCGCACGATCCGTACGAACCGCCGAAGGCCAACTGGGACCGATTCGCCGAGGTGGACATCCCGGACCCCGCCCACCCCGAGGTTCCCGATGCGGCCGAGGACCCGCACAGCCACCGGCTGCGCACGATGTGCGGTTTCGACCAGCGCGAGCCCGGCATCGAGGACGTGCGGCGAGCCCGCCGAGCCTACTATGCGGCGGTGAACTACATCGACGACCATGTCGGGGCGATCAGGAAGCGGCTCGAAGAGCTCGACCTGGCGAAGAACACGGTCATCATCGTCACCAGCGACCACGGTGACATGCTGGGGGAGAAGGGACTGTGGTTCAAGATGTCGCCCTACGAGCAGTCCTCCCGGGTGCCGATCATCATCAACGGCCCCGCCGAGGTGGTCACTCCCGGCCGCTACGCCAACCCCGTCAGCCTCGTCGACCTCGCGCCCACTCTGCTCGAGATCGCCCGCACCGGCAGCGATGCGGCCTCTGCGGACGGTGGGGCTGACGCGCCGGCCGGGGCCGCCTCGGCGATCGATGAAGGGCTGGTGGGTACGTCCCTGCTGGAGTCGGCTCGGCGGGAGGCCACGGGAGAACTCGGACCCGAGGACCGGGATGTCGTCGTCGAATACTTCGCCGAAGGCACCTACCGCCCGCAGGTCACGCTTGTGCGCGGAGACTGCAAGCTCACGCTCTGCCCGGGCGATCCGGCTCTGCTCTTCGACCTCGCCGCCGACCCGGATGAGCTGGTCAACCGGGCCGAGGACCCCGCCTATGCGCAGACGCTGCAGGCGATGCGGGAGGAGCTCGAGTCCCGCTACGACCTCGACCACCTCGAGGAGCACGTGCTCGGGAGCCAGTCGAGCCGGCAGCTCGTTGCCGATGCGCTCAAGGTCGGAACGGTGAGGCACTGGGACTTCGACCCGGAACCCAACCACGGCTACGTCCGCGGCGATTTCTGGTCGGCGTTCCGATTCGGAAAGATCCCCGCCGTCGAAAGCTGAGCGACGACAGGCATTGTCACCGGCCGGTGGGCGCATCGCCCACCGGCCGGTGACAATTCATCTTCACTTGGGCGAGTTGTGCCTCACACTCTCAGGATCGAGTGGCATCATCTCAAGCAGGAGGGACGTCATGACGAAGTTCGAGTGGACATCTGAAGTTCCGCTGTCGGCGGAGACGACCTATCTCTGGCACGCCCAGCCGGGAGCGCTGACCCGGCTGTCGCCGCACTGGGCGCAGGAGATCGTCGAGGAGAGCTACCCTCCGATCTCGCCGGGCTCCGTCGCACAGGTGCGAACGAGCGTTCCGGGCAGCTACGGCCTGGTCCGCCGTCCCTTCAGCTCGGTGCACTCGGAGGGGCCGTCGAGGTTCTCCTTCGTCGACGAGCTCAAGAAGGGCCCGCTGAGCCAGTGGAAGCACACCCATGAGTTCACCTCGGTCGCCGGAGGGACGAAGATCGACGATCAGGTCGAGTTCTCCATGGCACCGCAGGGGTTCGACGCCATCGATCGCACTCTCATCCGCAACCTCGAGGCGACATTCGCGGCCCGGCACCGACGCATGCTCATGGACATCTCATTCATGGAGAGCACGAACGCACCCCTGCTGACGCGGAAGAAGGGCAAGCGGATCCTCATCGCCGGCAGCAGCGGGATGATCGGCCGCCAGGTGGCCGCACTGTTCTCCACGGCCGGTCACTTCGTGCGTCTCCTCGTACGGCGGACACCGACGCTGCCCTACGAAGTGCATTGGAATCCGGACCTCGGCATCATCAACCCCCGCGACCTGGCGTGGGCGGATGCGGTCGTCCACCTCGGCGGGAAATCCATCGCCACCCGCTTCACGAAGAGCGCGAAGCAGGAGATCCGGTCCTCACGGATCGATTCGACGCGGCTGCTGGTCGAAACCATGCTCAGCCTGCCCGAGGCCAAGCGTCCGGAGGTCTTCGTCTGCGCCTCGGCGGTCGGATACTACGGATCGGACTCCGACGAACCCGTGGACGAATCGGCTCCGGCCGGCCAGGGATTCCTCGCCGAGGTGTGCCAGGAGTGGGAGTCCGAGGCCGCACGCGTCGAGGAAGCCGGCGTGAGATGGGTGTCGATCCGCACCGGGGTCGTGCTGTCCACCCTCGGCGGGCTGCTGAAGATCCAGGCCCCGCTGTATCTCGCCGGTGCGGGCGGAAAACTGGGCAGCGGCGAACAGGCCCTGGCGTGGATCTCGCTCGATGATGTGGCCCGAGCCTACGTCCACGCTGTTCTCTACGACTATGTGCGGGGGCCGGTCAATGCTGTGGCACCGGACCTCGTCACTCAGGCGGAGTTCGCGGAGGCACTCGCCGCTCATCTCCACCGCCCGGCCCGTGTGCCCACCCCGGGCTTCGTCACCGAGCTGGTCCTCGGTCGCGATGGGGCCAAGGAACTCGCGCTGGCCGATCAGAAGGTGGTGCCCGAACGTCTGCAGGAGACCGGATACCAGTTCGCGCAGCCGACGCTGGCCGACTGCCTCGAGGAGGAGCTCGGAACCGGAGCCTGAGCCGCCGAGAGTCTCAGTCCGACTCGGGCGTCCACTGAGAGGGATGCAGGCTGCGGTAGTTGCGCACGACGGCGGCGATGAGCGCAGCCGCGAGAGAGACGAAGACGAACTGCTGCAGATGAGCGGGCACCGGCAGACCTGCCGCTGCCCAGAGATCCATCCACAGCAGTGCCGTGAAGAAGCCGCTGCACAGGCCGGAGAGGATCCGCAGGAACTCGAGCATCCTGGCATAGACATAGTCCGTGCGTCCTTCGGCGATCCAGAACGACTTGAAGAAGACGAAGGGCATCTGCACAAGAGACAGAGGCAGGGACTCCCATAGCGGCCGGATCATGAAGCCGACCGAGATGAGCAGGGAGACGGGAATGACCGCGGTGAGCACCAGGGCCTTCGACGACCAGGATCCGATGGTTCCGTTCGAGCCGATATGACCGGGGACGGTATTCGGTGCGAAGACGAAGATCGTGGCGAGGAGGACGCAGAGCATCACGGCTGCGAATCCGAACGCTCTGGGGTCGGACTCCGATCGATGATGTGGCGGTGTCATTGTTCGAGCCTATCGAGTCGCGTCGGTGCTGCCCCGGTGGCGTTGCCTGGGTGTGGCCGTTGGGGTCGCCTCGGCGGGTGCCGAATGAGCCGCGGGTGAATGCGGCGATCCCCTCCGCCGTTCGAAAAGGATCGGCGGAGGGGACCGGACGCACGCGGATCAGAAGCGCTGCGAAGCGATCTGCGCGCCTTCGGTCAGGGACTGCAGCTTCGCAACCGCGATCTCCGGGTGGATGCGTCCACCGAGACCGCAGTCGGTCGAGGCCACGACGTTCTCCGGCCCGACGAGCTTGGCGAAGCGGCCGATGCGCTCGGCGACGAGCTCGGGGTGCTCGACGACGTTCGTCGCATGGGAGACGATGCCGGGGATGATGTACTTGCCCTCGGGCAGCTTCGTCTCCTCCCAGATCTTCCACTCGTGCTCGTGGCGGACGTTGGCCGCCTCGAAGGTGATGCCGGCGGCGTTGATCGACAGCACCTGATCGACGATCTCGGCGAACGGCAGGTCCGTGACATGCGGTCCGTGCCAGGAGCCCCAGCAGGTGTGGATGCGGACCTGGGCCGGATCGATGCCGCGCAGGGCGTGGTTGAGGGCGTCGATGCGGACCTGGATGAACGCCCGGTAGTCGTGGAAGGACGGTTCGGGGTTGATCTGGTCGAAGTTCTCCGCCAGTGAGGGGTCGTCGATCTGGACGGTCAGGCCCGCCTCGGTGATGGCGAGGTACTCCTCGCGCAGAACATCGGCCCAGGCCCAGATGAATTCCTCATCGGTCTTGTAGTACTCGTTGGCCACGCGTGAGGCCGAGCCGGGGGAGAGCGCGTTGATGTAGCCGTCGCGCTCGTCGTAGCCTACGGCGGCGAGGCCGGCCTTGAGATTCGCGATGTCCTGAGCGACGGCCTTCTGGCCGATGTAGCTGATGGGTCCCGTCGCCTTGGGGAACTGCGGCTGTGCTCCGGTGTCGGTGCCGGCGTTGGCGTCCGCGTAGACGTTCGGGAAGAGGTTGCGATCGCGCCGATCGGAGAAGCTCGTGAGCACGATGTTGCCGGGAGTCGAACGGTTGGCCGGCTCTTCGAAGATGTTGCGGTCGTGGAGTTCGAGTCCGCCGGTGCGGGCGAAGGAATAGTGCCACCAGGCGCCGTAGTCGAGGTCGGAGGCCATTGCGTGACCGTATTCGCCGTCATTGGGCAGGGTGATGCCCAGATCCTTCTGGCGCTTGACGAGATCAACGACGCTGGCGGCGAGGAGTTCGTCGAACTCCTGGGCCTCGGTGTCGGAGACCGTCTCGCCGCCGAGGCGGGCTGCGGTCTGAGCGTGCTTGACCTTGTTGGCCTCGATGAGCTCAGGGGTGCGGGGTAAGGATCCGGCGTGCGAAGTGCGGATCGTGGCCATGGGTGACTCTCCTCAGGTTGTGCGGTGGCATATCAGCCGTATCGTTCCGTTTCAGACAATCACATCAGTGGTGACGCATGCATGGGCGCCGTCATGTTGGGTCACGTGCCGGTCGCCGCCACTTCCATCTTGGTACGGTCGAATAGCAAAGACTGATGGTCCTCCACGTTTGGAATCGGTGAGAAAGGGCAGCCGAGCAGAAGGAGAGGGGCGCTGTGGTCGGCTACATCCTCGGCGGCGAGGTCCTGTTCTGGGTCCTGCTGCTCGCCGGAGTCTCGTCACGGTACCTGCTCGGCTGGAGGGTGACCTCGGCCGGGCTGCTCCTCGCCACGCCTGTCGTCGACCTCGCGATCATCGCGCTGACCTATGTCGATCTGGCCGGCGGTGCACGCTCGGACTTCAGTCATGGACTGGCTGCGTTCTACGTCGGGTTCTCGATCGTCTTCGGCCCCGAGATCATCGCTCGCTTCGACAGGCGGTTCGCACGCAGGCACACAGGTCTGTCCGAGGAGCAGCTGCCTCCAGTGCCGATACGCACGGATCTGGCCTATCTGTGTCGCTGTCTCATCGCGTCGGGCATCACTGTGGTCCTCTTGGCGATCGGCATAGCCCTCGCCGGTTGGGCCGACTCCTTCTGGCTGATCTACTGGATCGTCGTGGCCGTTTCGACTGCAGTGATGTGGGCGCTCGTCGGCCCGATCCGCAAGCGCTGGGGTCGAGGTCGGAAGCAGGACTCGCCTGATCACCCGACACAGGACTCACCTGATCGTCCGACCCCGAGAGAGGAATAGCGTCACCGGCCGTTTACGAGCCGACGGCCTCGTCGGATCACGAGCATCCGCGACGGAGCGCAGGCTCGTGCCACGGTCCCTGGCGCCCGCCGACCTCGCGCCACCCGCGCCCGCCAAACGCCGAGAGGACCACTTCGCTTCGAGCGGACCAGTTGCAACTGGCACTCTCGAAGCGAAGTGGTCCTCTCGGTGAGCGACCGGGCCGTGGTGGCCCGACTCTGTGAATTAAACGGCGCTTGTCGCGACTACACGGCGCTTCTCAGACCGCGGTCTCGGTCACTGCGGCGACGCTTCCGCCGAAGCGATTGCGCAGAGTGTCTTCGTACACGCGACCGAGCTCGTCGAGGCCGATCGAGAAGTGGTCGACGATGTCGAGGCTCGGCTCCGGGTCGCCGGCATCGGTCATGCCGATGCGCACGAACGGGAACCGGCGGGCGGTGCACATGTCCTTGAACCGGACCTCCTCCGAGCGCGGGACGGCGACGATCGCACGTGCCGAGGACTCGGAGAACAGTGCGGTGAACACGTCGACGCCGTCACGTTCGCAGACTTCGTCGAGCCAGATCCGGGCACCCGTGCCGCAGCGCAGGCTGGACTCGACGAGCGCCTGCGACAGGCCACCCTGCGACAGATCGTGCGCGGCATCGATCATGCCGTCGCGCGAGCAGTTGATGAGGATCTCGCTGAGCTCCTTCTCCGCCTCCGGCTTGTACTGCGGAGGGACTCCGCCGAGGTGGCCGGCCGTGACGTCGGCCCACGCCGATCCGTCGAGCTCATCCTCGGTGGTGCCGAGCAGGTAGATGGTCTGGCCCGGTTCCTTCCACCCGCTGGGGGTGGCGCGGGTGACGTCGTCGAAGACGCCGAGCACACCGACGACCGGGGTCGGGTGGATGGCCACACCGCCGGTCTGGTTGTAGAGGGAGACATTTCCTCCGGTGACGGGGATGCTCATGTCCTGGCAGGCATCGGCCAGTGCCTCGACGGACTGCGCGAACTGCCACATGATCTCCGGGTCCTCCGGGGATCCGAAATTCAGGCAGTCGGTGACCGCACGGGGGATGGCACCGGAAGTCGAGACGTTGCGGTAGGCCTCGGCCAGGGCCAGCTGGGCACCGCGCGCCGGGTCGAGGAAGCTGTAGCGACCGTTGGCGTCGGTGGCGATGGCCACACCGAGTCCGGTCTCCTCATCGACGCGGACGACACCGGCATCATCCGGGTAGGCCAGCGCAGTATTGCCCTGGACGTACTTGTCGTACTGCGATGTGATCCATGACTTCGAAGCGAGGTTCGGCGAACCCGCGAGCTCGAGCACGGTCGAGCGCAGCTCCTCGTCGGTCTCCGGCTTCTTCAGCCCGGCGTTGTCGACGGTGTTCGCAGCCACCTCGGCGGTCCATGACGGCTGAGTGAACGGACGGTTGTAGACGGGGCCGTCGTGGGCGACCGAGCGCGGAGGCACATCGACGATGACGTCGCCGTGCCATTCGATGACGAGACGGTCGGAGGCGGTGACCTCGCCGAGCACGGAGGTCTCGACCTCCCACTTGCCGACGATGGCGAGGAACTCCTCGAGGCGGTCGGGACGGACGACGGCCATCATCCGCTCCTGCGACTCCGACATGAGGATCTCCTCAGGTGTGAGGGTCTCATCGCGCAGCAGCACATCGTCGAGCGCGATGTGCATTCCGCCGTCACCGTTGGACGCCAGCTCCGAGGTGGCGCAGGAGATGCCGGCAGCGCCGAGGTCCTGAATGCCTTCGACGACGCCGGCGCGGAAGAGTTCGAGGCAGCATTCGATGAGCACCTTCTCCGCGAAGGGGTCACCGACCTGCACGGCCGGGCGCTTCGAGGGCTTCGTGTCGTCGAAGGACTCCGAAGCGAGGATCGAGGCACCGCCGATGCCGTCGCCACCGGTGCGCGCACCGAAGAGCACGACCTTGTTGCCGAGTCCCGACGCATTGGCCAGGCGGATGTCCTCATGCCGCATGACACCCACGGCCAGAGCGTTGACCAACGGGTTCGCCTGGTAGACGGAGTCGAAGACGGTTTCTCCGCCGATGTTCGGCAGCCCGAGGGAGTTGCCGTAGTTGCTGATGCCGGCGACCACACCGTGGACGACGCGGGCGGTGTCGGGGTGATCGATGGCACCGAAGCGCAGCTGATCCATCACGGCGACCGGGCGGGCACCCATGGAGATGATGTCGCGGACGATGCCGCCGACACCTGTGGCCGCGCCCTGGTGGGGCTCGACATAGCTGGGGTGGTTGTGGGATTCGACCTTGAAGGTCACGGCCCAGCCGTCGCCGATGTCGACGACCCCGGCGTTCTCGCCGATGCCCACGAGCAGGTGCTTCTTCATGTCCTCGGTGACCTTGTCACCGAACTTCGACAAGTGGACCTTCGAGGACTTGTACGAGCAGTGCTCGGACCACATCACCGAGTACATGGCCAGCTCCGCCGAGGTGGGGCGACGTCCGAGGATCGTCTTGATCTGCTCGTATTCGTCGGCCGTGAGACCGAGATCGGCGAAAGGCTGTTCGACGTCGGGATTCGCCGCAGCGAACTCGACCGTCTCCTTGACCTTCTTCGAAGCATTCTGCGGGGAATCGACCTGCGTGGAATCCGCAGAGCTGAGGTTTGACGTCATGTCCTCTTCGGGGCCCTTTCATACGACACGGCACTCACGGCCAATCTTAGCCGTGTCCCGACCAGGGCCGTGAAGCGAGTCCACGTTGGGTCGCCTCGGCGAGGTCGCAGTGATGACTCCGGCGGCCCGCCGCGGCGACGCGGAGGGGATCGTTCCGGTGATCCCACCTCGGCGAGGACGGTGGCCTGCGCCGCCTTAGAATGGGAGTCATGGCAACTCCCAAGATCGTCCTGTTCTATGTCTTCACTCCGCTGGCCGACCCCGAAGCGGTCAAGCTGTGGCAGCATACCCTTGCCGAGAGTCTCGGCCTCAAGGGGCGGGTGATCGTGTCGAAGGACGGCATCAACGCCACCATCGGCGGGGACATCTTCGACGTCAAGCAGTACGTGCGGGCGACGAAGTCCTATGCCCCGTTCAAGAAGGCCGACATCAAGTGGTCCAACGGTGAGGGCGATGACTTCCCGCGTCTGAGTGTGAAGGTGCGTTCGGAGCTCGTCACCTTCGGCACCGCTGACGAAATCACTGTCACCGAGAATGGTGTCCGAGGCGGCGGGCAGCATCTCAAACCCGGTGCCCTGCACAAGCTGCTCGACGAACGCGGCGACGATGTTATCTTCTTCGACGGCCGCAATGCGATGGAAGCGCAGATCGGGAAGTTCCGCGACGCCGTCGTCCCCGACACGGACGCCACCCGCGACTTCATCGCGGAGATCGAGTCCGGCAAGTACGACGATCTCAAGGACAAACCGGTCGTCACCTACTGCACCGGCGGAATCCGCTGCGAAGTCCTGTCGGTGCTGATGAAGAACCGCGGTTTCGAAGAGGTCTACCAGCTCGACGGCGGCATCGTCCGCTACGGCGAGACCTTCGGCAGCTCCGGTTACTGGGACGGTTCGCTCTACGTCTTCGACAAGCGCATGCACGTCGAGTTCGGTGACAATGTCGAATCGATCGGGCACTGCGTGAACTGCGAAGCGAACACTCCGGTGTTCGTCAACTGTGCGAACCTCGAGTGCCGCAAGCAGTATCTGCGGTGCGAGGAATGCACGGACAAGGGACTGCAGCCCTACTGCACCGAGTGCGCGGACGCAGGAGTCGGCGCGGACGCGGTTGCCGGCTGAGGTGGGCGGTGCCCGGAACCGACCTCAGACTCTGTCAGCGCTCGCCCTCGGCAGAGGCTTCATCCCGATGGCGACGTCGATCCCGACGACGGCTTCGCAACCGTTGATCGCCGAACCACAAGTGATGGGGTGATGAGGTTCTCCCGGCGGGGGGCCTCTGGGTCGGCGAGGATGTCGAAGACCGCTTGGGCCGACAGCCGCCCGATCAGCTGGTTCTGCGGATCGACAGAGGTCAGGGAGATCCGTTCGAGGCCGGACAGAGAGATGTTGTCGAAGCCGACGATCGCGAGCTGATCGGGTACGCGCACTCCTGCCTCGTCGGCGGCGGCCAGGACTCCGATGGCGGAGATGTCGTTGACCGAGACGATGGCGGTCGGCGGCGTGCTCGATCGCAGAAGCTGCTGAGCGGCCGTATACCCGTCGTGCTCAGAGAACCCGGCCGACTGGACTCTCGGCACCAAGCCGCGGGAGCGCATGGCTTCGATGTAGGCGGTCTTCCTCGATTTCGCGACCGCGCTGCCCTGCCCGCCGGTGAAGGCGATCTGTGCATGGCCGAGCCCCTGGAGGTGATCGAGCACCAGAGCGATTCCGCTGACGTCGTCCATGCGCACCGAGGAATAGCCGGAGTCCGGACTCGGAGCAGCACTGGCGTAGACGGTGGGGATGCCCGAGGACAGTGCTTCGTGCTCGATGACCGTTCCGACGACGATCAGCGCCTTCGGCCGCAGGTCCTGCAGCATTGCGATGACCCGGGAGTCGATGCGGCCGTAGGGCTCGGTCGGACTCCGATCGTTCGCGATCGTTGCACTGGTGATCAGGCCGTATTCGCCACGCGCATCGAGTTCGGACCGGACGGCATCGGCGATCTCGGCGAAGATCGGGTTGTGGAGATTGACGACGAGAATGCCGACGAACGGCGATCCGTCTGCGGCGAGTGAGCGGGCCAGGAAGTTCGGCTGATAACCCAGGGATTGAGCCGAGCGCAGAATCAGCTCGCGGCGGCGTTCGCTGACGCGCTGCGGTTCTTTGAAGGCAAGGGAGACCAGCGACTTCGACACCCCGGCAGCCGCAGCAACATCGCGAATCGTCGGCCGCGACCGCGCGGTCCTCGACCCGTCACTGTTGGAATTCGGCATATGCTCATCATCACACATGGGCAGGGGAGTCGAGCGGGGTCGGGTCCGTCCGGGCCGTGGAGCACGAAATCTCAACCTGAGTTTCCAGAGAGTGCTTGACAATGTCGGCGGCGTCACATTAAGTTCGCATTGATCTCATTTTGAACCGGTCCAAATATTTGGACGAAAAACGATGAACTTCAAATTGGACCGGTTCAAAATGAGGCTTGAAGATTGTCGAAAGAGTTTGGAGTACGCAATGACGCGCAGCGAATTGCTGATCGGTGGAACCTGGCGAGCTTCTCGTGAGGGAAGCGGTCAGCTGAAAGACGTGGTGTCGCCGTTCGACGGACGCACCGTCGGACAGGTTTCGATCGCGGGTGCTGCGGACGTCGAAGCCGCCCTCGAATCCGCTTCTCGCGGTGCCGAGGTCTGGCGCAGGACTCCGGCCCACGAACGCAGCGAGATCCTGCTCAAGGCCGCGGCTCTGGCCGACGAGCGCACCGAACAGATCGCCCAGGTGCTCTCGGCCGAGAACGGCAAGACTCTGCGCGAAGCCCGCGCAGAAGCCGGCCGCTCCGGTTCGATCATCCGCCTGGCGGCGTTCGAAGGCACACAGCTGTACGGCCAGACGCTTCCCCTCGACGCAAACCCGGGCACCGGCCTCGACAAGGTCGGCTTCACGCTGCCCCAGCCGGTCGGCGTGGTCGTGGCGATCACTCCCTTCAACTACCCGGCGCTGCTGGTCAACCACAAGATCGCCCCGGCGTTGGCCGCAGGCAACTCGGTGATCCTCAAGCCCGCAAGCACCACTCCGCTGACGGCGCTGGCGCTGGCCGAATGCTTCATCGATGCCGGACTGCCTGAGGGCGTCCTCTCCGTGCTCACCGGATCCGGTGGGGACATCGGCGATCGCCTTGCCGCCGACAAGCGCGTCCGGAAGATCTCGTTCACCGGCTCCACGGGGGTCGGCGAGCACTTGGCCTCCATCGCCAGTGTGAAGAAGCTGTCCCTGGAACTGGGGTCGTCTGCCCCCGTCGTCGTCCTTCCCGACGCCGATATCGAGCTCGCGGCGAGTGCTGTTGCCGCCGGCGGGTACACGAACGCCGGTCAGGTCTGCATCTCGGTGCAGCGAGTCATCGTCCACGAAGACATTCAGGGTGACTTCCTCGATGCGCTGAGCGCCAAGGTCCGGGAACACCGGATCGGCAACCCCGACGATGACGCGACGACGGTCGGAACCCTCATCACCGAGTCCGAGGCCAAACGTGTCGAAGGGGCCATCCGCGAAGCCGTCGGCGCCGGAGCACGCCTCGAACTCGGAGGCGACCGCGACGGCGCGATGCTCGAGCCCGCAATCCTCAGCGGCGTCGATCCCCAAGCCTCGATCGCGCAGGACGAGATCTTCGGCCCCGCAGTGGCCGTCTCCACCGCCCCCGACGTCAAGACCGCCATCGAACTGGCGAACTCGACCGACTACGGACTCGCCGCCGGGATCTTCACGAACAACGTCGACGCAGGCGTCCAGTACATGCGTGAGGTCGATGCAGGAAACATCCACATCAACTGGACTCCGCTGTGGAGGGCCGACCTCATGCCGTACGGGGGTCTCAAGGCAAGCGGAATCGGCAAGGAAGGTCTGCGGGCCGCCGTCGAAGAGATGACCGAGTCGAAGACCGTCGTCATCCACGGCCGCCCCTGGGCCTGACTCTTCGGGACAGAAGATCGCACAGACAGCGTTCGGTGCGGAACACACACCGACACATCAACCTCGGCGCCCATGATCACAGAAGGTCACGGCGCACCCTATCCGTTCGAAGGAGAACCCATGAGTCACGAACCGACCATCCGACTGACGGTGGCCCAGGCCGTCGTCAAGTTCCTCAGCAGCCAGTACTCGGTCCTCGATGACGACCGTCAGCGGTTCATCCCGGCCGCGGCCGGCATCTTCGGCCACGGCAATGTGGCCGGCTTCAGCCAGGCGTTCTCGCAGTACGCCGACGATCTCCCGTTCATCCAGGGCCGCAACGAACAGTCGCTGGCTCACGCGGGAAGTGCTCTGGCCAAGGCCAGCGGCAGGCGGCAGACGCTCGCGGTCACCGCCTCCATCGGTCCCGGAGCGATGAACCTCGTCACCGCGGCCGCACTGGCGACGGTCAACCGCCTTCCGCTGTTCCTGCTGCCCGGCGACACCTACGCGACCAGGCGCCAGGGCCCCGTCCTCCAGGAGCTCGAGAACCCTCAGGACCCGAACCTCACCGTCAATGACGCATTCCGTCCCGTCTCTGCGTTCTTCGACCGGATCACCCGCCCCGAGCAGCTGATCACCGCGCTGCCCAAGGCGTTCCGCGTGCTCGCGAACCCCGCGGAGACCGGAGCCGTCGTGCTCTCCCTGCCCCAGGACATCCAGTCCCACGCCTACGACTTCCCCGTCAGCCTGTTCCGCGAGCGGGATTGGCCGATCCGTCGCACCATTCCGCAGCCCAGCGACATCGAACAGGCGGTCTCCGTCCTCGCCTCGGCGAAGAAGCCCCTGATCATCGCCGGCGGCGGTGTCCACTACTCCGAAGCCCGTGAGGCACTGGCCGCATTCGCCGAGTCCACCGGCATCCCTGTCGCCGAAACCTTCGGCGGCAAGGGCGCAGCACTCACCGACGCCGATTGGGTGCTCGGCGGCATTGGACTCGAGGGCAACCCCGCGACCAACCGCCTCGTCGCCCAGGCCGATGTCATCGTCAGCATCGGCACACGACTGACCGACTTCGCCACCGGATCGCAGACGATGTTCAAGAACCCCGATGTGCGCTTCGTCTCGATCAACATCGCAGAGCTCGACGCGATCAAGCAGGGAGCCGTCGCGGTGCTCTCCGACGCGAAGCTGGGAATCGAAGCCCTGAGCCAGCAGCTCTCCGACTACTCGGTGCCCGGTGACTGGACCGCCGAGGTCGCCTCGCAGAAGGCCGAATGGGCTCCGCAGCGCAGCCAGGCACTCGACCCCGACACCGCCTTCGACAAGCACGCACCGGAGCACGCGGCACTGGGAATCCCGGACACCGACGCGACCGTCACCCAGGGACAGCTCATCGGTCTGCTCCAGGAGCATGCACAGCCGGGCGACACACTCATCGCCGCCGCCGGTGGACCCCCGGGAGACCTGCTCAAGGTATGGGACGCCACCGATGACCGTCGCTGCCACCTCGAGTTCGGCTTCTCCTGCATGGGCTACGAGATCCCCGCCGGCATCGGAGTCCGGCTCGCGGACCCCGAGAGCACCGGCCGCGTCTCGGTCTTCATCGGCGACGGGACCTTCCTCATGAACCCGACCGAGATCCTCACCGCAGCGCAGGAGCACCTCGACATCACCTACGTGATCTCGGAGAACCACGGCTTCCAGGTCATCCGCCGCCTGCAGATGATGAAGTACGGAGAGCAGTTCGGCAACGACTTCCGCTACCGCGACGAAGAGGACACCGCCCGGCTCTCGGGCGACTACCTCCACGTCGACCTCGGCGAGATCGCCTCGGGCCTCGGCGCCAAGACCATCCGCGCCACGAGCGTCGACGAGATCCGGGCAGCGCTCAACGACACCCGCGACGTCCACGGACCCGTGGCCATCGTGGTGCCGACCATCCCGCTGGTCGACCTGCCCGGGTCCGGAGTCTTCTGGGATGTCGCACCCGCCGAGGTCGCCGAACAGGAATGGGTCTCCGGCCTGCGCGCCGATTACGAAAAGGGTCTGGAGGACCAGAAATGGCACGTGTGAACACATCGCCGACCCCGCTGGACAAGGGCGCGCTGGCCAGACGGATCCGTGCGGGCGAGACAACCATCGGCAGTTTCGCCGGTCTCGGCTCCACCATGGCCATCGAGGTCCTGGCCGCCGCCGGACTCGACTGGATCCTCGTCGACCTCGAACACGGCGGCGGAGACGAAGCATCGATCGGTGATGCGGCAGCGGCCGCCGGCGGATACGGGGCAGCCACCCTGGTGCGGGTGGAGATCCCGGACCGGATCAGGATCGGACGTGCCCTCGACGCCGGTGCCGCCGGAGTGATGCTCCCGCGAGTGAGCTCCGCCGCCGAGGTGGCCGAGATCATTCCGCACCTGCACTACCCACCGCTCGGAGACAGGGGAGTGGCCACCTACAACCGCTCCCTCCGCTGGGGAATGGACAAAGCGGGGCTGGAGACGAGCAACGACGAGGTGCTGACGATCGTTCAGATCGAGACAGCAGGCGCCCTCGCCGAGGTGGACGACATCGCCGCACTCGACGCCGTCGACGTCCTGTTCGTCGGGCCCCTGGATCTGTCGTATGCGCTCGGTGTGCCGCTCGACTTCAATGCGCCGGTCTTCCGCGACGCCCTCGACACGGTCGTCGCAGCTGCACGCAGACACGGAAAGTCGGCCGGAATCCTCAGTGCCGACTCAGCGGTGGCCACAACCCGAGCCGAACAGGGCTTCACCTTCCTGCCGGTCGGTTCGGATTCGACACTGTTGGCTGACACCGCTGCCGCGGTCGTGTCCACCCTGCGCGACTGACGCCGCAGAACATCGGGGCCAACCGCCCCACCATTGACTACTCAAGGAGCACCATGAGCAACAACCCCACGACCATCGGAGTCGGACTCATCAGCGTCGGCTGGATGGGGCAGCTCCACAGCCGCGCCTACTCCAACGTTCCCGTCGTCTACCCCGAGCTCGGCATCAGAACACGCCTGGTCATCGCCGCCGACACCAATGACGAGCGCGCTCAGTTCGCCCAGGACGTGCTGGGCTACGAGAATTCGACCAGCGACTACAACGACGTTCTCAACCACCCGGACGTCGACGTCGTCTCCGTCTGCGCACCGAACTTCCTCCACGAGGAGATCGGCACCGCCGTCGCCAAGGCCGGCAAATCACTGTGGATCGAGAAACCCGTCGGCCGTTCCGACGAAGAGACGGAATCCGTGGTCAACGCGGCCGATGCCGCGGAAGTCGTCACCGCTGTCGGCTTCAACTACCGCAACGCCCCGGCCATCGAATACGCGAGGAAGATCATCGCCGAAGGCAAGCTCGGACGCATCACGAACGTGCGGGGCGCATTCTTCGCCGACTACTCGGCCGAGCCGAACGGCGCTCTGTCCTGGCGCTTCATCCGCGGACTCGCCGGTTCCGGTGTCCTCGGAGACCTGCTCGGACACCTGACCGACCTCGCCCACTACGTCGTCGGACCGATCGACAAGGTCACCGGCGTGGCCAACACCGCCTACACCGAGCGCCCCAAGCAGCAGATGGGCAGCGGCACCCACTTCGACGTCGTCGAGGGCGGAGAGATGGCACCCGTCGAGAACGAAGACTACGCCGGACTGCTCGTCCACTTCGGCCCCGACGCTCAAGGAGCCGGCGCCGTCGGTTCGCTCGAAGCCTCACGAGTGTGCGTCGGGCCGCGCGCGGAGTACTCGCTCGAGGTCTACGGAACCGAGGGCTCACTGCGGTGGAACTTCGAACGGATGAACGAACTCGAACTGGCACTCGGACACAAGGGTCCTCATGTCGGGTTCACCCGTGTGATGGCCGGTCCGGACTTCGGCGACTTCTCGAAGTTCCAGCCGGGCGCCGGCACCTCGATGGGCTACGACGACCTCAAGGTCATCGAAGCGAAGAAGTTCCTGCTCGCCCATGTCGGCGAGGAATCCACCCACGCCGACGTCCATGACGCCCTCGCCGCCAACCGCGTCGTCTACGCGGGTGAGCGCGCGATCGCCACCGAGTCCTGGCAGACCGTCGAACAGGTCGAGGGCACCTCGGCATCGACACGGACCACGGACGACTCGAACAGGAAAGAGACTGTCGATGCCTGAGAAGACCACCGTCATCGGACTCGGACCGGTACCGAAGGACCTCGTCGAAGCAGAACTCGGACTCGGGGTCGACTTCGTCGAGAGCCCCGGAGCTGAGGACTACGCGAAGGCCGAGGGCGCAATCGTGCGCGCTGCCGTCAAGGTCGGCCCCGCAGAACTCGATTCGATGCCCAACCTCAAGGTCATCGCCCGCACCGGCGTCGGCGTCGACGACGTCGATGTCGACGCCGCCACCGAACGTGGAATCCCCGTGGCGATCACCCCCGGTGTCAACTCGACTGCGGTGGCCGAGGGCGCGTTCGCTCACATGCTTCAGCTCGTGAAGTCACTGGCACCGCTGACGGAGATCGTTCGCTCCGGGGGATGGACGGAACGCACCAGTGTCCCGGTCGGCGATCTCGACGGAGCGAGTCTGGGCATCATCGGATTCGGCAACATCGGTCGGCGGGTGAAGGCGATCGCCGAGGCCTTCGGCATGAGCGTCCTCGCCTACGACCCCGTCGCCGAGGTGCCCGAAGCCAATAGGGTCGACACCGTCGACGAGATCCTGCGCGCATCGGACATCGTCACTCTGCACGTGCCGCTCCTCGAGAGCACCCACCACATGATCAACGCCCGCACAATCGATCTGATGAAGGACGGAGCGATCCTCATCAACACCAGCCGCGGAGGACTCGTCGACGAGGACGCCGCTCTGTCGGGACTCGAGTCCGGCAAACTCGGGGGCGTCGGACTCGACTCGTTCGAATCCGAGCCGCCTCGGCCGCACCCCCTGTACCAGCACCCCCGCACAGTGCTGACTCCTCATGTGATGGGGCTCAGCGCAAAAGCCAGCCATGCCACCTTCGTCGCCGCCGCCCGTGCCGTGGACGCAGTCCTCAAAGGCGGGCGCCCGGGCGCAGCGGTCAACGAAGTGGATTCGCCGGCTGCACCTGCAGCCGCAAGCAAAGGAGACCCAAGGTGAGCAACGTCAAAATCGCCGCGGCCCCCATCTCCTGGGGAGTCTGCGAAGTCCCTGACTGGGGATACCAGCTGAGCCCTGAACGGGTCCTCACCGAAATGCAGGAACTCGGCTTCGACGCTACGGAATTCGGCCCCGAGGGGTTCCTTCCCGACGACGCCGCAGGCAGGGCCGAAACCCTGAAGAAGCACTCGATGCAGGCCGTCGGAGGGTTCTACCCGGCCATCATCCACGACCCCGACCATGATCCGCTGCCCGGGATCGAGCGCGAACTGGAAGCCTACACCGCAGCCGGTGCGGACACCCTCGTCCTGGCAGCAGCGACGGGCGTCGACGGCTACGATGCCAAGCGCCCTGAACTCGATGAGGCCGGATGGAAGACCGTCTACCGCAACATCGACCGCATCCTCGAAGCCGCAAAAGCCCAGGGAGTCACCGTCAGCCTGCATTCGCATGTGGGAACCATGGTCGAAACCCAGGACGACGTCGACCACATTCTCAACGGCACCGACGTCGACTTCTGCTTCGACACCGGACACATGTTCATCGGCGGAGTGGACCCGGTCGAATTCGTGCAGAAGCACACGGGACGCATCTCCCACGCACACCTCAAGGATGTCGCGCTCGACCGTGCACGCAGTGTCCAGGCCGGCGAACAAACCTACTACGATGCCGTCGTCGACGGAATGTACCAGCCGCTCGGCCAGGGAGACATCGACATCGACTCGATCGTCGGCACTCTCATCCGCGCCGGATTCGACGGCTGGTTCACCCTCGAACAGGACACCGTCGTCGCCGACGAACCGGCGCCCGGCTCCGGACCGATCGACCAGGCTCGCGCCAGCCTCAGCTATCTCAAGCAGATCATCGAGGAGAACCGATGAGCACACGGATCGGCGTCGTCGGCCTCGGCCGGATCGGACGGATGCACGCTCGCAACATCGCGCAGGAAGACGGGGTCGACGAGCTCGTGCTCATCGGCCGCACCGCAGGCAAGCTCGAAGACGCCAAAGCGCAGCTGCAGTCGGAGCTGGCCCCGGACGCGGGGCCGGACCTTCGAGGTGCTCACGCCCCCGCAGGTCCCGTCAACCGCCCGGTCATCAGCACAGTGCTGCTCACCGAGGACTGGACCGACGGACTCGACGGTGTCATCATCGCCAGTTCGACGCACACCCACCCCGATCTCGCTCGGACAGCACTGACCGCTGGGGTCCCGGTTCTCGTCGAGAAGCCGATCGGACTCAAGCTCGAAGAGACCGCGGCCCTGTCCGCGGAGTTCGAAGCGCTCGACGTGCCCATCATGGTCGCCTACCACCGCAGGTACGACGAAGGGTTCCAGACCCTCAGAGAACGGATCCACAGCGGTGAGATGGGAACCATCCGAGTCATCCACTCGGCCGGACATGATCACTTCCATGTCGATCCGGAATTCATCCCCACCTCGGGAGGGGTGTGGCGCGACCTGCTCATCCACGAGTTCGACACGATCCCCTGGCTCATGGGTGAGGCACCCGTATCGATCTTCGCCTCGGGCGGGGTGCTCGACGAGCAGGCCTATGCGGACAGCGGCGACCTGGATACGGCCACAGCCGTGATCACCTTCGAATCGGGAGTGCAGGCGCTCATCAGCGGTGCCCGCAACATCGCCTCCGGCCAGGACGTCAACACCGTCGTCTACGGCAGCGATGCGGCGTTCGCAGCCGGCATCGACTCACACTCGCCGGTCACCTCGACCGAACCGGGAGTCGCCCCACCGGAGTCGACCTACGCCGACTTCATCGAACGGTTCGAACCGGCCTTCAGACGCGAAGTCCGACATTTCCTGGCCGTCATCAACGGCGATGCCACCTCGCTGACCCTGCCGTCCGACGGCATCGTCGCAGCGAAATTGGCGTTGGCAGCCGAGGAATCGGTGCGGCGCGGCCGACCCGTCCGATTGGACGAAATCACCGCGTGAGCGCTCAAGCCGCGACACCGCACAAACCCACATTGACTCAACGCGAATTTCGAACGAGGAGAGAAGTTCAATGACGAATGAACAACTGCGCATCGGTCTCATCGGGACCGGCCGCATCGGCAAAGTCCATGCCGTCAACATCGCGGCACTTCCCGAAACCACCCTGACCTGGGTGATCGACCCCTATGTCGCCGGAGCCGAAGCGATCGCTGAGGAAAACGGCGCCCGCGCAACAGGCGACCCCGACGAAGCCTTCGCTTCGGGTGAGCTCGATGCAGTGGTCATCGCCTCACCGACGTCGACCCACGCCGATCTCATCAAGAAGGCCATCGAAGCCGGAATCCCGGTGCTCTGCGAGAAGCCGATCGACCTCGACATCGCCCGCGTCGACGAACTGGCGCCACTGGTCGAGAATTCCGGCGTTCCCTTCGCCGTCGGTTTCAACCGCCGATTCGACCGTGACTTCTCACTCGCTCGAGAACGCCTCATCGCCGGTGAGGTCGGAGACCTCGAGCAGCTGTCGATCATCAGCCGCGACCCCGCCCCACCAAGCGTCGAGAACCTCCGGACGACCGGCGGCATGTTCCGAGACCAGACGATTCACGACTTCGATATGGCACGCTATTTCGCCCCTGACATCGTCGAGGTCTTCGCGACCGGCTCACAGCTGTTCGACGACGGAGCCAAGGAGACTTCCGACTTCGACACCGCGATGGTGACGATGAGGACCTCGACCGGGGTCCAGATCTCCATCACGAACTCACGGCACAGCGCGATCGGCTACGACCAGAGGATCGAGATCTTCGGCGGCCAGGGCATGCTCGAAGTCGGGAACGCGGGGACGAGTCTGGTCAGCTACTCGAACGCGACTGCGGTGAAGACCACCTCGCCCTATCAGCACTTCTTCCTCGAGCGATACTCCGACGCCTACGTCGAAGAGCTGCGCGAATTCTGTCAGCTCGTCCGCGGAGAGGAGTCACGCTGCTCGTCCTTCGCTGATGGCCGAGCAGCGCTGATCCTGGCCAATGCGGCCCAGACATCCGCGGCAGAAGGACGGGTCGTCCAGGTCGATCTGACCGCCTGACCCTGAACCCAACCCAATGCGGCAACGCATATCAGAGTGCAACGATGCATATTTGTTAGGAGACCATCGTGGTTGCCAATTCAACAGAGTCACCAATCGTCAAAGACTCAGCACTGCCGGTGATGCCCAAGACCGGAGCCCATCGCAAACGGATAGGACTCATCTCTATCGTTGCCTGCTTCGGAGGGCTCCTGTTCGGCTATGACACCGGTGTCATCAACGGGGCGCTGCGCCCCATGTCCGAAGAACTCGGACTGACTGCAGTCAGCGAAGGTGTCGTGACGAGTTCGCTCGTCTTCGCTGCCGCTGTCGGCGCCGTTTCCTGCGGCAAGATCTGCGACATGGTCGGACGACGTCGAACGATCATAGTCCTGGCGATGTTGTTCTTCCTCGGCACGCTGGTTGCCGTCTTCGCCCCTAACGTGTCTGTGCTGGTCATCGGTCGGATCATGCTCGGCCTGGCCGTCGGCGGTGCCTCCATCGTCGTCCCGGTGTACCTGTCCGAACTCGCTCCACACGAAATCCGCGGATCCATCAGCGGACGAAACGAAGTCGCGATCGTCAGCGGACAGCTTGCCGCCTTCGTCGTCAATGCCATCATCGGCAACGTCTGGGGACATATCGACGGGATCTGGCGGGTCATGTTCGCCATCTGCGCAATACCCGCGGTCTGCCTGTTCATCGGCATGCTCCGGATGCCCGAATCGCCGAGGTGGCTGGTCGAACACAACCGCCACGACGAGGCTCTCGCTGTCCTGATGACGGTGCGCACCGAAGAGAGGGCACGTGCGGAGCTGGGATCCGTCGAAGAGGTGGCGGAAGCCTCAACCGGAGATCGTCGAGTCGGCTACCGGAAGTTCGTGTTCAACAAATGGCTGATCCGGATCGTGCTTGTCGGCATGGGCGTGGCGGTCTGCCAGCAGCTCACCGGAATCAACTCGATCATGTACTACGGGCAGATCGTCCTCATCCAGTCAGGGTTCGCCGCCAACGCCGCACTCATCGCGAACATCGCTCCCGGTGTCGTCGCTGTGTTGGGCGGACTCTTCGCCCTCTACATGATGGACCGTGTCGACCGACGCACGACCTTCATCACCGGTCTGTCCCTGACGACGACCTTCCACCTGCTCATCGGTCTGTGCTCCAAGTTCATGTCCGAGGACAACCCGCTGCGCGCATGGGTGATCCTCGCCCTCATCGTCGGATTCGTCGCCTCGATGCAGTCCTTCCTCAATGTCGCTGTGTGGGTCTGGCTGGCGGAGGTGTTCCCGCTGCCGATGCGCGGTGTGGGCATCGGAATCTCGCAGCTGTTCGGTTGGGGCATGAATGGTGCCATCGCTCTCGTGTTCCCATCGCTGGTGGCAGGGATCGGGATCTCCGGTGTCTTCTTCCTCTTCGCCGCAGTCGGAGTACTCGCCTTGATCTTCATTGCGACTCAGGTTCCCGAGACGCGGGGAATATCGTTGGAGAAGATGGAAGAGGGCATCGAATCGGGCCTGGCATACCGCTTCGGGGCATGGAAGAAGCTGCGTGACGAATGATGATCGAACCGGAACTGATAGCCACCTGCTGGACCAGCGCCGGCGACGCGGCTCCGATGCGCAGCAGCGAGCGGAGCCCGCTGGATCCGATCGAGCGGGTTCGTCAGATCGCCGCGACCGGCTGGATGGGGCTCGGCTTCGTCCTCGATGACCTGCGAGCCATCCGGGACACCATCGGCTACGACACTCTTGCCGACGAGATCACCGGATCCGGCCTGCAGCACGTCGAAGTCGAACTGTGCTCAGGATGGTGGAAGCACCCGAGCGAAGGTTGGCGCGGACACTGGGAAGAACTGCTCGAAGCCGCGCAGGCTCTCGACGCCGCCTTCATCAAGATCGGCACCGACAGCGCCCCCGCTCTCAAAGACGTCCGTCCTCTCGTCGCCCCTCTCAGGGACCTGGCAGAGGAAGCCGCCTCGTACGGGACCAAGGTCGCCCTCGAGCCTCTTCCCTTCGGCATGATCGCGTCGATGCCGCAGGGAGCCGAACTCATCTCCCAGGTCGACCACCCGGCGGCCGGTCTGATCGTCGACTACTGGCACGTGTTCCGGGCAGGCACCTCTTTGGACGAGCTGCAGGCCTGCCTGACCACGGACATGGTCTTCGGTGTCGAACTCTGTGATGCCCAGGAAGACGTCGTCGGATCGCTCTTCGAAGACACTCGCGACAATCGTGAGCTCATCGGAGACGGAGTCCAGGACGTCGCCGGCTTCATCCAGGCACTGCGCAGCATCGGATACGAGGGACCGTGGGGAGTGGAGATCCTGTCGGCGGCTCATCGCCGCCGGAGCCTGTCCGAGGCTCTGGACGCGGCACGACTCAGTGCCCTCTCGGCATTCGCATGAACGCGCCCATGCTCGAAGCCCAGCTTCCAGGAGCGCCGCTGTTTCAGGGCTCCTGGAAGGCTGCCTGTTCCCCGGCAGTCCGTGTGGTGGGTGTCACGTGGGGAATGGCGGGTTTGGATTTGCGTGGACGGGTTTGCCTGGTCTAGAGTTATATCTCGTTGCCCCGCCGGAAACACAGTCTGAAAGACAGGGTTTCCACCGGGCCTGACCAGGACAAACACGGTTTGTCACGGTGGTTGGGGATCGGGTGGGTGACGATAAATGAAACTGATGCCCCCAGTGAACACGCCCCTTTTTGTTGGGTTGTGGTGATGGGTGAGTGTTTGTGGTTTGAGAATCCAATAGCGTGTTTGTTTGAACAAGTTGTGATGCCAGAAACATTATTTTTCTGGTGAGACAATCACACGGTCGAACAG
>NZ_RHFH01000023.1 GCF_004745075.1 Brevibacterium sp. S111
ACGTACACCCCTTCCTGGTGTATGTCCACGCTCCCGGCTGTTGGCGCAGCGCGGGAGCCCTCTATTCGTCTGTTCAGCCTACCTCGGTACCAGGATCCCGGTTTCGGGATTTAAATGGATACCCCTTATCCACATTCTCGCGCTTGCAGTAGCCCGAAACGACGCTGCTGGTCGCGATGGAGCCGAGGATGATGAACGCGCTCCACACTCCCGCGCCGAGAACGGCGAAGATGAGGCCGAGCGCGAAGAACACGTAGGTGGAGACGACTGCCCCCAACGTATACGCGCGCAGGATGACGTCGCGCTCGCGTTCATCGCCCATGGACGGGTCGTTGAAGCCGGCGATCTTGTCGGCGAGTTCGTTGCCGCGATGCTTCTTGTTGCTGATGTTGCTCATGGGGCTTCCTCCTGCAGTGAGAAGATCTCTTCGACAGTGGTGTTCAGCGTGCGGCTGATCCGTATGGCCAGGTAGACGCTTGGGGCGTAGTCGCCCTTTTCTGTGGCGATGATCGTCTGCCGTGATACTCCGGTCAGTTGTGCCAGTTGGGCTTGGGTGAGCCCGGATGCCTTGCGAACCTGTTTGAGGTTCGAGGTCTGTACTTCCATGGGGCTCCTTGGTGTCAACTTCGTTTTACATTTCAAAGTGAAGCATGGTTGACATTATGGTGTCAATGATCTTTGACATCGCCGAGGTGGTTCTGGCGTTCCGTGCCGCGTACCGGGCATTTCGCGGCGGTCTTTGCGCATAACCTCTCGTTGACGCGAAAACACCGCGGTGCATCAGGGCGTTTTCACGCTCGCGGTGATGGGTGATCAGGCGGGTATGAAGTGACGCGGCCGCGAGGGTGTGCCGCGAACGGTGGGTGATGGGTGCTCGTCGCGGCCTCAGCGACGATGGCGGGCGCCGGATCAGGGATTCGTATCGTCACCGGGGGAGTGCGTGTGCATGTCATCGCCGGGGGCGTGCGTGTGCATGCGAATTCCCTCATTGTTGAAGATGCTCAGCACCTGGGCCGAGCGCTTGCCTGCTGCGCAGATGCTGTGCGGGATGCGGGTGTCGAATTCGGCGGCCTCCCCGTTGGTGAGGACGAGATCCTGACTGCCGAGGAGCAGGCGCAGTCGCCCAGAGATGACGTAGAGCCATTCAAAGCCGTCGTGGACCTGCGGCTCCGGGGGAGTGGCGACGGGCGGGTAGGTGATCCTGTAGGTGGCGACGGGAGAGCCCTCTGGTGCGAGGGGCGTGATGACCATGCCGTTCCTGCGGATGGCTCGGCGGCGAACCCGAGGGTCGGCAGCCTTCGGAGTCACGAGATCGTCGATGCTGATGCCGAACTGACGAGTGAGGGGGAGGAGCAGCTCGAGACTGGCTTGTCTCTTTCCGGATTCCAGGCGTGAGAGGGTGCTCGGTGAGATGCCGGCGCGAGTGGCCACCTCGTCGAGTGTCCAGTCTCGATCATTGCGCAGTGCGCGCAAACGCGGCCCGATGTGTTTGAGTTCCTCAGTCATGTCCGTCCCTGAATCTCCCGGATGCGGTGGTCTCCGACTCCTTGTCTTGCCAAATGTGCAAGAAGCATTGCGCACGGGCAAGGTCTGAGCTGACCATGAAAGCATGAGCGAACACTGGGAAGTCATCATCGTTGGAGGAGGCGTCGCCGGCTTGTCGGCGGCACTGACCTTGGGACGCGCGCGCAGGCAGGTGCTGGTGGTCGATGTCGGCGAGCCGCGCAACCGCTTTGCCGCGCATATGCACGGCATGCTCGGAAGCGACGGGGTCGACCCCAGCGAGCTGCTGCGGCGCGGACGAGAAGAGGTGAGCGCCTACGATGTCACGATCCGCCCGGGGGCAGTCGAGACTGTCGCAGAGGTCGATGATGGACTCGCCGTGACCTTTGCAGATGGCAGTACGGCCACGACGCGCGCCCTCATCGCAGCGAGTGGTCTCGTCGACGAGCTGCCCGAGATTCCGGGACTGACGCAGCAGTGGGGCGCCGGCGTCCTGCATTGCCCGTACTGCCACGGGTGGGAGGTGCGCGGGCAGCGTCTCGCCGTGCTCGGCACGTCTGCGATTTCGCTGCACCAAGCTGAACTGATCCGGCAGTGGAGTGACCAGGTGACCTTCTTCACCGCCGACTGCGGAGCCATCAGCCCAGACGTTGCTGCGCGCCTGCGCTCACGGGGCGTGAGACTCATCGACTCACCGGTGGCCGAGGTCCTCACCGAAGGTGAACGCCTGACCGGGGCACGCCTCGCCGACGGCAGCAGCATCGCCCTCGACGCGGTGTTCATCGCACCGTCGTCACGACCGCAGGATGAGTATCTTGCCCCTTTCGACCTCGACCGCGCCGAGAACCCGATGGGCAGCTTCGTCGCCGTCGACCCGGCCGGCCTGACCAGCCACGAGCGAGTCTGGGCGGTCGGCAATATCGTCAACCCCGCAGCGAACGTGTCCGTCTCCATCGGGGCCGGGTCGACGGCCGGCGGCATGGTCAACATGGCGTTGGTGAGCGAGGACTTCGACCGAGCCTCATCCGGGCACGCTGACGAACACGCCGGAGACGCGAACAACGCCGAGGTGCAGAAGACAGACGTGCCAAAGGCAGACGTACAGGGCACGGACGGGCAGAAGGCGGACGTGCAGGGCACGGACGTGCAGGGCACGGCATCGCCAGCGAATGAGTCGCCTGAGGAGTACTGGGAGGCCCTGTACGCCGAAAGTGCCCAACGATGGTCGGGACGGGCGAACGCCTCCACCGCCGAGGTGGTCGCGACGCTGGGTGCCGACCATGGCGCTGCCGCGCTCGAGCTCGGCTGCGGAGAGGGCGGTGACGCCGTCTGGTTGGCCACTCAGGGGTGGCATGTCACCGCTGTCGATGTCTCGACAACGGCGATCGAACGCGGTGCCGACAGTGCTCGGGAGTCCGGAGTCGCCGAGGCGATCACCTGGATCAGCCACGACCTGTCCACGTGGACGACCGAGGAGACCTTCGACCTCGTGACCGCATCGTTCTTCCACTCGACTCCTGAGATGCCGAGGACCGAGATCCTTCGCCGTGCGGCCAAGCGGCTGCAACCCGGTGGGCACCTGCTCATCGTCTCTCATGTGTTTGATGATCCTGAGGACATTCCGCCCTGGGTGCTGCGCTATTACGAGACCGACGACCCAAGGGACCCCGCGCTGCAGGACGAACTCAGCCACCTGCTGACCCCGACGGCCGAGCTCGCTGCTTTGGCGCTTGACGAAGCCGAATGGGAGATCGTGATCGAGGAGGTCCGTCCGCGTGAGACGGCCGGTCCAGACGGTAAGGAGACGGCCGTGGTCAAAGACGGCGTGCTCCTGCTGCGGCGACGAGCTGTCTGAGGGTGCTTCTCGCCGTCGCAGCGAAGCACCCCGCTCAAGCTGTCCCTGAACCCTGCCGGTCGCCCGGCAGTCGGGGCCGCATCTGAGCCTCTTCAGTCCTCCGCGATCTTCACGCGGCGACGGTCTTTCTCCAGCCGTACTTCGTGGCTCGACCGTGAGGGGTTGAGCAGCTTGAGCAGCGACAGCGCAATCGCAGCTCCGAGAATCGCGCAGCCGGCAGGCAGCAGCATCGCGGTCTTCGCGTCGAAGGCATCGATGATGTTGCCAGCGATCGCCGAACCGAAGGCGACGCCGAAGCCCAAGGAGGTGCCCAGCCAGGCGAAAGCCTCGGTCAGCCGCCTCGGCGGGGCCAGCTGCTCGATCACGGAGTTCGCGCCGATGAGGCTCGGCGCGATCGCAGAGCCGACGACCACGAGAATGATTCCGTAGGTGACCATGGACTGCGCGAGCAGCATCATGCACGCGCCGACGGCCAAGCCGGTCACGGCCACACCGAAGCGGTGGTGCACCGCGGTCTGCCAGTTCCGGGCCCCGTACAGGGCGCCCGACAGCAAGGATCCCAGCGCCAGGCACGACAGCAGCACACCGGCCGAGGACTTCACCCCGAGTTCGTCGGCGAACGCGACGGCGATGACGTCGATGGCACCGAAGTTCACGCCGAGGAAGATGTTGACGATGATGATCGCGAAGATCCCCGGGTTCGAGAACACGTGACCTTTCGCCTCGGTGGTGCGTTCGACGGGAGGCGGTTCGGTGGCCTTCTGAACGTAGAGCAGCAGCGATCCCACGCCCACGGTGAGCATCGAGAGGATGATGCCTGCAGGCGGCCACACCGCTGTGGCGAGCACCGTGGCGAGCACGGGTCCGGAGACGAACATCAGCTCATCCGCGACGGACTCCCAGGAGAACGCGGTCTGCAGCTTCTTCGGCGAGTCGACGATGTGTGACCAGCGTGAACGCACGAGCGAACCGACGGAGCCGACAGTGGCGCCGCCGATGCCGGCGAAGATGAACACGAAGCCGACCCACCAGTCGAGATAGACGGAGAAGATGAGCAGCGTCAGTGAGGCCAGGTGGGTGATGACGATGGGCACCATGACCCTTGCCTGGCCGTGGCGGTCGACGAGGCGTGCGATTCCGGGGCCGGCAAGCGCTTGGACGATCATGTACACGGCGGTGACGATGCCCGCCAGACCGTATGATCCGCTCACGCCCTGGATGAAGAGGACGATTCCCAATCCCAGGACTGCGATGGGCATGCGGGCGACGAGACCGGCCAAGGAGAACTTGAGCGCACCGGGAAGCGATAGGATTTCCCGATAGTTGTTGAACACCAGAGAAGTCTACCCAGCCCGCCCCCGCGCCGACCATACAGATCCGTGCCATTCCTGGTGAGTCCTCTCACCTCGGCGGGGGAGCGCCGTCGAAGTGCGCCTGGGTATGTAACAAAAGCTATACAATAAGCGAGATTGCCCACTTTCTCCCGGCGCATTGCGCCGACCGCCCGAATCCCGGAGTGCCGATGACGGACAACACCACCTTCGATGATCTCTTCGACAACCAGCACGAGGAACAGCAGCGACCGCGGAAGAAGAAACGCGTGTGGCGCAAAGTCCTCGTCATCCTGCTCATCATCGTCATCCTCGGCGTGCTCGGCATCGGACTCTACGTGTGGAGCATCGGCCGATCCTTCGACAGCAATTCGAACCGGCTGAGCGACGAGCAGGTCTTCGGCAAGCAGAAGGTCGGCGACAAGGGCGACGGCGGCACGAACATCCTGCTGCTCGGCTCCGACGAGCCGATGGACCAGGTCGACGTCAACGATTCGCGCGGTCTGCGCTCGGACACGATCATGGTCATGCACCTGCCCAACGACGGCGGCAGCGTCCAGGTCATGTCGATCCCGCGAGACAGCTACGTCGACATCGAGGGGCATGGGAAGGCGAAGATCAACGCGGCTCTGTCATACGGCGGTCTGCCACTGGCGGTGTCCACGGTGTCGGACTTCATCGGCACGGACCTCGACCACGTGGCGATCATCGACTTCGAAGGGTTCAAGGCTCTCACCGACAGCCTCGGCGGGGTGACCGTGAACTCGGAGCAGGCGTTCGAGAAGAACGGCTACACGTTCAGCCAGGGCCAGAACGACCTCAACGGTGACCAGGCGCTGACCTTCGTCCGTGAGCGCAAGCAGTTCAAGGACGGCGACTTCCAGCGGGCGCGCAACCAGCAGGCGTTCATCCGCGGGCTGACGAACGAGATCATCTCGGCCGATACGCTGTCGAACCCGAAGAAGATCCAGGACATGGTGAAGAACTTCGCGCCTTACATGTATGTCGACTCGGGCCTGGACGCGAAGTACATCTCCGGCACGGCCTTCAACATGCGCGATGTCCGTCCCGGCGACATCGAGTTCTTCACCGCCCCGGTCGCCGGCGTCGGCACCGCGCCGAACGGTGCGTCGATCGTCAAGGTCGACGATGACGAGCTGAAGAAGGTCCAGGACGCGTTCCAGAACGACACCGTCGACGAGTACGTGCAGAACGCCCCGGAGGCCCACCTGTAATCCTTCGCCGAGGCGGCCGATCCTGGCCAGTGCCCCGCCCACCATCGGGGCCGGTGACACATTACGTACGCTCCGAACCACTTTTCGTGCGCTGCGCAACACATTCCGTACGCGGGCGGACACTTTTCGTCCCCTGCATCTGGATCGATACAGATGACTGGCACCAAATGTGGTTGGCCGCCGGAGCGTAGAGACCTTGGCCCTCCCGGGGCCACCCCGGCCTGCTTCGAATCATGTCGAAGCAGGCCGAGTCGAAGCAGGCCGAGTGGTGCGCCTGCGGTGCGCTCCGTGGCGAGAGCCGCGCCGGAGAGTCACGCCGAGGCTTCAGCCCTCGAACTTGACCGAGTGCACGCCGTGGGGTGTGCCCCACTCGTTGTCTGGGTTGGACACGGCTTCGTTAGCGACTCCTAGAGTCATCGTCTCGCCGGTCACGGTGTTCTCGTAATCGACGTAGATCGTGCCTGCCGCTCCTTCTGCACCGACGCGGTTCCAGTGGGATCCATTGTCATCTCCGTGATTGGCCAGTGCCTTTGCGACCTTGGGCGAAGCGAAGGCTTCGACACGGTCCGTGGCACCCTGCCCCCATGCGCGCACGAGTTCATCGGCATAGGTGACGGGGACTGTCGGGTAGTACACCGACTGCGTGCCGACGCCGGAGTCTGACGTCTCGCTCGATGAATTCGCGGACGAGGTATCGGCGGCCATGGCCGGCCCGCCGACGAGCCCGATGCCGGCGAGACCGGCGACGGTGGCGATTCCCAGGGTTGCTGCGCGATTGCGAATGGTGGTCTTCATGGTGTCTCCTCTGTGTCGCCACCTCGCGGGAGCCGTTCGCTCGTTGCGTGGTGGCAGGTTAGCTGACGAGGATCAAGTATTGTGGCCGATTCTGAGGATGCAGCAACGATGGCTGGGAACCGACTTGGAAACGGTTACAGCATGCAGACAGGACTGTTGCAGTCATGCGACGGTGCATGTCGCGTGAGCATGAGTGACCGATTGACGGCAAAGAACCTTGGCAGTGGAATCGGTGGTGACGAAGCTATGACAGTGATGTTCTCAGATGATGCTGGGGCACTGGCCGCAGACGGGTGCCGCGTTGAATATGACAGAACCGTGTAGTCAGCGATACGTGATCGTGATTGGATTCTGCCTGCAGGGCTGCGGTCGTCTTCCCGAGCTTGGCCTCAGGCGTGCGGAGTAGTGTTGTCAGTGAAGCGATGGGAGGAAGGGGCGAGACAGTGGGCCATAGTTTCTCGGATCCGCTTTCGCTGCATTCGGCAGCGCCGGCCGCGTGCCATCACAGGATCCGCATTGAGGCGCTGGCCAACGCACCCATGTTCGAGGCGTTGCCTGACGAAGAACTTAAGAGCCTCGAACAACAGGTCCGTGCGCCCGGATACGTCGCTGGTGAGCGGATCTGTCAAGCGGGGGATCGGGCCAGTCATCTCTTCATTGTCGCCTCGGGGGCGGTCAAACTCCTGCGCCCGTCCCCGCGAGGTGACAGTGCTGGGACCGGGAGACAGCTTCGGAACGCTGACTCGCGTCGACCACTGCGGTGAGACCGCCGTCGCCATGATCGATTCCTGTGTCATCAGCATTCCTGTTCGCGCTATCCGCAGCGTCCTCGAACGGCATCCGAAGGTCGCGATGGCGGCCTTCGACGAACTCGCCGAGCGGCTCGAACAGTCCTACCAGGCGCTCGAACAGCTCTCTGTCGGCCGCGCTGATCAGCGGGTCGCCGCCGTGCTGCTGAGTCTGGCAGAGAAGCTCGGCCGGCCGGGAGGCGGGCGGATCGAACTGCCGATCCCGCTCAGCCGTGCCGATCTCGGCGCCATCGCCAGGATCGCGCCGGAGTCCGCGAGCCGGGCGCTGGGTCGTTTGCACGCAGCCGGCGCCGTCGATTTCGGCCGTCAATGGACGTCGATCGTGGACCAGGCCCTCCTGCACGAGATCGCACAGTCCTGACTCGTCCCGCAGTTCCTCGACGCCCGGCCGTGCCGGACCGGGGCCGCTTCTGCCGTACATGATCCCGATCATGTACGACCGAAGCGGCGGTCTCTTAGAGTGAGAAAGATCCGGGAAGCTGGTTCGCGCACAGTGCTGCATCGCGTTGCCGACGGTGCGCCGAACCTTTATGCCCGCGATGTGAGGAGACGTGAGAAAGGCGGTCGAACCTGATGACCTATGTGATCGCGCAGCCATGTGTCGATCTCAAGGACAGAGCCTGTGTCGAGGAATGCCCGGTCGACTGCATCTACGAAGGAGCACGCAGCCTCTACATCCATCCCGATGAGTGCGTCGACTGCGGCGCATGCGAACCGGTGTGCCCAGTGGAGGCGATCTTCTACGAAGACGATGTGCCCGACGAGTGGGAGGACTACTACAGCTACAACGTCGAATTCTTCGACGATCTGGGCTCGCCCGGCGGTGCTGCCAAACTCGGCAACATCGGTCGCGACCATCCCGCTGTGGCCGCCCTGCCTCCCCAGAACCAGGATTACACGGGCTGAGAGACCCCGCCGTTCAGAGCGCCGGCAGGGCGCTCACTTCAATACGCCGTCGACCAGCGTCCGGGCGTCGTGTTGGACCTGGCGCAGATGATCCTCATCGCGCAGTGATTCGGCGTAGATCTTGTACACGTCTTCCGTGCCGGAAGGACGCACGGCGAACCAAGCGTTGTCCGTGGTGACCTTGAGCCCGCCGATGGGCGCATTGTTCCCCGGCGCCGAGGTGAGCACCGCCTTCACGGGTTCACCGCCGACGGACTGTGCATTGACCTGGGAGGCGTCGAGCGCTCCGAGGCGAGCCTTCTGCTCGCGGGTGGCGGGGGCATCCTGGCGGGCGTAGGCGCTGGTTCCGTGGTTCGCTGCCAGACCCGCGTAACGCTGCGAGGGACTCTGCCCGGTCGTTGCCGTCATCTCGGCGGCGAGCAGGGCGAGGATGATGCCGTCCTTGTCCGTCGACCACACTTTCCCGTCGCGGCGGAGGAACGAGGCCCCGGCCGATTCTTCGCCGCCGAAGGCCAGCGAGGAGTCGAGCAGTCCGGGAACGAACCACTTGAAGCCGACGGGAACCTCGAACAGGGTCCGATCGTGGGATGCCGCGATGCGGTCGATGATCGACGAGGTGACCAGGGTCTTGCCGATGCCGGCTGCAGTCGGCCAGTCGGTGCGGGAATCGAGCAGGTAGTCGATCGCCGCGGCCAGATAGTGGTTCGGGTTCATCAGTCCGGCATCGGGGGTGACGATCCCATGCCGGTCGGCGTCGGCGTCGTTGCCCGTGGCGATGTCGTAGTCGCCGCGGGAGGCGATGAGGCCCGCCATCGCATGCGGCGAGGAGCAGTCCATGCGGATGTTCTCGTCCCAGTCCAGGGTCATGAATGACCAGGTCGGGTCGACGTCGGGATGGACGACGGTGAGGTTGAGATCGTAGTCTTCGGCGATCGCGGCCCAGTAGTCGACGCTCGCGCCGCCGAGCGGGTCAGCTCCGATCTTCAGCCCGGAGGAGCGGATGGCGTCGAGGTCGATGACGGATTCGAGGTCGTCGACATAGTTCGAGACGTAGTCGAAGTTCTCGGTGTTCTCCAGATGGAAGGCCCGCTGGAAGGCGGTGCGCGGAATCTTCTCCCACCCGTCGAGGAGGTAGGCGTTGGCGCGTTCGGCGATCCACTTCGTCGTCTCGGATCCGGCCGGGCCGCCGTGGGGAGGGTTGTATTTGATGCCGCCGTCGGCGGGCGGATTGTGGCTGGGGGTGACGATGATGCCGTCGGCTTGGGCATCCGTGCGCGACATTCCCGAGTTGAAGCCGAGGATCGCATGCGAGACGGCCGGGGTCGGTGTGAAGCCGTCGCGTTCGTCGATGCGCGCAGGCACCTCGGCGGCGGCGAGCACCTCGAGGACGGTGAGGAACGCGGGCTCACTCAGCGCGTGGGTATCCCGGCCGAGGAAGATCGGCCCGCGGATTCCCTTGTCCCTGCGGAAGTCGACGATGGCGGCGGTGATGGCAGCGATGTGCGCCTCGTTGAAGGATCGGTTGAAGCTCGAACCGCGGTGGCCTGAGGTCCCGAAGCTCACTGCTTGCGAAGGCACCGAAGGGTCGGGAACCAAGTCGTGATAGGAATCGAGAAGGGCAGGGATGTCTACGAGATCCTTGTCCTGGGCCAACTGGCCGGCGCGAGTAGTCATTCTTCTACCTTGCCAAATCCGGGCCACCTGTCACAGTTGTGTCCACGGAGTTCTTGCATCGTGGACTCGGCAGACATGACTGAGCGAGATTCCACGGTCGAGCCCTCGCCGTCGCAGACTCAGTCCGGCGGCTCCACGGAGTCGTCCTCTTCTTCCTTCGTGTCTCCACCGCTGATATCCCGGTCTTTGTCGGGGGAGGACCCTTCGGCTTTGGCCTGGGCGTCCTCAGGGTCTCGCTCGATGGGAACCTCGTGCTCGGCGGCGATGCGCTCGAGCCTTTCTTCAGGTGTCTGCGAGCTGCCTTCCGCGTCAGGGTCGGGACCGACTCCTACGGCAGAGCTCTTGATCTCGCGATCGTCGTCGGTTCCGTGTTCCTCTGTGTTCTCCGGCAGGTTCTTCTTCTCGTCGCTCATGGACTCCTACTCCTTTCGGAGGTGAACACCGGTACCGCGTTCCATCGTGGCGGCGGTGATTGTGAACAGAACAGTGCGTTCCGTGGTTCCGACGCTAGACCCCAACGTGGCGTGGGATCAAGACCCGTTCGGCTGCTGCCCCGGACGGGGATGAGACCCGCGGGACGAGCCGTGACGGGCATCGACCCTCACTTCACCCAGGGTTCCTCGCCGGTCTCCGAGACGATGGGCTTGCCGTTGTCGAGGTTCCAGGAACCCATGCCGCCGGCCACGTCGAAGGCGTCGAAGCCGTTCTGGTTGAGCCAGGCCACGGCCCGGTTCGAGCGTCCACCGGTGCGGCAGATGACGTACATGTCGTCATCGAGGGGCAGATCGTCGAGGCGGGTGGGCAGTTCGCCCAGCGGCACGTGGATCGCGCCTTCGATGTGCCCAGCTTCCCACTCGTCGTCCTCACGGACGTCGATGATGGCGGCACCTTCGGGAATGTCGTTGACGGTGACGGTAGTTTCTTCATCCATGGCCCCAGTCTAGGCACGGCGCTGCGGAGTTCGCACACGTCCCGAAGCAGACTGCGAACACCGTGGGGAGCCCCGCGCAGCCGTGTCGACAGTTCCCGGTTCGGTGGCTCCGCAGTCTCGAGTCGGCGTCCCCATCGTGCCGATTCAGCAGCCAGACCGCCCCGGTTTGACGCCTCCGCGGTCCCGTCCCAAGGGGGCTGTTGCCACTCGGGAAGTCGTGTGAGAATGACGGTGCAATCGCTCATGTCCGTTCCGATCACGGATCGCACGAGCGGCTGAAGTGCCAGGAACCGTCTGCGAAGGGAAATGGTCATGGTCAATAGGGATACAAGCGATGAGTCCACTGGCGAGAAGAAGGCCCGCGATATCGCGGCCAAGCTCGACAAGTCGACCGAGCCGCTGGGCGGAACCTCGAACGTGGATCAGGTAGCCGAAGTCGGCTACACCGAACGGAACGTGGAGGCACGCGCCCAGAACGCGGCCGAGGATGAAGGTGTGACGCTGCATCGCAATCCCGATGGATCGCACACCGCCATCGACGAATCGAGAGCCGCCGAGGCGACCCCGACGTCCGGTGCCGCAGGGACCCCGTCCTCTGGCGCCGCAGTTGCTCCCGGCATGGGCGCGGCGGTCGGAACCACCCCTGAGGCCGAGGACGTCGACAGTGTTCCCGGCATGGGAACGGCGGTCGCCAGCACGGCTGGAGGCGGTGCCGCGAGCGCAGCGGCTGCCGCTTCTGCCAGCGACGACACCGAGGGCGGCCCGACTCGCGGCGCTGGCAGCAGTCAGGCCGCAGGTGAGACGGCGACGAACGATCTCGGTCACGCCGATGTCGTCAAGATCCTCCGCGGTGCCGACACCGTGATGCTCGCGACCGCACTGCCTGATGGCAAGATCCTCGCCCACCCGATGGCCCCACAGGAGGTCACGGAGAACGCGGAAGTCTGGTTCTTCCTCACTCTCGACGGCGATCAGGCGAAGGCGCTGCGGACGAACCCGGAGGTCAATCTCAGCCTCGCCGAGGCGGGCAACTGGCTCTCCGTGGCCGGCCGCGTCGAGTTCGTCAATGATCGGGCGAAGGTCGAGGAGCTGTGGAGCGATTCGGCCAAGGCGTGGTTCGAGAGCCGGGAGGACCCGAACCTCGGCCTCATCAAGGTCGTCACCGACTCCGCCCAGCACTGGGGGTTGCCTGGTGGGAGGGCCTCGGGCCTGTTGAAGATGATCAAGTCCAAGATCACCGGAGACCGTCCCGGAGGCGGCACACAGACCACAGAACTCTGACACCACAGGCGCTGGCCACTGAGGCCACGCGCCGAATAACGCACGGAGCGCCGAGACACGCCCGCACGCCAGCGTGTCTCGACGCTCCGTCCGTTTTTGGAGGGAAGCAGCCGGTGCCCGGCACCCCGACCCCGTCGCGCCGCAGCAGGCACCCAAGGCGTTTCTCGGCGTGGGGAAGCGCGGGCATTAGCATGGAGACATGAGCAAGCGGATCGTCATCATCGGTGCAGGACTGGCCGGGACCACTGCGGCCAGGGAGCTGAATGCGCGCGGTCAGGCGGTCACCGTCATCGACCCGCAGGCCGGGGACACCTGCGAGCGGCCGCCCCTGTCGAAGCACCTCTTCGACGATTCCCGCCACCACCTGCCGTACCACCTCGAATCGACCGAGCACATCACCTTCGTCCGTGACTGGGCCGAAGAGATCACCCTCGCCGAGGCGTCCGCGGACTCCCGCTACACCGCCGAGTCCCAGCGACACCCCCATCCGCTGGTCGATCACCACGCCACCGTGGGGACCGTCCACTTGGCGTCGGGGGAATCCATCGGCTTCACCCACTGCATTCTCGCGACCGGGATGGAAGCCCACCGGCCGCAGATCCCGAACTATCCGGACGCTCTTCCCGTCTACGACCTCGGCGATGCCGAATGGGTCCTCGACCGGGTGGAGAAGGCGCACGGACCGTTCGACGTCGGCGTGCTCGGCTCCGGTTATCTCGGGATGGAGGTCGCCTCCTCGGCGGTGGCGGCCGGGCACCGGGCCACGGTCTATCTGCGCGGGGACGAGCCGCTGCGCAAACAGCTCTCGGCCCCCGTCCGGCAGGCACTGTTCGACAGGCACAGAGCTGCGGGTGTCGAATTCGTCACCCATTCTTCGAGCCCGGACGACATCGCTGCAGATGTTCACGATCTGTTCATCACCAGCGTCGGTGCCCGCCCGCGGCTGATCCCGATCGACGGTCACAGGCCCGCCTTGGCATGGGACGTCGATGAGAGCTTGGCAACATCTCACCGAGGCGTCTTCGCCGCCGGAGACTGTGCCATCGTCACTGCAGGACCCTATGCTCTCGACCATCCGTGGGCCTGCGAACCCGTGGCCGAAAGCCATGGGAAGTTCCTCGCCGAACTCCTCGGCGACGCCCCGGACGAAACCGCGAACGGCACCGAAGACACCCCTGCCGAGACCGGTGCGGACCCGACGGAAACGGGCTCGAAGATCTGGTCAGAAGTGCCTTGGCACTGGAGTTTCCAAGGCCCGGAGAAGGTGTTCACGGCGGGGCTGACCAGCCCCGACGCCACCGACACGATCATCCGGCACGACCCGAGCGGGAAGAAGTTCCAGGTCTTCCACTTCGCCAGCACCGACCCCGAGGCGAAACTCCGAGGTGTCGAGACGTTCAACTGGCCACCCATGCAGGCCGCCGCACGGCGGGTGCTCGGCGGCAATCACATTCCGACGAGAGCCCAGTTGGAGGACCCGGAATTCGACTTCAAGGCTCACAGCCGACTGTGAGTCTGCGCTAGTCTCATCACGTAGACTCTTCTTCTGTTCTATCCCCAGTCGCCGACGAGAGAATCTTCTGTTCATGGATATGGCCAAGCTTGCTGCCGAGCACGGACTCGACAGAGTGGGTGGACGGCCGTCTTTGCCCCAATACATCAAACAGCTGATCAGTCGCAGCGACTTCACGTACACGCTCGCGAAGTATCGGATGCAGTCCGAGAACGAGCGCAACAGGCTCGGCATGCTGTGGGTGCTGCTGCGCCCCGGTTTCTCCGCACTCATCTACGGCACGGTCTTCGGCTACATCATGAAGGGTGCGACCGCGCGCCCGGACGACTTCGCCCCGTTCGTCATCATCGGCGTCTTCGTCCTCGAGTTCTTCAACACCTCGATGAACGGCGGTGCGAAGTCGATCATCGGCAACGCCTCTTTGGTCCAATCCCTGCCGTTCCCGCGCATCGTGCTGCCGATCGCCAAGGTGTTCCAGAACCTGCTCGACTTCATCCCCACCTTCATCTTCATGGCGGTGCTCGTCATGCTGTGGGGCGCCCGACCCGATTGGGACTGGTTCCTCTTCATCCCCTTGGTCTTTATGTTCTGGATCTTCAACCAGGGCGTGGCATTCATCTTCGCTCGCGTCACCGTGCACTTCCGCGACCTGTCCCAGGTCACCCCGTTCATCTCGCGGATGATCTTCTACACCTCGGGCGTCTTCTTCGACCTCAAGGTCATGGTCGACAAGATCAACCCCGACCTGCAGCCGTTCGCCGATTGGCAGCCGATCAACAACGTGCTCGCCATCGCCCGCGGCATCCTCATGAAGGACGGGGTCATTCCCTATGACTACTTCTGGCACTTGGCCATCTGGGCCTTCGGCATCTTCATCTTCGGCTTCATCTTCTTCTGGCAGGCCGAGGAAAGGTACGGTCGCGATGAGTGAGAACACCGAACATGAGACGAGCGGCGTCGCCGAGGCCACCGAATACAACGAGCCCGTCGTCGTCTGCGACAACGTCCACGTCCGCTACAAGACTCTGGCCACCGGCAAGAAGCTCAAGCTCGGCGGCGGGGGCGGAATGCTCAAGCGCCAGCGCGGACTGCAGGAGGTCCATGCGCTCAAGGGCGTGAGCTTCGTGGCGCATAAGAACGAATCGATCGGCATCATCGGCACGAACGGCTCGGGCAAGTCCACGCTCATGCGCTCGATCACCGGGCTGACCCCGACGTCCGGGGGCGCGATCTATGCGAAGTCACGGCCGAACCTCCTCGGTGTCGGTGCTGCACTCATCCCGGATCTCTCCGGTGCCCGCAATATCATCCTCGGATCCCTGGCCTTGGGTCTCACCCGCGCCGAGGTGGACGAGAAGTTCGACGATATCGTCGAGTTCACCGGGCTCGAAGACTTCATCGACCTGCCGATGCGCACGTATTCCTCGGGGATGTCCCAGCGGCTGAAGTTCGCGATCGCCACCTCGGTCCAGCATGAGATCCTCATCGTCGATGAGGCGCTCAACGTCGGTGACAAGAAGTTCCGTGACCGTTCGGAGGGCCGCATCCGGTCGATCCGGGAGAACGCCGGTACCGTCTTCCTCGTCTCGCACTCGATGCGGTCGATCAAGGACACGTGCAATCGCACGCTGTGGATCGAGAAGGGCGAACTGCGTGCCGACGGCCCGACGGCCGATGTCATCAAGGAATATCAGGACTTCAACAAGGTGGCGAAGGAGCGGGGCGACTAAGAGCCTACCTATGAGTAACATGGGGGCATGCACTTCATGCGAATGCTCCTCCAGCTGCTCCGATCTCGTCGCCGCTCGGCTCAGGGGCTGTGGGACACCTACTCCTTGACCCTGCGCGTCCTGCCGACGGAGATCGACATCTTCCGGCACGTCAACAACGGCATGTACTTCTCGATCATGGACCTCGGCCGACTCGACATGATGGTGCGCAGCGGGGTCTGGAAGACATTGCGGGCTAGGGGCTGGAGCGGCGTCGTCAGTGCAGAGACGATCAGCTTCCGGAAGTCCCTCAAGCTCGGCCACCGTTATGACGTTGACACGAGAGTCATCGGCGTGGACGAACGCACCGTCCTCTTCGAGCACCGCATCGTCGTCGGCGAGGAGATCTTCACCCGCGCCTATGTCGCCACCAGACTGACCTCGAAGACCGGACGGATCACACGAGAGGACATGATCGAAGTCTTCGGACCGCCGCCGGAGGAACTCGAGTTGCCCGAATGGCTGCGAGACTGGCACCGGGCCAATGCTCTGCCGAGCCCCCGGCAGCCCGTGCTCCGGGACTGGTTCTGAGGCGGCGGGCCTCAAGTAGCCCGGAGTTCGAAGGCCACCCGGCCGAAGCGGCGGGGTCACGCGGCCCAGGGGTCGAAGACGGCTCGGCCGAAGCGACGGAGGCTCTCGAGGCCCGTCGTACCATAGCCAGACACGTGCACAGTCCCTAGACTCGGCCACATGGACAACAGTTCACACGAGCCGATCGACTCGAGCAACATCGGCGATCAGCCTTCGCTGCGCAGTTCGTCCGGCACCATCTGGATCGTTGCCGGCGGGATCTTCCTCGTCGTCATCTCGGGTGTCCTGGCCGCTGTCATCTCCTCCGGCGGCCAAGCCGTCCGCACTGCGATCACGACGATCATCATCGCCGCTTTCCTCTATCTCGTCCTGCTCATCGCCCGTTTCGCCGTTCGACCGGGAGCGGCCCGCCTGCGGGTGATGGCCGCGGCGATGATTGGCATGGCGGTGGCCGCACTCATCGGACTCGTCCTGTGCGTGGGTGCCGCCTCGGCGGGAGCCTGAAAATGGCTGCCATCCAGTGAGACGGGCCATTGCGTTCGCGTTCCATCGGATTAGACTCGACTGCTGACACTTCAGCGGCTCCAGGAGCCGCATCAACCCGGATGGCGAGCGAAGACGCATGCATCCTCGAACAGACACAAGAGGTGAGAGATGAGTGCATCGGCTGTTGAGTCCCGTGCGGAGAAGTCGCGGGCGAGGAAGGCCGTCTTCGCGGCCGGATTGGGCAATGCCCTCGAGTGGTACGACATCATTCTCTTCGGCTTCATGGCCACTTCCATCACCGCGGTCTTCTACCCCGGCGATGGACTCTCGGCGCAGCTGATGACCTGGGCGACGTTTGCGATCACGTTCGTCGTCCGGCCCCTCGGCGCGGTCATCATCGGCCGCTACTCCGATAAGCACGGCCGCAAGTCGGCTCTGTCGCTGACGATCGGTCTCATGACGCTCGGCGTGTTCATCATCGTCGTTCTTCCCGGCCAGTCCGTCCTCGGCGTGTGGGCCGCCATCGGCCTCATCATCGCCCGCATCATCCAGGGCATCTCCGCCGGCGGCGAGTTCGGTTCGGCCACCGCCTTCCTCACCGAGAACGCCAAACACGGCAAGGCCTACTACGCCTCCTTCCAGACGGCCACGCAGGGCATTTCGATGTTCCTCGCCGCCGGCATCTCCTGGATCTTCAGCTCGGCGCTGAGCGAAGAGGCGCTCCACTCCTGGGGCTGGCGTGCGGCATTCGCGATCGGTCTGCTCATCGGGCCTGTCGGCTGGTACATCCGCTCGAAGATGGACGACACTCCTGAGTTCGAAGCCGCCGAGAAGGTCGACAATCCGCTGCGCACCCTCCTCGGCGATCACTTCGGCCGCCTGGTCTCGGCGTTCCTCATCATCGCCATGGCCACGATCTCGGTCTACCTCATCACCTTCCTGCCGCAGTTCGCCGTCGGCAACCTCGGCCTCGACGCCTGGGCGGCTTTCCCCGGCGCCGTCGTCGCCGGCGTGATCACCCTCATCGGCTCACCGTTCGCCGGAAAGCTCGCCGACAGGGTGGGCGCGACGACCGTGATGATCCCGACGACCATCGTCGGCATCATCGCCGCGTGGCCGATGTTCATCCTGCTCACAAGCCATCCCTCGATCGCGATCCTCACCGTGTGCGAGGCGATCGTCGGCCTGTTCATGGTCTTCTACTTCGGCCCGATGCCGGCGCTGCTGTCCGAACTGTTCCCCGTCCAGGTTCGCAGCTCCGGCATGACCATCGCCTACAGCCTCGGTGTCGCGATCTTCGGCGGCTTCGCCCCGCTCATCCTCACCGCGCTGCTCAGCGCCACCGGAGAGCTGACCGTGCCCGGCTTCTACTACGCGGCCCTGTCCCTGCTCTCCCTCATCGGAGTCATCGTCGCCCGCAAGGCGTACAACCAGCGCTGACCCGACGGCTCGGATCGCACGTTGCGCTGGCCCCACGTTGCGCCGGCCCCGCGTTGCGCTGACCTCACGCCAGCGCTGACCCGGCGTCGGGTAACGCGAAACTCGAAAAACACGTCACTGGCGACGTGTTTTTCGAGTTTCGCGTTGACTGAGATAGGTGGATGGTGCGACGCGACCGCTGAGCCTCGCCGAGGTGGGGCGACGTCTTCGTGGGCCTGTCGTTCAACGCTCGGCCCGGTTATCGATGCGTGCTCGGATCGATAACCGAGCGCGCTGTTGATCGACGTGTCGGGCGGGCGGTCGGTGCTGTTGATCGACGTGCCGGTCCGGCGGTCGGTGCTGTTGATCGGCGCTTCGGGCCGGCGAACGGCGACCGACGACCGGCACCGCCGCCCGGGAGCTGTCATCCGCCGACGGGAACCTCGGTCGCGGCCTCTTCCGACTTGCGGGTCTTCGCTGCCTGGCGTTCGAGCCGCACGACGTGGGCCAGCAGTGCGACCCAGACGATGGCCAGACCGCCGACGACGAGCCACACCGACGAGCTGCCGATACCGAAGGTGAGGAGGATGGTGCGCACATTCGTGAGGATGATGATGCCGCCGGCGGCGATGGCGAGGACCTTCGCCGGCAGCAGTTTGACCAGCCACGCGGCGAAGGGTGCGGCGATGACACCGCCGACGAGCAGCGCGGCCACGATCGTCCACTCGATGCCCTGCGCCCCAAGCGCGAGAAGGAACCCGAGCGAACCGCCGACAGCGACGACGAACTCACTCGTGTCGATCGAGCCGATGACCTTCCGCGGCTCCAATCGCCCGGATGACAGCAGCGTCGTCGTCCCGACCGGGCCCCAACCGCCCCCGCCGATGGCATCGAGTGCTCCACCGAGGAAGCCGACCGGCACGAGCATCCCGGCTTTCGGCCGCGAACGGAACTGCGGGCGCTTCCCGCCCAAGGCGAGAAAACGCCAGATGACATAGACGCCGAGTGCGAGCAGTATGCCCGAAACCCACGGCGTGACGGCTTCCCCGTTCAGGTTTGCGAGGACCGTCGACCCGATGAGCGCCCCCACGAAACCTGGCCCCGCGAGAATGCCGACCGTGCGCCAATCGACATTGCCGAACCGGTGGTGAGAGATCCCCGAAACCAGAGTCGTCCCCAACTCGGAGAAGTGCACCGCCGCCGAGGCGGCCGCCGGTGCCGTACCCGCCGCGAGCAGCAGCGTGGTTGAGGTGACCCCATAGGCCATGCCGAGGGAGCCGTCGATGAGCTGCGCGATGAGGCCGACTATTCCGAGGATGATGAGCTGACGCATGTGCTTGCCTTTCGTGGATGACGCGAAGGATGGGGAGGCGCAGACGATAGAAATGACGTCGACGATGTGAATGACGTCGACGATGCGGGCGGTGTCAGAGACGCAGAAGTGCGTTGAAAACACACACTAGCGAAATTGTTGAGCAGACCTGAATGTCAGGCGCAATCCTACGAACTCGGTCGCGATGTGTCGAAAAATGACGGAGAATGGCGAAATTTCGCAGATGACTGGGCTGTGTGCGGTGTTGGGGCGGATCGGTTACGCTGTGCGAATGAATTCAATCGTGACGACCACTGCCCGCTCTGGCCGATCAGTCGTTGAGCAATCGACCTGTTCGGTGGCCTCGTTGTTTCCGGACCCTGCGGGAGAGCGGGCGCGGGGGTCTGCGCAGTGGAGCGCGCAGGGGCGTGGCCAGTGACGGGGCTGCCGTCGGTGGGACTGATCTCCCACGGAACCTCTTCACCCACGGGCCAGGTCCTCATCGAGGTGCTTGCGGCAGAGGTTGCTACTGATCTGCGCATCCGTGGGCTCGCAGACGAGGTGATGCTCGGTCATGTGGATGTCCAGAAGCCCGATGTCGACGAGGTGATCGCCCGACTGCCTGACGATCGTCCGGTCGTCCTCACGCCGCTGCTGCTCTCGCCGGGGTATCACGTCCATGTCGACCTCGCCGAGGCGGTCAGTCGGGCCGGAGCCGCCGGTCGCGACGTTCGTCTCGCCCCTACTCTCGGGCCCGACGCCCGGCTTGCAGGAATTCTCGCCGACCGCCTCCCGCCGCTGCGCGAAGGCGACGAAGTGATCCTTGCCGCGGCGGGATCGAGCGACGAGCGGGCGAACGAGTCGTGCCGTGAGATGGGCAGGCTGCTGGCCGCAGAGCTCGAACGTCCCGTTGAGGTCGGGTTCCTTGCCGGTGGGGGAGTGCTGTTGAAAGACCTCGTCGAGGAGAGTCGGAGCCGCGGCTGTCGGCCCGTGCTCGCGAACTATCTGCTCGCCCCGGGCTTCTTCGACGACCTCGCACGCAAGCTCGTCGCTGGGGGCGGAAGCGACCCGTCCGGCGTCCTTGCGCCACCCCTGCTCGCCTACGGCGGCAGCGCTTCCGCCGTGCCGCCCCGGCTCGTCGATGTCGTTCGCGACCGAGTCTGTGAAGGCAATCGCACCCAGGTCCAAGCCCGCACCGCCGCCTCGCAAGCGCTCAACGCCTGACCGCATCCTCGGCGGCCTGTGTCCTCATATGTCGCTCCATGACACAAACCCTTCGAGTATTTGTTGAGCAATCCGGCATTCATGTAGCGTGACTCATCACTGGTTCCCCTCAGCGTTTGGAGACAGCAATGTCCACTCAGGTGGAAGAGAACAAGGAAACAGCAGGTAAACCAGCCGCAAAGCGGCCCGCCCGCCCGAAGAAGCCCAATGGGCAGTGGAAGATCGACGGCCGTGAACCGTTGAACAAAAACGAGATCGACAAGGCCGAGGACAATGGCCTCAACGTTCGCGCACGCATCGATGAGACCTACTCGAAAGAGGGGTTCGCCTCGATCGCCGAGGCCGACCTCCACGGACGCTTCCGTTGGTGGGGGCTGTACACACAGCGCAAGCCGGGCATCGACGGCGGCCGCACCGCGAAACTCGAGCCGCACGAGCTCGAAGACGAATACTTCATGATGCGCATCCGCACCGACGGCGGGAAGCTCAGCCTCGAGCAGCTGCGCACGATCGCCCAGATCTCCAATGACTTCGCCCGGGGGTCCGCCGACCTCACGGACCGTCAGAACATCCAGCTGCACTGGGTGGAGATCGAGAACGTGCCGGAGATCTGGCGCCGCCTCGAGTCAGTGGGAATGCAGACCACGGAGGCCTGCGGCGATGTGCCCCGTGGGTTCCTCGGCTCACCCGTGGCCGGAATCGCCGCCGATGAACTCATCGACCCCACCTCGGCGATCGAGGAGATCACCCGCCGCTACATCGGGGACCCGAGCCTGTCGAACCTGCCGCGCAAGTACAAGACCGCGATCACCGGCCACCCCAGTCAGGACGTCGTCCACGAGATCAACGACTGCTCATTCGTCGCCGTCGACCACCCGGAGCACGGCATCGGCTACGACCTGTGGGTCGGCGGTGCGCTGTCCGTGGTGCCGCGCTTCGCCGAGCGTCTCGGTGCCTGGGTCCATCCGGACCAAGTCGTCGACGTCTGGCTCGGTGTCACGGAGATCTTCCGCGACTACGGCTACCGCCGCCTGCGCAACAAGGCACGGATGAAGTTCCTCCTCGCGGACTGGGGACCGGAGAAGCTGCGCGACGTCCTCGAAACCGAGTACCTCGGTTACCTCCTCGCCGACGGTCCTCCTCCGCCGAAGCCCGCGGTTGCCGGCGACCATGTGGGCATCCACCAGCAGAAGGACGGCAAGTACTACATCGGCACCACCCTCGTCGCCGGTCGGGCGTCGGGGACCCTGCTCCACCAGATCGCCGATCTGGCCGAGCAGTACGGACTCGACCGGATCCGCCTGACCCCGCATCAGAAGATCCTCGTCCTCGACGTCGACGAAGCCGATGTCGAAAAGGTCGTCGCCGGCCTCGACGCCCTGGGCCTGTCCAGCCGCAAGGATCTCTTCCGCCGTTCGGTGATGGCCTGCACGGGCATCGAATTCTGCAAGCTCGCCATCGTCGAGACGAAGCAGACGGCCATCGACGCCGTCACCCGGCTGGAGGAGAAGCTGGCCGACATCGACCTGCCCCATCCCATCAGCCTCCACCTCAACGGCTGCCCGAACTCCTGCGCCCGCATCCAGACCGCCGACATCGGTCTCAAGGGCCAGATCGTGACCACCGACGACGGTGAGCAGGTGCCGGGGTTCCAGGTCCACGTCGGTGGAGGACTGGCGTCGAAGGACCGCGACGAGGCCGGGCTCGGCCGCACCGTCCGCGGCCTCAAGGTCACCGTCGACGGACTCGAAGAGTACGTCGAGAAGATCGTGCGCCGGTTCCTCGACGGACGGTCCGAGGACGAGACCTTCTCACAATGGGCACACCGAGTCGACGAAGAGGAGCTGAAATGAGCACCACCGACCCGACGACGACCACCGACCCGACCACGACCGCACACCCGACCAGCGGCTCGACCACGACGGCCCACCGGAGTCGCCCCACGCCCCGCCCCATCGAGGAGCTCCAGGCCCTCGCCGAGGCGGGAGCCCGGGATCTCGCCGGTGACTCCGCGGCCGGGCTGTCCGAAGCGAACCCCGCCGACGTCATCCGCTGGGTCTCCCGACACTTCGACACCGCCGCCTGCGCCGTGGCCTGTTCGATGGCCGATGCGGCCCTGCCGCACTACGTCGCCCAGTACCAGCCGGGGGTCGACGTGCTCTTCCTCGACACCGGGTACCACTTCGCGGAGACCTACACGACCCGCGACGAGGTGGCCCGCCGTGTCGATGTCCACATCGTCGACGTCCTTCCGGAACAGACCGTCGAGCAGCAGGACGCCGAATTCGGGGCCGAACTCTTTGCCCGCGACCCCGGTCTGTGCTGTGCCCGCCGCAAGGTCGCGCCGTTGAAGAGATCACTTGAGGGCTACGAACTCTGGTTCACCGGGGTTCGCCGCGACGAAGCCCCGACCCGGGCGAACACCCCGCTGATCACCTTCGATGAGAAGAACGGACTGGTCAAGGTCAACCCCTTGGCCGCCTGGTCCTACGACGACCTCCTCGACTACGCACGTGCCTTCGACGTGCCCGTCAACCCACTGCTGTCGCAGGGCTACCCGTCGATCGGCTGCCAGCCCTGCACCCGCCCCGTCGCCGCGGGGGAGGATCCCCGCGCCGGACGCTGGGCGGGAACGACCAAAACAGAATGCGGACTCCACACATGAGCATCGACACCATCCCAACCGTCAACCCCACCGGCCCCGCCTCGGCGACCGAGGGCACTCCCGACCGGACGCTGACCAGCCTCGACGTCCTCGAATCCGAGGCGATCCACATCATCCGTGAGGTCGCCGCCGAGTTCGAGAAGCCGGTCCTGCTGTTCTCCGGCGGCAAGGACTCCGTGACCGTCCTCCACCTCGCGGCGAAGGCGTTCTGGCCGGCGAAGATCCCCTTCGGCCTCCTCCACGTCGACACCGGCCACAACTTCCCCGAGATCATCCGCTTCCGCGACGAGACCGCCGCACGCTTCGGCCTCGACCTCACCGTCGCGAAGGTCCAGGACTACATCGACGACGGTCGTCTGCGCGAACGCCCCGACGGCACCCGCAACACCCTGCAGACCCAACCGCTCATCGACGCCATCGCCGACGGCGGCTTCGACGCCGTGTTCGGCGGGGCCCGCCGGGACGAGGACAAAGCCCGTGCGAAGGAGCGCATCCTGTCACTGCGCGACGAATTCGGCGGTTGGAACCCCAGCAGCCAACGACCCGAGCTGTGGAACCTCTACAACGGCCGGCACCTGCCCGGCGAACACGTGCGGGTCTTCCCGATCTCGAACTTCACCGAACTCGACGTGTGGAACTACATCGCACGCGAAGGCATCGCCCTGCCGCAGCTCTACTTCGCCCACGACCGCGAGGTCTTCTCCCGCGACGGCATGTGGTGGGCCACCGGCGAATTCTCCACCCCGCGTGAGGACGAAACCGTCACCCGCCGCACGGTCCGCTACCGCACCGTCGGGGACATGAGCTGCACGGGCGCCGTCGAATCGGACGCCGATGACCTCGAGTCCATCCTCGCCGAGGTGGCCGCCACCACCGTGACCGAGCGCGGAGCCACGCGCGCCGACGACCGCATCTCGGCCGCGGCCATGGAAGACCGAAAGAAGGACGGGTACTTCTGATGACGACTACACCGACCACGCCTGCACCGAACCCCGCGAGCGCATCGCAATCGGCGACCCAGCCGAAGACGCTGCTGCGCTTCGCGACCGCGGGGTCCGTCGACGACGGCAAGTCGACGCTCGTCGGCAGGCTCCTCCACGATGCGAAGGCGATCCTGGCCGACCAGCTCGCCGCGGTCACCGCCACGAGCCGGGAACGCGGATTCCTCGGCGGCGAGTTCGACTTCGCTCTCCTCACCGACGGCCTGCGGGCCGAGCGGGAACAGGGCATCACCATCGACGTCGCCTACCGCTACTTCGCCACCGATCGGCGCTCCTTCATCCTCGCCGACTGCCCCGGCCACGTGCAGTACACCCGCAACATGGTCACGGGAGCCTCGACCGCCGACGCTGTCGTCGTCCTCATCGACGCCCGCACGGGCGCGACCGAACAGACTCGACGCCACCTCACCGTCGTCTCCCGACTGGGCATCCGCTACGTCATCATCGCAATCAACAAGATCGACCTGCTCGACTTCGACCGGCAGACCATCGAAGCGGTCGAAGACGAGGTGAGGACCCTGGCCGCCGAGATCGGCCTCGAGGTCCCGCACCTCATCCCGATCTCCGCTCTGGCCGGAGACAACATCGCGACCACCTCGGCCAACACCCTGTGGTATGAGGGCCCGGCACTGCTCGAACTCCTCGAAACCCTGCCGAGCACCGAGGCGGACACCGCCGACCGCGAACCCTTCCGCCTCGACGTGCAGACGGTGCTGCGTCCCCAAGGGGGACTGGCACCGGGACTCGACGCCGAAGAATTCCGGGACTACCGGGCCGTGGCCGGTCAGATCACGGCCGGGCAGGTCCGCCTCGGCGATGAGGTCGAGATCCACCCGGCCGGGATCCGCACCACCGTGACCGGCATCGACACCGCCGACGGTCCGCTCGATTCCGCGAGCGCACCCCTGTCGGTGTCGCTGCGGTTGGCCGATGAGATCGATACGGCACGCGGCAGTGTCATCGCCGCCGCCGGCACTCTGCCGCCGCCGCGTCGGGACCTGCGCGCCGAGGTGTTCCCCTTCACCGCCGAGGGTCTGCGCACGGGCCAGCGGGTGCTCGTGAAGACGGGAACGACGACCGTCAAGGGCATCGTCACGATCACCTCCCGCCGCAATCTTGAGACCTCGACGCTCGAAGACGCCGAGGAGCTGGCCGGCAACGACATCGGCCTCGCGCAGGTGAGACTGTCCGCGGCGCTGCCGATCCCGGACTTCCGCGTCCACGGCCCGGCCGGTGCGTTCGTCGTCATCGACCTGCAGACCGGGAACACGCTGGCTGCTGGCATCCACACCCCCGAGGAGAACTCATGACCCACTTCCCACCGCAGGCCCCGGGCAGCGTGCTGCTCGTCGGGGCCGGGCCCGGGGATCTCGGGCTGCTCACCGTCACCGGCCTGCGCGCCCTCGAGCGGGCCGAGGTCATCGTCGCCGACCGCCTCGGCGCGCGGACCGTCATCGATCAGCTCGAACAGGAGCGCGGTGCCGCCCTGGATGCGGAGATCATCGATGTCGGCAAACAGCCGGGCCATCACCCGGTGCCGCAGGATGAGATCAACGCGATCCTCGTCGAGCAGGCCAAGCGCGGGCTGCGCGTCGTCCGGCTCAAGGGCGGGGACCCGTTCGTTTTCGGACGTGGGGGAGAGGAGATCGCCCATGTCCGGGCTGCCGGCATCGACGTGCACGTCGTTCCGGGTGTGACCAGCGCGAACTCCGTTGCCGCGCTCGCCGGGATCCCGCTCACCCACCGAGGCGTCGCCACCTCGTACACGGTCGCGACCGGGCACGACCAGCTCAGTGAGCTCGGCGGGGGACGCGACCACACCGTCGTCGTGCTCATGGGTGTGGGCACCCTCGTCCACTCGGCGATGGTGCTTGCCCGCGGCGAACGCGGCAGCGACTGCCCCGTGGCGATCATCGAAGACGGATTCGGCGACCGGCAGCGAGTGACGATCGGGACGCTCGGCACGATCGCCTTCCACGCCGCCCGCCGCGGTGTGAGGTCGCCGGCCATCATCGTCGTCGGCGACGTCGTGACCCTGAGTCCCTACGCCGACGGGGCGTTCACCTCGGCGCTCGACCCCGCCGCCACGCACACTGCCGCCACGAACGTTGCCGCCACGCACACTGCTGCCAATCACTCTGCTGCCACGCACACAGCCGAACTGACGAGGAACACATGACCTACATCATCGCCCAGCCCTGCGTGGACGTGAAAGACCGGGCCTGCATCGAAGAATGCCCGGTGGACTGCATCTACGAAGGCACCCGCTCCCTCTACATCCACCCCGACGAATGCGTCGACTGCGGAGCCTGCGAACCCGTGTGCCCCGTCGAGGCGATCTTCTACGAAGACGATCTGCCCGAGGAGTGGGAGGACTATCACGCGGCGAACGTCGACTTCTTCGACGACATCGGCTCCCCGGGCGGGGCCGCCGCCCACGGCGTCATCAACAAAGACCACCCCTTCATCGCGGGCCTGCCCCCGCAGAACACCGACGACTGAACGAGGATTTCCATGACCACCACCCCATTCCGCGTGGCCGTCATCGGCGCGGGACCCGCCGGCATCTATGCCGCCGACCTGCTGACGAAAGCCGACCACGACCTCGACCTGAGCATCGACCTGTTCGAACGCCTGCCCTCACCCTTCGGGCTCGTCCGCTACGGCGTCGCCCCCGACCATCCGCGGATCAAAGGCATCATCAATGCGCTCATCAAGGTCCTCGACCGCGGTGACATCCGGCTGTTCGGCAATGTCGAATACGGCGTTGACATCAGCCTCGGCGAACTCACCGACCGCTACGATGCCGTGATCTTCTCCACCGGATGCTTCACCGATGCACCGCTGGCACTGCCTGGCGTCGATCTGCCCGGCTCCTATGGTGCTGCGGACTTCGTCAACTGGTACGACTCGCACCCCGATGTCGCTCAGACGTGGCCGTTGGAGGCGGAGAAAGTCGCCGTCATCGGCAACGGCAACGTCGCCCTCGACGTCGCCCGGGTGCTCGCGAAGCAGGCCGATGATCTCCACACCACCGAGATTCCCGACCATGTCTATGAGGGGCTCAAGGCCTCGCAGGTCACCGACGTCCATGTCTTCGGCCGTCGCGGACCGGCTCAGGCGAAGTTCACGCCGCTCGAGCTGCGTGAGCTCGGTCAGGTCAAAGACGTCGACGTCATCGTCTACCCCGAAGACTTCGAATTCGATCAGGGATCGCTCGACGCGATCGAGTCGAGCAACCAGGTCAAGCAGGTCGCGAAGACGCTCACGGACTTCACGCTGCGGGAGCCGACGGGCGCGAAGCGTCGCCTCCACCTCCACTTCCTCCACGCACCGACGGCCATCCTCGGCGAGGAACGGGTGACCGGACTGCGCACGGAACGTCAGGAACTCGATGGGACCGGCGGCGTGCGCGGGACTGGGGACTTCCACGACTGGGACATCGATGCCGTCTACCGCGCGGTCGGGTACGCGGGCACCGAGCTGCCGCAGCTGCCGTTCGACCAGGTCAAAGGGGTCATTCCCAATCATGAGGGCCGTGTCGTCGACGCCGATGATCAGGGCCAGGCCGCCGAGGCCGACGTCATTCCAGGCGTGTACACGACCGGGTGGATCAAGCGCGGTCCCGTCGGACTCATCGGGCATACGAAGGGTGATGCCTTGGAGACGATCGGGCACATCCTGACCGATCAGGCTGCCGGGGCGCTCACCGAACCCGTGTACCCGGACGAGTCGTCGATCGTCGAGCTCCTCGATTCCAAGGGCGTGGACTTCACGGATTGGGAAGGTTATCACCGGCTCGAGGCTGCGGAGAAGGCCCTCGGTGAGGCTGAGGGGCGTGAACGGGTGAAGATCGCAACGCGTGAGGCCATGCTCGCCGAGTCGCGGGCGCACCTGACCGCGGACTCGGCCGCCGGGAGCTGAGGCCCCGGCTGGTCCAGACGCGGCCACCGCCGAGGACTGGGAGAGACGTCCGTTCTGGATCGGCGGCTCCGTCGTTCAACGACGAATCAGGTTATCGATGCGAGGCAGTATCGAAAACCTGACTCGTCGTTGAACGAGTTCTACAGCTTGCCCGATGCTTTGGTGAAAGAGCGAGCGGAGCAGATCTTCGGCGCTGTCCGAGTCACGACCAGGGCGGAGAACGCATCGAGCAGTGTTCGTGGGCCGATAAAAGCCGGGTCCCTCCTTCGGTCTCTGACTTCCAGTTCGTCGGCGGGTGCCTTCAGAAGACCGACAAGACAGCGCCAGCACAGCTGACAACTTCACATAGTGACCCGAAAGATTCCACTATTCGACCCCGAAGCCGAAAAAGACGGCCTCGGGGTCGTCTGCGTCCGTGACCTCGGCAGATAACCCGGCTATGTAATTGACATCACGAATCGACAGGAGAAAACTGGCCGCCGAGAATCTGACCTCAACCCTGGGAGGCAAAGGTGCCCTCACACAGTTCACTGTCATCGGGACCGCATACGAGCGTGACAGTCGTCCACGACAAAGGACTCAAACGCGATATCGGCAAGACCGGGCTGCTCTTCACCGGAGTCGGATCGATCATCGGCTCCGGTTGGCTCTTCGGCGCCTTCGACGCCGCGAGCATGGCCGGCCCGGCCGCGATCCTGTCCTGGGCGCTGGGTGCGGTCCTCATCATCTTCGTCGCCCTGAACTACTCCGAACTCGGTGTCATGTTCCCCGTCGCCGGCGGTGTCGTGCGCTACCCGCACTATGCCTTCGGCTCGTTCGCCAGCTACACCAGCGGGTGGATCACGTGGCTGTCGGCGGCGGGAACCGTCGGCATCGAGGTGCTCGCGGCCGTCCAGTACGCCTCGAGCTACATGCCGTGGCTGATGGAGACGAAGGAAGGGGTGCTCGTCCTCACTGTGCCGGGCATCTTCGTGAGCATCGCGATGGTCGCCGTCTTCTGCATCATCAACATGTTCGGGGTGAAATTCTTCGCTCAGTTCAACAACGTGCTCGTGTGGTGGAAGCTGCTCGTCATCGTCCTTGTGTTCATCGGCCTCGCGCTACTGGCCTTCAACCCCGGTCACTTCCACATGCCCGAGTTCGGCGGTTTCGCCCCCAACGGCATCGCCCCGATCTTCGCGGCTCTGCCCGCGGCGGGCATCGTCTTCTCCTACCTCGGGTTCCGCCAGGGTGTGGAGTTCGCCGGCGAGACGAAGAACCCGCAGAAGAATGTGCCCTTCGCTGTCATCGGTTCGATCGTGCTCACCGGCATCATCTACATCCTCCTGCAGATCGCGTTCATCGGAGCCATCCCCACCGATCTGCTCAAGGACGGCTGGGGCGGACTGTCGTTCTCGAATTCGGCAGGACCGTGGGCAGAGATCGCGATCATGCTCGGGGCGATGTGGCTGGCGATCATCCTCTATATCGACGCCGTCGTCTCCCCGGCCGACACCGGCCTGATCTTCACCGCGCTCACCCCGCGGCTGTCGTACTCGCAGGCACGAGTGGGCAATGCCCCGAGTGCAATGACGAAGCTGAACAAGAAGGGCATCCCGTGGTTCGGTCTGGTGGTGACGTTCATCGTCGCCTGCTTCCTGTTCTTCCCGTTCCCGTCGTGGGCGAAGATGGTCGGCTTCATCACCTCCGGCACCGTCATCTCCTTCGGGTCCGGACCGGTCACGGTGGCGGCTCTGCGCCGGCAGCTGCCCAACCAGGAGCGCCCGTTCCGTCTGCCAGGCGGAGACCTGCTGCCGTTTCTCGGGTTCCTCGCCGCGAATCTCATCGTGTTCTGGACAGGCTGGGATACGAACTGGAAGCTGTTCCTGGCGATGGTGCTCGGTTACGTGGTCCTCGGTCTGCACTATGCGTTCAGCGACCGCAGCAAGATCCCGCCGCTGCAGTTCAAGTCCGGTTGGTGGATGGTCCTGTGGCTCGGCGGTCTGGCAGTGCTCAGCCTGCTCAGCAACTATGGCGAGGGTGCCATGGGCGTGCTCACGTTCGGATGGGGCGAGCTGGTCTGCACTGTCTTCACCGCCATCGTCTTCTACGTCGGCATCAAGACCCGCCTGAAGTCGGAAGAAGTCGTCGCCAACGTCGAGAACACCAAGGAGGCCAGCGCCGAACATATCGACGGGGAGTGATCCAATTCCTCGCCCTCGCCGAGGCGGCCCGACGTTGACGTCTATCACGGGGAGTTCGCATTCGACGAGGCCAAGAAGGTCATCAAGGATCACGAAAGTCCCGTCGGACTCATCGAGCGCACGAAGGGCAATGCGTTGGCGACCATCGGGCGCATCCTCACCGCTCAGACCGCCGGGGCGCCCACCTGACCGCGGTCTCGGCTGCAGGGAGCCGAGACCGCGGCCGCTGGGGACTGGGAGGGGCGTCGGTTCTGGTTCGGCGGCCCCGTCGATCAACGACGAATCAGGTTATCGATGCGTGTGTTGTATCGGGACTTTTCGGACACTGTTCGGAGTCACTTATCGGACAGTCTCGGTACTGACTTATCTGACACTGGTGTTGATTTTCGACGATCCTCTACGCCTGATGGCAGGCGCATGTTGTCGCCAGCAATGAACCGGCCGTGCCTCTTGATATTGATGTTGCGTGACTCGGTCAGGGGCAAGTCCAGGGTGGCGACGAGTTCGCCGTGCGGGATGAGGTAGAACTCGAGGTGGGTGCCTTTGTCGATGATCATGAGCTTGTGCCCTTCCCAGACCTTGCCGAAGGTGATGGTGTGGCCGCGGTAGGTGATGAATCCGTGGGCGTGTAGGGGACGTGTGGCGTACTCGAAATCGAGTCGACCGCGATCGTCGGTGGTGGTGTATCGGTCCAGTAACGCGGTGGGGTCGATCGGTTCGAACGGCGGTGTGATGATCGTTGCTGCGTCCCAGGCTGCTGCAGGGGTGATTCCTTCGCCGAGGCTTTGGTGTTGGCGGTGGGCGTTGTAGTGATTTTTGAAGTCATCGAGACGCTGCCGGAGGGCACGTTGAGTTGTCGGGTTCGTCGCGCGTAGACGGTTGAGGACGGGTTCGTGTGCGCGTTCGATCTTGCCCTGGTTCTGTGGGTGGTAGTACGGGCCCGGAGTGACGATGATGCCTTGTGCGGCCATGGCGGCATCGATGGTGCCGATCATTCCTTGGCGTTGCAGGGTGAACGCGCGGGCGTTGTCGCACAGGATCTCGCGGGGTCTGCCATAGGTGGTGATGGCATCGGTGAGCAGCGCGAGGACGGAAGCGTTGGTTTCACCGGTCGGGGATTCCTGAAGAGCGAGCATGAGGCGGGTGCAGTCATCGATGAGTTGGAGGATGACGAACTTTGCTGTGCGTGTGGGGTGGTATTCGAAGCCGTCGAGTTGCCAGAGTTCGTTGGCGAATTCCTTCTGAAATCGTTTGATCGACGAGTGGGGGCGTTTTCTGGGATTGAGGCGGGTGAGTTGTTCGTCGTGGAGAAACTGTCCGATTCGTGAGGTGCTGGGAATCAGGTGTGGTGGGTAGTTGTGGCGGATGAGTGTCCATTTGATTGATCGGGGTCCATCGTCGTAGCCGGCGTTGGTGAGCTCGGTCCGGAATTGTCGGATGAGTTCCCAGGTCAAGGGAGGGAACTTCGTGTGCGGGTTCTTCGGTGCTGTCGAAGCCGGTCGGAGTGGGTTTTCGTCGTTTCTGATGCGGTAGTAGGAGTCGCGGGAGAGCTTGTGTCGGCGGCAGAACTCGGCGATGGAGTCGGTTTCTGTCGGCTTGTGGGCAAGGATGAGTCGGCGTATGTGCGTGGTGATTCGTTGGGACATGCTTCCAGGATGTGTCCGGGAAGTCTGTGGTGATGTCGGTGTCAGATAAGTCGGTACTGACACTGTCCGATAAGTGGCTAGGAATACCGTCCGAAATGTAGGCGGTCAGGACACAGGTTATCGATGCGCGGCAGTATCGAAAACCTGATTTGTCGTTGAATGAGTTCTACGGCCCGGCCGATACTTTGGTGAGTGGCCCCTGATTCGAAGATCTCGGTGGCCTCGTTCGCTGGCTCTGCATGCGTCAGCCGGACGGTGCCACCCCGCCGAGGCTGCCGAGATTCACCGAACGCCCGCGGCCGGAGGGGGCGCACGGCCGGATCCCCACTGTCCTCTGAATCGTGACGCTTGCGGTCCCTGAGCCCTTGACATTCTAATGTTAGTGACTAACATTAAAGGATGAGTCGATGGCAGAAGACACATGAAACACTGGCGGGCGCAGCTCTGCAGCTGTTCCTCGATCAGGGGTTCGCCGGGACCGGCACCGCGCAGATTGCGGACCGGGCCGGGGTGAGCGAGATGACGCTCTTCCGCCACTTCCCAACGAAGGAAGCTCTGCTGCTCGAGGACCCCTTCGACCCTCGCATCGCCGAGGCTGTGCGGACCCGCCCGCCTGACGAGCCGCCCCTGCGCGCTGTCACCGAAGGGATCCGAGAAGTCTGGGCCACAGTCGCCGCCGACGAGGTCTCATCCCTGCGTCAACGTCTGCGCCTCATCGCAGAGACTCCCGGTCTGACCGGTGCGCTCGAGCGGGGTAGCGCCGCCACCGTCGACGCGATCGCTGCCGCACTGTCGGAACGGAACGTGGCGGCCGCCTCGGCGAGGGTCGTCGCGGCTGCGGTCATCGCAGGACTGAGTGCGGCCCTGCTCGACTGGGCGGTGTCGGACTCGGTGGCGCTCGGCGCGGCCATCGAAGAGGCACTGAACGTGCTGGAGGCGAAGTGAGATGCTCGAATTCTCCCGCGTCGGCTACCGGTTCCCCGGCGGGGATGGGGTCGCTGACCTGACGTTCGCTGTCCGACCCGGTGAGGTCGTTGCTCTCATCGGACTCAACGGGGCCGGCAAGACCACGCTCATGCGCCTCGGCCTCGGCATGCTGCGTGCCCAACGCGGCGAGGTGCGGCTCTTCGGCCACCCGCTCAACCGGATGCCCACCGAGTCCTGGGCCCGGGTCGGGGTCCTCATCGAGACGCCGCTGGCATACCCGGAACTCAGTGTCGTCGAGAACCTCCGCATCGCCTCGCTGCTCCACCACGGGAGTCCGGGCCAGCCGGACCAAGCGATGGAGACCTGGCAGCTGAGCGCCCTCAGCCGTCGACGAGTGCGTCGGCTGTCCCTGGGCAACAAGCAGAGGGTCGGGCTGGCCGCGGCCATGCAGCACGATCCGAGCCTCATCATCCTCGACGAGCCGACCAACGCCCTCGACCCCGCCTCCGTGATCCTCCTGCGCGAGCAGCTCCTCGATCGGGCGGAAAACGGCGCGGCCGTGCTGGTGAGCAGCCATCATCTCGACGAGGTGGCCCGCATCGCCGATCGGGTGCTGCTGATCAACGCCGGTCGGCTCATCGGCGAACTCGACACGACGGGTCCGGACCTCGAACGCACCTTCTTCGACCGCATCCGCATCGACGACGACAATCGGAGACTCGCCGAGGAGACCGTGTGATGAGTGCTGCCGTGCGGGTTGAGGCCCTGAAGATGCTCCGGTCCCCGGTGGGTGCGATCACCGCCGTCACGTTGGTGCTGGGACTGTGCGGACTGCTCATCGTCATCACGTTCGGTGCGTCCAGTGGGCAACCGCAGCTGATGGCCAAGCTCGGGCCTGCCGCCGCGCCGGACTGGGCAGGACTGATGGCTGGGGCCGAGCAGGTCGTGTCCGTGGCCTCGCTGCTCGCCTGCGGGGTCGTCGTGGCGTGGCTCTTCGGCCGCGAATTCGCCGACGGGACCATCGTCGGGCTCTTCGCCCTGCCGGTCGGCCGTGCGCCGATCGCCGTGGCCAAACTTCTTGTCTTCCTCGCTTGGGCTGTGCTCGTCGGGCTGCTGCTGAGCGTGTGTGTGGCTGTCCTGGGTCTCGTCTTCGGCTACGGAATGCCCGATTCCGCGGTGGGGGAGAGCCTGCTTCGACTGTGGCTGCTGACGGTGCTCAGCGGACTCCTCGTCATTCCCGTCGCGTGGGTGGCGACCCTGACGAGATCACTGCTGGCGGCGATCGGCTGCACGATCGGGCTCGTCGTCATCGCCCAGATCTCCGCGCTCGCAGGGCTCGACGGGTGGATGCCGATCGCCGCACCGGCACTGTGGGCCATAGGCTCGGATCCGACCGTGACCGGGGTGCAGCTTTTGCTGGTGCCGGTCTTCGGCCTCGTGTTCGCCGGTCTCACCGTCCTCGCCTGGGCCAGGCTGCAGCTGCGCCGCTGAGCCTGTGACTGAAACCAGCACCAGCACCGAGGCGATCCGAGGTCACGCTCCGATGCGGAATCGGGTCATGTCCACCCGCTGCCGGCGGAAGCCGACGCCCTCTGAGCGAAGCAGCTCTGGTGCGGTGCCGCCGTGGCAGTGCGCGGCGGTGCCGTCGGCGTAGACGATGCGCCACCACGGTCCGGAGTCGGATTCCTGGGCGACGAGACGCCCGGCTTGGCGAGCTCCGATGCCGACAGCCTCGGCGATGTCGCCGTAGGTGGCCACGCGGCCGGCGGGAACGGATCGCATGGTCTTTACGACCGCGGCACGGAGCCGCTGCCGCTCGGGCGCGGTTTCGAGGGTCGGGTCAGTGTGCGTGGTTGTGTCCGTTGAGAGTGTCCAGCGCCAGCGTCGAGTGCGCATAGGCTCCTCCGGCGCGCATTTCGGCGGCGACCCAGATCGCTTCCATGATCTGCTCGTCGGTGGCTCCGGCCTTCGACGCCAGGCGTGTGTGGCCCTTGATGCAGTAAGGGCACTGGGTGACGTGTGCGACGGCGACGGCGATGAGCTGTTTCGTCTGGCCTTCGAGTGCCCCGTCTGCGAAGACGGCCTTGCTGAAGGCTTCGAATGCGTCGTTGGGTTTCGGTGCGAGCTTCTTCCGCTGAGCGGCGATCTCGGGAGTGGCCTGAGGGTAGAGCGAATCCGACATTGTGAATCTCCTTGGTCGTCAAGGCGTCGTCAGAATCCGAATCGGATGGTGAGGCGCTGGATCTGTTTTCACCATAGACCTCACCACTGACGCACCAGACCCGCCCCAGGGCCCGCACTTGACCAGCTTGACCAGAAGCCACCATCACTGGTCTACATCCTCAAATTAAAGTTGACCGGTCATCTGTTAATATGTACGATCAACCCATGAGTACGCCGCAGTACCAAGTGATTCGCGCTGAGATCGAGGCAAAGATCTCACGAGGCGTTCTGGCCCCAGGGCAAAAACTCCCATCTGAGGCAGAGCTCCAAAAGAAGCATTCCGTGAGCAGATCGGTAGCTCAGCGTGTGCTTAATGACTTAGCAGACGCAGGCCTCGTTATCCGCCGAAAGGGATCCGGGACACGCGTCGCGGAAGGTGCACGCCAGATAAACGTAATGCGGTCAGTTGATCCCCGCATCGGAATGGCCGACGTGCCTGGCCAGATGCACGTCGCCGCAATAGAGACCATCCCCGCGGCTGAAGCAGCGGTCCATCTCCCGGGTCTCGCTGACGACGAACCTGTCCATCAACTCACTCGTGTCCGACGCGACACGGTGACAGGGACTCCCACGTCCGTGGAAATCGCCGCCATCCCTTTTAGAATCTCCCCAAACCTCCCGGCCGAGGACCTGCAGTCGGTCGCGATTCGTGCGCACCTGGCTGCCCTCGGCGTAGAGATCAGCGTGTCGCGAATGTACTTCGACCCAGTCGCGCTCACGTCAGAAGTCGCGGCGCTACTAGAGACTGAGCCTCACGTCCCAACGCTTCGCCGTCGCCGAGTGATGTGGAGAAGCAATGGCGATGTCGCGGAGTCCACAGCGTATTACTTGAAGCCTGGTGCCATGGAATTCTACATCGAGTACTCAGACCAGGAATCTCTCGACGTTTCCGAATAAAAACCTCTTCACGATTCAAAGATGAAATCAAAGATGGAGCAACCAATGAAAAAAGCACTCGTTACCGCCTCAGCGGCAATACTTCTCCTACTCGGAGTTAGCGCATGCGACAATCCCGAACCAGAGGGTGGTTCAGACCAAACCGACTCGAGTTCGATTGTTGAGAGCGTCGAAAAGGACGAAAGCATCGCCGCGAAGCTGCCAAAGAAATATCAAGAACAGGGCGGCTTCACAGTATCCATCAACCCTGACGTGGAGCCAGTCAAGTTCACCGACAGCGATGGTGAGATTGCCGGAATGAACCCTGACCTCTTGCGCGCGGCCGGCCGCGTCCTCGACGCAGAGGTGCGGTTTCAGAAAGGAACCTTCGATGGGATGGTGCCGGGCCTTGAGGCCAAGAGGTTCGATGCGATCAGCTCGGTAGCAGACTTCGTCGAAAGACAAGACAACATCGACTTTATTGACTACCTGAAGAATGGCACCGCGATCATCACGGCCGCAGACTTCCAGGACGATTCGCTGGAACTTAAGGATCTGTGCGGGTTGAGCGTCGGCTACGCGCGTGGCACTTCACAACAGGGAAGCCTGGAAGAAGCGTCGAAAGCATGCGTCGATAACGGTGATCCGGAGATCAGCATGAACGGCTATGGCGACTCTGGCGCAGGAATCCTCGCTGTCGAGAGTAGCGCTGCAGACGCATTCTGGGGTGACCTGCCACAGATGTCGTATAACGTGCAGCAGTCACCTGACGCTTTCAAGATCGTCTACGACGAACGCGTGAGCATTCTGGGCATCGGCATTCATAAAGACAACACCGAGTTCCGCGATGCACTCCACGCCGCGCTTCTGAAACTTGTAGAAGACGGAACCTACGACAAACTGCTCGCTAGCTGGGGTCTTGAAGACGCGGCGCATCCGGAAATGAACATCAACAGCGACCTCTCCCTGGAGGGATGATCAATGTCCACATCACAACCCGCCACCACTGTGGGGGTCGGCGACAAGGACTTAAAGAGCTCTGAACTAGCTGACCTCGAGATCAGGCCCCGTGTTGGTGTCGCCTACTGGATAAGTATCGCGCTGGCGATATATCTGTGCCTGGTGCTGATCGAGTTCTTCGTTTTTAACGAGAATTGGAACTGGAGCCTCGTTTTCTCCTACCTGTTCAGCAAGACCATCATGAACGGTCTTACCAACACAATCCTGCTTACTCTCCTCACAACTCTCCTAGGGCTCGCGCTGGGTGTCGTGACAGCATGGTGCCGGATGTCGCACCTCGTAGTGCTTCGAACTATCGCCGTGCTCTACATCTGGGTCATGAGAGCAATGCCGCCCCTTGTGATGCTGTTGTTCGTGTTCTTTTTCGGAGCGCTCGTACCAACACTGGGGATCGGTATTCCCTTCGGCCCCAACCTGTTCGAAGTTTCGACCAACGAAGTCATTTCGAGGTTTAGCGCCGCAGTTATAGGTCTGGCAATCTACATGGGCGCGTATACGGCTGAGATCATTCGCGGAGGCATTCTTTCACTTCAGGCCGGACAGTTCGAAGCATGTAAGTCCCTCGGTCTTCCACCGGTCAAGGCCTACTGGAAGGTGCTAGGGCCTCAGCTCATTCGTGTCATAACGCCTTCGATGGCCAATGAAATCATCACGACCTTTAAGAGCACCGCTTTGGTGTCAGTTATCGGGTATTCGGAGCTGCTTACCACGGTGCAAACAATATACGCACGGAACTTTGAGACCATTCCACTTCTCACAGTTGCTGTCATTTGGTACCTCGTGCTCACCTCGCTGGCAATGTTTGGCCAGAGCCTTCTCGAGAAGCACTTCGGAAAGGGCTTCTCGCGTCGAGACATCCACCATGAAGCAACAGCTGAGGTGCCGTCGAAGGAGCGAGACAATGCCTAATCATTCTGAGACCGAAAGTGTGCCCCTACTGCGCTTGTCCAATGTCACTAAGACTTTCGGCAGTCTTCGCGCGGTGGACAATGTCAGCCTTGATCTCGAGGTTGGATCTGTAACTTGCATCGTCGGCCCGTCAGGGTCGGGAAAGAGCACACTCCTTCGCACCGTCAACATGATGGATTCTTTGACTGGTGGAGCAATCTTCTTAAACGGGCAGATGATCGGCCACGAGGTGCGGAAGGGATACCGTGTGCCCGTGTCGAGTCGGGTTGCGCGCCGCCAGATCAGGAACTTTGGCATGGTGTTCCAACACTTCAACCTCTTCCCCAACTTCACTGCGCTCGAAAATGTCGCCCTCGGCCCGTCACTTGTCTACAACGAGAGCAACCAGAAGTCTCAAACCGCGGCCCGAGAGTACCTTCAGCAAGTTGGGTTGGAGTCACGCGCAAACCACTACCCAAGTGAGCTCTCCGGAGGACAGCAGCAACGTGTAGCAATTGCTCGAGCTCTCGCCACGGAACCTGTCAACCTTTTTGGGTCACTTGCTGAGCTTCGTCGTTGAGTTTGCTGGCGGGGTCTTCTCGTCCTGGTCGGGCGGGTTGATCCAGGCTGTGGTGGGCAATGCCGGCGGGACTGGGTGGTGGCGGACGAACCG
>NZ_RHFH01000024.1 GCF_004745075.1 Brevibacterium sp. S111
GCATGGCAGGGCCTTGGGTGTGAGGGATCTTGGAGAATTTCCATCATCACCCAAGGCCCGCCTCTCATTCATCACCGACACACTGGGTGCAGAGACCCTGCTACGCACTCTGAAACCGGAAGAGCCGACAAAGGACGCCGTCCCCAGCGCATAGATGAGACGTCCCCGGCAATTGCATAAATACCTGAGAGGATTCCTGCAATCGGATCGAAGCCGCACGATAATATCTTTGGTCGGTTGAGACTATTACGTGCTCGAGTAAAGCAACGACACCTTCTCGACGGCAATCGTCTTACCCATGCATACCGTTTAACCGCACAACTCTATAACCATTCGATTAGCTTGACACAGTACCGCCCACGCTCAGCGACGAGCGAACCGCTCGAACGCGAAACCCCCTGAGGAGACCGTCAATGACCCTCGGATCCACTGGCCAGATCGCCGCCCCCGACCGAAGCACCGGATCGGGACCCTACCCCCGGCTCATCCTCCGCGATGCCATGCTCATCGACGGAACCGGAGCCGCCCCCTACGGGCCGGCAGACATCCTCATCGAAGATGACAGGATCACCGGAATCTGGGAACCGAACGGAGCGAGCAGCCTCACCGAACGTCCCTCGACCGACGGCGCAAAAGTCATGGACCTCGACGGCGCGTACGTCATGCCCGGGCTCATCGACTCCCACGCCCACATTGGCAAACCCGAGCAGGCACCGAACGCCGACTACGTCTACAAGCTCTGGCTCGGCCACGGCGTGACGACCGTCCGCGAACTCGGAGCCTTCAACGGCCTCAACTGGACCATGGACGAAGCCCACCGCGCCGAAGCCAACGAGATCGCCGCCCCGCGCCTGCACATCTACCCCGCCCTGCGTGCCGGGACCCTCGACGGGCCCACCCCGGTTACCGCCGACGAGGCGACCGCATGGGTCAACGAGGTCGCCGACCGCGGAGCGAACGGCGTGAAGTTCTTCGGCACCTCCCCCACCGTGTTCGGGGCCGCCGTCGAAGCAGCACGGGCACGCGGACTGCGCACCGCCTGCCACCACGACCAACGCCGGGCCGCGCAGGTCAATGCGCTGACCTCGGCGAGGTGGGGACTGAACAGCATCGAACACTGGTACGGCATCCCCGAAGCGATGTTCCGCGACCGCACCCTCCAGCACGTGCCCACCGACTACAATCACAACAGCGAACCCCAGCGCTTCAGCCAAGGCGCCCACCTGTGGCTGCAGACCGCCGAACGCAGCAGCGGCGCCTGGCAGGAGACACTTAACGAACTCCACGAACTCGGCACCGCACTGAGCCCGACATTCAACATCTACATCGGGTCCCGCGATGCCGCCCGCGTACGCACCTCCGAATGGCACTCCGAGTTCACCTCCCCCACGTTGTGGGAGTTCTTCCAGCCCTCTGCCGACAAACACGGCTCCTACATGGGCGACTGGACGAGCGAAGACGAGATCGCGTGGCGCCACGCCTACGTCAAATGGATGTCCTTCGTCAACGACTTTAAGAACCTCGGCGGCCTGGTCACGGCCGGTTCGGATTCGGGCTTCATCTACAAGGTCTTCGGCTTCGGACTCATCGAAGAACTCGAGCTCCTCCTCGAAGCAGGCTTCCACCCCCTCGAAGTCGTACGCGCCGCCACGCTGAACAGCGCCCAGCTTCTCGGCATCGACGACGAACTCGGCTCCGTGGAACCCGGCAAGATCGCCGACCTGCTCATCGTCAAGGACAACCCACTGAGCAACTTCAAGGTCCTCTACGGCCACGGTCACCTGCGCGCCGAGGAGTCCGGCCTCAACCGCGTCGGCGGAGTCGACTTCACCCTGCGCTCCGGCATCGTCTATGACGCCCGCGAACTACGCAACGACGTAAAGACCATGGTCGCCGAGGAGAAGTCCGCCCAGAACTGACCGCCATAGCTCGACCCCGGCCGGACTCATGTCCGGCCGGGGTCGACGTCTTCAGAGGCGAGGTCCTCAGTGGCCGGCAGCATCCTGAGTCTGTCGCTAATCTGCTGCCGCCAGGATGTAGGCACGCACATGTGCCTGCAGCACGGTGAGCGGAACGCTGCCCATCCCGAGGACCGTGTCGTGAAAGTCCCTGATCAAGAAGTCCTCGCCCAGCGTGTCCTCAGCCTCCTGCCGCAGCTGCTGAATCGTCAGCTGCCCGAGGTAGTAGGCCGTGGCCTGACCCGGCCAAGAGATGTACCGGTCGATCTCCGTGACGATCTCATGTTCGGCGATCGCCGTATTGGACCGCAGGAAGTCCTGGGCCTGCTCCCGGCTCCATCCGAGCGCATGCATGCCCGGATCGACGACGAGGCGCACGGCCCGCCACATCTGGAACGACAGCATTCCCATGCGTTCGAACGGTGTCTCATACATTCCCATCTCATCGCCGAGCCGCTCAGTGTAGAGACCCCAGCCCTCGCCGAAGGCTGAGATGTAGAGCCGCCGGAAGTCCTTCAGCTCGAGTTCCTCGGCCAGCGAGATCTGGAACGAATGGCCCGGCGCGGATTCGTGCAGGGTCAGCGACGGCAGCGAATACAGCGGTCGCGCCGGCAGATTGTACGTATTGAGCAGGAACCGGTCGGGGGCACCGCGGCCGAACGTATCGAACTTCGCGATCTCCGCCGGTGTCTCCATGATCGCGAATCGCTGCTGCGGCAGCCGTCCGAAGTACTGGTGGACGACCCGGTCGAAGGCTTTGCACGTGTACGCGGCCTCGGCGAGCAGCTGACGCTTCGTCGTCGCATAGAACTGCGGGCTCGTGCGCATGAACTCGAACAGGCCCGGCAGGTCACCGGGATAGCCGAGCTCGGCAGCGACGTCGTCCATCTCCTCCCGGATCTTCTTCACTTCGACCTGTCCGATGTCGAAGATCTGCTGCGGGCTGAGGTCCGTCGTCGAATACTCCCTGATCTGCGACCGATAGAACTCGAGGCCGCCCGGCTGGTCCACCGCGGCGATCGACTCCGGCAGGTTCGGCAGGTACTCCGTTGTCAGGAACTCGAGCAGCTTCCGGTAGGCGGGAACGACCTCGGCCGAGAGGACCCGCGCGGCCGCCTCGTGGAATTCGGTGCGAACATGCTCGGGTACGACCGCCGGCATCCGGCTGAAGGGACCGAAGAACGAAAGTTCGGTGACGTCCTCGGCCTCGGCGATGACCCGCACCGGTTCCTCCCGCCCGCTCATACACACGCGTGCCGGACCGAACCCGCGCGCCACCCCGGCCCGCATATTCTCGATCTGTTGGTCGAAGTACCGGGGGATGTTGGCCAGCATGCGCAGATACGCTCTTGCCGACTCCGCATCCTCGAGCACCAGGCGATAGGCGTCGAAGGCCATCGAGCGCCAGAACGCGGAATCCGCCGTCGCCGGACGCTCCCACATGCGGTTGCGCTGCGCCTCGACGAGGGTGCTCAGCTGCTGGTGGTAGACGTCGAAGTCGACCTTCTCGTCAGCACTGAGGTCAGCGGTTCTGAGCGCATCGAGCTCGCCGAGGGTCTTCTCCCACATCTGCAAACGACGCAGCTGCGCCTCCTCAGAGACATCGGGCAGGAAGTCGACGAGGGAGGCTCTTTGCGACAACGGCCCGAGTTCGGCCTCCCTCCACGACCATTCGGCGTCGATGATCTCGGCAAGCCGTCTGCTCGTCGCTGAGACCTCGGCACGGTCGTCGTGACGATCATGGTGTTCGGACACGTGAGCACTCCTGTTCTCGATCGTGATCGATTCGGTGTCGTGCGGCCCGTCGTCGGGCCGCACAGATGGCTCAGAAGGGATTGTTCGACGCGGGTCTGTCCCCGGCACCTGAGGCCCACGCGATGAAGTCGTCGATGTCGCGCAGCTGATCGACCCGGACCTGCTGGTCGACGTACATCATGTGCCCGGCCGGATAGTAGCGGCGGACGATCTGGTCATGAGACTCATCGGAGATCCGCAGATGCGCCAAGACGTGCTCCGAGGCGGCGAACGGTGTCGCCGAATCGTGATACCCGAAGCCTACGTAGACCTTGAGATGCGGGTTCATCCGCATCGCGAATGCGAGATCCTCGGAGGTGTTGACCGTGGAGTTCTCAAACTCCTTGTACGACCAGGGCTGAACCCGGGCCGTGAGGACCTCGTAGGTGAGGTCCGATTCGTAGCCGAGCTCGGCTCGCAGCAGGTGATTGATCCCCACCGTGTACGGGTATTGGATCGCCGGATACGACGGGTCGTCGCCGAGCACCTCGGAGGCGACCTTGCCCGGATGCGCGGTGAACCGGGAGTCCAAACGACCGATCCGCAGCCGCTGGTCGCGCAGCAGTTCGGTGAAGAAGGTGAACTCGTCGATGCGCAGATCGGCCAGCGCCACGAACTCCTCATCGATGCCGATGAGCTCGGCCAGTCGCTCGCCGACCCGAGCGCGCTCGGAGTCGGCGAGCCGGTGCCCGCGCTCGAGCGCCCGGCTGAAGTCCCCATAGGCGAAGTCCGTGGCCTCGGCGACGACGTCCTCGAGCTCCCGTCCGGGGTGTTTGCCGTGGTAGTGCGCGATGGCTGCGAACGTCGGCAGATAGTGGATATAAGGTGCCTCGTTACCCTCCGTGAAGTCGATCGTAGCGAAGTCGAGGACGGCCGAGATGAGGAGGATCCCGTTGAACGCGATGCCGTGCCGCTTTGCCAGGTGTCCGGCCAGAGCCGCGGCCCGCGTGGTTCCGTAAGACTCCCCGGCGAGGAACTTCGGTGAGATCCATCGATTGTTCCGCGTCAGCCACAGCCGGATCGCCTCGCCGACGACGTCTCGGTCGCCGGTGAACCCGTGGAAGTCCTCGGGCTTCTCCCCCTCCGCGGTGCGGGAGTAGCCCGTGGTCACCGGGTCGATGAAGACGAGATCGGCATGGGCCAGCGTGGTCTCTAGGTTATCGACGAGGCCATAGGGCGGAGGGGTACGATCGTTGACGTCGTTGGCCACGACCCGGCGGGGACCGAAGAGCCCGATGTGCATCCACGCCGATGACGATCCCGGGCCGCCGTTGAAGACGAAGACGACCGGCCGCCCGGAGTCCTGGCCCTCCTCGGTGTCTTCGGCGATGGCTGTGTAGGAGGTGAGGAAGATCTGCGCCTTCGGTTTGAGCCCGGCGAAGACCCCGTCCTCGACGACTTCGGAGCCGATGACTATCCGGCCCGTCTGAGCCCGGTACTTGAGCACCCCGGTGGGCAGTTCGAGATCGTGGTCGGTGGTGACGAAGTCGTCGACCGGGTGCGGTGGGTTCGTCGGCTGTGGCTGATCCTGTGCGTCGGACATGGTGGGTTGAGGTCCTTCCCTATGAGGAGATGGTGGAGAGTGGATGAGCGGTGGACGAACAGAGATCCATCGCCGAGGCGGATGTGCCGGTCAGGTGCGCCGTCCTGCGTCCCAGCGGGGCTCGATGCTCGGGACCGCCGAGAGCAGGGTCTTCGTGTACTCGTGCTGCGGATCATCGAAGATCTCATCGCGCGGACCCTGCTCGACGATCCGACCTTTCTGCATCACGGCGACCTTGTGGGCGATCTGTCGCACGACCGCCAGATCGTGGGCGATGAAGACATAGGAGATGTCGCGTTCACGCTGCAGATCGACGAGCAGTTCGAGCACCTGCGCCTGGACCGACACGTCGAGGGCCGAGACCGCCTCGTCGCAGATGACGAGCTTCGGCTCGACGATGAGAGCGCGAGCAATGCCGATGCGCTGGGCCTGCCCGCCGGAGAACTGGCGCGGATAGCGACCCGAGTGATCGGGGTTGAGCCCGACTCGCTCCATCGCCGCCTTGACCATGCGCCGGTAGCCGCCGGCGGCCTTGCGCTTCTGATAGCGCAAGGGGGCCGAGACGACCTCTTCGACGGTATGCCGCGGGTTGAGCGAGGAGTACGGGTCCTGGAAGACCACCTGCACCCCGCTGCGGAAGTCCCGCAGGGCCGCCCCCGAACGCTGCGTGATCTCCTCACCCTGGAACTCGATCGAGCCGGAGGTGGGGTCGATGAGACGGGCGATCATGCGGGCTGTGGTCGATTTGCCGGACCCGGATTCGCCGACGATACCCAGCGTCTGGCGCCGGTGGACGTCGAAGGACACGCCTTCGACCGCAGTGAAGACCTCCTTGCGGCCGGTGCGGAACTCCTTGATCAGGCCCGTCGCCGCCAGCAGCGGTGTGACGGTGTCGCTCATGCTCACTCACCTCCGTTCGTGAGGATGGGCTCGGGCAAGTCGACGGCATCGTCGAGGCGCGGGGTCGCGGCCAGCAGCGCTCGGGTGTAGTCGTTGCGCGGGTTCGAAAAGATCTGCTCCGCCGTGCCCTGTTCGACGGTCCGGCCGTAGCGCATCACCGTGACATGGTCGGAGATGTGACTGACGACGGCCAGGTCGTGGGTGATGAAGAGCATCGCCGCCTGTGTCATCTCCTGTACTTCGGTGAGCAGATCGAGGATCTGGGCCTGGACGGTGACGTCGAGGGCCGTGGTCGGTTCGTCGGCGATGATGAGGTCGGGTTCGCACACGAGCGCCATCGCGATCATCACGCGTTGGCGCATCCCCCCGGAGAACTGATGGGGGTAGTGTCTGACGCGGCCGACGGCATCGGGAATGCGGACGCGGTCCATCGCCTCGGCGGCCTTCGTCATCGCCGCCGCCTTTGTGCCTCCCTTGTGGGCACGGTAGGCCTCGGCGATCTGGAACCCGACCGTGTAGTAGGGGTTGAGCGAGGACAGCGGATCCTGGAAGATCATCGCGATCTGGTCACCACGGGTCCGCCGCATCGACGCATCGGAGCGGTGCAACAGCTCGTCGCCGTGGAAGCGGACCGACCCCGTCGTCATCGCCTCCTTCGGCAGCAGACCCATGATCGCCAGCGAGGTCATCGACTTGCCCGACCCTGATTCGCCGACCAGACCCATCGTCTGGCCACGGGCGATGTCGAACGAACTGCCGTCGACGACGACGCCGAGGGGGAATTCTATGCGCAGGTCACGCACGGACAGGACCGGTGTCTCAGTGGATTGTGCACTCATGAGCTACTCACTCTCACTCGGGGGTCGAGCAACCGGTAGAGCAGGTCGACCACGATGTTGGCGATGATCACGGCGAAGGCGGCCACGAGGGTCACACCCATGATCACGGGCTGATCGTTGACGGCGATCGCATCATAGGCATACCGCCCGACGCCGTTGAGACCGAAGACCGTCTCGGTGATGAGAGCACCGCCGAGCAGAGTGGCGAAGTCGACGCCGAGGAGCGTGACGATCGGTGTCAGCGAAGGCCGCAGTCCGTGGCGGATGAGGACGGCGCCGCGTCCCAGGCCCTTGGCCCGGGCCGTGCGCATGAAGTTCTCCCCCAAGGTGTCGATGACATTGGTGCGGGTCAGCCGGGCGTACATCGACGCGTACATCAGCGCCAGCACCATCCACGGCATGAGGTACGCCTGGAACCACTGCACAGGACTGTCGGTGAACGGCACCACTGTCGGGAACGGCAGCCATTGGAGTTGGACGACGAGCAGGTACTGCAGGACGAGGGCGACGAAGTAGTTCGGCAGGGAGATCCCGGCCAGGGCGAACATCATCGCTCCTTTGTCCCACCAGGTGCCTTCCTTGACGGCGCTGATCACACCGGCGGCCACCCCGGAGAGCAGCCACAGGACCGCAGCTCCGACGGCGATGGTCACCGAAACGGGCAGGCGGTCGATGATCCCTTGCAAAACGTCTTGGTTGGTCTGGAAGGAGTACCCGATGCACGGGGCATTGCAGTGAACCGCTGAGGCACCCGAACCGTAGTCGCGGCCGACGAAGATCGCGGCGAGGAAAGTGAAGAACTGGGTGAAGAACGGCTCGTTGAGTCCCAACTGATATCTGATCGCCTCGATCCTCTCCGGAGTGCAGGTCTGCCCACAGATGCTGGCGGCCGGGTCCGGAGAGAGTTGGAAGAAGATGACGAAGGTGAAGAAGACGACGAGCAACATGATGATGAGCGCCGCGAACAGTCGTTTGACGAGATAGAGGGCCATCAGAGTCCTCCCGCCCAGATCTTCTGCAGGTTGTCCCCGAGCACGGTGAACGACAGCACAGTGAGAAAGAGGAACATGCCTGGAATCGCGAAGAACATCGGATCACTGGAGTACCAGGTCACCGCCGAAGCGATCATCTGCCCCCACGAAGGATCGGGTGGAGTGATGCCCACACCAAGGAAGGACAACCCCGCCTCGGTGGCGATGAACGTCGGCACCGCCAGGGTCGCCATGACCACGATGGTGCCGGAGAGATTCGGCAGCACCTCGCGGAAGACCAGGGGAACCCAACCCGCGCCGGAGGTCTTGGCCGCCTCGACGAATTCCCGGTTCTTCAGCGACAGTGTCTGTCCGCGGATTACGCGAGCAGTGGCCGGCCACGAGAAGAGACTGAGGACAAGGACGAGCAGGAGCGGACGATTGCCCTGCGGCAGGGCAGAGAGGATGGCAATCATGAAGATGAGAGCCGGGAAAGCCATGAGGAAGTCCATGACCCGCGAGATCGCGGCGTCGACGAATCCGCCGAGGAAGCCGGCGATGACCCCCATGACTACACCGATGATCATGGTGATGGCGGTGGCGCCGATGCCGATGAGCATCGAGACGCGTGCTCCGTAGGCGATGCGGGCGAAGATGTCACGGCCGTTCTGTGGTTCGACGCCCATCCAGTGGTCGGCGCTGATGCCACCGAGTGGGCCGCGCGGCAGGCCGCCGAGGGCCGGGTCGACGGCTCCTTCGTCGAATTCGTAGGGGCTGTAGCCGGAGAGTTGGGTGATGAGCGGGGCGAAGATCGCCAGGAGGACGATGAAGACGAGGAACCCCAGAGACAGGATCACCGAGGGTTTGCCAAGAATCCTCTTCAGGGCTCCCGCCCCGGGGGAGAAATCCTCCCCCGGGTCGGGCCGACCGAACTCCTCGACCTGGTTGGAAAGCGAGGCAGTCACGAATGAACTATCCTTCCGGGTTGAGAAGACCCAGCTGCGAGTAGTCGATGTATCCGGTCTTGGACGGGTTGGCGAAGGCACCGCCAACGTTGGAGCCGACGAGCTGGAGCGGACGCGGACGGACCAGGGGCACGACCGGTGCGAGGTCGAGGACCTGTTCGTTGATCTTCGCGTAGGCGGCGGTCTTGTCATCGAGATCGGGCATGACGGCCGCCTCGGCGAGGGACTTGTTCAGTGCCGGATCATCGATCTGGGACTGGTTGAGGTTGCCGGTCTCCGTGATCCGCTCACCGTCGAACAGGGGCCCCAGAAGCGGTTCACCGGAGAACCAGCCGTTGGAGCACCAGCCGGTGATCGCCAGTTCGTTCTGCTGGCTCGGGGTGGCCAGGACCTCGTAGAACTTCGCCTGGTCGATGACATTGAGTTTGACCTCGATGCCGGCCTTCTTCAACGACTGCTGCACCGCCTCGGCCTGCGCCTCCCACATCGGCAGCGCGCGCACGTCCATGGTCAGCTTGAGATTCTCTGCCCCGGCTTCTTTGAGCATGGCCTTGGCCTTCTCCGGATCGCCGGTGTTTCCTTCGGTGGCGTACGGGTCAGTGTCGTCGTAGTCCGGCACGCTGGGCAGCAGCAGGTTCGGTGCAACATCGGCCAGCTGCGGACCGCCGCTGGCATTGATCACGCTCGACTTGTCGACGGCCCAGTTGATGGCCTGACGGACATCCTTGTCCCCCAACGGCTCCTTGGTGTTGTTCATGACCATGAAGTAGTTACAGGAGGGCATGGACTGCACCGTGCGCTCCGAGAGCTTGGGATCCTGCGTGATCTTCGCGAGGTTGGCCGCGACGACCGGGTTGGTCGAGGACGAGACTGCATTGGCATCGTCACCCTGCCCGGACATCATCCGCTGATCGATCGTGTTCTGGTCGAGGCTCACTGTGAACTTAAAACCGTCGGGATAGGCCGGACGGATGTCATCGGTCTCGGCGTTCCAGTTCTCATTGCGGACCAGGGTCAGCGACTCGCCGCGCTTGTACTCGTCGACTTTGTAGGGGCCCGACGAGATCGGGTCCTTCTGGATCTGGTCGACCTTGGTCACCTTGTCCTTCGGGAACGGGGCCCCTGGTGCGGTGGCAACGACGTTCGGGAAGTCCGCCATCGGCTCATTCGTCTCGATGGTGATCGTCCGATCATCAACGACCTTGATCGAGTCGAGGCCATCGGGGTCTTCGAAGATACCTTCGTAATCTTTGGCACCCTTGACGTAGTTCTGCAGGTAGTCGAGGCCGATGGCCAGCGACGGGTCGAAGGCATGCTCGAAGCCGAACTTCACGTCTTCCGCAGTGATCGGCGATCCGTCCTCAAAGGTGACGCCTTCTTTGAGTTTGAACGTCCACTCAGTCGAATCCTCGTTCGACGTTCCGGTGTCCTCGGCGAGATCGCCGACGAGTTCGAGCTCCCCGGAATCTCGGTTGTACTTGTACTGGGTGAGGTTGCGGTAGAGGAGGTTGTAGAGATTGAGGACATTGCCGTCGCTGCCCATTGCCGGGTCCAGGTGGGAGAAGTCGACTCCGCCCAGCACTTCGACGACGCCGCCTTTCTGAGGATCACCGGTGTACGAGGCGAAGCCCGTCTCATCATCGACGACAGATTGAGCATCACCTTCTTTTCCTGAATCCCCCTTCCCACAGGCACTGACAAGCATCGTGGCGGCAGCGGCAATCGCAACCATCGATAAAGCTCGCTTCTTCATGAAAAGTCTCCTTCGACTGTTCCGTCATGATGAGTGGCTCAGAGCACGCAGGCCACCGCACAAGTGCATCTGCAGTATCCGTTGCACGGTTGCGCTTTCGTGACTTGTCAACAAGAGCCGACTCAGTAGACACGTCTGCGGCGCCCGAAATGAAGTGCGCGTGATCTTCACCACACCTCGTATACAATCAGATCGCAACGTTCATTGCAATAGGAGACACATAGTGAAAATCATCGCGACATGGCTCGAACACCTCATGTCTCAGCGCAGACTCTCCCCCGGAACGAGATCTGTACTCAAGGCCATCGCCAACGACCCCGAGATGGCGTCGTACTGCAGTGCGGCAGCTCTCGCCGAAGTGGCCGGGGTGAACGTCGCCACCGTTGTCAGAGCCGCACAGGCCATTGACTTCACAGGCTGGTCGGAACTGTCAACGGAGATCAGAAACCGATTCCTGTCCTCATTGGATGCCGACAAACATTTTGTTCGCAACACCGAGGCCGGCAGGGGGCAGCCCGGGACGTCGATCGGCAAGGACATCGAATTGCTCGGTCTCCTTGCCGAGTCTCTATCCGAAGAATCGGTGACCACAATCGCAACAATGATCGCAGAAGCACCGACAACGACGATCCTCGCCACAGGCGCCTATGTGGCTCCGGGAGCCATCCTGGCGCACAACGCCCAGGGCCTGGGCTACAACGTCTCACTCAGCGACGGTGCAGCGACGCACATGATCAACGATGTCCGCAGGCTCAAACCCGGTGACTGCCTCATCACCTTCTCGATCTGGAAGACGAGTGCGAGCATCCTGCCATTGTGCGACATCGCCAAGGAACGAGGCGTCCAACTCATCGTCATCGCCGACCAGCACTCTCAGCTGGCCGAGCTCGCCGATCAGCTCATCCTGGTCCCGTCCGAAGGCCTCGGCCCAATGGCCTCGGTGACGTGCGCGGTCAGCGTCGCACAATGCATCGTCGGGGCAATCGCCAACGTAGACACCGCGCGATCCGCAGCGATGCTCGAAGAGCTCCAGTCCATGTGGTCCCGAACTCAGGCGGTGATCAGCGACTGACACTCCCTTTTAGTTGATCAGAGCGGCCGGACACCGGCGTCTGACTGTGCCTCAGGTGTTCCAGATGCCTACTTATCAGCCGACTGGATTGATCCAATTTTCAGTATTCGTTCCGCTGTTTCCGCAAAGGTCACCCGGTGTACGAAGACACCGAATACACCTTGACTGCTCCAGTCTCATTACCCTTCAATAGCAGGTGCGCTGCGTACCAACTGCCTTCATCGTCCGGGTCGATCGTCTCGCCTGGTCCTTTGAGCCCACAGATGACGTCGCCGGCTTCGATGGAATCGGTCCCGAAGCCGCCGATTCCCTCCATCAGGCCGACACCATTGCTCATGGTGTAGTCTCCGTATTCCTCGTCCACTACTCCGATGAGTTCGCAGGTATCCACTTCGGTCCCGTCCTGGAGAGCCAGTTCTCGATAGGTCATCGGTGGATTCGCTGACGCATCCCCGATGATTGTGTCCAAGTCCCGCATCACCGCATCAGTAGCCATCGCACCGGCAGTGGCATCGTCGCCTTTCGCGGCCGCATCGACGAACTTCTGAACCTCTTCGACTTCCGGGACCCGGACGGTCGCTCCGTCGGCGGTGAACAGCACATCCTGAGGTTCGTAACCTCCCTTGGTCCACGCGAAACGCAACTCTGCTTCCGCCGTGCGTTCTGCGGCGTTGTAATCCTCGTTCCCGAAGACGGCGATATTGTTCACCGTCGCTGTCATATAGGGCCCGGTCATATCGACCGCAGAGACGATGCTCCGGTTGAAGTCGGCAAGCTTTTGGACGTCCGAATCCGCACTCCAGGGTTCGATCGAGGTGACAAGGTCGAGCTTCTGGTCATAGATACCGACCGAATCCGTCACCCAGTTCCCACCCGGATAGCAGACGAAGTCGATCGCGACCATCGGCTTCGGTGCGGCCAACGATGTTGTCACGTCATTGATGGCAATCGATTCGCCGTACTCTCCTTCTGCGGCCTTTCCGTCCGAGAAATCCTGTTTCGCTCCCTCGGCCATAGTTAAGTCTGCACAGGCAGGAGGGACCTCCAGCTTCGCGTTCCGGATGTCGTCCTCCGACGGAAGCTTCGGTGCGGGCAGCGCCGAAATGCTCTCATCGAATCCCTTATCAGCCGTCACTGATTCGTCTTTCGCCGAATCAGTGAAGTCGAAGGAACTCACTGCGCCCTCATGCTGGATCCGCAGCTGACTGCCGGTGACCGCGAACCCGTCGGTCGGCGCAGACACTGCCCACAGCTGGTCACCGCTCGAGAGGTCGAGACCTTTGACCCCGTCCGAGGTTCCGATGATGAGAACACCGTCGACGACCGCCCACGACGGGGTGACGCGTTTGTCTCCGAGTCCGGTCACCTCGGCGGCGGAGGGTTCGAGGTCCTGCGTCAACAGAACGCTGTCGGAATCGACGGCGGCAAGAGTCTGACCATTGGAGACCACCCACGGTCCGGTCTCCCCCGCCTGTGCACCGGCGATCATCGAGGCATGAGCTTCAGGATCGAGGCTCAGACCATCATAGGTCTGATCGTCCGGCCCGGTCACTGTTCCTTCATCATCGACGTCGAGAGGAACCCTCGACGATGCGGGATCGGGGTCGACATCGGCCTTGCTCTCAGCTGTCGTCATCGACCCGTCGCTGAGTGCGACCGCTCGGTCCCCGCACTGGACAACCTCGCCGGAGACTCGGCATGCGGTGGGGGTACCCGCCAGCTTCTTCTCGTCATCGGAGATGTCTTCGGTGGAGTCCGGGTCGAGGGCTTCGTCGAGTGGCTCGGTCTCGCCGGTGTCGATGTCCTGGTGCGGGATCGAGACCGTCCAAGCGGGCTGATCATCGTCGCCCACTCGGGTGAGAATCGATGTGGTCGAGCCGATGAACCGCAGGATTTCTGGGGAGGTCTTACCCGCGTCGGCGGTCAGCGGGGCGCCGTTGAGATGCATATCCTGGCCTAATCCGCTGAAGTCCATGACATCGGACTGGCTGGGAGTCTGAGCGTAGTCGGGCTCCGGGACACCGAATGGGTTGTACCGGGAGAAGAAGGCGAAGGAAGCTCCGGCGATGAGCGCCACGGCCGCGACTGCGGCAACGCCGAGCAGGACGGGTCTGGATTTCGATTTCTTCGCCGCACCCTGTTCGGGCGGGGGCAGCTGTGATTCACGAGAATATGGGTGGTCGCTCATACTCAGAGAATCTAGCAGGAGTCCGTGACGCGACTACGTTACATGTAGTGCAAGTCTGGAATATTGTCAGATCGCAATTGTCATCGACGATTTCAAGGAGCCCACGTCATCATCGACTCGATGACACTGCACTACCTGACATACCCACGAACTCCCGGATTTCAGGCAACTCCCGGCGCGATTGCGACAATCCCATCCGGTGAGCGGCAGCTAGACGTGACAGGTCGCGGGTGCTGTTGTCGACCGGCATGCGTTCGGGAGCAAACACATGCGCTTTCCCTTCTTCCTCGAGAGCAAAGATCTGTTCACGCGTCTCGTTGTACCGCTTCCACCGAGTCAACAAGGCGTCGGCCAGCGCCGGATACTTGCGGAAGATGCCGCGATAGACCGCGGGGAATCGCTGCGGTGCCTTCCTGTACGTTCGTTCCTGGGTGAGCACGATGACGAACTTCTCGAACCCCTCGCGCTGGGCCTGGCTCAACGCGATCCCGCCGTCCTCCCCCATCGCACCGTCGACGTAGACGTGACCATTCAAATGCACCGGAGGCATGAGGCCCGGCATCGTCGAGGAAGCACGGACTCGAACCATGAGGTCATCAATGTGTGGTGTGTCCTTCTTCGACCACACCACATCGTCACCGGACTCCGCGTTGAAGCCGATGATCCGCATATCGCCTGTACTCGACTGGAATGAATCCCAGTCGAACGGAAGCGCCTCATTCGGCCCGCCGGCTTTCTGGTAGATGTATTCCGCATTGAACATGCCTTGACCGCGCGCAAAATAGCGCAGTCCCCCGAACTGCTCGTCGGCTGCGAATTCGACGAACGACCGGCGAGCGCGCCACGCATCTCCGGACAGATAATTCACCGTGTTCGAAGCGCCTGCACTGATTCCGGCGACCCACTCGAATGACAGACCGGCCCCTAGTAAGGCGACAACCATGGCGCTGGTCAGCGAGGCTCGCATGCCACCACCTTCGAAGATCAGAGCAGTGTCTTCGATCCGCGTGGTCTCAGCCGTCGCCACCTGTCCAGCATTCGTCATAGTCGCCATCCTAGCGAAAATCGGCCAGCTGATTACTCATCGGTAATCCACGGCTCGGCTGAGAAGAATGCGATACCGGGCGTCATCCCCTCAGCCCGCGTTGTCCGCGTTCGTCCGACTGTCCTATAGTCAACACGTCGGCCTCACCCGCCGCAGAACGATTCGAGTCGAAGGAGACTTCATGCGCTACGTCGTCGGCATCACCATGGACAGACGCGGACGTGACGCGGTCTCGCTCGCCCTCACCCTGGCTCAGTCGACACTGTCGTCCCACCCCGTCGAACTCGACCTCGTCCATGTCGTCCGCGGATCCCCGCCGGAGCAGACAGCGTCGAAACCCGAACGGGAGTACCAGAAGTTCTGCCTCGGCGAGGCCGAGCAGTGCCTTTCCAAAACGCACGACCTCGTTCCGAAATCCATCCGCTCGACGACCTCGGTCCATTTCGCCGATTCCATGGCAGCGGGCCTCATCGACGTCGCCACCACACGTCCCTGCGATCTCATCGTCGTCGGCGCGGCCAGTCACGGCCCGCTGCGGCGCTTCACCGTCGGTTCCGTGGCCAATGCGCTCCTCCACGCCTCCCCCGTGCCGGTCGCTCTGGCCCCCTCCGGATACCTGCCGCCCAGCCGCCTCACCCGCCTCACCTGCGCCCTGGGCACTCGTCCCGGCGCCGAGGTCGCCCTCGGCGTCGCCGTCCAGTCCTCGGTCCGGCACGACGTGCCGTTGCGGCTGATCTCGCTCATCGGCCTCGACTCCAACACCGGAACCGAAGAGAGCGCCGAGGAGGCCCGTACACATGCGAAGAATCTGCTCCTGCGTGCCTCCCAGTCCGTCGACGACGCCACAGAGGTCATGGTCGATGTCGCCGAGGGCCGATCCATCGAAGCGGCCATCGACAAACTCACCTGGGATGACGGCGAAATCGTCCTCATCGGCTCCAGTCGGCTGGCCAGAAGCCGGTCCATCTTCCTCGGCACGACCGCGAACAAGATGTTGCGCAGTCTCCCCGTCCCGATGGTCGTCGTCCCCCGCTACCCTGCGCCCGACATCGCTCCCGACAAAGACCTCTCCGTCTGAGCTGCGACATCTATGACCTCCCACGACCACAACATCGCACCCGCACACGACTCCCCCGCCCGATCACCGATCGAGATCTCTCCGAATTCGAAGGAACCGCTCTACCGGCAGCTGCGCAGAGCGCTCGAACACCAGATCCTCTCTGGTGCCTACAGCCCGGAGGTGGCGCTCCCCTCGTCACGAGACCTGGCACATGAACTCGGGCTTTCGCGCAATACCGTCAACGCTGCCGTCCAGGAACTTGTCGCCACCGGACTCATCGAAGCCCGTCCGCGCAGCGGTCACTTCGTCAACAGCCGGCTGCTCGCCGAGCGCCGCCATGAGGAGGATGGATCCGAACCTGCCGCCGGGTCCATCGATTGGGAGCAGAAGATCAGGCCTGTCCGCGACATCCACCTGCCGGAGATCACGAAGACCAAGAACTGGCAGACCTACCCGTACCCATTCGTCGCTGGACAAGTGGACCCCGACGAGTTCCCCCGGCTCGCCTGGGCCAAGGCCCTGCGCACCGCTATGGAACCCGAGCATCTGCCGTTCTCGGTCCGCGATGCCATCGACGAGGATGATCCGCTGCTGGTCAAACTGCTGTGCCAGCGCGTTCTGCCGAGCCGGGGCATCCATGTCGATGCCGACAATGTGCTCATCACAGCAGGCTCCCAACAGGGCCTCGACCTCTTGGCACAGCTGCTCGTCGGGCCGGACACCACCGTCGGCGTCGAAGACCCCGGATACGTCGACGCCAAACATGCCTTCGCCCGCGTCGGCGGCCAACTGTTTCCCTTGAAGGTCGACGATCGTGGAATGATCCCGCCACCGAACGGACTCGACCTCGTCTACGTCACCCCCAGCCACCACAGTCCCACGAACGTCACTCTCGATTCCTCGCGTCGCACGCAGCTGCTGACCCATATGCGCGACTCGGACTCGCTCATCATCGAAGACGACTACGATTCTGAGTTCCGCTACCGCGGCAAACCCACTCCCGCACTCAAAGCCCTGCCCGGTTCCGAGCACGTGATCTATTTGGGCTCATTCTCCAAATTCCTCGCCCCGGGCCTGCGACTCGGTTACATCGTCGCGGAACCCGAACTCATCAGACGCATGCGCAGGCACAGACGCTATTCCATCCGCCACGTCCCCGGACACACCCAACGCGCCATGGCGCTGCTCATCGATTCCGGCCAATACCACCGCACGATTTCGCGTCGCCGCACCCAGCTGCGTAAGAAATGGGAGACGCTCGCTGCTGCGCTCGAGAAGCACCTGCCGTGGACCGTGCCTTTCCCCGCCGGAGGGGTCAGCGTGTGGATCGAAGCCCCTGCACATCTCGATGCGAGACTCCTCGCCGACGAATGCCTGCGCCGAGGCGTCGTGATCGAACGCGGTGATCCGTTCTTCCTCGCCCCCGGCTCCCACCGGAACAACTTCAGACTCGGCTTCGCGGCCATCGATCTCCGGTCCATCGAACCCGGTGTGCGACTCCTCGCCGAGGCGATCGACGCAACCCTCACCCACCACTGACCCTCCCCCGCCAACTGGCACCAAATAACTCGCAACGGACTGGGACTTCATTCGGAACCAGATCCCCACGAGAGTGATGTCAAGCACACCAACGAAGGAGTGCCGGAGTCGGGACGCCTCGACGTACCGACCCAGACAGTTCGAATGGAGGGTTCGCGTGACGATCTCGGATTATGCAAATCGTGCCCAGCAGCACCTTTTTCCCCACTTCACCACCGGCAAGGTGTGGAAAGACGCTGATCTCCCGATCATCGTCGAAGGCCACGGGAGCTACCTCACCGATGAGCGGGGCGACAAATACCTCGACGGGCTGGCCGGACTGTTCTGCGTGAACATCGGGCATGGCCGCCAGGACATCCCCACTGCCGCCTACGAGCAGATGAGCCGTCTGTCCTATTGGACCAACTGGGGTTCAGCCCACCCTGCCGCAGTGGATGCGGCGACCCGCATCGCCGGCCATGCCCCCGGCGACCTCGACACCGTCTTCTTCGTGAACTCGGGTTCTGAAGCAGTCGAATCCGCCGTCAAGTTCGCGCGCCAGTACCACCGGTCGCAGGGACAGCCCGAACGCACGAAGATCATCGCCCGAGACATGGCCTACCACGGCACCACCCTCGGAGCTCTCGCTGTCACAGGCATCCCCGCGTACAAGGAGCCCTTCGGCGAACTCATGCCCGGCGTCTTCCACGTGCCCAACACCCTCGGTGAAAAGGTTCCGGCAGGCGGCACTGCAGCTGATCTGCCCTCGATCCAGGCCATCAGAGAACTCATCGACAGGGAAGGCGGGGACACCTTCGCCGCACTCTTCGCCGAGCCCGTCCAGAACTCACGCGGAGCCCTCGTCCCGCCCGAGGGCTATTGGCAGGAGCTGCGGAAGATCTGCGACGAACACGGGATCCTCCTCGTCGCCGACGAAGTCATCACCGGATTCGGGCGTCTGGGCGAATGGTTCGGCTCGATCAAGTTCGACGTCGTCCCCGACCTCATCACCTTCGCCAAGGGCTCGACCTCGGGCTACCTCCCCCTCGGCGGAGTCATCATCCGCAAGCCCCTGGCCGAGGCGCTGCTCGACTCCCCCGGTGCCGGCGTCTTCACCCACGGTGCCACGTGGGGCGGCCATCCGGTCGCCACTGCTGTCGCCAGCGCCAACCTCTCCGCGCTGGAGACCGAGAACATTCCGGGCAACGTCCGCAGCCTCGAGCCGTATTTTCAGAACGGTCTGGACCGGATCGCCGATTCCTACCGGTGCATCAGGGAATACCGCGGCACCGGATTCTTCTACGCCATCGAGATGATGACCGACCGGGACACCGGGGCCGAGCTGACTCCCGAAGCCTCGAAGCAGGTGCTCACGGAAGTGATCCCGAGGTCGATGAAGGAAGTCGGACTGATCACCCGCCCGGACAACCGCGGGGCCACGATGCTCGTCCTCTCGCCGCCGCTGGTCGCCGACCAGACCGTCCTCGACGATCTGCTCGACAAGGTCGACCACGTCATGGGGGCCGTCGACAAGCACCTCGGCGTATCTGCTCTATCGGCTGCGGTCTGAGGGACGGACCATGGTGAAGACGCCGGCAGCGCGTGATCTTGAGCCCGTGACGATCGACCCGATGCTTCGCGATCGGATGCTCGGGCTGCTCGATCTCGGGTCTCGGCCGAGGATCATCCTCGCCGAGTCCCACGACGAGCGTGTCCTCCGCGCTGCCGGCGCCTTCGCCGAGGTGGGTGTTCAGCCCATTCTGATCGGCGACGGGAACGAGGTCAGGAACCGCGCGAGGAAACTGGGCATCACCGATGCCGACGGCTGGTCCGTCGACGACCCGGCAAGGCTCGCCGCCGGCCCGGCTGGGGAGAGAATCCGCAGCAGCGCAGAGAAGAAGCATCCCGAACTCGCCGAGCAGTGGCTGACCGATCCCGTGTTCCTCGCCGCCGCCGCCGTCAAGGAAGGACTGGCCGATGCGGCGGTCGCCGGCGCGGACAGGCCCACTGCCGATGTCATTCGGGCCGGGCTGTCGATAGTCGGGCTCGCCCCGGACTCGACTCTGCTCAGCTCCTCGTTCCTCATGCGCCTGCGCGACGGACGGTATCTGGGCTTCGGGGACTGCGCGGTCATCCCGGTCCCCGACGACGAGCAGCTCTCGGCGATCGCCATCGCCACAGCGAGAACCTTCGCTGCCATCACCGATCAGCATCCGTCCGTGGCGATGCTCTCATTCTCCACGGCCGGTTCGGCCCAACACTCCGACATCGATCGAGTCAGATTGGCCATCGAGCACATTCGCAGCCGCTGCCCCGAACTCGAAGTCGACGGCGAACTGCAGTTCGACGCAGCCATCGTCGAATCCGTGGCGAAGTCGAAGTGCCCCGAATCCGCAGTCGCCGGCCACGCGAACGTGCTCGTCTTCCCCAATCTCGCAGCCGGAAACATCGGTTACAAGATCGCCGAGCGCCTCGGCGGAGCTGCCGCTTTCGGCCCCCTCCTGCAGGGCCTCGCCGCCCCGATCAATGACTTGTCTCGCGGGGCGAGCGTCTCCGACATCGTCAACGTCGGTCTCATCACCTGCCTGCAGGCGCTCACGCCTGCGGCAGACGCCCAACAGCGAACCACATCCACTGCCCATACCTTCACAACGAAGTGACGAAAGTAAGGTGCCATGTCGAAATCAATAGAGAACCCACCCCAGAACGTCGCCTCCTCACCGACGGGGGCCGGGGACGGTCAGCAGCCGGAGAGGATGGCGAAGACGCTCAAGCCTCGCTGGGTCTTCGCCATCGCCCTGGGCTCGGCGGTCGGCTGGGGAGCATTCATCCTCCCCACCGACTGGCTGGCCATGGGCGGTCCCCTGGGCACACTCGCCGGATTCACCATCGGTGCCGGGCTCATGCTTGTCATCGCCGTCAGCTACGGCTTCCTCATCCGCACCTTCCCTGTCTCCGGCGGTGAGCTGGCCTATGCACTCATCGGCTACGGACGCGTGCATGCCTTCTTCGCCGGGTGGTTCCTCACACTCGGCTACGTCTGCATCGTCGCACTCAATGCCTCCGCCCTGGCCCTGCTGTTCCGCAAGATCATGCCCTCGGTCATCGAGCAGGGCTATCTCTACACGGTCGCCGGCTGGGACGTGTATCTGCCGGAGATCATCATCTCCGTGACAGCACTGGTCGTCTTCGCCGTCCTCAACATCCGCGGCACGGCCCTGTCGGGTCGTGTCCAGTACTGGGCCTGCGTTCTGATGATCATCGCGGTCGCTGCGATCATCGTCTCCGTGATCGCCAGTCCGACGACCCATTTCGGCAATATGTCTCCCGCGCTGCCCGACGGCGTCAGCCCAGTCGCGGCGATCATCGCGATCGTCGCCATCGCTCCCTGGGCATTCATCGGCTTCGACAATGTTCCGCAGGCGGCCGAGGAGTTCGACTTCTCGCCGTCCAAGGCGCTGCGCCTCATCGTCCTGGCCATCGTCACTGCGGCGGCCCTCTACATGGCGATGATCGTGTCCGTGTCGATGGCCGAACCGTGGCAGGCCCTGGCCAATTCGGGATCAGCCTGGGGCACCGCCGAAGCGGTCACCGGCGTCATCGGCGGCTCAGGCCTGCTGCTGCTCGCAATCGCCATCACCATGGGAGTGAGCACCGGCCTCAACGGCTTCTATGTCTCGGCCAGCCGTGTGCTCATGGCCATGGGACGTGCACAGATGATCCCGCCGATCTTCGCCCGCCTGCATTCGAAGCACAAGACCCCCTACGTCGGCATCATCGCGGTCCTCGTTGTCTGCCTCATCAGCCCTTGGTTCGGACGCGCGGCGCTGACGTGGGTCGTCGACATGTCCTCGATCGGTGTGACGATCGCCTACCTCTACACTTGTCTGTGCGCATTCCGGATTTTCCGCCCCACTCATGAGGCGCGGGATCCCAAGGCTCTGCCGGGAATGTACTCGACGACGAAGAAGGTGCTCTCCGGTGTGGGCGCGGTCATCGCGGTCATCTTCATGCTGCTCCTGCTCATCCCGGGGTCTCCCGGTGCGTTGGGACCGCAGTCGCTCATCGCCCTGGCCGTCTGGATCGTCATCGGAGTCGTGTTCTTCCTCTCCCGGATCCGGCACAACAGGAAACTCACCGATCATCAGGTCGATCGCCTCGTTTTCGGTGATGATCGCCCAGCCGTCACCCGGTTCAGCGAACGCGCTCAGCTGCGCCGCGAAGGACGCCTGTCCGCGGACGGCTGAGACGATTCCGGACTGCTCGGACAGCATAGCGGTCGGCCCGCTGCCAGTGATTCATGGCAGCGGGCCGACCGCTGTCGTCGGTTCGATCGCCGAGGTGGGTGTTCAGACCAGGAAACCCGCCGTCTCGTCCGGCTCGTGGTGGGCTCAGCGACTGAGGACGGTGCGGAGTCCGTCGACGATCTCCCTCACCGAGGCCCGGTCCCCCAGATATTCGGTATCGAGTTCGACGCTGGTGGGGTAGATGAGACCGGGGTCCGTGCCGATGCCGACGCCGAGGATGCCGAGGTCGCCAGCCCGTCGCAGACCGGCCACCGTCGTCTCGAGGTCCCGGGCGAGGTAGTCGTCATCGTTGGCGACGGCGGTGGCCGAGTCGGCGGGCAGCCCATCGCTGATGACGACCACGGCCGATTTCGCCGCCTGCTGACTGCGGAGTCTGTCGACCGCCCAGCGCAGAGCTTCGGCGTCGATGCCCTCTCGATATAGCGAGGTCTTGAGAAGCCCGCCGAGGTGGGTGCGTGTCCGCCGCCACGAGGACGCTCCGGACTTGATCACGAGGTGATGGAGTTCGTTGAGCCGCCCCGGCCGATCGGGCGAGCCGGCCTTCTTCCACTCGCTTCTCACGCGTCCGCCGTTCCACGCGTTGGTGGTGAACCCGAGGATCTCCGTGGTCACATCCAACCGGTCGAGGGCTGTGACGAGGACGTCGAGAAGTGCGCCGAGTCCGAGCGCATGAGGTTTCATCGACCCCGAGAGATCGAGCAGGAAAGTTACAGCGCAATCGGTCTCGGCCCGTTGCGAACGTCCGCGGAAGACGCGCGGGTCGCCAGGAGAGGTGATCAGCCGTGTCAGCCGGGAGGGGTCGAGGATCCCGTCCTCGGAATCGACGAGTTCATGAGCCTCATTGGCTGCCTCCACGACACCGTGCAGGCGGGAGACGACCGGCGCCAACGGCACCGACCGACGTGCCGTTTCGGCGGCGATGGCGGTCCGGCCGCTGCGCAGACTCTCCGCCCGGACCACCTCGGCGATGGTCGATTCACGGTCGAACCGCGTCGTCCACGCCCGGTAGCCGCGGGCGAGGTGGAGCTGCCCACCGGAGTCTTCCGGGACGGGAGCGAACAGGTCCTCGGCGATGTCGAAGACCAACGGCAGGCTCGGGGCGGCATGACGCTCGCGCGACCCGGACCGCGTGCGTTCTCGCTCTTCGACGGCGGCGATCCGGCCGGCGAGCGTGTGCGCGAGGTCGCGGGCCACTTCGGCGAAGGCCCGCTGATCGTGCCGGCTATCGCGCAGGGGAAGGAGGAAGGGCCCGAGATCGGGTGAGAGTTCGAACCGGGACTCTTCGACCAGGTCGGAGTCCTCCCGACCAATCGGCTCACGATTCACGACCGACCGGGTGACGACGATGAGCGTGTACAGAAGCATGCCGAGGTGGGTTTCGTGCAGACGGCTGCGCAGAAACTCGCTGCGCCAGTGCGCATGTCGCTGAGACAGGTTGCTGCGGACGCCTGCCTGTCGAGCCAGGGATTCGCACCGGAACTGTTCGAGGATCTCGACGATGAGGCGCTCTTCGCGCGCCGCGGGGAGCATCTGCCGGTGAAGTTCGGGATCGCTCCACTTTCGACGCATGGCCATGGCGTCCGTGGCTCCGCGCAGGGAGGGCAGCTCCGATCGGGCAGGGTCAGGGTAGAGATGGGGAGCGTTCATCGGCAGGAGACCGTTCGCATCGGCCGGTCGGTGCGCCCACAGGTCGACGCCAGCGTCCTGGCTCAGCGCCCTGAACACCGAGGCCAACCGCCGTTCGAGGTCGTGCTCCTCTCGGGCCGAACGCGGTAACGCCGACTGTTGACCGAGGTCTGTCATCAGCTTGCCGTCGCCGCATGGTCGAGGTCGAGCTCACCGCCGAAGCAGCGTTGGTAGTATTCCGCGACGAGTGGGTGCTCGGTCGAATCGCAGCGGTTGAGGAAGGAGAACCGGAACGCCAATTCGACATCACCGAAGATCACCGAGTTCTCCGCCCAGGAGATCACTGTGCGCGGTGACATGAGAGCAGAGACGTCGCCGGCGGCGAATCCGCTGCGCGTCAGCTGCGCCACGTCGATCATCGTCGCCACCGTCTCCTCGCCGAGCTTCGTCGCTGCCTCCGGCACCTGTCCGGAGACGACGAGGAGTTCTTCGGCCGGGTCGAGATAGTCCAGCGAGGCGATGATGTTCCACCGGTCGAGTTGAGCCTGGTTGAGCCGATTGACTCCGTGATAGAGGCCGTTGACATTGCCGAGGCCGACCGTGTTCGCCGTAGCGAAGAGCCGGAAGTGCGGATGCGGTCGAATGACCCGGTTCTGCTCGGTGAGGGTGAACAGGCCATCGCGTTCGAGCAGGCGCTGGATGATGAACATCACCTCTGGGCGGCCGGCGTCGTATTCGTCGAAGACCAGCGCCATCGGCCGCGTCAGCGCATAGGGGATGACACCTTCTTCGAAGGCAGTGCGGGGCTGTCCGTCCTCGATGACGACCTGATCCTTGCCTACGAGGTCGGACCGCGAGATCTGCCCGTCGAGGTTGACGCGCATAAGCGGCCAGTTGAGGCGGGCGGCGATCTGTTCGATGTGCGTGGACTTCCCTGTCCCGTGCAGTCCCTGCACAAGCACACGGGATCCGTGGGAGAATCCCGCGAGGATCGCTCGGGTCACCTCAGGGTCGAAGCGGTAGTTCTCATCGATGCGCGGGATCAGATCGCTGTCGTCCTCGAGCATCGGCACGGGCATGTCGGCATCGACGCCGAACAGTTCTTGCAGTGTTGAAACGTCGGCCATGAGCGCCGTCCTTTCCTGGTCGTGGTTCAGCCTGACTGTGGCAGCCGGTCGGCCGGCCGCGCTTCAGGCCGAGTTCTCGTCGGCGCGATCGATCTCATCGAGCACAGCCATGCGCTGAGCGGCTTCTCGGACCACCGGCAGGAGTTCGACGAGATCGTCGATCGACTTTCGGATCACGGGGGCCTGAACTGCCAGTGCCTGGTTGGACCGACCGATGTCGGTGGGGATGAGCACGGCAAGGCAGACGAGACCTTCGAGGTATTCCTGCCGATCAAGGGCATACCCAGAGCGTCGAGCCGCATCGAGCTCGGCCTCGAGCTCTGCCGGATCGGTGAGCGTGTGCGGCGTGAACTCCCTCAAGAGTGAACTGGTCAGCAGCCTGCGGCGCGGCGTCTCCCCGTACTGGGAGGCGATCATCTTCCCACTGGCCGAGGCATGGATCGGCACACGACTGCCGGCTTCGAGATGCACGCGCAGCGGGTGTGAGGTCTCGACGCGATCGAGGTAGATGACCTCGTCACCGGAGACTGCGGTGAGGTTGCAGCTCTCACCGACCTCCTCGGACAGCTGGGACAGGATCATCCGCCGCGCTCCCTGTCTCGAGTCATTGAGCAGAACGTCCTCAGCCATTCTCCGCAGTCTCGCTCCAGTGCCGTAATGGCGGCCGTCGCTGTGCCGAGTGAGCAGTCCCGCGCCCTCGAGCTGCTGGAGCATCCGGTGGAGGGTGGGTTTGGGCAGCCCTGTCTGCACGACGAGGGACTGAAGCGTGAAGATCTGGTCGCGGGTGGAGATGAACTCCAACAGCGACACCAGCCTCAGCGCCGGAGTCTCACCGGCGAGTGACACGCCTTCGTCGAACCCGGGCTCAGCCAGATCATCCATGGTCTCCTGCCTCTCCGGCCCGCTGTCGGCCTCGTCCCGAAAATCATTCCGTCTCGAATTATAGTACCAAACGAAATCTTTTCCGGAACTCTATTGACACCCGAGGAGCTCGACTCATAGATTCGAGGTGTTCCGCTTTTCGAAGTGAAATGAACACAAAACCGAGACCACAAGGCAGTGGTCCTAGGACGAACAGGAGACGTTGCGATGACGGAACTGGCCGATCGAACCGAGAGTGCGGCGCTGAGCGACGCGGTCACCACTCAGAAGATCACCTCTTCAGAGGCCTTCGTCGAAACGATGGTGGCCAACGGTGTCACCGATATCTTCGGCATCATGGGCTCGGCGTTCATGGACGCAATGGACATCTTCGCCCCCGCCGGAATCGACTTCATTCCCGTGGTTCACGAGCAGGGCGCCGCGCACATGGCCGATGGCTACGCCCGCGCATCGGGACGTCACGGGGTGGTCATCGGTCAGAACGGGCCGGGCATCTCGAACTGCGTGACAGCGATCGCCGCTGCCTTCTGGGCACATTCGCCGGTCGTCATCGTCACTCCGGAGGCGGGCACGAACTCGATCGGACTCGGTGGATTCCAAGAGGCGAATCAGCTGCCGATGTTCCAGGAGTTCACGAAGTACCAGGGACATGTGTCGAACGCGTCCCGCATGTCCGAATTCACCGCCCGCTGCTTCGACCGCGCGAAGTCGGAGATGGGTCCGACCCAGCTGAACATCCCCCGTGACTTCTTCTACGGAGAATGCGATCCGCAGATCCCCCAGCCGCAGAAGATCGACCGTGGGCCCGGTGGTACGGAGTCCCTCGAAGAGGCAGCAGCACTGCTCGCCTCGGCGAAGAATCCGGTCATCGTCTCCGGCGGTGGAGTTGTCATGGCCGACGGCGTCGACGAGTGCATTGCCTTGGCTGAACGCCTCGGATCACCTGTGGTCAACAGCTACCAGCACAACGACTCCTTCCCCGCCAACCACCCCCTGTGGGCCGGACCGCTGGGCTACCAGGGTTCGAAGGCCGGGATGACGCTGATCAACCAGGCCGATGTCGTCCTCGCGCTGGGCACCCGTCTGGGACCGTTCGGCACACTGCCCCAGTACGAATTCGACTACTGGCCCACCAATGCGAAGATCATCCAGGTCGACGCCGACCAGAAGATGCTCGGGCTGGTCAAGAAGATCGACGTCGGCATCTGCGGTGACGCCAAGGCCGTCGCCGAGGATCTCCTCGCCCGTCTCAACGACCGCGAGGTCGCCTGCGACGCCACGAAGGACCAGCGAGCAGAGCTCATCCGCGCCGAGAAGGAGGCGTGGGAGGCCGAGCTGGATTCGTGGACCCATGAGAAGGACGAGTTCTCCCTCGACGCCATCGAAGAGGCCGAGAAGGAGGACGGCAACTGGCTGCACCCACGTCAGGTGCTGCGGGAGCTCGAGAAGGCGATGCCGGCCAACGTCATGGTCTCCACCGACATCGGCAACATCAACTCCGTCGCGCACAGCTACCTGCGCTTCGAACGTCCCCGCAGCTTCTTCGCTCCGATGAGCTTCGGCAACTGCGGCTATGCGCTTCCGACGATCATCGGCGCCAAGCGCGCAGCCCCTGATCGCCCGGCCATCGCCTATGCCGGCGACGGCGCCTGGGCGATGAGCATGGTCGAGGTCCTCACGGCCGTCCGCCACGACATTCCGGTCACTGCCGTCGTCTTCCGCAACCGTCAGTGGGGTGCGGAGAAGAAGAACCAGGTCGAGTTCTACGGACACCGCTTCATCGCCGGCGAGCTCGACAATGGTGAGAGCTTCGCAGCCATGGCCGAGTCGATGGGCGCAGACGGCATCGTCGTCGACCAGCTCGACGAAGTCGGCCCTGCTCTGCAGAGAGCCGTCGAGGCGCAGATGAACGCAGGCAAGACCACGGTCATCGAGGTCATGTGCACAAAGGAGCTCGGCGATCCGTTCCGTCGCGACGCGCTGCGGAAGCCAGTGCGGACTCTGGACAAGTACAAGGACTACGTGTGAGCCTCTGACTCGCCAACAAAGTAGGACGCAGTAGCCCTCGGGCACCGATGCGCTTTGCGAATCGCACGGTGCCCGGGAGCCTCGCTATCGCGTGCTCTAGCATTTCGTTCCTCACGGACGGGTTTGACCTTAGAACAGTTCAAGTCCTAACCGAAGCAGCCGACCGGATCGACAAAAAAACAGCAGTGCAATGGTGCACGTCGAAATTAGGATGGACGTTGGTACCACGCACTGTTCTATCTCGAATTGGAGAACATGAAATGCAACAGGAACCAACAACTAAGCCCACCATCCAATGTGAGGCGAGCTTGGGCAATGGCGCTCAGCAAGTATCCAAGAAGGACGTACGGACCGCAGTGTCATCGTCGACGATTGGAACCACCATCGAATGGTACGACTTCTTCCTGTATGGAACTGCTGCAGGCCTGGTCTTCGACCGACTGTATTTCCCTTCCGATGACAGCGGCATAGGACTCCTCCTGTCCTATGGAACGTTTGCTGTCGGATTCCTGGCCCGCCCACTGGGCGGACTGGTATTCGGCCACCTACGAGACCGAATCGGTCGGAAGAAGACACTGGTTACGACCATGTACATCATGGGGATCGCTACATTCCTGATCGGCGCCATTCCCACTTATGACCAAATCGGAGTCTGGGCGCCCATAACGCTCATTGCCTTGCGGATAGCTCAAGGAATTGCAATCGGAGGAGAATGGGGCGGCGCAGTCCTGCTGAGCGTTGAATACGCCCCTAAGAGCAGGCGTGGCTTCTTCGGCAGCTTTCCTCAGATGGGTCTTGCATTTGGCCTACTGCTCGGCACAGGCGCATTCACGCTCCTCAACATATTCATGTCGGAACAGGCATTCCTCGCATGGGGATGGCGAATAGCCTTCTTCATCAGTATTCTTCTAGTGATCGTGGGAGTGTACCTGCGTTCCAAAATTGCTGAGACTCCCAGCTTCCGAGCTGCGCAGAAGAAGATCGAAGGCTTTGAACGGCCGATCCCACTCACTGAGCTGTTGAAGGATAGGCTGTCCCGCAGACACCTGATCCTCGGTATGGGAACTCGCTACGCGGAAGGCGTAGCGTATAATCTATTCGCGGTATTCATTATTACTTTTGCGACCGGCACAGTCGGGTTCAGCCAAATACAAGTGCTACAGTCTCTCATGATCGCCGCTTTGGTATTGGCTGTCTTTATTCCGCTATGGGGAAGGGTTTCTGACGCTATTTCGCGTCGCATGGTTTTTGGAATCGGCGCATTGCTCATTGCCGCCATCGTCTACCCAGCATTCTGGGCAATTCAAACCGGGTCTTGGCTTGCACTCACGATAGTACTAGTCATTGCACTCGGCGTCGCATATCCTCTGATGTACGGGTCAATGGCAGCGTTTTACGCTGAGCTGTTTCCACCTGAAACGCGATATAGCGGTATCTCAATCGTCTATCAAGTATCCGGAATATTCGCTTCCGGAATGACGCCATTTATTCTCACATGGTTGATCGGAAGTTTCAATCTCATCGCCGCCTTGGGCTATGTCATATTCTCTTGCGCAGTGACAATCGTTTCTACATTGTTAATCCGAAATCGCGATCTCCGCACTGTCGGCGATATGGAACATGACGTGATTTTGTCAGCGAAATGAGCGTCTCGAATCGTTGTCACCGAATTGCCGAACGACAAATTGGCACTCGTAATTCTAAACTCAAACAACAACCAAACGATCGGAAGTGGACTAATGTCAGAATCCGTCAACAGTCAATTATTTGCTGGGTTTCGAGCTCCTAAAGAAATCGTTTTCGGCGCGGGCCAGAGGCGCAGTCTTCCAAAGATTCTAAATGGACTCGGGACTCGGGTCTTCTTCTGCATCGACCCGGTGATGGCTTCACACCCAGATGTAGAAAGACTGGTGGAAGACGTCGCGGCAAACGGCACTGACGTTCAAAAGTTCACTGAGATCTCCCCCGAACTGCCGATGCAAGACATCGCCGCTGCGGTGTCGGCCGCAGAAAAGCATTCCACGGAGGTGGTTGTCGCAATCGGCGGAGGCTCCAGTATTGATATGGCAAAGCTAGTCTCATGTTTGCTCACCCACCCTGGAGACGTGAGGCAGTATTTCGGAGAGTTCGCGGTACCCGGTCCAATACTCCCCATAGTTGCGATCCCGACCACTGCCGGGACTGGCTCTGAAGTCACGCCCGTAGCAGTCATGACGGACAGTGATAACGGAGTTAAGGCTGGCGTCTCGAGTCCCTATCTGATTCCCGCAGTCGCACTATGCGACCCCGAGCTGACGCTCACTTGCCCTCCGTCTGTCACTGCGGCTTCTGGGGCAGACGCGCTCACCCATTGCATTGAGTCGTACACGGCGATTAGGCGAGAAAACAAACCTGATCTTCTGTCTAGCCGGGTAGCTATTGGGCAAAGTGCTCTTACCAGCTCGTTGGCCCTAGAAGGAGTTCAGGCAATCAGCGAAGGCTTACTGGATGCATACCGAAATCCTGACGACCTGGATGCTCGATCACGCGTAATGTATGGCGCGCTTCTAGGTGGCCTGGCTTTCGGAACTGCAGGTAACGCCGTTGCTCACGCTCTACAGTATCCAGTTGGGGCTTCAACGCATACTCCGCACGGAGTGGGCACCGGTCTCCTCATGCCTTACGTAATGGAATACAATCAACAGGCTCGGGTCCCAGAATATGCCAAAATCGCGAAGATCGTCGGAAGAGCTATTATTGAAGATGAGGTCCTTGCGGATGAAGTCTCAGAGGAATATCGCGCACTCATCCTCGCTTCGGACGCTGAGGCCAATACAAGTCGTGAGCAAGAGCAATTGGCGGCCGCAGCGCCTCGATTGGTGCAGCAATTCTTGTCCGAGATAAAGATTCCAAGCGATCTCAGCCAGATTGGCTTTGATCCGGCAACAATTGGAACGGCCGCCGAGAAGGGCGTCGCCTCAAAAAGACTCTGTGATAACAACCCTGTCCCTCTCGATGTACCGGGGGCACATTCCATTCTGACAGCCGCAATGAAAGGCCAGTTGTCGGGTAGTTGAAACTGACTCATGCCATCCCGCTTTCGAAACGGGGAATGCACAATTCAGGAGGCAACAAGACAACTGATTGTCTTGTTGCCTCCTGAATTTGAAAGCGACGCCGCAGCTACAAAGGGGCTCTTCATAAATAGGGCTGTAGAAGAGGTCCCAGTCCTCCAGCGTGGAGCAGAGAACGGATCAGGTAGTTGCCCCGGTTGCGGAACCCCAGTGCGATACCGCGCAGATGTTCGAGTCTGCCGTTGATCGCTTCGGTTGGCCCGTTCGAGGTTCCAGGATGATCGAAGTAGGCCAGGATATCGGCCCGACGACGTTGGAAGGTTGTCCTCAGGCTCCGGAGTTCTTTGAGCTCATCAGGAATCGTTCCTGTCAGGGTGTCGATGAGTCGGTTCATGAGCTTCTTACCTTTGCTCGGTGGGGCAGCATAGGCGGCGATCGTGTCTTGATAGAACTGCCAACACACCAACAGGGCAGCATGATTGTCGGCGGCGAAGACCGAGTTGAGGCGGTGCTTCTGCTTGCCGGTAAGCAAACCGACGCGGGTGCGAACCGTTTTGCGGATCCCGTACAGGTCATCACCCGACCGTCCCCTGCGACCGTGCAGCTCTGTTTGTAGCCGCCTCCTCGTCTCATCGAGCTTCGTGCCGACGAGGGCGACAACGTGGAAGGGGTCCATGACCGTGGTGGCATCAGGCACTACGTCAGTGGCAGCTTTCTTATAGCCGGCGAAGGCATCCATAGCGACATGCTCGATGCCGTCACGGAAAGCATCGGGCTGGTTGTTCAACCAGTCGGCGAAGACGTCGGCGGAGCGGCCGGGGGCGATGTCGAGCAGGCGTGCTGGCCGGTGGGTGAGGTCGACGATGACAGTCACCCACCTGTCGATGCCGCGGTGGGACCAGCAGTGCTCATCGACACCGATTGTGGATACACCCTCGAACCGGGTGGCATCAGCGATGAGCAGAGATCGGCCGAGGTCGAGTACAGCCGTGCACACAGTGTTCCAGGAGGTGGAGAGGTTCTTAGCGATGACGTGGATGCTCATCTTGTCGATGACCACGGACTTCAATGCCCACAAGCGTGCTGTCGTCGAGAGTTTCGATCTGCCGGCGCAGGCTCGCTGGGGTGTTTGGGACCAGCGCTGGTGGCAGGAAGGGCAGGTGTAGGTGCGGATGCGAATAGCCAAGGTCACCGCGGTCAGGCCGATCGGGGGATGAACGAGTTTGCGGATCCTGGTGGCCCGGACGAGTCCGCGTTGACGGCAGACAGGGCAGGACCTGTCGTTGTCGGTGATCAGGCACAGCACGGTCAGATGCCGACCAGTGTGGTGTTGCCCGATCGCGGTGAGTCCGAGTTCCGGCAGGGAGAGTGTGGTATCGAGGCAGGGCGGGGTAAAGTCGTACACGAGGGACCTTGGGTCGTGATGGAGTCTTGAACACCTACATCATTGCACCCAGGGTCCCGTTGTCATCGACGCCGGATTCAACTCTTCCCCACCGCCCTATCTATGAAGAGCCTACAAAGGCTAATGCGGCTCTTCCGGTTTCAGAGTGCGTTGACCCGGGCCGATAGCTGCCCGGAGTGGAGCAGACAGCGCAGCACGTAGTGCTCGAAGTTCCTGAAGCCCAGACCAATGCCCCGCAGATGCTCGAGGCGTCCGTTGATCGCTTCGACCGGCCCATTCGACGCACCTCCACGGTCGAAGAACGCCAGCACCTGAGCCTGCTTCCGCCACAACGTCCTCCCCAGCTGAGCAAGCTCCTCAAGCCCTTTCGGCAGGCCTCTGCGCAGACTCTCGATCACTGCCTGCATGAGACGCCTGCCCGTCTTCCGATCGGGATGCTCGTACGCATCGATGACGTCCTGGTAGACCAGGTACGTCACTTCCAACGCGACGTGGTCATCATGCTCGGCCCACAACCGCTCCAGCCGGTCTGTTGCCCGCTTGTTCAGCAGGGATCGGCGGGTCAGCAGAGTCCGTCGCCCCCGGTACAGGAGATCCTTCTTCCGGCCACGATGTCCATGGATCTGTTGCTGCAAGCGTTGCCTGCAGGCAGTGAGCTTCTGCCCGGCCAGCTGCACGACGTGGAACGGGTCCATCACCGGCGTCGATTCCGGCAGCGACTCCATAGTCGCCGTGTGGTAGCCGGCGAACCTGTCAAGTCCCGGGTTTTCTAGAGGCTGAGCGTTCGTTCAGTTTCTTAGGCTGCTAATTCCTGTAGGCTCGTGTAGTGGGTTGCTTCGATTTCGGCGGGAGTCTGATACCCAAGCATTGAATGTAGC
>NZ_RHFH01000025.1 GCF_004745075.1 Brevibacterium sp. S111
CAACGGCAGACTCGAGCATCTACGCGGGTCCGCGCTGGGATTCCGCAACCTCACGCATTACATCGCGAGGTGTCTGCTCGAGTCCGGTGGCTTCAGACCGGTTCTACACTCTCAATTACGATGAGCCCAAAAAGGTTGACAGGTTCCGCTACCGGAAACCACTTCCCTACACACATCTCCCGCAGCTCTGAGGATCCGTCGGTGGTGTTGCCGGGTTTGTTGCCGGCATCGATGTCTGCTTGGCGGAGCCATTTCGCGATGGTGCCTTCGTGAATGCCGAAGACCTTCGCGTCTGGGCGATCGTGGTCTTCTCGTCGCGGTTCAAAGCCACACAGACGACGTCGCCGCGGAACTCTTTCGGGTAGGGCTAGGGCATGGCGCCTATCCATCCAGGCTTGCCTGTGAACTAGCCAGATCAGATGTCACCAATCCGTGCATCAGTCCCGAGCCACCGAAAGCTTCATCTACCTGTCCAAGTCAGGTGAAGGGAACCGGCACAATGCAGACGAAATGTGCCTGGCTCGTCGCCTGTTTAACTTGCCGATCGCGTTGGTCACGGACGGGGTCTTCTACGAGGCGAAGGCACCTCTTGCTACTTGACACTGAATGAAATGAATCATCCGAGGCCAACCCAGATCCGGAGAGTCACGCTAGCGCCACCGTGCTCTAATTCACCGAATTGAAAAAGCTCTTTCGACACCAGTCGAGCCAGAATATTACATCGCCAACAATACCCTGACTTCTACTCAAACCTATTAACGTCTGGCGACAGACAAACTCTCGAACAAAGGAAGCTGACCCTCAACCCTAACGCTCCATTCTTCAGATATAGCATACTCCTGTTGACAGGAGAACGCTGGTAGATATGACGAGTCGGCACCCCTCTCAACATTAGAGCAAATAAAGTCCCACCACTTTTCTTGAAAGTTCGCATGATATTCCTGTCCCGCTTTAGCCATATTAGAAACAGTGCGCGAACGTTCAAAACAGGAAACGATCGCACTCACCATATCGGCCTTGCTAATAAATGGAACCCCATAGCAGCTCAGACCGTAATTCGACAAAGCTCCCCGCACTTTTACACTAGAATAATATGACTGGATTAATCCAACGTGGGGAACGCCCGCGGCTAGAGCAAACACTGCGGGATGATAGCGGGTCGAAAAGGAAAGACTTGCCATCCGGGTGAGAGCGACCGCCACTCCAGCCTTTAACGTAGGTAACGAGTAAACACGGGACTTCGGACCTTGAGCAAGCTTTTCGATATTAGCATGTACTACCTGATCATCACGTTCGTTTCCGCGGGTAAACGAACCTACATGAGGGGTCAACAGAACGTTAACGCCGCATCTCTCAGAGACCTGACGGCAAATATCCGCAAGCGCATGGACATATTCCGTCTTGGAGAAGTCACTGGTACCTACATGAGAGGTAAATGCAGCCACTGCAAAAGGGCCATCGTCGGTATAGTCGGCTAACAGCTCCCTGGCCTCGCGTGACTCGTCGGACGTCGGGACAAGGACCGCAGCATCATCCACTTGACGATAGACTCGGTGACGATCCTTGACCAGAGATCTTACGAGTCCTACGCTCGACGCGTCTCTGCATCCAAACACGCGTGCGTAATCCGCAATTTCTATTACCGCGTCACGCATTTCGCCGGACAAGTTAGGTCCGACAGTTTGGCTGCTCACCACAAGAGGCTTCGAGAATTTTTCTGCGATTCTTTTGAATGCCAATCGCTCATAGACATGGCTAGGTAGCTGGTCGTTAAGATTACCGCCTCCCGCGATGATTGTTAAATCGGCTGAACGTACAGCTTTAACAATGTCTGTATAATCCCCCTCAGGTCCGTCCAGAACCTTTCCCAGCCTCCCAAGCCTCTTCTTATGCTGAGAACGGTCTTCTTTTGACCAGAAGCCCACCCGTCCGACGGCGGGAACATCATACATTTTCGCGGAAACGTCCGGGTCACCTGCAACAAGTGTGGGCTCGAATCCACGCTCCTGAAGCTCTGAGACGGCGACTTCAGTCATTGCCTCATCGCCTAGGTGATAAAGCTCTTTCCATCCAATATCGCCCAAAACTACGGCTTTCATCAATCGGTCACCCTTTCGGTATCCATTAGCACCCGGTCCACAACCCGCGCCGCAGCTCGACCATCGTCCCACGGCACAAATCGCGCTCGCTGCCGCGAATAGGCTGCGGAATGCGCAGCGACCATAGCTGGGTCCAATGCGAGTTTCACCAAACCCACCAGCTCATCCTGATTTCGGGCCATCTCGCCGGCAAGCACATCCTCATAGTCATGATACATCCCTCGATTCGCCAAGTACTCCTCAAGATCCGGCACATAATAGACGATCGGGCGCCCTGTGACCAAATAGTCGAACATAACGGATGAGTAGTCCGTGACCAGGAGATCGGAAGCCAAAATGAGGTCATTGATGTTTGGGTGCTTCGTAGCGTCAATGACCGAAACCGATGAACGGTCTTTGTCATCGTTGCGAGCATTAAACGAATGGCCCCTGAGTACAATTGCCCAATCCTCTCCTAGCGATTGCGCAACTGTTTCAAGGTCAAGATCCGACACCAGGGGGCTCGAAAATCCTTTGGCCGACACATCTCTAAATGTCGGTGCATATAGGAGGACCTTCTTATCTGGGTCGATACCTAAACGACTTTTCCAAACCTTCTTTGTATCTTCGGATGCCGACGCAAGGTCATCGTTGCGAGGGTATCCGGATTCGATGATATCGCCATCATAAAACAGCTCTTCAGGGATTAAACGACTCATGAATGGATTTGGCGAAACGAACCAGTCCCATTCTTGCGCCTCCGTCTGCGCAACGAGCGCCCGTTTCGAATATTCGCGCGGGTTAGTTCGAAATTCAGAATTTCCAATATGCTTCAAAGGAGTTCCATGCCATGTTTGCAAATACCGTTGGTATCGGCGGTTTCCGTAGCCCGCGATACCTCCGTAGTTGTTTATGATTATACGCGACGAGGACAAGTACTTATACCATTCTTCGCTGCCACGAAGCAATGGGACTGCGCCGTGTGGGACCTCGACGGAGAAATCGGTGACTGCCCAGCGATACTCCAACTGCAGATTTCTTCGAATCATTTCTTTAAGGATTGCCAATTGAGAATCTGCGGCGGAGCTACCCATATCTGCTGAAAACACCACAGCATCTATTGGGCGGACCTCATCATCGGTCTTCTGCGCCCAATGGGCTCGCATCCGGAGATCATTGTAACGGCCCCGCTCAAAATCGTGTAAAGGGGCCGAGATGCCTAGAGCCAGCTCCCATGTATCAGAAATAATGTGCCAGCGACCGATATATTTTGAATTGAAATCTTCTTGGGGGAGAGAATCAAGCAAGTAGCTACCTGCCCTAATTCGATACTCAGTGTTTGAGGTGCCAGACTGGTATAGGCGGAATCGATATTCTCCAGGCGCCCAAGAGACTAAAGACGCTTCCCCTGACTCTACACACTCAACTATTATCTCAAATCTTCCCGAACCCGACTGGTGGATTGTGGTCGTTCGATGGACAGCACCTCGGTCACTCCACATCTCGGCGGTGAACGCTGCGCCAGGCTCCAGTATTCCAGTGCCTCTAAGTACGTAGCCGCGTTCTGTTGGTTGAATATCGTTGACTTCTAGGAGTGCGACTTTATCGTGCCATAAGGCTGTAGCAACAGAATTTGTCCGAGGTGTCCAGGAGTCGCTTGTATCTGTCGATCTGCTTGTTTCCGCGCAACTCATTATCTTCTCGGGTTGCGTCGTGTCTTCAGTACGTACCTCGAATCGCCACACGTTCGAGCTACCCCCCGCCTTCCGCCGCTGGGGAGCACGGCTTATGTCAGTCTTAAATTCGAGCACGTTGCCCCCGAGGTCTTGTACGCGCTCCATCCGAATTTGGTAATCGTCCCAGGATCGAACTGCGTCTACCGCCTCGACTTGGCTATCTGAATCATTTCTAAACCGTATAACGACGTAGTCGGCGTTCTGACGAATGCTCTCAAGCATGAAGCGCGGTTTGCTCACTCGCAAATGGAGCGGTTTGCCCCAAGGTTGCCAAGGAACCTGAACGATGTCCCCATTCGTGGTCTGAGCCAGTTCACCACGACGGATGCGACCTCCGCGCCAATAGCCGATAGCTTTAGAAGATTTCTCATAACTTCCTGAACGAACGCTGATTACTAGTTCATACTCCATCCCCAACTCACAAGTCGTCGTCAACTCACTCTCCAACTCGTCAATTGAGATGTCTACAACGAAGGCGTCTCCTGAACGGTCAGCGTTACCAGATCCCCAATACCCATTTGCCCTTGCATCCACTGAACGTTTATACGGTAGTTCCACAGTCGAGCCTTCTGGTGTTGCCAAAGACAAAGAGAGCTCCTGCGGATATCCATCGGGTATGTGGTCCAGGAAAGCGAAACCTTCGATTCGTAGCCGCCCTCCTTGGATGTACGCATCAGTCACGACTTGTTTTAGGTTGACATACCTACTCATGTCCAATAGCTGGTGGTCTCCTAGAGCCACCAGGCGGTTCGGTGCCCACGACGCGTCAACTAGCAAGACACCTTCAGTCATCATAAGTGGCAACAGGTGAAAGTTGGTCGAAACCCAAGCCGCTTCACGTTCGCCGTCTAGTGGGTTCCCCGAATACAGCTGTGAATAATATAGAGCACGCCGGTCAAGAGCGAGCGCCAGTTTTGCCTGTTGTGAGCTGAGACTCCAGTATCGTTCAAGTTCGGCAAGGTATAGTTGGTCGAACTCTGTATCAGTTCCAAGATGCGGCGAATACACCGCTAAATCGCCCTCCAGCACTTTGAAATACAGTGTATCAAGCTGATCTCTCGTCGCGCCCGAACGGATTAGTTCTTCTCCAATTTTACCTACCATCTCCATCTTGTCAGAGAGGTTTTGAAGCTGTCCGCGTTTTTGAGTGATAGAGCTATTATCTTCACGCTCCCTATACATATAGACAACCGACGGAATTTTGACTATTCCGTCAGCAGCAATGAAGAGCTGCGCCATCGGCAACATATCTTCATAGAGTTTTCCCTCAGGAAATCGCACCTTCGATTCCAAGAGAAACCTTCTATTGAACAGCTTGTTCCAAGCTGTGGTGTCGAACAGCAGCTCAGGAGCCTGTTTAAGCGTGATCAGTTCAGAAACGCTTGCCGTACTCTCGCCGTCCCAGGTTTGACTGTACGCATGAGAATACATTTGGTTCCAAGCCTGCCATTCTCTGCTGCCTTTAAATCGTTTGACATTACCAGTAGCAATGTCCGCCTCATGGTCAATCAGCGCCGTCACCAAATTCTGAAGCGCGTCGCGCGGAAGAATATCATCGGAATCGACGAACATCACGTATTGCCCAGTAGCGATTTTCAACCCATTATTTCGAGCGTTGGAAAGTCCGCCGTTAGGTTGATGATGTACTCGTATGTTTGCAGGATGAGCAGCAGCGTAGGAATCGCACATTTCACCGCAGCGGTCAGGCGAACCGTCATCGACTAGTATGATTTCTACGTTCTTGTAACTTTGAGTCAGAAGAGAGTTAACGCACGCTTCGAGGTACTGCTCAACCCTATAAACGGGCACCACTATAGACACCATACTGGTGATTTCTTGCTGCTGAATGTCGCCATGTTCGACGACGTTCTGCGCTGATTTTAACTGTGCAAGGAGTCTCTTTCGCGCGTGAAATAACGTGCGACGGGTGCTTTCCGGTGCGAACTCTTTCCAAATGCGAACAACTTTGTCTCTCATGTCTCCCTCTAAAATCAATTGCCTCTAAAGCTTTTAATTGCTGTTAGATCTATCCATAGTGACGCATTTACATTGCCACTGCCGTTCTGGCGTGAGCCGTTTACATTAATACAAATTGTGTTATCCCCTATATGGATTCATCAACTCTGAGTGATCGCATTCTTTCGCGACTCCGCTCGCCACTCGAATGATCGCCTCGGAAATTCGCGCAACTTGTTGCCGTATTCTTGAAACTGTTTGAGTGGAAACGGATTCATAGCCTTGATTGCAGTCCACGGATATTCTTTGCACCTCGGATACTAATTCCGACAAACTCCGGGTTACTCTGACCGAGCTTGAGGGCGTCCATTTTTGGTACAAACCCCGTTCACGTCTATACAGATGTTCGTCCGGAGCGTAAATGACTATTGGCTTGCCGGTTAACGCATAATCGTGAGAAATCGATGAATAATCGGTTACGAGCAGGTCTGATACAGCGATTAATTCTTCGACATGCGGCTCTGTTGACACTTGCACTATTCCACTGATCCCTGTTAGGGCTAAGCTGACCATATGATGTGATCTAACTAAAATATTTGCATCAACCTGCTGAGCAAGAGTCTCTATATCTTGCTCAAGAGTTAGTTCCTCTTTTTTGTTGTTACTGCTTTTCCGGGCTCTCCACGTCGGCGCATATAGAATGGTAGGTTTCGCCTCCTCCAGGCCCATACGTCGTTTTATTTCTCTTGCATGGGGGCCACTATCGAATATCCTAATATTTCTGGGATATTCTATTAGTTGGATTTTTCCTTGATAGCCAAGCGACCGCCTTAGGCAAGACGCGGACCGTTCATTTGTTGCAAGCAACAGATCCCACTGTGCAACCTCGGTCATCATCAACCTTCGATAACTGAGCGGTACTAGATGCCGTGGAATGTCCAGAAGTAGCCGCTTATTTGGAGTTCCGTGCCATGTCTGCAAATAAAACTGGCCACGACGTTTCCGCACATAGTAGGGAAAATTATTGTTGTTGATCCAGACATGGCTTGTAGCCAGAGCTCGGTGCCAGTCCGCTGTACCTTCAACGACCGGGATTCCGCCTTCTGGCACGTCCACTCGCCGATCACGAATCGACCAATAGAGGGGTATATCGGCGCGTTCTGCCCGAATGACGTCAAAGAGTGCTCGTGGATTGTCGTTCGTCGATTTGCCGTTGTACGACTCAAAGACAATACCTGGCTGTAGCGGTCCCCAGTCGTGTGTACGTAACGCAAAACGGCCAACTTTGGTTCTCTCCTTGGCTGACCATGGGGGCGAAGCCGTAATAGCAACGGACTCGGACGGTCGAGCCTCCACTCTGAGTGTGTTCCATTCGGTGAAGCAGTCGACCGGTCGGGTGGCAAGCTTATCTGCCGCTCGCGCCCAACCTTCGGCGGTTTCGGCTGTTTTGCCGAAACGGACGTGGTATCCTCCGGACATCGACGCGATCTTTCCGCCTTCCGCTCCGGTGGTCGTGAGATCATAGACGGCGGTGAAGTTGCCGTCGGTATGACGTGAATACTCTTCCGCGACAATTGTCTGCTCCGATGATCGGAGAACGACTTCAAGGTTGGCAGGCGGGTCAATTCTTCCGGTGAGTAGAAGGCGGTCTCGATCATTGGCGGCGCCCGTGATGCTGACGCGTCTAAACCGCTGGCTGAGGTGTACAGCTCCAGCAAGGTTCGGAGACAGTCTCACGCATGAGGTGTCCGGAATCATGTAGTCGACTGAAACATGGTGAACAGGAACAGTTTGATCTTCGGTCGTCCGCGCCAGGACCGACCACAATCGTTCGCCGCCCGCGCTATACCTCTCCGGCAATTCAGGCAGTGTGCCCGTGAAGATGGACCTTCCCTGTGCCGCTAGCGTGGTAGTCATGCCCGCTCCACGCAGCGTGAGATTCTTGATGTCGAGGAAACCGTCCAATGTGATCGTTACGTCTCGTCCACGACAACTCACCTGTTTGGCCAGGACGGGACGCGCCGGCATCCTCACGGACTGGATGGATAGTTCATCATGCTCATCGGCGATCAGGGTGACCCTGCAGTTGTCGAGGACCGGGCTTGGTACAATCATGCCCACGACCGCAGTCGACCGCGCAGGTACGTGGAACTGCGCGTCGTTGATGCCGAACCGTCCGACGAGTGCAATGCCCCGGGGAGAGAGATCGTCAAGCCCGGAAAGGTCGATCCTAGCTCGGAAACCACCCTGGCTATAGCTTCTCCAGGGGTCGCCGACTTCGAGATCCACCCGATTGTCATTGACGTGTTCGACGGCCTCGTCAACGACGACCGCTCCGTCCATGACGCCGTGGATGCGCACGTCGACCTTGCTCGGGTCGATGCCAGGAATGTACGCACATCCCTGCAGCTCGATGACCTGCTCATCGACCCACCGTGTGTTCCTGATCTTCATTTGGGGGGCGAAGTCGACATCCCTCGCTCGCACTAGGCGCTTCGGCACCTTCGTCTCAAGTCGCTCGAGGTAGGTGGGAACGACGACCCATCGACCTTCGACGTACTCGAGCGGCACGGATCGCGTCTCTTCAGCCCGAGTTCCGAGGATCTCTTCGATGTCGTCTAAACGTCCGGCGGCCACGATCCACATAAAGAGTCGTTCCTGCGCCGGAATGAGCTTCCACGCGCCTCGGGGCATCGTTTTCTTCATGTCGTTCGCGGCAGCGCACAGTGTTTTCCGGAATCGCTTGTTCGCGGTGTCTAAGAACTCCGCGTGCATGGCCAGGTCGGTGCCCATCCAGATGGAGTAAGCGTGTTCGAGGACGTGCTTGGGAGCATTATCCAGCGTAGAACGCAGTGCGTCGATGACTTCGAGCTTGGCCTGCAGGTCGGTCAGCTTGGCTTTCCGCCGCGAGCGGGTGCTGCGACCGTCGGCCAGCCGCCACGCATAGACGTCATCAGTGAGCACGTCGACTGCCGATGCTCCGACCAATGCCCGATATACCGGTTCTTGGTCTTCGTAGTTCGCGAACTCCCACATTTCGCCGACATGTCGTTTCCAGAAATCGCTACGATAGACCTTGTTCCACAGGACTGGTTCTTCTAACAGCTCAGGCATGTCGTCTAAACGGACGGCCAAACGTTGTCTCGAATGTACCCGCGCGGTGAGCTTAGGACGCGTTCGACCACTTTTCCCGATTCGGATGTACGAACCGGTGGCAACGTCGGAGCCCGTCCGTTCGAGCGAATCGATCATCGTTGAGTAGGCGTCTGCCAGAACCTCGTCATCGGCGTCGGCGAAGGTAATGTACCTTCCACTTGCCGCGTTGACTCCCCTATTGCGAGCGCGAGCGGGTCCCTCGTTTACTCCTTCGAGGATCGAGACGCGTGAGTCTCCGTCGGTGTATGCACGAGCTTTCTCAACGGTGTCATCAGTCGACCCATCGTCGACGATAAGGACTTCGAGGGAGACACCTTTCTGGTTCAGGATGCTGCATAAACATGCTTCGATGTGGTCGCCCACATTGAACGCGGGAATGACAACACTCAAGGTTGCGGCATCGGTATTTTCACCCTCGCCCGCCCCGCTTGTGGCACGCTGAGCTGAATCGACCTCGGACTTCGTTCTCCGGCGGAAATCCTTAAAACCTTCGACCCCACCATTGCGCAGATGCCACAATGCCTTGCGCCACGGGTGTCTGCTCACGGAGCCTCACCACCGTTCTGCTTCACGTGCGACCGAATACTGTCGACTATCGACTGATAGTCAGCTTCTCGGTAGTGGAAAGGCTGTGGCCCCCACTTATGATCCTTGTCAATTCGGACTTCACTGCTTACCCTCATCACCGACGACGCCGTCAGCGATCGTGCCTCTTCACGATACCGAATGTAGTCTGCGTTCGCGGACAGTGCGCGATCCGCATAGTCTTCGGCCTCCGTCGGTTTGACCGTGCGCAGACTCTGCCATGCCTGAGCGATACCATGCCCTTTGGTCAGCCCTCTGCCGGCTTCTCGAGTACCCCTCTGCAGCCTTCGCCATTGGCGGCCCAGTTTTGAGAGCCCATCGTTCTGAGGATGGCGAGCACCGTCGACGGCGCCTGCCCATTCGATATCGAGCAGGATGGTCCGTTCCCAAATGCCGGCTTCCTTGAGCCCCGCGATGAGCGTGTCAAATCCGGACTTCCACATCCTGAAGTGTTCGTCAGTCCCGAATTCGATCAGACGAGCACCTGAGCGGCGTGCGTTTCGCGCCGCACCACAAGATTCGACCTCGATGGAGTTCGTCATCGTCGTACCGTCAGGGTAGAGCCAGAACCCGCGACGCTCGTCGACGAGGTCGATGAGGACAGCATCGAGCTCTGCTGCATTTTTGACGATTCGGGCGATCCCGGTACCTTTGAGGTCACTGGTGACCATGCGCTTCTGGAACGCAGACGTCAGATCGCGGAGATCAGTGCCTTTGGTCCCATGGGGCGACTGGAGGCTGACGACTGAATGGCGCGCGACATAAGTCACGACCTCTGCCTCGGGGATGAATTCGGCAGTATCGCGGCTGACGCAGGATCCGAATATTGCGATCTTCATCGCCAGCTGTCCTCGTGAGCGGCGGACGAGCTCTCCGCCTGCCGGATCCGCTCGCGCTTCTCATATCGTTCATCGGCGATCTTCCGAGCACGAGAGGCGAGTCTACGCCCCGTGAAGTCGTCGGAGGCCGCGACGGAGGATGCCCGATCATCAGGATTGGCCGCACGCAGGACGACTCGGTTCCTGCTCGGGCGCAACCGCAGCGGCGGCGGTTCATCGTGAATGCGGGGAGCACTCACTGCTTGCGACGCAGGTTTCGGCAGGGAGGGGAACTTCGCCTTCGGCAGTTCGGCATCGAAGTCCTTCGGCCATACCTGTGATTCGGCCGCGGCGAGCATCGGCGCTGGAGTCTCTTCGACCTCTTCGATCTCCCTCTGCTGTCTCATATGCCGTGCACCCTTCCTGGTCTCCTTGACCGGACGTGCGGCGTGGCGAGGAATCGGATTCCTGATGAGCTCAGGCTCGAGGATGTTGATCTCCTCTTTGACCGCGTTGCTCACGACATCCTGGAGGAGTTTGTCAGCGATGTCTTCCTTGCCCTTGGCGACGTTCCACGCCCACCAACGGTATTTCTCCGCCACAGCCTCTGCAGGGCCGTTCATGAGAATCTCGCCCTTATGCATCCACACCGCTCGGGTGCACAGTTCCTGAATCACTTTCGCAGCGTGGTTGACCAAGAGCACGGTGCCAGCCTCGGCCAACAGTTCGTCCATAGCGCGTTCGCTGCGCTCAGCGAAGGTCGCATCACCTGTCGACAACGCCTCATCGATGAGCAGGATCTTCGGTCGCGCCGCCAAAGCGATGGCAAATCTCAGCCTGGCGCCCATACCTGAGGAATACGTGCCCATAGGGCGATGGATAGCCGCTCCCAATGCCGAGAGTTCGACGACTCGGTCGAAGGCGTCAGTTGCCTCTTCAGGCGACAACCCCATCGCCAGACACCCGAGCCGGACGTTCTCGCTGCCCGACAAAGCTGGTTGCAAAGCAGCGCTGACTCCGAGCAGCAATGGCTGGAAACGGACGAGGATTCGACCGCGATCAGGCTGTTCGACACCCGCGACATTGCGCAGAAACGTTGATTTACCGGAGCCGTTGGCGCCGACAATACCCACCATTTCACCTTCGCGGGCGACGAAGTTGACCCCGCGCAGAGCACGCACCGTGGTCTGTCCGTGGCGCCCGGACACCGCGTTGGCGATGCGGCGCAATCCTTTCGCTCGGTTGCCGGGATCGTTGGTGTTGACGGTATAGCGAACCTGAACATTCTCCGCGATGATGTTGGGTTCTTGGAGCTCAGGATCGGCCATAGCTCTCCTCCCCTCGCCAGAAGAACAGGAATCCGACGATGAGCAGACCGAACGCCCACGCGATTCCCATCACCCACATCCAAGTCGGGGAATCGACACCGTAGAGTAACGAGTTCCGTGTGAGCGTCAGATATGAATGCATGGGATTGAACTGCATGACCGCGAGAATCGTGGGGTGATTGCCGAGGCGATCTTCGATAGAGAAGAAGACGCCGGACCCATAGAGCCAGAATCGACTGACGATCGACATGAAGTTCGTCAAGTCAGGAATCTTGTGGCCGACCCTTGCCAAGAAGCAGGCGAGTCCAACGTTGAAGATCGTCTGCAGGATGATGACAGGGATGACGAGAGCTACGCGCCAAGTGATCACTTCCGCAGGCGGAATGACTGCGATGAGGATGGCCATGACGACGACACTGGGGATGAAGTCGAGGAAGTTCCGAACGACAACGGAGATCGGCAGTGCCGCACGAGGAAATTGGAAGCCCTTGATCATCGAGGCTCCCGAGCGGATTGCGCCGGTGCCACCTGTCATCGACTTGCCGGTGAACTGGAAGAAGAAGACACCGATGACCAGGTAGCCGATGAAGTTCTCGATGCCGCGCGAGGATTGGAGGATGAAACCGAAGATGAACCAGAACGCGAGTACGGACAGCAGCGGGTTGAGAAAAAGCCAGCCATAGCCGAGGAGGTTTTTCCGCGTCGAGCTGCTCATCTTCGCTCGGGATTCGGCAATGATGAAGTGGCGACGGTTCCACAGGGCGGCCAGGTAACTGCGCAGACTGGTACGACGGCCGACGGGCACAAGGCCTTCGCTCGAGACCGAGGGGATGCTGCTGAGGCCGAGAGGGTTCTTCGTCTCACTCATCGCGCATCGGCCCCCATGAGTTGAGAGTAGACCTGCCCATATCGTCGACCGATTTCCTTCCACCTACGTGTTGCCAGGACGTGTGCGCGCCCGTTCTGTCCGTAATTCTCCCTTGCACTGTCATCGTCGGCCAAGTCCGTGAGAAGTCCGGCCAGAGCCCGAGGATCCTCGGGCCTGACGCTCAGACCCGCCGTTTCGGGCACGAGCTCGCGCAGGGCGGGCAGATCAGAGACGACGACTGGTCGCGCCAGGCCCATCGCCTCGATCGGTTTGATCGGGGTGACCAAGCGGCACACGGGCTCGTCCTTGCGCGGAACGACGATGGCATCCAGTGCCAGCTGGTAGTCGATCGCCTGCGCCTGAGAGACTCGTCCGGTGAAGACCGCGTTGTCGCCGAGCGGAGCCGCTCGTTCGCGCAGTTCGGGCAGAGCAACACCGTCGCCGGCGATGAGCAGGCGCAGATCCGTGCCCTCGGATCGAGCAAGGATGACGGCATCGATGAGGTCATCGAGGCCTTCGTAGCCGACGATCGAGGCCGCGGTTCCCACCCAGACACCGGCCCCGGGCAGGCCGAGCTGAGACCTCATTTTCGCGGGAGTGCGTGAGGTGTCGGCATCGGCCACGGCTTCGGACACCGAGTTCGGGATGAGGGTGATCGCCTCCGCGGGCACGCCTCCGGCGATGAGGTGCTCACGCATTGTCTCGCCCAGGGTGATGACGGCATCAGCAGCTGTGGCAACCTCGATCTCCTTCGCTCGCATGAGCGCGAAGCGTTGGCTCGCCCGGCGTGCCTGACGATCTTCCGGGGTAGCACCGGCGGCGGCCCAGGTCTCTTCGAGCACCCCGCGCACCTCATAGACCCAGGGCAGGCCGATGCTGCCGGCTGCGGCACCGGTGGCCAACCCGTTGACGTAGTGCGTAGTCGTGTGGAGGATTTGGGCCCCACGCTCCTGCGCTCGGGCAGCGATCCAGCTCGCCTGGTCGCCCAGCCGGGCCGTCGGTGTCGGCAACGGCCGCAGCGGGATCTGTCGCAGGTAGTCGACTCCGTCGACGGTCTCGACCGGACCTGAACTCACCCGCCCGATAGTCACGGGATAGGACGGCCGGGTTACCGCGGCCACGCGATGGCCGGCGCTCTGCAACGTCGTGAGAATGGCGTGCGAACGATAGGCGTAACCGGAGCGGGTGTGCGGCAAGGAGTTCGTTAACACATGCAGAGCCGCAGGATGCTGGGTCTGTCCCGCAGCGGCCCGGGTCGGGCGGGCCGTGATCTGGTCGGTCACATGCGGCCACCAGCCCGGTTGCAGGCAGAGGCGCTCATCGCCCAACCGGTTCCGACGCGCTCCTTCGGGAAGCACGTCGATGGCACGGTCGAGCTGTCCTCTGGTCCACCAGATGCGTGAACTCAGTCCGGCGGCTTCGGGCACTGCTTCGGCGATGGCCTCGGCCTCATCGAGCAGGCCGAGGTTGAGGGCGATCTCACCGAGCAGACGCGATGGGTAGACTGAGTTCGCCACGAGGGTCTTCGCCTTCGACTCCCGGCCCAACAACCAGGCCGATGCCGCCTGGGCGGCGTCGCCGCGGGCTCGGCCGAGTGTCCGGCCGACAAGTCGTGAGGCAGGAGCGGGCAGGCGCCTGGCCAACTGCATACCGAAGAAGATGCGGTCGTCATTGATATGGGTGGCGGTCGTGGCCACCACATTCGTGATCTGACGAGCGAGGAAGCTCAAGTTCATGACACCACCTGCTCAAGGATTCGCTCATAGGCATGTCCCATGGCAGCCGCAGAGGCATGACGGATGACCCAGTCGCGGGGCTCCTCTCCCGCAGAGGACTCGAAGCCGAAAGTCTGGCCACCGTCGACGCGTTGGCGCATCGACGTCATCGCTGCTGCCACCGAGTCGATGTCTCCCGGGCTCGCCACATCACCGGCAGAGGTGCTGGAGATGATGTCGGCTGCTTCGCCGGCGACAACCCCGAGGACCGGAATCTGCCTGGCCATGAGCGAATAGAGCTTCGACGGGACCGTGTACTCGTAGGATTCGAGTGGACTGAGGCTGACCAGCCCCGCATCGGCCCATGCCCAGTGGGCAGCGAGCTCGGCACCGGCATGCTGGGCGAAAAATTCGACGGGGGCGTCCTCTTCTGCCGCCACGGCCTTGAGGGTTTCCGTGTCGACGCCGTCGCCGACGATGCGCAGGCGCACCCCCTCGGTGCGGGCCAGGGCGCGGATCGAGGTGCTGAGGTCCTGCGACCGGCCCACGGTGCCGACATAGAGCAGGTTGAGTCCATGTCGGTCATCTGCGCTCGTCGCTGATGCAGATTCGTTGAGGTTCTCCACGGCCGGGGCAATGACCGGCAGGGCACCGGTGGCCGTCAGCCCGGAGGCGCCTTCGAGTTCAGCCGGTGAGACTCCGCTGCGCACCACCTCGGCGGTCACACCCCGCTGCTCGAGGCGTCGCCGGAAACCATCGGTGGTGACGACCACGACTGCGGCGCGACGTTGCGCTCGAGTGAACAGGTCTGGCAGCAGCCGGTGTTCGACGGTACTCGTCAGCCTATTCGGCAGGTACTTGCCCAGCGCACCGGTGACGAGGCTCATCTCCGAGATGAGATCAGGCCAGGCGTCGCGCACCTCGGCGACATGGGGCACCTTAAGCAGCCTCGAGAGGGTGTCGCCGGCCAGCAGGAAAGGCAGGGCCGGGGTCGTCGAGATGACGACATCGGGGCGCATCCTCCCGCGCAGGCGATCGATGACGGCGGACATGGCTCCTGCCGCAGACACCGCCTGGTCGAGCATCTGCCGTGCCATCGACGAACCACTGTGCAGATAGGGCACTCGCAGGATCCGCTCGCCGTCGACTCCGGTGTCCCAGGTGCCGCCGAGTCTGACATCGACCCGTCGCCGACCGCGGCCGACACCGGAGGAGAAGAAGCGGTCCCGATCGGGGTACGGGTAGTGCGGGTGTGGTGCGACGGTGATGACTTGGTGGCCGGCCGCGCGCAGGTGGTCAACGAGGATCCGCCAGCGACGCTGTGGTGCCCCGACCTCCGGGTAGTAATAGTGGCTGAGCAGGACGATCCTCATGCGGGCACCGCCTCCTGTTCCGCGCGTCGCTTCAGCCACAGCGGGAGAAGCGCATAGAGGGCGATGAGGACGACCCAGAACACATGGGCGGGGTACGTCGTCGCAGTGTTGCCGCTCAGCAGCGTCGGAATGGCGAGAATGCAGGCGAGAACGCTCAGGGCGGCGTGGAAGAGGGAGACCGAGCTGTGCGGCCAACCGGCCTGCTGGATGCGTTGATAGATATGTTCCCTGTGCGGCAGGAAGATGTTCTCACCACGGAACAGACGGAGGACCAGGGTGAGGCCGACATCGAAGAAGACAAAGATCATCGGGGCGATTATGACGACGATCGGCACTCCCTGTACGAAGAGCCACACGGCCAGCGCGAAGACGGCCGCGCCGATTCCGTAGCTTCCGGTGTCGCCGAGGAAGGCCCTGGCCCGACCGAGGTTGAAGGGCAGGAACCCGACGGCAGCGCCGGCCAGCGTCAGAGCCAGGAGCGCAACATCCTTCTCCCCGATCCACGCACTGACGAAGGCGAACCAGCCCCCGGTGACGACGGCCCATTCCGTGACATAGCCGTTGAGTCCATCGACGAAATTCACCGCATTGACGGTGGCGACACCGATGACGGCGAAGGCCAGCACGTGCGCGATTCCCTGGGTGGAGAACATCGCAATGGTTGCGCTGAACAGCAGCGCCAGCACAACCTGGCCGATCAACCGTCCGACGGGCCTGAGCGAGTCGAGGTCGTCGCTCATCCCGATCGCCGAATAGCACCAGGTGAGCACCAGGAAGCCGATGGGCAGCACGATGCCGCCGAGTCCGAAGACCCCATGCTCGGCGATGTTCCAGACCATAGCCAGCACGGTTGCAACGGTGATGCCGCAGCCGATGGCGACTCCCCCACCGCGGACTGTCGCCTGCGTATGTGAGGACCGATGCGAGGGGACGTCGACGATCCCCGCTTGGCGTAGCAGCGGGAAGGCGATGAGTGCGCTGAAGGCCGTGACCACAGCGGCCACGACGAGGATCACGAGCAGTTGCACGTCCATCAGTCGTCGACTCCGGCGCCCTGCGGTTCTGAGTCGAGAAGGCTCGTCAGTCGCGCTTCGAGCACCTCGCGGTGGGTGAATACCTGGGGATCACGGGATTCGGCCACGAGGGCCTTGAGCGCCTCGAGATCGATCGGGATGATCGGGACCTGGGTGATCAGCGGGTGGTTGGGGCGATCGTCGACCTCACCCGGCGACAGGAGCGCTTCTGTGAGCTTCTCCCCGGGCCGCAGACCCGTGTAGACGATCTGTGCATCCGATCGGCCGGACAGCACGATGACCCGTCGGGCGAGATCATCGATCCTGATCGGTTCGCCCATGTCGAGGACCAGCGTCTCCCCCGGACCACCGATGGCGGCCGCCTGCAGGACGAGTTCGCAGGCTTCGTCGGCGGTCATGAAGTACCGAGTCACTTCGGGATCAGTGACCGTCACGGGGTCTCCAGCCGCAACTTGTGCCACAAAAGTCTCGAGCACCGAACCGCGTGAGCCCAGTACGTTGCCGAACCGCACGGACATGTACCGGCGCCCGGTCTCTTCGGCCACGGAGGCGATAGCGCGTTCGATCGAGAACTTCGTGCGCCCGAGCACAGAGGTCGCTCCGGCCGCCTTGTCCGTGGAGATGTGGACGAAGGATTCGACGTCGTGGGCCACCGCGGCTTCGAGCAGATCGAGGCTGGCGCCGACATTCGTGCGCACGGCCTGTTCTGGGAAGCGTTCCAAGAAAGTCAGATGTTTGAGCGCAGCAGCATGGAAGATGATGTCCGGCTGAGCTTCGGCCACAAGGGCGTCGATGAACGCGGGATCGCGCAGATCGCCGAGGACGAGGTCGTCGCTGGTCAGCAGCGCGGATCCTTCGAGTCCGAGTTCAGTGGCGTGCAGACCGGATTCGTCCCGGTCGGTCATGACGAGTCGGGCAGGGTCGAAGCGGAAGACCTGGCGGCACAGCTGCGAGCCGATGGATCCGCCGGCGCCGGTGACGAGGACGACCTTTCCCGTGATCGCCGAGGCGATGTCGTCGATATTGGTCGAGATCGGTTGGCGGCCGATGAGGTCTTCGAGGCTGACATCGCGGAAGCCGCGGTGACGCAGGTCGGCGACATCGTGGGAATCGGGTTCGGGCCGAGTGTAGTCGGAATCCGAGAGCTTCGGCATGATCTTGATCTCGACCGGCCGGGATTCGAGGTTCGAGGCGATCCGGGAGAGTTCTTCGGGCTGCAGGTCGGCGATGGCGATGATGACGACACCGGCACCGGTGCGGTCGACCTGGGCCGCGATATCGCTGATCGGCCCGAGCACGCGAATGCCGTTGTAGCGCAGGTGCCGCTTGGCCGGATCGTCGTCGAGGATGCCGACGGCGACGAACTCGTTGCGGGTGTCCTGGGCGATCATGTCGAGGGCGAGGGTCCCCTGATTGCCGGCGCCGACGATCAGGGTCGGCCGTGATGAGCCCGAGGTCGTGAGTCTGCGCTGGCGCAGATTGCGACGCACCCAGTTTTCCAGGCTCTTGACCACGATCATCAGGGCGCCCGCGGCGATGGGGACGCTGGTCGGGATGAGCAGACGTGTGGAGAAGGCGAATTCGGCGACCCACATGAGCCCGACGCCCAGAGCGACGGTGCCGACGACAGCGGCGAACTGATCGGTCGATCCGCGACGATAGCGCCCGCGATAGATCGCCAGTGGTCCGCCGATGAGGAAGACGACCAGAGCGATCGCCGAGCAGACGAGCATGCCTGGGGCGTTGACGCGATACATGTGGAAGTCATATCGCACGAGGGTCATCGCCATGACGAGGAACGCGAAGACGAGGCCATCGATGAGGGAGAGCGCCATGGCTCTGCCGTTGCGCCTCATCGGGGTCCGTGAGGGAATGGGCCCAGAATTGCTTCCCACTGTCCTCATTTCATCCGGGTTCCTTGGCCGGACTCTGCGCTTTCCTCCCTGGTGACATGCACCGTATCGAGGCTCGCGGAGTCCCTGTCGACTTACCGATTGTACTATTGGAGTTAACAGGATTCGTGCAGAATTAACCCTGCGTACATTAAGAATTGGTTGCATTCCACACGTCCTGACACAGGGTCTCTTGCCGTCCTCATCAGGGCGGGAACAAGGACTCTTGACTTGATCTGCTTCCCGTTCCGCACTCCCTGGCCGCCGCCGAGAGGACTCACCCCGTGCCCCGAACACCGCTTCGCACTCTGAGAACCGCCCTGTGGCATCTGCGCAAAGGCGGGGTGTCCCAGGTGTCGATGTGGAGGCGCAGACGATCGATCGCTCAGGGAACAGCCGAAGCATCGCCCGAGGTCGCGACCGGAAGCCTTTCCGCCGAGGTGCTCGCCGAACTGTTTCCCGCATTCCCCCTGCCGCAGAGGTCTCCGGTGTTCCCCGACCTCCGTGTCGGAGTCATCCTCGATGAGTTCTCTGCCGAGAGCTTCGGGTACGAGTGGTCGCTGCATCCGCTTCCGTTCACGGAGTGGTCGGCCGAGCTCGACGGCCTCGACTTCGTCTTCATCGAGTCGGCGTGGAACGGCAACGACGGAGCATGGAAGTTCAAGCTCACGGGCCCGTCCGGGCCGAGTCCCGAAGTCACCGACCTCCTCGCCGAGTGCCGCCGCCGCGGCATTCCGACGGTCTTCTGGAATAAGGAGGATCCGCCTCACTTCGAGGACTTCCTGCCGCTGGCCGGACTCTGCGACTTCGTCTTCACCAGTGATGTCAGGCTGGTGCCCGAGTATCGGTCCCGGCTGGGCCATGAGCGTGTCGCAGTGCTGCCCTTCGCGGCGCAGCCGGCGATCCATAATCCGTCCCGACCGGCCCGGAACGTCGCTGCTCGCGACATCGCCTTCGCCGGGATGTACTTCGCGCACAAGTACCCCGAGCGCAGGGAGCAGATGGATCTGCTGCTCGGAGCCGCCGATGCTGTATCCGGTCGCATGCGGCACGGCTTGGAGATCTTCTCCCGCTTCCTCGGCAACGACGAGCGCTACCAGTTCCCCGGCTCGCTGGCACAGCGGGTGGTCGGTTCACTGCCGTATCGCAACCTGCTCACCGCGTACAAGCACTATAAGGTCTTCCTCAACGTCAATTCCGTCACCGACTCTCCGAGCATGTGCGCTCGGAGGATCTTCGAGATCAGCGCCGCCGGCACGCCCGTGGTCACCACTCCGAGCGCGGCGACCCGCGAGTTCTTCCCCACCGACGAGGTGCCTCAGCCGGAGACGAAAGAAGACGCCGAGTGGACTCTGCGTGCCTATGTGCGCAGTCCTGAGCTGCGCGACCGCAGCGTCCACCTGGCGCAGCGGCGGATCTGGGCCGAGCACACCTATACCCATCGGGCGATGACGGTGATGGATTCCCTCGGGATCGACCATGCCCGGCCGTTTCCCACCTCGGTATCGGCGGTGGTCTCGACGAATCGGCCGGGCCACCTCGGCGAGGTGCTCACCACTCATGCCGCCCAGCTGCACGCGGACAAGGAACTCGTCCTCGTCGCCCACGGGTTCTCTGCTCCTGCCGATCTGCGAACACGCGCTGCGACCCTCGGGATCGACCGCCTGGAGATCGTCGAGGTCAGCGCCGACGAGCCTCTCGGAACGTGCCTCAATCGGGGAGTCGAAGCGGCCTCGGGCGATGTCATCGCGAAGATGGATGACGATGACATCTACGGCGCCCACTACCTCGGTGACCAGCTCGCGGCGCTGCGGTACTCGGATGCCGATCTCGTCGGCAAACAGGCGCACTACCTCCACATGCGCGGTTCCGATATCGTCATCTGCCGCTTCCCCGAACGGGAGCACCGCTTCACCGACCTCGTCATGGGGCCGACGCTGATGACGCGACGCTCGACGCTGCTCGAGAATCCCTTCGCCGAACGCACGCTCGGCGAGGACACCGAACTGCAGCAGCGCCTCGTCACAGCGGGGGCGCGGATCTATTCAGCCGATCGGTTCAACTTCGTCCAGGTGAGAGGCGACCATGCCCACACCTGGACCGTCGAGGACAGCCATCTGCTGGCCAACGGCGACGTCCACGCCTTCGGTTTCGCTCCGCGCCACTACTGCTTCTGAACGCTGCGCCAAGGCGAGCGCTCGGGGGCGAACTCGTCGATGCGTTCGCCGACTCCAAGCAGCTGCTCGATAGCGGCGAGAGATCTCTGTGCCGCTCGACCGTCACCGTAGGGGTTGATCGCTCGGGCCATGGATTCGTAGCCTCGAGCATCGTCGAAGAGTCGGGATACCTCGGCGACGATGGTCTTCCGGTCGGTACCGACGAGTGCAACGGAACCGGCGGTGACCGCCTCGGGGCGTTCGGTGTTCTCACGCATGACGAGCACCGGCTTGCCGAGGCTCGGGGCCTCTTCCTGGATTCCTCCGGAGTCCGTGAGGATCACGTCGGAGGCGGCCATGACCGTGGTGAACTCACCGTAGGATAACGGCTCGGTGACGAGGACGTTCTCAAGTGACTCGGCTCTGGGCAGGACGGCTTCGCGGACGAGTGGGTTGCGATGGGCCGGGAGGAGGATGAGGAGGTCCGGGCGGGCGGCAGCGAGTTCTGCCAGCGCGTCGCCGATATTCTCCATCGCCGACCCGAGATTCTCTCGCCGGTGCGTGGTGACCAACAGCTTCGGCCGGTCGGTGGCCAAATAGTCAGCGACCGTGGGATCGACCGGCGTCACCTCCATGGCAACGGCGAGGTGGAGGGCATCGATGACGGTGTTGCCGGTGACGGCCACGTCTGCGGGGCTGATGCCTTCAGCGAGCAGATTGTCACGCGAGCGGGAGGTCGGGGCGAGGTGGAGGGCGGCGACCTGGCTCGTCAGCTTGCGGTTGGCCTCCTCGGGGAAGGGACTGGCGATATCACCCGAGCGCAGCCCCGCCTCGAGGTGAATGACGGGGATGCCGCGGTTGAAGGCGGCGATCGCAGCCCCCATGACCGTGGTGGTATCCCCTTGGACGAGCACGGCGTCGGGGGTCTGATCGGCAAGGACGGAATCGAGTTCGCCGATGACGCGGGAGGCGATGCCGTTGAGCGTCTGTCCCGCGGACATGATGTTGAGATCGACATCGGGCACGATGCCGAAGAGATCGTTGACCTGATCGAGCATCTCCCGGTGCTGGGCCGTGACCAGGGTGCGGGAGGCGAGCGTCCCACTGGATTCGATGGCACGGATGAGCGGGGCCACCTTGATGGCTTCCGGACGCGTGCCGAAAACGGTGAGGACTGTGGGGGTCACGGACGAACTCCTGATCGGGAGAACCCGGCGGCCGCCTCGGCGGTCAGGCTCTCGCAGTGATGGTTGGCGCTTGAACCAATGGTATGCCTGGTCATCCACTGTTCATGCGCAGTTGGCCTGGCCGTCACTCGGGTAACATCGGAATCTGTTCAGCAGGAGTTTGGAGAACCCCACGCATGCCGCCCATCACCGCCACCCCACGCCCATCGGTCGCCGTCATCGGCCTCGGCTATATCGGACTGCCGACCGCAGCCGTCCTGGCCAGTTCTGGAGCGGAGGTGGTCGGAGTCGACGTCAATGCCGATGCCGTGACCACGATCAACGCCGGCAACGTGCCGTTCGTCGAACCCGATATGGCAACGACGGTCGCCGGTGTCGTCTCTCAGGGATATTTGCGTGCGACGACCGAGACTCCGCACGCGGACAATTACATCGTCGCGGTGCCCACCCCGTTCAAGGACTGCCATAAGCCGGACCTGTCGTACATCGAAACCGCCGGCAAGCAGATCGCTCCGCTGCTCGAGGGCAATGAGCTCATCATCCTCGAATCGACCTCGCCTCCCGGGGCCACGGAGTTCCTCGCCGAGACGGTCATCAAGGCACGCCCCGATCTGACGCTCAAGCCCGGCAGCGCCCAGACGGTCTACTTCGCTCACTGCCCGGAGAGGGTTCTACCCGGTCGGATCATGATCGAGCTGCGCACGAACGACCGCATCATCGGCACGCTCAACGGTGAGGCCGGGGAGCGCGCCCGCGACCTCTACGAGCTGTTCTGCGAAGGTCAGTTCCTCATGACTGATGCGCGCACCGCAGAAATGGCGAAGCTGACCGAGAACGCCTACCGCGACGTCAACATCGCCTTTGCCAACGAGCTGTCAATGATTTCCGACGGCCTCGACATCAACGTGTGGGAGCTCATCAAGCTCGCCAACCATCACCCTCGCGTGAACATCCTGCAACCTGGGCCCGGAGTCGGCGGCCACTGCATCGCCGTCGACCCATGGTTCATCGTTGCCACCGCACCCGAGCGGTCCTCGCTGATCAGGACCGCGCGTGAGGTCAACGATGCCAAGCCCGGGTATGTCCTCGACAAGCTCCTCCCCCAGGCTCGACGCATTCAGGATGTGCGGATCGCCGCCCTCGGGCTGGCGTTCAAACCGAACATCGACGACCTGCGCGAAAGCCCCGCCCGACAGATCGTCAATCGCCTCGCCGACGCACTCCCCCAGGCCAACATCATGGCCGTCGAACCGAACATCGACCGCCTGCCCGACGAGCTCGATGAGCGTGACAACGTCACTCTCACCGAGGTCAATGAGGCCGTACACGCCGCCGACATCGTGTTGCTACTCGTCGACCACACCGAGTTCACACGGCTCGACCGGACCCTGCTCGTCCAGAAGATCGTCCACGATACGCGGGGTGTGTGGGGCTGAGTCTGCACCGCCAGCGAAATCCGGCGGGCGTAAGGTGGACTCAACGTCTCCACTGCAGAATGAGTGAGCCTCGTTCCTGCTGATGAGGCCCCATCCGCTGCCGCCCGCCGACGTGCTGAAACGAGGAGAAGAATTGACCGCTGAACCGATCTGGCGTGCGAACCCCGACCAGTCCCCGCGCCCGCAGATCCTTGATTTCACCGAATTCGCGAACCAGCGTTCTGGGCAGGACATGGTCAGCTACGACGATCTGTGGCGTTGGTCGGTGGATGACCTCGACGGCTTCTGGGGTGCGGTCTGGGACTTCTTCGACGTCATCTCCGACGAACCTTATACCGAAGTCCTCGCCGACAGTTCTATGCCAGGCGCCACCTGGTTCCCCGGCACCCGGCTCAACTACGCCGAGCACGCACTGCGCGCCGCACTCGACGACGACCTCGCCGACGAACCGGCAATCATCACCGTCACCGAAGACAGCAACCGAACCGAAATCACGTGGCGTGAGCTGCGCCGCCAGGTCGGCTCCGTCGCCGCATGGCTGCGCGACCAGGGAGTCGGTCAGGGCGACCGAGTCGTCGGCTACCTCCCGAACACCCACCACACCCTCATCGCCTTCCTCGCCTCCGCCTCGCTCGGTGCCATCTGGTCGGCCTGCGCCCAGGACTATGCCGCAGAGGGAGCCGCGGCGAAACTCGGCCAACTCGAACCGAAGGCCCTCTTCGCCGCCGACGGCTACCTCTGGAACGGCACGGCCTTCGACCGCCGTGACCAGGTTGCGGACTTGGCGACACGGATCCCGTCGCTGCGGGCAGTCGTCGGGGTCGGCAACCTCGGTGCTTGCGCGTTGGACGGACAGCATCCGTTGACTGAGCTCGTCGCCTGGGACGACATCGCCTGCGATGATACTGCGCTCGACTTCGTCCGAGTCGAGTTCGATACTCCGCTGTGGGTGCTCTACTCCTCGGGCACCACAGGAATTCCCAAGGGGATCGTGCACAGCCACGGCGGAGTCGTCCTCGATCATCTGCGACTAATGGGGCTGCAGCTGGACCTACGGCCGGGTGACCGTCTGTTCTGGTACACGAACACGAACTGGGTGATGTGGAATCTGGCGACCTCCGCACTGCTGACCGGCGCGACGACGGTCCTCTATGATGGGAGCCCCCTGTATCCGGGACCACGACGGCTGTGGGAGATCGCCTCTGACACACAGGCAAATGTCCTCGGGCTGAGTCCAGGAATTCTTCTTGCTGGGTTAAAGGCCGATCTGAAACCCGGCGAAGAACTGAACCTCTCGGCGCTCCGGACGATCGGCGCCACCGGTGCACCGGTGCCGACCCTCTGCTTCCCCTGGGTCCGCGAAGCCGTCGGCGAGCGCGTGCAGCTGGGCTCCGTGAGCGGGGGCACGGACGTCGTCAGCGGCTTCGCCGGTCCGGCCCCGAACCTCGAAGTGTGGGCGGGCGAACTGTCCGCACCGATCCTCGGAGTGGCGCTGGAGTCCTGGGACGATGACGGCAGCCCACTCATCGGTGAGGTCGGGGAAATGGTCATCACCGCTCCGATGCCGTCGATGCCGGTGAAGTTCTGGAACGACCCGGACGGGCAACGCTACTACGACTCGTACTTCTCGATGTTTCCTGGAGTATGGCGCCACGGCGATTGGATCACGATCACCGAACGCGGCAGCGTCATCATCTCCGGACGCTCGGACGCCACCCTCAACCGGCACGGTGTCCGCCTGGGCAGCGCGGACATCTACGACATCGTCGACGGTATCCCCGAGGTGGCCGAATCCCTGGTCATCGGTGCCGAACAGTCGGGCGGCGGATACTGGATGCCGCTGTTCGTGGTGTTGGTTTCGGGCGTTGTTCTTGATGATGCGCTGCGGTCGCGGATCGCTGGAGATCTGCGGGAGAAGGCCTCACCGCGGCATGTGCCCGATGACATCATCGCCGTGCCCGCGATCCCCCACACCCGCACGGGCAAGAAGCTCGAGGTGCCGGTCAAGCGGCTCATCCAGGGGCATGCACTGGAGAAGGTGGCGAATCCCGATGCTGTGGATTCGTTTGAGGCGCTGACGTACTTTGCGCGGTTTGCGGATGGTGGGGACACCGGTGACTGAGTCCTGGCGCAACCGAGTCGAGGGCAGACCTGGGCTGAGTGCCGGGTTGGCCGGGGCAGCTGCCTCGGCGAGGTAGCTCTCTCCGGAACCGGGCATTTCGCGTACGGTGAGGCTATGACTGCTCTCTTCACCCTCTCACCGGCGGATATTTTGATCGGAGTGGACGGATCGGACAACAGCCGCCAAGCGTTCGCGACTGCCGTCGCCATCGCCCAGGAGCACAACTGTTCGATCCGGGTCGTCGGTGCCTACAGTGTCCCGGTGATCCCGCGCCGGCACGCCCCGACGATCTCCGACGATCGCCACCGCAGCATCGGGAATTCGACACAGGAACTGCTCGAAGAATTTGCCTCGCAGGCACGGAGCGCAGGCGTCGAGGCATCTGCCCAAGCCATCGAGGGAGACGCGGGAGAAGTCCTCGCCGAAGCCAGCCGCTACTCGCGTTTGGCGGTCGTCGGAAAACGCGGCCGCAACCGGCTGGCGAGTCGACTGCCGGGCACAGTGTCTGGTGCATTCGTTGCGCATTCGCATTGTCCCGTAATGGTGGTGCCATTCCAGGACTCAGATCTCGACGACGATGTGCCGGGACAGGAGAACCTTGGTGGATCCGCCTCGGAGGGCCAGCATTATCGGTTGAGCTTCGAAGACGAAGTCGTCGCTGGAGTCGACATGGGTTCGTCTGCGCTTCCGGTCGCAGAGGTTGCCGCACGTGCTGCCGAACTCAGCGGCCGTCGACTCGCTTTCGTATCAGCCGTCCCCGCTGATGCGGGAGCCTCGCGTGGGACCGGTGCCGAGGACCCTGCGACTGATCGTGCATACGCAGACCATCTCGAAGAGCTGGTGGATGCCGTTACGGACCATCACGAAGGACTGACAGTACGCCCCGAGCTGGCAGAGGGCTCGGCAGCGGCCACACTGATTGAAGCAACACGCACAGCAGCACTCGTCGTACTGGGCACCCGAGGTCGAGGAGGGGTGGCCAGCCTGCTTCTGGGGTCGGTCAGCCGGAGTGTGCTCAATCAGGCGAAGTCGCCCGTGCTGATCGTCCCGAACGCGGCCGCGCAATAAGGCGGTCGACACCGCCTTTTCTACATAGTGTAGAAAACTTTGGTATGCTGGAGCCGGACGACGGTGTTTTCGCTTCGGGGTTGTCGCCGTCGCTCCGGATCTGGGTAACCCCGGCAGGAGGTTCATGATGTACGAGGACGTAACAGCCGCTGATCTGCGCACCCGTGATCTTGGAGTTCTGGTCGGATTCGACGGCTCTGACCACGCCAGATCGGCTCTGCAGTTCGGCGCGAGCGAAGCACTTCGCCGGAAAACGACTCTGACCGTCATCACCGCCTATGCGGTCCCGGTCCCGATCTACCCCAATATGGCCTCTCTGCCCTCAGAGCCGGAGGATCGCGCACGACGCAAGAACGCCGAAGCCACCCTCGATGTGGCCGAGAAGTATCTTGACGACTACACAGGCGACCTCATCCTCGCCGTTGCCGAGGGCAACCCCACCGGCACCCTCGCCGACCTCTCCGAGCAAGCGCAACTGGTCGTTGTCGGGGCTCGCGGACGTGGTGGCTTCATCGGGCAGCTTCTCGGTTCGGTCGCCGCCGCGCTTCCTGCTCACGCCCACTGCCCCACGATCGTGTTCCCCGGACCCGACTCCACGGAGGCAGACGCGAAGAACGAGAAATTCGTCGAGCAGAAGCCGGGTGGTCCGATCGTCGCCGCGATTGATGGTTCGGCGCAGAGCGCCGAGGTCCTCACGCAGGCGGCGCAGGTGGCAGAGAAGACGTCCGCCCGTCTCAACATCCTCATGATCATGCCGCTGGCGGAGGAATGGCTGTACTGGTATCCCGACGTTCAGCTCCAGAACGATTCGAGCCTGAGGCGCAGGAGCGATCTCGAGAAGACGATCAGAGCCGACCACTCGTGGCTTTTCGAAGATCACCCGAATCTGGAGATCTCGATCGATGTCGAAAGCGGCCAGGCGATCGACGCCATCACTGACCGGACCGCGACAGCGCAGCTGACCGTGGTCGGCAGCAGAGGCCGCGGTGCGGTGCGAAGCGCACTGCTCGGTTCTGTCTCTCGCGGTGTGCTCAACGGGGCTCAGGGCCCGGTGATGATCGTTCCTCCCCGATCACAGCCTTAAGTTCTGGTCATGAACGATCGAGTTCCTTTCGCTTCCTCCGGCCGCGACCTCGGTGTCCTGGTCGGCGTCGACGGCTCGGCTCATGCCAGGTGCGCGCTGCATTTCGCCGCAGTCAATGCGCTGAGCAGCAACACGGCTCTCACGGTCGTGGCCGTCTATCGGCTTCCTCCGATGATGTACACCGGTGAGCCGGCAATTCTGGTCACGCCTGAAGCCCGCGCCGAACGGGATCGTGCCGAAACGATCCTCGATGATGCCCGAAAGTATCTGCGCGACTACCCGGGAAAGGTCACGTTCTCGTCGGCAGAAGGCAGCCCGACCGGAGTTCTCACCGAACTCAGTGGGCGTGCGCAGACGGTCGTAGTCGGCTCCCACGGTCGCGGCGGCTTCATCGGCCAGCTCCTCGGTTCGGTCGCCGCGGCGCTTCCCGCCCGGTCGCAGTGCCCCACTGTGGTCGTCCCGAAGGACTATCAGCCGGAAGCCGGGCAGGGCCCGGAACTCTTCGCCCACGCTCGAGACACCGGACCGGTGGTCGCTGGAATCGACCTGTCCGAGCGCAGTCGCATTGTGCTGCTCCTCGCAGCACGACAGGCGGAGCTTTTCGCGGCTCCGCTGCAGGTCCTGACAGCGATGCCGCTGCTGAGGGAGTGGAAGTACTGGTACCCGGAACTCGAGGAGTTCGAGATCATCACTGAGCGCCGCCAGAGCAATCTGCGGGCATCGGTGGAGAAGGAGATCGCCTGGCTGCGTCAACGTCATTCGCGCCTCGAGATCACGGCCGACGTCGACCTCGGCACCCCGGGCGATCTTCTCGAAGCGAAGACCCGTGCTGCACAGCTGACGGTGGTCGGCACTCGCGGCCGCGGCACGATGAAAAGCACACTGCTCGGCTCGGTCAGCCGCGAACTGCTCAATCGCGCGCGGGGACCGGTCATGGTGGTGCCGACCGAGACGGCGGCACAGTAGTCCCACCGTTATTCCCGGTCAGGCGAGGATGAGGATCCGTCCCCATTTGGCTTCGAGAATGGTGCTGTATCAACTGCTCGGACCCAGGTGCGTCGACTCAACCTTCAGCAGTCCCGAACGCGACTTCACTGCCAAGGCAATCAACGAGTTGTGGCTGACCGACGTTACCGAACACCACACCAGCGAGGGCAAGCTGTACATGTGCGCGGTCAAGGACGTGTTCAGCAACAGAATCATCGGCTATGCCATCGATTCGAGGATGAAATCTCGCCTGGCTGTGGCGGCGATTGATGATGCTGTGGCCCGTCGTGGCGGGTCTGGAATGATTGCCGGGTGTGTCGTTCACTCGGATCGCGGCTCGCAATTTCGTTCTCGGAAGTTCCAGCAGGTTCTACGGCATTACGGGCTCGTCGGATCGATGGGTCGGGTCGGTGCTGCTGGTGATAATGCGGCGATGGAATCGTTCTTCGCCGTGTTGCAGAAGAACGTCCTCGATCGGGGCCGTTGGGACACGTGAGCGAGGTTGCAGACAGCGATCGTCCACTGGGTCGAGCGGACCTATCACCGGAAGCGTCGACAGCGACGTTTGGGTAAACTGACCCCGGTTGAATACGAGCTTGTTCACCAAAAAGCCGTCGCCCTGGCGGCATAAACCCAGGAGTCAACCAAACCTTCAGCAGTCCCGCAGCCGCTATCTTCGCGGGCACCGCTTAGACCCCGCACCTCTGGCTATCAAGACCCTGCCTCACTCGGGACTCGCTCTTTAAATCGATCAAGGCCGAAGGACTGGACTGATTCGTCCCGGTGCCCCGTGAGCAGTTCCCTGACGATCGTTTCTGCAAGGTGTGCGGAGAGCGTCACCCCACTGTGTGTAGCAGCAGCGTACACAGGTGCACCCGAACCGACCCAATCAACGACGGTTAGACCGTCACTGGGCAGTACGCGCGTTCCGAGCGCAACGTTCTTTGTGACTGCTCCCTTAAGTGAAGGGTAGAGGGCCTTGGCCCGTTCGAGCAGTGTTTGCGGAACTTGCCAAGTTCTCGGGTCGTCCTGAGCCCACTGTCCACCGGTTGGGTGATCGGAGAAGGTGATACCTCCGTTCCTGCTTGGGCGTAGAGCAACTCCCTTCGTCCTCACAAAGTGTCGAATGCCCGCGTCGACTTTCCCAGTTGTACTTATTACGCCAACCGATGAGCCAACTGAACCTCGCTCGTCTGGATGCGCATGTGGGTCGAGGAGTGGGAAGTCAATCCCTACGCTCCTCAGAATGTGGGGCGTCCCATTTCCTGCAGCGACAATGATGACGTCTGCGGTGTATGTCGACAGTGAGCCGTCTCTGCATTCGGTGACGACTTCGTTGTCGCGAATCTCCTTTACAGACTCGAAGGGGCGGAAAGATGCCCCCTGTTCTAGGCACATCTCGGCAAGCGAGTGGCACATGGTTTGAACATCGATCCAACCCTCTCTGGGGTAGAAGGCTCCACCGACGACACGTTCTGCATCGAGCGAGGGCTCCAGTTGGAGCACTCCCGCACGGGTCAGTGGTCTTGCTCCGTATTCTGGCCAAGCGATGTTCTTTACGTTGCGCTCGTACCCCTCTGCCTCGACAGCGCTTTGAGCAACCTGAACCATGCCGGTTTGGTGGAACCACCTAGCGCCCGCCGCAGCGGCTCGCTCATGTGCTTGCAGCCCCAAGAAATTGAGGTGCGAGTAGTTCTCGGGACTTTTGTTATTGCCATTGACCCAGGCGAAGGTGGCCGCGCTAGTCCCTGAGGCAATTTCTGCTTCGTCGATAAGTGTGACCCGTACGTTGTTTCGGGTCAGTTCAGCCGCCACTGAGCAGCCTAGGACTCCTGCGCCAATAACAATGGCAGTCTTTGCACTCATAGGTGTATCTCCATTCGAAGTTGTGAGCATTGTTCAGATAGTGCCAACGGAAGCGAAGAACTTCTTGGCCCTGTCTTTTTTCGGCTGATGAAGGAGTTGCCTTGGGGCCCCTCGTTCGACTACTCGACCGGCATCCATCATGATGACCTCGTCCGACACTTCCTCGGCAAATCTCATTTCGTGAGTCACGACCAGCATGGTCGCACCCGCGTCAGCAAGGCGACGCATAACTGTGAGCACTTCATTGACGAGCTCCGGGTCTAACGCACTCGTAGGTTCGTCAAACAGCAATACCTTGGGCTTCATGGCCCTCTGTGTCAGCCTTAGATGAGACACCCGGATGGTCCGGTTTGGTGTCGTAGAGGGCGGGAGGAGGTATCCCCGCGATGAACACAACGATGACAACTCCGATCGAGTCGAGGCATTCTGGGGGTA
>NZ_RHFH01000070.1 GCF_004745075.1 Brevibacterium sp. S111
AAATCTCGCCTGGCTGTGGCGGCGATTGATGATGCTGTGGCCCGTCGTGGCGGGTCTGGAATGATTGCCGGGTGTGTCGTTCACTCGGATCGCGGCTCGCAATTTCGTTCTCGGAAGTTCCAGCAGGCTCTACGGCATTACGGGCTCGTCGGATCGATGGGTCGGGTCGGTGCTGCTGGTGATAATGCGGCGATGGAATCGTTCTTCGCCGTGTTGCAGAAGAACGTCCTCGATCGGGGCCGTTGGGACACGCGAGCGAGGTTGCGCACAGCGATCGTCCACTGGGTCGAGCGGACCTATCACCGGAAGCGTCGACAGCGACGTTTGGGTAAACTGACCCCGGTTGAATACGAGCTTGTTCACCAAAAGGCCGTCGCCCTGGCGGCATAAACCCAGGAGTCAACCAAACCTTCAGCAGTCCCGCCTACTCACCCAGATACACCCCGGACTAGAAGCCGTCATCGGTGCCCACCTGGACCATCCTGCAATGACGGCGCTGCTGGTGAAGTACCCGACACCGAAGGCTCTACGTCGGGCCGGCAAGCACCG
>NZ_RHFH01000026.1 GCF_004745075.1 Brevibacterium sp. S111
ACGAGATGACGTCGAGTCTCGTGGGCTCGGAGAGTTGTATAAGAGACAGCCCCGCGGACGCCGCCCCAGCCGCCCCCACCGGAGACGATAGACTTGAGCGCGAATAGATATGACGTCCCATCGACACGGACAAAAGGACATTGATGACAGACGAACTCGACCCCTTGGACGAGTCGGCCGTGAAGCAGGCCGTCGACGCGGCACTGACAGCCTTCGCGGATGCGACGACGCTCGACGATCTCAAGCAGGCGAAGATCGACCACACCGGCGACAAAGCCCCGCTGGCGCTCGCCAACCGGGCCATCGGCTCACTCGACAAGGCCGATAAGGCCGCCGCCGGCAAGATCGTCGGCAAGTCCAGGGGAGCGGTCAAGCAGGCCCACGACGCACGCCTGGCAGAGCTCGAAGCCGAACGCGATGCGGCCGTGCTCATCGAAGAGGCCATCGACGTCACCCTGCCCACCGACCGTCGCCGCCTCGGCGCTCGCCACCCGCTGAGCCTCATCCAGGAACAGGCGGCGGACTACTTCGTCGGCCTCGGCTGGGAGGTCGCCGAAGGTCCCGAGATCGAATCCGAGTGGCTGAACTTCGATGCGCTCAACTTCGGGCCCGACCATCCGGCTCGACAGATGCAGGACACGTTCTTCGTCGATCCCGCCGATGCCGGTCTTGTCCTGCGCACCCACACCTCACCGGTCCAGTCGCGCTCCCTGTTGGAACGCGGTGTCCCGCTCTACGTCGTGTGCCCGGGCAAGACCTTCCGCACCGATGAGCTCGACGCCACCCATACCCCGGTCTTCCACCAGATCGAAGGCATTGCCATCGACAAGGGTCTGACCATGGCCAACCTGCAGGGTACCCTCGACGGCTTCGCCCGCGAGATGTTCGGGCCTGAGTCGAAGACCCGCCTGCGCCCGAGCTTCTTCCCGTTCACCGAACCGAGCGCAGAGATGGACTTCTGGTTCCCCAACAAGGTCGGCGGTCCCGGCTGGATCGAATGGGGCGGCTGCGGCATGGTCCACCCCAATGTGCTGCGCGCCGCCGGCATCGATCCTGATGTCTACCAGGGCTTCGCCTTCGGCATGGGCATCGAGCGGACACTGATGCTGCGCGAGGGAATCAACGATATGCATGACATGGTCGAAGGCGATGTGCGCTTCTCGACCCGTTTCGGAATGAAGGCTTGATATGCGCGTCCCACTGAACTGGCTGGCCGACTATGTCGATCTCCCAGCCGAGACCGATCCCCATGCCCTCGCTGCCGAGTTCGCAGCCGTCGGTCTCGAGGAAGAGGACTTCTTCGGACCCGAGATCACTGGCCCACTCGTTGTCGGACGGGTGCTCGAACTCGTCAAGGAAGAGCACTCGAACGGCAAGACCGTCAACTGGTGCCGCGTCGACGTCGGCCCCGAACACAACGAAGCCCAGGATGATCCGAAGGACCCGCAGCCCGGTCCCGAGGTGCCCAGCCGCGGCATCATCTGCGGTGCCCACAACTTCGTGCCCGGTGACCTCATCGTCGCCTGCCTGCCCGGAGCAGTCCTGCCCGGTGACTTCACCATCGCGGCACGCAAGACCTACGGCCACAAGTCCGATGGCATGATCTGCTCGGCCAAAGAGCTCGGCCTCGGTGAGGACCACGACGGCATCATCGTCCTGACTGACCTCGGCCTGACCGGTGAGCCCGGCGATGATGCGATCCGGTTGCTCGGCCTCGACCAGGTGACCCTCGACGTCAACGTCACCCCCGACCGCGGCTACCAGCTGTCGATGCGCGGCATCGGACGCGAATACGCGCAGCTGAAGGGCCAGACCTTCACCGACATCGGATCCGCCGAGGTGGCTCCCACCAACGCGGCCACCGACGATGGCTTCCCGGTGACGGTTGAGGACAACAACCCCATCAACGAGGTGACCGGCTGTGACCAATTCACTGCCCTTCAGGTCACCGGCCTGGATCCTCAGGCAAAGACCCCGTTCTGGATGCAGCGTCGCCTGCAGCAGGCGGGCATGCGCCCGATCAGCCTGACCGTGGATGTCACGAACTACGTCATGCTCGAACTCGGCCAGCCTCTGCACGCCTACGACACCGCGCTGCTCGGCGACGAGATCGTCGTCCGCCGTGCGAGTGCGGGAGAGAAGTTCACGACTCTCGACGATGTCGAGCGCACACTCGATCCCGAGGATCTGCTCATCACCGACCGCGGTGCCGGTGCGAACGGCAAGGGTGGAAAGATCATCGGTCTGGCCGGCGTCATGGGCGGCGCCGACGTCGAGGTCAACGACCAGACGACCGACGTCGTCATCGAGGCCGCTCACTTCGACCCGATCTCGATTGCCCGTACCTCACGCCGCCACAAGCTGTCGTCGGAGGCCTCGCGTCGCTTCGAACGCGGCGTCGACCCGAGGCTCGGGCCTGTGGCCGCACGTCGCTGCGCGGACCTGCTCGTCGAACTCGGCGGCGGAACGCTCAGCCCAGCGACCACACAGATCGGGCAGGCTCCCGAACCGACGGTGCTCGACCTCAAGATTGCCCGTGTCGCTTCCTTGGTTGGTATCGATTACTCAGTCGCCGAGGTGACCTCACTGCTCGAGGGCATCGGCGCAACTGTGTCGACTAAGGACGATGAGACGGTGTCGGTGACCGTGCCCAGCTGGCGCACCGACATCACCGACGACATCGACCTCATCGAGGAAGTCGCCCGCACCGCCGGCTACGACCGCATCCCCTCCGTTCAGCCCGCCGCTCGGGCCGGCAACGGACTGACGGTAGCGCAGAAGACGCGTCGCCGGATCTCGAACTTGTTGGCTGCCGACGGGTTTACCGAGGTGCTGTCGTACCCGTTCACGAACGATAAACGGGATGACCAGCTGCGGCTCGAGGCCGATGATGTGCGTCGCAAGCACGTTCGCTTGGCCAACCCGATGTCCGAAGACCTGCCGCTTATGCGCACCAACCTGCTCTCGACGCTGGTCGACCTTGTGGTTCGCAACCAGGGCCGCGGGGCGAAGGATGTCGCGCTCTTCGAGGCGGGACTGGTGTCCACCTCGGCGGGTCTGCCTGAGGGGCCCGGACCGCGTCACCTGCCCGGATACCACCCGAGCGATGACGAGCTCGAGAAGATCTACGCTTCGGTGCCGCATCAGCCCTACCACTACGCGGGCATCATCTCCGGCAATGCGGAGCTGCCCGGAGTCTGGGGCAAGGGCCGCAAGGCCGAGGCCACCGACGTCATCGACACCGTGCGCCGGATCGCTGCGGTCAATGGCCTCGAGGTCACCGTCGAGGCCGACCAGATCGCTCCGTGGCATCCGGGCCGTGCGGCGAAGTTTGTCCTCGCCGACGGTCAGTTGCTCGGCCATGCCGGAGAGCTGCACCCGAAGGTGTGCGAGAACCTCGGCCTGCCGGCGCGGACCGTCGCCTTCGAGATCGACCTCGATGCGCTGCTGGCCCAGGACGACCTGCGGGCTTGGGACGGCGCTCTGTCGACCTATCCGGTGTCGCGTCAGGATGTCGCGCTCATCGTCGATGCCGAGCTGCCGACGCAGACCCTGGCCGCGACGCTGCGCGAAGGTGCAGGGGAGGAGCTCGAACTGCTCGAGACCTTCGACCTCTACACCGGCGACCAGCTGCCCGAGGGCAAGAAGTCGCTGGCGTTCCGCCTGACGTTCCGTGCCCCGGATCGTACGCTCAAGGCCGATGAGGCCTCGGCGATGCGTGAAGCGGCGACGAAGCTGGCCGCCGAACGTCACGGGGCCGAAGTCCGCAGCTGAGAACAGTGTGTAGCAGAGCCCGGTCAACCGTTAGAGTGGTTCGACCGGGCTCTGCCGTACCCGCACATTGAGCCGCGGCAAGCCCCGCAGCATTGAGCATCCGCACCGCACATCACGCACAACAACACCACACCGTCTGAACCCGATCACCATCGAGGAGCCGTGACCATGTCAGAGAAGCTGCCCTACGGAAACACCCTGCCCTACGGAACCACCCTGTCCACGGGCGACACAGCACCGGAGGCCACCGCGGTCCCGTCCAAGACGATCGCCGTGATCACCGGTGGTGCCCGCGGCATCGGCCGCCATCTGTCGGAGGCGTTCGCGCAGGCCGGGTATCTCGTGGTCGTCACGGCAACCTCGGCGGAGAATGCCGAGACCGCAGCGGCGGAGATCCTCGACGCGACTGGGGGAGCGGTCACCGGTGCCGGGCTGCGCACCGACGATATCGACTCGGTGAAGGCTTTCCGCGACGTGGTCACCGGACTCGAGTCCGAGACGGGGCGTCGTCTGCAGGTGCTTATCAACAATGCCGGGCGCATCGAGTCGACCGAAGGTCCGCTGTGGGAGGCCGACCCGGAGGCGATCAAGGGTGTCGTCGATGCAAACGTCCTTGGCGTCGCACTCATGGTGAACACGTTCGCCTCGGTGCTCATGGAGGCCGCCGAGGCGACCGGCCGTCCCAGTCGGATCATTGACCTCAACTCGGGGTCTGGTGCACAGGGAACGCCGGCGTATGCGGTGTATTCGGCATCGAAGGCGTCGCTGTTCCGTCTCGCCGACTCGGTCGTGCACTTCGGCCACGACAAGGGACTGCGGATCTTCGAGATGGCGCCTGGCGTCGTCGAGACCGCGATGACGAAGTCCATGCCTGTCCACGACTTCCGCACCAGCGACGACTGGACGTCCCCTGCACAGGTCGCCGACCTGGCGCTGGCACTGGCATCGGGGACGCTGGACGCGTTCACCGGGCGGTACGTCCGTGCGGGTGCGGATTCGGAGGAGTCCTTGATCGCCGAGGCTGCCACGGGTCTGTCGAAATCGTCCCGTCGACTCGTGCTTGGGTGAGGTGATCGAGACCGTAGCGTCAGCGGCAAGGAGGCCTCTGCGGACTTTGCTCATCGACAACGCCGACTCATCCACGCTCAATCTCTTCCATCTCCTCGCCGAGGTGAATGGTTATGCTCCGACCCTCGTACCCAATGACTGGGCGGAGTTCTCGCTCGACGTGCTCAGCGAGTTCGACAACGTCGTCATCTCTCCAGGCCCAGGGACTCCGGAGAAACCGGCTGACTTCGGTATTTGCGCCGCGGTGATCGCGCAGTCCCTGATTCCCGTCCTCGGGGTGTGCCTCGGGCATCAGGGAATTGCGGACGTGCACGGGGGAGTGGTGTCCCATGCGCCTGAGCCTCGGCACGGTCGGGTATCTCCGATTAGTCATTGGAGCACTGGACTCTTCGCCGGCCTTCGATCGTCGTTCTCTGGGGTGCGGTACCACTCGCTCGCTGTCACTGAACTACCTGAATCGCTTGAGGCGACGGCGTGGTCCGAAGACGGCGTCATCATGGCGTTGCACCATCGGACGAGACCGCAGTGGGGAGTCCAATTTCACCCAGAATCGATAGCGTCGGAAGAGGTCCGGGCATTGCTGCGGAACTTCGCTGGTTTGACGGCGGAGTGGTGCGCACGACGTACGAGATCACACGTCCCCGCGGGGTCGTGTACGGCATCGGATCCGCGGCCTTCGACCTTCCGCGCCCCCTCGGGGACGCTCTCAGATTGTCTGCAGGTACCGGCCGTCGACGATCGTTCTGATGAACCGCGTCGATACATTCTCGACACCGACGAGTTGCCGCAGACAGTTGCCGACGCCCGACTTTTCGCCGAGCTCTTCAGCAGTCAGCCCGAGTCGATCTGGCTCGACGGGAACCTGCCCGGCAACGCCTCCTTACGGTTTTCGATTATGGGTGCACCCACGGGTCCGCAGGCCAAAGTCGCGACAGCCTCGGTTCCGGACGGAACAGTCAACAATGGCGGAGCAACGCCGTTTTTTGCGGCCTCCGGATTCTTCGATTGGCTCGAAGCTGAACTCTCCAACACTGACATCGAGCTGGCGCCCTACGAGGCTCAATCAACTGGCACAGACGCGGAACTGCCCGCCCCAAACGCAGAAGGCACCGACTTGCCGTTCGAGTTTCAGATCGGGTGGTTCGGCTATCTCGGCTATGAGCTCAAGGCCGAGGTCGGCTCGCCGAACCAGCATCAGTCCGAGCTGCCCGACGCTGTCATGATGTTCCTCGACCGCGCCCTCGTCATCGACCACGACACTGACCGCATCCACCTGCTCGCACTGCGCAAACCTGACGAACCTGCGGGCCGTGCGGCGTCTCAACAATGGTTCCAACACATCCGCGCTCAGATCGAAGCGATTAGCGTTCATGACGTCAGTGAACTCGTTCAGTCAGGCGCCACCTCGGCGCGGGTTGAAGACACAGCATCCTCCGACTTCTCATGCTCACACTTATCGGCCCGGCATAGCCGACATGAATACCGCAACCTCATCGAACGAGTACAACGGGAGATCACCGACGGCGAAACTCACGAGGTGTGCCTGACGAACATGCTCGAGACCACGGTCGATCTGCAGGGGGACGCACTAGCGACGTATCTGCGTCTACGTCACGACAATCCGACGCCGTTTGGTGTGTTCATCCGGACTCAGGACGCAACGATTCTCAGTACGTCCCCAGAGCGATTTCTTCGCATCGATGCCAACGGGCGAGTGGAGTCGAAGCCGATCAAGGGCACGCGTCCCCGCGGGGACACTCTCGAGGAAGACGAGGCGATCAGGGCCGAGCTGACCGCCTCGGTGAAGGACCGGTCGGAGAACCTTATGATCGTCGATCTGGTTAGGCACGATCTCGGGCGCACGGCCGAATTGGGATCGGTGCAGGTGGACACGCTCTTCGGCATCGAGTCCTATGCGACGGTGCATCAGATGGTGTCGACGGTGAGCTCACAGCTGGACGAGCAGAGCAGTCCGGTGGAGTGTGTGCGGGCGGCGTTCCCTCCGGGGTCGATGACGGGAGCACCAAAACAGCGCACGATGGCGATCATCGATGAACTCGAGGCGGGTGCGCGCGGGGTGTACAGCGGTGCGGTCGGATACTTCTCGCTCAACGGTGCCGTTGACCTCAGCGTCGTCATCCGCACTCTCGTTTTTCGTAACGAGACTTGGCGGTACGGGGTCGGCGGGGCTATTGTCGCGCTGTCTGACTCGAATGAGGAGTATGCGGAGACGGTGGTGAAAGCGGCACCGCTGCTGCGCTTGCTCGGCGGGGCCGAGCTCCCCGGTGGGACTGCCCTCGCTGACACACGATGTGTCAGTAGTGAAAACGGAGAGGACATTCATACCGTGATCCCCTCCGAGGTGGCTGATCCCGCCAATATCGACACGGGTGCGTCCGCAAGTAGAGCAGAGCGATGACCGTTTGGGTATGGAACTCGCAGGAGTCTCGGTTCGAGAAGCCACCGGAGGACGTCGACAAGTGGACGCTGCTGGCGGCGGATTCGTGGTTGGTCGTAGACGGACGAGTGAGGGCGTTCGACCGTCATCAAGCAAGATTCGCCGATACTGCTGGGCAGGTGGGTGTTGGTGCTCTGGTTTCTGCTGAACTCTGGGCATCGGTCATTGAGAAGATCCCGAAGACAGGGGAGTGGTTCCCGCGAGTAGACGTTCTAGAGCAGGCAACGGGGGGCTCTCGAATGTTGGCGTTCCGATTGCGGCCAGCACCGCCGCGGACGCGTAAACTGCGAGTCCTCATCCCCTCGTATTCCGATCCGCGCAGCACACCTGGGCGTAAGGGGCCGGACATCGCATTGCTTGAGCAACTGCGAAAACAGGCTCGAGAAGAATACGACTGCGACGAAGTGCTCCTACTCAGCGAAGACGGCTATATTATCGAGGGTGCGACGACTAGCCTTATGTGGTGGGACGGGGGCACACTTTGTCTGCCGGATCCTTCCCTAGGTGCGTTGACGGGGGTGACCTCGGCGGTAATTCGCGACGAAGCTTGTGCTCAATCGATCCCGGTTGAATACAAGCGAATACATCACTCCTCCATAGTTCAGCGCGACGTTTGGCTTGTCAATGCGGCGAGCGGCGTCCGGCGGGTCCGTGAGGTAGTCGATGTGAGAGCGTCACAACATCGGCTTCAACTTCCCAATCCGACCCCACCGAACGAACTCAAATTGCGTCTGAGTCGGATCGAGAGGACCGAACGGTTCAATCGATTCCTTGAAAGGACAAAGTCCCAGTTATGTCCACTATAAGGAAATCCTGACTTCACTGACAGAAAGCCCCAAGAGTGACTGCGCCTGAATGTTTGCGCCGATCGTCCCGGAACCGTAAAGAGCAGACCTGGGGCCACCCTGAACTGACGCGGTAGCGTCCAATTCGAAACCATTGTTAGTGTAAGAGTAACGTAGCGCGTTGTATTACATCTAATAGTTTCCTTCGGTACAGTGTGAGCAGAGTCACATCCCAAGCTTCGGGTAGTTGGCAGGTAATGACCAAGCGTATGCGCACTGCGATTTCACTATCGAACACCTCTACGAATTTTCCACAATCTGCCAACTGCCAATCTAGAGAAACGTATAGTCCGTGGGCCATCCGATAACTTGGAGGAGGAAGATCTCAGCGTTCCTCGTCCGACCAGCGCCCAATAGCGCAAAGAGTAGCGGACGAATCAGTGATAGCTTCCGGGACTGAAACCGACTCTATGTCTACCAGCCAGCGATCACCTCAGCACGGCCGGCCGTGGGTTCGCGGTCGGTGCCTATACGGCGGTCAGTTCGGACTACGGTGCAGTCATCGCAATATCGGAGCGACCTCGGATAATGTTGACTACGAGAGTAGCATTGAGGTGAATAGTTGACCAGAGGCCACCACCAATACAGCGATTGAAATCGTGGTTCTATGGACACTATCCAAACCCTTCCGAGGGTCGGGCGCTCGCACTTTGCTATAGAACGCGGTCGAAAGCGGCTACTATCAAGTTGAAAGAAGCAGCAAGATTGGAAAAAATGATATCAATACAGACAAGTTGTATATCCAATGACAGCACGAGTCAAAATAAGGCAAACATGGAATTTCGCACATTGGACCGCAGTTTGACTCCAAGCATGCGATGGTGATTAAGAACTAACTCAACACCGTCTAAGCACCGAAATTGTTGTAAGTTAAATGCAAATCATGCAGCGGTGCAATAACTCATGGAAATGGTGGAATTACGTTGGCTTACCTCACTAACGAATTTTTAAGCAAATCATATGACCAGCTTGCGAAAGGGTGGTCGACCAAAAAGCTCGACAAAGCCTGGATAGCCGAAGACGAATACGTTGCAATCGGCCAACTGATATACGTTCAAACACGAAACAAATTTAGAGCCAACCTGATAAAAGAATGCGCCAAATTTTCTACGAACGGGAATGGGCAAATTCGCATCGGAATGATTCCTGTTGCGAAGAGGAACGACCTGAAAAGGAAAATGTCAGATAAATCCGCGATTCCAATCTATGGAGAGGATTTTGCGACCGAAGATCTATCTGGCGCTAGTTCGGGAAGCGAAAATATTACATTTGGATTGATACGTAAACTGGTCGAAAAGCCGGTAGAAGGTACCACATGTCATCTAGTCAATGATCACTTCTTCACCATGCAGCACAGGGAGAACAGAAGCGAAATCGTCGTCATCGCGGACTGTTCTGCGTCTGGTCGGCAATGCATGGAATTTATGGAGTCGATGAAGTGCTCGGAATCAGTTACCAAATTTGAGGCCGCTGCCGATACAAAAATATCACTGTTCGTCTCGTGTATATCCCGCCAGGCAATTGGTCTGATATCGAATCATTCGCGTAAGTGGGGCTATAAATTCTCGTTTAATACTGTCGTTCCTACGCTTAAACACCATCCATTCCCGAAGGCTTGGGCAAGACGAATGGCCCATTGGGTGAATGCCAATATAAGCCCCAATGCCTATCAGCAGGCGGCGGTATTATATGTCTCAGAATTTTCGGTACCAAATAATCTGCCACCTATATTTATTGGAAAAGGAAAGAAGTTGCGTGACGCGCTCTTCTCCAAAAGAAGCGATACGCGTATTATAGACTGGGATGAAGTGCTAATGAAAGGCGAAGCAATAACGACTTCGCATGTACGAAGGATATTTGGCGAACGCTCCAGGCTCCGCAGCACGATTGCACAGAAATGGTTCGAACTTGCCCATTGGAGTATGGAGATGGATATCCTTGCGTTGTGTTCGCGGCAAAGAACTCTCATTGATCTCATGGAACTTACGTCGATTGATAGGGATACCGCGATTGATCTTCTGCAAAGGTTGACTAAAGCTGGGTACTTGTGCAGAACCTACCGGCCGAACATACCCTATCGCCGAGAGGTATGGAGATGCACAGACGCGGGGGCGTATCTTCTTGCATCGTTGATTCGTAGAAGAGACAAGCCCAGCGGAACTCGGTTGCACGCTAGTTCGGACCGAGGTAGTATCGAAGTGCTCCTCAAGAAATAGCTGGGATAGCAAAGGCTATTCCGCGAGTAGCATCTGTCACCTTAAGGTGCGTTTGCTAATTTTCGCTATCATGTCTCACTCGTTCAGCGCGGGAAGCGCTGACGGGCACTGAGCTAACGTATTTCTTGAGGAGTTTCGCTTTGCAATTTTTGAAAAAACTGAAACTCGCACTTGACAGGCTAATCTTGGGGCGATCGACGCCTGGATGGATGCTTGAGCACGTGTTTGATCGTAATCTATCGATTTTGGATAAAGTGTTGGAATCAATCCTGCTAAAGGATGGTCTCGAGCACTCGGAGTTTCGTGGTCGTTTAACACGGTGGCGAAAATCATATATTGGCAAATCATGGGGTTTGTGGACAGATTTCAGCGATAGTGCGAACATATGCGAGTTTCTTGGTGATTCTTCGATCGCCGAGTCAGATATTGTTTCGATATTTGCTGACCCGGATATGCATTATAGGAGATTCTGGCTTCCCTCTCGGCGAAGTGATAATACGCGTTCTAAGGGGCGAGTGAGAAAGCGTCGCCTAATTCATGCGCCCGACGATTCGCTTCTGTCTATTCATCGTCTACTACTGCGTGAAGTTCTTGATTCATTTGACCTGGTCATTTCCGATGCGGCTCACTCATATCGACCACGCCGTTCGCCGAGGACTTGTATGTTTCCTCACAAAAGCTCTGGCTGGATGATTTGTATGGATTTTAGGAACTTTTTTGGCACCATTACTGAAGATAAGGTTCTGAGAGCGTTAGTCGACCGGCTCGGTTGTCCCAGTTCCACTGCAGCTTGCTACTCTCGTCTATTTACAGTGAACTGCGAAGATAAAGGCATTCGAGTGCTTCCGCAGGGAGCACCCACTAGTGGGTTCATATCAAACGTTTGTTTGATCGGTTTTGATCAAAGGCTGCGGGCGATGTTGTCTAGTGTTGATTCAAATATTGTGTATACGCGCTATGCTGATGATATTGTCATTAGCGGTCCCGGAATGTTGAGCAAATCTGTTAAGTCTCGTGTGATCGCTTCGGTTTCACAGGCGGCGAATGGCAAGGGGTTTGTTATTAACAACTCTAAGACGCGCGTATATTCAGGTGCCTCCGTGATGCGGGCGTTGGGGATTGATATCAGAGGAGGTGAACTGTTTCCTCGAAAGTCTATTATCGATTATATTGAGAAGCAGGTTCGTTTGATAAAGACTCGATCTTTGACCGAGGTTTCGAACGGATGGGGCGGCTTGGTTGATGGTCAAGATAATACTTTGAAATACTTGGATCACTTATGGGGTTTAATAATATATGCTTCAGGAATTAATCGCAGATACGCGCAAGGTATTATCGCGGAATTGGAGAATGTCGAAACTCCCTTATCTGGGCGATTAGGGCTGATCGATTCATAATGCGCTCTCGTTGTGGTTGGGTTTTCTGGATGAAATTCTATTGTGTGTCTGTTATTTGATCACGGCAATATCCACTCCACAATCGCAGCAACATGCGCATCGACCGAGTCGATGGCCGGCAGGGGAGCGGTTTCTGGTGGAACCAGTAGGCCGATCTCCGTGCACGACAGCGCGACCGCGTCCGCGCCGCGTGCCTTGAGGTCGTTCATGATCTCGACGTATCGCTCTCGTGATGCATCTGTGAAGACACCCCGTGTGAGCTCGTCGAAGATGATCTGGTCGACCTCGAGGCATGTTTCCTCGTCCGGTACAAGAGTGCGGATTCCCTGGGCCTCCAACCGGTCCGTGTAGAAACCGTCGAGCATCGTCCACTTCGTGCCCAGCACCGCCAGCGTCGAATGTCCCTGCCGCTTCGCCATCGTGGCGATCGCATCGACGATATGAATGAGTGGGGCATCTACCGAAGTCTCGATCGCCGGCGCACACTTATGCATGAGGTTCGTTGCGATCGCCACCGCATCGGCGCCGCCATCTACCAAGCGCTGCGCCGTGGCTGCCAATGCGGCATCGGCCCCGGCCCAATCCTCAGCTAACTGCAGCTCGCGAATGTCCGCGAAATCCGTCGAGTCGAGCAGGATGCGCGCCGAATGATGACCGCTGAGCTTCTTTGCCACCGCATCGTTGATCTTCGTGTAGTACTCGATGCTCGAATGCCAGCTCATGCCACCCAGCAGACCGATCCTGCGCATACTCTCACTCCTCATCGCGTCGACTTCCGTGACGTCCGAAACTGTTCTCGACTCCAGTCTGACTCGATCCGACAACGCTCGGTAGACCCAGTTTCCATTGCTCTGACATAAGCTGGGCTTATGGCTAATGTGTTCGAACAAGCCCTCGACCTCGGTGAGCCGAAACGTCTGCTCATCTTCGGCGCCATTGCCGAATCCGGCAGCATCGGCGCCGCCGCACGCGTCCTTGGCTGGTCCCAACCCGCACTGTCCCAACACATGACTGCGCTGGAAAAAGACCTTGGCGTCACCCTCTTCGACCGCACTCCACGCGGCATTCGGCTCACCACCGCCGGCCAACTCGCCCGCATCCGCGCGAACGAGGTGGCCGCCTCGGTGACGGGATTGCGCAGTGACCTTGCGAAAGCCTTCGGCCTCGGCGGACGCAATGTTCGACTCGCCGGATTCCCCAGCTTCGTCATCGGCCCACTGGCCGCAGCACTCGGTCGGCTCGAGACAAACGCCGGCACAAGTACGGACTCACCGCTCCATCACTCGTACGAAGTCTCCGAGGCCGAACCGCCCGAAGCACTGCGGATGCTCGACGACGGTGCCATCGACATCGCGTTCCTCTTCCATCACGAAGACGAAGCCCCGCCCGAGCTCCCCGGACACACGACCGTCGACCTCGGTGCCGACCACCTCGACCTGCTCGTCCCCGAACGGTGGAACCGGGCCGGACAGATCCAACATCTCTACGATGTCGCCGAACTGCCGTGGATCATGGGATGCGTGCGGTGCCGATCCACTGCCGAACGCCTCTGCCGCACCGCCGGCTTCGAACCCCGGACCCGCCACATCACAGACAATCCTGGCGCCATCCAATCCTTGGTCTCCAACGGTCTCGGCGTCGCACTGCTCCCTCGCAGCGCCCGCCGCTACTCCCAAATCGCGGGCATCGACCCCATCGCGCTGGAAGAAGCCGGCGCCCGGCGAGTCTCCGCGCTGATCCCGGACGGTTTGGCTGACGCCTCCGAGGTGGTCGACCTGATCGATGCATTGCGAGCTGCCGACGTGACCGGCGGTAGGGCAGACTTCACAGCCGGCACGGAAGCAGTAGGCGCCGCAACCGGTACAAGCGCCAACAGCAATTTGTCCGACGGCTACAGTGACTCCTGATGAGCACGTTCACCAAAGTCCTCGATAGGTGGCTGACGGTCACCACGGCCGCGGCGATCATCGTGATGATGCTCCACATTGTCACCCACGCCCTGGCCCGATCGATCTTCCACGCCCCGATCTACGGCACCAACGAAATCGTCGAATATTGGTACCTGCCCATCGTCGCGCTCCTCGGCATTCCCGCCGCCCAGCTGCAGAAGGAGCACATCACCGTGACCATGGCCATCGAGCGGGCCAAGCCAGCCACCGCCGCCGTGTTCACGGTTTTCGCGTGCCTTCTCGGCGCACTCGTGTCGATCGCCTTCGCCTGGTTCGGGCTGAGCAAGGCACTGGAGAACACGGCCATCGGATCGACTGCCGACGTCTCCGATGTCATCACATGGCCGGTGTACTACCTCGTGCCAGTCGTGTTCGTCCTCCTCGCTGTGCTCTACATCTTCGACGTCGTCGCGATTCTCCGCCGCCGCACCAAGGTGGGGGGAGGAGAAGTGAACGAGAACACCGACCTCACCGGCGCACCCCTACCACCGGACGACTCAAGCAGCGCGAACATCACCGGCACTGGGCACCCGAAAGCAACGAAGCTTTTCCCGACAGATTCCCGCCGCGAACGCCCCGGCGTACTCGCGCTGACCATTGGGTTCGGACTCGTCGCCGTCTGCCTGATCGGCCTCTTCACCAGCCCCTCCGCCGCCATCGGCGGAGCCTGGTGCATCGGGATGATGCTCGTCCTCCTCTTTCTCTCCGTCCCGGTGGCCATTGCACTGTCCGTGCCGTCGATCATCGGCGTCTACGCCGTGTCCGGGATCCCGGCGACGATGAACATCCTCTCCACCGCACCCTTCAGCGCCGTCTCCGACTGGTCGATGAGCGTGCTCCCCATGTTCATCTTCATGGGAATGCTGCTCACCCAATCCGGACTCTCCGGCAAGGTCTACCGTGTCGCCGACCACTGGTTCTCCTGGCTGCCCGGCGGCATCGGCATCGGCACCACCTTCGCCGGTGCAGGACTGTCCGCCGTCACCGGCTCGACCATCGGCATGACCTACGCCCTAGGCCGAGCAGGCATCCCCGAAATGCTCAAAGCCGGCTACGACCGCCGCATGGCAGTCGGCACGATCATGGTCTCCGGCATGACAGGCAACCTCATCCCACCCTCGATCCTCATGGTCGTCTACGCCGGCATCGCCTCCGTCCCCGTCGGCCCCGCCCTCATGGCCGGTGCCCTGCCCGGAATCGTGCTCGCCGTCTGCTTTGCTGCCTTCATCTTCGCCCTCGGCGTCGTCGCCCCGAAACTCGTCGGCCGCGGCCAGAACGCCCAGACCGCCACTGACAGAACATACGCAACCGACACCACCCGCCCAACAACAACCTGGCGCGACCGCTTCACCTCCCTGACCGGGATCTGGGGCTTCGCAGTCATTCTCGTCGTCCTCTTCGGCGGCATGTTCTCCGGCATCTTCACCCCTACCGAGGCCGGAGCTGCGGCCGCGCTCTGCTCACTGCTCCTCTGCCTGTGGGAAAAACGGGGCGAACAACCGTGGCGCAAGGTTGCGGAATCGGCCATGGATACGGTGGCGGCCACCTCGGCGATCTTCTTCATCATGATCGGCGCGACCATGCTCACCAGCCTGCTCGCCATAACCGGACTCGCCCCCATCCTCACCGGCCTCATCACTGACCTCGGGCTCTCGCGGATCGGATTCCTGCTCGTCCTCATCGTCCTCTACATCGTCATGGGCATGTTCTTCGACACCCTGTCGATGATGCTGCTGACCATCCCGATCCTCCTGCCCACCCTCGAGACGATGGGCGTGAGCCCGCTGTGGTTCGGGGTCTTCGTCGTCCTCCTCGGCGAGTTCGCCATGGTCACCCCGCCGGTCGGCATCATCCCCTACATCGTCCACTCGATCGCGAAGAACTCCGAGGTCAACCTCGGTGCCACGGTCACGCTGCGCGACATCTTCATCTCTCTGCTGTGGTTCCTGCCCGTCGGTGTCATCTTCCTCATCCTCATGGTCGCCGTGCCCGGAATGACCGAATGGCTGCCCGACCTCATCAGCCGCACGAGCGGGGGAATGCCCGGATAATCCTCGCCGAGGTGGCCCTGCCCACCCGTGCACTGTGTCGTTCGGGTGGCTGCCGCAGGGTGTGAGCGGACTCATGGTTAGGGTGACCTCATTCAGGCATATGATTGGAGGGAATTCTCAGCCTTCGTTCAAAGGAGTCCCATGAAGCGCATCCGCACGGCAGTACGCCCCGCCAAGGCCATTGCGGCGGTCGCATCGCTGGCACTGTTGGCCGGATGCGCAGGATCCGTCGGCGGTGAGGGATCAGGTTCGGGCGACTCCGCGGGGAAGGGCTTCGCCTATGAGGCTTCCCAGGATGAAATCGATGCGGCTCTGGCCGACCTTGACCCGGTGACGATCAAGTTCCAGCCGTCGTCGATGTCGGAGAAGTCGATCCTCGCGCCGAACGGACTCGACGTGAAGAAGGCCATCGAGGAACGCTCGGATGGCAAGATCACCGTCGACATCGTGTGGGGCCAGGCTATCGCCAGCTACGCCGACGTCGATGACGCCCTGGCCGATGGACGAGTCGATCTCGCCTTCACACTGCCCTCATACACCCCGGCCGAGTACCCGGCCTTCGACGCGATCGGCACGGCCATGTCGACGTTGCCGTCCTCGCCGGTGGCCAGTGATCTGGCGGCGAACGCGGCCGGTGTGCAGGCAGCATGGGAGACGCCCGAAGTGCTTGAAGAATTCGAGAAGAAGAACCTCGTCCCGCTCATTCCGATGCTCGCCGCGGGTGGGTATTCGACGATGTGCTCGAAGCCGATGACGTCGCTCGATGACTGGAAGGGCAAGCAGGTGCGTGTCGGTTCGGCCGCGGCGGGCAAGCAGATGACCGATCTGGGTGCGACTCCGGTGTCGTTGTCATTCCCGGAGACCTATGAGGCGCTGCAGCGCGGAACCGTTGATTGCGATCTCGGTCAGCTGGCACCGAACGTCGAGGCCGGCACCTTCGAGGTCGCCCCGAACATCGGTGTGGCCTCGGACGCGGGCATTGCCCGTTCGGCGGGTGCGATCACGGCGGGCAAGAAGTATGCGGAGCTGCCGGTGGCCTACCAGCAGGTCATCTTCGACTCGATGTCGACGACGTTCTCCACGATGATGGAGGTCGTTATCGGTGCGAAGGCGCAGGCTGTCGAGCAGGCGAAGGACAACGACGGTTCAGTTCAGCCGTTTGACGATGACGTGCAGAAGCAGATGGCGAAGTACGCGAAGACGCTGTCGGACAAGACCGCTGAGAAGGCTGGCGTTGACGGCGCGCCGAAGACGCTGGGCACCGCTGGAACCGAATGGGCAAAGTCCGTGTCCGAGCTCGGTTACGACGACAAGGGTGACTTCGCCTCACTCGACGAGTGGTACCCGGAGGACGCCTCGTACGACAAGCTCGGCGACGAGCTGTTTGAGAAGGTCATGGCCGAGCACCGGCCGGAGTGATCCGGGACGCTAGTTGCTGTCATTTCGATGAGAATCTCGGTTGGGCTGGAGTTTATTGAACTCTCGGCTCAAATTCCGAGCGGTTCAATCTTTCAATACTCCAGCTATTAGAATCGTACAGACAGTTTGAAAGGCTCAAGCTGTTCGCAAGCTGAAGCTGATTACTGTGCGAGGAGTCCTCGCTGAAAAGTGACTCTATTCGTTTAGGTACCAGGCCGTGGTCTCCAGAGTATCCACGCCAATAAAGTTCCTCAGTAATCGATCCTTCCTTCTTGGCAAAATTACATATTTATTGTCATTTTTGTCGTGCTTGACTAGGTGTTTAACTGTTTTTACGCTACCGTATTTGAGTTTCGAGTATATTAGCCCGCGAATCTGATCGCGTACCGTCGACGCGTGCATCAAAAACGTAACGGTGGCTATGCACGCGATAAGTAGGATGGCGGCAGAGATCAGAGTGGTTGCCGTTTGCGACCAGTTCCAGATCGCGCCGAGCGCAATTGCGCCAGCGACTAGAGCAAACGTAGCTGCGAGAACCGTGAGGGCGACCGCGAAAGATGGCAGCAGTCCTGAAGGGAGCAGTATCCGCGGTAGCCTCTGCTTAAGCATGTTTCTCGCGCTTAAATTAAGTAACGTGACAACTTCTGAAAGATCGGAGTCTTCGTTGCCATTGGCATTACGGCTAGACTCGGCCATTTCGCTTAACTTGATTTGAGCTTCTAATTCGGAGACAAGAGAGGAGAGTTTTTCTTCGTGTCTGGTTGGCTTGAAGTAGTCGAGCCCTTTTGACACGAGTACTGAAAGAGCACTGGACCCTAATATGGCTAATAGTATTGTGCTGAAGCTCATTGTCCTCCTATCGTGATGCTCCCGAGCTGATCAGTTTGACTGCCCCGTCCACGGATTCACTAGCCGGACTCCAGCAAGCGCTTCGAAATGTTTGGTGTTTCGCGTTGCGACAGTCATCTGATGCGCAACTGCGATTGAAGCAATGAGGGCATCATCGAGAGGCGCATGCTCGGGTACGCGGAATGAGCCCAGTGCGCGGGCGGCAGGCAGATCGAAAGGGAGAATGCGTCCCGCGAATCCGGGGAGGAGCATTTCCTCGAACCACATTCGCAAGATCTTGCCTTGCTGCGAATCTGTGCGTTCTTTCGCCGTCACACCACGTTCGATCTCGGAAATGCTCAGGGCCGATACAAACTGGGCTTGCGCGGGCACCGAACTCGACCAGGATTCGACCTCCGGATTTCGACCGCGCACTCGCAGAGCCGACAGGACGTTCGTATCGAGAAGGAAGTTCATAGCTCTGCGCTGCGGGCTTTCAGACCGAGGCGTTTCGGCTCGAACTCGAAGTGCGTGTCCGTAGGCATTGAGATGAGATCAACGAGTGTCGGCTCCTCTGCCGCAATGCCGACCGCAAGGGCTTCCCTGGCTTCTGCCTCGATGCTCGAATGATGTGCAGCCGCCCGTCTTCGCAGTATGGCTTTGGTGCCCTCCGGCAGATTGCGAATCAAAATCTGTTCCACGACGCCTCCTCCTGATATCAACTCAATGATATCGTTTACAGTGCTTGGTGAGAAGAGGTTCTTCCAATCCACCGCAAACTCTCAATCGCACACACTCCCTGATCAACTAGGCTGGTGACGGCGCCAGACCACAGCGTGCCGGCCACGGCAATCCACGCCCCACGGGGTCGCAGGACCACAGACGAGTGAAAGGTGACAAGCGGGTGACGATCCTCTACACCATCGGACTAGGCGTCCTCAGCGCGCTCATCGTCGGATTCCTCGTCCGGCGGATGATGCTCACCGGCACCGGAGCCGCCCGCAACACCATCGTCTCCCTCATCATGGGCCTCTCCATCTGGCCCATCACCCTCCAGGCCTACAAGCTGCTCGGCATCTCCGAATCCGACCAATACCCAAACCTGTCGATGAGCTTCCCGGCGATCATGGTCTTCCTGCTGCTCTTCGCCTGGTTCATCGTCATCCAGATGTTCGTCCTGCTGGCGATCGAACTCATCATGCCCTCGGGCACCCTGAGCTCACTCATCCGCAACGCGCCGAAGATCCCTACCTGGTACCGCCGCGTCAATCGACTGGCCCAGATCCAGAAGATCCTCATCAAATTCGGCCTCTCCCGCTACCTTCGACCGCGAATCCCCACTCTGCGCGTTTCCCTCCGCGAGATCGCCGCCACTACCCGTGACGCCCTGGCCGCCTCGGGGGTCACGTTCATCAAGCTCGGCCAGTTCATCGCCACCCGCGGAGACATGATCCCGCACGAATTCGTCGAGGAGTTCTCAACCCTCCAAGCCGGGGTCAAGCCCGTTCCGTTCGCAGAGGTGAAAGATCAGCTTGAAGCCAGATGGGGCCGTCCCGTCGCCGAGGTGTTTGCCGAGTTCGATGAGAGACCCTTCGCTGGTGCCTCCGTCGCCCAGGTCCACCGAGCCGTGACCTGGGAAGGTCGCGTGGTCGCGGTGAAGGTGCAGCGGCCGAAGATCCGCAAACAGGTCCGAGCCGACTGCGATATCGTCCTCACCCTCGCCGACCGTCTCGATCGCACCACCGACTGGGCGAAGAAGATCGGCATCGCGAAACTCGCCCGCAGCTTCGTCGATTCCTTGCAGGGCGAGCTCGACTACCGCGGCGAGCTCGCCCAGATCGAGGCTCTCCGTCTCGCCGACGAGACCGGCCGGTCGACGACGAAGACCGAGTCTGTCGTCCATATTCCGCACGTGTACAAGGAGCTGTCCGGCGAGTTCGTCATCGTCATGGACCTCGTCGAAGGTGTCCCGCTGTCCCACGGCGACGAGGTGGTCGACCAGCTTTCCGACATCGCGCGCAGAGAGATCGCCCAGGACCTCTTCCTCATGGTCGTCCGCCAGGTGCTCGGAAAGGGCATCTTCCACGCCGACCTCCACCCCGGAAACATCGTCGTCTCAAGCGCCGGCCGTGCCGGCCTCGTCGACTTCGGCGCCGTCGGCCGCATCGACAAACGCGACCGCCGAGCCATCGCACTGCTGCTCATGGCCTTCGACTCGCAAAACTCGCAGGCCGCGACCGCGGCCATCCTCGAACTGCTCGGCACACCGAGCGAGGTGAACCTGCGGGAGCTGCAGCGTGAAATCGGGCAGATCATGCTCAAGTATGGCGATGGCGCCCCTGGCTCGACCTCAGCTGCGTTGTTCGGTGAGCTCATCGACTTCGTGGTCGATTTCGGTTTCCCGATGCCGGCTTCAGTTGCGACGGCGTTCCGTGCCATCAGCACCCTCGAAGGGTCAATCACTCGCCTCGTGCCGGAGCTCAACCTGCTGGCGCTCGTGACTCAGCACGGCAAGACACTGCTGCGTGAGGTCGGGGGACTGGGAGTCGACCGACACGAGATGACGCTCTACGCGGCAGCGACCGCGCCCCAGATCGCCGAGCTGCCCGGGCAGATCTCGCGCATCGCCGGTCACCTGCAGGACGGCACGCTCGACGTCGGCACGAGCGGGCTCAATATTGCGACAATTAAGAATCTGCTTGTCTCCACTGTCGAGCAGTTCATTCAGGTGATCGTCTCGACTGCGCTCATCCTCGGCGGAGTGATCCTCATGGCCGCCGACTTCGGACCTGCCCTGGCCCCTGAGCTCAAACTCTTCACGTACTTCGGCGCGTGGATGCTGTTGGCCGGCAGCGTCATCGCGGCGCTGGTTCTCGCACCAGCACTCAGGCAGCGCATGACTTGGGAAGGGCTCGGGTAGCTGTCAGCGAGGACGAAATCGGCTCAAGTCAGTTAAGTTGGGCCTACTTCGGCTGCCTTTCTTGACGGCCCCGGACCGTCTCTGGTTGAGAACGATCCACCCACGATCTGTTAACTAACGCATTAGCGGCTCTTCCGGTTTCAGAGTGCGTAGCAGGGTCTCTGCACCCAGTGTGTCGGTGATGAATGAGAGGCGGGCCTTGGGTGATGATGGAAATTCTCCAAGATCCCTCACACCCAAGGCCCTGCCATGC
>NZ_RHFH01000027.1 GCF_004745075.1 Brevibacterium sp. S111
GGACGCCTCGAGCATCTGCGGGGCATTGGTCTGGGCTTCAGGAACTTCGAGCACTACGTGCTGCGCTGTCTGCTCCACTCCGGGCAGCTATCGGCCCGGGTCAACGCACTCTGAAACCGGAAGAGCCTCCAAATGGCACGAAACGCTCGTCACCTGTGCAACTCAGGGCCAATGTGATCTCAAGTGGACTGGACGAATACGCAGCCATCTTCATTCCAGGTGGCCATGGCGCGATGAACGTCATCCCATTCGACAAAGATGTCCAGACCGCACTGGATCACTTCCTGAACAACGACAAACTCATCATCACCCTATGCCATGGCCCCGCCTCTCTCCTGGCCGGGAGCATCGGCCGCGACTCCAACCCCTTCTCGGGGCACAAGATCACCGCCTTCCCGGACTCATTAGACTTCGGAGCGAACCTCGACATCGGCTACCTGCCCGGTGAGATGCCCTGGCGTCTGGGAGAGGCTCTGAAGAAAGAAGGCGTCGAAATCATCAATGACGACATGGCAGGCACGACCACCAGCGATCGCAACCTGCTCACCGGCGACAGTCCCTTGGCCGCTAACCAGTTAGGCAAGGATGCGGTGACCGCTTTGCTAGCCCGGTTCGGAAACTGACGACTGCGGTGCGCGGCTGGCGAAGTCGCGCACCGCCCTTCTCTCTTCCCGAAACTCGACTGGTGAGATGCAGAAGCAGCACTCCGGATCTCAGTTTGGATCCAGGAGTCGAGACCTGGGTCGGGTTCTGTCTCGGTAACGAGACCAGTTCATTCGCAGCAGAATCTGGTCGGGGCTTCGTCGCCTGACACACGGACTGGCTCTCAGGCTTCCAGTGTCACGCGTTGCAGGCGCAGGCTGTTGTAGACGACGAACACCGACGACATTGCCATCGCCGCTGCCGAGATCAATGGGTTCAGCAGTCCGAACATCGCGATCGGAATAGCTAAGACGTTGTAACCGAACGCCCAGACGAGGTTCCCACGGATCGTACGCAGGGTCTTCCTGGAGAGCATGATCGCTTCGGCAATCGCCCCAAGATCGTCACGGACGATAATGATATCGGCCGACTTCATCGCGATGTCCGAGCCGGTGACGACAGCGATGCCAAGGTCAGCCGCAGCCAAGGCTGAGGCATCGTTGATCCCGTCGCCGACCATCGCCACACGGTGGCCCGACTCCTGCAATGCGGACACAACGTCTGCTTTATCATTCGGCATAACCTCAGCAATAACCTCATCGGTACCGATGCTCTCTGCTGTTGTCTCCGCCGGTCCGCGACTGTCGCCGGTGAGCAGGACGGTGCGCAGACCAAGCGCCTGCAACTGCTCGATACTGGCGGCGGCGTCAGACTTGACCTGGTCGCGTAAAGCCAGAGCCCCGACCGGCGTGCCAGCGTCGATGATGACGATGACGCTGCGCTGCGTTCCCTCTTGGTCGCGGATCCATTCACTGAGCTGTGAATCGAGCTCCAGTCGATCGAGGGCGGCAGCAGCGCTGATGACTGACAATGTCGCCTCGCCAACAAAGCCTTCGATGCCGACGCCGGGCAACACCTGGACATCCTTAACTTCAATCGGTGGTTCCGTCTGTTCGACTGTCACAGCAGCAGTGGCATTGGTTGCCGAGTCGGCGTATTCGAGGATGCCGCGGGCGACTGGGTGCTCCGAGCGGGACTCAAGCGCGGCGATACGGTCCAGCAGGTCTGGCCGGTGGGTCTCGGCGAACCATGTCTGCTCGACTTCAAGTGTTCCGGTGGTCACAGTGCCAGTTTTGTCCAGTATGACCGTGTCGATGTTTCCACTGGCTTCAAGCGCTGTATGACCTTTGACAAGGATGCCTAAACGAGCACCGCGGCCGATGCCGACCATGAGCGCTGTCGGCGTCGCCAATCCGAGTGCACAGGGGCAGGCGATGATGAGCACCGAGATGCCCACACCAATGGCCCGTGAGGGTGAGTATCCGAGTGGAAGCAACCAGACGAGCAGAGTCCCGACTGCTAAGACGAGTACGACGGGGACGAATACTGCAGTGATGCGATCGACCAGACTTTCGACCAAAGCCTTCTGCGACTGTGCTTTCTCCGCCATCGTCGCAATCTGGGACAGCTGCATATCGGCCCCGACGGCCTCGGCCTCAACGAGGATTTGCCCGTTCGTGGCAAAGGACCCTCCAACCGCCCGGCTCCCAGCCCCGACAGGAGTCGGCACCGGTTCGCCAGTAAGGCTGCTCGTATCGAGTTCGGCCTGCCCGTCGATGACTGCTCCGTCCACAGGTACGGTTTCGCCGGGACGGACGAGAACGACATCACCGCGTGTGACCAGTTCAATAGGGGTCTCAGCGTATTCGCCGTCGTCACCGCGGACACGAGCGGTCTTCGGCGCGAGTTCTCCGAGCGCGGCCAGCAGGTCGCCGGCCTTCCGCCGCGATCGCGTCTCGAAGTAGCGGCCAGCCAGCTGGAAAGTAGTCACTCCGGCGGCGACATCGAGGTAGAGAGCGTCCGCACCGTCGGGTACGAGCCCGAAACCCAACCACGCATCGGGTCCGGTGAAGTCAAATGCCGCGGTCACTACGGCCCACCCGAATGCGGCAGTGATGCCCAGGGACACGAGAGTATCCATATTCGCTGTCCGGCCCAGCAGGTTCTTCCACGCCGACCGGTGGAACGGCCACGCCGCCCACGTCACAATCGGCAGGGCAACGGCGATACAGACCCACTCCCAACCGGGGAAGCGCCACGTGTCGACCAAGGCCAGGGCGATGGTGGCGTCCATGAGCGGGACGGTGAGAATCGCGGCGAAGATGAGCCGCCAGCGAAGGGAACTCAATCTCACCTCGGCGGCTCGCTGTGACCATGTGTCGTCGCCGGCCTTGTGGATCTGTGCACCGTAGCCGGCCTTTTTCACCGCCTTCAGTGCATCATCAGGATGATCGAGTCCAGTCACTCGGGCCCGTTCGGTCGCGAAATTCACCCATGCCGTGGCGCCGTCGATCGTGTTCAGCGATTTTTCGACTCGGCGGGCACACGCTGTGCATGTCATCCCGGTGATATCGATATCGATCCCATTGCCGACCTGCTCGAGTAGGTTTGAGGCCTCCGGTCGGACCACGCTGTCACTGCTCATTATATTTCAGCCCTTCCTTTTCAGACCTGCTTGTCGCATCCGCGGCAACAGCGACTCCGTCTCGCTCTGCCAACCGCCGCAGCATGTCGTTATAGGCCGCGAATTCATCGCTTAAGCCAGCGTCCTCATGGCGATCGAAACGCTTGGCATCCCGCTTGTCCTGTCGGGTCCACTGCACGGCGAGGACGATGACCACTCCCAACAGAGGCAACTCTCCCCCGGCCCAGGCGATGCCGCCGGCGAAGTACTGCTCGGCAGCGATATCGAGCCAGGGCAGGTCGAGGGTGCGATAGAAGTTCTGGGCCACAGGGGTGTTCGTCATCATCAGCACGATGCCGAAGAAGGCGTGGAAGGGCATCGCAGCGATGACATAGCCGAGTCTGCCGATGTGCGGAAGCTCGAACGGGAGCTTATCGACGCCGATGACCAGCGAGAAGAACATGTAGCCGACGATGAGGAAGTGCACGTTCATCAGCTGGTGCCCCCAGTGATAGCGAATGAGCTCACCGAACAGCGGACTGAGGTAGAGGGCGTAGTACGAGGCGACGTAGACAACGAAGACGAACAGGGGGTGCAGCAGCAATCGCAGCCCAGGCGAATTGATCACCTGATTCACGCGGGCGTGGACCATGTGTCCGAGCGGACCGGTGCCAGTGGAGGCTCGCAGCAACAACGTGATCGGTCCGGCTCCGACGAGGAAGGAAGGGATGAGCATATTCAACGTCATATGCACAACCATGTGGATACCGAAGTCACCCGGAGAGTATTTACCGATCCCTGACCCCATCAGCACGATGGTCAGCAACCAACCGATCAGCCAGCAGATCGTCCGTAACACCGGCCAGTGATCGCCACGACGTCGCAGTCGTCGCACCCCGAGACAGTATCCGATCATCGCAACGGCAGCAATGGTGGTCAGCAGCAAGTTGATCCGCCAGTGTGTGAGCAGGATTATCGGGTCTGGGGCGGCGTCGAGAGTGTAGCCGAGGAAGACGGCGACGATGCTGTTGGGAGCGAAGTAGTTCGGTGAAGGGATGAAGGTCATGGCTGCTGTCATTGTCACCCATACCGTGACTCCGGCAACGACGCCGAGGCGACCCCACTGGGGGCGCGTCGAGGAGGCTGTCAACATTCCCAGAGCAACGACGAGCAGGCCGATCCAGCGAGTCGTCAGCTGCCAACCTGTGATCGAGTCGGTCAACGCGGTGCCGGCGAGCTTGAACACCGAGATCACGACGTCCGTGCCCCCGATCGAGATCAGACCGGCCCACATGAGTCGGGAGCATGAAAGTTGCGGCATGATTCTTCCGCTCGGGTGCCCTATGTCGAGGAGCACTCCGACCAACAGGAGCCCGAGGACGACTGTCGCTACGGGTGTTTGGATGATCGCCGCGTCCTCTCCGAAGTCATGGTTCGGTCCGACGAGCACCTGTGAGATGACGACCGGGGCAAGGATCGCGATCATCCCTATCCACAAGCTCACAGCGTAGGCAGCCCAGGACTCCGACAGGATGGAGACCGAGAAGACTGTGAACGCCGCTGCGAAGACGATCAACCACGCCGCTGGGTAGAAGGTGCCGGTCAAGGCAAACCACAATTGTTCCGGGCTGTCGAGGCCTGTCAAAGACACCCCGGTGGTGTTGAGTCCGTCGACGACAATGAGCAGGAGCACCGCCGTGGCCCAGACCCCGCTGCAGGCCCGCACCAGGGCCTGAGCGGTGGCAGTCGTTCGTGTCCGTCCCAATTGGGCGGTTCGCGGGGTGAAAATGAGCACGGCGGCAAGCGAGCCGAGTGAAAGGACCGAGAAAACTTCGTGAAACGAACGCAACACCGCATCGAGCACAACGACGGCAGTGCCGGGAAACTCACGAGCGATCGAAGTATATGATTCTGTGCCCGCACCGATCACGGTGGCAATCGTGACCGTTGTCGCGATGACAACGATCACGGGCACCACCACGAAAGGAGTGGCTCTTATTGCTGTGTGGCCCTTCTCCGCTTCGGCAGGGGACCGTGGCGACTGCTTCTTCATTCTACGTATCATTGTAGTAGATGATGTGAAATGCGAATCTCAGGTGCCACTGCCGGAAGCACCAACTCCACCATCCGTGTACCTGGCCGTGGATCCAACGGAGCGCTTGACGACACGATGGTGTCATAAGAGCGGCCTTGCCACCTGCCACCACAACGACCGTATCGAACGAGTCTGCGCCTCCGTTGGTCCACATATTGTAGAGTTAGAGTGGAGGTGCTCATGGTAGGAAAACGGACTCGGGGTCCCGGCGAGCTCGAGGCAGAAGTCATGCGGGTCCTTCGCTCACGCCCAGAGGGCCTCAGCGCCAAGGAAATCCAGCATCTGGCCAGTGGCCATCCGCCGGCGTATACAACGGTAATGACGGCACTAGATCGACTTGAGAAAAAGGCCCAGGTAGTTCGCATCGTCGTTTCGGAACGGAAGGTGCGTTTCCGGGCAGCATACTCAGAAGATGAGCATGTGGGCCTGACGATGTTCTCCGCTCTCGAGGAGGCCAGCGATCGCGAATCAGCCCTGTTGCGTTTCGCAGGCAACCTCGACTCCAGGGACGCTGAACTGTTGCGCAACGCAATTGCCGGTCCTCGACCACGAAAGCGTAAATAGCCTGTGCTGTGGGTGTGCGGATGCGTACTCGGGGCAGGTTTCCTGCTCTTTGCGACGCCCTCTGTCCTGGCTTTGAGCCCATGGCAGATTCGGTTTCCCCGTTTGGCGATGACCCTATGGTGGTCTGCTGTGGGTACTGGATGTGCTTTGGCGCTGGGATCGGTGATCGCGATCGTAGCAATCGGCCTCGAGGCCTCGCCTGCGTTGACGCCAGCGCAGCAGCTCATTTTCACCCTCATCTCGTGGTTGAGCCTCGCAATAGTGGGGGCCGTGGCTGCGTTGGTGTCTGATTCCACGGAACCGTTGATCAGCTCCCACCGTGACACAGTCAGAAGGATTGTTCCTGTGGCAAAATCACGTGAAGACCGAGGGCAGTTCATTCTCGTGCGATTCGAATCATCCGAAGTCCTGGCTTTCGCCGTTCCCGGGCGCCCGGACGAGATCATGATCTCGACTGCTTTGGAAGAAGCTCTCACCACAGTTCAGCTGCGTGCCGTCATCGCCCATGAATGCGCTCACCTTCGGTACAGGCACGGCTGGGCAGTACGAATCGCTGAGATCAATGCTGCGTGCCTGCCTCAGTTCCTCTCCGCCGGGCCGGAATTGCGCCGAGCGACGAAGCTGCTCATCGAGTTGATTGCCGATGATGCTGCAGCAAAGCAAGTTGGTGCAGCAAATCTTGGCAACGCTCTCGTTCGCCACTCCCACCTGACAGGTGACACCTCGATGGAGCTGCGTGCCGAACGAATGACGCTACGGCGGTGGCCAACTAGATTCCACCGTACCGTCCCCGAACCGGTCAGGGTCTGAGTCCGAACCCGAAAACCGGAGAGCCCAGGCCACCAGCCCAAAAGTCAGTTGATGCGGACAGGAACGAGGGCGATTGGCTGCTCGAATCTCGAGACACGTGCACTGACCTGGACCTCCCAGTCGCCGCTCGTCGGCAGAGTCAGCTGAGCCGTGTACTTACCGGTCTCCGAATCGAACATGGGCGTTGTGCTCAACGGTCCAAGCTGTTGCTCGGGCAGTCGAGCAGAGACCTCGACGTCATCGCTCGAGACTGGTTCACCGTTATAGGTGAGATCGAATGTGAAAGTGTTTGCTCCTGTGGCCCCCGGATCCACCTGCCCGTCGATGACAAGCCCCTGGGATTCAGCCCCGAACGAGATTTCAGAGGCCACCGACTCTTGCTGAGTCTGGTCTTGATGTTGATGATCTGGGGAGGAATTGGAGAGGAACCCGGTGACCGAGATCACCGCGATTAGCAGAGCGGCTTCGTAACTGAGTGTTTGACACAGATGCCCCCATCGTTCATACGATCGTGGTTCGGTAGCGATGGACGGCAGGATGCGTTTTCGGTTCCAGGCCGCCACGGTGATGATCGCTGCCACAATGATGAGTTTGATCAGCAGAGTGCGTCCGTAGCCCGTTGTGATGACCTTGTTGGGCTCGCTGAAAATGAGGACGGCCATGAGCGTTCCACTGGCGGCCAATAGGATCACGCTATAGAGCGCGAACCGAGAGAACCGCTCCACCACCGCAAGCGCTGCATCAACGTCGCTGGTGATCCCGGGCCGGTGCGGGCTCATCGACCTGAGAGTCAGGACCAGTCCGAGAACCCCTCCGACCCAGAAGGATCCGGCAAGCAGATGCCCGATGTCGGCGGCGCTCATGAGCCAGATGGGTTCCATCGTCTGGGAGTGGCCAACGAGCACCGGTGAGGCGACTGTGACAGCTGCGACGATGACGGCCGCGCGTGGTGCGACTCTTGAGCGTCTGCGTCGGCCGAACAATAGCAGTGCCAAGGACCCGGCCAACAACACAACGGCCGCTAAGATCGTCGGTGCTACCCGGATCCCTAAGACCCATGAACTCAGATCCACAATCGAAGTCAGAGCCTGACCAGTAATGCGCAGAGCCGAAACGGGAATCAGCAGGAACGATGCCATCACACCCAGGCCGATGCCCCAGCGGGCAACCCGACGGGTCGTGCGATCGGGGCGAGCGGGTGAACGGCGGACCATCGCGTCAAAGAACAGCAATCCGGCAAAGGTGAGCAGACCGAGGTACTGCATCACAGTCAGAATAATGACTGCCGTTTCCGTCGACGTTGGTGTGGAGTCGGCATCGGGGGTCGTCGGTGCCGGGGCCGAGTCGGATTCCTCGCCGATGTGGAAAGTCACCGCGCCGCCGACGGGATGACCATCAGCTGACACAATGCGATACGTAAGGGAATAGGTGCCATCGGGCAGCTCCTGAGGAAGGTCGACAATGACCGAGTGATCACGGGTCTGTGCCTCCAGAGTCTGAACGTCGCCGCTGCTGGGAAAGAGACGAATCGCACCGTCGATGAGTTCGACCGGTTCGTTAAAGCGCAGTTCGGCCGAGTCCGGCACCGCGTCCAGGACCTCGTCCTCAGCTGGCGAGGTTTCAAGCAGAGCAGCATGGGCAGACGCCGGGTCGGCCGACGTCGACAAGGCCAGTACACCCCCACAGAGGAACGCGATCAATGCGCGTACAAGCACTGCCCATGATCGCTGCCGGCTGCTGTGAACGTTCGAACTCATGCCTTCTTACGACCCCTGGCCACAGCGATGATCGCGACGACCAGTCCCAGCGACCCGATGACCAAAGAAGTGATCACCAGAGGAGTCTGCCTACCACTGCTGCCTGCCGCACCCGCCTCTACCCCCGACTCACCGGCGGGGTCATCAGCGCCGGGCTTGGTGACCGTGAGCTGCGGAGCCGGCGCCTCGAGCTCATCTGCATCCTGTCCCTCGGCGGGAGTCTGAACCCACGCGGTCTCACCCTCCTCGCAAGTTTGCACTGTGGGGAAGTCCAGTGTCTTTCCCGCCGCGTCGTCAGGAAGTTTGAGAGAGAGTTCGAAGGTGTCACGCTGGTCATCAGGCAAAGGGGTCTTGGCCTTGTAGACGACTTCGGATGTTCGTTCGCTCACTTCATTGCCGTGGCTGTCCTTGATCGGAGTATCGAGCTTCTCGTTCTTCACGTCCACTGAATAGTAGGGATTGCGAGTGGGGGTGACCGCATCGATGCCCTCAGGCACCTGGATGGCCACCTTGTCCGTCGCCGAGCCATCGCAACCATGCGGAACACTAAACGTCAGCACCGAGTACGCGCCGGCCTCAGTCGTGTCCGCCTCCACCGTCACATGCGCACTCGCTACGCTTGCCCCGCTGAAGGTGAGTGCAAGAGCCCCAGCTGCTGCCGCCGCCCCCATCACCAGTGGCCGTTTGACTCGAGAGAGCATCGATTTGTCCATGTTGGTTGTCGTCATTGTTCTTCTCCTTTTGTTTTCCCGCTCCTGTTTTGGCGCGAGCTCATACGACAAGCATCGGCAGGCACATCGCTGCCATGCCCAGGTTCATGAGAGTTTGGGCACCGGATGCCCTCGCCTCCGCGCCGCTGCGTCGATCGCCGCGCAGATTTTCCATGCAATCGACGAGGCAGATCATCGCAGCGACAATTAATCCCCCGGTCAGGACTACCCCGCTGATCGCGATCGGCAACGACAGGGACGAATGATCGTGACCCGGGGCCGATGGGCCCATACCCGCCATAGATACCACCATCCAGACCATGGTCAGCATCATCACTACATGCATGACCAGGTGCCAGGGATTGTGCCCATGCGCGTACCAGCGAGGCATCCGGCGCAAACTCTGTGCGAGGAGCATGAGCACGAACCATCCCGCAGCGACGGTGAAAAACACAACCTGCGGAGCGCTGGGAAGACCCGACCACCACGGCCAAGCCATAGCCATCATGACCACTGACATCGCAAGATGCAGACCATGGCCGACTGACTGCAATGGACGCCGGCGATCGATGACCATTCGGATAGTCGAGTCGAGCCCGAGAACGAGGAACACAACGGTGAAACACCACTGCGTTACCGGATCACCGAACACTGCCGCTCCTGCCTATATCTACATCACGTAGTAGTCACATTAACGGCAAACGCCCGAACACTCAAACTACATCGTGTAGAGATAACGGGGCGATCCAGACGTGGACCACTGTGACCGCCAGAGACACCGGGGTCAGGTGGACGATCGGAAGAGCCTCTTGCGATGGGCATCAACCGACGGCCTCGAGATCCAGCGACTATTCACTCGTGGTTGTGCAGTGTCACGACGGGTTCCAGGTGATGGTTTCGGCCACAGCGAAGACTCGGAAGAAGCGTTTGGGAGCCGCAAGAGATCATTATCCCTTCCGCTGACAACTATTCCCGGTCAGACAGGAGCTGTTCCACAGATAAAAGACTGACAAGGTGTTCGCGGGAAGACGGAGTCTCGGAGCCGACCAAACCCTCAGCAGCCCCGCTGAACAGGGTCAAGTCCCTTTTCGTGGTGTTCTTTCCTAGTTCCTTTGACTTGGTAGTAAGCAGTGGGGACCAGCGTCGGATCACGCGGTCAGTGGCATCACCACCCCGACAGGATCGGCGCTGGAATCTCCGTTGAGCACGGTGATGAGTTTGCGCATCGAGATCTCCGACAAATAGCGTCGTTCACCGTACTGCCACTCCTCGTGCTGCTCTTGTAACACGGCCCCGATCAGCCTCGTCACCGACTCCCGGTTCGGAAAGATCTGGACCACATCAGCACGACGTTTGATCTCTCGGTTCAACCGCTCGATCGGGTTGTTCTGGATCGCCCCGGGTGTGGTGGAGGGCTTGATCCAACCGAGAGGATAGGAACATGCCCGCACCAAGTAAGTACCCTGCAGAAGTCCGAGACCGCGCCGTGCGCATGGTCAACGAGAAGCTGACCGACGATCCGGTCCTGGCCGTGAGCACCGCGTGTCGGCTGGTCGGTGAACAGATCGGAATCAACAAAAACACCCTCCGCAATTGGGTGAAGCACAATCATGTTGATTCTGGAAAGACGCCGGGAATGACGACTGACGACAAGCAACGCATCACAGATCTGGAAAAGGAAATCCGAGAACTGCGCCGGGCGAATGAGATCTTGCGGAAAGCGAGTGCGTATTTTGCCCAGGCGGAGCTCGACCGCCGCTGACGGATATCGATGGTTTCATCGATGACAATCGTGACGAATTCGGAGTCGAGCCGATCTGCCGTGTCCTTTCCGGTACCGGGGTGCAGATCGCTGCGAGTTCATATTACGCCAGAAAGTCTCGACCGGTCTCGGCACGGAAACAAACTGACGCCGTGTGGGATGAACGGATTCAGAAAGTGCATGCGAAGAATCGAGGATTATTCGGAGCACGGAAAATGTGGGTCATGCTCCGCCGGCTCTATCCAGACGAGCCGATCGCCAGGTGCACAGTCGAACGACGCATGCGCGCCCTGGGTCTGGCAGGGGTGAGCAATGCCCGGTCGGCGACTACGACATGGCAGTCCAAGACCGCCTCGTACCCGAGCGACCTTGTGTGCCGGGACTTCACCGCCGATGCTCCAGATACCCGCTGGGTCGCTGACATTACGTATGTTTCGACGTGGAGTGGTTTCGCCTATGTCGCGTTCGTCATGGATTTGTTTTCCCGCATGATTGTCGGGTGGCGAGTCGATACGACGCTGCGGACCGATTTGGCGCTGGATGCCCTGGAGCACGCCTTATGGGAAAGGAGACGAAAGAACCGTAATATCAATCAGCTAATTCACCATTCAGACAAGGGAAGCCAGTATGTTTCTCTTGCTTACACAGAGCGACTACGTGAAGCCGGGATAGAAGCCTCGGTCGGCTCGACGGGTGATTCTTATGATAATGCCGCAGCTGAAGCGTTAAACAAACTATTTAAGAAAGAGGTGGTGTGGCGCGAAGGTCCGTGGACTGGTCGCGATGCTGTGGAATTCGCGACTTTGGAGTGGGTGCATTGGTATAACAACACCCGCCCGCATTCGTACTGTAAAGACCTTGCTCCAGTGCAGTTCGAGGATCACTACTATACTGAAATCAGTCGGCCAGAGGTGGCTGGCGTACCGTCAAGAGCTCTCCACTGAACTCGGGGCGATCCGGTCCCGGATCGGGCGCATACGATCGCGTTCGGTCTGTCGAGGAAGGTTCCGGTCAATACGCCGATGGTCGCTTTCGAGTCCGGGCAGTATTCGGTACCGCATGCACTCCTGGGGTCCGAGGTCTTCGTCCGCGTCCACGGTGTCGCCGAGGCAGAACAGATCATCATCGTAGCTGCCGGTCGTGATGGGGTTCGGGAAGTCGCCCGACACGGCAGGGCCCGGCCCGGATCGCCGAAGATCGATGACGAGCATTTCCCGACTGATGCCACACAGAAGGTGCCCGGAGTGTATGCGGTCACAGCGAACAGTCCTGATGAGGAAGCGTTCCTGATGATTGGGCATGGTGCTCACGAGTGGTTACGTGAGGCGGCCGCGGCAGGGACGTCGAGGATGCGACAGAAGATGGGCCAGGCCGTGGCACTGTCGCGGTTGCATGGTCGAGAACGTGTCGATGAGGTCCTGGGTACGGCGGCTGCCTATGGTCGCTTCGGCACTGGTGATGTGGCGTCGCTGCTGGCCCACCGGGTTGCTGATCAAGGCAGTCGCAGTGCGGGTGAGGATGCGTCCCTGGCGCAGGGGACTGTGGGATGGCAGGCGATGAGCTCACCGTCGACGACTGCGGACGGGGGTGAGCTGTGATGGTTGTCTCTGCCCAGGCTCCAGTCCTTGATACCGAGGTCGAGGCGCTGATGCGACGGTTGAAGATGCCGTATGCGCGCAGTCTTGCCCCCGAGTTGTTGGCCACGGCGAAAGCGCAACGGTGGGAGCCGGTCGAGGTCGTGCGGG
>NZ_RHFH01000028.1 GCF_004745075.1 Brevibacterium sp. S111
GGCTACTGGGAGTAGCCGCCAGGACGACAGGTGCCGGCCCCGAGCACACGCTCGGGGCCAGTACCACTCCCACCGAGCACCAGTACCAGGTACGTGGACTATCCGTACCAACCGACGCTACGCGCCAGCAGATCGATGGTGTGATCCGAATGCAGGTGAGTGATGAAGATTCCGCCCAGATCGCCGAGCTCGAGACCAGCCTGACGAATGCGACGCCCGACACCGTGACCGGCGTCCACGAGATAGAAGCGATCCTCAACGACGATCGCGGTTGAGATACCCGCTCGATCCTTGGAATCGCCCTTCCACCATCGCGGGCCACCTGCGGTTCCTAGGGTGACTACTTTCATCTTCGAATCGTTCATAACCCGGCACTTTCACGTTGTTGCGTCTTTGACCTCCTCAGTCTTTCCCGTTGACATCAAAAAGAAAAGCAAATTTTTACTGGCTTCAATATAGACTCTAGCTATGACTGACCTCACACTCCGCCAGCTCGAGTATTTTCTCGCCGTTCTCGATCGTGGTTCGGTGAGCGACGCGGCAAAAGACTGCCGAGTGTCACAGGCGACGGTCTCTGCGGCTCTCGCCCAACTCGAAAAGCAGCTCAAAGTCACGCTTATTGCGCGTGGTCCGGCTCGGCGCGCCCGTCCGACGAGCGCTGGCAGGGAATTCGGAGTTCGGGCCAGAGAGATCCTTTCAAATGTCTCGGACGCTGTGGAATCTCTGAACGACGAGTCGGCTGCCTTACAGGGGCCCTTGCGCATCGGTTGCATACCGACGGCGGGGCCACGGATGCTTCCAGCTACGGCTGCTCAGTTCGTCAAACACCACCCGCAGGTTGACGTCAGCTTTGTCGAAGCCCATCCGTTGACCGTTCAACAGATGGTTCTCAATGGTGAGGTAGATGTTGCTGTCATGTACCGCAAGCAGATCCAGATCGAGGGAGTCACCAGGCACGACCTCGCCGAAGTACAGCTGCACGCCATCGTCTCTGCTGATCATCCTGTAGCTGAACAAGACGGTGTCGATATCGCCGAGCTCATCGACGACCCGCTCATTCTGCTCGATTCTCCGCCGACCGCGGACCTCTTGATCAGCCAGATCCGCGGAATCGGTTATGAGCCTTCTGTTCGCTGGCTCATTCCGAATGCGGAGACAATCAGGTCGATGGTGGGGTTAGGACTCGGTTTTTCCTTGGCCAACGCTGTTCCTCACCCGGACACCCTGACCTTTCAGGGCATGCCAGTGCGATATCTGCCGGTGACCAACCCGGAATTCGCCAACACGATTGTTGGAGTGACAATGACCGGAGCACGACTTTCGAAGAAACTCACTGCGGCATTGGACATCCTTCGGAAGACCGCCGCAGATACCGATCCTCATCGGTGGAAACACCAGAGCCGAACACCGAAGCTCACGCATCCCTAAACGAGGAAAAACAGCTGCCGACAACTCGCGGTCGGCCCCGAGCAGCACTCAACACAGTCACGAAAGACGGACGGTGCTCCGATCGCCGAACGATCAGAGCACCGCTGACACAGTTCCGATCAGCCGACCGGAAGCTTCGGTCGCAGGGACGTATAGCTCACACGCTGCGGGTCGACCCTGCGAACTCACGCAGGCGTGTGACCTCTGCCTTCGCGTTGGCGATCTGCTGCTCGACGGCCGAGCGAGCGGTGCCGCCCTTGGCATTGCGCGAATCGATCGAGCCGAGCGTCGTGAGCACCTCGCGCACGGCAGGCGTCAGGTGCGGTGAGATCCCCGAGAAGTCCTCGTCGGAGAGGTCCCACAGTTCGACATCCCGCGACTCGGCCAACTGCACGCACGCTCCCGAGAGCTCGTGAGCCACACGGAACGGCACGCCCTCACGCACGAGCCACTCGGCGATGTCCGTGGCCAGCGCGAATCCGCGCGGAGCCAGATACGCCATGCGTTCGGTGTCGAACTTCAGCGTCGCCACCATCCCGGTGAACGCCGGCAGCAACAGTTCGAGAGTGTCGGTGGCGTCGAAGACCGGCTCCTTGTCCTCCTGCAGATCTCGGTTGTACGCCAACGGCAGTGCCTTGAGCGTCGACAGCAGCCCGGTGAGATCACCGATGAGGCGACCGGACTTGCCACGCGTGAGCTCGGCGACGTCGGGGTTCTTCTTCTGCGGCATGATCGACGATCCCGTCGAATACGCATCGTGGAGGGTGACGAACGAGAACTCCTTCGTCGCCCACGCGATGACCTCCTCGGACAGGCGGGAGAGGTCGATGCCGATCATCGTCGTGATGAAGAGGTACTCGGCGAAGACATCGCGCGACGCCGTGCCGTCGATGGAGTTCTCCACCGAATCGTTGAAACCGAGGTCCGCAGCCACGGCCTGTGGGTCAAGCCCCAATGACGACCCAGCCAGCGCACCAGAACCGTAGGCAGAGACACCGGCACGCGCATCGAAATCAACGAAGCGCGCAACATCGCGCAGCAACGGCCACGCGTGGGCGAGCAGGTGGTGGGCCAGCAGCACCGGCTGAGCGTGCTGGAGGTGCGTGCGTCCGGGCATCGGCACCTCGGGATGCTCTTCGGCCTGAGCGATGAGCACCTCGACGGTGTCGAGCACGAGACCGGCGACCTCACGGGCATGGTCGCGCAGGTACATGCGCCCCATCGTCGCGATCTGATCATTGCGTGACCGACCGGCACGCAGCTTGCCTCCGAGCTCCGGACCGGCGATCTCAATGAGTCCGCGCTCCAACGACGAGTGCACATCCTCATCGGACTCGGCGGCGACGTACTCGCCGGTCTCGACGCGGCGCAGAAGCTCGTCGAGAGCCTCATGCATGCCGGACAGTTCCTCGTCGGTGAGCAGACCCGCGTGGTGGAGGACCTTCGCGTGGGCCTTCGACCCGGCGATGTCGTACTTCGCCAGGCGCCAGTCGAAGTCCGTGGACTTGCTCAGTGCGGCCAGGGCATCGGCCGGACCGTCGGAGAATCGTCCGCCCCACAGGCTCAGTCGTTCGCTCACAGATCGTCCTTTCTTCACCGAGTCGCAGATGCCTCGGCCCATTCGTTGTCGTGGAGAAGCTCAGTTGTCATTGTCGCAGGATTTCCTCGGGCCGATCATCGCCGAGGCGGCTCGTCGACCCAGCGTGAGCGTGGATTCCTCACCCATCGACGAGTCCGCCGGCCGCGTATTCGAGGAACGTCTCGGCCAGGGCCGCTCCCCCGACTGCGGCGTCGGCGATGACGAGGACCGTGTCGTCGCCGGCCAGGGTCCCGAAGATCCCGACCATCGAGGAGCGGTCGATCGCCGAGGCGAGATACTGTGCGGCCCCGGGCGGGGTGCGCAGCACGACCGTGTTGTCCTGCGAGACCGCGGAGACGAGGAGTTCCTCGAGAATCCGGGGCAGCTTCGCATCGAGGCTGTCCCCCGTCGACTGCTGCAGGGAGCGGTCCCCGCCCTCGCCGGGGACGGCGTACACGGATCCGGCGGTGGACCGGATCTTCACGGCCCCCACCTCGGCGAGGTCGCGCGACAGGGTCGCCTGGGTGACAGTGATGCCCATCGTGGCGAGTGCCTCGGCGAGTTCGATCTGGGACCGCACGGATTGGCGGGTGATGAGGTCGATGATCTTCTGCTGCCGAGCGGTCTTCGTCAGCGGTGCGCTGTTGCCGCCGGCATTCGCGTTCGTGTCGGTCATCATCGCTCCAGGAGGAATGCCATGAGCGCCTTCTGCGCGTGGAGGCGGTTCTCGGCCTCATCGAAGACCACCGAGGCGGGGCCGTCGATGACCTCGGCCGTGACCTCTTTGCCGCGGTAGGCGGGCAGGCAGTGGAGGAAGATCGGATCGTTGCCGGCCTCCATGAGTTCCTGGCTGACCTGGAACTTCATAAACGGTGAGGCCTCGTCGTCGCGTCCGGCCGAATCCTGGCCCATCGACACCCAGGTGTCGGTGACGAGGACGTCGGCGCCGGTGGCTGCGGCGACCGGGTCGGCGGTGACGGTCAGCGACCCGCCGGTCTGCGCGGCGAGGGCCTCGGCTTCGGCGACGATCGCAGCATCGGGCTGGAAGCCTGCCGGTGCTGCGATGCGCACATGCATTCCGGCGTTGACTCCGCCGAGGGCGTAGGAGTTCGCCATGTTGTTCGCCCCGTCGCCGAAGTAGCTCATCGTCTGCCCCTTCACGTCGCCACGGTGCTCGCGGATGGTGAGCAGGTCGGCGAGTATCTGGCAGGGGTGGAAGTCATCGGACAGCGAGTTGATGACGGGCACGGAGGAGTTCTCGGCCATCTCGTCGAGTCCGGCTTGGGAGAAGGTGCGCCAGATGATCGTCGAGACCATGCGCGACATCACCTGGGCGGTGTCGGCGATCGATTCCTTGTGTCCGAGCTGCGCCTCGCCGGGGTTGATGATGAGCGGCTGTCCGCCGAGAGCGGCGATGCCGGCGGCGAAGGACACGCGGGTCCGCGTCGATGTCTTGTCGAAGATGACGGCGGCGGTCTGCGGTCCGGCCAGCGGGGTGCGCGAGTAGGGGGCGGCCTTGAGTTCGGCGGCGAGGTCGAGGACGTGCGTCTGCTCAGCGGGGCTGAGATCCGTGTCCTTGAGGAAGTGGCGTGTCATGGGGTGTCCTTCGGAGATGGGGCGGGGCTCAGCCGGCGATGAGGCCGGGCAGGGCCGCGATGAACGGGGCGAGTTCGTCAGTGGTGATCGTCAGCGGCGGGGCCAGCCGCAGGCGTCCGGGGGCGACGGGGTTGATGATGAACCCGGCCTCGAGCGCGCGGGCGGCCACGGCCTTCGAGTCTGGGGCCTGACCGTCGGCACCGGCCGTGAGTTCGAGCCCGAGGAGAAGTCCCTTGCCGGTGATCGTCCCGACGCCGTCGACTTTCGCCAGTTCGGTCTGGAGCCAGTCGCTGACTTCGGCGACGTGGTCGAGAAGCTTCTCGTTCTCGATGGTCTCGAGGACTGCGAGTCCGGCGGCGCAGGCCAGCGGATTGCCGCCGAAGGTCGTGCCGTGCTGCCCGGCTTCGAGCAGTTTGGTGTTCGCATCGCCGAACGTGATGGTCGCGCCGATCGGCATGCCGCCGCCGAGGCCCTTCGCCGAGGTGATGATGTCCGGGACGATGCCCTCGCCGATCTCGGGATCCTGATGAGCGAACCAGGACCCGGTGCGACCGATGCCTGACTGCACTTCGTCCAGGATCATGAGTGCCCCGACCTTCGTCGTCAGTTCCCGCACGGCGGTGAGGTAACCGGCAGGATGGGTCCGGACCCCGACCTCACCTTGGACGGGTTCGATGAACACGGCGGCGGTGTTCTCATTGATCGCGGCGGCCAGCGCCTCGACATCCCCGTAGGGGACGTGGACGACTCCGGGCACTCCGGGGGCGAAGGGGGCGCGGTAGGCTTCCTTCGCCGTCAGTGCCAGCGCTCCCATCGTGCGGCCGTGGAAGGCGCCGTCGATCGCGATGATGAAGGGGCGTCCCCCGCCGGCCGCGCGGCGAGCCATCTTGAAGGCCGCCTCGTTGGCTTCGGTGCCCGAGTTCGAGAAGAACACGGCGGACCCGGCCGGCAGGTCGAGGACCTCATGGAGTTTCTCGGCCAGGCCGATCTGAGCCGGGGAGGTGAAGAAGTTCGAGATGTGGCCGAGCGTGTTCGCCTGCTCGGTGATCGCGTTGACCCAGGCGGGGTGGCTGTGGCCGAGTGCGTTGACGGCGATGCCGGCGAGCAGGTCGAGGTACTTCGTGCCCGAGGCGTCCCAGACATAGGAGCCCTGACCGCGGACGAGGTCGAGCTGGGGTGAGCCGAAGACCGGGGACAGGACGCGGGAGAAGTCATCGCGCCAGGTCTGGGCTGGTGTCTCACTCATCGTTCTCGTCCTCCTTGAGTGTTTCGTGGCCTTCGCCTTTGTGTCCGTCGCCCAAGGGTGCGGGTTCGACGATGGTGTCTTCGACCATGGTGCCGATGCCCTCGGAGGTGAAGACCTCGAGCAGCAGCGAGTGCGCCATCCGGCCGTCGATGATGTGGGCCTGCTGCACCCCGTGCTCGATGGCCTCGAGGGCGGCGGTCATCTTCGGGATCATGCCCGCGTCGAGGCTGGGCAGCAGTTCGCGCAGCTTGGCCGGTCCGATGCGCGAAATCAGTGAAGAGGTGTCGGGCCAGTTCGCGTAGAGGCCGGGCACATCGGTGAGCATGATGAGTTTGTCGGCTTTGAGTGCCTTGGCCACTGCGGAGGCGGCGAGGTCGGCGTTGATGTTGAGCGGTTTTCCGGCCTCCCCGTTGATCTCCGAGGCGATCGAGCAGATGACGGGCACCCGTCCGGCGTCGAGGAGTTCGGTGAGCACGGTGGTGTTGACCTCGGCGATCTCGCCCACCCGGCCGAGGTCGATGACTTCTCCGTCGGCCTCGGCGTGGGTCTTGTTCGCCAGCAGGAGGTCTGCGTCCTCACCGGACAGTCCGATGGCGGCGTTGCCGTTCTGGTTGATGCGGGAGACGATGTCGCGGTTGACCTGGCCGGACAGGACCATGCGGATGACCTCGGCGGCTTCCGGGGTGGTCACCCGCTGCCCGGCTTTGAACTCGGACTCGATGCCCAAGCGGGCCAGCATGGCCGAGATCTGGGGGCCGCCGCCGTGGACGACGACGGGGCGGATGCCGGCGAAGCGGAGGAAGGCGATGTCATCGGCGAAGGACTGCTGCAGCTCCGGGGAGATCATCGCGTTGCCGCCGTATTTGATGACGATCGTGGCACCGGTGAAGGTCTTGATCCACGGCAGCGCTTCGGTCAGGGCTTCGGCCTTGACCTGGGCGGCGGCGAGCCGGGCGGCCGTGGATTTCGTGGACATGTCGTGGGGGTTGTTGCTCATGTGGAGTAGGCGCTGTTCTCTTCGACGTAATCGTGGGTGAGGTCCGAGGTCCAGACCGTGGCGGTGTGGTCTCCGGCGTGGAGGTCGATGACGACGTCGACGTTGCGGTCGAATTCGACCTTCTCCGGGTCTTCATAGGGTCCGGAGGCTTGACAGACCTGCGTGCCGTTGATCGTCACGTCGATGAGCGTGGGATCGAAGGTCGCCGAGGTGGTTCCCACCTGAGCGACGACGCGCCCCCAGTTCGGATCCTGACCGAAGATCGCGGCCTTGAACAGGGCCGAACGTGACACCGAGCGGGAGACCATGACGGCGTCGTCTTCGCTGGCCGCACCCTGAGTGGTGATCGCGATGTCGTGGTGGGCGCCTTCGGCGTCGACGTGGAGCTGGTGCATGAGGTCGAGGCAGACTTCGCCGAGGAGGCTCGTGAACTCCTCCGTGTCGACTTCGGCGTCGTGGGCGCCGGAGGACATGAGGATGACGGTGTCGTTCGTTGACATGCACCCGTCGGTGTCGAGGCGGTCGAAGCTCTTACTTGTCGAGGCCCGCAGGGCCTGATCGAGCACTTCTCTGTCGACCTTCGCGTCGGTGGTGATGACGACGAGCATGGTGGCCAACCCGGGTGCGAGCATGCCCGCGCCCTTGGCCATGCCTCCGATCGTGTACCCGCTGCTGCCCTCGCGGGTGGCGGTCTTAGCCACGGTGTCGGTGGTCATGATCGCCTCGGCGGCGTGGGCTCCGGCGTCGACGGTGTCCTCGGCGGCGGCCACGAGTGCCGGGAGGTTCTCGACGATGGCATCGCGGAAGTCCTGACCGCCGACCCCGATGAGCCCGGTCGAGCAGACAAGAATGTCTTCGGCTTGAGTGTCGGTGCCGGTGTCGGTGAGCAGTTCAGCGGTGGTCTGGGCGGTCAGGGTGGTCGTCTCGTACCCGAAGTCGCCGGTGTAGCAGTTCGCTCCCCCGGAGTTGAGGACGACGGCGCGGGCGTGCCCGTTCGCCGAGGCTTTCTGCGACCACAGCACGGGGTTGGCCTTGCAGCGGTTCGAGGTGTAGACGGCGGCGACGGCTGTGTCGGGGCCGGTGTTGATGACGAGTGAGAGGTCTTTGGTTCCGCTGGGTTTGAGTCCGGCGGTCAGTCCTGCGGCCGTGAAGCCCAGTGGTGCGGTCACGCTCATGGGGCGACTCCTTCGAGGGGAAGTGCGGTGGCCTCATCGAGGCCAAGGGCGAGGTGGATGGACTGGAGTGCCTGGCCGGCGGTGCCGCGGACGAGGTTGTCCAGGGCCACGACGACGAGGATCGTGCCGGCACGTTCGTCGACGGTGAACTGGATGTGGGCCATGTTCGAACCGGTGGTCGCCGAGGTGCGCGGCCACTGTCCCTCAGGCAGGACGCGGACGAAGGGCTCGTCAGCGTAGGCCCGTTCGAAGGCCTGGGCCAGTTGGGCCTTCAGCGCCGCGGCGTCGAGGAGACCTTCGGCGGTCCGAGGTGCGGCGTCACCCGCATCGGCCGTGATGGTGGCGAGGATTCCGCGGGCCATGGGCACGAGTGTCGGGGTGAAGGAGATCCGGGTCGGGCCTTCGGCGGCGTCGGCGCCGATGACGCCGTTGAGGTTCTGTTCGATCTCGGGCACGTGCCGGTGCGTCCCGCCGGTGCCGTACGGCGAGGCGTCGCCGAGGATTTCGGCGGCGGTGAGGTGCGGCTTGAGCGCCTTGCCCGCTCCGGACACGCCGTTGGCCAGGACTGCGTTGAGGCCGGCGGGTGCGGCGAGTCCGGCTTGGATGAGCGGTGCGAGGCCGAGGGTCACGGCGGTGACGTTGCAGCCAGGCACGGCGATGCGCTGCGCATTTTTGAGGGCGTCGCGCTGCTTCGTGCCGTCGGCGGTGAGCAGTTCGGGCAGCCCGTAGGTCCAGGTCCCCTGGTGTTCGGAGCCGTAGAACTTCTCCCAAGCAGTCGCACTGATGAGCCGGTGGTCGGCGGCGAGGTCGACGATGAGCGTTTCGGGGCTCGTCTTCTCGAGTTCGGCGGAGATCTTTCCGGACTGCCCGTGGGGCAGGGCGAGGACGACGACATCGTGGCCGGCGAGCACCTCGGCGGTGGACTCCTGGACCACGAAGTCGGAATATCGGGCAAGATGGGGTTGATGTCGGCCGAGCTTCTCGCCAGCGGTGGAATGTCCACACACCGTCGTGACGTTCAAGTGAGGATGAGTGCTCAGCAGCCGGAGGACCTCTCCCCCGGCGTATCCGGTAGCACCGGAGACGGCAACCGTAAGATCATTCATATGTATAACTATACCAGCACATTAAATTATATGCAGGAGGCGTCATGACCCAGGCAGTACGAGCGATGCGCGCAGGCGGACCAGAGGTCCTCGAATTCTCCGAAGTCGACACCCCTGTTGCCGGGCCCGGCGAGGTGCTCGTCGACGTCGAGGCCGCGGGCGTGAACTTCATCGATACCTACCGTCGTTCGGGTGTGTACCCGATGGACTACCCGCACATCGTCGGCTCCGAGGGCACGGGTCGCATCGCCGCTGTCGGCGAGGGCGTCGAGAGCTTCTCTGTCGGTGACCGCGTCGCTTGGCACGAGGGCCCGGGCTCGTACGCGACTCAAGTCGTCGTGAACACGGATAACCTGCTGCGCGTGCCCGAAGGCGTGTCCGCCGAGGTGGCTGCCGCGATGCCGCTGCAGGGTCTGACCGCCCAGTACCTGGCCACGAGTTCGCATGAGATCAAGCCGGGCCACACCGCCCTCGTCCATGCCGGGGCCGGCGGGGTCGGACTGCTGCTCACTCAGATCATCAAGCACCTAGGCGGCAACGTCATTTCGACCGTGAGCACCGAGGAGAAGGCGGAACTGGCCCGCAAGGCCGGTGCCGATGAGGTGTTCCTCTATGGCGAGGGCGTCGACATCGCGGCGAAGGTGCGCGAGCTGACCGACGGTGAGGGCGTCGAAGTTGCCTATGACGGTGTCGGCAAGGACACCTTCGATGCGTCGTTGGCCTCGATCAAGCCGTTGGGGTCGATGGTGCTTTTCGGAGGGGCCTCGGGTCAGGTGCCGCCGTTCGACATTCAGCGCCTGAACTCTTCAGGCGGCATCTTCCTCTCGCGCCCGTCGCTGGCGTGGTTCGTGCGGTCCTCGGAGGAGCTAGCAAAGCGTTCGGCGATGCTCTTCAACGGCATTGAGAAGGGCTGGCTGAACTTCCGCGTGGGCGCCACGTTCCCGCTGGCCGAGGCTGCGGATGCGCACCGCGCGCTTGAAGGGCGTCAGACTACTGGCAAGGTTGTGCTGACGGCCTAATCCAAACATTCAGACTCAATGAGGTCGGGGTTCTCCAAATATGGAGAACCCCGACCTCGTTCAATTGAAACCCGTCACCTACTCAAGCGGACGGGCTGTCTTTGCCCCAGTACCATTAAGCCTTGATCCACCGATCTGCTTGATGTCCGGTGGCCCACTCGAATTTGAGCTTGGGCACGATGAGTGGGCAGGAGGTAGTGTCCCGGTCTCTCACCGGTCTCTTCCACATTGAGCCTCCCAGA
>NZ_RHFH01000029.1 GCF_004745075.1 Brevibacterium sp. S111
CGTCGACTCGTTGATGTCGAGGTCGCGGGCGACTTCGGCTCGGGACTTCCCGAGGTCGGTGACCATCGCGACGGCGTCGGCCTTGAACTCCGAGGTGAACTCTCTGCGGGGCCGCCGCGGGGATTGGCTGGTAGTCATGTGCAGCAGTTTCCTTTCATCGGGTTCTGCTGTCTACTCAAATCATGACACCCCATCTGGAGCCCGACGCGTTCTAGTGCCTGTTCGACCACTTGACGATCCGCCGACGTGGGCTTTCGAGTGAATCCTTGATGCGCGTAGCGGCCCATCATGACGACATCGCGGACGCTGACGGGGAACGTCCAGTCAACATCCTCACTTTGTGGCACGTATCCCAGCAAGCCTTCTTTGCGTGCTTGCGTCGGTGTCCTGCCGTTGATCGATACGGTGCCTTGAACCGGGCGGGTCAGTCCCATGATCGTTTTGAACAGAGTGGACTTCCCCGACCCGTTCATTCCGATCAGACCTGTCACGGAACCGAACTCCACTCCGAGACTGACATCCTCCAGTGCCCTGACGTCGCCGTATTGCACTGTGACACCGTCAGCACGGATTGCTGAAGTCACTTGTTCCCACCCGTCAGAGCTTCAGTGATGGTGTCAGCGTCGTGCTTAATGAGCTCAAGGTATGTTGGCACAGGTCCGTCCGCTTCTGAAAGCGAGTCGACATACAGTGTCCCGCCAAACTCCGCGCCGGTGGCGTCAACGACTTGTCGCATTGGTTTGTCCGAGACGGTGGACTCACAGAATACTGCGGGAACGTCATTGTCCTTGACGAACTCGATAGTGGAGGAAATCTGCTGCGGGGTTGCCTCCTGCTCCGCATTCACAGGCCAGATGTAGCGCTCGTCGAGATCCGCGTCCCGGGCGAGGTAGGAGAAAGCGCCCTCACACGTGACGAGGGCTCGTTCTTTGTCTGGCAGTGTCGACAGCTCACCGACAAGGTCATCCTGAACGGTTTGAAGTTCGTCTTTGTACGACTCTCCATTGGACTGAAAGTCGGCGGCGTGATCTGGATCCAGCTCGCTGAAAGCATCGACCATGTTGTCGACATAGATTTGGACGTTGACAGGGCTCATCCATGCGTGGGGATTCGGCTTGCCCGCATAGGCGTCCTCGGAAATGTCGATTGGTTCGACACCCTCGGAAACGACTTCATGCGGGGCGTCGGTCTGTTCGACGAATTGCTCGAACCATGCCTCCAGATTCAGCCCATTGTCAAGAATCAAGTCGGCTTCTGACGCCTTGGCCACATCCTTGGGAGTGGGTTCATATCCATGGATCTCGGCACCGACTTTGGTGATCGATTCCACCTCCAGGTGTTCGCCGGCTACGTTGTCGGCAATATCGGCAAGGACGGTGAACGTCGTCAACACCTGAGGCTTACCTTCGGTCGACGACGACTCCGCGTTCCCAGCACCGCAACTTGTCAGGGCTAGCGCCGAGGCAGAGATCAGAGCGAGTTTCGACTTCAAATTGATTTGCATTCCCATCACTCATTTCTCGATTCATGTTCTCAAAAGCTCAGACTGCGACAGAGTGGGCTTTCAGCGTTTATATGACGGACTTCAAATCGCGCAGTATCGCAACCGGCGCCGGCGGCCCCGTTCATCGATACCTGAGAGTAGGTGGATGTTCCGCCCGGTGTGCGGCTTCTATGAAGTGGTCGATGTCCTCCGAGCGTGCGCTCCTGAGAAACAGGGACGTCAGACGAAAGAGGTATCCGAGCATCCGCTCGACGTCTGAGCACGTTCTCACTACTTCAAGAGCGCCATCGGTGTTGCCAGCGCGAAGTTCCTCGAACACGGTGATCGCTTCGATCCAGGTGCCCTGCGGTTGTGCACTCTCGTTCATCATCAATCCTTTCGGTTGGGGCACCGGACACTGAGTCGCGCTTGAAGTTTGGTACGCCGAATCTATAGTATCGGTGTACCGAATTACGAAAAGCACGGCAGGGAAACCTCAGAAGCCTCAACTGAGGTACGCGCAGAAGGCTTGGCAAAAAGAGTTTCTAGTTCTAGGAGGGCTGTAGTGGTGCATGGACCGCGGCCACAGACGACCTATCCGATCCGAGAGCTGCACGAGGGTGAATCGCCGGACCTGGTGTATTTCTCCAGCGTCTCGGAGAACACCCGTCGATTCGTCGATAAGCTCGACCGTCCTGCCGTACGCATACCGTTGCGCCCACGCTTGGAGGGCATGATTCGGGTGGCATGCCCCTTCGTCTTGGTCGTGCCGACCTACGGCGGCGGGGAACAGGCGGGTGCGGTTCCGAAGCAGGTGATCGCCTTCCTGAACGACCCGGCCAACCGCGCTCTGCTGCGCGGGGTGATCACCGCGGGGAACACGAACTTCGGCGAGCATTACTGCCTGGCCGGGCCCATCATCGCGCGCAAGTGCCGCGTGCCGGAGCTCTACCGCTTCGAGCTGCTGGGAACCCAGCGCGACATCGACACCGTCAACACCGGCCTGTCCCGCTTCTGGGACCAGGTCAACAACGAGAGGACAACCGCATGACCACCATCGCCTCAGAGGTTCCCGTGCGCACCGGCATCGGAGCGCGGAAGGACTACCACGCGCTCAATGCCGAACTGAACCTGTTCGCCTCCGACGGCTCGATCCAGTTCGACAAGGACCGTCAGGCCGCCGCCGAGTACCTCCGCCAGCATGTGGTCCCGAACACCAAGGTCTTCTCCTCGGCGGCCGAGCGCCTGGAGTGGCTAGTGGACCACGATTACTACGAGTCCGAATTCCTGGCAGCCTACACCCCGGAATTTCTATGCGCACTGCACGAGCGCGCCCATTCCGTGGGGCACCAGTTCGCCACTTTCTTGGGAGCCTTCAAATTCTTCACCTCGTATGCTCTGAAAACCTTCGACGGCACCACCTATCTTGAAGGGTTCGAAGAACGGGTGGTCGCTACCGCGCTCTACCTCGGTCAGGGCGACGAGCAACTGGCCACCGGGCTGGTCGACGAGATGCTCTCCGGTCGCTTCCAGCCTGCGACGCCGACTTTCCTCAACGCGGGGAAGGCCCAGCGCGGAGAGCTGGTCTCCTGCTTCCTGCTGCGGGTGGAGGACAACTTAGAGTCCATCGGTCGCAGCGTGAACTCCGCCTTGCAGCTGTCCAAGCGTGGCGGGGGCGTGGCGCTGTTGCTGTCGAACCTGCGTGAGGTCGGTGCTCCGATCAAACGAATCGAGAACCAGGCCTCCGGCGTGGTGCCGGTGATGAAGATCCTCGAGGACTCGTTCTCCTACGCCAATCAGCTTGGCGCGAGGCAGGGCGCAGGCGCGGTCTACCTGCATGCCCACCACCCCGACATCCTGCGCTTCCTCGACACCAAGCGAGAGAACGCCGACGAGAAAATCCGCATCAAGACCCTCTCCCTGGGCGTAGTCATCCCGGATGTGACCTTCCAACTGGCCAAGGAGAACCGGGACATGCACCTCTTCAGCCCCTACGACGTGCAGCGCGAATACGGTACGCCGTTGTCAGACCTGTCGGTGAGCGACCACTATGACGAGCTCGTGGCGAACCCGCGGATTCGAAAGAACGCGGTCAGCGCCCGGGAGTTCTTCAAGACCCTCGCTGAGCTCCAATTCGAGTCCGGATACCCCTATGTGCTCTTCGAAGACACCGTCAACCGTGCCAATCCGCTGGCAGGTCACATCAACATGTCCAACCTCTGCTCCGAGATCCTGCAGACCAACACGCCTTCGACCTACGACTCCGCTATCGGGTACCAGGAAATCGGCCAAGACATCTCCTGCAACCTCGGCTCACTCAACATCGCTCAGGCCATGAACTCCTCGAACCTGGGGTCGACCGTGGAGACCGCGGTGCGGGCACTGACCAGTGTCTCCGACCAGACTAACGTCGATGCCGTCCCGTCCGTGGCGAACGGGAACGAGACCAGCCACGCAATCGGACTGGGCCAGATGAACCTGCACGGCTACCTCGCCTCCCAGCGCATCCACTACGGCAGCGAAGAAGGCATTGACTTCACTGACATCTACTTCCTTACCATCACCTATCACGCGATCCGCGCATCGAATCAAATCGCGATTGAGCGCGGGCAGACCTTCGCCGGATTCGAGGACTCGACCTACGCCGACGGCTCCTACTTCGACAAATACACCCAACATGACTGGCAACCCGCCACTCAGCGGGTGCGCGAACTATTCGCAGACGCAGGCGTGACCATCCCTTCCCGCGAGGACTGGGAACGGCTGCGCGAGTCGGTGAAACAGCACGGCATCTACAACGCCTACCTGCAGGCCGTCCCGCCCACCGGGTCGATCTCGTATGTGAACAACGCGACCGCTTCGATCCATCCGGTCGCGGCGAAGATCGAGATCCGCAAGGAGGGCAAGCTCGGCCGCGTCTACTACCCGGCCCCGCACATGAGTGATGACAACGTCGGCTTCTATCAAGACGCCTACGAGATCGGCTACGAGAAGATCATCGACACCTACGCCGCAGCAACCCGACACGTCGACCAGGGGCTCTCGCTCACCCTGTTCTTCCGCGACACTGCCACGACTCGCGACATCAACCGCGCGCAGATCTACGCGTGGCGCAAAGGCATCAAAACCCTCTACTACATCCGACTGCGCCAACCAGCACTCGAAGGTACCGAGATCGAGAACTGCGTCTCCTGCACACTCTGACCCAATCCAGCCCATACCTAAGGAACCCGCATGACGACCACTAACCCCACCCGCTCGCTCGCCGAGACCTCGGTGACCCCGCCCGCCTACCGCCACGACCCCGCGGCCCGGCTGCGACCGATCAATTGGAACCGCGTCGGCGACGAGAAGGACCTCGAGGTGTGGAACCGGCTCACCGCGAACTTCTGGCTGCCCGAGAAGGTGCCGCTGTCCAACGACATCCCCGCCTGGGGCCGGCTCACCGAGAAGGAACGAACTCTCACTATGCGGGTCTTCACGGGGCTGACGATGCTTGACACGGTGCAGGCCACCGTCGGCGAGATCTGTCAGATCCAGGATGCTCGCACCGAACACGAAGAGGCCGTCTACACCAACATCGCGTTCATGCAGTCGGTGCACGCCCGGTCCTACTCTTCGGTGTTCTCCACCCTGACGAGCACTCCGGAGATCGACGACGCCTACCGGTGGGCCGTAAACAACGACCTGCTTCAGCAGCGGTGCAAAAAGGTACTGAAACACTACTACGGCAACGACCCGCTCAAACGGAAGGTCTCCTCTACTCTGCTGTCCTCACTGCTGCTCTACGCAGGGTTCTACCTGCCATTGCATTTCTCCGTGCACGCCACACTGACCAACACCGCAGACATGATCCGCCTCATCCTGCGGGATAAGGCCGTGCACGGCTACTACTCCGGCTACAAATATCAGCGCGGCATCGAGAATCAGGCATCTGAACGGCAGAACGAGATGCACGAGTTCACCTACGAGCTGCTTGAAGACCTCTACGAGCTAGAGCTCGCCTACTCAGGTGAACTGTACGAGCCGCTGGGGCTGATGGACGACGTGGCAGTGTTCGTACGCTACAACGCGAACAAGGCACTGATGAACCTCGGCTACCCTGCACGTTTCAGCCCGGGAGAGACCGAAGTCAATCCGGAAATCCTCGCCGCCCTGGCACCGAGCGCTGATGAAAACCACGACTTCTTCTCCGGGTCCGGATCCTCCTACGTCATCGGGAAGGGCGAAGACACCAGCGACGCCGACTGGGACTTCTGAGACCCGTCGACCGACCAACCTGTTCCCAAACGAAAGGCACCACATGACCAAGAACATCTCCGTGATCGTCGGCAGCCTGCGCCGCGGCTCCTACACGCGCAAGATCGCCCACGAGACCATCACATACTTCCCCGAGGGCTACAACGTGCAGATCGTCGAAATCCGCGACCTGCCGCTCTACGACTTCGACTATGACGACCCCGACGTCTCCGACAAACCAACCCCAGAGGCGTACACGCACTTCAGGGAGACTATTAAAGCCTCCGACGGTGTGTTATTCGTGACCGCTGAGAACAACCGCACTATCCCAGCCTGCCTGAAGAACGCCATCGACATCGGCTCCAAGCCCAACAGCGACGTCGCGTGGAAGAACCTCCCGGCCGGGATCATCAGCCATTCCGTCGGACGCATGGGCGGCTACAGCTCCCAGAAGAACCTCCGCCTGGCCCTGTCCTACTTCGACATGCCTACCCCTGGCCAACCGGAAGTGTTTCTCGGCCAGTCGCCGAGCTTGTTTGATGAGGACGGGGCTATCGCTGCTGAGACGACTGTGGAGTTCCTCCAGAACTACGTGCAACGGTTCACCGAGCTCGTTTACGCCCACCCGCGCGGGTGAAGGTAGATTCTGGCTCTGACGAGCTGGTACTCCCCACCGCCGTTGAAGACCTTTGTAGCCAGGAGGCCGTCGATAGTCCTCGCCACTCCTCGGGCCGGATCTGTCCCGGTAGTGGCGGTCCCGAACTTGATCGCACGGCGGGCAGAACCTTTCGATCCGAGCAATTGCCTATTCAACTACTTCAGGAAGCGATCACCTATGCCTTTGCGCGCACAGCATATCCGCACTGCTTTCCTTGACTACTACCAGGGACGCGGTCATACCGTCATTCCACGCAGTGGCCTCGTGGCGGAAGAAGATGGCACCACCTTGTTTACCGGCAGCGGCATGCAACCGTTAATGCCATACCTACTGGGTGAGCCGCACCCTTCGGGTCTGCGGCTGGCGAACTGCCAACCAGCAGTACGGGCACAGGACATGGTTGAAGTCGGCGACAATCGACACACTTCGTTCTTCGAAATGCTAGGGAATTGGAGCCTCGGTGACTACTTCAAAGAGCAGCAGATCCGCTGGTTCTTCGATTTCTTGACCCGCATTGTCGGGTTGGATCCCCACCGTTTGTATGTCACCGTGTTCGGCGGCGATGTTTCGGCACGTGTCCCACGTGACGAGGAAGCGGCGCAGATCTGGAAGCAAGTGTTCGCCGACGCCGGAATTGAAGCCCAGGTCGCGGTGATCGGGACCCAATCCGACGGGGACGCCCGTGGCATCAGTCCCGGGGAACGCATCTTCTTCTATGGCGACGAGGAAAACTGGTGGAGCCGAGGTAAGGGGCTGGCTGGCACTCCGGTTGGGGACCCTTGTGGGCCCGACAGTGAAGTATTCTTCGACTTCGGCCCTGAGCACCACGACCCGACCCATGGTCTGCCACATCCGGCTAGCGAAAGTGGTCGATTCATGGAGATCGGGAACCAGGTGTTTATGCAATATCAACGCCAACCCGACGGCACCTTCACCCAGCTGACTCACCGCAATGTCGACTTTGGTGGCGGCTTGGAAAGGATCACTGCGGCTGCGAACGACGACCCGGACATATTCCAAATCAGTGTCCTTCGCCCTATCATCGAACACTTGGAGAAGCTCAGCGGCCGCTCATACCGGGACGCGACAGTTGGCATGCGTGTGATTGCCGACCACCTGCGTGCAGCAGTGTTCATGATCGTGGCCGGGGTGCGGCCGGCGAACAAAGAACGCGGGTATGTGCTGCGCCGACTGGTACGTCGGGCGATCCGGTATGGGCAGGCAATCGGAATTCAAAAGCTCTTTCTGCCCACCACAGTTTCGGTAATCACCGTCCTCTACAATGACAATTATCCGGAACTAGACACGCAGCACAAGACGATCATGACGGTTTTGGAGAAGGAAGAACGCGTGTTCCTGCGCACGCTTCGCAAGGGCTTGGAGGAACTCCACCGACGAGGCCCAACGGGGATGACTGGGAAGGATATCTTCACCTTGTATGACACGTTCGGGTTCCCCACCGAACTCGCGGTGGAGGAAGTACTCCATTCTGGTTACAGCCTCTGTCCGCAATGGAGGGACACCTTTGACCGATATATGCAGCAACAGCGCGCTCGGTCCCGAACAACCGTTTCGCGCAAAGGCCCCGTCCAATGACTGACCTCAGGTTGGCGGTTGAACGATTGACGAAACTTTAGGCTCTCAAGCACCAGGTTTGATGGAGAGTTCTCTAATCATCGGGCGTGAACCCCTGGAAGTGGACACATCAATGTGTACTATCAGGCGGCAATGCCCATCATAAATGTGTAATCGACCTCGAAGTCAACCGGTGCTCGATAACCCAGACTCGAATGTCTCCGCCTCGAGTTGTATCGAACCAACCACCGAAACACCTCACGACGACACTCGAGGTCCGAGACCCACCGCTTCGCTCCTTGCAGCGTCTCCCGCTTCAACGCCGCGTTGACCGACTCCGCCAGGGCATTATCAGCACTCGACCCGACCCTGCCCATCGACTGGACCACCCCGAACCGACGACACATCGCCTGAAACGACGAGGACGTATATTGACGACCATGGTCGCTGAATATTCGGCTTCTTGGGCGCCACTGCGCTCGTCTTTGAGCGCCACCTGTCTTGGGTGTCGACCGGCGTCGTGAGCGCCCCCGAATATTCGACTTCAGCGCCACCTGTTTCTAGGCTCCTTCTA
>NZ_RHFH01000002.1 GCF_004745075.1 Brevibacterium sp. S111
ACGTACACCCCTTCCTGGTGTATGTCCACGCTCCCGGCTGTTGGCGCAGCGCGGGAGCCCTCTATTCGTCTGTTCAGCCTACCTCGGTACCAGGATCCCGGTTTCGGGATTTAAATGGATACCCCTTTCTTCGTATTCCGAACTCAAGGTCGTGCTCAACGCAGTGCGGCGACGCGGGTTCGCGTTCGAAGACGGCGATGTCACTCCCGACCTGACCACACTGGCTGTTCCGGTCATAGACCACATGGGGTGGCCGGCCGCCGCGGTCGCCGTCACCTTTGGCAGCACCGACCTGCCCGAATAGAAGCAGCCCGAGCTGGTCGCCGAGATCAGTGCCGCCGCCGATGAGCTCTCACGAAGAATCTACGGCCAGACAGGCTGATCCCCTCTTGCTAGGATCAAGGTTGCTGAGAAGGGGTCACGAGCGGGCGTTTGCCAGGTCCTCGCGGAACGCGCGGCCCGCGGCGCCGAGGTCGCCGCACGAGGTGATGAAGCGGAAACCCTGCTCCTTGCGCAGCTTGGCTTCCGCACCGTCGCCGCAGTGGATTCCCGGAACCACCCCGGCGGCATCGGCACTCGTGCGGATCCGCACGAGTGCCTCGGCGTGGGCGTCATTCGGCTGTCCCGGCAGCGCGCCGACGGCGAAGGCGAGATCCGACGGGCCGACGTAGACCCCGTCGACGCCGGGCACGGCGCAGATATCTTCGACCGCGGCCAGGCCTTCCTTGTTCTCGATCATGACGAACAGCAGCGGGCGTTCGTCCCGGGTATCCTGCACGGCATTGTGCATGATCTCGGCAGTCGGTCCCCAGGATCGATCGCCGCCGCGGCTGGGATAGTCGAGCGCGGCCACCGCCGCTTCCGCCTCGGCGACGGAGGACACGAGCGGGACGATGATCGCTTCGACGCCGGCGTCGGCGAGCGCACCGATCTCCGTGAATCGGTTCGCCGCCACCCGAGCAGTCACGAGCGCATCCCCACTGGCGCGCACGGCGTCGGTCAGTCGCAGCACATCGGTGGGACGCACCAGCCCGTGCTGCAGGTCGATGCTCACATAGTCGAATCCGGCCGCCGACCCGATCTTCGCCAGCTCCGGGCTCGTCGACATCAGCCACAGTCCGTTGTAGATCTCCCCCGCGCGCAGGCGGGCCCGATGATTCTCAATCGCAGCAGTCATGCCTGCATCGAATCACGAAACCTCACCCGCCCACCAGAGGTGCCCGGTATCCGGATCAACCTCGCCGAGGCGGCCCCATCGGTGCGTACGCAGCGTCGGGCCGCCTCGGCGAGGGTTGCGCCACAGTCAACCGGGCGGTCAGCTGTCTTCGAGAAGAGGACCGATGACCCGGTGGCGGGCGATGACGAAGGGAGCGCTGTGCCCGACTTCGATGAGTTCGAGATCGAGACGACGCGGCAGCAGCGGGCGGCCCTTGCCGAGGACCACGGGAGCCGTGAAAGTGATGATCTCGTCGAGGAATCCCTCGTCAGCGAACTGCCCGGCGAGGTCGCCGCCGCCCATCACCCACAGGTCGCGGTCGCCGGTGGCCGTGCACATCTCGAAGTAGCGGTCGGAGACCGAGCCCTTCGCGAATCGGATGTCGGGCTTCTTCCCGTCCTCCTCGGCTTTCGGCAGGCCGAGGTTCCGGTGGGTCATCACCCAGGTGGGAACGCTGTAGGGCCAGGGTCCGTCGAGGTTGCGCAGTAGCCATTCGTAGGTCGTCGCGCCCATGACGATTGCGCCGACGCCATCGATGAATCCGTCGTCGGGCGGCTCTTCGGTCTGGCGCAGCAGCCATTCGAGCGAGTCTTTGGGGTCGGCGATGAACCCGTCGAGCGTGGTCGCGGTGTAGTAGACGGTGCGTGGCACGATGCAGTGTCCTCCTGAGTCGATCTCTCTTTCATCCTATTGCGCCGAAGGAAGCGCCGGCCGAAGGATGGGCAGTTTTGTGCCGGAGGTGCGTGCCGCGCGTTGGGTGCCCCTAACGGCTCGGTGACCCGACAGCAGCTTGGTCCATGGACCAAGCTGCTGTCGGTTGGCCGAGCTGAAGACTGGGCTCGGCGTCGACGCGTCAGCTTCGCGACGCCAAATACACCCTCTGGCTTTCGACCCAATCGTCGAGCACGCTCTCACGGTCCTCGAACTTCGCTGTCGGGAAGGCCAGTCCCTTCGTCGGTACGCTTGCGCCGAGCTCGACGAGGAGGGGCCGAAGCGTCGTCTCGACCGCGAGAGTGTGAGCCGGGGACCCGATGGTGAACACGGGGATCGCGATCAGTCCATGCAGACCGCCTGCGTCGTACCGGTCGAGGAAGGCCTTGAGCAGCCCGGTGTAGCTGGCTTTGTAGGTCGGAGTGGCGATGACCGCGTAGTCGGCGGTGGACAGACGTTCGGTGAGTTTGTCGAGACGGTCGGACTTCCATTCGAAGATCTCATCGGTCACTTCGGCGAGTTCGATGGTTTCGTCGATCTCGGACCCGGTGATGCCAGCGACCTTCGCGGCGAGATCTTCGGCCACCTGCCTGGTCCGCGAGCCGGGGCTCGGGTTGCCGACGACGACGGCGATGCGTGTGGTCATTTGGGGTCCTCCCGCTGTGGCTTGTGCGTGATTCCACGGCTGCCGCGCTCGGCGTCACCGATTTCGCTCAAGACTATTCCCCGGAGTGCGGGCCGGACCCCGTGAATGACATATCCGTTCTCATCTCAACACCGTTCCACTGCCATTCCGCCGACGCGCGTCCTTGGCTGCCATGAGTTTCTGCCGATCCTCAAGACCCCCGGCTGACCGGGTCAGGGCCGCGGGGAAGGGCAACAGGCTCCTGCCCTCGTCAGCTGCCCGCCGCCTGATTCGCCGAGGCGGGCGCGAACCGGGCGTCGAAGGCTGCGGGAGTCGCGGGGATGTCGGACAGGCTCGAGGTCAGCGGGTGTCCGACGGCTGCAATGAGCGGGTCGCGGACCTCCGTGAGTGCTTCGACGTCGACGCCGGTGGCCACTCCTTCGCGGTGCAGGAGATGGACGAGGTCGTCGGTGCCGATGTTGCCGGCCGCGCCCGGGGCGAAGGGGCAGCCTCCGAGTCCGCCCATGGCCGCGTCGAAGTTCGCGATTCCCAGCTCGAGGGCGGCCGCGACATTGGCCATACCAAAGTTATAGGTGTCATGGAGATGGAGGTTGACCGGCTTGTCTGGGAAGGCTTCGATCACCGCCGAGGTATTCCGACGCAGCAGCGACGGATTCGCATTCCCGATGGTGTCGGCCAGCCCGATGCCGTGTGATCCGGCTTCGTCGAAGGGACGGAGAACCTCGACGAGGTGGTCCGCCTCGGTGATTCCGTCGAAGGGGCAGATGAAGCTCACAGCGGTCGTGATGTCGAAGCGCACCCCCTGGTCACGGGCGAAGACGGCCGCGGCCATGAGCCGGTCGGAAGCCTCGGCGATCGAGGCATCGGAGTTTGCCTTCGAATGCCCTTCGGAGGCTGAGAGCACGAGTTTGATGTTCTTCGCCCCGGCGTCGACGGCCCGCTGAGCACCTTTGAGGTTGAAGACGAGCGAGTAGAACTCGACACCGTCGGCCTCGTGCGGGGCCAACCTGCGCAGGAGCTCGTCCGTGTCGGCCATCTGCGGGACCTTCTTCGGATTGACGAAGGACCCGACTTCGATCTGGTTCAATCCTGCGGCGATGAGCTTCTCGGCGAGCGCGACCTTGACGTCAGTCGGCACGATCGCCTTCTCGATCTGCAGCCCGTCACGCAGGGTGGTGTCGAGGATCTCGACGGTGGTCGGCCTGGCCATGGGACTCCTTCGCTTCTGCTCCCGCAGAACGGGAAACGAACCGTCGCCGCGCTCCGATGCACAGCGTCACTTTTGTTATACATGGCGCTGACGGCGCGGAACAGGGAAGTTTCGACATGTGAGAGGGCAGGGAGAATTGCCCCCTTGGGAGTTCCGTTTATCGGGACTCCGCCTACATGTGAGGGAGAGAAACGCTGGCCGATGTCGAGAATTTGAGCTGCTTTGGCCCGTTCACTCCCCAAGACAATTATTCAGAAGTCGATGGGCCGATGTATCGCGCGCCTCGACGTTCCCCCACCATGTCAAGCAATCCCTTGTCTCTCATGGAACGGAGCAACCCCTTAGCTTCTTCAGAGGTTATGGAGCAGAGGTCAGCCGCTTCCCTTCGTGTAATGGACCCGTGTGAACGCACATATGTTTGTACCATCTGCTCTTGCTGGACATCGTCGAAGGAGCGCACTCGAACGTAGCTGGACGGAGTCGATAGGTCCCGGTAGGTAGCCGCGCTCAACGTATACCTGCGCCCGCGACCGTTCCCACGCATCTCCACGACTCCCCCTTCAACCAGGCGAGTGAGAGTACTGCGAGTCGCGATTTCGCCTGCTTGTGTGATTCGCGCCAATTCCCCCGAAGTCAGTTTCGGATCGTCGAGAAGTGCATGAACAACTTGGAGTTCAGCGAGCGAAAAGGGACGGCCGGCTGCTTCATCATGCTCGACGACAAACTTCACCACCGAAAGATCGGGGTTGCCTATTGGTAACGAGACAACGACGCGAGAAGAATCTGTTCGCGAATAGTCCGGAGATGTCCTGCCAGTGCGCAACGTCCACTCGAATACACGGCTGATACCGCGCCCTGTGCGCTCGACCAACCCCGCTCGCAAGAATGCCTCAGCCAGAATCCTGCTCCGAGGTCGCGACATGCTGAGGAAGTTGTCGAGCGTCACGCCCCTAGGAAACCCTCCCGGGTTGGATATGGCCAAGTCCAAATCGCTCATTTGCACGGAAATTGGGCCAGGCATCGTGTAGTCCCGGTGGACGACAGCGTTCGCAATCAGTTCTCGCACAGCTACCGGAGGGATTCTCGGAATCGAAACTCGCGTAAGCCCAATATCCAGCTCGTCTTCATCGTTGAATCTTTGAACCTGCGCGAAAAGATCTTCTGCGGATTTGAACAATGGGTCGTGGGCAAACACATTCTGCTTAACCACCGACCCTTCAGAGACCTGAAACGCAGTTTCATGTGTTGGAACGAAACGACGTATCGCATCCGTACGACCGAACAGCAAGAGCGCGCCACGTTTGATGACGGCCGCATCCTCACGCCCATCTATCACGCCAAGCGCACGACCAAGCTCAAAGTCGGTGAGCGTAGTCAAAACGCTGGCACCGCTAGAGCTCGTCGAAGCAAGTTTCCTCATCCGTTCGAATTCGAGCGGATCAAGGTCACTCATTGTCGCGCCCGGTTCAGTTATCGAAGCATAGTCGAGTTCGCCCCGCTCGATTCGATCTGCGAGCATCTCGTGCGCATGAAACGGTACGCACTGAGGTGTTCCATCGGTCTGAAGAGCACGCCGAAGGTACAGACCCTTCTTAGTTCCCGTCACAGAGTCTGCCCGTGGAACCTCAACGACAATCACGTCCAGCTCGCCTACGCGGACGACTTCCACGCTGGTGACCACCGGAGGGACTGTCCTATTCGAGATCACAGCCTGAAGCCGAAGGGGGTCAGTGACCTCACCATGCCGCTTACGTGCACCGGTAATACTGCCATCGTCTTCAACTCCGATAAGCAGCGACCCTCCACGACCGTTCGCGAGGCACACAACAGTCTCTGCGATTTTGTCGTCCTTCATCGCTTCGCGACGGTCCGACTTGAATTCGACGGTCAGAGTTTCGCCAGCCTCAGCAAGGTCTCGAACATCCTGAGCTTCCACATCCACAAGTATTCCATAGTTTTGGAATTATTGGATTGATCACACCCATATCCCCATAAAATCTAATCCAAACTCCAAAGTGGGGCGTGACACCTCTGCTTAGCGATCGTGCGGAGTATCAAGCGGCAAGCTCTGTTTTAGGCGATACGTCAGAATGGCGTGCCCCGACTCGAGTTCGTCGCGTCCGACGAGTTCGAGATCGACCACTTCGCTCAGTCCGGCGAAGAGGTAGGGGCCGTGGCCGGCGATGCAGGGGTGGATGACGAATTCGAATTCGTCGATGAGACCGAGTTCGGCCAGGGCGAGCGGCAGCGTCACTCCCCCGACCGCGAGTCCCGTCACTGACCGTTCCTTGAGTCCGCGGATGGCGGTGTCGAGGTCGCCGCGGATGAGTTCGGAGTTCCAGTCGACGCTGTCCAATGTGCTCGAGACGACGTACTTGCGAGCCGGGTCGATGGCCTCGACGAACGGATCGAGGTCGGCTTCGGGAGTCGTGTCACCGGGCGGCCTGCGCCAGGCGTCTTCCATCATCTGGTACGTCACGCGCCCGAACACCAGACCGTCGGCACGCTTGAGATTCTCGGCATGATGCCGATGGAATTCTTCGCTGATGACGCCCACGCGGTGATCGCAGCAGCCGTCGACGGTGACGTTGATCGAGTATCTCAGCTCGCCCATGGCCTAAGAATAGACCTGGGCGGGCACCGCCGAGAAGGGTCTGCCGCGCTCAGTCTTCCTGGCCGTCGTCCCGGCTGTCCCGGTCTGCTCCGGAGCCAGACCCCAGTCCCAACCACGACAGCACCTCATCGGTGTGCTCGCCCAGGTCGGGTCCGAGGTGGTCGATCGCAATCGATTCACCGCCGATGACGGGGGTGATGCCGGGGAACGCGACGTCCTCGAGCACTTCTTCACCGGTGGAGACATCGAGGTTCTGGATCATTCCGCGCGCGGCCAGCTGCTCGTCGGCGACGAGGTCTTCGGCCGTATAGATGGGGCCGGCCGGGACACCCACCTCTTCCAAAGCCTCGACAACGTCCTCAACCGAGCGCTGCCCGCACCACGCTCCGATCGCCTCATCGAGCTCCTCGCGCCGGTCCCACCGTCCGGCGTTCGTCTGCAGTTCGGCATCCTCGGCGAGGTCGGGCCGCTCGATCGCGGTCATCAGCCTGGTGAAGATTCCGTCCCCGTTACCGGCGATGACGACGGACTTCCCACCGGCGCAGAGGTAGCCGTTCGAGGGCGCGATGCCCTCCATCCGACCCCCGGTGCGGGTGCGGACCTCACCGAAGGCCGAATAGTCGGGGACCAGCGATTCCATCACGGAGAACATCGCCTCATTGAGCGCGACGTCGACGGTCCGCTCCGACAGCGGGCCCTCCCCTTCGAAGCTGTGTGCGGAGCCGACGACCGCCTCGGCGGCTCCGGCGATCTTCTGCCGCTGACGGTCGAAGAGCATCATCACCGCGCCGAAGGCCGCCTGCATCCCGGCGATCGAATCGCCGATGGAGACGCCCACGCGCACGGGCGGGCGGTCGGGGTCGCCGACGAGCTCGCGGAAGCCCGAGTAGCCTTCGGCCACGGCGGCGAAGCCGGGACGGGCCGACATCGGGCCGGTCTGCCCGAACGCGGAGATGCGCACGAGAACGAGGTCGGCGTTGGCCTCTTCGAGGACGTCCGGTCCGAGCCCCCACTTCTCGAGCGTGCCGGGGCGGAAGTTCTCCAACACGATGTCGGAGCGGCGGACGAGCTCGAGAGCAGCGGTCCGCCCCTCCTCGCTGCGCAGGTCGAGGACGACGGACTTCTTGTTGCGGTTGATCGTGCGGTAGAGCATCGAGGTGGTGCCGGCCTTGAGGCGCCAATTGCGCAGCTCGTCACCGGTCTCCGGGCGTTCGACCTTGATCACCTCGGCGCCGAAGTCCGCGAGCATCCTGCCTGCTGTGGGCGCGGCGATGTAGTTGCCGAGTTCGAGGACTCGCACACCGGTGAGGGGAAGTCGGCGCGTGCTCATTGCGATGCTCCTTCGTCGTGGCTGATCCTCTCCATGGTGCCACGATTGCGGCCTTGCCCGACCCCACCAACCATCTGCAGAAGCTGGCGCCGGCCATCTCGAATACACGCTGTCGGCGCAGTCCCACGCCCCACGACTGTGCGCCAGAGAACACACGCAGTAGCGTAGAGCCCATGACTCCTCCACCCGGTTCATTCGATCCCTCTCACGCTGACGAGCCCGAGCTTCTCGACCTGCTCGAGGAGGCCTCCCACAGCGAGAGTCCGGTCATGCTGCTCGACATCGCCAGCACCATGCTGGCCGCCTTCGGCCCGGACGACGACGATGACGAGGAGGCAGAAGAGCTGCCCCCGATTTCGGAGCTCGCCCTGCAGATGCTCGAGGCAACACCCGAAGAGACCGAACCGCTGGTGAGGATCTGGGCGCAGATGCTCGACGATATGCTCTTCGGCCGTCGGATCGCCAAAATGCTCCCGACCCCGAACACCAAACGCCTGCCGGAATGGATCCGCCGCGCCGATGAGATCAGGCCCTTCCGCGCCGCTGCCCTCGTGTCGCCGGTGAAGATCGAAGAGACGATCCTGCTCGAAATCTCCACGGCCGGCCGATCAGCCACTCTGGCTGTCGCCGTGGATCGCACCGGCTCACCCTATCTCGAAGACGCCTACCTCGCCGCTGGACCTCTGTCGAGTCTTGTCGAGTTCAGCCGCACCGACCTTCCGGCACCCGTCGACGTCGTCACCCTCAGCCTGCCCGATGCCGCCGCCAGGCTGAGTGAGGCCCTGGAGATGAGCACCCACATGCTTCCACCGATTGAGACCGAAAGCTGGCCGGGCACCCGACCGCTGCTCGAATGGATGCTGCGGAAGCTTCCCGACAGCGGCACCGGTTACGAGATCAGAATGTGGGAACCGGAGGAGATCGATGAACTCGTCAAGGACTTCCGCGCCTCACGCTTCGCTGAAGAACTGACCGAAGAGGAGATCGAGCACGCCCACCTGCTCTTCGACTTCCAATGCAACTACGGCAACAATGATCCGCTGAGGTGGTCAGGCACTTTCGTCGAGCGTCTCATGTGCGACCTCTACCCGCGCAAAGTGATGGCGCCCGAGGACAATCTGCTCACCATGCCGAGCGCCCTGGCCGCGCTCGTCCGCTATGCCAACGATCGCAGCGGAGTCGATCGCTCTTTCACGGACAATGCTCTTGCCGCGATCGAGGACAACCGAGAGGAATACACGGCCCGAGTCCGCGGGGACCACCTCGGCGGCGAAAGCACGATGGACCTCTTCACACGGCTCCTCACCGGCAGAGACAACGACGACTCAATCTTCTCCTCGGACTTCGACGACGTGATCGCAGACGAGTCCTTCCTCAGCGATCACGCTTCGAAGCTGGCCGAGATCTTCGTCGGCAGCGGAGCCGAAGCGGTCGGCGGCATCGAGGCTCTGAAGGCACTGACCGAGGAGCCGCTGCCCGCCGAAGGCCTCGACACTGGCGGCGTGGCCGAAGACGTTGTCGACCGCCTCAACTCGTTGGTGCCGGAGATCTGGCGGATCGCGGACGAGGTGTTCGACGAGCCGGAGCTCGCGACGGCCGCACTGCGGTTCCTCACAACGATCGGACGAGGCGACCCCGCGATCTTCCGCCGTCGCATCGCCGACCGGAGTCTGCTCGCGGCACTGTTCTGGATCGTCGGGAAGGACAACAACCTCTTCTCGAGCCAATGGGGCAGCGAGAGCGACATGACGATTGGAGAGCTGCAGCGCCACCTCGGCGTCTCGACCTCGCCGAAGGCGCATGCCGAGAAGATGTTGCGCGCCGCCGGTTTCGAGCTCGATGAACCCCAAGTCGTCCTCGGCGACCCGAGATACCTCATCTCGCGGAGGCGGCAGCGCATCGTCGCCGACCGCGACACGTACTGGGACGATCTTCCCGAGGACTGGGAAGACTGGGCAGACTGAGGCTCAGCCCGTGACGGTCACGACCTGACGGTGCCGACCGAGACCTTCGAGCTCAAGCTCGACCGTGTCTCCATCGGCCAGGAACGGGTACTGTCCGGACATCGCCACGCCCTGCGGAGTGCCGGTGAGGATGAGGTCACCGGGCTCGAAGACCATCGCCTGGCTGAGCTGGAAGATGATCTCGCCGACGGAGAAGATGAGGTCGGCAGTCGTCGAATCCTGCCGACTTTCGCCGTTGACCCAGCTGCGCAGTCGCAGGGCACTGGGATCCACCTCGGCGGCGGGGCGGATCCACGGTCCGAGCGGGGTGAACCCGGGCAGATTCTTCCCCTTCGACCACTGGCCGCCGGATTCCTCGATCTGCAGGCGACGCTCGGACAGATCGTTGGCGAGCACGTAGCCGGCCACGTGGGAATAGGCCTCCTCCGCCGAGGCGACCCGGAAGGCCCGGGAACCGATGACGACTCCCAGCTCGACCTCCCAGTCGGCCTTCGTCGCATAGGGCGGCAGCTCGATCGGGTCGGTGGGTCCGGCGATGGTCGAGGGCATCTTGAAGAAGACGACGGGGCGCTCCGGCGGTTCGGCACCGGCTTCGCGAGCGTGTGCGGCATAGTTCATCCCCACGCACACGATGGACGACGGCCTGGTCAGAGGTGGGCCGATGCGCATCTCCTCGGCGCCGGCCAAAGGTGCGATTTCACCGGCGTCGAGCGCAGCGCGGACGCGTTCGATGCCGTCGGAGGCGAAGAAGTTCGAGTCGATGTCGTCAGTCAGCGGGCGGAGGTCGAAGCAGACTCCATCGCTGCCGACCACCGGAATCTCGTGGCCGATCGGTCCCAGGCGCAGCAGTTCCATGCGGTTCCTCTCTACTCTGTGTCGGCCACGTCATTGTGACCTGCGGCCACGCTAACGAAACCGGACGCGCTACATTGGAACCGTTCAAGTATTGGACACCCTCGGCGCCGTGCCGCTGCGAATGCAGCCCTCAGACGGTCTGCTGGCGGATGTAGTCGGCCTTCGCGCGGCGGGGCACGACGACGATCGGCACCGGGGAGTTCTGCAGGATCCGCATCGCATGGCTGCCCAAAGACACCCGTTTGAGCGCGCCCAGCCCGGACGACCCGAGCATCATCAGCTCCGGATGCTTCCACTCGACGGCGGTCAGCGCCGCAGCCCAATCCCGGCCAGTGCCCACAACGACATCGGTCTCACCAGGCTTGATGTGCAGCTGATCGATCGAACACAGGATCCTGTCGGTGTCGCGCCGGACGACCTTCGTCCACTCGTCGACGACACTCGACTCCATATCGAAGCCGACCCCGGCGGTCGCGACCACCCGCGAGCGCGGAGCGAAGGAGGCGATGCGGAAAGGCACATCCGACTGCGCGGAGACCATCGCGGCACCGAGGATGAGATTCGCCGAGGTGGTCGACCCGGAATACGCGGCCGTGATCCGCTCCAGCCGCGCCCCCTCCGGGGCACGGAAGTCCGCCGGAGCCAGCGCCACCGGCAGTCGGGCACTGTGGAGCAGCCCATTCGACACCGAGCCGAGACCGATCCGGCCGGGCTCACCGTCGGCGGAGGGGCCGATGACGAGCCGGTACGCATCGGCCGTCTCACACATCTCGAGCAGACCACGCCGGGATGACCGCGCGGTGTGGAGGACGACCTCGGACTCGATGTCGCCGGGAATGAGCGCTCGCGCCTCGTCGAGGGCCGCCTCGGCGATCTTGCGGTATTTCTTCTCGTACTGTCCCTCGAAGTGCACGGGCGCCATCGGGAAGGCGGCGGAGTTGATCGCGGTTGCAACGATCCGGTGACCGTAGGTGCGGGCGAGGACGATGCCGAGCTCGACCGCCGCGCGATTGTCCTGACCTGGGGCGATGCCGACAACGATGCTCATTTGTCTCCTCCTGCGGAGTCAGAGGTGGCGGGTCCCGCCTCGGCGAGCTGACGACCGAGGACGGAGGATTTGCGGCCGAAGATGAGGTAGAGGCAGAGGATGAGTCCGGTCCAGATGACGAAGACGACGATGGTGATCAGCTGCAGGCTCGAGATGATCCAGAAGCAGCCGATGATCGAGAGCACCGGCAGCACTGGATAGAACGGGACCTTGAAACCGCGTTCGAGGTTGGGTTCGCGCACGCGGAGGATGATCACGGCCAGGGACACGACGACGAAGGCGACGAGGGTGCCGATCGAGGTCATCTCAGCAAGGAAGTTGAGCGGGATGAACCCGGCGAGGATCGCGATGACGACGGTGACGACGATCGTGCCCTTGACCGGGGTGAGGGTGCGGGGATTGACCTCACGGAAGAGCTTGGGCATCATGCCGTCGCCGGCCATCGTGAACAGGATCCGCGATTGGCCGTAGATCGACACGAGAGTGACGGAGAAGATCGAGATCACTGCACCGGCGGCGACGACGGTGCCCGGCCATTGGGAACCGACGATGCCCTCGAGGATGGCCGACAGGCCTGCCGTCTGGCCCTCGAACTTCTCCCACGGCTGGGCGGAGAGGGCGGCGACGGCGACGAGGACGTAGACGCTGGTGACGATGATGAGAGCGGAGATGAGGGCCCGGGGCATCGTCTTCTTCGGGTTCTTCGTCTCATCTCCGGCCGTGGCGACGGCGTCCATGCCGACGTAGCTGAAGAAGATCAGTCCGGACCCGGCGACGACCCCGGAGATGCCGAAGGGAGCGAAGTCGGAGAAGTTGTCAGTGTTCCAACCGGTGACGCCGACGCAGACGAAGAAGATGAGGACGCCGATCTTCAGGCACACCATGATCGCGTTGACGACGATGGATTCGCCGGTGCCGCGGACCAGCAGGAAGCAGCACATCGCGAGCAGGAGGATCGCCGGGAGGTTGACGATGCCGCCCTCCTCGGGCGCGTAGGCCAGAGCGTGCGGGATCTGGAAGCCGAAGAGATTGAACAGCAGCTGGTTGACGTACTGCGACCAGCCGACGGCGACGGCGGCTCCGGCGACGCCGTATTCGAGGAGCAGACAGGCGGCCACGCCCATCGCCGGCAGTTCGCCCAGCGTCGCATAGGCATAGGAGTAGGAGGATCCGGAGACGGGAACGGACCCGGCGAGCTCGGCGTAGCAGATGACGGCGAGGCCGGCGACGACTCCGGCGATGACGAACGACCAGATCACGGCCGGCCCCGCCACGGGCACGGATTCGGAGAGGATGAAGAAGATGCCGGTGCCGATCGTCGAGCCGACGCCGACCATCGTCAGTGAGAACAGTCCGATCGTGCGCTTGAGGTCGGTCTCGACATCTTCCTTCTGCCGAGGCACCGGTTTGATCCGAAACAGCTGCTGTCGCAGGGTGGGCATCATCTTCTCCAGACATCCTTGTCAGTACGACCGCCGACGAACCCGGCCGCACATCCGGCAGATGCGTTTCCGGCTCGCCGCTATTGTGACAATACGACAGACTTCGCCGGAAGGTTCAATACCCGCGGGAAATCTTCGGTACGAAATCAGTCGACGACCACCGAGGCGGCCCCACCGTTGACTGCATCAGTCCAGGTGACAGCGGGAACCCGCGGCAACCGATTCCTTATTCAATGAAACGGTTGAATACTGTGCCGGACGGCGGTACCCTTAAATCAACCACTTGGTTGAATACTGATTTCGACGTCGATGCACGGGGGTTCCATGGCCGATCAGCTGTCCAAGATCTTTGCAGCGCTGGCCGACCCGACTCGGCGGGACATGGTGGCACGGCTCAGTGTTGCGAACGCGACGGTGAATGAGCTCGCCGAACCCTACGACATGAGCGTGCAGGCCGTGTCGAAACATCTCAAGGTGCTCGAGGACTCCGGACTGGTCTCCCGCACCCGTGAAGCCCAGCGCAGACCGGTCCACCTCGAAGACAACGTGTTCGATCTGATGACGAAGTGGATCGAAAGATACCGCCAGCAGGCAGAAGACCGCTATCAACGTCTCGATGCCGTCCTCGCACAGATGGACGCGGACGAGGCAACGCGCGACTCGGATGCGAGCGCCGCCTCGGCGAAGCGGTCCGAGGACACTTCATCCCACGGAAAATCACGCAAAGGAGCATGACATGACGACCACCAGCGACACCGCAGCCGACTATTCGACGCTCAAGCTCGACGTCCCCGAGGGGGTGCAGACCGTGTCGATCACCCGCGATTTCGCGGCCACCCCGGATCAGGTGTTCCGGGCCCATATCGACCCCGAGCTCTTCGTCCAGTGGTGCGGGCCGGACACGATCACGAACACGATCCGCGAATGGAATCCTCGTACGGGCGGAAACTGGAGCTACGTGTCGACCGATGATCGCGGCGAGTACGCGTTCTTCGGCTCGTTCCACGAGGTGCGGGAGAACGAACGCATCGTCCAGACCTTCACCTTCGAAGGCTTCCCGGATGCGGTCAACCTCGAGATCCTCACTCTGACCGACCTCGGCGACGAGCGGACGCGACTGACCGCGACGTCGGTCTTCGATTCACTCGAGTCCCGTGACGGCATGGTCGCCTCGGGCATGGAGCACGGCATTGTCGAGGGCTACAACAAGCTCGACAGGCTTCTTGGCGAATCCTGACCCAATTGCCACCTGACGGCGGCGCAGCAACCTCGCGCGAAGTTGCTGCGCCGCCGTCAGGTAGCGCTGGGGAGTTCGGACATCATGGCGAAGTAGGAATCCCGACTGCGGCGGACGTGGCGTGCCATGACCTCGGCCGCCTTCTCCTCCTGGCCGGCGTCGATGGCCGCGATGATCTCCCGGTGTTCGGGCCAGGCCTGAGGCCCTCGGCGCATGAGGTTGAGAGAATACAGCCACTCGATCTTGCCCGAGATCTGACGCAGAAGGCTGATGAGGGACAGACTGCCGCTGAGGCCCGCGACGGCGAAGTGGAACCGCGTATTCAGTGCGGCGAGGTCGTCAAAGCGCTGTTGCCGGATGACGATATCGCCGGTTGCGAGGATCTCATCGATCTCCTCACGCAGCCGCTGCCACTGGTTGTCCGGCGCGTCCTCGGCTCCGAGTTCGGCCACTCGTCTCGCCGCACGCTTGGCGGTCGCAGCCTCGAGCACGATGCGGATCTCGAACAGGTCGTCGGCGTCCTCGACCGGTGAGGGCGCGACCATCGAACCGCTGTAGGCGCGGGATTCGACGAGCCCCTCGGCCTCCAACGCGCGCAGCGCCTCCCGGATCGGGATCCGCGAGACCGCGTATTGCTTGGCCAACGCCACTTCCCGAAGTTTGGCACCGGGAGAGTGCACTCCCCTGATGATGTCGCTGCGGATCTGCGCCCCGACGGCAAGACTGCTCGAGACCCCGGAGGCATCCGCACGACTGTGACTCGTATCCTCAGCCATCGACTCTGCCCCATTCCGCGGTACTCATCGCTCTGTCCTTCTGCAGTCCAACACATCACCATCGTCTCAGGCCCGCGGCAGCTGCAGGACCTCACCTCGCGGCCGCCCTATCTGCCCGCCGCGTATCCCTGTGCGCCACGCGGATTCGCTCCAGCAGTGATTCGTCCGGTCCCGGGATCGCGGGTCACGCAGGACAGCCGCCCCAACTCCCAGTCCCCCGCCCGTGTCACAACGTGTCCACGGGCGATCAACCCGTTGATGACATCCTCGCCGAGGCGGTCCTCGACCACGGCGCCACCCGGGACCCAGGTGCGCGGCCAGAATGAGGCCGCCAACGATGTGGTGTGCAGGGCCGGTGCGTCAATGGCCTGCTGCGCTTCGTAGCCGCCGACGAGCAGACGCAGGATCAGGAGAAGCTGCCACTGTTCCTGCTGGTCGCCGCCCGGAGATCCGAGTGCGATGACAGGATCGCCGTCCTTCGAGATCAGCGTCGGGGTCAGAGTCGTCCGCGGGCGCTTGCCGGGCGCCAGCGCCGATGGCGCCTTCTCATCGAGCCACGTCATCTGCAGACGGGTTCCGAGGCAGAATCCGAGCTGCGGGATGGTCGGTGAGGACTGCAGCCAGCCGCCCGACGGTGTCGCCGAGATCATGTTGCCCCATCGGTCGACGACGTCGATGTGGCAGGTGTCTCCGTTGTTCACACCGTTCTTCTGCACCGTGGGCTCACCGATGCCTGCTCTGATGAGCTCTTCGCGATCGGCGCCTTCGAGGAGGAGCGGAGGCGTGAACGCCGAGCGCTGGCCTGCCCGGGTCTCGCCGGGCCGGAACTCGGGTGATGCGACATCGGTGATGAGCCTCCGACGAGATGCGGCGTACTCGTCGCTGAGCAGCCAGTCGAGGTCGACATCGCCGTCGCCGTAATAGGTATCACGGTCAGCCATCGCCAGCTTGAGCGCTTCGAGGATCGTGTGCGCTCCGAGTTCGTTCGACGGGTCGAGGCGCTCGTCATCGAAGCCGTCGAGGATCTTCAGCGCCTGGAGCAGCACAGGACCTTGGCCCCACGCACCGATCTTCGCGATCTCGAATCCCCGGAACTCGATGGTCACCGGCGGTTCGAAGTGGGCATCGAAGCCGGCGATGTCCTCGACCGTCATGACTCCCGCATGATCGCCGCCCGTCGAATGGCGGTGCGGGGTGACGATGAACTCCGCAATCGCCTCGGCGACGAAGCCGGACTTCCACTCCCGTCGTGCCGCACGGATCCGCTCTTCCCGCGAATCCGCTGCCTCACCGGCAGCGATGAGTCTGCGCAGCACATCAGCATAGGCGTGATTGCACACCGTTTCGCCGGCCTCGGGGACCTCTCCTCGGGGCATCCACAGGGCCGCCGATGTCGGCCAGTGCTCGGTGAAGAGTTCGCGGACCTTGGCGATGGTGCCCGCCGCTCGCTCGAGGATCGGATGACCGTTGTCGGCATAGTCGATCGCGAACTCGAGGGCCTCGGCCAGTTCCCAGGTGCCATGGTGTTCGAGCAGGTTGAGCCAGGAATCGACTGCGCCGGGAACTGCTGCCGCAAGCGCACCGGCACCGGGGACCATGTCGAGCCCCTCGCCGCGGTAGTGCTCGATCGTGGCCGCCGCAGGAGCTGGCCCCTGGCCCATCATGACCTGCGGAGCACCGGGATCCGCGGCGGTCGCGAAGATTCCGGTCATGTCTCCGGCAGGGCCGTTGAGATGCGGTTCGACGACATGAAGCAGAAAGGCACCCGCCACCGCGGCATCGAACGCGTTCCCACCTCGCTCGAGTACAGCCTGTGACGCGGCGGTGGCGAGCCAATGCGTCGAGGCGGCCATGCCGAAGTGACCTTCGAGGGTCGGGCGAGTGGTGAATTCAGCGGGAGGCGTGAATGGCATCGATCGGATCCTTCGGAGAGTTCTCGAGGGCTGGACGGAACTGCTTGCCCTCTTCATAGTTGCACACAATTGCGGCACTGCTTATCGTTTTGTATACAAAATGACCGAAAGGGCACCTATGACACGTCGACTCGACCTGGCCATGCTTCTGTTGCTGACCTTCTCGACCGGCATGGTCGATGCCATCGGCTACCTCGGCTTCGACAAGGTCTTCACCGGAAACATGACCGGCAACGTCGTCATCCTCGGCATGGGCCTGGCCGGCGCCGAAGACGTTCCGGTTCTGCGCCCCGCCCTCGCACTCGTCTTCTTCATGATCGGCGCCGCCCTGTCCGGCCGGATCCTCGGCGACATCGGCGAAGCCTGGCACCGCCGGACGACGCTGATCTTCGGCATCGTCGCCGCTGGCTGCGCGGGCCTCTCGCTCTACGTCGGCCTCGTACCCGATCCCGAGATCGGCCTCGCCGGCACGATCTTCACCTCCGCGCTCTCGGCTCTCATGGGCGCGCAGGCCGCGGCGGCGAGGAAGATGAAGATCGCCGACGTCACCACCGTCGTCGTGACCTCGACGATCGTCGGGCTCGCCTCCGATTCCCGTTTGGCCGGCGGCAGCAGCGTCCGCTGGGTCCGGCGCCTGCTGGCCGTCATCCTCATTCTCGTCGGCGCCCTCGCCGGAGCCGCGACGCTGGCGCTCAATCAGTGGATCGGCATCGCCCTCGTCGCCGTCATGATCGCCATCGCAACCATCATCGGCCACCGCGGTCAGAAGCGCGCTCACGCCGAGGCGGCCGCCACCGTCCCATCGAACGCCTGATCATCCCTCGCGCCTCCTCAGCGCGGCCGCGACGTCCTGTTGTTCCACAAGATGGATCCTCGGCGACACCGGCGAGCGCCGCCGACGATAATCGAGACATGAGCAACGGAGCCGAGACGCGGAATCTGCCGCAGCCGACCTTTCCCCTCCAGACACCGGGAACCGCCGTCGTCCACGCCGGGCCGCCTCAGCACCCGCGCATCGTCTCCGTGCCCACCCGATTCACGGAGCACATCATCGACCTCACCGAAGGCACAGATGTCTTCGCCGCCCTCGAGCAGGCGCTGGCCGACTTCGCCGTCGAGGGTCTCACCGCCGAGTTCGTGTCCGGTCAGTTCGGGCCCATCGCCTTCGTCCACCCCGCCTACGGCCCCGACGCCGCGCACCCGATGTCCTTCACCGAAGCCTTCACAGTCGACCACCCCGCGCGGCTGGCCCATGCCGCCGCCACCGTCGGGTTCCGCGACGGCACACCTTTCTGCCACATCCATGCCTCGTGGACACAAGCCGACGGCACAATCAAGGGCGGCCACTTGCTGCCGGGCACCCTTGCCGGGCCGGAGGGTCTGCGGGTCCGCGTGTTCGCGCTGCCCGATGCCCGGCTGATCAGCGATGTCGATGCCGAAACCGGGTTCTCCGCCTTCGCTCCTCACCCGGACGAACCGGCCTCCCCCAGCCCGACGGCCGCACCGACTCCATCCGAGTCGGACCGCCTGACCCCGGGCCCACCCGATGCCGTGGTCTCGCGCATTCGTCCCGGTGAGATCCTCGACGAGGCGGTGCTCGCCGTCTGCCGGAGCGCCGGCTTCGACTCCGCCGAGGTGACCGCGAGCCTCGGAAGCACGACCGGAGCGGTCTTCGTCGACGGCTCTGCTCCGTGGCCAGCCGTCGAGTTCACGCACCTGAGCGGCACCGTGACCGGAGCGACCTCGACCGGGGCGATTTCAACCACGGCGACCTCACTCGGGTCGAGCCCGACCGGCGCGCAGGACGCAGCCCCGCAGGTCGTCCTCACCGGAGAAGTCGTCGACGTCGCGGGCCAGGTCACCCGAGGCACCCTCGAACCCGGCGCCAATCCCGTGGCCGTGACCTTCGAACTCTTCGTTCGCCGCACGGCCTGAAACGCACCCGCTGACCAGCTCATAAAGGCGCCCCGGCACCTTCGTACACCGGGGCGTCCCCGCAGAGGCTCAGACTCAGCTCACGACATCACGGCCCCACCGTCCACACGCAGGATCTGTCCGGTCGTGAACGCGGCACCGTCGGTGGCGAGGTAGGCGACCGCCTCGGCGATCTCATTCGGCTGACCCATGCGGTCGAGCGCCTGCCCCGAGGTGTCGTACGTCTGCCCGACAGTGAGCGCGGACTCGACCGGGCCGGGCGCCACCGAATTGCAGCGGATGCCCTGCCGGCCGTATTCCTTGGCCACCCACTTCGTCAGGGCGATGATCCCGCCCTTGCTCGCCGCATAGGCAGGGCCGGACCGGGCACCGGCCTCCCCGTCGGAGACCGCTCCGCCGTTGATGCCCGAGATCGAGGAGATGTTGATGATCGACCCGCAACCGGCCTCGGCCATGTGCGGGTGGACGGCGGCCTTGATGAAATTGAACGTCCCGCCGAGGTTGGTCTCGATGTCGCGCTGCCACTGTTCGGCGGTGATCTCGTCGATGCCGATGCGCGCGGCCGTGCCCGCGTTGTTGACGAGGATGTCGAGGCAGCCGAAGGTCTCGACGAACGACCCCACCGCGGCGGTCACCTCGTCGACGTCACGGACATCGAGGGAGAACGCGGCGAACCGCTGCTCGGGGTACGTCTGCGCCAGGCCCGCCGCCGCATCCTCGGCACCCTTGAGGTCGACGATACCGACCGAGGCGCCCCTGTCGGCCAACGCCGTGGCAATGGCCAGACCGATGCCCTGGGCGGCACCCGTGACCAGCGCGGTCTTGTTCGTGAGCAGATACGGTTCCATGACTCTCCTTTGAGAAGAATTGAGTGAAGCGCCGTCCGGCGCCCGGTCGAACTCACCCGGCACCGGCACCCGAAGGCGCCGATGCCGCGGCGGCAGCCCCGTCTACCCGACCCCGAGCAGATCGGGCAGCCAGTTCGACAGCGCCGGGATGTAGGTGATGAGCAGCAGGGCGATGATCGCGCAGATGAGGAACGGCACGATCCCGCGCACCACTTCCTCGAGCTTGATCTTCCCGATGCCCGCGCCCACGTAGAGGTTGAGTCCCACCGGCGGGGTGAATAGACCGATGGCGAGGTTGACGGTCATGAACACACCGATCGTCGTCATATCCACACCGACGCCGATGAGGATCGGCACGAGGATCGGGATGAACAGGTAGAACGCGCTGATCGCGTCGACGAAGGCGCCGACGATGAGCAGGATGATCGTGATCGCCGCGAGGATGAGGTACTTGTTGTCCGTCACCGACAGCACCGCGGACGAGATCCGATCGGCCACCCCTTCGACGGTGATGACGTAGGAGAACAGGCTGGCCACGCCGACGATGAACATGATGACCGCGGTCGAGACCCCGGATTCGAGGAACACCTTCGGCATGTCCTTCCAGGTCAGTTCCCGGTAGACGAACACCCCGACGATGAGCGCGTACACGGATGCGACGGCTCCCGCCTCGGTGGGGGTGAAGATGCCGCCGTAGATCCCGCCGAGGATGATCACCGGGATGAGCAGACCGGGGATCGCCTTGACCAGAGCGGTGAGGATCTCCCCGAACCCGCCCTCGGGATCGACCGTGGCAGTCGGGTCCCCAGACCCGACCGGTCCTGAACCGGAGACCCCGGAACTCGCCGAGGCGGCCTTCCCGTTCGTCGTCAGCAGCTGCGTCTTCGACCCTGCCGCGCTGTCACCCGAACCGCCGGTTCCGGACGCACCGTTCGCCGACCCGGACGCAGCATTTGCCGACGTGGAGGCGCCGGTTGCCGGTCCGGTCGCACCGGACCCGGCGGCCGCCTCGGTGTCGGTCTTCGCCTTCACCGGCAGGCCGGCCAGTTCACGCACCCGGGGCACGAACAGGGCGGCGATGAAGAAGGCGAGAGCCATGATGATGCCGGGCACGATGCCGGCGATGAAGAGCCGGGAGATCGAGATCGATCCGAACTCGGCGGCGACGACGGCGAAGATGATGAACGCGATCGACGGCGGCACGACGATGCCCATCGATCCGGAGGCCGCGACGAGGGAGACCGCGTGCTTCTTCTGGTACCCGTTGCGCACGAGCGCCGGGATGAGGATCGCACCGATCGCCGCCACGGTGGCAGGCCCTGATCCGGAGATCGCGGAGAAGAAGAACGCGGAGATGATCGTCACCGCGGCCAGGCCGTGGCGCAGGCGGCCGAAGATGAGGAACGCAAGGTCGACGAGCCGCTGCGAGATGCCCGTGTACTGCATGACGATGCCGGCGAGGATGAAGAACGGGATCGCCAGCAGCGTGCCCGAACTCATCGACGGGAACATCACCGAGGGCACGACATCGAGGACCTGAATGCCGTCGGTGGTCACGAGGGTGACGACGGCGGCCAGGCCGAGGGAGAAGGCCACCGGGATCCCGAGGCCGAGGAAGAGGAAGAAGCTGCCGAAGAGCAGGAGCGTGATCATTTCCGGCCTCCCTGGAATTCGTCAGCGTCGATGACCGGGGCGGCTTCGACGGCGAGGCGCTCGATGACCGCCTCGGCGGAGGTGTCCTCATGCAGAGCCGTCCGCAGGGCTTGGATGCTGCGCAGCACTCCGAGCGCACCGGCCAGCGGGATGGACAGGGTGAACAGCCATTGCGGGATCCCCAGCGACGGGGTGGCCCGGCCGCGCAGACCCTGCGCGATCGTCATCTCGCCGCCCCAGATCAGCAGCACGGCGAGGAAGGCGACGATGAGCACGGTGCCGGCGATGAGCAGGAAGCGGCGGACCTGGCCCTTCGCGTGCTCGACGAGGTAGGTGAACCCGAGATGCGCGCCGAGGCGGATCCCGACGACGGCTCCCATCATCGTGAGCACGACGAGGAGGTTGATGGTGATCTCCTCGGAGAAGGCCAGTGAGGCCTTGAAGATGTAACGGGAGAGGACGTTGACGAAGGTGACGAGGACGATCACCATGAACGAGGCGATGACGACCCAGTCCTCGAAGAATCTGATGGCTCTCATCTCACAGTCCTTTCGGAATGAACGCCTGGGCCATGTCCGGTCCCCAGACCTTGCGGTATTCGCTGTAGATCGGACTCAGCTTCGTGCGGAAGGCGTCCTTCTCCTCATCGCTGAGTTCGTTGACCTCCATGCCGGAGTCCTTGAGTTCTGCGATGAGCTTCTCTTCGCCGTCGCGGTTCTTCTCGATCTGGAACTCGTTGGCGTCACCGGCGAGGCGGGTGACAAGCTTCTGATCCTCCGGCGTCAGGGAGTCGAAGAGGTCCTTGTTCACGCCGAGGATGAGCGGATCGTAGGAGTAGTTCCACAGTGTCAGGTACGGCTGGACCTCCTGCAGGTTCGCCGAGTAGATGACGTCGATCGGGTTCTCCTGCCCGTCGATCGCTCCCTGCTGCAGGGCGGTGAAGACCTCGCCGAAGGGCATCGTCGTCGGGTTCGCCCCGATCTGCCGGTAGAGGTCGGTGTACATGCCGAAGCCGGGAATGCGGAACTTCATGCCCCGCATGTCCTCGGGGGTGTGGATGGGCCGGTGCGTGTTCGTCAGCTGCCGCATCCCGGATTCGCCGAAGCCGAGCAGGTGCACTCCGCGTTCGGCGAGGTAATCGCCGTAGACGTCCCCGCCTTCGCCGGCGAGCGCCTTCTGCCCGTCCTCGACGGTGTCGAAGATGAACGGCGCGGTCACGGCACCGAAGCGCGGGTCGACGCCGGCGTAGATGATCGGCGAGTTGTAGGAGAAGTCCTTCGCCCCGTCCATGAGCTGTTCGACACCGGCGGTGGCTTCACCGGCGGAGAGCCGTTCATTGCCGAAGACCTTCATGGTGATCCGCCCGTCGGTCTCCGCCTCGAGATCCTTCGCGAACTTCTCCGCCGCGAGGTACCACGTCGAGGTCGACCCGGTCGTCACCGTCATCTTCCACCGGTAGCGCTGCTTGCCGTCGTCCGTGGTGCCGAAGTTCGTTCCGCACCCCGCCAGCAGCAGGGCGCACACCATCAGCACGGCGGACCACACGAGCATGGTTCTCGTCGTCCGTGTTCTCGGCACCATTGCCTCCTTCATCTCCCTATTTCCCTGTCACATTCGTGGTCTCTCGGCGCGCTGCTGCCCCGAGGCGGCCCCGCCGGTCACCGCTTCGGCATCCCCGCCCAGTGGGTCAGTCCCCCGTCGACGGGGATGAGCGTGGAATTGATGTAGGCCGATTCGTCCGAGGCGAGGAACACCGCGAGATCCGCGACGTCTTCGGGCCGGCCCATCGCCCCCGTCGGCGACTGCGCGTGCCGGGCGGCGAGCATGTCCTCGACCGAGTCGTAGTGGCCCGTGATCGAACGGTGGATGAGCGGGGTTTCGATGAGGCCCGGGGCGATCGAGTTCGCGCGGATGTCCTCGCCCGCGTACTGCGCGCCGACGACTTTCGTCAGTTCGATGAGCCCGGCCTTCGAGGCCGCATACGCCGGGTAGTCATACCCCATGTAGCGCATCCCGCCGATCGAGGACACCGTGATGATCGACCCGGTGCCCGCGGCACGCATGTGCGGCAGCGCGTGTTTGATCGCGGTGAACGCGCCGGTGAGGTTGATGTCGAGTGCCCGGCGGAAACCCTCGCTGGGAAGTTCGTCGACTCCCCCGTTGACGACGACGCCGACGTTGAAGTGGAGCACGGACGGTCCGCCGAGGCGCTCGGCGCAGTGGGCGAAGGCCGCGGCCAGGGAGTCCTCGTCGGCGACATCGGCGACGGCCGTGGTCAGGTGGGATTCCAGATCGACCCCGCCGAGGCGGCCCTGCCCGCCGTGGCCACCGCGGTCGGTCTCGGGCCGGGCGGCCGCCTCGGCGAGGGCGCGCTGTGCCTGGTCGAGGGCGTTCGGATCGCGGTCGACGATGCACACGCGCGCACCCTCGCGCAGGAACGCGATCGCTGCGGCGAAGCCGTTGTTGACCTCCCCGTCCGGGGTGCCGCACCCGATCGCCATGATCGTCGTGCCCGCCAGCCTGCCTGCCGTGTTCATCGTGCGCTGCCCCGTCCCTGCGAATATTCGGCCTTGATCTCCTTGCGGGCGAGCTTGCCGTACGCCGTGACCGGCATGGTCTCGACGAAGTGGATCTCCTTGGGCACTTTGTATGCGGCGAGCCTTGATCGGCACAGCCGATCCAGTCGTTCCTCCAGGTCATCGGCAGCGGCGGGGACCGTCCGTTCGATGACGGCCACGCCGATCTCTCCCCACTGCGGATCGGGCACGCCGACGACGACGGCTTGGGCCACCTCGGTGTCGGTGAGGAGGAGTTCTTCGATCTCACGCGGATAGACGTTCGATCCCCCGGAGATGTACATATCCGACTTCCGGCCGGTGAGGAACAGGTAGCCGGCCGCGTCGAGGTAGCCGATGTCGCCGGTGTGGAAGACGCCTCCTGCGAAGGATTCGGCGTTCGCATCGGGACGGCCGAGGTAGCCGGCGCACACGGTCGGCCCGGCCACGCAGACTTCGCCCTGAACGCCGACGGGCAGTTCCGCGCCTGTGTCGTTCAGGATGATGATCTCGACTCCGGTGCGGGCACGCCCGCAGGTGCCGATGCCAGCGGAGTCGACGGGGATCCGGCCGTGGTCGTCGGGACCGAGGACCGTGATCGCTCCGGTCACCTCGGCGAGCCCGAAGTACTGGACGAGATAGGGGCCGAGACGCTCGAGAGCACGTGCCTGGTCGGCGGCGAGCATCGGGGCACCGGCGTAGATGATGCGCTCCAAGGTGTGGTCCTCGGGTCCGCGTCCGGCCGGGCAGCCGGCAACGATGCGGTTGAGGATCGTCGGCACGGTGAAGGCGTTCGTGATGCCGTAGGCGTCGATGGCCGGCCACAGCGACTCCTGGCTGGGCTTGCCGCCAGGGTGGATGATCGACGGGGTGCCGCCGAAGACCTGCGCGAGCATGTGGATGCCCGCCCCGTGCGACAGCGGCGCGAGCACGAGGGAAGCTCCGGTCTCGTCCTCGTTGGGGAAGAGGTCGCAGCGATGGTTCGCCAGCACCGCGCCGAGGTGGCGGTGCGTGAACGTCGCGGCCTTGGGCCGGCCGGTCGATCCGGAGGTGAAGAAGTACCAGCAGGGGTCGTCTTCGTCGACGGTGGAGTCGACGGCCGCGGGGGCGTGCGCCGAGCGGACCGCTTCGCGTCGAGAGGACTCGTTGGAGCCGGTCCCCTCGGCGCGAAGTGGTCCGCTCGATGAGGGCAGCTCGCCGATCCACAGGACGGGGCCGGTGAAGCCTTCGGCCACCAGCGCGGTGACGAAGTCGGAGTGGGCACGGTCGGCGATGACGGCGGCGGGGGCCACCTCGGCGCTGATGCCCAGCAGCTCCTCGGTCGACAAGGCCGCGTTCGGTGGGGCGATGACGCCTCCGGCACGGAGGATCCCCCAGAAGGACTGGATCACCTCGGCGTGGTTGGCCGAGAGCAGGAGGACGGTGTCGCGACGGCCGACCCCGCCTGCTTGGAGGGCGGCGGCGAGCGCCTCGGCGCGGGCGTCGAGTTCGGCCCAGGTCCAGCGCTGCCCGTGATCGTCGTCGACGACGGCAAGCCGCTCGGGCAGGCGTCGGGCGGTCTGTGTGAGGAAGTGGGAGACGTTGACCCCGCGCCGAGGTGTGGGCGTGAAGTCCTTGGCCGGGGAGGTCTGGGAGATTGTGCGCATCAGCGAACGCGCTCGAGCACGGAGGCGAAGTTCGACACGGCGGCGCCGCCCATGTTGAAGACTCCCGCGAGTTCCGGGTCCTCGATCTGGATGCCGGGCGAGCGGCCGGTCAGCTGGGCGGCGGCCAGGGCGTGCATGGACACTCCGGTGGCGCCGATGGGGTGCCCCTTGGCTTTGAGCCCGCCGGAGGGGTTGACGGGCAGGCGGCCGTCGATGGCGGTCGCACCTTCGTCGAGGAGGGTGTGGCCCTGACCTGGGGCGGCGAGTCCGAAGGCTTCGTATTCGAGGAGTTCGGCGATTGTGAAGCAGTCGTGGGTCTCAAGGAGGTCGAGGGCATCGATGCTGATGCCGGCGGACTGCAGCGCTTGGTCCATGGCCGCGCGGGCGCCGGCCATCTCCAGCGGATCACGCTGTGACAGCGGCATCACGTCGTTGGCGTTGCCCATTCCGCGCCAGGTCACGGCCTGCGGGGCGGAGGCGGCGACCTCCTCGGCGCCCATGACCAGGGCGACGGCACCGTCGGAGACCATCGAGCAGTCGGTGCGGCGCAGGGGTTCGGCGACGTAGGGGTTGGTGGCACCGACGGTGTTGCAGAAGTCGAAGCCGAGGTCCTTCTGCATGTGGGCCAATGGGTTCTGTGCGCCGTTGGCGTGGTTCTTCGCGGCGATCTTCGCCAGGGCCTCGGAATGATCGCCATAGCGGTCGAAGTATTGTCGGGCGATCTCGCCGAATACTCCGGCGAAGGACTTCAGGTGCTCTTCCTCTTCGCGAAAACTCGCGCTGAGCAGCACTTCGTTGACGTCGTGGCCCGAGGCCTGGGTCATGCGTTCGGCGCCGATGACCAGCGCGGTGCGGTGGCGGCCGGCGGCGATCGTGTCGTGGGCGGCGAAGATCGCGGCGGATCCGGTGGCACAGGCGTTCTCGTGCCGGTGGGCCGGGATGCGGGCGAGTTCGGGGAACACGGTGCCCGGCAGTGCGGCTTCGAAGCCCTGGCGGGAGAGTCCGTTGTTGAATACGCCGACGTGGATGACGTCGATATCGGTCGGCTCGAGGCCAGCATCGGCGATGGCATCACGGGCGACGTCGGCCATCATCTGCGGCAGCGGTGACTCGGACCGGCCGAACCTGCCGTGGGACCAGCCGATGATTGCAGGCGTTGACATGGACACTCCTTCGGGTACCGGGCTCTGCGGGACGAGCACTGTCCCTCATACTTTCCCGGTCCCATCAGATGGTCAAAGAAAATCCACGATATGGAACATCGGTGTCGTGGCAGTCCCTCCGTCTCCCCTCGCCGCCGCAGCTCAGCACGTGCCCGCCGAGACACGCGCGGAGTGCCGAGACACGCGTGCGCACACCCGTTTCTCGACACTCAATGCGTTTTTCGATGAATTCCGGCCCCTGCAGCCGGAGTGCCTGCCCACCTAACCTTTGAGGCGCGTCATCTCCGGGTCGAAGATGGGTTCGGCCGTGACGGTGGCCGGCAGACGGCGCCCGAGGTACTCGATCTCGACGCCGTCCCCGACGCTCAGTGTGTTCGGCAGCCAGGCGTAGGCGATCGACTTCCCGATCGAGTACCCATAGGCCGCCGAGGTGACATAGCCGTCCGCACCGCCCGTCGAGGCAGGCGTCCGCCCCGTCGCCGAGGCGGTGCCCACCTCCGCATCGGCCGTCCCCGCGGAGCTCGCCATCAGGTACACGGGCTCACTGCCCAGCACGACGTCCTCGCGCCGATCGAGCGTCAGGCATGTCAGCTTCTGCGTGGCCGCCGCAGCCCGGTCCGCGAGGGCGGCCTTTCCGCGGAAGTCATCGGTCTTCGAAGCCTTGACCGCGAAGCCGAGTCCTGCCTGCATCGGTTCGTGTTCGCTGGTCATATCGGAGCCGAAGGACCGGAACCCCTTCTCCAGGCGCAGCGAGTTGAAGGCCTCGCGTCCTGCGGCGATGAGGCCGTAGTCCCGACCGGCTTCCCACAGTACGTCCCACAGTACGTCCCACAGGCGATGCCCCAGGTCAGCGGAGGTGTAGAGCTCCCATCCCAGCTCTCCCACATAGGACAGGCGCATCGCTGTGACGGGGATGCCGCCGAGGGTGATCTGCTTGGTGCGGAAGTACTTGAGTCCGTCGTTGCTGAGGTCGTCGTCGCTGACCTCAGAGATGACTTCGCGGGCGAGCGGTCCCCACAGTCCGATGCAGCAGGTGCCCGGGGTCGTCTCTCGCACGGTGGCCCACTTGCTCGGGTCGGCCGCGCTCTGGTGCTTGGCCGCCCGGGTGATGGAGGCGAAGTCGATGTTCGAGTTCGCTCCCACCTGGTAGGTCTCTTCGTCGAGGATCGCGACGGTGATGTCGCTCGTGATGCCGCCGGCCTCGTCGAGCAGCAGGGTGTAGCTGACGGCGCCGGGTTTGCGCAGCATCGACGAGGTCGTCAGTCCGTGGAGCAGCTCGCCGGCGCCCGGGCCTTTGACCTCGAAGCGCTTGAGCGCGGTCATGTCGTACATGGCGACATTCGTCCGCGTCTTCCAGGCTTCGACCGCTGCGATCGGCGAGTGGAACCTGTCGGCCCATTCGTCCCGCGGCGGTGCCTTCCACTCCTCCGGCAGCTCGTTCAGCAGAGCGGCATTGGCTTCGTACCAGTGCGGGCGCTCCCACCCGTTCGTCTCGAGGAAGAACGCGCCGAGGGCCTTCTGCTGTTCGTTGAACGGGCTGAGCCGCAGGTCACGCGGTGATACGCGCGGCTGCAGCGGGTGGATGACGTCGTAGATTTCGACGAAGTTCTGCTGCGAGGTCTCGCTGACGTACTCGGGTGTCGTCAGCGCGTCCTCGAAGCGGTTGAGGTCGATGCCGGACAGGTCGGTGTTCGAGCGTCCGAGGGCGATGAGTTCGGCCACGGCCTTCGCGATGCCGGCACCATGGGTGACCCAGACCGCCTCGGCGACGAAGAACCCGTCGACCTCCCGCGATTGGCCCACGAGCGATCCGCCGTCGGGGGTGAAGGAGAAGATGCCGTTGAAGCCGCGCTGGACCTGTGTCTGCGCGAGCTCCGGCAGCAGCTCCTGGCTGGCCTCCCATTCGCGGACGAAGTCCTCCGGAGTGAAGTCGAGGCTCGAGGGCATGACCTCCTCCGTGATCTCCTCGGGCGAGTAGGTCCGCAGAGTGTCGAGGTCGACGGGCATCGGGCGGTGAGCATAGGAGCCGATGCCGATCCGCTCGCCCCACTCGCGGAAGTAGAGGTCTTTGTCCTGGTAGCGCAGGATCGGAGCCTGAGCCCCGGCCGGCAGCTCGTTCTTCCCCACGAGGGACGGCACCTCGGTCGTCCACGCGAACTGGTGGCCCAAGGGCAGCAGGGGAATCGTCGTGCCGACCATCTCACCGATCTTCGGGCCCCAGAATCCGGCGCAGGAGACGACGATGTCGGCAGGAATCCGATCCTCACCGGCGATGACGGCGCTGACCCTGCCGCCGGTCGTTTCGATGTCGGTAACCGTCGTCCGGTCACGGAATTCGACTCCTGCGGCTCGGGCGCGGTCAATGACGAGCTGGGTGCCCTTCGCGGCCAGAGCGAGTCCGTCGCCGGGGGTGAGCAGCCCTCCGAGGACCATGTCCCGGTCGAGCATGGGGAAGAGCTTCGCGCACTCATCTGCGTCGATGGCATGGGCTTCGACGCCGTAGGACCGGTTCCAACCGGCCCGTCGGTGCAGATCCTGCAGCCGCTCTTCGGTCGTGGCGACCTCGAGTCCGCCGACGGGCAGGAACGAGCCGCGACCGTCGGGGCCGGTGAGAGACGTGAGTTTCTCGATCGTGTACTGCGCGAACTCGGTCATCGACTTCGAGGGGTTCGAGGAGAAGACGAGTCCCGGCGCGTGCGAGGTCGATCCGCCGGGAATCACCAGCGGGCCCTGCTCGACGACGAGCGTATTGGTCCAGCCCAACTGCGCGAGTTCGTCGGCGAGATTGGCGCCGACGATGCCGGCTCCGATGATGACGACTCGTGGTGATGCGTTCGGCACAGAGTACTCCTTGTTGGTGAGGGTGGTGGAGGGTGATGTCGCAGTGGGCTCTCGAGCAGCGCTCAGGCGTCCAATGCGGAGTATTTGGTTTCCGGTGCCCAGAAGATCGAAGCGATGAACCCGATGAGTGGGAAGATCGCCGCGATGAGCAGGGTGCTCGATACCCCGAGGTGGTCGAGCGTGACCGGGAAGAGATAAGTGGCTCCAGCGGCCCCGACACGGCTGAATGCCGCGGCATAGCCGACGCCGGTGCTGCGGAAGCGAGTCACGAACATCTCCGGCGGGTAGACGTACTGGATGCTGTTCGAAGCGGTGATGATGAGCACGAAGGCTCCGAAGACCATGAGAGTCACCAGCGGCGGCAGTTCCGTCCACCCGCCGAGGAAGACGAGCAGAACCACCATGAGAGCGAAGGTCCAGTTCACGAAGGTGCGGCGTGGCAGCAGCCACAGAAGCCACAGTCCCACACCGGCGCCGAGGAGCTGGAGCCCGTTCATGAGCAGATCCGTCGAGAATCCGTTATTCAGGCCGAGGTCGCCGAGGACAGGAACGATGAACGTGAAGATCGCGAACAACGGTCCCACCTGACAGAACCAGAACAGTCCGGAATACACGATGGTGCGGGTGTCGTTCTCAGCGAAGAAGTCGCGCAGCCGAGTCTTGACGACCTCTGCGGGGGCAGGTGGCAGCGCGTACTGCGGCCCATAGTGCGCGGAGATGATCGCCTGTGCTTCCTCCGTGCGCCCCTGCGCCTGCAGCCACCGCGGAGACTCGGGCAGTGCCATCCGCACGATGAGCACCACGAACGCCGGCAGCGCGCTGCTTGCCAACAGCAGACGCCAGGAGTCGGGGCTCGAGAGGTGGGCGACGACGAAGGCTGAGATGAAGCCGATGAACCAGAAGGCGGCAATCGAGCCGAGCAGGACGCTGCGGTGACGACGCGGAGTGAACTCCGCGAGCAGTGCCGTGCCGACCGCATACTCGACGCCGATGAGCAGACCGAGCAGCAGCCGCATCGCCACGAGATCCCACGTGCCGACGACGAAGAGTTGAGCCAGTGAGACGAGGACGAAGCCGACGAGGTTCCAGAAGAACACCCGTTTGCGTCCGTAACGGTCGGCGATGCGCCCGAAGAACAGTCCGCTGATGAAGATGCCGATGAGTGCGCTGGCCGCAATGAGCCCCTGGCCGAGTGCCGAGAGCTCCAGTTCGGCCGCCGCCGGACCGACCGCTCCGCCGATGACGCCGAGGATGTAGCCGTCGATGAAGATACCACCGAAAGCCGCGATCGCCACGACGATGACGAGTCGGTTCAGTGGAGCTTCGTCGACCGAGATGCTCCCCTCACCGATTCGGCGAGCGGAGACATCGGGGCGGACGGGGTCGATGCCATCGATGTCCTTCTGCTGTGTCATGTGGTCTCCTTCGACTCACTCGGCGACTGTGCCCGAACCGACCGGTTCAGGCGTCGATGACGAGGTCGGACTTCGCCGTCGAGCAGCACGGCAGGAACTTGCCCGCGTCGATCTCTCTGGCGCGGATGCCGCCCTGATGATTCATCTCGACGTCACCGTCGAGCTTGATGGACTTGCAGGAGCCGCACATGCCCTCCTGACAGTTCGCGGGAATCTTCACTCCCGCCTTCCGCGCGGCCTGGAGCACGGTCTCCTCATCCCCGATGCGGACGTTGAGACCCGAGCGCACGAACGACATCGTGTGCTCCCCCTCCCCCACAGTAGGCAGGACGGCGGGGTCGACGACGGCGGTTTCGTCATCTTCGTTCGAATCCGTCGCCGAGGCGGGGCTCGGCTCCTCGTCGGGCACGACCGCCTCGGCATCGACGGCTTCGATCGGCGCACCCGTGGCTTCGATCGGACCGTCGGCGTCGTACTCGGGCTCGTACATGTCAAGCGCGGCCGGCTGGGACTCGTAGTATTCCTCGGTCGACGCCGCGATCTCCTCGGCGATCTCACCGGCGATGGCGACCTCTTCGGCGTATTCGGCCCGGATCTCGCGGTCGCCGGAGAAGAACTCCATGAACACCGAGGTGTCATCGACTCCGACGGCGCGCAGCAGGTCGGTCGCCGAGTTGAGATACCCCTCCGGGCCGCAGGCGAAGACCTGCCGGCCGTTCGCGTCGGGGACGAGGTCATCGAGCAGCGATGCCGACAGCCGACCGGTCCGACCCGGCCACTCCTCGTCGCACTCCCGATCGCCGAGGCAGTAGACGACCTTGATCCGGAAGTCCACCGTGGCGAGGAAGTCGAGCTCGTCGGAGAAGGCGAAGGAGTCCGGTGCCGCACCATGGTAGACGAGGACGACATCGGCCTGGCCGGGCAGCGAATGCACGGTGCGGATCATCGACATCAGCGGGGTGATGCCGGCTCCGGCCGCCAAGAGCAGGAGACGGGCCCGGCGATCGTAGTCGGCGAGGTGGAAGGCACCGACCGGCCCGAGCATGTCCAGCGTCGTGCCGGGCCTGATGTTCGCGTGCGCCCACTGCGAGACCTTCCCCTGGGGATCCCGTTTGATGGTGATCGAGAATGTCCACGGCTCGGTCGGCGCCGAGGAGATCGAGTAGCTGCGGGACACCGGTTCCGCATGCGGTCCGTCAGCGGGGAAGTCGATGTTGATGTACTGCCCCGATCGGAACGCCAGGGGCGCACCGTCCGTGCGACGGAAGACGAAGACCATCATTCCTCCCGCCTCGGGGATGGTCTCCACGCATTCGGCCGTGAACTCCTGCGGATGCCAGGGCCCCAAGGCGGTGGCGGCTCCGGCCGGGCCGGAGGTACCCGAGAGCACGCGGTTCCACGGCATCTCCAGGCCTCGGACCCGCTGGGCCAACGGCAGCGCGGGCACTGCGGAGGATCTCATCCCACGTGCTCCCGCATCCGCTGCACGTACCAGTTGATGAAGGCCTCGACCTGGTACTCGCTCTTCATATAGGGCCCCTGCTCGTAGAACGGACTCGCCGCCCCCTGCTGGCAGAGTTCGACGAAGGCCTTGTCCTGCAGGTTCGTCTGCTTCCAGGTGTGGGTGAGCGTCTCGAGGTCGTAGTCGACCCCTTCGACCGCATCGTCGGCGACGAGCCATGTCGTGCGCACGAGGGTCTTGTCCGTGCCGATCGGGAAGACGGCGAAGGTGACGACGTGATCGGCCAGCAGGTGGAACCAGGAGTTCGGCTGCAGGTGCATCGAGCAGCGACCCAGTCGGAAGTCCGGCAGATCGCCGAGGAGCTTCTTCGAGAGCCTGCGTCCGTCGGCCGAGAAGGACTCCCCCTGCCCGTCGAGGGATTCCCGGGAGATGCGGATCCCGCCGATGCGGGTGTCGAGCTCCTCGACGACGTCATAGGGCAGTCCGTAGCGGCGGCAGCGGTACTCCAAAGCGGCCTGGGCCTGCTGGTTGCGATCCCAGACGTCTTCGAGGTGGGGCGGGATGGTCTCATCGGTCAGTCCCCAGGTCGGGAACAGCGAACAGGCGAGTTCCGGGTGACCATCGCAGTGGTAGCACTCGCGATTGTTCTCCATCACGAGCTTCCAGTTGGCCTCCTCGACGATGTTCTGCTGGTAGGCGACCTTCGTCTTCGCCAGCTCATGCGGGCCGACATAGGGCTCGAAGATCTTCGCCGTCTCGTGGAAATCCGTGGGCGGCTCCTCCGCCAGACAGAGGAACACCAGACCGGCGACGATCGTGCCGTGAGCCCGCTTGAGCGAGTAGCAGGACTTGTCGAAGGTCATCTCGCCGGGAGCCGAAGCATGGATGAGGTCACCTTCGGGAGAGTACGTCCAGGAGTGGTAGCCGCAGACGAGGTTGCCGGTCGTTCCCTTGAGCTCAGTGAGCACGCGGGCGCCGCGATGCCGGCACACGTTGTGGATGACGTTGACGCCGCCGTCGTCGTTGCGGAGCACGATGATCGAATACGGACCGTAGTCGAGCGTGACGAAGTCACCCGGCTCGGGGATCTCAGCGACGCTGCATGCGAAGACCCAGTGCTGTCCGAACACGGCCTGCATGTCGAGGTTGAAGATGTTCGGGTCCGTGTAGAACGGCGCCTCGAGCGAGAAGCCGACCCGACGGGTGTCGAGCCGGACCCGGAACTCATCGAGCCGCTCCTCGGTGATTCCGGCGGGAAAGCCCTTCTTCGTCGGGGCCAGGTTGGTAGCAGTCAATTGTCATCTCCCTTGATGTCTGCTGGATGCGAGATACCTGCCTGCGCCGGCCCGACAACGGAATGGCGAACTCCTCATCGACGACCGCGGGGACCGTGCTTGCCGGGACCTGCTCGACTGTCACACTAGCGACCAAGATACTGCAGAAAAAGCGGGAGATTTTGTTCAGTATCGTGCGGAATGACTGCATAATGTTACTCATGATCGATCCTCGTCTGGCGACGCTGCGCACCTTCGCCGCCTGCGGCACCGTCGCCGCCACGGCCGAACTCACCGGGTACTCTCCGTCGGCCGTCTCCGGCCAGCTCAGAGAGCTGCAGCAGTCCCTGGGCATGACGCTGCTCGTCAAGGACGGGCGCGGCCTGCGCCTGACCTCGACGGGGCGCTATCTCGTGCGGCGATCCGACGCTCTGACCGCCGCTTGGGAAGACATCCGCGCCGGCGCCTTCGGGTCCGGCGACCAGGCGCCGACGCATTTCGGCATCGGAGGATTCTCGACCGCCTCGTCGAACCTCTTGGCACCGCTGGCCGCCAAGCTGCGCACGACCCGCCCCACGGTCAGCGTCCACGTCATCGAGGCTAGTCCGACGCGCTGCTTCGAACTCCTCATCGCCGAGCGCATCGACCTCGCTGTCATCGTCTCCATGCAGGGCAATGTGCAGGTCGAGGACGATGCTCGGTTCGAGAGCATCGACCTGCTCGATGATCCCCTCGATGTCATGGTCCCCGCCGACCATCCGGTCGCCGATCGCGAATCGGTGACCCTCGGCGAACTCGCCGGCGAGGAGTGGATCACCGCGAGTCCGGGATCTCCCTACCATTCGCTCTTCGTCGCCGCCTTCACCGCGGCCGGGGTGACCCCGACGGTGGCCCACGAGTCCGTCGAGTGGGAGACCTCGGCGGCACTCGTCGGTGCGGGCGTCGGAGTCAGCCTGCTGCCGCGGATGTCCAGCCTCGCCGGAGAGGCGAACGTTCGCCGTGTCCGGCTCGCGGGAACCGGCCGACTGAGCCGGAAGATCATCGCAGCGGTGCGGGCCGGCAGCCGCAGATCTCCGCTCATTCGGGAATCGATGCAGCACCTGCGCACCATGTCGCAGCACATCCTCTCGACTCGCCTGCGCGAGGACTCCTGAGCGATTCCCGGAGGACTCCGGACCGGCCAGGGGAGGACTCCGGGCCAGTTCGCGGAGGATTCCGGGCCGGTTCACGGGAGGGTTGCCGAGCGCTCGCACTGCGCCTGCATGAACTTCCGCCGAGGGTCTTGACACGGCTCTCCCACGACGGCGAGACTGCATCTACGTCTGATGTCAGACTGATATGTCAGTGGCGTCGTCCGACTCACTCACATGTCCGACAACTCCCACGCATTCGCACACATGGAGGCTCAACGATGAGCAACAAGGCAATCAGCTACGCCGGTCCCGGGAAGGTCGAAGTCGTCGACACCGAGTACCCGGACTTCGTCCTCAAGGACGGCCCGGGAGTCAATCCCGCCAACGTCGGCCGCACGGTCGATCACGGCGTCATCCTCAAGACCGTGGCCACGAACATCTGCGGCTCCGACCAGCACATGGTCCGGGGCCGCACGACTGCCCCGGAGGGTCTCGTGCTCGGCCACGAGATCACCGGAGAGGTCGTCGAAGTCGGCCGCGATGTCGAGTTCGTCCACGTCGGCGACCTCGTCTCCGTGCCGTTCAACATCGCCTGCGGCCGCTGCCGCAACTGCAAGGAGGGCAAGACCGGCATCTGCCTCAACGTCAACCCCGATCGCCCGGGCTCGGCCTACGGCTACGTCGACATGGGCGGCTGGGTCGGCGGTCAGGCCGAGTACGTGCTCGTGCCCTACGCGGACTGGAACGTCCTGAAGTTCCCGGACAAGGATCAGGCGATGGAGAAGATCCTCGATCTCACGATGCTCTCCGACATCTTCCCCACCGGCTTCCACGGTGCCGTCAGCGCCGGGGTGGGCGTGGGCTCGACGGTCTACGTCGCCGGTGCCGGCCCGGTCGGAATCGCCGCAGCCACCTCGGCGCATCTGCTGGGCGCGGCCTGCGTCATCGTCGGCGACCTCAATGAGGACCGGCTGGCTCAGGCACGCGGATTCGGCTGCGAAACGGTCGATGTCTCCCAGGGCGACCCGAAGGACCAGATCGCCCAGATCCTCGGCGAGCCCGAGGTCGACTGCGGCATCGACGCGGTCGGCTTCGAAGCCCGCGGACACGGCAAGGACGCCAGCCACGAGGCTCCCGCCACGGTGCTCAACTCGCTCATGGACATCACTCGGGCCGGCGGCAGCCTCGGCATTCCGGGACTCTATGTCACCGGCGACCCGGGAGCCCCCGACGAAGCGGCCAAGGAAGGATCGCTGTCGATGCGCTTCGGCCTCGGCTTCGCGAAGTCGCACGTCTTCGTGACCGGCCAATGCCCGGTGATGAAGTACAACCGGGGCCTCATGCAGGCGATCCTGCATGACAAGGTCTCGATCGCGAAGAACGTCAACGCGACCCCGATCCGCCTCGAGGACGCACCGCAGGGGTACGCGGACTTCGATTCGGGCGTGGCGAAGAAGTTCGTCCTCGACCCGCACGGGCTCATCACCACCTGAGACTCTCAGATCTCACGCTGAACCCGAGCTTCTCAAGGCCGAAAGTCGGGTGAAGTGGTGAGAAATGGTCACATTCGGATAGTGCGAGCCGAAACATAGGTCGTAACCGGATACTCAGGAGGCGCTGAAAGTATCCGGTTACGACCTATCATTCTGCGCCCACGTGTTTTGGTGGCTGGCAACTGGCACCCAGCAGTCGGCACCAGTAACGTCCGACATCAGCAGCTGGCCTTCAGCCCCGCTCCGCTTCGTCCGCCAGCCGCGCAAATGCCAGGTGGGCGAGCGCCGCGGCCTGATCGCCGAGCAGTCCGTCATCGAAGACCGCTCTGGGCGAGTGGTTCGTCTCCGCGTCCGGGTCGATGCCCTCGGGCGTCGCGCCGAGGAAGACGAACGTCCCCGGCACTCTCTCGAGTACAAAGGAGAAGTCCTCCGACCCCATCCGCGGATGCTCCATCTCGACGACCCGCTCGGACCCGAATGCCGAGACCAGCCGCTCGAGCACGACCGCCGACTCAGCGGGGTCGTTCACGGTCACGGGGAATCCCACCTGGAAGTCCACCTCGGCGGCGCAGCGATGCGCCCTGGCGATGTTCTCGGCGATCTCCGTCACCCGCTCCTGCAGCAGCGCCAAAGACTCGGCCGAAAGGAAGCGGATGGAGGCGGTGAGCTTCGCCGATTCCGGGATGACGTTGCTGGCATGCGCGGCTGCGAGCTGGGTGACCGAGACGACGACGGGATCGAAGATGTCGAAGGACCGGCCGGTCATCGTATTCAGGGCCAGCACCACCTCGGCGAGCGCCGGCACGGGGTCGCGAGTCGACTGCGGTTGGCTGCTGTGTCCGCCGGCGCCGTGGATGGTCAGGTTGAGATCGGCGAACCCGGCCATGAGCGGCCCGCCCTTCGTCGCGAAGCGACCGCGGAGACCGGCTTCGACGTGGATGCCGTAGGCCGCGACGACGGGGACACCGGCGGCCTCGAGCACGCCCTCGGCGATCATCGGCTCGGCCCCGCCCTCGACCTCCTCGGCGGGCTGGAACATGAAGATGATCGACCCGGGGAGCTCCGCTCGGTGCGCGGCGAGCAGGCGGGCGGCGCCGACGAGACCGGCCGTATGCAGGTCGTGCCCACAGGCGTGCATGTTCCCGTTCGTCGACGCGAAGTCCAGGCCGGTGTCTTCGACGACCGGCAGCGCATCCATATCCCCGCGTAGCAGCACCGCGGGTCCGGGCTTCCCACCCTTGAGGACGGCCACCACCGAGGTGAGTGATTCACCCGTGGTGACCTCGAGCCCCAGCCCGGCGAGCTCGTCGAGCACCGTGCGCTGTGTGAAGGGAAGGTCGAATCCCAGTTCGGGGTTCGCGTGCAGTTTCCGTCGCAGGGAAATGAGATCGCCGAGGTGGCTGTGCGCTTCTGCGCGGAAGTCGGGGGCGGTCATGAACTCTCCTCAGCAACGGGCCCAGGCCGGGCGGATCGATCCCAGCTCTCACACCGTATCGCCGTTCGTGCGCACGGCATCTTCGTAGGCGTCCAGAAGCCGGGTGAAGCTGCCCAGGAAGTCCTCGGCGTCGTCACCGAGCGCGTCGAGTCCCACCTGCAGCGCGGCACGTGACTTCTCGACATCACGCTCGAAGGCGGTGACGCCCTGCACGGTCGGAGAGATCCGCCGCGCCGCGCTTCCGGCCTCCCGCGAACGCTGCAGGAGACCCTCGTTGATGGCGGCGTTGATCTGACGGTTCACGGTGGACTGCTCGAGGCTGAGGTCCTCGGAGATCTCCTTGAGCGTGCGGGACCGCCCATCGGCGAACAACCAGAGGATCCGCAAGTCGGCTGTACCGAGATCCATCTGGTTCGTCTGCATTCGACGAATTCGTTCGAGCCTCGTGACGAGCACTCCCATCCTCCGCGCCGGGGGCAGGTCGGAGAATTCGACGAGGGCCTCGTCGCTGCCGCTCCTCCGCCTCGTTCGAATCTGCGGGATTGTTTCATCGCTCATAAGTATGTAGTCTACATACAAGCTAAATGTGTAGATTACACATTACTGTTTCTCGGAAAGTGAGCACCGGTTGGACGACCAGACTCAGGCACATCCTCAGACGCCCAGGCACCCCCATGCCGAAACCACACCGAAGACCGAGCCGAGGGTGGCCGCGGCTCCGATCCTGGCCATCATGGTGCTTGGGTTCTCGAGCCTGTGCGCCTCGCTCATGCAGTCCCTGGTCATTCCGATCCAACCGGAGCTGCCGCACCTGCTGAACACCTCGGCGGCGAACGCCTCCTGGGTCGTCACCGCCACCCTCCTGGCGGGAGGCGTGTCGATGCCGGTCTCCGGCCGCTTGGCCGACATCCACGGCCGCAAGCCGATCCTCGTCGCCTCGGCGATGATCCTCGTCGTCGGCTCCCTCGTCTGCGCCCTGTTCTCGAGCATCGGCCCCGCCCTCATCGGCCGCGTCCTCCAGGGTGTGGCCATGGGCTACATCCCCGTCGCCATCAGCTTCGTCCGCGAGATCACCCCACCGCACATGCGCAATTCCGCCGTCGCCGGAATCAGCGCCACCCTCGGCGTCGGCGGCGCACTCGGACTGCCGCTCGCGGCATGGATCGCACAGGACTTCGACTGGCACATGCTCTTCTGGCTCTCCGCCGCCCTCGCCGTCCTCATGACCGTCTTCTCGGCCCTGGCCCTGCCCCATGTCGCACCCGTCGACCGTGCCGGATTCGACGCCCTCGGCGCGATCGGCCTCGCCCTGGGCATCGTCGGCATCCTCACCGGCGTCTCAAAGGGCAACGACTGGGGATGGACCGCACCGTCGACCCTGGTCACGATCCTCGGCGGCCTCATCGTCCTCATCGGCTGGGGCTTCTACGAGGTCCGCCACCCCATCCGCTCGTCGATCTGCGCACCACCGTCAAACGCCCGATCCTGCTGACGAATATCGCCGCGCTGCTCATCGGCTTCGGTATGATGGCGCAGTCGATCGTCGTCCCGCAGCTGCTGCAGATGCCGACCGAGGTCGGCTACGGACTCGGGCAGACGATCCTGCAGGCCGGACTGTGGATGGCTCCGGGCGGACTGATGATGCTTGCGTTCACTCCGATCTCGAGCCGTCTGCTCACCACCCTCGGCGGTCGTGCGACCTTGGCCCTGGGTGCCTTCGTCATCTCTGCGGGTTACGTCTTCGCCGTCTTCTTCGACGGCGAACCCTGGCAGCTCATGGTCGCCACGTGCATCGCCTCGGCCGGAGTCGGCATCGGCTATGCGGCCATGCCCACGCTCATCCTCGAGAACTCCCCCGCCTCGGAAGCCGGCGCCGGAGTCGGCGTGAACTCGCTCATGCGCTCGATGGGCACGACCGTCGCCGGTGCCGTCATGGCCATCGTCCTCACCAGTCGGACGATCCCGATGGGTTCGGTCGCCATTCCCGCCGAAACGACCTTCCGCACCTGCTTCATCATCGGCGCCGGTGCCGCCCTGGCCGGGGCGCTGGTCGTCCTGTTCATCCGCCGCAACCACCCCCGCGCCGAGGTGGTCGAGACGTCCGAGCACGCCGAATCCCTCACCTGACGACTCCCGTCCCCCAACGGCATCGCGCCTTCGAACCGAGTTCCCAGACGTCGACGCGGCCCCTTTCGCCGGTCTCCGCCGGTGAGTAGTGTGGGCCCCCCACGTCACTCAACGAGGAGACCGACCGTGCGCATCATCATCACTCAGAACATCACCCTCGACGGTCGCGTCGAGATGCTCGACGACTGGTTCGACCCGCAGGCCCAGGACGAGGAACTCTCCGCCGAACTCATGCGGCAGTCCGCGAATGAGGATGTGCTGCTGCTCGGGCGGCGGACCTTCGAGGACTTCCGCGGCTACTGGCCCGACCAGACCGACGACACCACCGGGATCGCGGAGCATCTGAATCAGGTCGACAAACGCGTCGTGTCATCGACGTTGGCCGAACCGGGGTGGCAGAACACGCAGATCATCAGCTCCGATCCCATGCGGGCGGTCGCCGACCTGCGCGAGGAACCGGGCCGCGACGTCATCGTCACCGGCAGCATCACCCTCGCCCACGAGCTCATCGCCGAGGGGCTGATCGATGAGTATCGGATGTTCACCTACCCGGTCTGGCAGGGCCGCGGTCGCGGCTATTTCCACGACGGAGCACACTCGGCCAGACCGCCCCGACTGCGGCTCATCGATTCGAAAGCCTTCCCCAGCGGCATCGTGTATTCGGCCTACGAACCGAGCGAGTGACGAGCATCCTCCAGGAACTCGTCTGTATTCGTCCCACTCTCGTCCCCGGCCAATCTTGTGAGCCTGCTAGCGTTTCTGTTCATGGAGAGAACCGAGCTTGTCGTCTATGACCTCGACGGCGTCATCACTCGCAAGGACACGTTCACCGCTCTCGTCATAGGTCGACTCGTCCGCTCCCCATCGCGTTTCCTCCGGGCGCTGCCGGCATGCCTGACTTTCTTGTCTGGGCGGAAGGCACAGGCTTCACGACGCATTGCCGAGATCGCATTGTCCGGCATGTCCGACGACGACTACAGCACGCTTGCCGAACGCTTGGGCCAAAAGTTCGGTGCGGATTCGAGATGGATGCGCAGTGACGCCGTCGAACGCGTTCGCCGCCAACACGCATACGGTTCACGGATCGTCATCGCCACTGCGACAGAGCATCGACTCGCTTCGGCATTGCTTGCAACCGCGGAAATCCCCTTCGACGAGCTTTCCGCGTCGCGACTCGAAGTCACCACAGCCGGACCCAAAGTTGCCGATCACAGGGTCGGAGCACGAAAAGCGGACGCCTTGCGCAGTCTGGGCATTCCTCTCGAACGTGTGGAATTTGTCACCGATTCGCTGACCGACCTACCCACTGCCCGAGCGGCCGCCCGAGTAGTGCTCATGGGAGCGTCAGCTCACACACGACGACGATTCGACAAACACGGTATCCGAGTATCGAGAACGTCCTGACCTGAATTGATCGATCGACCCTGCTGCCTGCACCGCCCAGCAGCTCGCCCTGCCGGTTCAGTTCTCTCGGAGGCTCAGTCCGCTTGGTTCGCCGCGAAGTCCTTCCCCCACTCATTCATCGCCATCACGATCGGCTCAAGGCTGCGCCCCAGGTCCGTCAGTGAGTACTCGACCCTCGGCGGCACTTCCGGGTAGGCGGTGCGCAACACCACAGCGTCCTCCTCGAGCTCCCGCAGCTGCCTAGTGAGGGTCTTCGTATTCGCCAACGGCACCAACCGACCGAGTTCATTGAATCGACGCGTCCCGTCAAGGAGATGCTTGACAATGGTGAGCTTCCACGTGCCGCCGACCGCCGAAACCGCGACCTCGACAGGACAGACCTCCATCGCACGACGCACAGGCAACCGCATACACACCTCCACAGGGACATAAATGTCCGTACTAGACAGTCTTATGCTAAGCGGCAACCATGGAACCATGCAAGGAGACAACACCCCTCGGACAGTCCTCTGGCTCAGCGCGCATCCCGAACCCTGGTCACTCAACGGAAGCCTGCGCAGCGCGGGAATCACCCATCTGCGGGAGGCAGGCCATGCCGTCCTGACATCCGATCTCTACGCCATGGGCTGGGATCCGGTCCTGAATCGGAGCGACGGTGCTCATCTCGCGAGCACCGATCAACCGAGCGCTGAGGCGACCGACACCGATTCCGTCCGCGCCCCCGCCCGCTTCCGCGTCAGCGCCGACACCCGCACCGCCCAGGTCGACGGCACCCAACCGCACGAGATCACCTGCGAACAGGAGAAGCTTCAGCGCGCCGACGCTGTTGTGGTTCAGTTCCCCCTGTGGTGGTACGGGATGCCCGCGATCCTCAAAGGCTGGTTCGACCGTGTCTTTGTCAGCGGCTTCGCCTTCGGCACCGACTCGCCCACGGGTCGCCGCCTTCGCTTCGAACAGGGACCGTTCGCAGGCAAGCGGGCTCTCGTCGTCACCACCCTCGGCGATCGTCCTCTGGCCATCGGGCCCCGAGGCAAGTCCGGTGAACTCCGGGAACTCCTCTTCGGCCTCCTCCACGGCACCTTCGCCTACACCGGCATGAGCGTACTCGAGCCCTTCGCCGCCCCCAGCGCCGACCGGATCGACGACTTCGACGCAGTCCGCGACCGCCTCGTCGGACGCCTCGACGGACTCTTCACCGAACCCGTCATCCCCTACCGACCGCAATTCACCGGTGACTACACACCTGAATGGGAACTCGCACCCCGTGTCTGCCCCGACGAACACGGGGTTCGCATCCACACCGCCGGCTGACCGAACACATTCGCGCTCTCCGTGCAACCGCCACCGACTCCAGGAGGAAACCCGTGATGCCCAACTCCGACGACGCCCGTCCAGCCACCGAAGTCCAACCAGCCGACATTGCCCAAGCAGCCGACGCCGCCCTAAGTAGTGAAGCCATCCAGGGATTCGACTCACGCATTCCCGAAGCCGACCTCGACGATCTCCGTGCCCGACTGCAATCGGCCCGCCTGCCCGAACCCGAGACCGTCGCTCGACCAAGCCCCGACCCGCGACGGTGGGACCAAGGCATACCGCTGAACGACCTCATGGAGCTCGTCGACTACTGGCGAACGGTCTACTCGTGGCGGGACTTCGAAGACCGCCTGAACGACATGGGCCAATTCCGCACCACCATCGACGGCCTGGGCATCCACTTCCTCCACCGTCGCTCGTCCCGATCGAACGCGACCCCGCTGATCCTCACTCACGGATGGCCAGGCAGCATCGCCGAATACATCGACGTCGTCGACGAACTGGCCGAGCCGACAGATCCCGATGCACCGGCGTTCCACTGCGTCGTGCCCTCGCTGCCCGGTTTCGGGTTCAGCGACAGACCGAGTGTCACCGGCTGGTCCACGGATCGAATCGCCGAGGCGTGGGTGACACTCATGAGCAGGCTCGGCTACGACCGGTTCGCGGCTTTCGGCGGCGACTGGGGTGGGGTGATCACAACCATCCTCGGTGGGCGCTTCCCCGACCACCTGATCGGAATCCACACCACCTATGCGCCCGGAATCCCGGGAGCCTCACTGGAGGGCCTGACGGCAGACGAGCGTGCCTGGGCCCTCGACGCCGAAGACTTCTGGACGCATCGGGCCGCCTATGCCCACCAGCAGGCGACGCGACCGCAGACCATCGGCTACGCCCTCGTCGATTCACCCGTCGGCCAACTCGCGTGGATCCTCGACAAGTTCGCCGAGTGGACGGACACCGTAGACTCCCCGTTCGAGACGATCTCCCGCGACCGCCTGCTCGACAACGTCTCCCTGTATTGGCTGATGCGCACAGGCGCCTCGTCGGCGCGGATCTACTTCGAAAGCCACAACTCTCTCGACCCCGACCTGCGCGTCGACGTTCCCACCGCGATCACTATGTACCCGTACGACATCGAAAAGTATCCGCGTGCCCTCTCAGAGCACCGGTACCGCTCCATTGTGCGCTGGAGAGCCGCGGATCGCGGCGGACACTTTCCCTCGCTCGAAATGCCCGATGAGTTCGTCGCCGATCTCAGAGCCGGACTCTCAGCGATCCTCGCTGCGGACCGCTGAAGCACCTGGAACCATGCATCTGCCTTCGAGCCAACGGTGGAGCGCCGAAACACCTGTGTGCACCGTGGTCTCGGCTCTCTGCCTGTGTCTCGAGCAGAACTGTGCCTCACGCGGTGCCGAACATGACCTTTCGGCCGTCGGGGTCCTCGACGGTGACGACGACATCGTCGACCGCGACGATCGGCACACCCGCATGGCGGATCCGCTCGAGGAACCCCGCCTGATCGGGGATCCGGAAATACAGGTGCGTGAGGTTCGACTCGGCCACCGGCGGGAACGCATAGTCGGCGAATGCTTCGGCGGAGTGGAAGGCGATCTGGACTCCCTCGGTCTCAACGAGGAAGTAGGTGTACTCATCACTGCCGGCCGTCGTCAGCGGCTGACCGGCGATGTCACGGTAGAAGGCGGCGGTCGCCTCGGCGTCGGCGCAGGTGAGGAACACCCCACGGAACGTCGACTCCATTTCGGCCCCCTTCATGGTCGATCTCCGGTCGCATCCGACCGGTAGCCGAAGTGTACCCGCCGAGGCGGACGCGGGGCAGTCCTCATCGCGGACCCGCCGGCTGGGTTGATGTGCCTCCCGAGACCCCGATGCAAACACCCTTGCCAAGCGACACACATACTCCACACATTCTTCGGGGAGTCGCCCCTGCTAGCCTGGCAGGCTGTATCCGAGAGCAGGAGTGATTGTGCGAACCAACCGGTGGTTGCTGGGCCTGGCCATGTCCGTCTCCGTGGTGGCGCTGGCCGCGTGCGGAAGTCAGGGCGACGACGCGAAACCGCAGGAGTCCTCGGCTGCCGCCGAGCAGTCCCCCGGCGCCGATTCCGGCGAGCAGGGCCAGCAGGGCAAGCCCAACACGAAGGACATCCCCAAGGTGGTCGCCGAGGTCAACGGCGAGAAGATCATGAAGGACGACTTCGTCCCTCTCTTCGAGACCCAGTACCAGCAGATGCAGATGCAGGCGCAGCAGTCGGGACAGCCCGTCGATGAGAAGGATCTGAAGAAGCAGACCGCCGAGAACCTTGTGAGCACCGAAGTGCTCGTCCAGGAAGCCGACAAGCGCAAGATCTCGGTGACGGACAAGGACATCGACAAGGGGCTCAAGGAGTCCGCCAAGTCCGGGCAGATGAGCGAGAAGGACTTCCTCAAAGCCATGAAGGACCAGGGCATGGACGAGAAGAAGGTCCGCTCGGAACTGAAGAATCAGCTGAAGATCGAGGGCCTCGTCGAGGACGAGTACGGCGAGTTCGAGGTCAGCGGCGAAGAGATCGGGCAGGCCTATGAACAGGCCAAGGCCCAGCAGGAGCAGATGGCGCAGCAGGGCGGGCAGCAGCAGGAGATGCCCTCGCTGGACGAGATGCGGCCTCAGCTCAAGGAACAGGTGAAGAGCCAGAAGACCGACGAGGCGACGCAGAAGTTCGCGAAGAAGCTGCGCAAGCAGGCCGACGTCACGCTCCACCTCTGAGACCACCCCGGCACGGAAGTCCCATCTGACGGGAAACTTCGGCGTTTTCCGGAGAAAACGCTGAGCATTCCTCGCAATCTGCTTGTGTGAGCTCTACCCTTTAGTGGAATATCGGGTCGGTTGATTCTTCACAGACCCCGCGTTCGTCCGCTCTCCGTTGTCGACGGCGAGACGAGTTCCACCAACAGAAGGACTTCCCGTGGCTTCCATTCTCACGCGTTCGGCGATCGTTGCGCCGAAGCACTTCAACCGGTGGCTGATCCCGCCGGCGGCCCTGGCCATCCACCTGTGCATCGGGCAGGTCTACGCATTCAGCGTGTTCAAGATCCCCTTCATGACGCACTTCGACGCCGGTGAGGTCTCGATCGGCTGGATCTTCTCGATCTCGATCCTCATGCTCGGCATCTCCTCGGCCGTCTTCGGTCCCTGGGTGGAGAAGAAGGGTCCGCGCGCATCGATGGTCGCGGCCGGAACCTGCTGGGTCGTCGGCTTCTTCATCGCCTCGCTGGGCATCGTGTCCGGACAGCTGTGGCTGGTCTACCTCGGCTACGGCGTCATCGGCGGCATCGGACTGGGCATCGGCTACATCTCGCCGGTGTCGACCCTGATGAAGTGGTTCCCGGACCGTCCGGGCCTGGCCACGGGTCTGGCGATCATGGGCTTCGGCGGCGGTGCGCTCATCGCCAGCCCGATGTCGAACCAGCTCATGGCCTTCTACGGCGGCGGTGTCGAACCCGAGAATCTCGTCGCCGGCCTCACCCCGACGTTCATCACCCTCGGCATCGTCTACGCCGTCGTCATCGCCGCCGGCGCATTCGTCATCCGCGTCCCCCACCCGGAGTGGACGCCGAAGGGCTTCGACCCCTCGACGGTCGCGGCGAAGCCGATGCAGACCGAGGGCAATGTCGCTGTCCGCAACGCCATCCGCACTCCGCAGTTCTGGCTGCTGTGGGTCGCCCTCTTCCTCAACGTCACCGCGGGCATCGGCATCCTCGAGAACGCCGCCCCGATGATCCAGGCCTACTTCGGCATCACCGCCGCCGCGGCCGCGGGCTTCGTCGGTCTGCTCTCGATCGGCAATATGGGCGGTCGCTTCATCTGGTCGACGACCTCGGACTACCTGGGTCGGAAGAACAACTACATGCTCTACCTCGGCGGTGGAGCGGTGCTCTACCTGCTCGTCGCGTTCTTCGGCGGCGGATCGATCATCCTCTTCGTGCTCGCCACGCTCATCATCATCTCCTTCTACGGCGGCGGCTTCTCCACGGTGCCCGCCTACCTCAAGGACCTCTTCGGCGTGTACCAGGTCGGGGCCATCCACGGTGCGCTGCTCACCGCCTGGTCGGCCGCCGGAGTGGCCGGTCCGCTCATCGTCAACTCCGTCGTCGAGGCCGGCGAGGCGGCCGGCAAGTCCGGCCCCGAGCTCTACACCCCGGGCATGTTCATCATGGTCGGCGCCCTGATCATCGGCTTCATCGCCAACGCGCTGATCCGCCCGGTCAGCGAGAAGCACTTCGAACGCGAAGAGGACGTCGCCGCCAGGCAGGCCGCCGCCCTCGAAGAGAACTGAGGAAGAGCAACGATCATGACTGACTCCACCCCCATCGCCCACGTCCCCGACTCCGGTTCGCCGCAGTCACCCGTCGGCGGCGCCTACAAGACCGTCGGCACGGCCCTGACCGTCGTCGTGGCCGGCGGCCTCGTCTGGGGCCTGTCCCTGACCGCGATCAAGGCAGTGGCGATCTTCACCGGCTGACCCCTCGCCGAGGCGGCCCTGCGCAGCCGCGAGAATCCATCGAAAACCCCTTGCCGACCATTAACTTAAGTGCTTAACTTACTTCATGGATCTCGCTCATGAACTTCACGACCTGGTCCGCACACTCGATCGGTGGGCGGAGCAGATGCTCCGTCCCGAGGGGCTGACCTACAACCAGTACGTCGCTCTCGTCATCCTCGGCCAGCACCCGGGCATCACGGGACGGACACTGTCGAAGTCTCTCGGCGTCACCGAGGCCGCCGGGTCCGGGATCGTCACAGCGCTGCTGACCGACGGCCTCATCACCGACGGTGCGGCTCCGGGGTCCGGCAATCGACGGGAACTGCGACTCACCTCGGCGGGCGAGGACAAGCACGCGCACTGCGCACGCCTGCTCGGACACTCCCTCGACGAAAATGCCCGAGCGATCGGCATCGATCCGAGCTCACTGGCCTCCACGATCCGCGCACTCCACGACGAGGTCCGCAGCATCCGCTCCGACAACCCCATGGACCGCTCATGACCCTCATCCTCGCTGCACTCGCGACCGCCTGCGGACTGGCCCGTCTCGTTCTCTTCCTCGCCCTCCACCTCGTACGGAGCGAGTATTCGATCATCAGCCATGCCGTCAGCGACTATGCCGTCGGCAGCACGAGGCGCCTGAGCAGCGCGATGACCTGGGTGACGGTGCCGTTCTGGGGCCTGCTGGCCGCGGCCGTCGCCATCGGCATACCGGAATGGCCCGATTCGACGCTCGTGAGCATCGCCCTTGCCGTCCTCGCGCTCATCTTCGCCTTCCTGCCCTTCGTCCCCACCGACCTGGAAGGTGAGAAGCTGAGCACGACCGGCCGCCTGCACTACCTGATGGCCATCGCCTGGTTCGCCATCAGCTACGCCTGCATGGGCAACTTCGTCAGGCTCTTCACCGCCGAGGGGCCAGCACCCTTGGCGCAGACCCTGCACGCGGTCTCCTGGATCGCGCTCGTGTCGCTGGTCATCAGCGTCGTCGCGCTCATCATCAGGCCCCTTCGCGCGAAGGCCTTCGGCATCGCAGAACGTGTCTTCATCCTCTCCGTCAGCCTCTTCTACATCGGCACGGCCCTCGGCATCATCGTCATCGCCGCCTGAGCTGGTCTCACCCCTCTCAGCACTCGACTGGCAAAGTCGAAGCTTCGCTCCAGCTGCGCCACAGCCTGGCCACAGCCTCCGGGTACTGAATAGGAGTCATCGGACACTCCCACTCAGCACAGAAAGGCAGAGCCATGAACGAGTCGAAGCGCACGGGGTCAGCACAGGCACGGACCGGCGCTGGGCACACGGGTGAGAACACATCCGGCACCGAGACGGCGGCGACAGCCGTCACCCGCTCCCGCCCGCACAGGCATCGATTCGCCCTGGCAGTGACAGGAGCGGCCGCGGCTCTGGCGCTGAGCATCGGGTCTGCCGCGGGCCTGTCGGCCTCCGCCACGGGACACGCCCGCACGGTCGCGGCCGGGACCACCCAATCAGTCATCCCCTTCACCGGTCAGCCCACCGACCCCGGCCAGGGCAGCGACGGTTCGACGCAGCAGGACGCCGCACCGGCGAGCGCGGAAGAGTCCTCCGGTGTCGTCCTCATCGACACCCAGCTCGGCTACGAGAACGCCGAAGCGGCCGGCACCGGCATCGTGCTGAGCAAGGACGGTCTCATCCTCACGAACAATCACGTCATCGCGGACTCGACCAAGATCGCGGTCACCGTGGCCACGACGGGCAAAACCTACGAAGCCAGCGTCGTCGGTTCCGACTCGGCTCATGACGTCGCCGTGCTCAGACTCAAGGACGCCACCGACCTCACACCGGCCGCTGTCGACGACGAGACCGTCCAAGTCGGCGACGACATCACCGCCGTCGGCAACTCCGAGGGCGGCGGGCAGCTCCAGGCAGCCGATGGAACGGTCACCGACCTCGGCGCTTCGGTCACCACGACCGCTCAGGGCACCGAGGATTCGGAGACGCTGGACGGCATGATCCAAGTCCAAGCCGATATCGTCTCCGGCGATTCGGGCGGAGCCCTGCTCGACGATGAAGGCGAGGTCGTGGGCATGAACACCGCAGCCTCCTCCGGCACCCCGGTGGTCACCGGCTACGCCATCCCGATCGATTCCGCACTGACGACCGCCGAGTCGATCATCGCCGGTCAGCAGACGAGCACGAACACGCTCGGCTACCCGGCCTTCCTCGGTATCGGCGTCGGCCGAACCGAACGGTCGGACCAGCAGGACCGATCCGGACAGCCAGCACAGTCCGGCCAGCCCGGGCAGGGCATGCAGTCCGGGCAGACCGGGCAGGGCACGCAGTCCGGGCAGACCGGAACCGATGCGGTCGCAGGCGCCGTCGTCGCCGGGGTCTATGAGGACACCCCCGCCGCGAAGGCCGGACTGACCGCCGGTGACACGATCACCGCGATCGATTCGACGCAGATCAGCGACGGCACCGCGGCCTCGAGTGCGATCGCCGAGCACAAACCCGGCGACAGAGTGTCCCTGACCTGGACGGACACCACCGGTCAGAGCCATACCACCGAGGTGACCCTGACCGAAGGTCCCGCGTCCTGACACCAAGCCGGCCACGCTTCGGCCTCTGCCTGCAGTTCGACCGCAGGCAGAGGCCCGGCCCGTGTGCCCACGATTGCCGTCCCACCCCGGCCGGGACGTAAGATCGGTCCATGCCCGGACACGAAGACAGCCCACCCCCGGAGCGACCGCACCGCCCCGGCCAAGCCGCTCGTGCCCGCGATACCGCTGCCCAGCGCACGCGGAACACCCGCTCCCGCCTCGACTGGCCGACGATCCTGCGCAACATCGCCCTCGGCCTCGCGCTGCTGGCCGGAGTGTGGGCGGTCTTCAATGTCCGCCTGCCCTCCATCGACGTACTCCAGGAAGACATCCTCGCCGCCGGCTTCTGGGGCTTCGGTGTCTTCATCCTCATCTACATGGCCGTCGCCGCCACCCCGATCCCCGTGACGATCATGGCCACCGCCGGCGGCCTGATCTTCGGTCTGCCCTTCGGTACCCTGCTGTCGATGATCGGGGTCGTCGCCGGCTGCTGGATCGGATACTGGATCGCCAGGGCACTGGGCCGGGAGACGGTCATGCGGCTGCTCGGCTCCCACGCCGAGGCCGTCGAGTCCCGCCTCACCGGCGGTGGGTTCTACGCCGTGTGCGCACTGCGGCTCATGCCCGGCTTCCCCTATTGGCCGGTCAACTACGGCAGCGGGGCGCTGGGCATCGACAACCGCACGTTCCTCACCGCCACCGTCGTCTCCTCCCTGCCCGGCCAGCTCTCACTCGTGGCGGTCGGCGCCTTCATCGGCGAGCCGAATCTCATCAACGCCGTCGCCGTCGGCGTCTCCTGGGTGCTTGTCATCATCCTGACGATCATCACGATGCGTCGGTGGAAGTCCGCCCGCCACGACGATTCGCCTGAGCAGAGCAGCGATCATTGACTTCGCCCCGGTGATCGGCGCACGCTGAGACGGTGCAGCATCGCCCCTCCCCGGACATCCGGTGAGCCATCCTCCCTCCCGACGTGGGCTACGCGACGCCGCGCAGAGAGGACGACGCGATGACCGCCACCTACACCTGGGATCTCTTCACCACCGTCGACGGCTTCGGCTCTTTCACACCGGAGGGCGATTGGGGCGGCTACTGGGGCAAGCAGGGACCGGAGTTCCTCGCCCGCCGTGCCGCCCAGTACGGTCAGGAGCAGCGGCTGGTCATCGGGGCACGCACCTTCTGCATGTTCGAGAAGTTCCTCGCCCACCTCACCCCCGCATCCGAGGCGGAGGACCCGATCAACACCCGGATGAAGCACCTGCCCACGACCGTCATCTCCACGAGCCTGAGCCCGGGCGTCGACTGGCCCGATGCGACGGTCGAGACCGGCGCCCCCGCCGAGGTGGTCGCCCGGTTGAAGCGGGAATCGACGATCCCCCTACGCTCCCATGGCAGTCCCACACTCAACCGCGCACTCCTGGCCGCCGGTCTCATCGACCGCATCCAGGTGACGATGTTCCCCGTGATCAGCGGCCGCACCGGGGCCGTGCCGATGTTCGCGGGCGCACCCGATCTCGACCTCGAGCTGCTCGAGACGGTGACGCTGGACGACGGCATCGCCGAAGTGAATTACCGGCCAACGCTCCACGACGGCCGGCACAGCTGAGACCTCATTCGAAGTTCGGAGCCCGACGTTCCTGGAAGGCCCGGAACCCCTCGACGTAGTCCGGCGTCTGCCGGGCCGACTCCTGGAGGACGGCCTCCTCGGCGAGCAGATCGGCCATGCTCGGACGTTCGTCGGCGATCTTCTGCACGAACCCCTTCTCCATGGCGAAGGCCTCAGCCGGACCGGACACGATCTTCTCGAGCTTCGCTTCGACGAATTCGCTCAGGTCCGCGGCTGGGACCGCGCGGGAGACGATCCCGGCGACGGCCGCCTCGGCGCCGGTCATGAAGTCACCGGTGACGATGAGGTCCATGGTCCGGTGGTAGCCGACCCGATCGAGGAACACGTGATGGGCACCGGAATCGAGCATCGCACCGATCGCGGCGAACGGGGACCCGAACTTCGCGTCATCGGCGGCGAAGATGATGTCCGCGGCCGCCGCGACACCGAAGCCCAGCCCGAGAGCGGCCCCTTGGACCTGGGCGATGACGGGGATCGGCAGCGCCCTGATCGCCTGGAAGACGGGGGCGAAGGACTCGGCGAGGAACGCGTGTGCGTCATCGGTCTCGGCGTCGACGCCGCTGATATCGCGACCGGAGCAGAAGACCTTGCCCTCCCCGCGGATGAGGAGCACGCGCACACTGGGCACCGCCTCGGCGACCTTGGCCACGGCTGCCGCAAGGTCGCGGAGGTTGTCCGCATCGAGAGCGTTGCGGGAGGCGGGCCCGTCGAGGATGATCTCGGCGATGCGGCCGCGGTTCTTCAGCTGGATCTCGGTCATGGATGCTCCTTTGCGTGTCCTAACAGTGGTGCCGGCGCCCGTGGCGGGACTCCGGAGTGCGCCCGTGAGCGCGGGGTGTCACCAGGCGTAGAAGCCCTGCCCGGATTTCCGGCCGAGTTCGCCGGCCGCGACCTTGTCCTTCAGGATCTGCGGAGGGGCGAAACGCTCACCGACCTCGGCGGCGAGGTGTTCGGCGATGCCCAGGCGCACATCGAGTCCGACGATGTCCGTGGTCTTCAGCGGCCCGGCCGGATGCCGGTAGCCCAGCGTCATGGCACGGTCGATGTCCGCAGGCTCGGCGACGCCTTCTTCGACCATCCGCATCGCTTCGAGGGCGAGTGCCACGCCGAGGCGGGAGGACGCGAATCCGGGTGAGTCCTTGACCGTGATCGCCGTCTTCGACAGTCCCGCGATCCATCCCTTGGCGACTTCGACGAGGCCGGGGTCGGTGTGGGTGCCGACGACGACCTCGACGAGTTCGGAGACGGGAACCGGGTTGAAGAAGTGGAGGCCGATGAGCGCCTGGGGGCGCGGCAGGGCGGCGGCGAGTTCGTCGATGGACAGCGCCGAGGTGTTCGTGCCGATGCTTGCCGCTGGTGCGTGCTTCGCGATGGCCGCGAGGATCTCCTGTTTGAGTTCGAGGACCTCGGGTACGGCTTCGACGACGAGGAGCGCTTGGTCGAGCATGGTCGGGTCGCGGACGACTTCGACGGTGCCGGGGACGTCGATGCCCTTGGACTTCGACTTCTCGACCGAGGCCTCGATGCGTTCCCGTGCGGCTGCGACGGTGTCTTCGGTGTTCTCGATGACGATGACCCGGGCGCCGGCGGTGGCGAAGGCGTGGGCGATGCCCGCTCCCATCCGGCCGCCGCCGTAGACTCCGACGGCTTCGGGCACGCGCGCGGCAGGGGTGCCGGCGGCCGCAGCATCTGCGGCCGGGGTGTCGGGGGTGGACTCGCTCATTCGCTCTCGCCTTCCTGCTGTGTCTGCGCACCGGTCTCGGCCTGGGCGGCCCGTTCGGCGGCCTTCTTCGCCCTCTTCGCCTCGCGCTTGGACAGGAACGCATCCATGCGGGCGAACTTCTCTTGCGATTCGAACAGCACGGCCTGGGCCAGATTATCAATGAGCGGGTGGGCTTCACGAGGAGCGTGGAAGGCGGATTTGCTCAACCGGACTGCCAAGGGCGCGAAGCTTGCGATCCGATCGGCCAGCGCCTGGCCGGCGAGTTCGAGATCCTCGGGGTCGACGACGTCGTTGAGAAGTCCGATCGCCTTGGCCTCATCGGCCTGGAGGGTGCGACCGGCGAGCAGGATCTCCTTGGCCCGGGGTTCGCCGACGAGTTCGCGCAGACGCCAGGCGGCTCCGGCGGCGGCGAGGATGCCGAGTCCGGTCTCCGGGTTGCCGATCTTCGTCGACGGTGTCCCGATGCGGAAGTCTGCGGCGAAGGCGAGTTCGGCACCGCCGCCGAGGGCGAATCCCTCGACGAGTGCGATCACGGGCATCGGCAGCTGTTGGATGCGGGTGAAGATCTTCGAGTTGATGCCGGCCAGGGCATCGTCGCGGCGGCGGTTGCGCAGCTGGGCGATATCGGCGCCGGCGGCGAAGACCCCGGAGGTGCCGGTGAGGATCGCGACCTTCGGTTCGGCTTCGAGCTCGGCGCACACGGAGTGGAGGGCGTCGACCATCGCCTGATCGATGGCATTGCGCACCTGAGGCCGGTTGAGCCGGATGATCGTGCGGTCGGGATGGCGTTCGACGAGCAGCGGGGAGGCCGATCCGTTCGTGCCGGCGCCCGCTCCGTTCGCTGCGTCGCCGCCCGTACTCATGCGCGCTCCAGCAGCAGGGCCGAACCCTGGCCGACGCCCACGCACATCGTCGCCAGCCCCTTCTTCGCCCCGGCCTGTTCGAGCCGGTTGAGCAGGGTCACGGTGATGCGGGTGCCCGAGCAGCCGAGCGGGTGGCCGAGTGCGATCGCTCCGCCGAAGCCGTTGACGGTGGCCGGGTCGAGTCCGAGATCTCCCATGCACGCCAGCGACTGCGAGGCGAAGGCTTCATTGAGTTCGACGGCTTCGAGTTCGCCGACCTTCCATCCGGTGCGTTCGAGCACCTTCCGGGTTGCCGGTACGGGACCGACGCCCATGATCTCCGGGGACACTCCGGCGTTCGCACCGGCGACGACGCGGGCGCGGGGGTTGAGGCCGTGCCTGTTCGCATAGTCCTCGCTGACGAGCACGACCACGGCGGCACCGTCGTTGAGCGAGGAGGAGTTGCCGGCGGTGATGAGCCCGCCTGGGCCGTGGATGGGCCGCAGCCTGCCGAGCTTGTCCACGGTCGTATCCGCACGCGGTCCCTCATCGGCGGTGACCTCGCCGATGGGCAGGATCTCCGGATCGAAGCTGCCTGCGGCGGCAGCGGCCAGCGCCTTCTGGTGCGAGTCAAAGGCGAATTCGTCGAGGGCCTCGCGGGTCAGCTTCCACTTCTCGGCGACGCGTTCGGCCGTCTGCGGCATCGACAGGGTCGTGTCCTCGTCGAAGGCGGGGTTCGTGAACCGCCATCCGATCGAGGTGTCCCAGGTCCGGCCGGGCTTCGACCAGGCCCGGCTGGGCTTCTCGCTCACCCACGGGGCGCGGGTCATCGATTCGACGCCTCCGGCCACGACCACCTCGGCGTCTCCGGCGGCGATCATCGCACGAGCGGTGGTGATCGCGGTCATTCCCGAAGCGCACAGGCGATTGACGGTGAAGCCGGGCACGGACTCGGGCAGGCCGGCCAGGAGCACGGCCATGCGGGCGATGTTCCGGTTGTCCTCACCGGCCTGATTCGCCGAGCCGAGGATGACCTCGTCGATGTCGGCCGGGTCGATTCCCGTCCGGTCGATGACGGTCCTCATCGTCGTGGCGACGAGGTCGTCGGGGCGCTGATCGGCCAGGACACCTCCGTAGCGGCCGATGGGGGTGCGCAGTCCGTCCAGAATGAATGCCTCAGGCATGGGTCTCCTCGTTGACAGGGGTGACGATCAGGTGGGTGACGGTCGAGTCCGGGGTGGGCGCGGGACGCGACCGTTCAGGGTCGTTCAGGAGTCGAAGTCGACGACGACCTCATCGCTGACGGGGAAGGTCTGGCAGGTGAGGACGAAGTTCGCCTCGACCTCGGCGTCCTCGAGGGCGTAGTTGCGGACCATGTCGACCTCGCCGCCGCAGATCTTCGCGCGGCAGGTTCCGCACACCCCGCCCTTGCAGGCGAACGGCAGATCGGAGCGCGATTCCTGTGCGGAATCGAGGATGGTCTTGCCCTGCGACATCGCCGAGGTGGTGCGGCGTCCGTCGATGACGACCGTGACCTCGCTGGTGGCGCCTTCGACGACCTTGTCGGCGTGGACGACCTCCGGCGGCGGTTCGTCGACGTAGAAGAGTTCGAAGTGGATCCTCTCCTTCGGCACGTCGAACTCGGCGAGCACCCTGCGGGCGTCTTCGAGCATCCCGAAGGGACCGCACAGCCACACATGGTCCATGCTGCCGATCGGGACGATGGCGCTCAGCAGCTGCCGCAGCTTCTCCTCGTCGAGGCGGCCGGAGAAGAGTTCGACTTCGCGGGGTTCGCGGGAGAGGACGTGGACGAGGTCGAGCTGCTGGTTGCGGGCGTCCTTGAGGTCGGCGAGCTCCTCGGCGAACATCACGGTGTTCGTCTTCCGGTTGCCGTAGAGCAGGGTCACCGAGGCTTCGGGGTTCGACAGCACGGTCGACGCGATCGAGAGCATCGGGGTGATCCCGGATCCGGCCGCGATGCACAGATGCCGTCCGCCCTGGTCCGGGTCGGCCCGGAAGCTGCCCGAGGGCGGCTGGACCTCGATGACGTCGCCGGCACGGACCTCACGCACGAGCCAGAGGGAGAAGAGCCCTTCGGGGACCTCACGCACACCGATGCGCGGGTCGGATCCGGCCGGGGCGCAGATCGAGTAGGTGCGGCGGTGCTCCTGCCCGTCGATGAGCCGGCGCAGGGTCAGCGACTGTCCGGCGGCGAAGTCGAAGAGCTCGGCGTACTCCTCGGGCACATCGAAGGTCACGGCCGCGGAATCCTCGGTGAGGTGGTCGACGGACTTCACGGTCAGCGGGTAGAAGCTCGACCGGGAGGAGCCGTCGGCGCGCTGGGCGGTGGGGGCCGCCTCGGCGGTCTGATCGATCGTCTGGGTCATCAGATCTCCTTCACATGGTCGAACGGTTCCAGGCAGTCGAGGCACTGGTACATGGCCTTGCACGCGGTCGGGCCGAATTCGGAGGACAGTCTCACGTTCTCCGACCCGCACAGCACGCAGCTCACGGCGCGGCGGGTGGGCATGAGGGTCAGTGCCACCGGCCCCTGCCGGTGCGGTGCGGCTCCGGGCGGGGAGATGCCGGCATCCCTGAGTGCCTTCTTGCCGCGTTCGGTGATCCAGTCGCTCGTCCACGCCGGGGACAGGGACACGCGCACCTCGGCGTCGGGGAAGCCGGCGTCGAGGAGTTCGCGCTGTAAGTCATCGCGCATCGTCGCCATCGCCGGGCACCCCGAATAGGTGGGGGTGATCGTCGTGATGACGCGGCCGTCCTCGATGCTCACATCACGGAGCACGCCGAGGTCGAGCAGCGTGAGCATCGGCATCTCCGGGTCCGTCACGCGTTCGGCGGCGGCACGGGCACGCTCGATCGCCTCGGCGTCGGTGCCGGTCGGGTGGGTCCGCAGCATGGCGGTCACCACTGTCCCTCCGGATGCTCCCGGGCGACGACCTGCATCTCCGCGAGCAGCTTCGACAGGGCTTCGGTGTGGAGTCCGTCGCGGCCCTTGCGACCGTGCACGCCGACCCCGGCCAGCGATCCGCGGTCGGGACGATCGATGCCGGCGGCGGCGAAGACCTGGTCGATGATGACTCCGGCCTCGTCGGCCACCTCGGCGGGGTCGACGCCGATTCCGGCTTCGGCCACGGCGGCCTCGACCGGGTGGGATTCGAAGAGTTCGGTCCACAGCGGCCACAGCCCGTTCAGGGCGCTGATCAAGCGGGACTTCGATTCCTCGGTGCCGCGGGCCAGGGTGAGGACCCAGCGTCCGGCGAAGTCGCGGTGGTAGGACATCTCCTTGACGCCCTTCGCCGCGATCGCGGCGAGCACGGTGTCGCGGCTGGTCGTCAGGCGTTCGAAGATCGACAGGCGCCAGGTGGAGTAGATGAGGATCTTCGCGACCGCCTCGGCAAAGTCGCCGTTGGGGACCTCGGCCAGGCGGACGTTGCGGAAGGCGAGGTCGTTGCGGAAGTACGCGAGCCGATCCTCATCGGGCACGGGTGAGCCCCCGGGCAGTTCGGGCACGAGCTCCGGATCGGCGGCCGCGGCGCGGGCGAGCAGGAGTCGGGCCTGCCCGAGGAGGTCGAGGGCGATGTTCGCCAGCGCGATGTCCTCTTCGAGGTCGGGGGCGTTCGAGCACCATTCGGAGATCCGCTGGGAGAACACGAGCGCGTCATCGCCGAGCATGAGGCAGTAGGCGCCGAGGTCCTTCGCGTCGACCCCGTCGGGCACGGTCGTGTCGACGCCGGCCAGCGGGTCCTCGAAGTCGGTGCCGAAGGCCCAGTTCGCATCGTTGACGAGCAGGCCCGAGTAGGCGTTGTCGTGGGTGCCGTGGTCGACGTTGGTTCCCGCTTCATCGTGTTCGACGTGAACGGTGGGTTCGTTGTTCGCAGTCATTCGTCTCCCCTTCTCACATGTGGGGGACATCGTCGGGGATGTCGTAGAAGGTCGGATGCCGGTAGACCTTGTCGCCGCTGGGGGCGAACATCGGGTCCTTCTCGTCCGGGCTCGAGGCCGTGACATCGGCGGAGCGGACGACCCAGATGCTCACGCCCTCGTTGCGTCGGGTGTAGACGTCGCGGGCATGGTGGATGGCCATCTGGTCATCGGTCGCGTGCAGCGACCCGACGTGGACGTGGTTGAGTCCGCGCTTGCCGCGCACGAAGACCTCGTACAGCGGCCATTCGCCGCGGGTCGCACTCGCCGAGGCGGAGCCGGGGTTGGTCTCGGTCATTTCGCTGCCTCCTCGGCGGTGGTGGTGGAGCCGTCGGCCGACGGCACGGTGGGGGCGGCCGCAGTGGCGGCGTTGCCCGCGGTGGGGGCGGCCGCCTCGGCGTTCTGGTTCTCGGCGAAGGCGAGCGCGGCTTCGCGCACCCAGGCACCGTCGTCCCAGGCGCGCTTGCGGTGGGACACACGCTGTTCGTTGCAGGGCCCGTCGCCCTTGACGACGGCCCAGAACTCGTCCCAGTTCGGTGTCGAGAAATCATAGTGTCCGCGCTCTTCGTTCCACTTGAGGTTCTCGTCGGGGAACGTCACGCCCAGCGCCTCGGCCTGCGGAACGGACATGTCGACGAACTTCTGGCGCAGTTCGTCGTTCGTGTGGGTCTTGATACCCCAGGCCATCGACTGCTCGGTGTTCGGGGAGTTGTCATCGGGAGGGCCGAACATCATCAGCGAAGGCCACCAGAAGCGGTCGACCGACTCCTGGACCATGGCCCGCTGCTCGTCGGTGCCGCGCATCATCGTCATGAGCAGTTCGTAACCCTGACGCTGGTGGAAGGACTCCTCCTTGCAGATGCGGATCATGGCGCGCCCGTAGGGGCCGAAGGACGTCCGGCACAGCGGCACCTGGTTGCAGATCGCCGCACCGTCGACGAGCCAGCCGATCGTGCCCACGTCGGTGTAGGACAGGGTCGGGTAGTTGAAGATCGAGGAGTACTTCTGGCGGCCGGCGATGAGCTTCTCTGTGAGTTCGTTGCGCGTGGCGCCGAGGGTCTCTGCGGCCGAATAGAGGTAGAGGCCGTGACCGGCTTCGTCCTGGACCTTGGCCAGCAGGATCGCCTTGCGCCGCAGCGAAGGGGCACGGGAGATCCAATTGCCCTCGGGCTGCATGCCGATGATCTCCGAGTGCGCGTGCTGCGCGACCTGGCGGATGAGCGTCTTGCGGTAGGCCTCGGGCATCCAGTCCCGCGGTTCGATCCGGTCCTTGGCCTCGATCGTCGCGTCGAACTGCGCTTCGAGTTTCGCTTCGTCGTAGCGATTGTCGTTCACTTGAGTCGTCATGACCACTCCGCCCTTGGATGTGCCCTTGTCAGGACCTGCCTCGGTCAGCGGCTGCCGACCTCCCCATCGGTCCGACCATCGTCAGACCTCTGATCCAGGGCATCCATTTACTGACCATTTGTTCTGTATTGTTGCCACCAGTGTCGCACACCCCCGGCCCGGGTGCAATGCCGCCCACGCGAACGGCTTCTATGCGCCTATCTTTCGCAAACAGGCGCCCACCCGGCGCATGTGCCGGTCGATCCACAGCGGTTTCGGCGCCTTGGGTTCAAGGAGTCGTCGCAACACCTGTCGGATCGACCAGACAAACTTCCTCCGGCCCAAGCGGCGCCTGCCGAATTTAGGTCAGCATCGGATACTTTCAGCGCCGGAAAATGTCCGATAGCGACCTATATTTCTCGGAAACTATCCGATAGCGACCTATTCCCGCTTCCGCTTGACGATGCGTGCGCGATTCGCAGGCCGGATCATCGTGTGACTTGACAGCGGCGACTATCGGAACGATATTTATTGACCAGATGGTCGTTTATTCTCCGACGGGCTGACCGTCCGGGATCACGGGGAACTCTCACCGTCGTCCACACGCAGCGGCGCAGGCACTCCTCGTGCACCGGCGCCAGAACCCGCGACTCGAGGAGGAGCCGACCTTGGGACAGCCCACCCACGATACGACGACCGCGGAGTCACAGACCCCGAACACCTCCACCCCCACCGAGGCGGCTCCACAGCCCGATCCCACAGGATCCACCGAGGCATCCAGCACCGGGGCAGCCCCACACGCTCCCATACCCACCGGCGCCGCCGCGATGTTCGCCAATGACCGCGCCTCACAGCACTTGGGCATCAAGGTCGATGACCACGGACCCGGCTGGGCGCAGTGCTCGATGACGATCACCGAGATCATGACCAACGGCCACGACATCACGCACGGCGGCTACGTCTTCCTCTTCGCCGACACCACCTTCGCCATGGCCTGCAACTACCCGGGCTCGATCACGGTCGCCTCGGGCGGAGACATCGACTTCCTCAAACCCACCTTCATCGGCGACGAACTCATCGCCCACGGCCGTGAGGTCATCAAACAGGGACGCTCGGGCATCTACGACGTCACCGTCACCCGCGGTGACGAGATCGTCGCCACCTACCGCGGTCGCTCCCGCACCCTGCCTCCCCGCACACCGTGACCGGCAGCAGGCGGGCGCAGCGCTGACGCGGCCGATGCCGCCGCCTGCCCACCCCCAACCACCCGCAGAGGACACGACGCCGGAGTCGGTGCCCCTCCTCGGCGGTCAGCGGATCGGACGCCCCGTCCGAATCCGGCACAGAGAAGAATTTCGCAAGGAGACGATGATGACTGACACCGACCTCGACGCCGGCGAACGGATGAGCCTCGACGAGCTGCGCGCCGACCAGCTGAAGAACCTCAAGACCACGGTGACCTCCGTATATGAGCAGGTGCCCTTCTACCGGAAGGCCTTCGACGAACTCGGCGTCAGCCCTGCGGACATCACGAGCCTCGACGACATCGCGAAGCTGCCCTTCACGACCAAGCAGGATCTGCGCGACAACTATCCCTTCGGGCTCTTCGCGGTGCCGCAGGAGCAGGTCGCACGCATCCACGCCTCTTCGGGCACGACCGGCCTGCCGACGGTCGTCGGGTACACGATGGGCGACCTCGACCGATGGGGTGCCCTCATCGCGCGGTCCATCCTCGGCGCCGGCGGCGAGCGCGGACAGATGATGCACAACGCCTACGGCTACGGACTGTTCACCGGCGGCCTGGGCGTCCACGGCGCCGAACGTCACGGCTTCACCGTCGTGCCGATCTCCGGCGGGCAGACTCCGCGCCAGGTGCAGCTCATCCAGGACTTCAAACCGGACATCATCACGGCCACGCCGACGTATCTGCTCACCATCCTCGACGAGTTCCATCGCCAGGGCATCGACCCGACGTCGACGAGCCTGAAGACCGCGATCTGCGGTGCCGAGCCGTGGACGGACGAGATGCGCAAGGAGATCGAGCAGTCCTTCAACATCAACGCCGTCGACATCTACGGCCTCTCCGAGGTCATGGGACCCGGTGTGGCCTGCGAGTCGGCCGTGACGAAGGACGGTCCGACGATCTGGGAGGACCACTTCTACCCGGAGATCGTCGACCCCTTCACCGGAGAGGCGCTGCCCGACGGCGAGGAGGGCGAGCTCGTCTTCACCTCGCTGACGAAGGAGGCGCTGCCGATCATCCGCTACCGCACGCACGATCTCGCGACCCTGCTGCCGGGAACCGCACGCCCGAACTTCCGCCGGATCTCGCGCATCACCGGCCGCTCGGACGACCTCATGATCATCCGCGGGGTGAATGTCTACCCGGCCAACGTCGAATCCGTGCTCTTCGAGTTCAGCCCGCTGAGCCCGCATTTCCAGCTCCTCCTCACCCGCCCCGGCCGGATGGACGAGATGACCGTCGAGGTCGAAGCCCGCGAGGGCGTCGGTGCGATCGAACTCGAGGGCCTCGACCGTCTCGTCGCGGCCCGCATCAAGGAGCGCCTCGGCGTCTCCTGCGGCGTCGACATCAAGCTGCCCGGCGACCTGCCGCGCTCGGTCGGCAAGATGAAGCGCATCATCGACCGCCGCGAAGGCATCCGCTGAGATGACGTGCGTCTCCGTGCGTCACGCGGCAGCCGATTAGACTGATCAGCATGCCCGAATCGTCCTCATCCGCGTCGGATTCCCTCGCCGAGGCGGCCGCCCGGTCCCCGCGCTCCGCCGAGTCGACATCGTCGACCGCCGCCCCCAAGCGCTCGCGCCGCGGTCGCCCCGGCTATGACCGGGAGACGCTCATCAACAGGGCCACCGAGGTGTTCGTCTCCCGCGGCTACGACGGCACCTCGATGGACACCGTCGCCCGGGAGCTCGGCATCACGAAGTCGGCGATCTACCATCATGTGAAGTCGAAGGAAGAGCTGCTGCGGTTGGCGATCAACCGCGGCATCGACGCCTTGGACTCAGCCGTCGAAGCCGAGAGCCATCGGACCGGGATCACCGCCCTCGAACGGCTGCGTCTGGCCGTGCGGGCCAGTGTGCTCATTCTCATCGAGTACCACCATTCGGTGACTCTGCTGCTGCGCGTTCGCGGGAACTCGGCCATCGAGCTCGAGGCCCTCGATGCGCGTCGCGCCATCGACGAGAAGATCCGCAGTCTCGTCTCCGCGGCGATCGACGAGGGCGGACTCCGCTCGGACTTCAGCCCCGGGCTCATCACTCGCCTGCTCTTCGGCATGGTCAATTCGATCACCGAGTGGTACCGCTCGAGCTACCCCATCGACCCCGACACCATCGCCGAGGCGGTCACCACGATGGCGTTCCAAGGGCTCGAGGCCTGAACCACCGGCCCTGGCCCGCCCAACAAAGTTGCGGGCTTGCGGAGCACTCAGCTGCGGGCCGTGGGGCACTCGGTTGCGAAATTGTGGGGCACTCAGTCGAAGTCGGTCGCCGCACCGGCAGCGAGAATCCACCCCAGCGTCGCCTCCGTCTCGGCCAGTAGCCGATCGCGCGGAGGCTCGTAGCCGCTGATGACCCAGTCGACGACCACCTGCAGCCCGGCACCGACGAGGACGTCGCCGAGGACTCGCCTTCGGGCCGGCGTCAGCGGCGGGCCCGCAGTCACCTCCGCCAGACGACCCACGAGCTCGTCGCCGATGGCGCGAGCGTATGAGCGGTACAGCTCATCGACCCGGGCGCTGACTCCCAGGACCTCGAAGAGGTGGACGCGCGCCCAGACCGGGTTGGCCTGCACCCAATCAAGGAAGCCGGCGACGAAACCGCGCAGCACCTCGCGAGCCTCACCACCGCCGCCTGCGAGCACCGCCTCGCGCAGATCGGCGACCACCCGCGCATAGACGGCACAGAGAAGGTCCTCGAGCGTCGCAAACGACTCATAGAAATAGCGCTTATTCAGCCCCGCCTCGGCGCAGACCGCACCGACGGTCGCGGCCCGATAGCCGTGGAGGCCGAAGATCTGCGCACCGGCGGCGATGATTCGTTCGCGCCGTGCACTCTCGCGGGCTCGGCGGCTGGCACCGGCATAAGGTCGTCCATGGTCGCTCACACTGTGATGTTGACAACATTCCACGCCGATTGCAAACTGGTACGACTCAGTACCAGAAGGAGCGAGGATGCCCGAGGATGCCTGACAGAACCCATGGAGACGCGGCGCTCAATGCCGCTCGGCGAGCGCGGGACCTCGCGGCGGCCACCGCCGACGACACCGTCGACCTCGTGGTCATCGGCGGCGGATTCACCGGTGTCGGCGTCGCCCTCGACGCCGTGACCCGGGGACTCAGCGTGGTCCTCATCGAACGCGGCGACCTCGCCTCGGGCACGAGCAGCTGGTCATCGAAGCTCGCCCACGGCGGTCTGCGCTATCTGGCCAAGCTCGACTTCTCCATCGCCTGGGAATCCGCCCTCGAACGCGGTCGGCTGATGGGCAGGATCGCACCGCATCTCATCCGTCCGCTGCCATTGGTCATGCCCCTCCATTCCGGGGTCGGCCGCCTCGATGCCGCGATGTTCGGAATCGGCTTCTTCGCCGGCGACGTCCTGCGCAGGCTCGCACGCACTCCGGCATCCCTGCTGCCCCGTCCCAGTCGCGTCTCGGCCGCCGCCGTGCGCGAGCAGGTTCCCGCCGCGGACGCCGAGGGACTCCGCGGCGGCCTGCTCAGCTGGGACGGTCAGCTCATCGACGACGCCCGCCTCGTGGTGGCCCTGGCCCGCACTGCCGCCGTCCACGGCGCACGCATCATCACCTACGCCGAGGCCACCGATATCGAACCCGGTCAGGTCGGTTTCGTCGACGAGCTCACCGGCGACCGGCACACGGTGCGTGCGAAGCAGATCGTCAACGCCACCGGAGTCTGGGCCGATACCTTGGCCGATGAGGTCGAACTCGCACCCAGCAAGGGGTCCCACCTGCTGGTTCGAGCCGAGCGCCTCGGCGACCCGGAGGTCGCGATCACGGCACCGGTGCCCGGCCATTTCGGTCGCTTCGTCTTCGCGGTCCCCTGGCACGAGGGGCTCGTCATGGTCGGTCTCACCGATTCCCCGCACCATGGTGCGGTTCCCGACCGGGCGATGCCCGATGACGAGGACCTCGACTTCCTGCTCGCAACCATCAACACCGCCCTGGCCGAGCCTCTCGCCCTGGACGACATCGTCGGCAGCTACGCCGGGTTCCGGCCGCTGCTGAAAACCTCGGGCTCTTCCAGCGCCGATCTCTCCCGCAGGCACGCACTGCTGCGGGACCCGCGCACCGATGCGCTGACCATCGTCGGAGGCAAACTCACGGAGTATCGGCGCATGGCCGAGGATGCCGTCGACGCCGTCGTCGAAGGCGGAGGCCTCACGGCCGGCCCGTCTCGGACGAAGTCGCTCGGACTCGTCGGCATCGGCACCCCCGATCCGAACCTGCCGGAGGCGCTGATCCGCCGCTACGGCACCGACGCGGCCAGCGTCGCGGCCTATGCCGAGTCCGATCCGACCCTCGGCGGCCCGGTGCGCACGGGCATCCCCTACAGCGGCGCCGAGGTCCGCTTCGCCGTCGACCACGAACTGGCCATCACCGTCGACGATGTCATCGACCGCCGTTCGCGGTGGGGGCTCGTTGAGGCCGACCGCGCCGATTTCGCCTCTGCCGTTCGCAGGCTGGCACCCGAACTGATCGTGAACACACAGGAAGAAGGATGACGCTGATGGACACCCCTCAACCGAGGATGCGCTGGTGGGGCTGGGGCGAGGACGGACACGACGGTCCCGTCAAACCTGGAGCGAAGAAGATGCTGAACAAGGTCTGCGGTCGGTCCGCCGGCGTCGTCAATCCGCCCATCGATCTCGACGACGTGCAGCTGCCCGCCCCGGCACTTCCGCGCGAGGCGTTCGCGCGCATCGCCGAGCTGCTCGGCGCCGGTCACATCCGCGACGATCATGCCCGGCGGGTCTCGCACTCCGTCGGTCGCAGCACCCCTGACCTCATCCGTCTGCGCAGCGGTGTGCTGAGCTCGGCCCCGGATGCTGTGCTCTATCCCGGCACCGACGCCGAGGTGGACGAGCTCCTGGCCATCTGCCAGGAGGAGCGAATCTCGGTCGTCCCCTTCGGAGGCGGCACCAGCGTCGTCGGCGGCATCGAGACCGTGCGCGGCGAGTTCAGCGGCAGCGTGTGCATCAGCCTGGCCCGGCTCGATGAGGTCGTCGACATCGATGAGGAGTCGCTGACAGTGACCGTTCAGGCCGGCGTCTTCGGCCCCGACCTCGAGGAGAAGCTCCAGGCAGCCGGCTTCACGCTCGGACATTTCCCGCAGTCGTTCGAGTTCAGCACCGTCGGAGGCTGGGTCGCGACCCGTTCGGCCGGTCAGCAGTCGACCGGATACGGACGCATCGACGCCAAGGTCCTCGGTCTGCGCTGCTCGACGCCCACCGGTCCCGTCGAGCTGCGCCCCTCCCCCGCCTCGGCGGCCGGCCCCGATCCTCGGCAGCTGATCGTCGGCTCCGAAGGCACCCTCGGCATCATCACCGAGGTGACGCTGGGCATCTCGCGCCTGCCGGAGGTCAGCCTGCCCGATGCCTGGTTCTTCCCCGATTTCCATTCCGGTGCGGCGGCGCTGCGGGAGATGGAGCAGACCGGTCTGCGACCGGATATCGCCCGGCTCTCCGACGTCAACGAGACGGCCTTCGGGCTCGCGCAGCTCGGCAGCGGGGTTCAGCGCAAGGGTGTTCTCGCCGTCCTCAGGGCCCGCGGCATCACGACCCCGTGCCTGCTGGTGCTGCGCTATGACGGGCAGAGGGCCTCGGCGCGGATGCGGCGGGCCGATGGACGCGACATCGCCAAGAGACACAAGGGCGTGAGCGTCGGCGGCTCCCCGGAGACCATGTGGGAGAAGCACCGCTTCTCGACGCCGTATCTGCGCGATCAGCTGCTCACGGAGGGAACGCTCGTCGACACCTTGGAGACCTCGGCTCCGTGGAGCGCGATCGAACAGCTCCACGACTCGATCGGTCAGGAGATCGAGGAGTCATTGGCGAAGCGGGGCACCCCTGCACTCGTGCTGTGCCACATCTCCCACCTCTACTCGACCGGCTGCTCCCTCTATTACACGATCTTCGCGCGCCAGGAGGAGGGCCGGGAGATCGCCCAGTGGAAGGCGCTGAAGACCGCGGCCAGCGATGCCATCATCGCCGGCGGCGGCACGATCACGCATCACCATGCCACCGGCCGCGACCACGCTCCGTGGATTCCCCGTGAGACCGGTGAGCTGTGGGTGCGGATGCTGCGCGCGGCGAAGGCCGAAGCGGATCCGGTGGGGATCATGAATCCCGGCAAGCTCATGAACGGACCGGATCAGCTGTGACAGCCGCTTCGCCTCCGCCGCTGCCGGTGATCCTCAACCCGACCGCCCGTCACGGAGAGGTGGGGCGGCGGATCGGGCCGATGAAGGCCGCCTTCGCTCGGAGGAGCTTGCAGGTCGAGGTTGTCGAGAGCCGCAGCGAGGCGCACGCGGGGGAGCTCGCCGCCGAGTTCGCCGGCCGCGGTGCGCCCCTCGTCGTCTCGCTCGGTGGAGACGGCCTGGTCCGCGCCGTCGGTGCCGGACTCCTCGGGACGCAGACGTCCCTGGGCATCATTGCCGGTGGCCGCGGCAATGATTTCATTGCGAAGCTCGGCATTCCGAAGGACGTCGAGGCGGCCGTCTCCGTCATCGCCGACGGATATGACCTTGCCATCGACACCCTCGACCTCGACGGGCTCATCTGCGTCGGCAATGTCAGCCTCGGCTTGGACACGACGGTGCAGGACTACGCCGATTCGACTCGCCGCATCAAGGGGCACTGGGTCTACCTGTACGGACTCATCCGCGCGATCAGGAGACCGACGCCCATCGACCTCGTCCTCACAGTCGACGGCGAGAGGCGCGGATTCCATGGGCTCTCGGCAGGTTTCGCGAACTCCGGCCGCTACGGCGGCGGGCTGAAGCTGTCCCCCGATGCGCAGGTCGACGACGGACTCATCGACGTGGTCCTCTTCGAAGACACGCTCGTGCCGCGCCTGGCCGCGGAGCTGGTCTCGTTCATGCTGGTCAGGCTTGGGTGGCACCCGCACATCAGCCTCAGTCACGCCACCGAGATCCGCATCGACACACCCCCGGGCGTGGATCCGGTCGTCATCATGGCCGACGGCGATGCGGTCGCTCGGACGCCGGCCACGCTCACGATCCGACCGGCCTCACTCAAGGTCCGCGTTCCACAGGACCGGAGAGCGTAACCGACCCGATGCTCCTCGTCTGCCGCAGGCAGAGACGGGGTTGCCCCACGCGAGCCCGGATGCCCTCAGTACTCCTTGGCCACCAAGGTGAGCACATCGTAGTTCGCGACGGGCTCCTCGTTCTGGTTGACGACCTGAGCGTCCCAGCGGACCTCCCCGTACTCGTCGGTCTCGCGCGGGGTGATGCGCTTGGCGGTCAGCGTCACCTTGAGCTTGTCGCCCGGGGAGACGGGCGTGATGAAGTTGAGCCCCTCGAGGCCGTAGTTCGCGAGCACCGGGCCGGGGTCCGGCTGGACGAAGAGTCCGGCGGCGAAGGAGACGATGAGGTAGCCGTGGGCCACGCGTCCCGGGAAGAACGGGTTCGCGGCGGCCGCCTCCTCATCCATGTGTGCGTAGAACGTGTCCCCGGTGAAGTTCGCGAAGTGCTCGATATCGTCGAGCGTGACCTCGCGCCATTCCGAGTCGAGGGTGTCGCCGAGGCGCAGGTCCGCAAGCGACTTCGTGAACGGATGCTCGCCGAGGCGGCGCTGCGATCCGCTCACCCATTCCCCGCCGATCGCGGTGAGCATGTCCGGGGAGGCCTGGATCGCGGTGCGCTGCATGAAGTGTTCGACACCGCGCAGTCCGCCCATCTCCTCGCCGCCCCCGGCCCGTCCGGGACCGCCGTGGATGAGGTTCGGCAGAGGCGAACCGTGGCCGGTCGACTCCTCGGCGTCGTCACGGTCGAGGACGAGCACTCGCCCGTGCCAGGGTGCGATCCTGCGGACGAATTCGGTGGCGAACTCGCGGTCGTGGGTGACGACCGAGCCGACCAGGGAACCGCGTCCGCGGGCGGCCAGACGGACGGCCTCCTCGGTGTCGGAATACGTGATGATCGAGGTCACGGGGCCGAAGGCCTCGATGTCGTGGACGGCATCGGCCCAGGCGTCATCGGCCTGGAGCACGGTGGCTGCGACATAGGCGCCGCCGTGTTCGGCGGCGAGGCGATCCGACTCCTCACGCCCGCCGGTGAGCAGGTGCGCTCCGCCGGCGAGGATCTCGTCGATGGAGTCGAGCACGTCGGCGCGCTGCTTGTCGGAGACCACCGGGCCCAGGCGGGTCGACTTCTCACGCGGATCGCCGACGCCCTGGGTGGCGAGCTTCGCGACGATGGCTTCGCTGACCGCCTCGGCGTGGGCAGCGGGGACGAAGGTGCGGCGGATCGCGGTGCACTTCTGGCCGGCTTTGACCGTCATCTCGGCGACGACGCCGGAGACGAACAGGTCGAATTCTTGCGTGCCGGGTCCGGCATCGGGACCGAGCAGGGAGAAGTTGAGCGAGTCCGCCTCGGCGAAGAATCGGGTGCCGCGCTCCGTGACGCAGTCGAGCCCGGACAGGCGGCGGGCGGTGTCCGCCGAGCCGGTGAAGGCGATGGCGTCCTGCTCGGCGAGGTGGTCGAAGAGCGGGGTGACGTCGCCGCTGACGAGCTGGATGGCACCTTCGGGCAGCAGGCCGGAATCGATCATGTCGGCAACGACCGCGCGCGTCAGGTGAGCGGTGTCGGTGGCGGGCTTGACGACGACGGGGACGCCGGCGACGAACATCGGGGCGAACTTCTCGAGCATGCCCCAGACGGGGAAGTTGAACGCGTTGATCTGCAGTGCCAGACCCTGTCGGGAGGTCAGGATGTGGCGACCGACGAAGGTGCCGTTCTTCGACAGTCGCTCGACACCGCCGTCGAGGTGGACGGTCGAGTTCGGCATCTGGCGACGGGCGACGCCGGAGTAGGTGAAGAGGGTGCCGATGCCGCCCTCGATGTCGACGAAGGCGTCGCGCTTCGTCGTGCCGGTGGTGAAGGAGATCTCGTGGTAGTCCTTCGTCCGCTCCATGAGGTGGGCGCCGAGCTGTTTGAGGATCACACCGCGCTGATGGAAGGTGAGCTTCTGCAGTTCGGGGATGCCGACCGTGCGCGCATGTTCGTCGACGGCGGCGAAGTCGAGGCCGGCCGAACTGACCTGGTGAAGGAGCTCACCGGTGGCGGCGTCGTGGACGGAGCGGGCGGACTCGGTCGCACCGGGCGTGTGCCAGGATCCTGCCACATAGGAACTGAGAATTTCGGTCATGCTTTGCTCTCCCTGGTGAAACGACGTCTCCCGGTTCACGGCGACCGCATTCGGCACCGCTGCCGATTCCTCCACAATATACTAACCAATCGGTCGGTAATTGTCATCGGACGACGGCGGAGGCGGAGCCGCGCTCAGGATGCGGCCGACGCCTCTGCGCAGGAGTGACACGGCGCATGTTCTGCCCTATGATCGAGACCAATTACTGACCAGACAGTCAGTCCCCCGCCACCTGTTCACCGACGGCACCGGCGATCACTCACGGTCGAGTATCACCGCCACCGGTGAGGTGCACGGCAATGTCGCCCAGCAACCGAAAGATCCGCTTATGTCCACGACAGCATCCGGCCCGTCCGCATCGCATCCGGCAGCACCCGCATCGATCACCCGCGAAGAGCGCAAGGTCCTCGCCGGCACCCTCGTCGGCACCACCATCGAGTGGTACGACTTCTTCATCTACGCGCAGGCCGCCGGGCTCGTCCTCTCGGCCCAGTACTTCGGGCCGCTGGCCTCAGACAATCCGGCACTCGGCCAGATCATGGCGTGGGCGTCTCTGGGCATCTCGTTCCTCTTCCGACCGTTGGGCGCGATCATCGCCGGCCACCTCGGCGATCGCATCGGACGCAAGAAGATGCTCGTGCTCACGCTCATTCTCATGGGGGCGGCGACTTCGCTCATCGGTCTGCTGCCGAACTACGCGATGATCGGCGTCGGCGCCCCGATCCTGCTCACTCTGCTGCGGATCCTTCAGGGCTTCTCCGCCGGCGGCGAGTGGGGCGGAGCCGCACTGCTGTCGGTCGAGCATGCACCGATCTCCAAGCGCGGCATCTTCGGTGCCTACCCGCAGATCGGCGTGCCGGTCGGCATGATCCTGGCCACCGGCGTCATCTGGATCCTGACCACCGTGCTCAGCCCCGAACAGTTCGCGAGCTTCGGCTGGCGCATTCCGTTCCTCTTCTCCGTCGTCCTCGTCCTCGTCGGCTATTACATCCGGCGCCAGGTCGAAGAGAGCCCCGTCTTCGCTGAGCTGGCCGAACGCAAGGCCGAATCCTCCGCGCCGCTGGGCACCCTGTTCAAGAAGAACACGAAGGAAGTCGTCCTCTCCGCGCTCATCTTCATCGGCAACAACGCCGTGGGCTACATGATCATCGCGTTCTTCGCCGCCTACGCCTCCCGACCGATCGAGGACGGCGGATCCGTCGGCCTCGACCGCGCACCCGTGCTGCTGGCGACGACGCTGGCAAGCTTCGGCTGGCTGATCTTCACGATGTGGGGCGGGGCGCTGTCTGACAGGCTCGGCCGCGTGCGCACCTTCCAGATCGGCTACATCCTCCTCATCGTCTGGCTCATCCCGACGTTCCTCATGATCGACATGGCCAACATCTGGGCCTACGGCATCGGCATCTTCGTCCTCACCGTCGGTATGGGCCTGTCCTACGGTCCGATGTCGGCGATGTACGCGGAGATGTTCCCCGCCCAGGTCCGCTACTCCGGTGTGTCGATCGGCTACGCGCTCGGCGCGATCCTCGGCGGCGCCTTCGCCCCGACCATCGCCGAAACGCTGCTCGCGGAGACCGGGAAGTCCATCTCGATCGCGATCTACATGATCATCGTGTGCATCATCTCGCTCATCGGCGTCAGCCTCGTCAAGGAGACCAAGGGCGTCGACCTCGGCATCACCAAGCACACGAGCTGAAACGCCCGGAGTGGTCCCGTTCGCTGCCTCTATGCTGGTGACGGGCCCGATCTGACCGGCAGGACGAGCCCTGGATCGACGACGAGGAGGATGCCCGCATGCCACCGGCCACGGAGCTGAGCCACACCGACATCGAGGCGGCCGCCGCACGGACCGGCGGGCGGGTACGGCCGGTCACGGTCACCTCGGCGCCGGAGGACGGGATCTTCTTCGCGCTCGAGTTCCTCCAGCACACGGGCACGTTCAAGGCCCGCGGTGCGCAGAATTTCATCCGCGCACACCTGGATGCCGGCACCTTCCCCGAGGCAGGGGTGACGATCGCCTCGGGCGGGAACGCGGGGCTCGCGTGTGCGTGGGCGGCCCGTGCGGCCGGGGTGCCCGCGACCGTGTTCCTGCCGACCACGGCCCCGAGCGTCAAGGTCGATCGGCTGCGCTCCTACGGGGCTCGCGTCGAGCTCGTCGGCAGCGAATTCGCCGAGGCGGCCGCCGCCTGCGACGAGTTCGTCGAGTCGTCCGGGGCGCTGGCCTCCCATGCCTACGACCACCCGCTCATCGCCGCCGGCGCGGGCACGCTCATGACCGAGATCCTCGGGCAGGTGCCCGATCTCGACACGGTCGTCGTCTCGGTCGGCGGGGGCGGGCTGTTCGCCGGAGTCGCGACGGCCGCTGCCCATCACGGAGTGCGCACGGTCGCGGTCGAGCCCAAGAACTGTCGGGCGCTCAATGCTGCACTCGAAGCGGGCGAACCGGTCGATGTCACGGTCGATTCGGTGGCAGCGGATTCGCTCGGAGCCCGGCGGGCGACGCCGCTGGGGGTGGCGGCTGCGCGGTCGGATCTGGTCACCTCGGTGCTGGTCGACGATGCGGCGATCAACGCCGCTCGGGAGCACCTGTGGGACGAGCATCGGCTCGCCGTCGAACATGCGGCGGCGACTGCACTTGCGGGGATCGACGGACCGCACCGCTCCGGTCAGTCGCGTGGATCGGACCGTTCCGACAGTTCAGGCGCCTCTGGCCCAGGCGCCTATGTGCCGGCTGCGGGCGAGAAGGTCTGCGTCATCCTGTGCGGGGCGAACACCAGCCTCGGAGATCTGTGACGCCGGCGGATTCCCGGCCCGAATGATTCCAGTGCTGACGGTCCTTAACTCTGGCGGTCCTTCGACCTCAGCGAGGCTTTGATGAGACCGAAGATCGCCATCGCGACAACCACGGCAATGATGGCCTTGACGAGGAACCACGCGATCGAGAACGCGATGTTGACCACCCACCAGGCGATGATGACGGCGATGATCGCGCCGATGATGCTCCACACGGTACTCATCTTCATGCCTCAAGCCTAGGCTCGAGCGCGGGTGGGTGCAATGACGGCCCGCACCATCCCAGCCGATCACCAGCTCCGGCTCATATGGCGATTCATCCCGGCAGCCCTCATCCCAGCGGCTGACATACCCGCCCTCATCCCGCCAGCTGGCGTTCCGGCACCCCTCATCCCGCCAGCTGGCTGGTCTCACCCCTTTAGTGCACTTCGCCATCAGGTTTGGTGCAGAACACCGTCACATTACGTACGGGCCATCAGTTCGCGTCATGATGATATGGACGAGATGTGGAAGTGCGACGCGACGTCGGCCGGCGCCCCAGCAGAGCGCCGCCTCGGCAGAGCGCCGGGTCAGCCGACCGGCTCGGCACCGGCGGTGCTGACGGCTCGCACGGCTCCGGCCGTACGCACGGCGCGGGCCGACCAGCGACGGTCGGCGAAACCGACCTCGATCGGATGGTCGAAGGCGGCGGAGACCTTTTCGGAGGTGAGCACCTCGCCGATGGAGTCCGCGGCGGTCAGTCGTCCTTCGGAGATGAGTGCGGCGTGCGTCGTCGTCTCGGGGATCTCCTCGAGGTGGTGTGTGACCAGCAGTGTCGCCAGCTGCGGCGAGCGCACCGACAGGTCGTCGATGGTCTCGAGCAGCTGTTCGCGTGCTGCGACGTCGAGGCCGGTGGTCGGTTCGTCGAAGAGCAGCAGCTGCGGATCGGCGATGAGCGCACGAGCCACGAGCGTCTTCCCCCGCTCCCCCTGCGACAGCACCTTCCAGCCCGCGTCCGCACGCGAGGTCAGCCCCACCTCGGCGATGAGGGAGTCGGCTTTCGCCACCTCGTGCGGTTCCGGTTCCCAGCGCAGGGGGCGTTCGACGGTGCCGGTCAGGCCGGTGAGGACGACCTCGCGCACGGACAGGTTCGAGCGCAGCGGATGGCGCGGATTCACGTGCCCGATGAAGCGGCGGAGGGCGGCGAGTTCGACGCGGCCCATCCGGGATCCGAGGATGTCGACGGTGCCGGAGGTCGGGAACACCTGCGCCGAGGCGAAGCTGAGCAGAGTGGACTTTCCGGCCCCGTTCGGTCCGATGAGCACCCAGTGTTCGCCGGCTCGCATGCGCAGGTCGATGCCGTGGAGGATATGCGTCTGCCCCCGTCGGAACGTCACCCCGGCAATATCGAGGACGGTTTCGGCCACGTCCCACTCTCCTCTTGAGTTCGCTGCTCGGCGGGTTCCACGCCGAAGGTCCCGCCGTTCGGCCGGGCCCATTCGAGTCTAGGCCCACCCCTTGTCGAAGCCGCCGCCATCGGTCGCGGCCGCGTTCCACATATTGGATCGCGGAGTAAGACCTCTGACTCGTCGACGATCGCAGAATGAGACGCTCGACGCGCGTTCTTGGCCTGATGCCCCGCGGTCCGACCCTTCATTCCGCCGCTCGGGCGCACGGGCCATAATGGGGGCATGCACAATGGCGCCGACCCGAATGAGGAACTCCGCGAGGAACATCGCATCAGGATGCGTGGTCGACTCCTCCGCCGCTCCGCGTCGTTCAATGTCGCTCATGCCGTCGACTCGCTCGAGCCCGGCACCGGCGCCCAGAGCATCCAGCGCGCACTGACGCTGCTCAACCTCGTCGGCCTCATCGCCGGTGAGCGACGCGAAGGCGCAAGCCTGTCCGAACTCGCCTCGATCAGCGGCCGTCCGAAGGCCAGCGTCCACCGCATGCTCCAGGCGCTCATCGCCATGGGTTATGTCGAACGGCTCGAGGAAGGCGGGTACCGCCTCGGCGTGCAGTCCCAGATCCTCGGGCAGCTGGCGCAGAAATCGGTCGACCCCCTGGTCACGGAGTCCGAGTCGAGCCTGCTGCGCCTGGCCGAGCTCAGCCACGACACCGTGTTCCTCACCCTGCGCACCGGCAGCTACTCGATCTGCGCGCGCCGCGAGGAGGGCTTCGGCGAGATCTTCAACAACGCCCTGTCCGTGGGCGACCGGCACCCGCTGGGCATCGGGGCCGGGTCTTTGGCGATCCTGTCCGAGCTCTCCCCCGCCGAGGTGGACGCCCAGTTCGAAGCCAACGCCGAGATCCTCGCCGAACGGTATCCGAAGGTCTCGGTCCCGCACCTGCGCGACATCATCGACCAGGCCCGCATCGACGGCTTCGTCCACAATCCCGGACTCTTCGCTCAGGGATCGTGGGCCGTGGGAGTGCCGTTGCGCATCCGCGGCTCCCGACCGCGCGCGGCTCTGTCGATCGCGAGCATCGCCGACCGCGTCACCGGGCCCCGGGTCGAACGCCTCGTCGCCCTGCTCCGTCGTGAGGCGAAGGCCATCTCCGAGGCGCTGAGCTCGCAGACCGACCCGGCCCCGGACTCCGGCGACCTCTGAGGCCCTGTCTCATCTGGCTCGTCCGCCCGGCCCCTTCGCTCCGCCCCGCCGCGCGGCCCTTTCGTTCCGCCGGCACACCTCACCCCGCCGAGGCGGCCCCGCGTTCGGCTGCCACCGTTTCGAGGATCTCGCCCATCCATCCGACCGCCGCCGGGTTCGGTCCCGTGCGGGTGACGAAGGAGACCCGCCTGGTGCCGAGGTCCTGCTTCGCCGGTCTGATCTCAACGGCGAAGCCCGTATCGACGGCGGCCTCCGTCGTCAGCGCACAGCCGAGTCCTTCGGCGACGAGTCCGTGGATCATATAGAGGTCGTCGCTGCGCATGAGCTCACGGACCTCGAGTCCGAGTGACCGGTAGACGCGATTGAGCACGCGCACCGAGGCTTCGGACTCATTGCGGCTCGACACCCACGCGACCTCACCCATCTGCTCGACGTCGAGCACGTCCTGCTTCGCCAGCTGCCCGTCACGGGCGACCATGACCCGGTAGGGCTCGTCGAGCAGGGTGCGCAGTCTCAGTTCGGGCCCGGCGAATTCGGGCAGTTCGGGGATGTCGTAGATGAGGCCGGCATGGACCTCACCGCTGTGCAACATGCGCACCACCTCGCTGGGCTCGGCCTCGACGACCTCGACGCGCACCGACTTCTGTGCCTGCAGTTCGGCGATCGCGGCCGGCAGCAGGCGTGAGCCGATCGAGGAGAAGGACCCGATCCGCAGGGTGACCACGCCCGCGTCGCGCTGCGCGGTCACGAGCTGTTCGGCGCGGTCGATGCGCTCGAGCACGGGCGCGATCTCCGCGGCGAAGGACTCGCCCAAGGGCGTCAGCCGGGCACCGCTCCGGGCCCGCTCGACGAGCTGCACACGCAGATGCGATTCGAGTGTTCGCAGGTGGTGGGTCACGGTCGGCACTCCGTGGCCGAGCACCTCGGCGGCGCGGTTGAGGCTCCCCACCTCCCGGACGGCCTGGAGGACCCGGAACTGCTGCAGATTCATCATGGTATAGACACTATGACAGTGTGATCGATTTCTTGCTATAGCGTAGGTTTCTTCGCTTCCGTAGCGTGAGTTCCATGCGCACCGATTCCCAGCTCTCCGAACTGCCCTCCGGCACCGTGGCCCACATCGACCCGCGCCAGCACGAGGCCCCGTACGCGGATGCCCTCCGCGCTCTGGCCGCCCAGGACTGGCAGCGTCTTCACGTCCCGGCTCATCAGGGCTCGGGCGCACATGCCCCGGGCCTGGCGGACATCGTCGGTGAGAGCGGCATGAGCATCGACTTCCCGATGCTCTTCAGCGGCATCGATCAGCAGAGTTGGAGGATGATCGATCACGATCGCCGGACTCCGATCGCGGCCGCCCAGCAGCTCGCCGCCGAGGCCTGGGGAGCCTCGCGCAGCTGGTTCATCACGAACGGCGCTTCCGGCGGCAACCACATCGCTACCACCGTCGTGCGCGGGCTGGGACGAGAGTTCGTGCTCCAGCGCAGCGTCCACTCCTCCGTCATCGACGGCATCATCCACGCCGAGCTGAGCCCGCATTTCGTCCACCCCCGGGTCGACGCCGGCCTCGGATCCTCCCACGGCGTCACCGTCGCCCAGGTCGAATCCGCACTCCGGCAGCATCCCGACAGCTCCGCCGTCTACCTCGTTTCTCCGAGCTACTTCGGCGCCGTGGCCGATATCGCCGCCATCGCCGAGGCGGCCCACTCCCACGATGTCCCGCTCATCGTCGATGAGGCCTGGGGCTCCCACTTCGGCATGCACCCGGATCTGCCGGTCAACGCAGTCCGCCTCGGCGCCGACCTCGTCATCTCGAGCACGCACAAGGGTGCGGGTTCGCTGGCCCAGTCCGCGATGATCCACCTCGGCCACTCCCGGCACGCCCGCCGCATCGACGGTCTCGTCGATCGGGTCGTGAAGTCCTACCAGTCGACCTCGAGCAGCTCTCTGCTGCTGGCTTCGCTCGACGAGGCCAGACGCCATCTGGTCACCCGCCCCGAGGCGATCGGCGCGGCCCTGGACACCGCCGCGGAGCTGCGCTCCCGGGTGAAGAGCGACACCCGCTTCCGTGATGCCACGCCCGATATCCTCGGCGGACACGATGCGATCGACCACGATCCGTTCAAGGTCGTCATCGACACCCGCGGCGCCGGAATCACGGGTGCCGAGGCCCAGTACCGGCTCATCCGCGACCACCGCATCTACTGCGAACTCGCAACCCCCTCGGCGCTGCTCCTGCTCATCGGTGCCACCTCGCCGGTCGACGTCGAACGGTTCTGGTCCGCCCTGCAGGCGCTGCCGCGATCGGAGTCCGAGCCGGAGCGTCCGATCGTCGTCCCCGGCAGCTGCGTCAAGCGCATGGAGATCAGCCAGGCGCATTTCGCGGACTCACAGGTCGTGGACTCCGCCGAGGCCATCGGTCAGGTCTCGGCCGACGCCCTGGCCGCGTATCCGCCCGGAGTGCCCAATGTGCTGCCCGGGGAAGTCCTCAGCGCCGAGGTGGTCTCCTTCCTCCGCATGACCGCGGCCGCACCGTCGGGATACGTCCGCGGCGCCCAGGACTCACGGATGGACACCTTCCGGGTCGTGAGCGATCGCTCCCGGGCCCGAGCCTGAAGCACCGAGGGGACCACTTGGTGTCGACCGGACCAGGCGCAACCCGCTCGCTCGAAGCCAAGTGGTCCGCTCGGCGAAGCGGGCTCGCGCCCCGCACTCAGCGCAGACTCAGCGCAGAACCACCGTCCTCTTGCCCGAGAGGAAGACACGACCGTCGCAATGCCACTTCACGGCACTGGACAGCGCTTTGCATTCGGCGTCGCGGCCGGCAGCGACGAGATCCTCGGGGGCGAAGGAATGGTCGACCTCGACGAGCTGCTGGGCGATGATCGGCCCCTCATCGAGCTCGCTGTTGACGAAGTGCGCGGTCGCTCCGACGGTCTTGACCCCGCGCTCCCACGCCTGGTGGTAGGGCTTGGCGCCCTTGAACGAAGGCAGGAACGAGTGGTGGATGTTGATCGCGCGTCCGGTGAGCTCGCGGGCGAGGTCATCGGAGAGGATCTGCATATAGCGGGCGAGCACCACGAGGTCGACTTCGAAGCGGTCGACGAGTTCGAGCAGCTTCGCCTCGGCCGCCGGTTTCGTCTCCTTCGTCACTGGGATCCGGAAGAACGGGATGTGATGCCATTCGACGAGTTCACGGTGGTCGGGGTGGTTCGACACGACGGCGGCGATCTCGATCGGCAGCTCGCCGACGCGGGCGCGGAAGAGCAGATCGTTGAGGCAGTGCTCGAACTTCGAGACCATGATGAGCACCCGTCGCTTCTCGCCCTGCGGCCACAGCTGCCAGGTCGCCCCGAACTCCTCGCCGATCGCCGCGAAGTCGGTCCGCAGCGCCTCGATCCCGTTGCCCGGCTCCTCGGAGACGCGGAAGTCGATGCGCAGGAACAGCTGCTGCGTCGACTGGTCATCGAACTGTTTGAACTCCTTGATGTCCCCGCCGTGGGTGAGCAGCGCACCGGTCACCGCATGGGTGATACCGGGACGCTCGGCGCATTCGAGAGTGAAGATGAAGTCCTGCATGTCTCTTTCCTTCTGCAGTCGGGGTTCGGCTGGATCGCGGCCGCTCAGCATTCGACGACGTTGACGGCGAGGCCACCGCGCGATGTCTCCTTGTACTTGGATTTCATATCGGCTCCAGTCTGCCGCATGGTTTCGATCGCCTGGTCGAGGCTCACTCGATGCGAGCCGTCGCCGTGCATGGCGAGCCTCGCGGCGTTGATCGCCTTCACCGAGGCGATGGCATTGCGCTCGATGCAGGGGACCTGCACGGTTCCGCCGACCGGATCGCACGTGAGTCCGAGGTTGTGCTCGAGACCGATCTCGGCGGCGTTCTCCACCTGCTCCGGCGTCCCGCCGAGCACGGCGCACAGGCCCGCGGCAGCCATCGCACAGGCCGACCCGACCTCCCCCTGACAGCCCACCTCGGCGCCGGAGATCGAGGCATTGCGTTTGAACAGGATCCCGATCGCCCCAGCCGTGAGCAGGAACTCGACGACCGCGTCGTCGCTCGCCGCGCCGGGATCACCGGGGGCGTCGTCATCGACGGCGCCCTCGCCACCCGGCCCGTCCCCGATGACGAACCGGTCCATGTAGTGGAGCACCGCGGGGATGATGCCCGCCGCCCCGTTCGTCGGGGCGGTGACGATGCGCCCGCCCGAGGCGTTCTCCTCATTGACGGCCAGGGCATAGAGATTCACCCATTCGAGGGCATCGAGGGAACCCGAGGCACGGTATTCGGCGGCCTCAAGCGTCGATCGCAGCTGCGGGGCCCGCCGCCCCACTTTGAGACCGCCGGGCAGGGTCGTCTCCGTGCGTGTGCACCCGTTGTGCACGCATTCGCGCATCACCGCCCAGATGTCGAGCAGCTGTTTGCGCAGCAGCTCGTCGTCCTGGCGCTGACGTTCGTTGACCGCCATCAGCTCGGCGATGCTCAGCTGGTGCGCACGGCACTGTGCGACAAGCTCATCGGCCGTGGAGAACTCGATGGTGTCCCCGTCCCGACCATGCCCGTCCCGATCGTCCCCGACTGTGTCAATCGCCTCGGCGGCCTCCTTCTCCGCGGCGAGCTCCTCAGCGGTGACGACGAATCCCCCGCCCACCGAGTAGTACTCGCGCTCGATGAGCCCACCGTCGACCTCGGCGCTGATCCGCATCCCGTTGGGATGGCCGGGCAGCGATTCGCGCAGGTGCAGGGTGAGGTCGGTCTGTGCGTCGAAGGGCACGGACATTCGCCCGCCGAGGTGGAGCGTGCCCTTCTCACGCACCTCGGCGACCAGCGGTCCCACCGAATCCGGGTCGAGGGTCTCGGGTTCCAATCCGCTCAGTCCCGCGAGCACGGCGGAATCCGAACCGTGTCCGATTCCCGTCGCTCCGAGCGAGCCGTAGAGTCCGACCCGGATCGCTTCGACGCGGCCGAGCAGCCCTGCGGCCTCGAGTTCCCGGACGAAGCGCACCGCCGCTCGCATCGGCCCCACCGTGTGCGAGGAGGAGGGGCCGATGCCGATGGAGAACAGGTCGAGGACCCCGAGCGCCATCAGCCGGTCCTCTCCGCTGTCACGCCGCGGTCGGCGCCGGTCGCACCGTCGGCACCGTCGCCGAGGAACTCCGCCATGCCGTCGAGCAGCCAGCGGACCAGGTAGTCGGCGAAGCTCGCGCGCGGGTAAACACGGTAGGCCTCCTCCGAGGAGTGGTGGAGGATGACCGGCACGGGGCCCAGCTGGGTGACGATCGCGGTGCCGATTCCGAAGGCGCGCGGGTGGAGGTCGGCGCGACAGCTCTTCTCGAGCACCTCGCGAGCTCTCCCACCGGAGAGTTCGAGGATCGTGCGGTTGGCCGAGAGGTCGACGGCCTGTCCGGGTAGCCCTTCGAGGCCCGCCTCGGCGACGAGGGTCTCCCCCGGCTGCTGCCGGCGGGAGACGTCGACGGCGAGGAATTCGTCGGGGCTCAGCCACAGGATGTGCAGCCCTGCACTGTCGCCGGTGACCTCGCCGACCCGGCGGGGCAGCGGCAGACCGAAGGCGTCTTCGAGCACTCGCCCCGAGGCTGAGTCGGGTTCGGCTCGGGCACCGAGCTGGACGGCGAACGGCAGTTCGCGCAGGGCCACGGCTCGGCCCCCAGCGGCCGATGCCTGAGCCATCTCGTCGGCCAGGTGAGCCGCCGGGGAGATGCGCAGGTCCTCGAGCGAACCGGCATCGGTGCGGTCGCGAACCGTTTGGGCAGCACTCCCCTGAGCAGTGCGGGCGGTGTCGGTGGAATAGGTGGTGTCAGCCATCGCGGCGGTTTCCTTCCGGGTCGTAGAAGACGGGCGAGGTGATCTCGACGTCGACGAGGGTGTCGCCGAACGGGGATTTCACGATCTCGCCTTCGCGGTTGCGGCCGTTCTCGACGAGGGCGAGTCCGAAGGGACGGTCGAGGCTGGGCGAGATGTAGGAGGAGGTGACGTGGCCGATCATCGGCACGGGTCCCTCGTCCGGCGTCACCGGCGTGGCCGAGGTGATGAGCTGTGCCCCCTCGGCCAGACGCGTGGTTCCGTCGACGGGCAGCACGCCCACGAGGTGCTTGCGGTCCTCCCGGGCCGTGTCGACACGGGAGTAGGAGCGTTTGCCGATGAAGTCCTTGAACTTCGAGACGATCCATTCCATGCCGGCGTCGGCCGGGGTCACGGTGCCGTCGGTGTCCTGGCCGACGATGATGAAGCCCTTCTCGGCGCGCAGCACGTGCATGACCTCGGTGCCGTAGGGGGTGATGTCGAACTCGGCCCCCGCCTCGGCGACGGCCTCCCAGACGGCGAGTCCGTAGAACGTGTCGACGTTGATCTCGAAGGCGAGCTCACCGGAGAACGAGATCCGGCAGATCCGTGCGGGAATGCCGCCTACCAGCGTCGTCTCCCGGAAGCCCATGAACTCGAAGGCCTCGTTCGACACGTCGAGGTTGGGGGCGAGTTTGGCGATGACCTCACGCGACCGGGGGCCGGCCACGGCGACGGTCGCCCACTGTTCGGTCACCGAGGTGAAGACGACGTCGAGTTCGGGCCACTCGGTCTGGTGCCATTCCTCGAGCCATTCGAGGACGGTCGCCGCCCCGCCGGTCGTCGTCGTCATGTAGTAGCGGTCCTCGGCCACGCGCAGGGTCACGCCGTCGTCGAAGATCATCCCGTCGGGCTTGCACATCAGCCCGTAGCGGCCCTTGCCGACCTTCAGCTTCTTGAACCCATTCGTGTAGATCCGACCGAGGAACTCTCCGGCATCCGTGCCGCGGATCTCGATCTTGCCGAGCGTCGAGGCATCTTGGAAGCCGACGGATTCGCGCACGGCCTTGCCCTCGCGCAGCACCGCCGCGTCCATGTCCTCACCCGGCTTCGGGTAGTACCAGGGACGCTTCCACTGTCCGACATCCTCGAACTCGGCGCCGTGGGCGACATGCCACGAGTGGATCGACGTGATGCGGGCCGGGTCGAACAGCTCGCCCTTGCGACGTCCGGCCAGAGCGGCGAACGGGACGGGGGCGAAGGGAGCGCGGAAGGTCGTGTGACCGACCTGTCCGAGGTCCGCGGCTTCGCCCAGCACCGAGGCGATCGCGCCGATCGCGTTGACCGCCGAGGTCTTGCCCTGGTCGTTCGCCGTCGAGATCGAGGTGTAGCGCTTGATGTGCTCGACCGAGCGCATCCCCGCATTCATCGCCCGCTGGACGTCGGCGACGGTCTGATCGCGCTGGAAGTCGATGAAATGCGTGGTCAGAGCCGTGTGCTCGTCCTTCGCCGAGGTGACCAGCCACAGCGGGCGGGCCGGGGCGCAGGCCATCGGCGCGGCGGCCGGAACGTTGAGTTCGATGGGGAAACCGGTGCGGTCGGCTGCGGCATTGCCGGCTTCGGCCCCCTGCCTGAGGGCCGCTTCGAGCGAATAGTCGCCGTTGATCGCTCCTGCCGTGGACTGGTTCGGCACGGGGGTCGTCGGGACGAAGGCGGCGATGTCGGCTCGCCAGTGGATCGGGCCCTTGCGCTGGCCGTGGAGGTGGATGACCGGTGAGTGTCCGCCGCTGACGGCGAGCAGATCGACGGCGATGTCCTCACCATCGTCCTCTGCGACACCGTCCTCGTCGAGACCGGAGACCGTGATCGCACTGATCCGTCCCGCCGGGCCCTCACCTGCGGTGCCGCTGACGGCGGAGCCGAGGATGAGTCGTACGCCCGTCTCCTCGCTCACGCGCTTCGCCGCCGCCGAGGCGGTTGTCCGGGAGTCGATGACCGCGGGGATGTCGATGCCGGCTGCATGCAGGTCCGAGACGAGCTCGTAGGCGGAGTCGTTCGTCGTGGCCACGGCGATCGAGTCACCGGCGGCGACTCCGTAGCGGTTGAGGTAGGTGCGCACCGCCGTGGCGAGCATGATGCCGGGGCGGTCGTTGTCGGCGAAGACGATCGGACGATCATGGGCACCGGTGGCGAGCACGACCTGTCCGGCTCGAATGTGCCAGACGCGCTGGCGGGTGCCGGGGCGGGCCGATGCGGTGCCTGTGCTGTCCGGATCTCCGGCCCCGTCGGCGCCGACGAGCTCGACGGTGCGGTCTTCGAGGGCGACGAAATAGTTCGAGTCGTAGCTGCCGAAGACCGTGGTGTTCGGCACGCAGCTCAGTTCCTCGTCCTCGGCGAATCCGGCGAGGGTGGTCTCGATCCACTCGACGGGGTCCTGTCCGTCGATGGTCTCCGCGGCCGAGCTGCCCGAGGAGGGCGTCGATGCCGACAGCAGCGATCCGCCGGGGGCGGGACCATCATCGAGCAGCAGTGTCCGGGCACCGGATCTGCCTGCCTCACGGGCCGCGGCCAGGCCTGCCGGTCCCGCTCCGACGACGAGGACATCGGTGTGGACGTGCTTGTGTTCGTAGACGAGCTCGTCCTGGCCGGGGTCGAGGATGCCCAGACCCGCGAGGTATTCGGCTTCGAGCCCCTCGGTGATGGCGACGCGTGTGGCCGGCAGCATCGATTCGGAGACGTCCCCGGGGACGCGGGCCTTGACGCGCACCAGAGCGTTCGACTCTTCGATGCCTGCGCCGAGGATTCCGCGGGCCCGCGACAGGTAGGTGGAGTTGCCGCAGTCGACGCGGCCGGCGGCGATGAGGGCGCTGGCGATGGTGTCTCCGGCGAAGCCCGAATAGGACTGTCCGTCGACGGTGAAGGAGATCGGGCGGCTGCGATCGATGCCGCGGGCTCCGGCGATCCGGGTGTCGGTCAAGCGTGGGTCTGTCATTGTCCGGCCTCGCCTTCGAGTGTTGTCGGTCGGTTATCGCCCATCGGGTAGACGGCGATGAAGTCATAGGTCACGGTGTCGCGGACGGCGTTGAACCATTTGCGGCAGCCTGCGCTGTGGCTCCACATCTCCGCGTAGGCACCGCGGTCGTTGTCGCGGTAGAAGAGGTATTCGGCCCACTCCCTGTCGCTCAGGGCGTGTGGGTCGGCGGGGTAGGGCACGTGGGCCTGACCGCCGTAGTGGAATTCGGTTTCGTCGCGCGGCCCGCAGTTCGGGCAGTCGATGAGAAGCATGTCGGTCCTTTCCGTCTCGTATCGGCTCAGTGGGCCACGGCGGCAGCGCCGTGCTCGTCGATGAGGTGGCCGGTCTCGAAGCGGTCGAGTGCGTAGGGGGCGTTGAGCGGGTGGGGTTCGTCGTTCGCGATGGTGTGGGCGAAGGTGAGACCTGCCGCCGGAGTTCCCTTGAAGCCTCCGGTGCCCCAGCCGCAGTTGGCGTAGAGTCCTTCGACTTCGGTCTTCGACACGATCGGCGAAGCATCGAGGGTGACGTCGACGTTTCCGCCCCAGGTGCGCAGCACATGGGCTCGGGAGAAGATCGGGAACAGTTCGACCGCGGCGGCCAGCTGCTCCTCGATGACGTGGAAGCCGCCTCGTTGGCCGTAGCCGTTGTATTGATCGACTCCGGCGCCCATGACGAGTTCGCCCTTGTGCGCCTGGGAGACGTAGACGTGGACGTGGTTGGACATGACGACGGTCGGGTGCACGGGTTCGAAGAGCTCGGAGACCAGGGCCTGGAGCGGGTGGGACTGGATGGGCAGGCGGATGCCGGCCATCTCGGCGAGCACCGAGGAGTCTCCGGCCACGCACAGGGCGACCTTCTCGGTGGCGATCGGCCCGCGGGTGGTCTGGACTCCGACGACCTTGTCGCCGATGCGCTCGATATCGGTGACTTCGCAGTTCTGGATGATGTCGACGCCCATCTCATCGCATTTGCGGGCGAAGGCCCAGGCGACGTGGTCGTGCTTGGCGATGCCGGCGCGCGGCTGGAAGGTCGCGCCCATGACCGGGTAGCGCAGGTCGTCGCCGATGTTGATGATGGGGCAGACTTCCTTGACCTGTTTGGGGTCGAGCCATTCGGCGTCGACGCCGTTGAGGACGTTGGCGTTGACCCGTCTCTGGGATTCGCGGACGTCCTGGAGGGTGTGGGCGAGGTTGAGCACACCGCGCTGGGAGAAGAGGAAGTCGTAGTCGAGCTCTTCGGGCAGCTGTTCCCACAGCTTGAGTGACTTCTCGTAGATCGCGGCCGATTCGTCCCACAGGTAGTTCGAGCGGATGATCGTCGTGTTCCGGGCCATGTTGCCCCCGGCGAGCCATCCGCGTTCGAGGATCGCGATGTTTCTCATGCCGTGGTTCTTCGCCAGGTAGTACGCGGTGGCCAGTCCGTGTCCGCCCCCGCCGACGATGACGGCCTCATAGGACTTCTTCGGTTCCGGATTGCGCCACAGGAAGTCTGGGTGCTCGGGTAGCTGGTCAGCCATCAGCGTGCTCCGATCTCTGAGATGGTGGGGTAGAGCGGGTGGTCGTTCGCGAGTCGGGTGACCCGGCGGCTCAGTTCGGCAATGGTCTCGGGGCTCGCGCCGCCTTCGGTCGCACCGGCTTTGAGCACTTCGGCGATGATGTCGGTCACCTCGGCGAAGGCAGCGGATCCGAAGCCGCGGCTGGCCAGGGCCGGGGTGCCGATCCGCAGCCCCGAGGTGACCATCGGCGGGCGGGGATCGTCGGGCACGGCATTGCGGTTGACGGTGATGCCGATGGCGGCGAGCAGGTCTTCGGCCTGGGCGCCGTCGAGGACGGACTCTCTCAGATCGACGAGGACGAGGTGGACGTCGGTGCCGCCGGTGAGGACCGCGATGCCGCGCTCGGCGACATCGTCTTCGGTCAGGCGGCGCGCGAGTTCCGAGGCTCCGGCCAGGGTCCGTCTCTGCTTGTCGGCGAAGGTGTCGGTGGCAGCCAGGCCGAAGGCCACGGCCTTGCCGGCGATGACGTGTTCCAGCGGTCCTCCCTGCTGGCCGGGGAAGACAGCGGAGTTGATCTTCTTCGCAATGTCGGCCTCATTGGTGAGGATGATGCCGCCGCGGGGACCGCCGAGGGTCTTGTGCGTCGTCGAGGACACGACGTGGGCGTGCGGGACCGGTGAGGGGTGGAGGCCAGCGGCGACGAGACCGGCGAAGTGGGCCATGTCGACCATGAGGTAGGCGCCGACGGCATCGGCGATGCGGCGGAACTCGGCGAAGTCGAGCTGCCGGGTGTACGCCGACCAGCCGGCGACGATGAGCTTCGGCTCGTGCTCGTTGGCGAGTCGTTCGACCTCGGCCATGTCGACGCGTCCGGTCTCTTCGTCGAGGCCGTACGGGACGATCGAGTAGAGGCGACCGGAGAAGTTGATCTTCATTCCGTGGGTGAGGTGGCCGCCGTGGGCGAGGTTGAGGCCGAGCACGGTGTCGCCGGGACGGATGAGGGCGTGCATGACCGCGGCGTTGGCCTGGGCGCCGGAGTGCGGCTGGACGTTGGCGTACTCGGCGCCGAAGAGGGCCTTGACCCGATCGATGGCGATGCGTTCGATCTCGTCGACGTGTTCGCAGCCGCCGTAGTAGCGGCGTCCCGGGTAGCCCTCGGCGTACTTGTTCGTGAGCACCGATCCCTGTGCGGCCATGACCGCTGCGGCGGTGTGGTTCTCCGAGGCGATCATCTCAAGCCCCTCACGCTGCCGGGCCAGTTCGGCGTCGATGAAGCCCGCGATCTCGGGATCGAGTTCGGCGATCGCTGTGCTCAGTTCGACAGGCTCACGACTGGGGAAGACGGACTCCGGGGTCGCCTCGGCGAGGCTGTCAGGACGGGAGACGAGCTGCTCTGTCATGGATCTCCTTCGATCTGTGGCGATCAGACCTCGGCGTCTGATCGGCAACTAATATATCAGCTGTGTTCCTGTAGTCTATGCAGAGGAATCCGCTCAGTGCAACAGATTCGCCAGCACTTTCTTCAGGAGTCACCCCATGGCCACGCCCGCCGACGCGACGTCACCGACGCCGACTCTGGCGAATCGCGCCTATGAGATCCTTCGCCACCGGCTCATCATGCTCGACATCGGCCCCGGCGACCCGATCAACGAGGCGGCACTGAGCGCGGAACTCGAAGTCGGCCGCACCCCCATCCGCGAGGCCCTCAAGCGACTCGAGCGCGACCACCTCGTCGTGTCCTACCCGCGCCGGGGGACCTTCGCGACCAATGTCGATCTCACGGATCTGGCGACGATCTCCGAAATGCGGGAGGCTCTCGAGCCGATCGCGGCCAGACGGGCCGCACGCAGCCTCACCCCCGAGCGACGCCAGGACTTCACCGCAGCGATCTCCGACCTCAGGGCCCTCGGCTCGACCGACGAGCAGCGCACGCTCATGGAACGCGACCTCGAGGTCCATCGCCTCATCTACAGCTCAGTCGACAATCCGCACCTGTCCGAGACGCTCATTCGGCTCGATGATCTGGCCACCCGCATCTGGTGCCTCGTCATCCCTGGGATCCCCGATCTCATCGGCCACATCCGCGAGCACATCGATCTGCTCGAGGCGATCCTCGACGGCGATGAGGAATCGGTTGCCGCCCGTGCCGCCGAGCACGTCCGCGAGTTCGACAAGACCGTCCGCTCCACCCTGGGCTGAGCCCTCACCGAGGCGGAACCGACTCCAGTCGGAGGGGATCGATCCGCGTCGCACCCTCTCCGCCCGTTGACGCATCGGAGCTGCGGCACTAACGTTTGTCCAGGTGATATATCAGTTGTCGATCTGATGATCGGCGATCGCTCCATCCCTCAAAGAAGAAGGACTTCCATGACTGACACCTCTGCTGCCGCCCATCTGGCCACGACCGAGAAGACCAGCATCCTGCGCGTCATCACCTATGCGGGGGCGATCATCGCGTTCCTCATCGGCTCGGGCTTCGCGACCGGTCAGGAGATCCTCCAGTACTACGCGTCCTACGGATTCTGGGGTGTCTTCGGCACGGGCCTGCTCGTCCTCGTGCTCATCTCCTACGTCGCTGTCGAATTCTTCCTCACCGGCCGCCGCGAGCAGTTCGAGAAACCCTCGGGAGTCTTCTACCACTACTGCGGCAGGTACCTCGGCACGTTCTTCGACTTCTTCTCGATCCTGTTCGTCTTCCTGAGCTTCACGGTCATGATCTCCGGCGCCGGAGCAGTTTTCGAGGAGTACTACGGTCTGTCGAAGTACATCGGCGGTGTCGCCCTGGCCGCCGCCGTCGGACTCACGGTGTGGTTCGGGCTGACGAGCCTCGTCGATGTCATCGGAAAGATCGGACCCGTCATCGTCGTCGTGGCGATCGCTCTGGGCGTCTACGGCATCATGCGCGACCCGGAGGGGATCTCGACCGGGAATGCGATCCTTCCGAGCCTCGATGTCACGCAGGCCTCGTCGAACTGGTTCCTGGCGGGCCTGTCATACGTCGGCTTCTGCATGCTCTGGCTCGCGGCCTTCCTCTCAGCACTGGGCAAGACAGTGAAGAACCAACGTGAAGCCACCGGCGGAGCACTCCTCGGCGGAATCGCGTTCTCGGCCGCGTGCATGGTCGTCGGCCTCGGACTGCTGGCGAACATCGAACAGGTCTACGATGCGGAGATCCCGATGCTCGTCCTCGCCGGCGACCTCGGCCCCTGGGTCGGCGCGCTCATCTCGGCGATGATCCTCGCCGGCATCTACACCACGGCCATTCCCCTGCTGTGGACGGTTTCTGCACGGTTCTTCGATGACAAGACGAAGAAGTTCAAGTACCTCACGATCGCCCTCGCGGCCCTCGGCACGATCGTCGGCCTGGTCCTACCGTTCTCGCAGATGGTCAACATCGTCTATGTCATCAACGGCTATGTCGGGATCGTGCTCCTCGCACTCATGATCATCCGCACGATCAGACATCTCACTGCCCGCAGCAGTCACTGACCTCACCGAGGTGATGCGACTCAACCGCCTCCCAGACGTCGGGTGATGGCGTCTGCCGCATGCACGCAGGCCTCACCGAGGTCTGCGATCCGGGCGGTATCTGCCCGGAATTTCGGCGCCGCGATGAGTACGGCCGCAACGACCTCTCCGCGATGATCGCGCACGGCCGCGGCCACCCCGACCTCGTGCGGGGAGGTCTCGGCGTCGTTGAGTGCGAAGCCGACGTCCCAGGTCGCCTCCTCGCCGCTCTCTGCGGCGAGGAAGACCTGGACCGATGCGCTCTGCTCGGTCCGATAGCGCGAGCCCAGCGTCGAGGTGTGTTTGACCGGCTGCGGACTCGGAATCTGTTCGACGGTGATCGCTTCGGACCCGTCCCAGACCATGAGGGCGCTCGTCTCTCCGGTCCTCTGCGTGAGGTCCTGCAGGATGGGATAGGCCGCTCGTCTCACATCCAGGTCCGCCAGCAGGGGACCGGCGATCGCAATGATTCCGAGTCCTAACCGGTATCGCCGTGATGCCCCCTGTTCGACGATGCCCTCCTGCTCGAGCGATGCGAGGATGCGAGACACCGTACTCTTGTGCAGCCCCACGCGCGGTGCGATCTCGGTGACACCGAGCTCCTGTCGATCCGGTGCGAAGCAGCGCAGGATGGCGACGGTGTTCTCGATGACCGAGGCACCACGGCGTGGATTGTCGGGCGATTGTCGGGACATAGTGTGAGTATATTCGCCCCCCGAGGGATCAGGCCGGGATGATGTTGTGCTCGGGCCCGAACGGGAACTTCGTGATGTCTTCGGACTCGTTCTCGCCGACGATGACAATGTCGTGTTCACGGTATCCGCCGGCGCCGGGCTGCCCCTCGGGGACGGTGATCATCGGCTCCATGGAAACGACCATGCCCGGTTCGATGACCGTGTCGATGTCCTCACGCAGCTCGAGCCCGGCCTCCCGACCGTAGTAGTGGCTGAGCACACCGAAGGAATGCCCATATCCGAACGTCCGGTTGGCCAGCAGCCCGTGCTCGATATAGATCTCGTTGAGTTCGGCAGCGATGTCCTTGCACACCGCCCCTGGTTTGATGAGTTCGAGGCCGCGCTTATGCACCTCGACGTTGACGTTCCACAGCTGAAGTGATCGCTCATCGGGTTCACCGTAGAAGAGCGTCCTCTCCAGCGCTGTGTAGTAGCCCGAGGGCATCGGGAAGCAGTTGAGGCTGAGGATATCGCCCTTGCGGATCTTCCGTGTCGTCGCCCAGTTGTGCGCGCCGTCGGTGTTGATTCCGGACTGGAACCACACCCAGGTGTCTCGCACCTCTTGGTCCGGGAAGGTCTTCGCGATCTCATGGACCATCGCTTCGGTGCCGATGAGAGCGACCTCGTACTCGCTGATGCCCTCGGTGATCGCGGCCTTGATCGCCTCACCGCCGAGGTCGCCGATCCGAGCACTGTGCTTGATGACCTCGATCTCTTCGGCCGATTTGATCATCCGCTGGCGCATGGCCGCCTGTGCGACGTCGACGAGCTCGGCATCGGGGAAGGCCGCTTGGATTCGGTTGCGGTTGTCCAACGGCAGGTTGTCGTCTTCGACGCCGAGTCGGCGAGGATTGCCGATGCCGCGCTGGCGCAGACCCTCCTGGATTGCGTAGTAGTAGTTGTCGCGGCGCCAGTCAGTGTAGACGATGTTCTCGCCGTAGCTCGTCCGCCACGGCATTCCGGCGTCGATGTTCGCAGTGATGGTCACCGTGTCATCGGCGGTGACGACCATCGCATAGGACCGTCCGAAGTAGGTGAAGAGGAAGTCCGAGTAGTACTTGATGTTGTGATACGAGGTGAGGACTACTGCGTCGAGCTCTTTCTCCGCCATGATCGCACGCAGGCCGGTCAGCCGCCGCTCCATCTCCGCATCGGAGAAGGTCAACGGCGTCTTGGCCCCGTTGTGGAGGACCTTGAGGCGGTCGAGGTCGGCGACGGAGGTGCTGTCGGCAAAAGTGGTCATTGATTTCTCCTGTTCCTTGGGCACGGTTGCACACTTGGTCCAACCGTGAGGGTGATTCTGCGCAGGTTCAGACTTCGCGCAGGGGTTTGTGGAAGGTCTCCTTGGCGCAGACGACGGCGCCGAGACAGATGGCGGCCGCAGCCATGAGATACCAGCCGGGGGCCAGGTTCGAATCGGTCAGACCGATGAGCAGTGTCGCCATGAAGGGGGCAGTGCCGCCGAACAGCGCGTTCGAGACGTTGAAACTCACCGCGAAGCCGGTGTATCGGATCCTCGTCGGGAACATCTCGGCAAGGAAGCTGGGAAGCGTCCCGTCGTTGAGCGTGAGCATCGCGCCGAGTCCGACCTCGACGAGGATGACGACGGTGAAGCTGCCGGCGTCGAGAAGCATGAAGGCGGGAACCGTGAGGACGATGAAGGCAATGGAGGCGATGGTGAGCATCCGCTTGCGACCGAACCGGTCCGAGGCCAGCCCGGTGAGCAGGATGAAGCCGATGTAGGTCACGAGCGCGATGGTCGTGGCGATGAATGACTCGGTCGCCGCGTAGCCGAGTTCGGTTGTCAGGTACGTGGGCATGTAGGTGAGGACGACGTAGAACCCGACCGCGTTGAGCAGAACCGCGCACATCGCGATGAGGAGCGGTCGCCAGTAATCGCGGAACATCGCAAAGACGGGCGCCTTGATGACCTCGTCCTGCTGTGCGAGTTCGCGAAACGCCGGTGTGTCTTCGAGCCGAGTGCGGATGTAGCGGCCGATCAGCCCCATGGGCGCGGCGAGGAAGAACGGCAGTCTCCAGCCCCAGCTCTCCAGCTGGCCATCGCTGAGCGTGGCCGAAAGCACCGCCGCGAGCACAGAGCCCAGCAGCAGCCCCGTCGCGGTGCTGGCAGGCACCACGGCCGCATAGAGTCCGCGGCGGCGAGGAGGGGCGTATTCGACGAGGAACGCCGAAGCGCCTGCATATTCGCCGGCGGCCGAGAAGCCCTGCACGAGACGGACGATGAGCAGCAGAACCGGGGCGAAGAAGCCTGCCATGGCATAGCTGGGCAGGAGCCCGATCGCGAAGGTCGCGACGGACATGATGAGGATCGAGATCGACAGTGCCGAACGTCGCCCGATCTTGTCACCGATGTGCCCCCAGATGAAACCGCCGATGGGACGGACGACGAAGGAGACGGCGAAGACCGCGAAGGTCGACAGCAGAGCGAGGTTGCCCTCGGAAGCGGGGAAGAAGACGAGCGCGATGGTGGTCGCAAAGTATCCGTAGACGCCGTAGTCGAACCATTCGACGAAGTTGCCGACGAAGCTTGCGGAGACGACGCGCCGCAGGGTGCGCTTCTGTTCGAGCGTGGGCTGGGCGGGTGAAGACCCTTCGGTCTTCGCCGCATCATTGTCCTCTGGAGCGAGGTCGGACTTCATTGTCTTCTCCATCGTCGTGAACGGTGACGCTTCGACCATGTTGCATTCTTTACAACGTGGTTGCATTAAAGGCTATTGCGTCACCGGTCCCCGGTCAAGAGATTTTTCCCGGCAATGCGCAGAAGGCATGCGAAAGGCCCCGCCGGACCGCATGTCCGACGGGGCCTTTCGCCTGTGAGTCCCAGCCCTCCGGTGCCGCGGCACCGGGATCGGGCGCTTCCGCCTACCTGCTCGAGACGCGCCCGAAGAGGTTCGCGATCGGTGCCAGCAGCAGCGGCCTGGCCGCGAACCACCCGGCCACAACCACGACCATGGCCACGATGAACCAGATCAGCCCGGCCCATCCGACCACGTCGGTTCCCGCGAACATGTAGCCGAGGTTCTGTCGCAGTCCGGTCGTGAACACGAGGAACACGTGGACGAGGATGAAGAACACGAAGAACAGCATCGTCGGGAAGTGGATCGCCCGAGCCAGCGGCGCCGGGTAGATCTTGTTCAGCGTCGAAGCGTCCTTCGGCCACCATTCGCTCATGCGCACGCCCGTGATCGCTGCCAGAGGCGCGGCGATGAACACGACGATGAAGTACATGAGCTGTTGGAGCGCGTTGTAGTTGACCCACGCGTCTTCCATCGGCCATTCCATCGTCGCGTACTGCAGCATCGCCGACAGAGCATTCGGGAACACTTCCCAACTGGTCGGCACGATGCGCGCCCAGTGTCCGGAGACGAAGAGCAGCACCACGAAGACGACACCGTTGGCCAACCACAGCAGGTCGAGACCCGTGTGCAGCCAGAGGTTGATGCTGACCTTCTTCCCGCCCTTCTTCGGGGTGTAGAACGCCGGCGGCTTCTGCTGATGGCGCACCTGCAGACCCGAGCGGATGATGAGCACCATGAAGAAGATGTTGAGGAAGTGCGTCCACCGCACCCAGCCCGGGAAGCCCGGATCAACGAAGTCCGGGATGTGGTATTCGCCCGGGTAGCGTTCGAGGAACTCGGGCACGCCCGGCAGAGTCGTGACTCCGCGCGCGGCGAGGATGAGGATTCCGGCCACGACGATGAGTCCGCCGAGCCCCAGCCCGACGAGCTTGGACCACTGTCCCAGCGACTTCGAACCGATCATTACCGGTTCCTTCTTCGCTGCAGGCTTCGCCGAGGCAGTACTGGCCGAACCAGAAGACGCGGCCTTCGCAGCCGGTGCCGATTTTGCGGCCGGCTTGTCCGCGGCGCGTGCCGCGGACTGCTCCGACGACTTCGCGGCGGGCTTGGCCATCGGCTTGCGCTGCGTGGGTTTGGCCGTGGCCTTGGCTGCTGGCTTGCCCATGGGTTGGCGCTGCGCGGGCTTCTTCTCGGTCGCGTCGGAGGACTTCACCGAACTCGCCGAGGCGGCTCCCGCTGCGGCGGCACCTGCACCGGCGGCGGCTCCCGCACCTGCGGCGGCCGCACCGGCGCCTACGCCGCCGATGCCGGTGCGTCGGCCCTGGGGCTTCTTCTCGCCCGATTCGTCACCGGGGGTCGGCTTCGAGTCCTGCTTCGTCTCAGCGGTCGACTGCGCATCATCGGCAGGCTTGTCTGCCTGAGCCGATGCGGTGTCGGTCGAGGGCGAATCTGCCGCGTCTCCCGGTGCCGAAGCGGAGGCTGGCTGCCCGGCTCCGGCAGTCTTCACTGCCGTTGCGGGGGCAAAGCCTTCCGGCGGCCAGGGGTCTCCCCCGGCGGTGCGGGGGAGTCCGCGGCGCAGCGGAACGTCCGAGAGCTCTCCGGAGCCCGAACCGCTCGCGGCGGCTGCGGCAGCACCGGCGCCTGCTGCAGCGGCGCCTGCTGCGGCAGCTGCAGGAGCCGCGGACGACGACTCGGAGGCGGAATCGGCTGAGGTGTCAGCTGAAGCGGTTTCGGCAGAGTCGGCCTGCGCTGCGGTGTCGTCCGCGGCCCGGTCGACGGGCGCAGCCGCTGCCGGAGCGGCGGCGCCGGCGGACGTGCCTCCTGCGGCCTTGACCCCGGCAGGCGCAAAGCCTTCCGGCGGCCAGGGCTCTCCGCCTTCGACACGGGGCAGACCACGACGCAGCGGAACCTCGCTCGCGGCCGCAGGTGCAGCCTCGGCGGCAGGTTCGGCCGACGATTCGGCTTCGACCGATTCGGTTTCTGCGCCGGTCGCAGCGGTCGCAACGGCGGCTCCGGCGCCGACGGTTGCAGCGGCTGCAGCCGGAGCTGCGGACGCCGACTCTTCGGTCGGCTCGTCGGCTTCTTCGGTCGGTTCATCGCTCGGGGTCTCAGCCTCGACGTCCGAGTCGGCAGCGGATGCCGCAGACGCGCCGGTGGCTTTCACTCCGGCAGGAGCGTGACCCTCCGGCGGCCATGGTTCGCCGCCTTCGACGCGTGGCAGCCCACGACGCAGCGGAACCTCGACGGACTCAGCGGCAGTCGACTCAGCGGCCACCGGCTCAGCGGCAGTCTGCTCAACGTCGGTCGTCTCGGGCTCGGCCGCCTCGGCGGGGGAACCTTCATCCAGTTCCTCCGACTCGGACGTCGCCGCGATCCACGATGCGCCCTCTTCCAAGGGCTCACCGACGGTGCCCTCCGGGGGCCAGGGGTCACCACCTTCGACCCGGGGCAGGCCCGAGCGCAGTGAACTGGAATAGGTCGCCATATCAGGACTTGTTTTCGTTCAGTGTTTCGATCGCCTGCGGAACGACCTTGAACAGGTCGCCCACGACGCCGAAGTCGGCGATGTCGAAGATCGGAGCTTCGGCATCCTTGTTGACCGCGACGATGGTCTTCGATGTCTGCATGCCGGCCTTGTGCTGGATCGCGCCCGAGATGCCGAGTGCCACATAGAGCTGCGGGGACACGGAGACACCGGTCTGGCCGACCTGATGCGACTGCGCGATGTAACCGGCATCGACGGCCGCACGCGAAGCACCGACAGCGGCACCGAGGACGTCGGCGAATTCGCCGACGAGTTCGAACGACTCTTCCGAGCCGACGCCGCGACCGCCGGAGACGACCTTCTGCGCACCGCGCAGTTCGGGCCGCGAGGAGGTCTCGACGATGGCTTCGAACGAATCGATCGAGGCGGCACGCTTGCCGGAATCGGCGACCTCGAGGGCCTGCGTGTTCTCAGGCTGGGCTTCCGCACGGGTCTCGATCGCACCGAGGCGCACCGTGATGACGGGAGCGCCGAAGGTCGGAGCCGACGAGGCGGTGTAGCCGCCGCCGTAGACAGAGTGATTGGCCACGATGCCTTCGGAGTCGCGCTCGACGCCGATCGCGTCGACGGACACGGCCGAACCGCTGCGCACCGCGAACCGGCCGGCGATGTCGCGGCCGTCAAGGGTGTTGGGCACGAGCACTGCGTCGGGGGCGGTGAGCTCGGCGGCCGAAGCGACAGCATCGACGGCGGAGTTGCCGAGGTTGCCTTCGGCGACTTCTGCGGTCAGGGTCGCTGTGGCACCGAGTTCGGCGGCCTTCTGCGCCGCGGCATCGGCACCGCCGGAAGCGGAGAGGACGAGCGCGACGGGCGAGCCGATCTCAGAGGCGCCGCCGAGCAGTTCGGCGGCCGGCTTCTCCAGCTGGCCTTCGGCATCGGCGGTGAGGACGACGAGAATGGAGTCCTGCGGGAATTCTGACATGACGATTCTCCTTAGGCCAGACGGTTCTTGGTGAGGTACTCGGCGAGCTCGGCGCCGCCATTGCCTTCGTCGACGACCTTCTCGCCGGCTTCGCGCGGCGGCTTCTCAGCGACGCTGACCATGATCGAGCGAGCCACGGACTGGTCCTCGGCATCGATGCCCAGATCGGACAGGCCGATGACCTCGAAGGGCTTCTTCTTCGCGGCCATGATGCCCTTGAAGTTCGGGAAGCGGGCTTCGGGCAGCGCCTCGGTGATCGAGATGACGGCGGGCAGTTCGGCCGAGACCTGCTGATTGCCGCCTTCGATCGCGCGGGAGCCCGAGACCTTGCCGTCGGTCAGTTCGACGGTCGCCAGGCCGGTCACGTGCGGGTAGTCGAGGTGCTCGGCGAGCATCGCCGGCATCATGCCGCCGTTGCCGTCGGTGGAGACGTTGCCGGTGACGACGAGATCGTATTCGCCGCGGCGGATGGCGGCGGCGAGCACCTCGGCGGTCAGACCGAGATCGGCACCGGCCAGGCCCTCGTCGGCGACATGCACGGCGTTGTCGCCGCCCATGGCCAGACCCTTGCGGATCGTGGCGGTCGCGGTGTCCGGCGACATCGAGATGACGGTCACCTCGGTGTCGCTGTCGCTGTCCTTGTGTGCCAGTGCGACCTCGAGGGCGCGCTCACCGATCTCATCGAGGACGGCTTCCGAGGCACCGCGATCGGCAAGCCCGGTTTCCAAGTTCAGTTTCCGGTCACCGTACGTATCCGGGACCTCTTTGACCAATACCGCGATCTTCAAGGATGACTCCTTAGTTTCGTGAAGCAGTTGGGCTGCAGTGAGACTTCTGTCTCATAATCTACAGGTGGCTGTTTGTCGACGGTTAACCGGGTCCGGCCGGATCCGATCATCTCTTCAGTCACCAATGGTACGTGGTACGCACCACAGACATCCTCGTTACTGTACGAACGATCGACAGAATTTGTCCAATGCCTCGGACCGCGGCCCCACTTCCCCGCTTCCGCGCACCGGCCCGTTTCCCCGCACCTCGCAGACGCCCGAGCCTTCCCGGTGTGGCGCAGAACCCTCGCCGAGGCGGGGCTCTAGAATCGAGGAGGGACTCTAGAATGGGGTCAGACCGACAGGACACGGTCAGACCGACCCTTGCCTCCCGGTGCCGATCCGAACCCGGGCGGACAGGACGCGAACATCAACGGTGAAGGAGCGCCCCGTGGCTTTCGACCTCGACGACATCGACCGCAGCATCATCGCTGCCCTCGTCGAGGATTCGCGCCTGAGTGTGCGCCAGCTGGCCGAGCGCGTCCACATCTCCCGCTCGGCGGCGCACAAGCGCTTCACCACCCTCGTCGAATCGGGTGCGATCAGGAAATTCACCGCCGAGGTGGACCGCCGCGCCCTCGGCATGACCGTGACCGCGGTCGTCGTCGTCAAGATCGGCGAGCGCCCCTGGCCGCAGGTCCGCGACGATCTGGCCGAACTGCCGTTCGTCGAGAAGGTCCAAGCCGTCAGCGGCGACATCGACGCCCTGGTCACGGTCAACGCCCCGGACAATACGGCACTCTCACAGGTCATTCTGCGCCGGATCCACGAGGTGCCCGGCGTCGTGTCCTCCCGCTCGCTGCTCATCCTCGACGAGGCCGAGGGACACAGGCCCGGCGCCGGCTGAGCGATTCACCGGCTACGACTCACCGGCAGGGCGACTCACAGACAGGGCATCGGCCCCGCAGATGAACCGTGCGGTGAATCGTCGAAGCCCTCGACACCGGAATTTGCGCCGAGGGCTCCATGACGTGAAACAGAGAGAATCACCACCATCGTGTCCAACACTTCAAGCCAGCGTGTCAACCGCCTTAGGCAAGACCGATGTTTCGTAATTCTCATAGGCTAGCCTAACCCGCAGCACGGCAACGCACAACAGGTCGTCGGCAACTATTTTCCCGAGACCGGCCGAATCCTCAGCGCGAGAGCAGCATGAGAGCGGCACCGGCGACGATGCGCCGGTACACCGGCTCTACGGACACCGTGTCTCCGTCTGCCTCAAAGAGCCCGAGCTCGGTCAGCTCCTGCAGCTCGTCCGCCAGCAATGTGGAGATCCGGCCGGCGCGCACCTCGTCGATGTCGAGCTCGGGAGGCTCGGGTGCGGAGTCGGGAGTGAGGATCTCGATGAGACGCTGGGCGATCGTGATCGCCGGGGCACCATAGTCCTCGCCGGGAACCAGGTTGATCACGTCGAGCAGCCGCTCGTAGATGAACGCGCCGATGACCGGCAGTGCCGCATCCGCGCTCACCACACCAGAGCGCCACTGGTCAGCGGCGTCGGCGGGCCTGACCTTCGTCCCAGTGATCTCGATGATCTCCGCGCTCTGCATGACGGCCCACATCGCCTCGAGGACGGGCACCTCATCCGCGCTGCGCGCATAGTTCACGCCGTCTTCGTACCGGGCGTTCGAGGCCACACCGACGGCATCGATGCCGAACTGTCCGGCCGCCTCGGCGATATCCGCTCGCTTCACCCGTCCCGTTCCGGTCACCTGTCGGGAGTCGCCGATCCACTCGAGGATTCCGGCGATGCCGGTGACGAGGCGGTTCTGCGTCATGGGCTGCGCGAGCTGCTCCTCGCTCAGTGCATTGGCTTCGACGGCGGCCATCAGGGCCGAGGGTAGCGGGTCGGTGCGCATGCTCGCGGCCTCGGCTCGGGCGCGAGCGGCGTTCCAGCGTTCGGGGGTCTCGTCGGTGTCCATGCGGAAGCGGAGATAGTTGTCGAGAGCTTCGAGGCTGTCGAGGAAGATCACCGTCGAAGGCGATTCGCCGTCGGCATTCTCGGCGCCCTCCTGTCCGTCGACGGCGAAGCTTTCAAGGACGTCGAGGAGGTCGTCGATTCCCTCCGGCTCGTCGATATCTGCGCGGGAGGATACGGCGATGCAGAACAGGAGGTGGGCGATGTCGAAGACCTCTGAGTCTTCATCGCCGTCGTCGTAGGCCTCGGCCAGCCAGTCGCGGAAGCGCTGGTAGAGCGGCATCTCGTAGACGGTCTTTTCGACCTCGTCCATTCGCTCATCGATGTCCCGCGGGTCAGCGGCAGCACCGGCTGCATTATCGGCAGCGTTCGATCCGCCGAGCCACTCGGGCAGGTCCTGCTCCACAGCGGGGCCGTCCTGAGCTTCCTGACCATCCTGGATCACTCGGTCGGTGGGGCTGTAGGTGCCGGCGACCGGTTCCGGATAACCGTCGAGGGGCATGAGTTCGTCGACGACGTCCTGCGCCGAAACCTTGTTTCGCTTGGTCAGGCGCACGACCACGGCGGCCACGGCGAGCATGGACCCTTCGAGGACGTGAAATCCGCTGTTGCTGTTGATGAGGCGGTCGAGGCTGTCGACGACGCGCCCCTTGTGCGCCAGCGCCAGGATGTCGCGTGCCACGGCACGGGACTTCTTCGTCGGCCACTTCGGCGCCATCACTCCGCCCAGTTTGGGTCCGTGGGTCTCGTCGGTGAACCATTCGTCGACCAGGCCCATCGCCACCCCGGTCACCTGTGCGACGCTCGGATTGAAGTCCTCAGGATCCGAGGGCAGGGAGGCCACAACAGCCTCGGCGCGCTTGGTATCACCCTCGGCGAAGGCAAGGGAGAAGGACCGCAGCTTCCCCACCGCCAGTCCGCGATGGGCACCGACCGGAGTGAACAGACGGCGGTTGTACGCCACCTGTGCCCTTTCCATGGCTGCGTGGAATTCGGCTTCGGTGAAGTCCGCATCCGGATCGTCGATGTCGACGCCTTCAGCTTTGAGGAACGGCGCCAACTCCCGCATCATCCGATCGCCCATGCCGGGGTTGTGGCTGATTTTGCCGCCCGCTGCCATACCGTGGAATTCGGGACTGTCGAAGAAAGAAGACACGCACTGCTCCTGCCGAGGATGAACTGAAGCAATAACGGTAACAAGCCAGACCTCGTCCGCCCCAGAACCGACCCGGCATGGCCCCGCGTCTTTACCGAGATCACACTCCGGGCGACCCCAGGGTCTTCCGCACCGCCCTGATGGTCAGCTCGAGGGACTGGGCGCGCACGGTCGGATCGTCGACGCCGACACTCACGCTGAAGAGGTGTCCGGAGCCGATAGTGAGGTAGACGAACGCCGCCGCCCATCCGATCGGCACGCCCTCATCGATGGAGCCGTCCGACTGCCCCCTCGCGATGACGGCTTCGAGCGGATCGGCATCGTCACCCGCACCTTCCGCGCCACCGCCCGCAGATTCTGCATCCGCACGGGACTCGGTGGCCGCCTCGGCGAAGGTCTCATCGGTGATGATCGGGTTGTCGGCGAAGAGCAGGGTGAGCACATCGGGCAGCGTGAACAGCTCCGCGCAGATCCGCTCGAGCGCGGCCAATCCATCGCCGTCGCCGGGCCGGGCCTTCATGACAGCCTCACCGAATCGCCGGGCACCGAGCCGGGCCGCCGCGGCGACGAGCGCCTCCCGATCACCGAAATGCCGATAGAGAGTGGTGCGGCCGACGCCGATCGACTGCGAGAGCTCAATCATCGACGCCTGCGGGTTCTCGGCAAGAATGGTCAGCGCCTCGCTGACCAGGGCGTCTTGGCCCAATCGACGCATGCCCTGCACCGGCACACCCCCTCCCTGACTCGGTGAACGATACAGAGCAGTCTACTTGTGGAACACACATGTTCCACTTTGGTATCATGGAGTACCGCAAAGGCCTTCGAGGATTGAGCATGTGATGGACCAGCCCCGACAGAAGAACGACCCCACCGCCCAGCAGCCCCACACCGCTGCGACGTTCGCGCTCAGTCGGACCGACGTCGTCGTCATCGGCCTCGTCTGCATCGGCATCGGCGTGGCGCTCGGATTCTTCCTGCCCGCACTCGGATCGATCGCCGCGACATTCCCCATCCCCTTCGGAGACGTCATCGAGAAGCTCAGCCGGTTCGACCAGGCGTGGGTTGTCATCGCCCGTCCGATCATCGGCGGGGCGCTCGGGCTCATCGCCACGTTCGTCATCGCCGCCTCGACGACTCCCCTGCGCATCGACGAGCACGGAATCACCATCGGACGAGACGACGACCACCCGCTGCGCATCTCCCGCGCCTCGTTTTCGACCGCATATTTCGCCGAGGGCAAACTCGTCGTCGTCACCGAAGGCGGGCATCAGGCCTTCAAGGGAACCGTCGAAGGCAAGAAAGCTGCGATCGCCGAGGCCTTCACCTCCCACGGCTATCGTTGGGGTGAGATCTGAAGACCGTGGCACCGGCGCGCCCGCGTGAATGAACCCCCGACCGCCCAGCCAAATGTCCACTCGGCCTGCCGGAACCGGCCCCTTCGTCCCGAGTTCGCGACACGTTTGGCCGCCCGTCCTCACCTGGCGTGACGCCATGGAATCGTGACTCGGCTCACGTCACCATGGGGGCATGACCATTGACGTTCCCACCACAGGCCGTTCACTGCCCCAGCTGCAGCCGATCAGCTTCATCGGCGCAGATGGCCGGCTCACCGACACCCCGACCGAGGGGCTGCGCATTCCCAGCGATCGCACCCTGACCGGGCTTTACCGGCAGATGGTCCTCGTCCGACGGTTCGAAGCACAGGTCACGCACCTGACCCGTCAGGGTCGACTCGCGACCTATCCCTCCGCGGCAGGTCAGGAGGCCGCCGAGGTGGGGGCCACCACCGCGCTGGCCCCCGGCGATTGGCTCTTCCCCACCTACCGGGACTCGGCAGCGCTGCTGACCCGTGGGGTGCCCGTGCCCGAGATCCTCGCGGCCTTCCGCGGCGACTGGCACTGCGGGTTCGACCCGCACGAGTACCACATCTCACCTGCGGCGACGCCTCTTGCGACGCAGACCCTGCATGCCACGGGATTCGCCATGGCGGCGAAACTCAAGGGAACGGATGCTGCGACTCTGACCTTCCTCGGCGACGGCGCCAGCAGCGAGGGCGATGCTCATGAGGCCCTCAACTTCGCCTCCGTCTGGCAGACGCCGACGGTCTTCGTCCTCCAGAACAACCAGTATGCGATCTCGACTCCGCTGCGGGAGCAGACGAACGCGACGATGCTCGCCGACCGGGCCGCCGGCTACGGAATGCCCGGGCTGCGCGTCGACGGCAACGATGTCGCCGCTGTGTTCGCCGCTGTCACCGCCGCCCTTGAGCGCGGCCGGAACGGCGACGGCCCCACCCTCATCGAGGCCCTGACCTACCGGATGGAATCGCACACGAACTCCGACGACCCGACGAAGTACCGCGACGCCGAGGAGGTCGAACACTGGAAGCAGTTCGATCCCATCGATCGTCTCGAGAAGTACCTGCGTCAGACCGGTGCCCTCGACGATGCCGGCGTCGATGAGATCGCCGAGGCGGCCGAGACCTTGGCCGCGTCCGTCCGCGATGCCATGAACACCGAGGCCGAGATCGACCCGCGCGAACTCTTCGCCCACGTCTACGCTCGCCCGCGCACCGCACTGGCCGAGCAGCAGCAGGTCCTCGAAGCCGAACTCGCAGCGGCGGGGCACGCATGAGCGTTGAAACGGGAACCGATTCCACCACCGATCCGACCGCGGTGAACGACGAAACCGCCACGGCCGCCTCGGCGAGCAATGTCGGGTCCGCCCCGTCCTCGGTGACGATGACGAAGGCGCTCAACCAGGCGCTGCGCGACAGTCTGGCCGCCGACGACACCGTGCTCATCTTCGGTGAGGATGTCGGCCGCCTCGGCGGGGTCTTCCGTGTCACGGAAGGACTGCGCGCGGAATTCGGGTCGAATCGGGTCTGGGACTCGCCGCTGGCGGAGTCCGGGATCATCGGCACGGCGATCGGCATGGCGATGAACGGGATGCGCCCGGTCGTCGAGATGCAGTTCGACGCCTACGCCTACCCGGCATTCGAGCAGATCGTGTCCCATGTGGCGAAGATGCGGAACCGGACGAAAGGCAAGGTCAGCCTGCCGATCACGATCCGCATTCCCTATGCCGGGGACATCGGCGGCGTCGAGCACCACTCGGATTCCTCCGAAGCGTATTGGACCTCGACTCCGGGGCTGACCGTCGTCACGCCCTCGAATCCGGCGGACGCGTATTCTCTGCTGCGCGAGTCGATCGCCTCCGATGACCCGGTCGTGTTCATGGAGCCGAAGCCGCGGTACTGGATGAAGGAGACCCTCTCCCTGCCTGTGACCACGGCCGCAATGGACCGTGCTCAGGTCCTCCGCGAGGGCACCGATGTCACCCTCCTCGCCTATGGTCCGACCGTGCGCACCGCACTCGATTCCGCGGAAGCCGGTGCCGAGCACGGTCTGTCCGTCGAGGTCATCGACCTGCGCACGCTGTCGCCCTTCGACGATGAGACCGTGTCCGCCTCGGTGCGCAAGACCTCGCGGGCCGCGGTCATCCATGAGGCCGCGCAGTTCGGCGGATACGGCGCCGAGGTGGCCGCCCGCCTCACCGAACGCAACTTCACGCACCTGTCGGCCCCGATCCTGCGGATCGCCGGGTTCGACGTGCCCTATCCCTCACCGAAGATGGAGGAGTACTACTTGCCGACGGTCGAACGCGTGCTCGATGCTCTCGAATCGTGGGATTGGGAGCTGTGATGAGTGCTGAGACGAGTTCTGTGCGTCGCGATGCCGGCTCCGCCGCGGCCACGCGCGAGTTCATCCTCCCCGACCTCGGCGAGGGGCTGACCGAGGCGGAGCTCATCTCCTGGAAGGTCGCCGTCGGCGATGAGGTCCAGGTCGATCAGATGGTCGTCGAGGTCGAGTCCGCGAAGTCCGTCGTCGAACTCCCCTGCCCCTACGCGGGACGCATCGTCAGCCTCCACGCCGCCGCCGGGGACACCGTCAGTGCAGGTCAGGCCCTGCTCTCCGTCGCCGAGGCGGGAGCCGAGGTGAGCGCGGGCGCTGAGTCGACAGCCGACGGCGGTTCCGAGAGCGCGGTGGCGAGCACGAGCGCAGTCGACGCAAACGGCGGAGACGACGGCGGCGAGACTGGCGCCGACGAATCGAACGGCGCGAACCTCATCGGCTACGGCACTTCGGAGCCGAAGACCAGGTCGACGAAGAAACGCTCGTTCGGCGGCAAGCACGCGGCCACACCGGATGCGACATCTACCGCCGCACCGACTGCGGCTCCCGCCGTTCCGACCGTCGTCCCGGATGCTCCAACGCAGCCGCCGACAGAGGCGCCCGCACGCGCTGATGGCTCGTTACCGTCCTCCACGGTCGACTCGTCGGTGTCCGCCGCCGACGAATCAGCGAGCGATGCGGACAACCACGTCTCCCCCGTATCCTCTCCCCTCGTGCGCAAGCTCGCGAAGGATCACGGCATCAGCGCCAAGCACCTGCCCGGTACCGGCCCAGGCGGGGTCGTGACCAGGGTCGATGTGCAATCAGCGATCGGGTCCGGGGCAGGTGCCGCTGCCCACGTCCCCGCAGGGACGTCGCCGGCAAACCAACCGCACCTGGGCACGGAACGGGGAGCCGCCTCGGCGAGCGCTTCCGCATCCCGAACAGCCGCTGCGGCGAAGTTGCCCGCCTTCGCCGGCGATGCCGCAGCAGCGAATTCCCATCGGTCCGACCGCGACACTCGCACCCCGATCACGGGGCTGCGGAAGGTCGTGTCCGAACGCCTCACGAAGTCGCGGCAGGAGATCCCCGAGGCGACGATCTGGCTCGACGTCGACGCCACCGAGCTGCTGACCACGAAGCGCGCGCTCGAGGCGCGCTCGGGAGAGAAGTACTCTCTGCTCTCGCTCGTCGCCCGCTTCGTCGTGGCCGGGCTGAAGAAGTATCCGATCATCAACTCCTCGATCGACACGGCCGCCGGTGAGATCGTCACCCACGGCGACATCAACCTCGGACTGGCCGCGCAGACTCCGCGCGGACTCATGGTTCCCGTCGTCCACGGGGCGGGCGAGATGAGCCTGCGACAGCTGCGCGATTCGGTGTCGGCGACCGTCGGCAAGGCGACGACAGGGAAGTTCGATCCGACTGAGCTCTCGGGAGGAACATTCACGCTCAACAACTACGGTGTGTTCGGCGTCGACGGTTCGGCCCCGATCATCAACCTCCCCGAGGTGGCCATGCTCGGTCTCGGCCGGATCAAGGAACGTCCCTGGGTCGTCGACGGACAGCTGACCGTGCGCAAGGTCATGTACCTGTCCTTCGTCTTCGACCACCGGGCCTGTGACGGTCAGGAACCGAGCGAGTTCCTCACCTTCGTCGCCGCCTGCATCGAGAACCCGATCTCGCTGCTCCCCGAGCTCTGAGGTCTGCCGGGGTCTGAGTGCCGTCCGGCCCGGATCGTCTCAGTTTCGTTCAGGCGCTCGCGCACAAGAGCAACGTCATTCAACCGTCAGCGCACTTGTCGAAAGGTGCACGCCCCGACAAGTACACTCGCGTTCCTCGCGTCGGAAACTCTTTTGGGATTGCAGCTCCGCATCTCAATTTGACAGCCTCCTGACTCACGGAGCCGCGTTCGGCACCTGACCTAATCATCTCTGCATCGCATTCAGACCTCGGACAAACGTTCACGAGAACCCTTAGCCAATTCAAAAATAAGGCGACTGCATCCAGCCAATAGAAGAATCCAGAACATTACCCAAAACACGCTTTCTGAAGAGAGCACGAAACTGTCGCTCTCGAACAGAAAACATTTTGCTGCATCGCTTGTCGTCAGTGACTTGAGATCGTTGTCCACCAAACATTCTCCGTGTGAAGCAATACTGGATCGTGACGCCAGAACTTCGAGCAAATGTCGCGGTGAAAGAGAATCTACGAGACCCACCAAAAACCCTGAGATCATCAACAGCCCCATAACTATAACCTCTCGGTAAAGTATGTTGCCAATTGATGACAACCGATCACGGACAGACAGATAGGTACCGATTAGTGCCCCCAGAACCGTACCAAGAGTGGAACACGAAAGAGCTAGACCCTCGGACGCTGGCGGAGATGAACTAAGAAGCGATTGGAATGGGGTCCTCGAAATTATATCCCAGAGCGGAGGAGCAATTAGCCCGAGAATTAGACCTATAGCCGCACCGACTCCCGAGCTAGCCGAAAAATACACGATTGAACGGAATGGGCGCCTGTCATCACCGTTGATTCGGACGAAGGAGCCGAGTAGCGCAATGACTGCACAAGAAATCAACCACACCGAAACGATATAAGGGCCGTATGCGTAGAGATAGATTTCCCCCATGCGTTGAAACAACACCGCCGAATCGCTTTCCCCGCTTGCAACCCACGCAAATGACAAAGGTACATAGACCCCCACCCAGGCCACTATTAATAGCATCCACAAAGCGAACATCAACTTGAGACCGATTGCAATCGGTAAATCCACATTTCGAGTGATATCGCTTAAAGTTCTCACGACAGGGCTGTCGCGGCGGATACTGAAGCCCGATTTCCAACCATGCGGTGCAATTACTTTGCCAGCGTTTCTCAGGGAAGACAGCACACCTCGCCAAATTTCGACAAGAGCAACACCAACCTCGTTAACGAAAGTCAGTCGAGTATCCCAGTCAACGCTCCTAGACACCAAAACTCCGATAGTGAAATCGGCAATGAAGAAGACAATCACTCCTCCAACTACCAGTAAATAGAATGGACCTGTAGGTAAGATTGAGCCGGCGAGGAAGGCTCCGCCATAGATGAGCAGCCGCGGGCCTCGCCAATTGTTCGTATATTTGAGGGTGCCTACTCGCTTGATAACACCCCAAACACCGAGACCGATTAGCACAACTGCGGCTGTCAAAATTAGAAACATCTGTATCGACCACCTGTATCAACCCGATTTGCCACCTTTGCCCGGCTTCACTCATGTTCGCACGGAGGACTGACACAGAGTTCGAAAGTCGTGGCGAGGAGCACTCTAGAGGATTTCCCGCGGCTTCCTAGTCCTGACTCGAGTTTTTGGCGATTGCGAACACGATTCTCCGCTGGTCAACTTCACTGACCAGCATCACCAGCGCGATTCCACGATTCGGACCACTCTCCGCCGCCCATGGTCCAGACCACTAGCCTTGCCGGGTCATCTTGCCGAAGACGTCAGAAATGGTGAAAGGGCGCGCGCATGTCCCGGACTCATGATTCACAACCGCCGTCGGGGCCGCCTCGGCGGCGGTTCTCCCTCTTCCTGCTCATCATCCCAGTCGTTCTCTACGCCCTCACCCCGCTCGTGGCGAATTCGGTCGAGCCGCGCATCGCCGGCCTGCCGTTCGTCATCACCTACACGATCGTCGTCACGGTTCTCACCTGGTTCTTCGTGTGGATGACTGCACGCGGCGATCACTACTACCGCTCCGACAAAGCGGAATACATTCCAGCTGATATCGCCTTCGGTGAGGCTCATGAGATCGAAGCGAGCGGGAATTCTCACGAGGAAGGGGCCGGACAATGAGCACTTCCGCAGTCATCGCCTGCATCATCTTCGGCCTCGCCATGCTCGCGACCATCGGTGTCGGCGTGTGGTCCGGCCGGGGTCGGGAGAAATCTCTCGACGAATGGTCGGTGTCCGGTCGCGGACTCGGCTTCGTCTTCATCCTGCTGCTCATGGCGGGCGAGACCTACACGTCATTCTCGTTCCTCGGCACGGCCGGCTGGTCCTACTCCTACGGTGTGCCGATCCTCTACCTCATCGGGTACCTGAGCGTCGGTCTCGTCGTCGCCTACCTCGTTGGACCGCTGTTCTGGACCTACGCGGCCAGGCACAAACTCGTCAGCCTCTCCGACATCGTCGAACATCGTTTCCGCTCCAGAGGGCTCGCGATCCTCGTCGCCGTGCTCGCGACGATCTTCATCGTCCCCTACATCCAGTTGCAGATCCAGGGCATGGGCGCGGTCGTCAACGCGATGAGCTACGGGGCGATCGACCTCAAGATCGCCGCCATCATCTCCTTCATCGTCGCCGAGGCGTTCATCCTCGTCTCCGGTCTGCGCGGTTCCGCCTGGGTCAGCGTTCTCAAGGACGGACTGGTCATCCTCGCCGTGGCCTTCCTCGCGATCTACGTGCCGCTGCACTATTTCGACGGCCTGGCACCTCTGCTCGACCTCCTCGTCAGCGAGAAGTCCCAGTGGCTGACGTTCCCCGGCGCCGGCGAGGGCATCTACGGAGGCGCATGGTTCATCTCGACGATCATCCTCAACGGCATCACCATCACCGTGTTTCCGACATCGATCGCCGGATACCTGTCGGGCACCTCGGCGAATGCACTGCGCCGGAACTCGATCCTCCTGCCGTGGTACCAACTGCTGCTGTTGGTGCCGATGATGGTCGGCGTGGCCGCACTCTTCGTCGTCCCGGCACTCAAGGACGCCGACTTGGCGCTGTTCTCCGTGGTCATCGACTCACTGCCCGCGCCGATCGTCGCGATCATCGGCGTCGCCGGAGCACTGTCGGCGATCGTGCCGATGAGCGTGTACATGCTCTCGGTCGGATCGATGTGGGGCAGGACCGTCCTCGGCGGCGGTCTGGCCGGTCCGAAGAACGCCGCCTCGATGACCTCCGAACAGCACGCCGCCCGTGGTCTGCGCCAGAAGGCGCTGTCCCAGTGGGTGTGTCTGGCAGTCGGTGTCATCGCCCTTGCGATGAGCCTGCTCATGCCGGATGCGCTCGTCGAGCTCTCCGTGCTCAGCTATGAAGGACTCGCGCAGGTCGTTCCGGCTGCACTCCTGTCCCTGTACTGGCCGCGGATGAGCAAGCAGGCCGCTGCCGTTGGGCTCCTCATCGGCTCCGTCGTCATGGTGACCCTTCACTACACGGGACTCGACCCGCTGCTCGGAATCAACGGCGGTCTGTGGGCGGTCGCGGCTAACCTCGTCGTGGTCGTGGCGATCACGCTGGTGAAACCGGACCCGCGGTGGATCCCGGCCGATCAGCGTCAGACACGCACCGAGGCGGCAGTTGGGTAAGAGCGTCCTCCCCGACGGATTCCCGCTCGGCGGCCCGATTCGCTGTCGGTCAGGCCGATTGCGCTCGGTCCCCGACCGCCGCTCTCCCGATGTCGAGACGCGGCCACTCCGCGAGATCCGACAACATCTGCCGGTCGTGGGTGACGACGATGAGCGCCGCCGAGGCGGTCCCGAATGACTCCTCGAGTTTGTCGACCAGCGAGGTGGACAGGTGATTCGTCGGCTCATCGAGGATGAGCACGTCCGGTTCGACGGCCAGACACATCGCCAGCTGGAGCCTGCGCTGCTGACCCTGCGAGAGTCGGCGGACCGGTGTCATCGAATCATCCGCCGAGAGCAGACCGAGGTCCTGCAGGGTGAGGTCACCGGACAGTGACGCCTTCAGTGAGCAGTCCTCGAACACTCGGGCGGCTGTGTCGTCGGCGTTCCACTCGGGAACCTCCTGGCTGAGCAGCTCCACCCGCGCCTGCGGATGTCTCCGCACTTCTCCGGAACTCGGCTCGAGTCGGCCAGTGAGCACGTCGAGCAGCGTCGACTTGCCGGTGCCGTTCGCCCCGGTGATGAGCAGACGGTCGCCGGGATCGATGCTCAGGGAAACCGTCTGCCCCATCCGCCCCTCGACGGTGACCGATTCCGCAGTCAGCAGCGGGCCGCTGTCCGCTTCCCACCGCTCGTCATCGGTTTCCGACACCTCCGGCATGTCCGGCCACTGCAGACGCAGGGGCGGTTCGGGCACCTCAACGGCGTGCCGTTCGAGGTCGTCGGCTCGACGGTTAAAGGCCTGCACGACTCCGGCCGTCCGCGTCGCACGAGCGTGCTTGCCTGTTCCCTTCGGGGGCCGCCATCCGGTGCTCAGTCGGGATCGGGCGTCATCGGCGGCATCGGTCAGGCGGGAGTGCTCGACCACCTCGGCGCGGTAGTCCTGCTCCCATTTCTCGCGGTCCCGACGCTTTCCCTCGACCCATCCGGAGTAGCCGCCGGAATAGGTCCGAGGACGGCCGTCGCGGCTCGGGTCGAGGTCGAGGAAGTCGTTGGCGACATCGCGCAGCAGCGCCCGGTCGTGGCTGACCAGGGCGAATCCGCCGGAGCGATTACACAGCCGCTCGGTGAGGAACGCCAGGGAGGACGTGTCGAGGTGGTTCGTCGGTTCGTCGAGCAGCAGGATGTCCGTGCTCGAACCGAGGACGACGGCCAAACGCACTCGGTAGCGTTGGCCGACGGAGAGGCTGGCAAGCGTCCGCGTGCGATCGGAACAGGCCGAGAGTCCTGCCAGTGCAGTGTCGATGCGACGTTCACCGTCCCAGGCGTCGAGGCGGGTCGCCAGTTCGAGGGCTTCCGCGAACGCCGGCTCGGAGCCGGGGTCTTCCCTGGCCAGCGCCTCGCCGGCAGCGTCGAGTGCGGCCAGCGCGGCGTTCTCGTGGCGCAGGGACTCGTTGATGAGGTCACCGACGGTGCGGTTCGCGTCAGCGTCGAGCGCCTGTTCAAGCAGAGTGACGGTGCCCGTTTGCCGCAGTGTTCCCCGGTCGGGCGGAAGAGTGCCGGCGAGAAGGTGCAGCAGGGTCGTCTTTCCGCTGCCGTTCTCTCCGACGATGGCCGTCCGTGAACCGGCGGAGATCGTCATGTCGAGGCCCGTGAGGACCTCACGGTCGCCGCGCATGACGTGGATGTCTTCGGCACGGATATGTGCGGCAGAGCCAGCGGGCAGCTGATTCTCGCCTGTGGGCAGATCGGTATAAGGGGATGAGGATGTGGTTTCCGGCATCGTGGTCTTTCAGCTCGTCATGGAGCCGGACAGCATGAAGCCACCGTCCGGCGAGGGCCAGGACGGCGCACGAGATGTAGAAAGCTGATCCCGCCGCCGTCAGCGGCGGCTGCGGAGCCTTCTCGATGGGAGACCGAAACTCATGCCGTCAATTCTAGCAAACGCCGAATCGCGCCCGCGGCCCCGGAGAGCCATCCGCCACTGCTGACTGGCTTCCACCAGCACCTTCGACCCTGAACGACAGTGCCGCAGATGCTGGACCAGTGTGAACAGCACCGCAACGGCGAGCACGATATAGATTCCGATCGTCAGCGACGAACTCAAGAGCACAGCCGCATCTCCGTCGGCCACCGCGAGCACACCGCGAAGTCCGGTCTCCGCCCGAGGCCGAGGATGACGCCGATGAGCAGCGGCGCCACCCGAGTCGGTCTGCAGGGGCGGCGCCCTCAGGTAACGCGAACGTCGAAAAAGTCGTCGCTGGCGGCGCTCTTTTCGAGTTTCGCGCTACCTGAGCGACGACAAGGACAGCCGCCGGCTCCCTCCCTACTCGTCGAGCAGAGCCGCCGCGTACATGGGGCGGGCGGCATCGGCGCTCGGCGGGTGGAACAGTCCGGCCGCGGCATCGCGGAAGAGTCGGGAGAGTTCGTGCTTGTTGCCGAATCCGCTGCCGCTCGTGCACATGAGCGCGGTCTCCGTGCAGTGTCGGGCCGCCTCGGCGGATTTGATGCGAGCACCCACGAGCCGCAGCGGCCACCCTGCCCCGTGATCGACCAGGTCATCGAAGTCCCGCGCATAGGCATCGATCATCGCGGTCACCGGCATGAGGTCGAGGTGGGCGTCGGCCAGGCGGGTCCGGGCCTCGGGCACCTCGGCGAAAGCGGTGCCGGCCTTCGCGGACTTCCGCTTGTGGAGCCCGGCCGCACCGAGTTCCAGTGCCCGGCCGGCGACTCCCGCATAGACGGCGGCAATGAGCAGCTGGAAGTTGCTCGTGATGGCGAAGGTGAGCAGGTCGGGGTGTCTGCCGGCGGGGATGACCCGGGAGACCCGCTCGGGTCTCATCGGCACCTGGTCGAGGATGGTCGCCCGCGACTGCGAGGCCCGCATGCCCAGCACATCCCAGTCATCGGAGACGGTGATCCCCGGCGCCGAACGTTCGATGAAGCCGTAGACGAGTTCGCCCTCGGCCGGTTCATCGGCATCGGGTCCGGCGATGCCGTCGTCATCGGCGGCCACGGCCCCGTGGACGATGAGACGAGTCCACACCGGTGACAGCGACGTGAAGATCTTCACCCCGGTGAGTTCGAACCCGCCGTCCGCGGTGGGCACCGCCTCGGTCGTCGAGCCCTGCAGCACCCAGTCGTTCGAGGGTTCGGAGATGCCGAAGGCGAAGATCTCACCGGCCATGACCTCGTCGAAGACCCAGTTGAGCGAGTCGTCACCGCGGTCGTTCATCGCCTTGACCACGCCCGTGCACATGAGGTGCATGTTGATCGCCAGCGCGGTTCCCGGCGCCGCCGCGGCCAGTCGCTGCTGCAGCCGGGAGACCTCGAACAGGCTCAGCCCGGGTCCGCCGTGGGTCTGCGGGACGAAGAGGGTGAGGTAGCCCAGTGACTTCAGCTCCTCAAGGTCCTCATCGAAGAACCGGTTCTCGCGGTCATAGACATCGGCCCGCTGCCGGAAGCGTTCGAGCGCCTCATCGGGCAGGTGCTTCTCGGCCAGTTCGCGAACGCGCATCTCACGGTCGGTCATCGTCTCTCCTCTGTTCAGCTGTTTTCATTCGTGCGCGCCGCACCCACCGCGGCGAGACTCCGGCTCAGGATGATCGCCCCGTTGTGTCCGCCGAAACCGAACGAAGTCGACAGCACGGTGGTGGCGGCCGCCTCGGCGGGGGCCGTGTCTTCACTCAGTTCACGGGCCTGGCCTGCGACGATGTCCCATTCCGGGAACTCGCGGTCATCGAGGTTGAGGGTCGGCGGCAGCACCTGATCGCGCAGCGTCATGATCGCGATGATCGCTTCGACCACGCCCGAAGCGCCGAGCAGATGCCCCGTCGATGATTTCGTCGCCGAAATCGGGATCGTTCGCCCGTCCTCGCCGAGGACCGCGTCGAAGGCGGCGAGTTCGGCCCGGTCCCCGGCCGGTGTGCCCGTGGCGTGGGCGTTGATGTGGTCGATGTCGCCGGGTTCCAGCCCGGCATCGGCCAAGGCCTGCACCATCGCCGAGGCGGCTCCCCGCCCATCCGGATGCGGATTCGTCGGGTGGTGGGCATCGCTGGCGGCGCCGAACCCGGCGAGTTCGGCGAGCGGTTCGGCCCCGCGTGCGGCGGCGGAGTCGGCGGATTCGAGGAGGATCGCGGCCGCCCCCTGGCTCATGACGAACCCGTTCCGGGCGCGGTCGAAGGGCCGGCTCGCTGCGGTCGGGTCATCGTCGAAGCCTGCGGCGAGGGCGCGCATGTTCGCATTCGAGGCGAGATTGACCGCGCCGAGGCAGTCCTCCATCCCGACGACGAGCACAGCCTCGGCGTAGCCGTGGCGGATGCGTCGCATGGCCTCTCCCAGGCCGATCGCCCCGGATGCGCAGGTCGCGGACACGCCTTGCCCGGGACCGCGGAGATCGAAACGCTGGCTGATGAGGGCGGCCGCCGAGTCCGGCGCACCGTGGATGGCCAGAGTCAGCGGCACCGCGCGGGGGCCGCCGGAATCGAGGACGCGGGTCGCTGACTGCATGGCATCGACGGGCCCAGATCCGGTGGCGGCGATGACGGCGGTGCGGTCACGGTCCCAGGGCAGTTCCTCGGCGGCCGAGGCGATTCCGGCCTGGCGGAGGGCCTGGTCGGCGGCGGCGATGGCCCAGTGCTGGACGGGGCTGAGACGGCGGGCGAGCGCTCGAGGCAGGATGGCCTCGGCGTCGAAGTCGCGGATCTGTCCGCCGATGCGCACCGCGAGGTCCGCGAACTGCTCACCGGCGAGGACGTCGATGGCGCTGATTCCGGTGCGGACGGATTCCCACAGGGATTCGGGGTCCTGCCCGCTCGGGGTGATGGCGCCGAGTCCGGTGACGACGACTCGGCGCGGTGGGGTGGTGGGGGTGTTCACAGTCGCTGTCCCTGTCCGTTCGTGATGAGTTCGGTGGCTTCCGTGCGCCGGATCTTCCCGCCCACGGTCCGCGGCAGTCGGTCGATCAGGTAGAACCGACGCGGCACGAACTGCGGGGCCAGGCGGGCACGCGCGTGAGCAAGCAGCGCGGCCTTGCCTGGGACAGACGGCGCAAGGCCGGCTCCGGTGGCGGACCCGGTTTCGATGACGAGGGCGACGATGCTGCCGAGGCTGTCGTCGGGCAGCGCGATCGCGCACGCCTCGCCGAGGCGGGGGCACGTCTCGAACGCCCGCTCGACTTCCGGCAGGGACACCTTGTGTCCTCCCGTGATCGCGATATCCCCGGCACGGCCGGCCAGTTGGAGCAGTCCGCCTTCGATGCGTCCCTGGTCGCCGACGCTGGCCCATCCGTCCGGGCCCTGGAGCTGCGCGTCGGTGGTGCCGGTGACGTAGCCGTCGGAGCACGCGGCGGCCCTGATCCACAGGGTGCCGATCTCTCCATCGGGCAGGGGTTGCCCGTCGTCTCCGCGCACCTCGGCCCCGATCGAGTCGTAGACGGTGATCCAGGTGCCGTCGCCGGCGCGGCTGTCGCCGATGAAGCCGATCTCGGCGGCACCGTAGTAGCTGATGAGTCGGGCCTCGGGGAGGACCTCGGCGAGACGGTCGCGGATGCTCGCGGGCAGGTTCGCTCCCCCGGTGACGAGGAGGTCGAGACCGTGGAAACGGTCGGGGGAACGCCCGGCCGCCTCGGCGAGGGCCTTGACCACGGCGGGCACGGCGACGATGCGGGTGATGGCTTCGTCCGCGATGCGCGGCCCCATGGTGAAGGGGTCGAAGTCGTCGGCGACGTGGACGCTGCCGCCGGTGGCAAGCGACTCGATGACCGCATAGAGGGTGAGGCTGTAGGACACGGGGCCGGGTGCGAGCGTGGCCACCTCGGGGAGCGGTTCGAGGTGAGCGGAGGAGACGGCCACATTGTCCCGGTACTGCTGCCGGGTCTTGATGAAGGCCTTGGGATTGCTCGTCGTGCCCGAGGAGAAGAGCATGAGGAAAGGTTCGCTCGCCTCGCGGACGGTCGGGGCCGGAGCCGGGGTGCCAGCGCTGCGGACCTGCGCCTCGCGTGTCGCGAATTCGGCCGGGGTGATCACGGTCCCGGTCCAGCCGGCGGCGGCGAGCGCCTCGGCGAGGGTGCGCGATTCGCTGATGACGAGGCCGATGCCTGTCGTGCGGATGACTCCGACCTGGTGGTCGAGCGGCCACCGCGGATCGATGGTCGCCGAGACGGCGCGGTAGCCGGCGAGCCCGGCGATGATGCGGGCGGTGAAGAACGCCGAGGTGGTGCTCACGGCCGTGATCGGAATTCCCTGGGTCTCCGGGGCGGGCCTCGGCGGTTCGGGCTGCGCCCGGTGGAGGGAGTCGACGACGGCGAACGCGACACGGGAGTCGTCGACGAGCTCCCCGTAGCTCAGTCGGGCCTCGGACCCGGCGAGGGCGAGCTGATCGGGGCGTACGAGTGCCACGTCGAGGATCGTCGAGGTGATCGGCAATTCTGACCTCCAGAGTTCATGGCATTCCATCGGAGCGTTCGGCGGCACACCGGCGCACCGTGTCGGCCGTTCCCACAGTACAACGTGGCCGACGCCCTCTCACCGCAGCCCTGCCACTGAGATACTTTGGAGTATTCGGATACTTCGTTGTATTCTGAAATCATGACTGCCCCCTCCACACCCCGATTGACGCGCCGAGAGAGCCAGGAGCTCACCCGTCGACGCCTCATCGAATCGGCCGCTGGACTCTTCGCCGAGCACGGGGTGCGCGGCACCTCGCTCGTCGCGGTCGCGGAGACCGCCGGATTCAGCCGCGGAGCCGTCCATGGGAACTTCTCCGACAAGGACGAGCTCGCCGCGGCGGTCGTGCAGTTCGTCGTCGAGGATCTCGGGCCTGAGCTGGGCCGGGCCCTGAGCTCGGCCGGGTCCGCGAACGACCGGCTCGCGGCCTATATCTCCACACACATCGACTACTGTCGCCGCGAACCGGCTCGGGCCGCAGCCATCATCGCAGCAGTGGGCTACCTCAGCCGGCCCGCTGCACCGGCGCAGTCCTACGGCGAGCGCTCCGCCGATTCCATCGCCAACCTCGTGGCGCTCTTCGAGGACGGCCAGCGCCGAGGCGAGATGCGCAGCTTCGATCCCGCCACGATGGCTCTGTCGCTGCGTTCCGTCCTCGACACGGCAGTGCCCACCCATCCCAGCATCGAAGCGCACGAGATCATCACCCTGTTCGATCACGCCACCCGAGCCGAAGGGGCCCCACAATGACCTGGAATTTTCGCATCACCGTCCGCGGGCGCTTCGCCGCACTCGACGAGGAGCAGCACCGCAGCCTCCGTGCGGCACAGGACGATCACGACATGCTCTCCGCGCGCTTCTCCCCCGAGGGCACGTTCCTCTACACGCCCGAGCTCGTGAACTATCAGCACCGATTTCTGGTCACCAGCGACGAGGCGGACCGCGATGACGCCGAAACGCTGGCGAGCATCCGAGCCGAGGAGCTCTCCGATGCCGACCTCGCCGCACGCGGCCTCGTCGGCAGGGTCGTGAGTGTCTCAGCGGTGTGCCTCGAAGAGGTCAAGGTGCGGCCGAGGACACGGTCATGAGCACAGACGAAGCCGCCGACTGCGCTTCCGTGCCGAACCTCGAGGCCGCATTGACTCTGGCCTGGGCGAAGAGCTCTTTGGACACGACGGTCGGCGCGGCGCTCTCGCGGGTGGGGCTCAGCCTGGACGACCTTCGCCGACTGCGCCTCATCGATGCCCGGCCACAGGGGCTGGGCCGGGAGGACCTCGCCGAGGCGATGGGCGAGACGCTTTCACAGGCAGTGCGTGCCAGTCTGCCTCTGGTCAAACTCGGTTGGCTCTCACGCTCGGAATCGGGTGCGTTCTCCCTCACCGACAGCGGCCGCTTCCTCGTCGAGCAGTCCGAGGGCATCGCAGAGAAGGCGGCGCGCCGCTGGTTCGCCGAGAACGGCCTCGACCCCAGTGAGGTGTCGACGATCGCGGGATCGGACCCTGATGTCGATGCGCAGTGGACCTTCGAGAGCTGAGTTCCCCAGCTGAGCGCCCCGCCGCAAGACAGCGAAAAACGGGCTGAGCGTCGAGACACCCGTGCGTTCACACGTTTCTCGACGCCCAACCCGTTTATCGACGGTGCGCAGGTCGAGTATCAGTCAGCCACGTAGTACATGCGCTTGTTGACGAACTCGTCCATGCCGTAGGGGCCGAGCTCGCGACCGAAGCCCGACCGCTTGGTTCCGCCGAACGGGATCTCCGCGCCTTCGCCGGCCGGGGTGTTGACGTTGGACATGCCGACGTCGAGACGCTGAGCGAGCTTCGCGGCACGCTCGGGATCCTTCGCGAACACGGCACCGCCGAGGCCGAAGCGCGAATCATTGGCCAGCTCGAGGGCCTCATCATCGCTGCTGACCTTGTAGACGGTGGCCACAGGTCCGAAGAGCTCCTCGCGGTAGGCGTCCATCTCCGAGGTGACTCCGGTGAGCACGGCCGGAGTGACATAGGCCGAACCATCGGTGGCGAGTTCACCGCCGACGAGGTTCGCTCCCTGTTCGACCGCCCGATCGAGCTGCTTGCGCAGGTTCTCGGCCGCGCCCCGAGAGGACAGAGGCGAGTACTTGCCGTCGCCCGCCTCGGCGGGGGTGCCCTTCTCCCAGGACTGGGCACGTTCGGTCAGTCCGGACACGAAGTCGTCGTAGATGTCGTCCATAACGATCATCCGCTTGTTCGCATTGCACACCTGGCCGGTGTTGTAGAGGCGAGTGCCCCAAGCGGTGTCGACGGCCTCGTTCATGTCATCGGTGTCGAGGATGATGTAGGGGTCGGAGCCGCCGAGCTCGAGCACGGCCTTCTTCAGATGCTTGCCCGCCGTGGCGGCCACGGCCGAGCCGGCGCGTTCGGAACCGGTCAGGGACACGCCTTCGACGCGGTCATCGGCGATGATCGTCTCGATCTGCTCGTGCGTGGCGTAGATGTTGTTGTACACGCCCTCGGGGACGCCGGCTTCCTTCATGAGCTCGGCGATCTTCGCCGAGGAGCGGGGGCAGATCTCCGCATGCTTGAGGATGATCGTGTTGCCGAGCACGAGGTTCGGCGCGGCGAAGCGAGCCACCTGGTAGTACGGGAAGTTCCACGGCATGATGCCCAGCAGGGCACCGACCGGGCGGCGCTGGATGAACGCCTTGCCTCCGGACATCGATTCGATCGGCTCATCGGCGGCGAACTTCGGTCCGTTGTCGGCGTAGTAGTTGAAGATCGCCTCGCAGAACTCGGCCTCTTCCTCACCTTCGGCGGTGGGCTTGCCCATCTCCTCGGCGATGATCTTCGCGAGCTCGGCCTTGTGCTCACCGAACAGGGCTGCGACCTTGTTGACGACGGCAGCGCGCTCCTCGATGGTCTTGTCCCGCCAGGCCTGGAACCCCTTGTGCGCGGACTCGAGGACCTGCTGGATCTCCTCGTCGGTCGCGTTGTCGAACTTCTCGACGACTTCACCGGTGGCCGGGTTTTCGACGCGGTAGCCGCCTGCGGCGCTTCCTACATTGCTCATTCCAGACTCCTTTGACGTGGGCGCCTGTTGGCGCCGGCTAAGCAATCGCATACCTCTTCGCCGTCGGAATCGACGGATTGCGTATGCCTGTCTCACACGCTATCAACACGTGACCCGCGCAACAAGTGCCGGAACCTGGGGGAATCCTCAGTCCTGGATCGATCACCGACCCGCCACCGAGGGAGTGCGGATTCCGAATACGCTTCAACGAAATCCGCATGCCGTGAGTGCAGAACACAGCCACCTCCCAAGGGGCAGCCGCCTGCAAGGGGCAACCACCCCAAAGGGACTGCCGCCTCAGCGAAGGGAACGCACCGCAACAGCGAAACGGCCGCCCCCATACTGGGGACGGCCGCCTCGGTGAGGGAATCAGTCGAACCTGCGCGAGGAGCCGATCACGTCTCCGGCCTTCCAGTCGGCCCAACCGGGCTGATCGATCATGAACGATTCGATCGTGTCCTTGTCCGCCTTCAGCTGCGGATCGTGCTTGAGGTAGTGCTTCGTCTCCCGGGCGATGAGTCCGGAGAGGATGAGGATGCCAAGCAGGTTCGGCAGGGCCATGAGACCGTTCATCACATCCGAGAAGTTCCAGATCGGCTCGAGTTCGGTGGTGCAACCGACGAACACGACGAGGGAGAAGAAGATCCGGAACGGCAGCACTCCGCGCCGGCCGACGAGGCGTTCGACATTGCGATCGCCGTAGTAGGACCAGCCGAGCAGCGTCGAGAACGCGAAGAGGACGATGCCCAGCGTCACGACCCAGTGACCCCAATGACCGGGCAGACCGTGGGAGAAGGCCTCGCCCGTCATGAGCGCCGCACTGATCTGTTCCCCTGTCTCCGGATCGACTTCGTTCCAGGTCCCGGTGGCGATGATCGTCAGACCGGTGAAGCTGACGACGATGATCGTGTCGATGAAGGTCTGCGTCATCGACACGAGCCCCTGACGCACCGGATGCGAGGTTTTTGCCGCGGCTGCGGCGATCGGTGCCGAACCGAGTCCCGATTCGTTCGAGAACAGACCACGGGCCACGCCCATCTGCACGACGACGATGATCGCCGAGCCCGCGAATCCGCCGACGGCCGAAGTGCCGGTGAAGGCCTCGGTGAAGATCTGGGCGAAGGCAGAGGGCAGGGCGTCGATGTTCGCGATGAGGATGTAGATGGCGCTGAGGACGTAGAAGACGATCATGATCGGCACCAGGCCGGCCGTGACCCGTCCGATGGACTTGATGCCGCCGACGAGGACGACGAGCGTGAGGACCGTGAGCACAGCGCCGGTGATCCAGGTGGGAACCGACCAGCTCGACTCGACATTCGCCGCGATCGAGTTGCCCTGCGTCATATTGCCGATCCCGAAGCAGGCGAGGACGGCGAAGACGGCGAACATCAGGCCGAGGACCTTGCCGAGAGGACCTTTGATGCCGCGTTCGAGGTAGTACTGCGGGCCACCGGACTTCTCCCCGGCCTCATCGGTTCCGCGGAAGCGCACCGCGAGGAAGCCCTCCGCATACTTCGTGACCATGCCCAGCAGGCCGGTCATCCACATCCAGAACAGGGCACCGGGACCGCCGATGCCGATGGCAGTGGCCACGCCGACGATGTTGCCGGTGCCGACCGTGGCCGCCAGCGCCGTCGTCAGCGCCTGGAACTGCGAGATGTCACCCTCGGATCCGGCGTCCTTGCGCTTGAGAATGCCCAGACTCAGGGCCGGCAGCAGCTTCGTGAATTGCAGCCCGCCGAGGCGGAACGTCAGGTACAGGCCCGTGCCCAGCAGCAGCGGGATGAGTAGGAACGGACCCCAGACGAATCCGCTGATCGTATCGAAGAATTCGGCGGCAGCACCCATGATGTCACTTCACTTTCCAACGTCGGCGCGCGACGTGACCCAGATCATTGCAGAGAACAGTTCCTGACTGTACCCGATGAATGTTCTGGGAGAACACGGCGACTCCTGAGCCGACCCGGACTCAGACGCCGGGCTCAGAAGATCGAGCTGTAGGCGTTGAGCGCGAGCTGACCGCCGAGGTGGGCGTAGAGGACCGTGGAGTCCCTGTCGATGCCGCCCTGACCGACGAGATCGAGCAGCCCGGCCATCGATTTGCCCTCGTAGACGGGATCGAGGATGACGCCTTCGAGCTGAGCGGTCGTGCGGATCGCGTCGACGGTCGACTCGTCGGGGATGCCGTAGGCCGGCCCGGCCCAGCCGGAGCGGATGTCGATCTCGTCCTCGCGAATCCTCCGACCGAGTCCGATGAGCTCGGCAGTGGAGTTCGCAATGCGCCGGACCTGGTCACGGGTCTTGTCCAGGGTCGCCGAGGCGTCGATGCCGATGATCCGACGGGGACGCCCGCCGGCATCCTCGAGAGCCGCGAACCCGGCGATCATGCCCGCATGGGTCGAGCCCGTCACGGTGCACACGACGATGGTGTCGAAGAAGACCCCAAGCTCCTTCTCCTGCTCGGCGACCTCATAGGCCCAGTTCGCGAAGCCGAGTCCGCCGAACCTGTGCTCGGAGGCCCCGGCCGGGATCGGATAGGGCCTGCCGCCGGCCGCTTCGACCTCGGCGAGCGCATTCTCCCAGCTCGAGCGGATGCCAATGTCGAATCCGGCCGAGTCGAGGCGGACGTCGGCGCCCATGATGCGCGAGAGTTCGATATTGCCGACCGTGTCATTGCCCGGATCCTCCCAGTCCACCCAGCGCTCCTGGACGAGACGGGCCTTCAGGCCGAGATGGGCAGCGACGGCCGCGACCTGCCGCGTGTGGTTGGACTGGTAACCGCCGATCGAAACGAGCGTGTCCGCGCCCGAAGCGAGGATGTCGGGAACGATGTACTCGAGCTTGCGGGTCTTGTTTCCGCCGAACGCGAGTCCGGAGTTGACGTCCTCCCGTTTGGCCCAGACCCTCGCCCCGCCGAGGTGGTCCCCGAGCCTGCCCAATTCATGCACGGGGCTCGGCCCGAAGGTGAGCGGATAGCGGTCGAAATCGGTGATGGCCATGGGGACCCCTTCGTCGTCGTATCGTTCGACCGCGATCCCTGCTCTCTGCCGGAGACGACCAGCACATCGCGGCCAGTGATATGCAATATATTGCATTTCGGGCCTGTCTACAATGAGGTCGGCACCGCATCCCAGACTTCCACGACCGGTGCCGACCGCCATCCCGATGCCGACGAAAGGACCCCCGGTGCCGATTCCCGCGCATTCGCCCTCCCCGCAGCGCACTCTCCTGCGGGATGACGTCTACCGGTCGATCCGCGATGCGATCGTCCGCGGGCAGCTGGCCCCCGGAGAGCAGCTGCGCGATCAGGAGCTCGGCGCCTGGCTGCAGGTCTCGCGGACTCCGGTGCGCGAGGCCCTGCAGCGCCTGGCCCAGGCCGGTCTTGTTGTGGCCCAACCGGGGAGGATGACCCGGGTGGCGCCGGAGAATCCCGAGGCCATCGTCCATGCACGTCAGATCGCCGCCGAGCTGCATGCCCTGGCCATGAACCTCGCCGTCGCGGACCTCACCGGCGCGGACCTCGACGCCATGGAGCGAGCGAACGAGCGGCTGCGCGCGGCCCTCGACACCGCCGACATCGACGCAGCCATCACCGCCGATGACGAATTCCACGAGGTGGCCCTGTCCCGCAGCGGCAACCCGCTCATCGCCGATCACCTCGAGCTCGTCACGGCCACCCTGCGCCGCACCGAGTACCTCCACTTCGATTCGGTCGCCGGTTCGGCCTCGCCTGAGAAACACACCGAAATCATCGCGGCCGTCCGCGCCGGCGATCACGGCCTCGCCGTCGATCTCACGAGGCAGAACTGGGCTTCGCTCTCCGGTCGGCAGTCTCGACGATCGGAGTCACCGGCAAGTCCTTAAGTCATTTTATGACTTGTGCTAGAGTCCTGCTCACGATCACCGACGATCAAAGGACTCACGATGCAATCGACGACGAGACGCACCCCGACCGCCATCCTCGCAGCGGCATCCGCCGTGGTTCTCACCTCGAGTCTCCTGGCTCTGGGGCCGGCCCTTGCCACGAGCCCGGGCAGGGCGGCCGAGGCCGCCGCCCCGACGCTGGAGGCCGCCCCGTCCGCAGGCTGCGGGAGCGAGCAGACTCCGGGCAATGACGAACGGACGATCACCTCGGCGGGCGAGGATCGGACCTATCGGATCAACATCCCCCGCGACTACGAGGAGTCGACGCCGATGCCGCTGATCCTCGGCTTCCACGGCAACGGATCGGACGGAGCCGAGCTCCAGAACTACACGGGCCTGCCCACCCTCCCCGCCGTCACCGTCTTCCCCGATGGTGCACTCGACGACGGCAAACGCTCCTGGCAGGGTGCCCCCTATGCCAGCGGTGCCGACGATGTCCGCTTCGTCTCCGATCTGCTCGATTCGATCGAGGACGAGCACTGCATCGACCTCAATCGCGTCTATGCCACCGGCAAGTCCAACGGAGGCGGCTTCGTCTCGGTGCTCGCCTGCCATCTGCGCGACCGGTTCTCGGCCTTCGGCATCGTCGCCGGGGCCTACTATCCGCAGTCGACGAACGGCTGCGACTACTCGGAGCCGACGCCGATGCTCGCCATCCACGGCACCGGCGACGCGACGATGCACTACGACGGGGGCGAGCGCCAGGGCGAGACCTATCCGGGCGTGCGCGACTGGATCGAGCCCTGGGCCGAGGCTTCGGACTGCACGGCCACGACCGAGCGCAGGGTCGGCAAAAGGGGCGAGGATGTGCTGCGCACGAGCTGGAAGAACTGCACGGCTGGGACCTCCACCGCCAGAGGGAAGAGCTCGGGCGCCGAGGTCGAGCTCTATTCGGTCACCGACGGCGGCCACGTCTGGCCGGGTGAGGTGGTCTACAGCGGCGGCGGGTACGTGACGAAGCACTTCTCGGCGACCGACACCCTGTGGGCGTTCTTCGAGAACCACGCGGGACCGACACGTGACCGTTGACACATCCGCACCAAAGTGATTAGATGACTTAAACACTTGAAGGAGAGTGGCATGACACCATCCATCGGACTCGTCGAACGACTCACCCGTGAGATCGTCCAGACGATTCGTGCCGAGAACCTGCAGCCCGGCCAGACACTGCCCTCGGCGAAGGTTCTGGCCGAACGCTTCGAGGTCACCGTGCCCACGGTCCGCGAAGCCCTGCGTCGGCTCGAGGCCACGGGCTCGGTCGAGCTCATGCACGGCTCGGGGACCTATGTGCGCGAGGCGATCAATCGCCGCATCCTCGACAATCCGCACTATGTGCCCGTCGACCTCGCTGCGGCGATCGAGCTCCTCGACGCCCGCGTCGCAATCGAGCCGGGCATCGCCGAGCTGGCGGCCCAGATCCAGAGCGCCGAGGCGGTCGCCTCGATGGAATCCGCCCTCGACAATGCCCTGCAGGTCGAGACCGCGGTCCCAGCAGGCCACTTCCACGTCGAGCTCGCACGGGCTTCGGGCAACCGCGCCCTGCACGAGATGCTCGTCTCGCTGCTCGCGATCCACTCGCGCACTCAGCAGGCGGCGCGGACCACCTACGACCGGCTGCGTGACCACGATGAGCATGCGGACATCCTCGACGCGATCAAGCGCGGCGACGGATTCGAAGCCGCTCATCGCACCCGCAAGCACCTCGAGGCGATCAAGACCGTCGTCCTCGCGGACTGGGCCGATGATCCTCAGACAGACGACGCGGCGAACAAGGAGGCCGAACAGTGACCAGACAGCAGGTGAGCGAGATCCGCCCGGACATCCGCAGGTACGGGGAGCTCACTTCGCTCGAAGTCGAAGTCGCCAAGGAGCAGGGCAGCCTCCTCATCCTCCCGGTGGGCGCCTGTGAACAGCACGGCGATGCGCTGCCGCTGAGCACCGACAGCATCCGCGCCGAACATGTCGCACTCGCCGTCGCCGAAGAACTCGCCGCGAGGGCAGCGGCCGATGATCCGGCAGGCCGGGCCTTCGTCCTCCCCAGCGTCGACTACGGGGTCTCCCCGCACCACACCTTCCTCCCGGGCACGATCAGCCTCGACCCGCGGACCTTCATCGACATCGTCACCACGATCGCGGCCCGGCTCGCCGACTCGGGATTCGCCAAGCTCCTCGTCATCACCGGCCACGGCGGCAATCAGGCCGCGCTCGGCGTCGCCCAGCAGGTGCTGCTCGACTCCCATCCGAACCTCGTCTTCGCCCATTCCCCCGTGAGCGCGCTGGCGACCGAGACCACCGCCGCACTGCCCCGCACCGAGGTCAGCGGACACTGCGGGGAGTCCGAGACTTCCCAGGTCCTGGCCATCGACGACCGCCTCGTCGACTCCCCTCGGCTCGCGCCAGGGGCCACGAGACTCGACGAGCTCGACGACCGCGCACGGCTCAGCCGCACGAAGACCCCCGCGAGCGCAGTCACCTTCGACCGATATGCCGACAACGGGGTCCTCGGCGACCCCCGAACCGCCACTGCCAAGGCCGGTCGCGACCTCCTCGGCGAAGTCATCGCGAAACTCGTCGCCTACTCCCGAGACATGCTGCGCCTATGAGACATGCTGCGCCCATGACAGCCGAGATGAACTGACACCACCACTGACCACCCGCCCTCTCAGACCGATGGAGCTCACGGGCCCGCGATGAGTCATGCCCTTTTTCGCTCCTCCGCCATCCACCTGGAGACCCTGGAGACCGACATGGAAACGAGCACCACCGAGCGGACGCAGGAGAAGCTGCCGTTCGTCATCCGCGCCCTCAACGTCATCGAAGTCGTCGGCAACAAGCTGCCGAACCCCTTCTGGCTGTTCTGGATCCTTGCGGGGATCCTCGCCGCACTCAGCCTCGCCCTCTCCTTCGCCGGTGCCGGTGTCGAGGATCCCGAAACCGGGGAATGGACCCCGGTGAACAACCTGCTCAGCGGCAAGGGAATCGCCATGGCCGTGAGCACCGCACTCGAGGCCTATGAGACGTTCCCACCGCTCATCACGATCATGGTCGTCATCATGGGGGTCGCCCTGGCCGAGCGCACGGGGCTGCTGTCGACGGCGATGAAGGTCTCGATCGCCCGCGTTCCTGCCGGGCTCATCGTGTTCACGGTCGCGTTCATGGGCACGATCTCGCATGTCGCCTCGGCGGCGGCCTATGTCATCCTCGTCCCGCTCGGCGGGATGGTGTTCAAGGCGGTGGGGCGCTCCCCCGTCCTCGGTGTCATCGTCGCCTACACCTCGATCGCCTCGGGCTACGACGCCAGCCCCATTCCGACGCCCAACGACGCGATCTTCGCTGGCATCACAACGGCCGCGGCGAACATCATCGACCCCGACTACATCGTCACCCCGATCGGCAACTGGTACTTCAACATCACCAGCTCCATCCTGCTGGCCGTCGTCATCACCATCGTCACCGAACTCGTGCTCATGAAGCGCGACAACCTCGATGCCGACGAGGATGCCGAATTCGAAGACCTCGTCATCTCCGACAAAGAGCGCTCGGCTCTGCGTCTGGCCATGTTCGCCGTCAGCGCGGCGGTCATCGCCATCGTCGTCCTCGTCGTCCCCGAGGGGGCTCCCCTGCGCGGCGACGGCCCCTTCGGCGAGTCCCCGTTCCTCACCGGCATCGCCTTCCTCATCGCCCTGCTCTTCGGCATCGGCGGCATCGTCTACGGCTTCCGCGAGGGCACGATCGAGACCTGGTCCGACGTCCCGAAGCTCATGGGTCAGGGCTTGGCGTCGATCTCCGGAGTCCTCGTCCTCTTCTTCGCCATCGCGCAGTTCCTCGAGTACTTCGAGTGGACGAACATCGGCATGCTCGTCTCGGTCTCCACCTCGGAGCTGTTCATCGGACTCGGCCTGCCGACCTGGGTGGTCTTCGTCCTCGTTCTGCTCGTGCTCTCCGTCGTCAATGTGCTCATCACCTCCGGTTCGGCGATGTGGGCGATCATGGCCCCGGTCATCGTTCCGCTGCTCATGCTCCTCGAAGTTCCGCCGGAGACGAGCCAGGCGATCTTCCGCATCGCCGACTCCGGTTCGACGGCGATCACCCCGATGAGTCCCTACTTCATCCTCGCGCTGGGCTTCATGCAGAAGTATCAGAAGAAGGCCGGCATCGGCACGCTCGCCTCGCACACCCTGCCGCTGGCCGTGTGCATGACGATCACCTGGAGTCTCCTGTTCTTCCTGTGGTGGGGTCTGGGCATCCCGCTCGGTCCCGACGCCCCTGTGCGCTGACTCCATGTCCCCGTGCGCTGACTCGACTCCTCCGCCAGCGACATGACCAGGGTTTTCATGCCACACGGGCACCCGTCGCCGGTCGGCATCCGCACCCGCAGGCGGACTCCCGCGCGGCGACTGCATCGCGGACAGGTTCGCACGGCCCGCAGAAAGTCGCGAAAATTACAGATGTGAAACCTGTTGACGCACAAGTTTCGGGCACGATACTGTCCAGTAACACCCCGTGGTAACTTACGTCACAAAGTTCATGCCGGCGCAGGCGCCGGTGCCCTAGGAGGATCAATGAAGTTCCGCAATTCCGGCCTCGTCCGCAGGCTCGTCGCATCCCATGCCGGTCGCATCGCACTGGTTGCTGTCCCCACCGGCGTCGTGTCGGCCATGCTCATGGGCGGAGTCGCCCAGGGCGCCGTGCCCGTCTCATTCGCAGTCTCGGGCACACAGTTCAAGATCACCTCGTCGCAGCTCGAGGGCACCGGCTTCTCGCAGTACAGCGGCGTGGCCAAGGATGCCGACGGCGGCAAGCACCCGGTCGTCACCGCGAACATCAAGGACGCCACGCTCGAGAATCTCTGCCAGTCGGCAGCCGTCGACACCCCGATCGGCAAGGTGGGCGTGCTCATCAAGGCCGGCGGCAAGGGCACCCCCGCCTCGGCGAAGGACCTGCAGATCGGCATGACGGGACTCAAGGGCGACGCGGAATTCGAGAACATCCGCATCGGCGTCGATGCCTCTGATGTCAACACGAAGGCCAAGGGTTCGAAGGGCGACTTCGCTCAGGACGCGGACACGATCTCCATCAAGGACCTCAAGCAGGACTCGTGGAGCACGACCGCCTCGGTGTTCACCCTCAAAGACATGGCGCTGAAACTCACCGACGGATCGGAGACGTGCTCCTGATGAGGGAGACAACAGCCGACGGGCAGCCGACCGATGAACGGGAGGCAGCCGACCAGGACGCCACCGTGCAGAAGACGAGCCTGCTCGCGCTGTCCCGACGGAGTCGACGCGCCGGTGAGCAGAATGCCCACCTCGAATCCGATGTCGAGACGGCGGAATTCGCCGGTCCGGCATCGGAATCGAGGGCTGCTGACAGGAGCGAAGGAGCCGAGATGAGCGACGGCGCGAAGAAACGCCGCGGATTCAAGCAGTGGCGTCGGCAGCGGCCCTTCATCGGCGGCGTGCTGGCCGTGCTCGGAGGAATCGAGCTGTTCTTCTCAGGACAGCTGGATCTCGGGAACATGCAGATCCAGTTCGGCATCGAGGGACTCCAGGCGACGGTCATCCCGATCGCGATCGTGGTGCTCGCGCTCTTTGCGATCCTCAAGCCCACGCATCACGTGTTCTACGGGATCATCGCGCTCATCCTCTCCGTCTACTCGCTCATCGGGGTCAACCTCGGCGGGTACCTTCTGGGGATGCTGCTGTCGACCATCGGGGCGATCCTCGTCGTCGCCTGGATGGGACCGCGCGGACCGAAGCCCGGCCGGAGGGGAGACTCCGGAACCGCCGAGGAAGAAGGGGAGACTGCATGAGTGCGCCCAGCCGCCGAACGGCCGCCATACTGGCGGCAGCTGCCCTCGTCGTCCCCACCACCATCGGGGCCGGAACGATGACCGCCGCCCACTCGTCTCCGCTGTGCTCACTCGTGGGCACGTGCGATGACTCCGACGATTCCGCCAAGGACAAGACTCCCGCACCCGCGGGAACGATGTCTCCGGGCATGCCGCTGAAGCCGACGGATCCGCCGACCTCGGATCCCACGGTCCCCGCACCCACATCGCCGGGGCCGACGGACGAACCGAGCGAGGAGCCGTCGGATCCGGCCTCACCGGAGCCCACGGACCCCGGCGGTCTGGGTGTCGATGAGCCGGATGACGAACCGAGCGACGAACCGAGCGACGAGCCGAGCGACGAGCCGAGCGACGAGCCGACAGACGAGACCAACGGCGAGTTTCCGGATCATGCGAAGCAGGACGAGAAGGCACCGATCTTCACGGACACTCCGGCCGCCATGGGTTCGGAGGGACTGTCGTTCAAGGGACTCAAGGGCATCTCGTTCGTCTCGGTGCCCACCGCCGACGGCGGGAGCGTCGTGACGCTGAAGCTCCAGGCCGAGGAGATCAAGATCACCGGCTTCTCGCTCACAGTGCGCCCGCCGGAGGAGGACCACGGCCTGGTGACGAAGGCCGACACGATGACGCTCAAGGGCGATGTCTCGGTCTACATCGGTTCGATCACCGCGACGACGAAGGACGGGAAGTCACTGACCCTGGGCCCGGAGACCCCTCCGCCCATGGATGACGTCGAACCGGGCCTGCTGCGAGTGACGATGGGACTCGTCGGATCCACCGCCGATTCGATCGCCTACTCGAACACGGATCAGAAGCTCAAGCACGCGGACTGATCTGCCTGACACCCAACGGGGTGGGGCACGGTCGGTCAGGGCCCGAAGGCCGCGGACTCAGTCCGCGGCCTTCTCGCGTTCCTGCTTCTTCCGACGCAGCGTATCGCGGACCTCACGCAGCTTGTCGCGCTTGCGTCTGCGTCCCGCCTCGGCGGCTCTGATCTGCTCCGGGGTCGGTTCGTGATCGCCCATCCCGACCTGCAGCTCCACGGGGGTGACCTCTCGGAGGACCCCCGCGTCGATCTTCGTGCGCAGCCGCAGGACCTCGAGGCGGAGGATGCGGGCCAGGAAGTAGATGCCGAGCAGGTTGGGGAAGGCCATGAGGAAGAAGATCGCGTCGGAGAATGCGATGACCGAGTCCAGCGACATCGAGGCGCCGATGATGACGGCGACGATCCAGAAGATCTGATACGCCTTGTCGGCCTTCTTCGAGTTGCCGGTGAGGTACCCCAGGGCCTGCTGGCCGTAGTAGCCGTAAGCGAGGATCGTCGAGAACGCGAAGAGCACGACGGCGATGGTGAGCAGGATCGGGAACCAGCTCGACACCGTGCCGAAGGCCTCGGCCGTCAGGCCGATGCCGTCCTCGGTGCTTTCGCTGTAGAGGCCGGTGGTGATGATCGCCAGAGAGGTCAGGGTGCAGATGATGACGGAGTCGATGAGCGGCTCCCACATCGCCACGAAGCCTTCGGTCGCCGGCTTCGTCGTCTTCGAGGCTGCGTGCGCCATACCGGCCGAGCCGATGCCCGCGGCATTGGAGAACAGGGCCCGCTGGATGCCGACGATGGCTACGCCCACTGCGCCGCCCGCGACGCCGCTGGGGCTGAAGGCACCGGTGACCATGAGGACGAAGGCGTGCGGGATCTGACCGGCGTTGAGGACGAGGATGACGATGACGGACACGAAGTAGAGGATCGCCATGAGTGGAGTCAGCTTCGAGGTCCACTGGCCGATCTTCTTGATCCCGCCGAGGATGACCAGGGCGGTGAGTGCGGCGATGATCGCGCCGATGAGCCAGAGTTTGTCGGCGAAGAAGCTCGAATCGCCGCCGGTGGCCTGGACGAGGATCGCGGCGGCCTGGTTCGCCTGGAAGAGGTTGCCGGCGCCGATGACGCCGAGCACAGCGGTCAGGGCATAGAACACGGCGAGGAACTTGCCGAGCTTGGGTCGGCCGATCTCGGCCATGCCTGCCCGCAGGTAGTACATGGGACCGCCGGAGACGCTGCCGTCGTCGTTGATCTGCCGGTACTTCACACCGAGCGTGGCTTCGGCCATCTTCACGGTCATCGCGAAGAAGCCGAAGATGATGATCCACAGGGCGGCACCGGGCCCGCCGATCGTGATCGCCACGGCCACACCGGCGATGTTGCCCAGTCCCACGGTGCCTGAGAGTTCGGTGGCCAGGGCCTGGAAGCTCGAGACCTCACCCGGGTCGGTCTTGCGGGTGAACCGGCCGCGGATGATGCCGATGGAGTAGCGCAGACCGGTGATCGGCTGGAAGCGCAGGTAGACGGTGAGGAAGACGGCAGCGGCCATGAGCCACACGACGATGAGCGGGATGCCGAGATCGCCGATCTCCAGCTCGAAGAAGACGATGTTGCTGAAGGTCTGTGCCGCGGGCCCGAGGAAGGATTCGATGGCCTCATCGACTCCGGCGGCGTTGAGGTCCACCGCGGGGGCGGAATGGGCGAGATGTTCAGTTATGGAAGTCATACCTGCGGGCGCGAGATTGCGTTTCGTCCGGAGGGTTGGTCCGGGACCGGCACCCGTGATCAACCTAACAACCGAAGAGGAGACTGTCAGCTTTCGCCCAGGAAAAGCGGTCAGCTCACAGGGTTCTCACAATTCGCTTCTTCATGAAGATGGCAGGGCTTGCGCCGGACGACGCGGATTCAGGGTCGCTCAGCGACGAGGAACGCGACGAACGAATGCGCCAGGGCCCGGCCGGTCCTTTTGAGTTCCTCGTCGTGGTCGGCGACCTCGGCGATGATCGAATCCTCGGTCTTCCCTGCCGGCAGCGCGAGATCGTCTCCGTCGAGCCAGCGGGTGATCTGACCGGCATCGGTCTCCGGGTGGAACTGCGTGCCCCAGGCGAATTCGCCGAGGCGGAAGGCTTGGACCGGGGCGTCCGATCCGGTGACGAGGAGTTCCGCACCGTCGGGCAGTGCCATCTCCTCCTGGTGGAAGAGCACGGCCGGCAACCGACTCTCGGACAGTGACCCGAACACGGGGTCCGATTTCCCCGCCGAGGTGGCCGCAAGTTCGTAGATCCCGATCTGCGGGTGCGCCCGCCGAGTGATGGGGGCACGACCGGCGACGGCGAGCATCTCCCCGCCGAGGCAGATGTTCAGACTCGGGAACTCCCCGCCGATCGAGCGCTCCAGCAGTCGCCTGACCTCGGGGAACCACGGGTTCTCAGCGTCTTCGAGCGGTCCGGCGGATCCGCCGAGGACGATGAGGGCATCGAAGGAGCCGACCGCGGGGATCACCTCGCCGAGGTACGGCCGGGTCACGACCACCTCGGCGCCGGCGTCTTCCAGCCACCGTCCGAAACGTTCGGGTCCGGTGCCGTGTTCGTGTTCGATGACGAGGATCCTCACAGTGCTCATGGCACCATTGTCACCCACTCAGCACGGGCGAGGATCGGCTCAGTTCGCGATCGCCGCCGTGTCTGCGTGTCCGATCGCGGCCGTGTCGGCGACGACCTTCTTGCGCAGAGAGAGGAAGAACAGGACGAGGCTGACGGACAGCGCGATGTGGCCGAGTCCCGCGATGCCGGCGATCATAGCGTTGGATTCTTCGCCGAGGACGGTCAGCGATCCGTGCCAGACCATCATGCCCGCGGTGAGCACGACGCCGATGTTGTAGGTGACGAAGAACCATGAGAAGAGCTTCGATCCCGACAGACCGAACACCTTGTCCAGGGCGAGGACGATGAGGAGGACGATGAACCCGAGTGTGAGCAGGTGAGTGTGGACGACGGCGAGCTGGGTGAACTCGCCTTCGGGGAAGTCGTTGGCCTTGGTGAACTCGCGGTAGAACAGTCCGGCGAGGACTCCGATGATCATGTACGTGAATGCTGCGTTGAATATCTTCTTCATGCTTCCACTTCATCAATTCGCGGGCGCGGTTTCCTGACCCGCAGGATTGAACTCGGAATCCAACTTTCGATTGATGTTTGTCCTCACACCCTCTCGACGCTCGAATCGGCGCATCGCAGGGCATCCGTCGGGTTAGCCTGAGCGCATGGCTATGGAGAACGTATTCTCGAAGATCGATCGCATCGCCGGAGGCAGCAAGGCGGGCATCGTCGTGGCGCCCGAGGGCCTCGAGCAGCCGAAGACGAAACGCGCCTTCTCCTGGATCACCTGGCTGCTCGCGTTCGAGCTCGCCCTCGGCTTCGGTGCCGTGGTCTATGCGATCATCATCGCCCGTGCCGGCGAGCCGGTGCCCTTCGCCGTGTGGATGCGCACCGTCGTCGTCCTCGGCATGACCGCGACGCTGTTCTACTTCTTCTGGCGAGCGACGAAGGGCCTCTACTGGGGCTATCAGCGGCTGCGCCTGTTCACGCAGATCTTCCCCGTCATCACCCTCGTCATGGCCGCGATCCCCGGCCTCTATCCGGTGTGGATGATCACCGAGCAGATCGTGTTCAGCCTCGTCATGATCGGCGTCGGCGACTTCCTCACCGGCGATCACCTGCGCGAGGTGTTCCGCAGACCCGAGGACTGATCGCCGAGGCGGCCGCCACCTGACAGATCAGCCCGCCACGAGGCGGTGCGCTTCCTGCCGATGTGCGGCGATGAGGGCCGCTTTGTCGAGTTCGACCCCGTCGGCGCCGATGGCGTTGCCGTCGATGACTCGCCACCGGCCGTCGACCATCACCCGGTCGGCCTTCTCCGCTCCGCAGAGGACGAGCGCGGGGATCGGGTCGTGAGATCCGGAGAACGCCAGCCCGTCGAGGCGGAACATCGCGAGATCGGCCCGCCTGCCCACCTCGATGGTCCCGATGTCTCCGCGACCGAGCGCAGCAGCCGAGCCCTTCGTCGCCCAGTCGAGGGCCCGGTCGCAGGTGACCGCCTCGGTGCCGTAGCGCAGACGTTGGACGTAGAGGGCCTGCCGGACTTCGCGGATGAGGTTCGAGGCATCGTTCGAGGCGGATCCGTCGACGCCGAGGCCGACGTTGACGCCGGCGTCTTCGAGTTCGACGGCGCGGGCGATGCCCGAGGCCAGGCGCATGTTCGAGGTCGGGCAGTGGGCGACGGAAGCCCCGGCGGCGCCGAGGCGGCGGATCTCCTCCTCGTCGAAGTGCACTCCGTGGGCCAGCCAGGCCCGATCGCCGAGCCAGCCCACGGATTCGAGGTAGTCGACGGTGCGCATGCCGAAGGTCTCGCGGCAGAAGTCCTCTTCGTCGATGGTCTCGGCCAGATGGGTGTGGAGGCGGACGTCGAGTTCGGCGGCCAGAGTCGCGGACTCGCGCATGAGTTCGGTGGTCACGGAGAACGGGGAGCAGGGGGCGAAGGCGATCTGGATCTGCGCTCCGTCGCCGCGTTCGTGGTAGCTCTCGACGAGGCGGCGGGAGTCGGCGAGGATCACCTCGGCGTCTTGGACGGTCTGCTGCGGCGGCAGTCCGCCGTCCTTCTCCCCCCGTGACATCGAGCCGCGGGTGAGCATGGCGCGCATGCCGAGCCTGCGGACGACGTCGACTTGGACGTCGATGGCGTCGTCCATGCCCGTCGGGAACAGGTAGTGGTGGTCGGCGGCGGTCGTGCATCCGGATTCGAGGAGCTCTGCCATGGCCACGGTCGTGGCGAGTTCGAGGGCGCGCGGGGTCAGCCGGGCCCACACCGGATAGAGGTTCTGCAGCCATCCGAAGAGGGGCAGATCCGCCACGGGCGCCCAGGCGCGGGTCAGCGTTTGGTAGAAGTGGTGGTGGGTGTTGATGAGCCCGGGTGTGATGACGTGTGCGGAGGCGTCGATGACCTCGCCGCGGAAGCCAGCCGCATCGCTGGGCTCACCACCGCTCGGCTCCCCACCGGCGGGCACGAGTTCGACGATGGTGCCCGTGGACCGGTCGATGACGATGCCGCGGGCCGCTCGATCAGGATCGACACCGGCACCGAGGTGGACGGCCAAGGGATCGCGCAGCCACAGTCGCGCTGTCGGGTCTCCGGTGTGGCCACCGGCGTTCGCGCGCTCGCTGCCTGTCATGTCGTGTGTCATATCGCCTGTCATGTCGTCGCCTTTCGGAGCTCGAAGCTCGGCCTGCGGTTCTCACTGCATGGCCCGTGATGAGTGACGACAACGCTGGGGGTCGACGCCACCAGCTCAGGTTTTCCGGCGTCTGCTGCTCCGCCGTCCGATGTCTCGGCCCTCCGATCTCTCGATCACTGGCCCGCAGATACCGATCTCACGGTTCATCTGCGCCGTCCGAACCCACGATCAGACGCATCAGCGCTGTGACCCGATCGTGCAGAGAGTCCGAACGACCCGGCTGTGCGGACCGTTCGACTCGCCTGTACGATGATCCGGAGCCACCGAACTGAGCGAACGATCAGTAGGTTGCCGTTTGACGAATACACCGACGAGCGAGACTCTAGCATGTGCCGCACGTCACGAAAACGTATTGCGCGTCGAATGGTATTCCTTTAGAGTTTTGCGATAAGGAAATCTTGTTTCGCACTTCGGAATTCTGAAACCGATTCCTCGGTCACAGTGGAGCTCCACACCGACCTTGCCGTCCAGAAACTGGAATACCAATCGGTTCGGCGCGGGGCGGAGCAGTAAGCGTTCGAGGACAACTCAACGGAGAGATAGATGTCGGTATCCCAACACTCACCTAAGAATGGCCGCGCATCGGCGGCCAAATCCCAGTCGCATCGTCCCGAGGACGAACGGCTTCCGGTCGGCAGCTCCTTCGCCTACGGCCTGCAGCATGTGCTGACCATGTACGGCGGAATCATCGCTGTTCCGCTCATCATCGGAAACGCCGCCGGCCTCGATGGCAACGGCATCAGCGTGCTCATCGCTTCGTGCCTGTTCATGGGCGGTCTGGCGACGATCCTGCAGTCGGTGGGCGTGCCCTTCTTCGGCTCCCAGCTGCCGCTGGTCCAGGGCGTTTCGTTCGCCGGTGTGGCCACGATGACGTCGATCCTCGCGGGTGGCGACGGTCTGCCCGCGGTGTTCGGTTCGGTCCTGGTCGCCTCGGTGATCGGCCTCGTCGTCGCACCCGCCTTCGCGCTCATCGTGAAGTTCTTCCCGCCGGTGGTGACCGGCACGGTCATCACGACGATCGGTCTGTCGCTCATGCCCGTGGCCGCGGGCTGGGCGATGGGCGGTGACGCGGAGGCCGCCGATTACGGCAGCATGCGCAATATCCTCATCGCAGTGGTCACCTTGGCCATCGTGCTCGTCCTCAGCCGCATCCCGGTGGCGATGGTCTCGCGCCTGTCGATCCTGTTGGCGATCGTTCTCGGCACCATCGGCTGCCTCATCTTCGGGTGGGCCGACTTCTCACACGTGCTCGATCGCGGAATCTTTGCCTTCCCGCAGCCTTTCGCGTTTGGTATGCCAACATTTTCGGCCGCCGCGATCATCTCGATGTTCATCGTCGTCATCGTCACGTTCGCCGAGACGACCGCGGATATCATCGCGGTCGGCGAGATCGTGCGGACCAAGGTCGACTCGAAGCGCATCGCCTCGGGTCTGCGTGCCGACATGCTGTCTTCGGCGGTGTCGCCGGTCTTCAACTCCTTCACTCAGTCGGCGTTCGCTCAGAATGTCGGGCTGGTGGCGATCACCGGTGTGAAGTCGCGTTTCGTGGTCACCGCCGGTGGTGCCATCCTCGTCATCCTCGGCCTGTTGCCGGTGATGGGCGGAGTTGTCGCGGCGGTGCCGACCCCGGTGCTCGGCGGCGCTGGCATCGTCCTCTTCGGCACGGTCGCCGCTTCAGGCATCCGCACTCTCGCGAAGGTCGATTATGAGGGCAACCTCAATATGATCATCGTCGCAGTGTCCCTGGCCTTCGGAATCATCCCGGTCGTCGAGCCCGATTTCTACACTTCCTTCCCCTCGTGGGTCGGCATCATCCTGCACTCGGGAATCTCCTCGGCGACGCTCATGGCGGTGCTGCTCAACCTCGTCTTCAACCACATCGGTGTGAAGTCGAAGGATCGAACGGATCGGTCGGTCTTCGTGGCGGGCACCGGACGGGTCATCCGCCAGGAGGAGCTGCAGCGGCTGATCGACAACGAGGCCATCCTCACCGAGGGCGACACCGTCAAGGACGGCAAGATCGTCGATTGCAACGGTGAAGAGATTCCGGTCGTCACCGATGCACAGCACGAGAAGGTCATCGAGGCGGCGAAGAAGGGCGAGGTCAAGACTCAGGATGACGTGCGTCGGCTGATCGAGGAGGAAGACAAGGGCTGATCCCTGTCCCTGCCAGAACCTCGGCGCGGGGTCGGTCGTAACAGCGCGGGGTGGGTCAGAACGGCGGCGGGTTCTCCGGATCCCAGCTCACGGTCCAGATCGACTCCTGCGCTTCCCGTGACCGGCGAGCCTTCGAACTTCGCCGGTCTCCGCCGGCGGTCGCCCCAGTGTCGGTCTCCGAAGCAGTGCCGGTCTCCGAGGTGTAACGCAGGACCGATCCCTCGCCGCCGTCCGTGCGGTCGGCCCACTCATCCCCTGCGCCCGTGCTGAGCGGGCTGTCCATACTGAGCGAGGTGTCCTTGCGCGAGGTGTCCGTGCCGGGCGGGGCGCCCGTGCGCGGGGTATCAGTGCTGGGCGGGGAACCTGTGCGCGCGGTGCAGGCAGAGTCAGCCTCGAACGGGGTGACCCTACCGCCACCCGCCCAGCCACCGAAGCCGGACAGGTCGTCGAAGTCGCACCGGTCCCCTGCTTCGGGGGCGGGCTCTTCGTCGACCGCCAGCCGGTCCGGCAATTGGTCATAGTTCTCCACCTGCCATGCGTGCTCGGCGTTGATCGGGTTATCCGGCGGGTGAATTGTCGTGACGACATCATGAGCGAAGGCATACTCCACGGCCCCAGCTGCGGTCGTGCGGATGGAGAACTTGCGGTCGGTCTTGAGCTGATGATGAGTCCGACACAGTGGGTGGAGATTGTCGAACGTCGTCTGGCCGCCTCGTACGGGATCGTCGTGGTCGAACGGGATGATGTGGTCGATTTCCGAGGTCTCGGCGCGACGGGTGCACCCCGGCACAGAACATGACTGCCACTTCCCGGTCAGCGGAGCGCGGACATCCGCCGGGATGTAGTAGCTCTTCGAGCGCGCGTCGATCGGGGTGCCGGTCGCCGGGTCGGTGAGTATCCGATGCCAGGTGGGACTGTCGCCGGCCAGAGCTTTCGCAGCATCGGCGGGCACGGGAGCACCGTCCGAAAACATTCCCGGAAGCCCCGAGCGGCCGACTGCGGTGAGATAGGGAACCGTCACCATCATCTTCGCCTGCTCACGCACCCATTGTCCGTGGGTGGGCATGGCGAGTTTGATGATCGACCTCACCTCGACGCCGGCTCCTGCCGATTCTTCGGCTTCCTGTGTGGCCGCCCGAGCTGCGCGGTCGACCGCGCCGGCCGAGATGGGGGCTTTGCGGTCGCCGGTCTCGATGGAGTCGAGAGCGACCTCTTTCGTGGAGGTCTCTCCGGTCGTTGTGTCATGAGCTGTCACGGCGATGACCATCTGCGGGGTCGCTCGCGTGGCGATGTCGAACATCAGGGCGGCGATGCTGTCCTGCTCGCCGACATCGATTCCGGACACATCCTGATCGGTGAACGCGGAGATGTTTCCGTTGCGGATGGCGCGCGCGAACGCCTCGATGCGCAGGAAGAAAGCCTGCAGTTCCACGGCAGGGCCCGACAGCATCACCGAAGCGGTTCCGTCGGCGTAGGTCGTGATGTCCACACGACGACGCCTCGCCGCGACTTCGAGACGATCCTCGACCGGAACGAGAGACGCTATCTTGAGGTTCAGGGACTTCCTGAAGGTTTCGATGGTGATGTCGGCGCGACGCTGTCCGAGGTAGGTGTCGAGACGCGGGACGTACTCGAACTCGACGTCCTTCACGGCCCGTGCCGCGACGAGCACATGCTCGATAGTGAACTCTCCGTTGAGGCAGCGGTCGAGGAACTTCGGCAGTCCGAAGACCAGAGTGAGAGCGTTCGTGATCTCGTTGTATGCACCCTCGATCGTCGCGCCGAGGACTGCAGTCAGTTCGGCGACTTCTTCTTTTGCGGCGAATTCGTGCGCCCACGAATTGAACGACCGGTAGAGCTGGAACTTCGGGAAATTCGGAAGCTGCTTCGGCGAGGCAGCCGCGGTGGGCTCGACTTCGGTCGCCTCAGCGTCGTCTGGCTCCGCACCGTCGCTCTCGACGTTTCCGGACCCAGCACTGTCGGACTCGACGTTGCCGACGGCGCTGGGATCGACGCCGTGCGCCTCAGCGTTGTCGGACTCGTCGCTTTCTGGCTCATCACCGTCGGGCTCGGAGGGTGCGTCTTTCGGCTCCCCGTCGCGGGCAGTGATGAAGCGGTCCACCGTCTCGGTGAAGGTGGCGTGGTGGTAGATCTCGCCCTCGGGAGCATAGCGGAGCCGATCGACGACCTCGGCGAGGAAGAGACCGGCGACGGCCTGGAGTTCTGCGATGCGTGCTCCGGTGCTCAGTCGTGCGATGCTCGCAACCACGGCCATGGGCGAGTCAGGGTCGACATCGAGGCGACGCGGTGATTCGGGGCCGACCAGCGGCGGAGGGGAAGACGGGGCCGTTAGGGAAGACGGCTCAATGGAGGAGCCATTGGAGCCTTCGATCGAAGGGTCACTCGAGGACTCGTTCGAAGAATCGTTTGAGGCAGGCTCAAGACCGTCGTTGCTCGGATCCTGGGGATCCTTCATCGGTCTCGCCGCCCTTCACGTCGATGTGAATGCCTTGGCTCTATTCTACTTCAGAACCAGATCAATGAATGTCACAATTCGATTACAAACCGAAGTGATCTATTTTTGATTGCTATTTGCAGACGTTTGTTCGAAGACAAACGGCGCTGAACCCGACACTTCTCGAAAGCGGACACGAGGCTCAGCCCTTGCCCCTTCAGCCGTTGGGTCATGCTCCTGCGGCGTCCTCGCGGCTACTCCAGGAGCAGGCCCGGCAGATCGCCCATCGTTGCGAACGTCTCGGCCGCTCCGACGGCCAGCAGCGTATCGACGCTGTGATGGACCGGCGAATCCGGGCAGAACCCGAGCACACGGGATCCTGCCGCAACACCGGCCATCACTCCGGTGGGCGAATCTTCGATCACGGCAGCCTCGGCGGGGTCGATGCCCAAGGATTCGGCAGCCGCGAGGTAGACGTCGGGGGACGGCTTCGAGTTCGGCTGCTCCATGCCGGAGAAGATCCGGCCGCCGAACGCATCGAAGAGTCCGACCTTCCGCAGCTGAAGTTCGATCTTCGGACGGTCTGCGCCCGATGCGCACGCGATCCTGTTCGGATAGGACTCAGCGAGGCGGTGCACCGTTTCCACGACTCCCGGGATCGCTTGGAGTGAGGCCTCGAGCCCCGCGTTGCGGCGCCGACGGAATTCAGTCATCCACTCATCGTCGATCCGGAATCCGGTGTGTTCCTCGATGATGTCGGCCTCGTCGCGGAGCATCTTCCCGACGAACCGGGCGATGCACTCCTCGGCGGTCAGCTGCCAGCCGAGTTCGACGAGCATGGCATGCAGAACACCGTTGGTGATGCTTTCGGAGTCGACGAGGACCCCATCGCAGTCGAAGAGAACGGCGGAGAATTTCGGGTGAGCTGCCATGGTTCGATTCTGCCATCCGCCACGGACATGAGAACACGGCCCCATGCCGCGCACATGGTCAACCGCAGCGACCCGAGCGACCGGTCCGTCAGGTCACAGCGACCCGATCGATACCGCCGTGTACAGAATGCGCGCGGAGGCGAGCGCGCACACGATGATGACCAGCGCGAACAGAGTCAGCCAGGCACCGGCCGGCAGTCGCGAATCCTGGGCGAGGATATAGGCATCGGACTGCTGCACGCGTCGGCGGCGGGTATGGACGCGGATGATCTTGACGAGGTCCCTGAGCGAACCGACCGTCAGCGCGGTGCCGAGCGCGGCGACGAAGACAGCGATCCATTCGAGCGGCAGGACTACGACGACGAGCTGGGCCGCGATCGCGGTGATCACGGCGATGATCGCACCCGCGAAGTTCCGGATGAAGAGGAGCGCCACGAGCAGAATCAACGCCCCCACCGACAGCGCCAGCGGGGCCCACCCGAAGACCGCCGAGGTGATGAGGACGAGACCGAGAACGCCCGGTGCCGGATATCCCCAGAACCCCGCCCAGGTGGCTGAGAAGCCGACTCGGCCGAAGGAGTTCATCTGCCCCGAATGATCGAAATTCAGCGAGATCCCCTTCACCACGCGTCCGGTGGTGAGGGCGGCAAATGCGTGGCCGAGTTCGTGGACGAAGGTGACGAAAAGACCGAAGAAGCGCCAGATGCCCGGGGTCAGCGTCACGAGGAGGGGCAGTCCGATGACGAGGACGAGCCCGACCACGTCGAGCTCGAGTCCGTCCTGGCGCCCGAATCCCGAGGTGATCGCGTCCCACCACGTCGCCGTTGCCTGCTTGAAGTCCATAGCGGCTCAGTCTACGAATCGAGCCTGTGCGACGTCCTCAGGTCTCACTCAACCGCGGTGACGTCCTCAGGTCTCACTCAACCGCAGTGATGGCCCGGGTTCAACCGCAGTGGCGGCCCGGGAACGAACGACCCTCACACCGCTTCGACGTCGACCCAGGCTCGGGTCGACACCGATTTCAGGACCGCTTCTGTCACGAGCACCGCGCGGACTCCGTCGCGGAGTGTGGGCAGTCCCTCCGGATCACCGCCGGCGAAGTACGAGTAGGAGTCGGCGACGAAGGAGTTGAAGGCGTCCTGATATCCCTGCGCGTGGCCGGCCGGGACCGCACACAGTCTCGCGGCATCGGCGTGCATCGTTTCGGGATCACGGACAAGGAGGCGACTCTCGTCTCGGCGTCCCCACCACAGACGTTCCGGCTGCTCCTGGTCGAACCGGAGGCTCGCCTCGGTGCCGGCGATCTCGACGGTGAGCGAATTCTTCCGTCCCGGTGCCAACTGGGACACGAGCAGCGTGCCGATGGCTCCACCAGCGAATTCGGCGGTGACGGCCACGGTGTCTTCCGTCGCCACGGAGGCCCCGCCTCGGCGAGGGTGGACGGTCCGTGTCGTCGCCACCAGGGACGAGATGCGGTCGTCGACGATGAACTCGATGAGGTCGACGAGGTGGGAGCCGATGTCCGCGAACGCACGTGAGGGTCCGCCGCGGGCCGATTCGACGCGCCAGTTCTCATCGTCGGCGCCGAGCAGCCAGTCCTGCAGATACCCGGCGTCGACGGTGAGCAGCCGGCCGGCTCCACCGGCGCGAAAGCGGGCACGAGCCTCGCGGACCATCGGATGGAAGCGGTAGACGAAGGGGACGGTCCCGGCCAGTCCCTGCTCCTCGGCGCGAGCGAGCACGGCCCGGGCAGATGGCGAATCGGTCGCCAACGGCTTCTCGCAGATGATCGCGGAACCGGCATCGAGCGCCCGCAGCGACTGTTCGGCGTGGACATCGTTGGGAGTGCACACGTGGACGATGTCGAGAGACCGGTCGATGAGTTCGTCGACAGATGCGGAATCCGCGAACCCGAGTTCGGCAGCCGCCCGGGCGCTGCCGGTGGGCCCGGACGTGGCGACGGTGTCGAGCACGGCCCCGGCCGCACGCGCTGCCCGACTGTGGACGCGCCCCATGAACCCGCCGCCGATCACACCGATGTGGGGCGGTCGGCCCCCTGCTGAAGCACCTTTGACCATGCCTCATTATGCAATCGCGCGCCCAGTCCCGTCGACCGCGCACCGGCACCGACACCGAGGTGGCGACCGGCGGACCGGCACCGAGGTGGCGACCTGCGGACCGACGGGCGCCACATAGTGGAACCGACGCGCCCGTGCCAGGGTGCGGCGGTCCGTGGACTCGCCCCGGGCCTCTACACTGAGAGAAGTGGCCGCACGATCCCCCGTTCGCTGCGTGCGCCACGTCTCCGAAGGAGTGTCATTGTCCCAGAACCGCCCATTCGCCCAGGTCGACGTCTTCTCCGCAGTTGCCTACCGCGGCAATCCCGTTGCCGTCATCCTCGATTCCGATGACCTCGATGACGAGCAGATGGCGCGGATCGCCAATTGGACGAACCTGTCCGAGACCACTTTCGTCCTCTCCCCCACGGACCCCGCCGCCGACTACCGCCTGCGGATCTTCACTCCGCACCGGGAACTGCCCTTCGCCGGCCACCCCACCCTCGGTTCGGCCGCGGCCTGGCTCGACGCCGGAGGCACACCCAAGCAGGAGGGCCGAATCGTCCAGGAATGCGGTGCCGGACTCGTCGACATTCGCCGAGGCGGCCCCACCCTCGCCTTCGCCGCTCCCGAACGCCTGCGCACCGGTGAGCTCGACGAAACGTACGTGGCGCAGATCGCAGCGGCCCTCGGCGTCGATCGCGGCGACATCCTCGATCATCAGTGGGTCGACAACGGCCCCGGCTGGGCGGCCGTGCGGCTGCGCAGCGCCGAACAGGTGCTCGCTCTGACCCCCGACTTCTCGGCGATCCCCGATGCCAAGCTCGGTGTCCTCGGCTCCCATCCGGCCGCCTCGGCGCACGAATATGAGATCCGCGCCTTCGTCCCCGGCGTCGGCGTCGCCGAAGACCCCGTCACCGGCAGCCTCAATGCTTCCGTCGCCCAGTGGCTCATCGGTGCCGGCCTCGCCCCGGACTCCTATACGGCCACTCAGGGCACCGCGCTCGGCCGCGCCGGGGTCATCTCGATCACCCGAGACGACGATGAGATCTGGGTCGGCGGCGCCACGACCGTGTGCTTCCGCGGGACGGTGATCGCATGAACCGCCATGTCACCGAGGTGAACAAACCGAAGAAGCGGCTGCGCATCTTCCACGGTCGCATGTACTTCGCGCTCCAGGCCCTCGCGGGGGCCGCGTGGTGGCTGGGCACCGCGACGATCCCCGGTGTGCAGACGGCGACGCTGGGCGGAATCGACCCGCTGATCATCGCGATCGTCGACATCCCGCTCTTCGTCATCGGCTCGGCCCTGGCCGCGCTCAACTTCCGCTGGGCCGTGTGGATCGCCACGGGCTGGAGTGTGCTCGTCGCCCTCGGCATGATCATCTACGCGACCGCCACCACCGAGGCGGGACTCGGTGCCGTACTCATGATCCTCGCCGCGCTCGGCAGCGTGCTCGCCGGCGCCCTCATGCTCTACGGCCGCATCCCGTCCGAGAAGCTCCTCATCGGCCCCTTCGCCTTCCACAGTTCGCACACCCGCGTGCGCTCCCACCTGCTCGTGCGCACCACGATCCAGGTCGTCATCTTCTGGGGCGTCTTCCTCGTCATCATCCCCCTGATCATCAACAGCTTTGAGGATCGCTGGGGCCTCGCCTACAAGTTCCCGATCCTGGTGGCCGTCCTCGGCTTCGCTCTGCTCGCGTTCTCCAGCGTCATCGGAGTGTGGTCGGCCCGCGCGATCGCGAACTTCGGCTCCGGAACCCCATTGCCCGGACAGATGGCCAACCACCTGGTCACCCGCGGACCCTACTCCTTCGTCCGCAACCCGATGGCCATCGCGGGCATCGTCCAAGGCGTGTCGATGGGTGTGCTCATCGGCTCATGGCTCGTCGTCGTCTACGCACTCGTCGGCTCGCTGCTGTGGAACTGGCTCATCCGCCCCCACGAGGAGGCCGACCTGTATGAGCGCTTCGGCGACGAATACCGCGAATACGCCGACCGGGTGTACTGCTGGTGGCCGCGATACTCACAGACCTCGTCGGCGGACCTTGCCGACGAGGCCTGATCGGACTCTCGCCTCACACGGGCGAGCTGCCCTCACCCTGCGTCGTGGAACGTCACCGCGTAGCCGTCGAGGTCGGCGATCGTGAAGGTGAGACCGAAAGGGCTGGGTGCCGGTGCGCGGAGGATCTCGACCCCCGCCTCGGCGAGGAATTCATGGAGAGCGCGCGCATCTTCACATCTCAGCCACAACGCCACCCCGTTCCCCGGACGATCCCCGGAATCGAGATCGACGCCGGGCAGCGGTTCGCGCACCGCGAAGGGAATCGGCGAGGTGGTGAACACGACCGCTCCGGGAGGTGCGGATGGGGCGCGAGTGAGTCCGAGCTTCGATTCGTAGAACCCGGCGGCCGCTTCGACATCGCGCACCTGCACGGCGATGAAGTCCGGACCGCTCACTGTGCCGACCGACCCCGTGCCGGCCGACCCTGCTCTGACTGACTCCGCATTGGCTGACTCAGTGCTGGCTGACGCATTCATGACGTTCTCCCTGCTCTTTCGGCACCCCGCCGCTTGACGGAACTCTTTATTCGTTAAATGTCAGCATCCTGACATCAGCAAATGTATGTCAGAATACTTACATGGGTCAAGGTTCAGAGAGTCACGATGTGGAGACGGACACTGATGGGCGGACGAACGATGCGGCACCGGTGGCGCTCGAATCCCACCTCGGCTATCAGCTCAAGCACCTGCAGACGGCGCTGCGGTCTCGGATGGACGAGACGCTGCGACCGCTGGGGCTGACCACGCCGCAGTACAACTGCCTCGAGCAGCTGCGCAGGCGGCCGGGAGCGTCGAATTCCGAGCTTGCCCGCGGCGCCTTCGTCACCCGGCAGACGATGAACACTCTTCTGCGCGGAATGCAGGACCGCGAACTCGTCACCCGCCCGGTGAAGGCCGACTCCGGTCGTGTCCTGCCCACGCGTCTCACCCCGGCGGGCGAAAGGCTGCTCGACCGGGCGGCGTCGCGAGTCGAGGCGATCTCGGACCGGATGGTCTCGCCGCTCGACGAAGAGACTCGGACGATGGTCACCGAGGCGCTCGGTCTGTGCATCGCGGCCCTCGAGGCTCCGGAGAACGGCTGAGAATCCGGAGAACGACTGGGGGAGATCCGATATCCGGCATACTCCCTAGACGGCCGCGAGCTCCCGGCCTGAATCACTTCGCGCCCTCCGCTTCGGCCATACGGCCATGCAGCACAGGCCGAGGAGCGCGCCGATGCCCGCGCCGATCGTGTTCGTGACGAGGTCGCTGAGCGTGGCGAACCGGGTCTGCGTGAGCACGGTGCCCTGGAAGATCTCGATGGCGGCGCTGAAGCCCGCACCGAAGAGGAACCCGAACCACCAGCGGCTGCGCCCGAAATGCAGGGCGGCAAGGAAGCCGAAGGGAATGAACATCGCCACATTGCCGAGCTTCTCGACCCGTTCGTAGGTCAGCCAGGCCGTCTCCCGGTGAGCGGCGAAGAGGTCGAGTGCGTACCCGATGAGGGTGTCCGGGCCGGTGCCCATCTGCTGCGGGGTCAGCGTGATGGCGGCGATGAAGAGGGTATAGAGAACGAGAAGGGCCAGCGGCGCACCGACGGTGCGCTGATCACGATCTGTCATCACCGTCCAACATACGGCCGAATCCTTGGAGAGCGGTCAACGGATCTCGTGAACGATGGGGTTGGAACGTCGTCAACGGACTTCGTGATCGATGGGTTCGTCGTCCCACCTCGGCGGCCAGATGGTCATGACGATGAGCCCGAGCAGCGCGCCGATCCCGGCACCGAGGCTGTTCGTCACGAGGTCGCTGATCGTGGCGAAGCGGGTGGGTGAGAGCAGGGTCGCCTGCGTGCCTTCGATGAGGCAGGTGAAGGCGATCCCCGTGACCCAGCCGACCCACCAGCGGCTGCGTCCGCACTGGAGCGCGACGAGCAGACCGAAGGGAACGAACATGCCGACGTTCGCGAGCTTCTCGAGGATGTCGTAGTCGATCCACGCCGTCACCGGGTGAGAGGCGAGGAACTCGAGCAGTCGCGCGATGAACGAACCGGAACCCGTGTCGAGCTGGTTCGGGGTGAGCGTGACGAGGCCGATGAAGATCGTGTAGAGGATGAGCAGCGCCAAGGGCACGCTCCGCACTCGCCTCTTCGACCCTGTCATCGCACCCGCCCCCTCACCACTGTTCAGCGACCTCGACTCAGATGACTTCGCTCAGACTGCTTCGACATCGTCGAAGCTCGCGGTGTCGATGACGACGCGGAAGCGCACATCTCCGGCCACGACCCTGTCGTAAGCGGCGTCTGCCTCGGTGACGGGGATCGTCTCGATCTTCGCGGCGATGCCGTGCTCGGCGCAGAAGTCGAGCATCTCCTGGGTCTCGGCGATGCCGCCGATGTTCGATCCGGCGAGCACCTTGGCCCCGCCGATGATCGAACCGAAGGACAGCTTCTGCTTCTCCGGCGGCAGTCCGACGACGGCCATGACTCCACGCGGCCCCAGCAGGTGGAGGTAGCGGTCGACGGGGATGTCGGCGCTGATCGTGTTGAGGATGAGGTCGAATTCGCCGTTGTGCCGGCGGAAGAAGCCGTCCTCGGTGGTGGCGAGCATCCGCTTCGCACCGAGGGCGAGCGCATCGGCTTCCTTGTTGAGCGTGCGTGAGAGAACGGTCACCTCGGCGCCCATGGCCGCGGCGATCTGCACACCCATGTGGCCGAGCCCGCCGAGCCCGACGACAGCGACCTGCTTGGGTGCGCCGTTCTTCTTCTCACCGGCGCCCCACCGGGCCAGCGGCTGGTAGGTGGTGATGCCCGCGCACAGCAGCGGGGCGGCGACGTCGAAGTCGAGGGAATCGGGAATGCGGCACACGAAGCGTTCGTTGACGACGACCTTCTGAGCGTAACCGCCCTGCGTGATCGTGCCGTCGACGTCTTCGACGTTGTAGGTGCCGACACTGCCCGTGAAGCAGTTCTGCTCCTGGCCGGCCCGGCACTCCTCGCATTCGCCGCAGGAGTCGACCATGCAGCCGACTCCCACACGGTCGCCGACCTTCCACCCTGTGACCTCGGACCCGACGGCTTCGACGACGCCGGCGATCTCATGGCCGACGGTCAGCGGGAAGTTCGCCTCACCCCATTCGTTGCGGATGGTGTGGATGTCGCTGTGGCAGATGCCCGCGGCCCTGATGTCGATGACGACGTCGTCGGGACGCGGGTCGCGCCGCTGGATGGTCGTGACGGAAAACGGCTGGTCCGGCCCGGTCTTCTGCAGTGCCTTGACGCTGATGCTCATGTGCTCTCCTTGTTCGGATATGCGAAACTGGGCCCCATCGTCCAGCGCCTGACGCCCGCAGTCTATTCCATGCATCGGCACTGATCTTTCAGTTCGCACTCAGTGCTCGAATCGGGCTCCCACCGGCTCAGTCCTCGCCCCAGGGCGGTCTTCGAACCGACTCAGTCCTTGGTCGCGCGCTGCCCGATGTTCAGCTCGAGAGGGAAATCGACGGGGGCATCACCGAAGAGCAGACGGCCCGCCGAGGCGGCCGCCGCCCTGATCTCCTCCGCCGCCCGTTCGGCCTGCTCGGCCGGGGCGTGGACGATGACCTCATCGTGGAGGAAGAAGACAAGGTGGGCGCGACGTGAGAACACCGGTCCCGAGGCGGCCGCCGGTTCCGCAGCCGCCGGTTCGACAGCCGACCGACCTATCGATCCCGACCCTCCGTCGCTGCCTCCGTCGATTGCGGGCAGCCGGGCCAAACGCAGCCGCAGATCGGCGAGCCAGGCCAGCGCCCATTCGGCGGCGGTGCCCTGGACGACGAAGTTGCGGGTGAACCGTCCCTGGTCACCGGCGGCCCGACGGGCCCGCTGCTCATCGACGCCGGTGGCGTCGAAGCGGTTCGCGGCCTTCTGCAGGCGCTGCCAGCCCTCGCTCGGCGGCGGGGAGGTCCGCCCCAGCCAGGTGGACACGACTCCCCCACGCACTCCCACCTCGGCGGCGGAATCGACGAGATGCATCGCGGCGGGGAAATTCGCACGCAGGCGGGGCACCAAGGCACCCGCCTCACCGGTCGTCGAACCGTACATGGCACCGAGCACCGCGATCTTCGCCTCCTGCCGCGTGGCCACGACTCCGGCATCGACGAGCCCGGAGTACAGGTCTTTGCCGAACCCGGCCGCGGCCATCGCCCGGTCCCCGGACATGGCGGCGAGCGCACGGGGTTCGAGCTGAGCGACGTCGGCGGAGACGAGACGCCATCCGTGGTCGGCGCGCAGGGCCGGGCGCAGCTGCCGCGGAATCTGCAGAGCCCCTCCCCCACTGGCCGCCCAACGACCGGTGACGACGCCGCCGGGCACATAGACCGGCCGATAGCGACCCTCATCCACCCACTCATCGAGCCAATGCCAGCCGTTGGCGCTCAGCAGCCGCGCCATCTTCTTGTATTCGAGCAGAGGTGCGATCGCCGGATGCTCGCTGCCGCTCAGCTCCCATTTCGAAGTCGAGGCGACGTTGATGCCGGCATTGTGCAGGGAGGACAGCAGCCGGTTCGGGGAGTCGAGGTTGACCCGCGGGTCCTCGAGCGCGGCACGGACCTGATCGGCCTTCGCCAGCATCTTCGCGGGTTTCCCATCACGGATCGGCCGGGGCCCGAGGAGCTCAGTGAGGATCCGGTCGTGCTCGGCCTCGTCCCAGGGCACCCCGGCCGCTCGCATCTCCGCGGCGACGAGTCCTCCGGCCGATTCCGCGGCCAGCAGCAGACGCAGCCGACCCGGATCGCCTGCGCTGTCGACGGCGGCGGTCTGGCGGGCGAATTCGGCCAGGGCCGCCTCGAGGTCGTGCGGCACCTGCGGGACACGGCCGCGGCCGGCGTCGACCTCGAAGAGCGCGGCGGCCTCCTCACCGTCCTCGGCGCCGGTGGGCGCGGCGTCCCAGTCCTCGGCGGCACGGAGCGGCTCGGCGGCGGTGACGAGTTCGGAGCGGGCGAGGATCGCATGAGCCAGTCGCAGATCGTGGCAGCGTTCGATGCTCACCCCGGCCGCCAGCAGCGGCGGGTACCACTTCGGGGTGTCGCTGAAGACCCACCTCGGCGGGGGTGTGCGCTGATCCGCCCCGTCGGGGTCGGACCCGTCGGGGCCGGCAGCGGCGTTCCCGGCCGGGTTCTCACGGTCACGGACGAACTCGGGCAGGGCCGCCTCGGCGAGTTCGATCCGACCGATCTGTGCACCTGTCGCATCGAGATCGACGATGCCGATCCGCGCCCCCTCGAGCCCGGTGCCGGGCACGGTCCCGAGCACGCAGGCGGCGGGCAGCTGATCGGGGGCGACGGTCATGGGTTCAGCCTACGCCGCGACGGGCTGCGGGAGGGCCCTTCACGAGCACTCTCGGCACGATGCGGACCCGCCCGGTCCGCACCCTGACCTCCGCGCCGAGAACGACAGTGATCCTGGTAACGTCGGAAGCGAATTCCGGGTGCCGAACTCCGCTCGAAAGGCTCGATCACAACATGGACGTTGTCTCCTCCCTCACCTCAGCCCTGCCGGCCTCGGCCGTCATCACCGATCCCGACTCGATGGACGCCTATCGCTGGGATCGAGCGAACGACCCGGACGCCGGCGTACCGCTGGCCGTCGTCCGAGTGACCTCCACCGAGGAGGTCCAGCAGGTCGTGCGCATCGCCGCCGAAGCGAAGGTGCCGATCGTGCCGCGCGGCGCCGGTTCCGGACTGTCCGGAGGCAGCTCCGCGATCGCCGGCGGAATCGTCCTCTCACTGGATCAGATGCGCGAGATCAGCATCGATCCGATCACGCGCATGGCCGTCGTCCAGCCGGGTGCCTTCAACGCCGAGGTGAAGGCCGCCGCCGCCGAACACGGCCTGTGGTACCCGCCGGATCCCTCGTCCTTCGAGTTCTGCTCGATCGGCGGCAACATCGCCACGAACGCCGGCGGTCTGTGCTGCGTGAAATACGGCGTGACCACGGACTATGTGCTGGGCATGACGGTGGTGCTCGCCGATGGGCGGGCCGTAAATCTCGGTGGACCCAGGCTCAAGGACGTCGCGGGTCTGCCGCTGACGAAGCTCTTCGTCGGCTCCGAAGGAACCCTGGGCATCATCACCGAGGTGACCCTGCGACTCATTCCCGCCCAGCTGCCCCCGACGACCGTCGTCGCGATGTTCGGCAAGCTCGCCGATGCCACGCAGGCCGTGCTCGACATCGCGAAGGCCATGCGGCCGTCGATGCTCGAGTTCATGGACAAGCCGTCGATCAACGCCGTCGAGGACGAACTGAAGATGGGTCTCGACCGGGAGGCCGAGGGCATGCTCGTCATCCAATCCGACGAACCCGGAGAGCATTCGAGCGTGCAGGCGGCGCTCATCGAAGAGATCTGCAACTCCAACGCCGCCTCCGAGTGCTACCTCACCGCCGACCCCGATGAGGGCGAAGCCTTCGTCACGGCCCGCCGCATCGCGATTCCGGCCGTGGAGAAGAAGGGCGCTCTGCTGCTCGAGGACGTCGGAGTCCCGCTGCCGAAGCTCGGCGACCTGGTCCTCGGCATCGAGAAGATCTCGGCCGGGCGTGAGGTCACGATCGCCGTCATCGCCCACGCCGGCGACGGCAACACGCACCCCCTGCTCGTGCTCGACCCGAAGGATGAGGCGCAGCAGGAGCGCGCGCGCATCGCCTACGGCGAAGTCATGGACCTGGCGACCGGCCTCGGCGGCACCATCACCGGTGAGCACGGCGTCGGCCGGCTCAAAGCCCCATGGCTCGCGCCCTACCTCGGCGAGGACGTCATGGAGCTCAACCACCGGATCAAACAGGCCCTCGATCCTGACAACATCTTCAACCCCGGATCGGTCTACACCGGGCTGGTCTGAGCACCCGGCCGGGCCGAACCGCCTCGGCGGAAGGAATTCGTGGAAGAATTCTGAGCACGGTGTTGAATCGACGTCGATTCGATCGTCTTCTCTGTGAGCGACCGAAATCCGGTCGCCGCACACAGAACGGAGCGAACCATGCGCTACTCACTGATCTTCCACGCCCCCGAGCCCGGAGTCGACGGCCCCGCCCCCACCGAAGAGGACTTCCAGGAGATGATGCGCCTCATGGACGACTTCGGCCAGGCCCTGACCTCGGCCGGAGTATTCGTCGCCTGGGAGATGCTCGCACCCCACTCCGAGACGAAGACCGTGACCCGGAGGACCGGAGAGGTCGTCATCGAGGATGGGCCCTTCGCCGCGGCGAAAGAGGCTCTGGCCGGGGTCGTCGTCATCGACGTTCCCGACATCGAGGCGGCCCTGACTTGGGCCGAGAAATTCCCCGGCACGAGCTACGGCACGATCGAGATCCGACCCGCGGCGACTTCGTTCGTCGACGGCACCTGGACCCGACCGGGTGACGGGCCGGCCCGATCGGGCGACTGCCCGTCCCGACCGGACCAGTCGTCCTGAACTCCTCGCCGCGATGACCGAGCCCGCAGAGATCACCGATCCTGCCGAGTGGGCGATGAACCTGTCCCAGGACGGCTGGGGCAGGATCATCGCGCTCATCGCGGCCGCCGACGGAGACATCGCCGGCGCCGAGGATGCACTGGCCACCGCGCTCGAACGTGCCGTCACCGCGTGGCGGGCCCAGGGGCCGCCCGACAATCCCGAAGGGTGGCTCTACCGGGTGGCGCTCAATGCTCGCCGGGACGTATGGAAGTCTGCGGCCGCCCGGACCGCGACCGCCCTCGACGAGGAGACGATCGACCGGATCGACCAGGGTGGTGCGCATATCGACCGGGCGACGGGCCGCCTCGGTTCCTATCCTTCGAGCATTGATTCTGCGAGCGCCGATTCCGCCGATCTTGCCCCCTACGCTCTGCCCGATCAGCGCCTCGAACTCCTCGCCGCCTGCGCGCATCCGGACATCGACGCGGCCGCCAGGCCGCTGCTCATGCTCTCGGCGGTGATGGGAATGACGGCGAAGCAGATCGCCGCGGCCATGGCCCTGCCGGCCGCCACCGTCTCTGCCCGTCTGACCAGGGCGAAGAAGCGGGTTGCCGGTCTCGGCGTCGCCTTCGGCAGTCCCGACCGCCTCGACCTCGAGTCCCGTCTGCCCGATGTGCACGAGACGATCTACGGAGCCTTCGCCATCGAATGGACTCATGCGGCGGCCCAGCCGCGAGACGGCATGATCGGCGAGGCCCTGTACCTATCCCGTCTCGTGGCGCAGCTGTGCCCTGGCGACGGCGAATCCCACGGACTGGCCGCCCTCATCCACCTCTCTGCCGCTCGCTTCCCCGCCCGACGCAGCGGTGACGGGCGATTCGTTCCCCTCTCCTGTCAGGACCCCAACTTCTGGGACCAAACACTCACCGAGGCCGGCGAGCGCCACCTCGTCGAGGTCCACCGCTGCGGACACATCGGCCGATTCGGACTCGAGGCGGCCATCCAACTCCTCCATATGGCAGGAATCCGCACCGGGTCCACGGATTGGCCGATGCTGCTGCGCCTCCACGACGACCTCGCGCAGGTCGCGCCGAGCCTCGGCGGCTCGGTCTCCCGGGCGGCCGTCCTCGCGGAGGTCGACGGCCCCGAGACGGGACTGATGGCGCTCGACGCACTCGATGCCGACTCACCACGCCTTTCGGCTTTCCAACCGGCCTGGGTGCTGCGGGCTCATCTGCTGACCCGCCTCGGCCGCACTGACGAGGCGGCCACGGCGCGTCGGCGCGCCCTCGACCTGACCACCGACCCTGCCGAACGCGCCTACCTCTCGGTAGGGCTCACCTGAGACCGAGGTCACCTCGTCTTCGGGATGGGCCGGGGTACGGCATATGATGGTGGAATCAATCCACAGACTCCGAAATCCTCCTGCATGCACAATTCCTCTCAGACCGAACCGCCTCCGGCCGCCGCAGGCACAGCTCAGGGCTTCGCCCATGCCAAGGCCATCCTGTTCGGCGAACACGCGGTCGTCTACGGCTCTCCCGCCGTCGCCGTGCCGTTGCACGGCCTCGGAGTCCAGACCGATATCCGCCGGTCACCGGAGCAGGAGACCCGGATCGAGAGCCAGCTGTTCTCCGGGAACGCGCAGACCGCCCCGGAGCCGATGGGTCCCGTCGTCGCCGGGCTGACCGCCGCCCTTGAGGGCGTGGGCGATCCCGACGCCGAGGTGGAGCTGCTCATCCGTTCGGCGATCCCCCACAGCCGGGGCTTGGGATCGAGTGCCGCCGTGGCCACATCCGTCGCCCGGGCCGTGGCGAATCTCCATGCCACCGTCTTCGACGAGGAGGCCCTCCACGAGATCGTGCAGGCCGCCGAGACCGTCGCCCACGGCCGCCCCAGCGGCATCGATGCCTGGGCAGTGGCCAAACCCGCCCCGATCCGCTTCCAGACCGGGTGCGCGGAGACGATCGATGTCGGTCAGCGCCTCGTCTTCGTCCTCGCCGATTCCGGTCACCACGGGTCCACCGCCGAGGCGGTCGGCGGAGTGCGTGCCCGCCGTGACGCGGATCCGACGCGCATCGGCGCGATGATCGACCGCTTGGCCGAGCTCACCGATGCCGCCGTGGACGATATCCGCTCCGGTGACCAGGTGACGATCGGCCACCGCATGCTCGAGGCCCATGAGCTGCTCAGCGGCCTCGGCGTCTCCACCCCGAGCCTGGACTCCCTCGTCGCTGCGGCCACCGCGGCCGGAGCCCGCGGGGCCAAGCTCACCGGCGGAGGTCTCGGCGGCTGCGTGCTGGCCCTGGCCGATGGAGACGACGCCGCCGAGGAACTGGCGGATGCGCTGCGCGCCGCGGGAGCTCCCCGCACCTGGACGACGGAGGTCAGACCGACATGAGAACGACGACGGCGCGGGCCTACCCGAACATCGCCCTGGTCAAATACTGGGGCAAAGCCGATGAGGAGCTCATCCTGCCCGCCGCGGGCAGCCTCTCGCTGACCCTGGACCACTTCGAGACCACGACCACGGTGGTTCCCGCCCCGGAGGCGGCCACCGATGTCCTCGAACTCGACGGCAGCCTCGCCGATCCCGGGCAGACGAACCGCATCTCCGTCTTCCTCGACCATGTCCGCGAACTCGCCGGACGCGAGGACCGGGTCCTTGTCCGCTCCCGCAACTCCGTGCCCACGGGTGCCGGACTGGCCTCCTCGGCGTCGGGCTTCGCCGCCCTGGCGACCGCGGCCGCCGCAGCCTTCGACCTCGACCTCGATGCCCGCGAGCTCAGCCGTCTGGCCCGCCGCGGTTCGGGATCGGCCTGCCGGTCCATCGCCGCAGGGATGGCCGTGTGGCATGCCGGTGACGACGAGTCCTCGTTCGCCGAATCCGTCGACGCCCCGGACATGCGCATGATCATCGTCACCGTCAACCGCGCCAGGAAGGCCGTGTCCTCCCGCGAGGCGATGCGTCTGACGGCGGAGACCTCCCCGTTCTACTCCGGTTGGGTGTCCTCGACCGAGGACTACCTCGAGCAGATGGTCGCGGCCTGCTCCGCCGAGGACTTCACCCGCATCGGCGAGATCACCGAATCCCATGCCCTGCGCATGCACGGACTCATCCAGTCCACTGTGCCCCCGATCCGCTTCCTCAACCCGACCAGCCATGCGATCTTCGACGCCGTGGCCGAAGCCCGCGAGCACGGGATCAAAGCCTATTCGACCGCCGATGCCGGTCCGAACGTCGCCGTCATCGTCCGCCCCTCCGACGCCGAGGCGCTGGCGGAGAGGCTCTCCGGATTCGGCGATGTCCGCGTCGTCGGCCCCGGCCCCGGCGCCCACCTGCTCACCGCCGCTGACGAAGTCCCGCCCGCTGCGGGCACGTCTGCGGGTGAAGGCAGCCACGCATGATCGAGACCCGGGCGCCCGGAAAGCTCTTCATCGCCGGAGAATACGCCGTCGTCTCCCCCGGGCAGCCGGCGGTGCTCGTCGCCGTCGATCGCTGCATCACGGTGCGGCTGACCGAGAGTGAGGACTCCGGCCGCATCCACTCCTCCGAATACGGTCAGGCACCGCTGGTGTGGCACCGGGAGGAGAACGGCGAGGCCATCGTCCTCGAGCATCGTCCTGCCGACTATGTGCTCTCGGCGATCTCGACCGTCGAGGAGCTGCGGGCCGCCCGAGGTGCGGACCCTCGCTATTTCGATCTTGAGATCTCCAGCGAACTCGATGACACCGACGGCCGGAAGTTCGGGCTCGGCTCCTCGGCCGCGGTGACCGTGGCGACGGTCGCGGCCCTCGCCGAGTTCTACGAGCTTCGCCTCAGCCCCGCCGAACGCTTCAAACTCGCGCTGCTGGCAACGATCGCGATCTCGCCGAACGCTTCGGGCGGAGATCTGGCCGCCAGCACCTTCGGCGGGTGGATCCGCTACTCTTCGCCCGACCGTGCCGCCCTGCGCGCCCACCGTGAGGCCCATGGCGTCGTCTCGGCACTGAACTGCTCGCAATGGGCGGGCTCTTCTGCGCGGCGGATCACTCCTCCCGCCTCTCTCGATCTCCTCGTGGGATGGACGGGTTCACCGGCCTCGACCGAGCACCTCGTCAAACGCGTCCACTCCCCCGGCGCCGCACACGATGCTGCGCCCGCACCTGAGGCTGGCCCGGCACCTGAGGCCGGCCCCGCGCCCGTAGCCGCCGAGCCGCGTCCCTTCTCCTCCTTCGCCGCCGATTCCCATACTCTCGTCGACGATCTCGTGTCCGCCTTCGATGACGATGATGCCCAAGCGGCGCTGAAGACCATCCGCGCCGCTCGCGCCCTGCTCCAGCGCCTCGGCGAGACCTCGGGCAGCCTCATCGAGACCGCCACCCTGCACCAACTGTGCGAGATCGCCGAAGCACACGGTGCCGCCGCGAAGCCCTCGGGCGCCGGCGGCGGCGACTGCGGGATCGCAATGGCCCATTCCCACACCGATGCGCAGACCATCCTGACCGGCTGGGAAGCCGCAGGCATCCGACCATTGGACCTCGGCACCCACCGAGAGGAAGGCGAGATCGATGAGTTCTGAGACCCCCGAGGCCAAAGCCTCCCGCGCCTCCCGCAAGGACGACCACGTCCGCCTCGCTTCGGCGCAGCAGACCGAAGGGCCCCGCCGCAGCGACTTCGACGACCTCGAGTTCGTCCACCATGCGCTGTCGGGCACCAGTCCCGAGCGCGTCGACCTCTCCGTCGACCTCGGCGACTGGACCTGGCCGACCCCCTTCTATGTCAACGGCATGACCGGCGGCACCGAGACCACGGCGAAGATCAACCGGGACCTCGCGATCGCCGCAGCCGAGACCGGGCTGCCCATGGCCTGCGGGTCGATGAGCGTGGCCCTTGACGATGCGGAGGCCGCGAAGGGCTTCACCGTCATCCGGGAGGAGAACCCGCATGGCTTCGTCATGGGCAACCTCGGTGCCGGTCGCAGCGCCGACGATGCCCGCCGGGCCGTCGAACTGCTCGATGCCGACGCCCTGCAGCTGCACATCAACCCCGTCCAGGAGACCGCGATGCCCGAAGGCACCCGCGACTTCTCCACCTGGCTGTCAGGGCTCGAGGACATCGTCGCCGCCTGCCCCGTGCCCGTCGTCGTCAAAGAGGTCGGCTTCGGACTCAGCCGCCGCACCCTGTCGCTGCTCGCCGGCATCGGGGTCCGCTTCGCCGATGTCTCCGGTGCCGGCGGCACGGACTTCCTGCGCATCGAGAACGACCGCGCCGGGGCCAGCGACTTCTCCATGCTCACCGGCTTCGGCCAGTCCGCCCTGGCCTGCCTGCTCGACGCCCCACCGGAATGGACCACTGCCGCTGACACCGGCGACGCGTCGACGACCACCGGCAACGCGAATGCCGACGGCGTCTCGTCACGTGTGCTGCTGGCCTCCGGCGGAGTCCGCAACCCCTATGATGTCGTCAAAGCGCTGGCCTGCGGGGCTCGTGCCGTCGGTGTCGCCGGCACCTTCCTGCAGACCGTGCTCGATCACGGTCCGGACGGACTCGTCGAACTCGTGCGCACCTGGCAGACTCAGACCTCGGCTCTGTTCGCTCTGCTCGGTGCCGAACGGTCCACGGATCTCACGGGCACGGACCTGCTCACACGAGGCCGCCTCGGCGAGTTCGCCCGGCTGCGCGGAATCGACGTCACCGCGCTCTCGCACCGAACTGACGTTCTTTCGAGGAGGAATCAGCTGTGAAACAGCAGACCACGATGACCGGGATCCCGACCACCTGGGTCGGTCCCCTGCGGGTCAGCGGCGAAGCGCTGGCTCCGACGGGCACCCACACCGAGGTGGCCGTGCCCCTGGCAACGTACGAAACCCCGCTGTGGCCCTCCGTCGGTCGCGGCGCGTCGATCTCGCGTGAGATCGACGGCGGCATCCGCACCGTCATCGTCGATGAGCGCATGACCCGGTCGGTGCTCTTCGTCGCCGAATCCGCGATCGGCGCCGAGGCGGCCGCGCAGGCCATCCGACACCGCATGCCCGAACTCGAGGACGTCGTCTCGGCCGGCAGCAACCATGCCCGGCTCATCGAGGTCCACCCGGAGATCGTCGGCAATCTGCTCTTCGTCCGCTTCGCCTTCCGGACCAACGACGCTTCGGGCCACAACATGGTCACCCAGGCCTCGGACACGCTCATGGAGCGCATACTGTCCTGGCAGCTGGGCCTCGACTACGGTTCGGTGTCGGGCAACTACTGCTCGGACAAGAAGGCGACCGCGGTCAACGGGATCCTCGGGCGCGGCCGCAATGTCGTCGCCGAGATCCTCCTGCCCCACGAGGTCGTCGAACGCCGCCTGCGCTCGACCGCGGAGAAGATGACCGAGATCGTCATCCGCAAGAACCTCGTCGGGTCGACGATCGCCGGGGCGCTGCGATCGGCGAACGCCCACTATGCGAACATGCTGCTCGCCTTCTACCTGGCCACGGGTCAGGATGCGGCGAACATCGTCGAGGGCTCGCAGGGGATCACCTATGCGGAGAACCGACCCGAGGGCCTGTACTTCTCGACCACCCTGCCGCATCTCATCGTCGGCACCGTCGGCAACGGCAAGGATCTGCCGCATGTCGACGAGGCGCTGGAGCGACTCGGCTGCCGCGAGGACCGCGAGCCCGGCGCGAACTCGCGCCGTCTGGCCGCGCTCATGGCCGCCACCGTGCTCTGCGGTGAGCTCTCGCTGCTCGCCGCGCAGACGAACCCGGGTGAGCTCATGTCCACACATCTTGAGATGGAACGCAGAGAGGACGGCGAGGCCGCATGACACCGATCGGCATCGACGACATCGAGCTGGCCACGACCCATCATGTCGTCCGACTCGACGACTTCGCCGAGGTGAACGGCACCGATCCGAACAAGTTCCGTCTCGGTCTCGGGCAGGACGAGTTCAGCTTCCCGGCGCCCGATGAGGACATCGTCACCATGGCCGCCGCGGCCGCAGCACCCATCATCGAACGCAGCGGCACCGAGGGCATCAGGACGATGCTGTTCGCCACGGAGTCCGGCACCGACCAGTCCAAGGCCGCGGGCATGGCGGTGCATTCGCTGCTCGAGCTGCCCTCGCAGATGCGCATCATCGAGGTCAAAGAGGCCTGTTATTCGGCGACTGCGGCGCTGCAGGCCGCCGTCGGCATCGTCACGCGTTCACCCGGCCAACGCGTCCTCGTCATCGCTTCGGACGTCGCCCGCTACGAACTCGACACCGCCGGCGAGCCCACTCAGGGTGCCGGAGCCGTGGCGATGCTCGTCTCCGCGAACCCGAGGCTGCTCGAGATCGAACCGGTCTCGGGCCTGAACTCCGCCGATGTCGATGACTTCTGGCGGCCGAACGATTCGACGACCGCGATCGTCGACGGTGCTCTGTCCGTCACCGCATACCTCGACTCCCTCACCGGCGCCTGGAACGATCTGCAGACGCAGGACGGACCGGGAATCGACGAGATCGACCGCATCCTCTACCACCAGCCGTTCACGAAGATGGCGAAGAAGGCGCAGGTCCACCTCGCCGGTCTGACCGGAGCGGTGCTCGACACCGAGATCGTCGCGGGTGCTCAGACCGCTTCTGCCTCCGACCCGCGCGATACGGGACTGGCGGCGAGCACCCTGTACAACCGCCGTCTCGGCAACTCGTACACCGCTTCGCTGTATGCGGGTCTGTGTTCGCTGCTCGACCACGATTCGGATCTCGCGGGCAGGCGCATCGGACTCTTCAGCTACGGCTCGGGAAGCGTCGGAGAGTTCTTCACCGCCCGCGTCGTGCCCGGCTATGAGCAGCATTCGCATCGCGAGACCGTGACCGCGGCACTCGATGCCCGCGTGCCGCTGTCCATCGACGAGTACCGCGCCCTGCACGCGACCGAGCTGCCGAGCGCCGAGGACGTCTCGACCCCGAAGGTGACCGCGGGACCGTTCCGCTTCGCCGGGGTCACGGGCCGCGCCCGCGTCTACGAACGCAGCTGAGCCGCGACCTCCCACCCCGGCGGGCCCCGCGGCGCAGCCTCGCGCCGCGGTCTCCCGGCCCGGTGCTGCGGGCTTGCGCCGCGGGGCTCTTCTGCAGACACGACGAAGCCCCTCACCCGACCTTCTCGAGGTCCCGGTGAGGGGCTTCATGTTCGCTGTGCGCGAGGGGGGACTTGAACCCCCACGACCTTGCGGCCACTGGCACCTGAAGCCAGCGCGTCTACCAATTCCGCCACTCGCGCGAACAAGAGAAAACTCTAGCATCGCTGACGGCGAAACATAAAACCGGATGGAGCGAAAGCGCACAAACGTGTCCACGTTCACATTTCCCGTCCTTGATCACAAGTGTCCGACGACCCTCCCCTGTCCCCCACGGTGCCGCCGTCCTGGCGCCTGCACCGCGCCACGCGCAGCCCGCACACCACCTCTCACCATCCCCGCGACTTCACTGGACGCGGGCCGAGAATCCCGGCACAGCTTCGCCCCGAGAACACGCGCGACGTGAGTTGAGAGCCTCACCGCGTTAGGATTGGGTGTTGATGTGCTCAGACTGTGCCCACCCGGGACCACCTGGTCAGGGCCCACACAGACGCGTGGCGAAGAGTTCGTCTGCGACCGGCAACACCTGATGAGGAGGTGCCATGGGGATACTCGATCGCTTCGAGAAGGGGCTGGAGAGCGTCGTCAACGGCGCCTTTGCCAAGGCCTTCCGATCACAGGTCGAACCCGTCGAACTCGCCGGCGCTCTGCGCCGTGAGGCCGACAACAAGGCCGCCGTGGTCTCCCGCGGCCGCACACTGACAGCCAATCACTACATCATCGAGCTCTCACCGACGGATCACGACCGACTCTCCGGTCTCGAATCCGAACTGCGCTCCGATCTGCGCCAAGTCATCGGCGATCACGCCGTCGAGCAGGCCTACAGCTTCGTCGGCCCCGTATCCGTCGAATTCTCCTTGGCCGATGACCTCGACACGGGCATGTACCGGGTCGTGTCCTCGACTCAGCGCCCCGACGGCTCCCCGGCCGCGCAGCCGGCCAATCGCGGCGGCTACGACCCGGTCTCCCGGGCCAACCCGGTCGTCGGCGAGTCACCGAACTCCGGCTCCCGGCCCGTGACCCCGCGCCGCACCCCGGAACCGGCGCGGGCGACACCCGCCCCGCGCACCAATCCGGCCCCCCGACCGGCCTCCGCACCTGCCCCCGCACGCAGCCGCACAATCGAGGCCAGCGTGACCATCGACGGTCGCACCCAGCAGCTGCGCCAGGGCACGAACACCTTCGGCCGCTCTTCGTCGAGTTCGGACTTCGTCATCGACGACCCGGGCGTCTCCCGCCGCCACTTCGAGATCATCGTCGAAGGCGACCACGCGGTGGCCAACGACCTCGGTTCGACGAACGGCACACTGCTGCACGGACGCAAACTCACCTCGGCGAACCTCTCCGACGGCGACATCCTCCTCGCCGGAGAGGCCGAAGTCCACTACAGCGAGCGAGACGCCCAGTGAGCGAATTCACCGTCACCGTCTTCCGGCTGGCCTTCTTCGTCATCCTCTGGCTCTTCGTCCTCGGAGTCGCCGGAGTCCTGCGCCGGGACATCTTCGGTCCCCGCCGCTCCCGCGCCGGACGGAAATCTCGCCGAGGCGGCTCCAAGGCCACCGCGCCCCCACCGGCCCGTCCGGCACCCGCACCCCGGCAGGCCCCCGCGGCCGCACCGGTCGCCCACGCCCATCCGGGCACCATCCGCATCACCGACGGCCCTCTGGCCGGTCAGTCGCTCATGCTCTCCGGAGCTCCCGTGACCTTCGGCCGTGCGCCGGACAACACGATCGTCATCAACGATGACTTCGCGTCCAGCCACCATGCCCGGATCTCCGCGAAGAACGGCGCCTGGCTGCTCGAGGACCTCGGTTCGACGAACGGCACCATCGTCGACGGATCACGCATGACCGGCCCTGTGCGGCTGAGCATCGGCACCCGGATCACCATCGGACATACGACCCTGGAGACCCAATCGTGACGACCGGCGGTACCATCACTCTCCGTTCGGCAGCCCGGTCTCACACCGGTCTGGTGCGCAAGAACAACCAGGACTCCGGCTATGCCGGACCGAACTTCCTGCTCATCGCCGACGGTATGGGCGGTCACGCCGGCGGTGACGTCGCCTCGGCGATCACCGTCGCCCGTCTGGCCGAACTCGATGAGGAACCCGGCGGCGAGGACGCGCTCGAACTGCTGCGCACCTCGATCCTCGACGCGAATGACCGGATCGTCCGCGGCGTCGGCGAACAGCCCGAACTCGCCGGAATGGGCACCACCGTCACCGCGGTGCTGCGCGCCCCGGGCAATCGCTTCGCACTCGCCCATATCGGCGACTCCCGCGGCTATGTTCTGCGCGACGGTCGGCTGCAGCCGATCACCCATGACCACACCTTCGTCCAGATGCTCGTCGACGAAGGCCGGATCACCGCCGAGGAGGCCGAGACCCACCCGCAGCGTTCCGTGGTGATGAAGGTCCTCGGTGACGTCGGCGCCTCCCCCGATCTCGATCTGTCCCTGCGCGAAGCCCAGGTCGGCGACCGCTGGATGCTGTGTTCGGACGGACTGACCGGCTTCGCCGACCTCGACGACATCTCCCGAGTCCTCACCGAGGTGGCCGACCCCGACGAGGCCTGCCGCCAGCTCATCGATCTCGCCCTGGCCGGCGGCGGAGCCGACAATGTCACCGTCGTCGTCGGCGATGTCCTCGAAGGCGAAGTCGAGACTCCCGGCGGAGTCTCCGTCGGCTCCGTCCACATCAATCCCCGCTATGCGGCGATCGGTGCGAATCCCGAGACCGAACCTGCTGCGGACACCGACACCCAAGCGGCCTACGAGGACGCAGAGATTCCCACCGACACCGTGCCGATTCAGGCCGTCGACGGCGAGGCCGATGAGGACGTCGAAGCCCAGGACGGCACCACTCGGCAGCTGCGGACCAAAACCGCCGCGGATGAGGAGGACGACCTCGACGACGAGGTCGAGAAAAGGTCCTACCTCGGATGGATCATCACCGCCATCGTGATCATCGCGCTGGCCGTGGGCGGCTTCTTCGCCTATAACTACGTCAGCAACCAGTACTACGTCGCCGCCGAAGACGGCAAGGTCTCGCTCTACCGCGGTCTCGACACCACACTCGGACCCATCGAGCTCAGCCGCCTCGTCGACACCACCGACATCGAGGTCGACAGCCTCAACAGCTATTCGCAGGACCGTCTGCACGGTTCGATCCCCGCCGGTTCGCGCGATGAAGCCGACCGCATCATCGACAACCTGCGCAAGGAATCCGACCGCTCGACCGGTGTGACCGGCAACGTCGAGGATTCGACGAACCCGACCGATCCGGCGCCCTCACCTCCGGATTCGAAATCCGCCGACCCCAGTGATGCGATCACCCGGGAGTCGCAGTGATGAACCAGGCTCCCTCGCAGACCGCGCGACCCAGACCCTACCGGCTGGCCGAACTCGGTCTCCTGATCCTGGCCATCGCCGTCGCCACCTGCGCTTATGCCCTTGTCGGCCTCGGCGTCGAGGGCACGATCCCGGCCAACGTCTACGGTTATGCCGGCTGGCTGGCCGCCCTGGGCCTCATCCTCCATGTCGTCGTCTGGATCAAGGCGAAGTACGCCGACCCCGTGCTCGTGCCGATCGCGGTGCTGCTCAACGGGCTCGGACTGGCGATGATCTACCGCGTCGACCTCGGCCGCGATGAGTACCTCGGTTCAGGCATGACTCAGCTCATCTGGACATCTCTGGGCGTCGTCCTGGCCGGCCTGATCGTCATCTTCCTGAAAGACCACCGCCTGCTGAGGCGATACACGTACATCTCCGGGATGGCTGGTCTTGTCCTGCTGCTTCTGCCCCTAGTGCCCGGCCTCGGTTCTGAACACTACGGGGCGAGGATCTGGATCAAGGTTCCGCTCTTCGGGTCATTCCAGCCCGGCGAGGTCTCGAAGATTCTGCTGACTATATTCTTCGCCGGCTACCTGGTCAGCTACAAGGATCAGCTCGTCGCGGCCGGAAAGAAGTTCCTTGGCATCCAATGGCCGCGCCTGCGTGACTTGGGGCCGATTGTGACCGCCTGGGTTGCCAGTGTCGGTGTGCTCGTCTTCGAACGCGACCTCGGCACCTCGCTGCTCTTCTTCGGACTATTCGTCGCGATGCTGTATGTGGCCACCTCCAAGGCCTCGTGGATCATCCTCGGTCTCGGCTTCTTCGCAGCCGGAGCGGTCCTCGCCAGCCTCTACTTCACGCACGTGCAGCAGCGCATCGATGGCTGGCTCAATGCTCTGACTCCCGAGGTCTATAACAAAGAAGTCGGTGGGTCGTACCAACTCGTGCAGGGTCTGTTCGGCATGTCCAATGGTGGACTCATCGGCACCGGCTTCGGCGAAGGACGCCCAAATATGGTGCCCTTCGCGGAGTCCGACTTCATCTACGCAGCCTTCGGTGAGGAGATCGGCCTGGCCGGGCTCTTCGTCATCCTGCTGTGCTACCTGTTCATCTTCCAGCGCGGAATCCGCACCGCTCAGCAACTGCGTGACGGCTTCGGCACTCTGCTGGCCACGGGCCTGTCATTCACGATCGCCCTGCAGGTCTTCGTCGTCGTCGGCGGCGTCACACGCCTCATCCCGCTGACGGGTCTGACCACGCCGTTCCTCGCACAGGGCGGCTCCTCGCTCATCGCGAACTGGATGATCATCGGCCTGCTGCTGCGGATCTCGGACAATGCCAGGCGCCCCGTGGAGGAATTCCACACCGGAGTGCTCACCATCACCGAGGATCCCGAGCCCGTTCCCCCGGGCGCCCCCGCCGCGGAGGTGGACTCAGCGGATGCAGAAGGAGCCGTCCCTGCACAGGGCAGGGCCGCCTCGGCGAGCACCGTCGACGAGGATGCCCCCACGACGAATCTGCCGCCGGCCGATTCCCGTGAGTTCGACGGCGAAGCCCCGACGACGAACCTGCCGCCCGCGGATGACCGCGCACTCAAGCGCGGCGGGACACCCAACGACACCGATCCCACCGACCAACGACCCACCGGAGGTGAACGATGAAGAAGCCATTGACGCATATCGCCGTCGTCGGATTCGTCATGTTCGCGCTCCTGTTCGGGTCGACGAGCTGGGTGCAGTACGTGACCGCGGATTCGCTGAACAACAATCCGCTGAACAACCGACGGATCCTCGACCAGCTGGCCCGTGATCGCGGTCCGATCCTCGTCGACGGCACCCCGATCGCGTACTCGGAGCCTGTCGACGACAAGTACAAGTACCAGCGCAAATACGGTTCGGACAACCTCGATCCGCGCGCCTACGCCTCGCTGACCGGCTACTACTCCGTCGTGTCCGGAGCCTCGGGCATGGAACGTGCCGCCGGCGACTACCTCTCCGGCGATTCCGACGCCCTGTTCTACGACAAGGTCGGCAGCTTCTTCACCGGTGAGCAGCCACGCGGCGCAGCGGTCGAGCTGACCATCGACCCGAAGGTGCAGCAGGCGGCGTGGGACGGGCTGGGCAACCAGAACGGTGCGGCCGTGGCCCTCGACCCGAAGACCGGGAAGATCCTGGCCATGGCCTCGACCCCGGGCTGGGACCCCAATGCCCTGGCCAGCCACGACACAACTGAGGCCAGCGAGGCCTTCAAGAACCTTGAAGCCGCCGAGGGCAAGCCCGCCTACAACCGCGCGATCGGCGGCAACCTGTACCCGCCCGGCTCGACTTTCAAGGTCCTCGTCGCGGCGGCCGCCCTGGAATCCGGCGACTACGAACCCGATTCCCAGCTCAACGGACCCGCCACGCTCGATCTGCCGCAGACGACGGCGACGATCGGCAACTCGCATCCCGGTGCCTGTCGCAACGGGGGCAAGCCGACCCTGGCCGATTCGCTCGCCGAATCCTGCAACACCTCATTCGCCTCCCTGGGCATGGACCTCGGAGAAGACGCGGTCGCGAAGCAGGCCGAGAAGTTCGGCTTCGGCGAGGATCTCGAGATCCCTCTCAATGTCACCCCGTCCTCGTTCCCGTCCGACCTCAATCCGCCGCAGCTGGCCCAGTCCTCGCTCGGTCAGTTCGAGGTCAGGTCGACTCCGCTGCAGATGGCGATGATGACCGCGGGAATCGCCAACGGCGGCAAGATGATGAAGCCCCAGCTCGTCGACAGGGTGCTCAATGCGAACACCCTCGAGCCGATCTCCGAGACCCGCCCGAGCCAGATGTCCCGCCCCGTGTCCGGAGATACGGCAGACAAGCTCACCGACATGATGACCGGTGTGGTCGAGAACGGCACCGCCTCGGTGGCGAAGATGGGCGATACGAAGGTCGCAGCGAAGACCGGCACCGCCCAGCACGCCAAGGGCGCGGCACCCCATGCCTGGTTCATCTCCTTCGCCCCGGCCGACGACCCTCAGGTCGCGGTCGCGGTCGTGGTCGAGAACGGCGGAAACGCGGGCAACGAAGCTTATGGTGCGACGATCGCAGGACCGATCGCGAAGAACATGATGGAAGCGGTGGTCGAGAAATGAGACCCGTCGAAGGCACCCTGTTGGGCAACCGTTACAAACTCACCTCCCGCATCGCCGTCGGCGGCATGGGTGAGGTCTGGAAGGGTGTGGATTCCGTCCTCGGCCGTGAGGTCGCGGCGAAGATCCTCAAGGACGAGTACCTCTCCGAATCGACCTTCCTCGCCCGATTCCGTGCCGAAGCCCAGAACATGGGCCGAGTCTCCGACCCGGGAATCGCCGGCGTATACGACTACGGCGACGAGCAGGGTTCGCCCTACCTCGTCATGGAATACGTGCCCGGTGAGGCTCTGTCGGCCATCATCGAGCGCAGCGCACCCCTGTCCGAGACCGATACCCTCTCCATCGTCACGCAGGCCGCTCAGGCCCTCGGCGCCGCACACAAGGTGGGCGTCATCCACCGTGACATCAAGCCCGGCAACATCCTCATGACACCGGACTTCCGGGTCAAGATCACGGACTTCGGCATCGCCCGGGTCACCGATCAGGCGCCGCTGACGAAGACCGGTCAGGTCATGGGCACCGCCCAGTACCTGGCCCCCGAACAGGCCACCGGCAAGGGTTCGGGCCCCGGCTCGGACCTCTATGCACTCGGCATCATCGCCTACGAGGCCCTGGCCGGGCAGCGCCCCTTCACGGGCGACTCGCAGGTCGCGATCGCCATCGCTCAGGTCAACCAGCAGCATCCGCCGCTGCCGGACACGGTCTCCGAACCGCTGCGCCGATTCGTCGACTGCCTGTTGGAGAAGAAGCCCGAACGTCGCCCTTCCGATGCGTTCAAGGTCGCGAAGGCCGCCGAGGCGCTCTCCGCCGGGGACGTCGCCGGCGCCGAGGAGCTCGTGCCGCAGATGCGCCACGGAGCCGCAGCGTCCGAAGCCCTGACCCAGGTCTTCAACAACCCGGAGCCGGCAGCCACGACGAAGACCCTGCCCGTCACCTCCTCGAACGATGCGACCCAGGTGTACCCGAACGGAGCCGCCGCCGGAATCGCCGGCGCCGGGGCCGCCGGTGCCGGAGCCGCCGCGGCGAATACGGGACAGATCGATCCCAACGATCCGCAGAATCAGGATCTGGAGAAGGACAAGCAGTCGAACAAGGGCCGCGTCCTCATCTGGATCCTTGCGATCATCGCCCTCATCGCGGTTGGTTCCCTGCTGTGGTTCTTCCTCGGCGGAGGCAATGCCGAACCCGAACCGGAACCGTCAACCTCGGCGCCCACCTCGGAGGCGGCGAAGACGATCGAGATCGATAAGAACGATTACATCGGACTCACGGAATCCTCGGCGACGCAGAACCTCGAGAACAAGGGACTCGAGGTCGAGACGACCGACATCAACTCGGATCGGGCGGCCGGAACCGTCGCGGACGTCGGTGAGGGCGACAACGGATACACCTTCGAAGAGGGTGACACCGTGACCCTTTACATCTCCGCCGGTCCCGCCGAGCAGCCCGAAGAGCCCGCCACGGACTCCGGATCCGATTCGGGTCTGGGCAATGACTCGGAGTCGAGCTCGGATTCCGATTCCGCATCCGATTCGCAGGATCAGGGTTCGGACTCCGGATCTGATTCGGCGAACAGCGACACCGGTTCGGACTCCGAGACTTCGTCGAATTCGTCATCGGACTCCGAGACGTCGAGCGAATCGGACTCCTCGAGTTCGACGGACACGTCCGGTGAGACGGACTCTTCGGGCTCCGGGGATTCGGCCGACGCCTCGGGCGGTTCGAACCCGAACAGCGGCAATGACGGGGCAGGCAGCAATTCGGGCTCGGCGAGCAGCTCGGATGCCAGCGGCAACCCGAACGGAAACAACGGCAATGAATAGACATTGAGCGATTCAGAGCAGCGATCAGAAGAAAAGAAGAGTTTGAGATACTGGAACTCGACTCGGTTCAGGTGAGAATGAACCCAGAGACCGGGTGAGACAAGCGGAGGACATACATGAGTGAACCCAAGGTGCTGTCGGGGCGTTACGAAGTTCGTGCGCTCCTCGGCCGTGGGGGCATGGCAGAAGTGCATGAGGGCGTCGACAACCGTCTCGGGCGTCGCGTGGCCATCAAACTTCTGCGCTCCGATCTCGCCCGCGATCCCTCGTTCCACACCCGCCTCAAGCGCGAGGCGCAGTCCGCGGCCGGTCTCAATCACCCCGGAATCGTCTCCGTCTACGATTCGGGTGAAGAGGAATTCGTCGAATCCGGTGGCTCGTCCGTGTCCGTGCCCTTCATCGTCATGGAATACGTCGAGGGTCAGACGCTGCGCGAAGTCCTCAATGAACACGGCACACTCACCGTCGACGAGGCCCTCAACGTCATCGCCGGAGTCCTCGCTCCGCTCGAGTACTCCCATCGCAACGGCATCGTCCACCGCGACATCAAGCCTGCGAACGTCATGCTCACCCCCGAGGGTGACATCAAGGTCATGGACTTCGGGATCGCCCGAGCACTCAAGGACAACTCGGGACTGACGCAGACCCAGTCGGTGGTCGGCACCGCCCAGTACCTCTCCCCCGAACAGGCGCGCGGTGAGGTCGTCGACGCCCGTTCCGACCTCTATTCCACCGCCTGCCTGCTCTATGAGCTTCTGGCCGGCCGTCCCCCGTTCGTCGGCGACTCCCAGCTGGCAGTGGCCTATCAGCACGTCGGTGAGACTCCGCAGCCGCCGAGCTTCTACAACCAGAGCATCCCACCGGCCGTCGACAGGCTCCTCCTCCACGCTCTGCTGAAGGACCGCGACGCCCGCTACCAGGACGCCTACACCTTCCGCGAGGACGTGCTCGCCGCCCGCGACGGCCGTCCCATGAGCTTCGAGGACGATGTCGAGGCTACACAGGCGTATCCGATGATGGCCCCGCCGATGACCGCTCCGATGGCTCATGCCAACGAGGCCGAGCCCGCTCCCGAGACCGGGCCAGTATCGGCGATCATGACCAACCAGGAGGAGCGGCCGCCGCAGAAGCGCTCCCGCGCCTGGATCTGGATCGGCTCGATCTTCGTCCTCCTCGCCCTGGCCGCCGTTGCCCTGTGGGTGTACGAGATCAACAAACCGCCGGACATCATCGAAGTCCAGGTCACGGATGTGGCGAACATGGACGCCGATGAGGCCGAATCCGCGCTCATCAAACAGGGGCTGCGCGTCGACCGCGATGAGCAGTACAGTGCCGACGTCGATGAGGGCAAAGCCATCGAAACCGATCCTCCGGGCGGTCAGATGGTGGAGAAGGACAGCGTCGTCAAGCTGATCATCTCCTCCGGGCCCGAATCCGCGAAGGTCCCCGACGTCTCCGGAAAGACCGAGGAGGAGGCGCGGAAGATCATCAACGACGCAGGGCTCCAGGCCGGCACCCATATCTCGCAGAACTCTCCGGATGTGGAGAAGGGTGTGGTCATCGAAACCAAACCCGGTGACGGTCAGGAAGTCGACGTCGATTCGAATGTCGATCTCGTCGTGTCCTCGGGCATGGTCGAGGTTCCCGATGTCACCGGTCAGACCGCCGAGGAGGCCTGCAAGACCCTCGAGGGTGATGAGTACCAGCTCACGTGCAAGACCGAAGAGGTCGAGACCGACGAACACGATGAGAAGAAGGTCTTCGAACAGTCCGCGACTGGCGGCAGCGAGGTCAAGCAGGGTTCGGAGATCACCGTGAAGGTGGCCAAGAAGCCGCCGGAGCCCTCGCCTTCGATTCCCTCGATCCCGGGTGGCATTCCGACCGCTCCCGGCGATGACGGCGGCGGAGACGACGATAAGAAGGACAAAGACAAGGATAAGAAGGACAAGGATTCGATGGGCGGAGGGCTCTTCGACAACTGGTCCGAAGTCATCGGCAACTGAGGCCCACAGTCCTCGGACACAGGGTCCTCGCAGCGCACGGCGGCCGGGTCAGTCGATGACTGACCCGGCCGCTGTCGTATCCGTTCGCGTCTGTGACGCCGTCTCTCAGTCCAAGGTGAGGAACAGGTCGGTGCGCATATCGGCGGGATCCGCCTCGGGGCTGGGTTCGGTGACATAGAGTTCGATGAACGGCAGTCCCGGATGGTGCCCGGCCGCCATCGCGTCCTTGACCAGCTGCGCCCAGGATTCCCCGAGCCCGTCATATCCGCCGAGGTGGCTGCGCACGGCCATGGATCCGCCGGGCAGCTCCGCGGGGATGACGATATGACCGCCGGCGATCGGCTGCGCGTTCGTCAGTCCTGCCGAGGTGGGGATCCCCACCTGCAGATCCACCGTTTCGCTCGGCTGCCTGGTGTAGAGGGCGAAGGCCGGTCCTGCGGGTTCGAGTCCCGCATCGGAGAGGACGGGGAAGAGTCCGGAGAACGTGGAGTCGAAGAGTTCCGGCAGGTCTGCCATGTGCACTTCGCGGGCCTCGACGACCGCTGCCGGAGTAGCCGGGACCTCGATGACGGTGAGTTCGGTGAACGGTTCTTCGCGCAGATAGGTCGGTTCTGACATCGTCGCTGCCTCCTGTTCGTCGGTCGTGCACGGCACTGCGGGCGTGCACGGATCCCGGCGCGGATGCGGATCAACTGAGCACAGGGATCACTGTGCTCACGATCATAACGATCGGCCGCCTCGGCGAGAACCCTGAGAACAGGGATCGGCGGGAATTCTCAGGCGATCGCGGTCGCCAAAGGCGACATGCCCGCCGCGGCCTGGGCGGCACCCTCGAGGCCGCATACCTCGAGCCAGTTGCCGAGCATGAGGTATCCGCATTCGGTGAGCACGGATTCGGGGTGGAACTGGACGCCGAACAGGGGCTTCTCGCGGTGTTCGATGGCCATGACGATGCCGTCGTCGGTGCGGGCGGTGACGGTGAACTTCTCGAGGTCGAGGGTCTCGTCGACGATCGCCAGCGAATGGTAGCGGGTGACGGTCAGCGGGCTCGGGCAGCCGAAGAAGATGCCTTCGCCGTCGTGGGTGATGACCGAGGTCTTGCCGTGCATGAGCACGGGTGAGTGGGTCACCTCGGCGCCGAACACCTCGCCGAGGGCCTGATGGCCCAGGCAGACGCCGAACACGGGCATTCCGGAGGTCTCCGCCCAGGACAGCAGGGGCGGGCAGACTCCGGATTCGGCGGGCACGCCGGGACCAGGCGACAGGAGGACACCGTCGTAGGCGGTAACGGTGTCGGCGATCTCGGCGGCGGGGATGTCGTCGTTGCGGACGACATCGACGTCCGCGCCGAGCTCACGCAGATAGGACACGAGCGTGTAGACGAAGCTGTCGTAGTTGTCGATGACGAGGATTGAGGTCATGATTGTCCGGTCTCCGTCACGGTGGCGTTGTTGAAGGGCATGTACGGGGCGATCACGGGGAAGACGTACTGCATGAGCACCAGCACGACGGCCGCGATGAGGATGAGGGCCAAGATGAGTTTGACGACCCAGTTGCCCGGGAGGATCCGCCAGATGAAAGCGTACATATCAGGCACCGCCGTTCTTGCTGACCTTGTCGTAGGCCTTCGAGTCCTTGATATTGTCCGGCGCTCCGTCGCTGGCCGGCGTCCAGTCCGTGAGTTCGGCGTAGGCGACGTAGCGTTCCCGTGCGGAGAACATCGGGTTGCAGGCCGTCATCGTCAGGATTCGGTCCTTGCCCTTGAACTCGGGTGCGTCCGGCACGGGTGAGAGCACTTCGACGGCATCGGGGAGGATGATGTCGAAGTTGCGGAAGGTGTAGGTGTAGAAGCCGTCCTTCGTCTGGACGATGATCTCATCGCCCGGGCGCAGGTTCGCGATCTGGTTGAGCGGCTTGCCGTAGGTCACGCGGTGGCCGGCGATGGAGAAGTTCCCGACCTCGCCCGGCATCGCCGAATTCGGGTAGCGGCCCACGCCCATCCGGTTGAGCACGGGTTCGAGGTCGACCCCCTCGGCCACAGTGCGGTAGTAGTCATCGCCGAAGCGCGGGATGTAGAAGATGCCGAACGCTTCGTTCTTGCCCACGGGATCGGCGACCACGGGTTCGTCCGGATCGTCGGGCAGTTCGTTCGGGTCCTGGTTCGCCCAGTCCTGAGAGAGTTCGTCGGCGAGCACTTCGTTGTCGCGGTTGGCCTGGATGTCCGTCCACCACAGCTGCCAGACGACGAAGAGGATGAGGACGAGACCAGCCGTGATGCACAGTTCGCCGAAGGTGCGCACAGTGCCGCGGATCGGGCCGAGCGGTTCGCGTTCCACGGGCTGACGTCGCCGCTGGCGTCGGGTCTCGCGGCGGCCCTGAGGCTGATCCTCGCCGAGGTGGCCGTGCGTTGCTTGTCCATGCGCAGCTTGTCCGCCCGGCTGGGGTGCGGCCGCGTATGCGTTGTTGGCTGCGTATCCGGTCCCGGCCGCGGCGGGAGCCTGCTGTGCCGCGGCGGGGGCGTTCTGCGGGACCGCGGGCATCGCTTGGGTGGACTGGCCATGCTGCTGGCCAGGTGCGGCCTGTGGGGGCTGTGGAGGCTGCTGAGGTTGCTGGGGCTGTTGGTAGACGGGCGGGGCGTCGGAATAGACGGCGGTCGGTTCACCCTGGGCTGCGGCGGCTTCGGCTTCCCTGCGCCGCATCTCGCGTCGACTGGGCAGCGGCTGATCGCCCGAGGCAGCGGAAGCGTCTGCAGACCGACCGGCGGCGTGACCGAGCTGTTGGCCGGCGGAGTCAGATGGAGCCTGCCGTCTCTGAGCAGGCCGGATAGTGGGTCGCGAGGGCGGATTCACGCCCGGTTCGTTACCCGAGGAGGAACTATTCACCACATCTGCTCCGTGACTGTCACTGCATTGTCGGGGGCCGTCGAAGATGACAGGCGGGGATACCCCTATGCACTTTATCCTATGAGAATCATCGTTCGGGGCGCGCTCGGGCCGCTTTCAGGGTAGTCGGAGTTTTTCACTGAGACCCCCGCCCCGAGTAGACTGGTCTGCGATCGTCCCCAACCATTCATTCGGCGACCCCACGGCGGTCGACCGACAAAGGAGTACTTGTGGCCAAGTCCAAAGGACGCCCCCAGCGCACTTCTCGCACTTCGTCGGCGGCCAAGGCGAAGCAGGCCGAGTCCGCAGAAGCGGTCGAGGCGACCGAAGTCGAGGAACTCGAGACCGAAACGCTCGACACCGATGTCGCCGACGATGCTGACACCGACCTCGCCGAAGCTGTGAACGACGAATCGGATGCGACCGAGTCTGCTGCGGACGACCTGAAGGACGAATCCGCGGACGAGGACGCCGACGAAGAGGCGTCCGACAAGACTTCTGAGAAGGACTCAAAGAAGGACTCAGACACCGCGGCTGCCGCGAAGAAGACCAAGGCGTCGAAGGACGAGAAGTCCGACTCGGCCAAGGACGAGAAGTCAACGAAGACCTCGGCTTCTAAGGCCTCCGACTCCAAGGCATCGTCCTCCAAGACTTCCGGTTCGAAGGGATCGGCGTCCAAGTCAACCAGCTCGAAGGGCTCAGCCGCCAAGCGCACGTCCCGTTCGGGCAATCCGGCCAAACGCCCACAGGGGCGCAAGACCGCGAGCTACACCTCGACCTCAGGTCAGCAGACGATCAAGCCGAACCCGAGCTGGTTCCTGCCGGTCCTCCTCGGCCTGCTGATCGTGGGTCTGATCTGGCTCGTCACCTTCTACATCACTCAGGGTGCTTTCCCCGTCGAAGCATGGGGCAACTGGAACATCCTCATCGGCTTCGCCTTCTTCGTGGCGGGTCTGATCATGTCCACTCGCTGGCGATAGCCGACCCAGGCCCCAATCGCTTCGATTGTCTGGTCGAACTGCGGTGATTCTCAAGCTTGAGAATCACTGCGGATCGACCAGACAATCTGCATTCACCAGGACCTTTACTGACCCCAACAGTCGCAGCCCGTCATCAACAATCCACAAGCGTCGAGTTATACCCAAGCCGGGTGCGTCGCTTGTGGATAACTTATTTTATGCTTCTGACCAGGGTAAATACACGTGTGTAAGTTATCCACGTTGTGGATAGAGCCTGTGGACAAAGAATTTTCCACCGCAGAGTGCACACAAATGGACCTTTTTCTGGTAAAAGCCTGACAGCGCCGAACTCAGAGGCCGAGGCCGACCATCTTCCACGCTCCGGCGGCCGCCATGAGCACCACCAGACCGACCGAGGTCACTGTGAACACCAGCGTCCGCGACCGCTGTGGACCCAGCAGCCCCGCACAGCCGAGCACGAAGCCGGTGATCAGACCGCCGAGGTGGGACTCCCAGGACACTCCTGCCACGAGGAATCCGTAGCCGAAGTTGAGCGCGACGAAGACGAGGACCCCGGTGATGTTCCGGTCGAGGCGACGGGTCGGGGCCAAGAGGACGCCGACGATCGCGAACACCGCACCTGAAGCGCCGATATGGTTCGTCACCCAGTCGACGTCGAACGGGTCGGCCAGCAGGAGAACCATGGCAGAACCACCGGCGGTGCCGATGATGTAGACGGCCAGGAACTTCCAGTGCCCCAAGGCCTTTTCGACGAATGATCCGAAGAAGAACAGCCCGATCATGTTCGCCAGCAGGTGGAAAGGGGAGGGCTCCTCGTGGACGAGAGCGACCGAGAGCACCCGCCACGGCTGTTCGAGCGAGAGAGCGGGAACGAAGCTCAGCCGCCGCAGCAGGTCGAGGCCGGGAATGAGCTCCGCAAGGAAAGCCACGATGGTAACGATGAGCAGCGTGCGGGTGATCAGCGGCGGGGATGCAGAAAGGGCCCGGCCGGTTTCCCGTGCCGAGCCCTCCTGAGGTGTGTCCATCACACCATGGTACTCAGTGGTCCTCTATGGACGGTGACTCACTTCGCGGTGATGTCGACCTTCTCGATGACGACCGGCTCGACCGGCTTGTCCATCGCAGCGGTGCGCACGCCCTCGATCTCGTCGACGACCTTCTGGCTGGCTTCGTCGGCGACCTCACCGAAGATGGTGTGCTTGCCGTTGAGCCACGGGGTCTCGGCGGTGGTGATGAAGAACTGCGAACCGTTGGTGCCGCGGCCCATCTGCTTGCCGGCGTTGGCCATGGCCAGCAGGTACTTACGGTCGAACTGCAGTTCGGGGTGGATCTCGTCGTCGAAGGTGTAGCCGGGTCCGCCGGTGCCGGTGCCCAGCGGGCAGCCGCCCTGGATCATGAAGTTCGAGATGATGCGGTGGAAGCCGAGTCCGTCGTAGAAGGGACGCTTGGTCGGTTCACCGGTCGAAGGATCGGTGAACTCACGCTCGCCCTGGGCCAGTTCGACGAAGTTGGCCACGGTCTTCGGAGCATGGTTGCCGAAGAGGTTGATGGTGATGTCACCGTGGTTGGTGTGCAGGACTGCGGTATGCGTTGAGGCTGTAGTCATGACTTCATTCTTCCACGCCGAGGCGGCGAATGCAGTTCCGACCCAGGACCATTGCCCAACCTGTCAGGCGATCCGCAGACAATTCGATGACATCCGCTGTCCACAGGTTTGCCCCTAGGCCGTAGACTAGTCAGTGATCAACTTGACCACCGACATCTAAGGATTGGGAACAGTTTATGTCGAAGAAGCCCACCCGAGATCAGCTCACTTCCAAGCTCGATTCCGCGAAGCAGACGTCACTCCGAGTCCTGGCAGATGCCAGTGAGAACGCAGCCCCGAAGCTGCGTGAGGCCGCCGACAAGGCTCGCCCGCAGGTCGAGGCACTGGCAGGCAAGGCCGAAGAGTTCGCTGAGAAGGCACGTCCGCAGGTCGAAGCACTGGCCGACAAGGCCAATGGTCAGGTCCATTCCTGGGCCGACAAGCTCGAGTCCTACCGCCCCGAAGCAACCGAGCGCGCCGGCAAGTTCGCGTCGAACGCAGCGTCTTCGCTGTCCGCGGCCGAGACCCCGAAACTCATCGACGATCTGGCTGTCCGCCTCACCGGTGACAAGAAGGCCATGAAGAAGGCCCGCAAGGCTCTCGCCAATGCCGGTAAGCGCATCGAGAAGGATACCGCTCGCAAGTCCGGCGGCGGAAAGACCGCACTCGTGTGGACCCTCGTCATCGGTTCGGCCGCCGGAATCGGCTACTACGTGTGGAAGAAGGCCCAGCCGGTCGAGGATCCCTGGTCGACCCCGCTGCCGAACAACCGTCCCGCCGACGCTCGTCCGGTCGGCTCGACCCCGGCTTCGCGCCAGGGCGCTGCCGCTGCCACCCAGGTCTCGCAGACCGCTGTGCCCTCGACCAAGGCAGACGCCGCGGACGAGGTCCCCGCTCCGAAGCCGGCCGTCAAGCCTGCCGAGGACTCCGACGCCAAGCACTGAGTCACTCCGGGCTGATCAGTCACACTGAACAGCCGCGCAGGCGAATCCAAGGATTCGCAAGACCGTCACCGAGGCGGCCCACCGATGAGGTGGGCCGCCTCGTTGTTCCCGTGGCTGTAGAACCCTTATTACTACCTGGCGGCGGCCCAGATACCTCGCGCGAGGTTGCTGGGCCGCCGTCAGGTAGTAATTGGGGAGGGTGAGCTTAGTCGGGGTCGAGGACCTCGCGGCCGCCGCGGGGGAAGCCTCCGGCTCGGCGGGCGGCCCAGAGTCCTGTGATCGTGAACGCGAGCGTGGCGGCGAGGATGAGCAGCAGCGGTGCCGTCCACCCGCCAGTGGCCGTGTTGAGCCAACCCGCGAAAGGCGGGGCCAGGGTCGCTGCGAGGTAGCCGCCGAACTGCACGCGGGCCGAAGCGGATGCAGTCTGCGCATCGCTTCCGGCGGTGCGGGCGATGATCGAGAAGATCGCAGTGAACCCGCCGCCCTGGGCGATGCCGCCGGTCGTCGCCCACAGCCAGTAGGCACCGGGCGCCGCCAGCAGACCCACGGGCAGGGACAGCCAGAGCGCGGCAACGATCGCCACGGGCACCCACGGCTTCGTCTTCACGGCCAACAGCGGCACTCCGAAGGCACCGAGGATCGCAGCGATCTGGAACAGAGACGCCGTGCTTCCAGCGACTGTCGGGGCGAGCCCGATGGTGTCTCCGAGGTAGCTCGGCAGCCAGGTCGTCGTCACGTAGTAGGCGGTCGACTGCCCGGAGAACGTGATGATGAGCAGGGCGATGATCAACCGGAACGAAGCGGGAGCCTCGGCCCACGACTGCTTCGCGACGGGGGCGGCCGCCTCGGTGCTGGGAGCGCCGTCGGCGGACTCGGCCGCAGCAGCGCGGGCAGCCTCCCCCTCGCGGCGCACGCGCACGCGGATGAGCACCATCCAGAAGCCGAGGCCCACGAAAGCGAGGCCGGCCCATGCGGCCAGGGCCCAGCGCCATCCGAAGGCCTCGGCCAGCGGACCGGTGCCGATGAGGGTGGCCATTGACCCGATGTTCATCATCGCCGAGTACAGGCCGGTGACCATCGACACCTGTTCCCACGGCACTTCGCGGCGGATGATGACGGGGACGACGATATTGCCCAAAGTGATCGCCAGGCCGATGATGCCGGTGCCCACGAGCACGAGCCAGGGCGGGCCGACCGACCGCAGAATGGTGCCCACGAGGACACCGGACAGGCACGCGAGGACCGTGGCTTCGGCCCCGAGGCGGGTGATGAACTTCCCCGCCAGCGGCGTGGCCAGGGCGAACAGCAGAACCGGCAGGCCGGTGAGCAGACCGAGTCCGGCCGCGCTGAATCCCGTGCCCTCCTGGATGGCAGGCAGGATCGCGGTCGGCGCGATGATCGGGGCGCGCAGGTTGAGGGCGAGGATGACGATGCCCAGAATGATCCAGGGCAGCATCCTCTTCGCGGATGGACGCTGAGGCGAACTCACATGCGCTCGGGAACGCGGATGCCGAGCACCCCGAGACCGGCCTGGAGGACCTCGAGCACGATCGCCGAGAGCCGCAGACGGGAGTCGCGCAGCTCAGGAGTCTCGGCGATGAGCACCGGGCACTGCTCGTAGAACGAGGTGAAGGCCTGGGCGAGATCGAACAGGTAGGTGCACAGACGGTGGGGCGTCGAACCGGCAGCCACCTCGGCGACCACATCGGCGAAGCCGAGGATCGACAGCGCAAGCTCACGTTCGGCAGACTCACCGAGGCTGATCGCAGCGTTCGCGACCTGCGAGACGTCGACGCCTTCGGCTTCGGCCTTGCGGCCGATGGAGCGAATGCGGGCACCGGCGTACTGGAGGTACGGAGCGGTGTTGCCGATGGGGGCGAGCATCCGGTCGAGGTCGAAGGTGTAGGAAGTGTCGTGGGCGACAGAGAGATCGGCGTACTTCACGGCACCGATGCCGACGATGCGGGCGACTTCGTCGGCCTCCGCAGGCTCGAAGTCCACACTCGACTCGGACAGCGTCGCCTTGGCCCGGGTCACGGCCTCTTCGAGGAGTTCGGCCAGGCGCAGCGGGGCGCCGGAGCGGGTGCGCAGGATCTTGCCGTCGGAACCGAGCACATTGCCGATCTTCACGTGTTCGGGGCTGAAGGTCTCCGGCAGCCAGCCGGCCGCGCGGGCGACGGTGAAGACCATGTCGAAGTGCATGGCCTGCGGGGTGCCGACGACGTAGAGTGCCCGGTTCACGCCGAGGTTGACCGCCCTGTTGCGCACAGCGGCGAGGTCTGTCGTGGCATAGCCGTAGCCGCCGTCGGACTTGCGGATGATCAGCGGCAGGGGTTCGCCCTCACGGCCGGTGAAGCCGTCGGGGAACACGCACAGCGCACCATCGGAGATCGTCGCCAGGCCCTTGGACTCGAGCTCGTCGCAGACTTCCGCCAGAACGTCGTTGTAGGTGGACTCGCCGGCGAGGTCGTCGTCGGTGAGGGTGACGTCGAGGAGCGAGTAGATGCGGTTGAAGTACTCGCGGGAGTAGCCGACGAGCGTCGTCCACAGATCCAGGGTCTCCTCGTCGCCGCCCTGGAGCTTGACGACGCGCGCCCGGGAGCGGGTGGCGAAGGCCTCGTCGGAGTCGAACTTCGCGCGGGCCGCCTGGTAGAAGGCGTTCGGGTTCTCGGACACTTCGGAGGCCTCATCGGAGTCGACGCCGACGTCGAGGAGGTGCTCGATGAGCATGCCGAATGGTGTGCCCCAGTCGCCGATGTGGTTCTGACGGATGACCGTGTTGCCGAGGAATTCGTGGGTGCGGGCCAGGGCGTCGCCGACGACGGTGGTGCGCAGGTGGCCGACGTGCATCTCCTTGGCCACGTTCGGAGCAGAGTAGTCGATGGCGATGGTCTGCGGCTCCGTGTTCTCCGGAGCTGCGGCGACTCCGCCCGCGGTCAGGGTGGAGGCGAGGAATTCGGGAGTGAAGGTGAGGTTGATGAACCCGGGTCCGGAGATCTCCGGGGTCTCGCAGACGCCATCGAGGTCGAGGTTGTCGACGATCTGTGCGGCGATATCGCGAGGCTTCGACTTCAGTTCCTTGGCCAGCGGCAGGGCCACATTGGCCTGGAAGTCTGCGAACTGGCTGCTGCGGATGACGGGATCGCGCCTGGCGAAGTCCTCACCGAAGGCCTGGGTGAGGGCGGCGGCGAAACGGTCCGTGAGCACAGAAGTCAGAGATGGCATGTGCCCATTCTATTGCCGCGTGCAAGTTGCCTGGGCATCGGTTCCGGCCCGCGGTCGCCGTACAGTCGAGCTTGTAATGTGGGTCACGTGACTTATCTTCGCTACCCCCATATCCAGTCCGATCTCATCACCTTCACCGCCGACGACGATGTCTGGCTGGTCCCGTCCGCCGGCGGCCGCGCCTGGCGCCTGACCTCCGACCACGCGCCCGTCAGATCACCGAGGATCTCACCCGACGGAGCGCACGTCGCGTTCGTGTCCTTCCGCACCGGCCAGCCGGAGCTCATGGTCGCCGAGGTGGCCACCGGGTCCCTGCGTCGGCTCACCTGGCTGGGATCGACGGCGATGACGATGCTCGGTTGGGCCGATTCGACTCATGTCCTCGTCGGTGCGAATGCCGGAGAGTTCGAGGTCCGCAACCATGTCGTGAAGTCCGTGAGCCTCGACGGTGACGTCGATCGGCTGTCGTTCGGTCGTGCTTCGGGCCTGGCCCGACACCATACGGGAGTGACGGCTCTGTCCACGCCGTTCTCCCGTCCGCCTGCACACTGGAAGCGCTACCGGGGAGGCACCGCGCCGAGGCTGTGGCTTGATCGGGTCGGCGGCACGAATGCCGCGGGCATCGGCGATGGGTCCGGAGCCAAGTGGCAGCGGCTGCTGCGCGAGGACAAAGCGTCGCTGACGGATCCGCTGTGGGTCGGCGACTCGCTCGTGTTCACCTCCGACCGGGCCGCGACCTTCCCTCACCATGCCGATGAGCAGGCGAACCTGTGGATCATCGACGGTCTGGCCACCTCGGCGAATGCAGATGGCTCCGTGGTCGAGCCGCGCCAGCTCACACACCAGACCGAGGCCGAGGGGTATGTCCGTGACGCCACGACCGACGGCACCCGCATCGTCTGGCACTCGCGTGGGGAGATCAAGGTCCTCGACAGCCTCGATGCGGCCGTCCGCACCCTCGCCGTGACCCTGCCGGGAACGCAGGTGCAGCCGCTGAGCCTCGATCCGAAGACCGGGCTCAACAGCATCAGCCCTGACCATGCAGGCAATGCCTCGGTCGTGGAATGGCGCGGCAAGACCTTCTGGCTTGCCCACCGCGAAGGCCCTGCTCGGGCGCTGTGTGCGGATTCGTCCATCCGCACCCGCGAACCCCTCATCCTCGGGGACACCGGTCTGGCCGCGTTCATCACGGATGTCGAAGGGGAGGACGCGATCGAGGTCGCGTCCGTGAACGGGGACAAGCCGCCTCGGCGAATCGGGGCCGGAGCCCTGGGACGGGTCCTCCACCTGCAGGCGGATCCGGCGGGGAAGATGCTCGCTACGATCTCCCACGACGGGTCGATTCGGACCGTCGAGGTGAGCAACGGGCGCACGCGCCTGGTCGGGCATTCGGGCCACGGTGAGGCGCGGGACCCGCGGTTCTCTCCCGATGGGAAGTACCTCGTGTGGTCGCAGCCGACGCAGGGTGAGGAGCTGCTCGCGCAGCTGATGATCGCCGAGGTGAAGTCGGATCGGCGGGCCCAGCCGCTGACGACGGGCAAGTTCAACGACTTCTCGCCGACGTTCACGCGCGACGGGAAATTCGTCGCGTTTCTCTCGGATCGCACCTTCGATCCGTCGTACAACCAGCATTCCTTCGATCTGTCGTTCAACGGCGTCACCCGACCGTGGCTGTTGCCCTTGGCCGCCGATGAGCCCGCACCGTTCGGGCCGAGTGCCGGCGGGTGGGCGATTGCTGAAGTCGCCGAGGATGCGAAGTCCGAACGTGGTCGCGGGGAGAAGCCCGTCGCCACCGTCGAGGTCGAACTCGAGGGCGCGGAGGAACGCATCGTGCCGTTCCCCGTCGCCTCGGGAGTCTTCCGAGATCTCGAATCTGCCGAGGGCGGTCTCGTCTGGATGCGCACCGGCGATGTCGAAGCCGGTGAGCTCGGCAGCCAGCGGGCCGGAGATGCCGGTGACAAACCCGCCGAGGTGGTCCAGTTCTTCGACTTCGCCAAGCGGAAGGTCACCACCGTCGTCGACAAGGCCGACGACTATGAGATCTCCGGTGACGGCAAGCTGCTCGTTGTGCGCAGCGACGATGCGATCAGCGTGGTCCCGGCCAACCGGAAGGTCGAGGCCGACGATGATGAGTTCGTCTCCGTCGACGTGTCGCGTCTGCGGTTCGAGCTCGACCAGCGGGCCGAATGGCTGCAGATGTTCGAGGAGAACTCGCGGATCATGCGCGACCATTATTGGCGCGAGGACATGAACGGGGTGGATTGGGAGTCGGTCACTCTGCGCTGGCGTGCCGTGGCCGCGAAGGCGCTGACGCATGACGACCTCGTCGACGTCCTGTGGGAGACCGTGGGCGAACTCAATACCTCCCACGCCTATGTCAGCCCGCCGTCGGGACTCGGCGATGGGTCGAAGAAACTCGGCTTCCTCGGCGTGGACCTGGTCAAGGCATCGGAAGGATGGACCATTGAGCGCATCCTTCCAGGTGAAAGCAGCGAACCTGATGCCAGATCGCCGCTGCGCCAAGCCGGTGTCGGAGCGAAGCCCGGCGATGTCATCGTCGCCGTCAATGGTCAGCCCGTCGACGAGGCGACCGGTCCCGCCGCTCATCTGCAGGGAGCCGCGGACACGATCGTCGAGCTCACTCTGCGCCGCGGTCGCAAGGACCGCACCGTCGCGGTCATTCCGCTGTCCAGTGAAGAGCAGTTGCGTTATCAGGACTGGGTGCGCTCCCGCCGGGAGTATGTGGCCGAGAAGTCCGGCGGCAGCATCGGCTATGTGCATGTTCCGGACATGGCCTCGTACGGTTGGGCGCAGCTGCACCGGGATCTGCGGCAGGCCATGGGCTGCGAGGGTGTCATCGCCGATGTGCGGTTCAACCGCGGCGGGCACACGAGTGCCTTGGTGGCCGAACGCTTCGCCGATACGGTCGTGGCCTGGAATCAGGCCCGCAGCTACGACGAGATGGGCCGTGACCCCGAGGATGCTCCGCGCGGACCCGTGGTCTTCGTGGCCAATGAGTTCTCCGGTTCCGACGGCGACATCATCAACGCGCGTGTGCAAGCCAAGGGCATCGGCCCGGTCGTCGGTGTCCGCACGTGGGGCGGAGTCGTCGGCATCGACGGCCGCTATGACCTCGTCGACGGTACCGGCGTGACGCAGCCTCGCTATGCCTTCTGGATCGAGGGCAAGGGCTGGGACGTGGAGAACTATGGCGTCGAACCCGATATCGAGGTCGAGCACGATCCCGGTCAGCTCTTCGCCGACGACGATCCGCAGCTCGACCGCGCCATCGCCGAGGTGTTCGCCGGGCTGGAGACTCATCCCGCCGCTCAGGCGCCGGAGTTCCCGCCCCCGCGCGTGCAGCCGTTGAAGAAGGACGGAACTGGGGCCCCCGAGGCTCCCGCCACCGGCCCTGACGAAGGCTGACGCGCCCCGCGGAGGGTCGGGTGGCGCCTGTCCGCCCCGGTGCCCGCCGCGGCCTTGCCTCCCGCCGCGCCGAGTGGCCACCAGCGCACGCGAAGCGACGTGAGGGGCCTCCCGGTGCGGCCACCTCGTGGGGAGTCATCGGATTCTGATCCAGTCATCGGGAGAAAACTCGATGACTGGATCAGAACCCGATGACGAACCGAACCAAACTCGATGCGTGCCGGGCTCTACCGCTCGGTCGGGATCAGGGCCCACATGGCGAAGGCGAGCAGCACGAAGCCCGAGATGACGCCGCTGATGACCGGGATGAACGCCGGAGCCGCCGCGAAGAAGGCGATGAACCCACCGATTCCGCAGAGGGTGACGACGGTGGCGAGCACATGGAAGCGGTCGAGCCCGAACACCCAGCCGAGCGCGAAGAAATGAGTGCCGACGACCACCGCCACCCATGCCACTCCGAGCTCCGGATGGCCGAGGCTCGCCAACAGGCGGGTTCCGGCGAACAACAGGACCGCCTCGATGAGCACGATGATCCAGTAGGCGCGACCGAACGGCGGTTCCCGACGGCTGCCTTTCCCTGATTCGCCCCGTCCTGCACGGCCGCCCTGCATAAGTCCGCGGATCGCGAAGATCGCGATGCCTGCGAACGCCAGGACCCCGACTGTGATGACAAGTGTGCGTCCCAGGGTGGAGAACTGGCCAGTGTTGATGATGAGGAAAAGCAGACCGAAGCCGGCGCCGATGAGCGCCCCGATCTCCGCACCGTCGGCCGGCCGCCTGCCGTTCGGCATTGTCGGTCTGTTCGAGTCGGGTGTTTCTGCGGTCATCATCGTCCGTCTCTTATTCTGTCGGCACCCTTGCCGGCAACATTCTTCCACCCGCGCACCGCCGCTTCGATGCAGTTGGATGAAACTCGGCGAATTCACAAGAATCTTCCGGCGCTGCAACTCTTGACCTGGCTTGTGAACTCATGTTCACTAGTGGTGAACATAGATTCATTTTCCGTTCGAGGAGGCAAGGATGCCCACAGCCACACCCACGACTCAGCAGGCCGCAACCACGGAATTCGACGACATCCTCTATGACGTCGAAAAGACCTTCGCGGTCATCACGATCAATCGGCCCGAGGCCTTCAACTCCTTCCGTTCGCAGACCGTCGACGAACTCATCGAAGCCTTCACCCTCGCGTGGGGCGACAATCGCGTCCGCTCGATCATCCTCACCGGTTCCGGACAGAAGTCCTTCTGCGCCGGCGGCGACGTCAAGCAGAAGGCCCAGACCGGCGACTACGGCCCCAGCCGCTACGGCATGTTCCGCATCTCCGAACTCCACAAGGTCATCCGGTCGGTGCCGAAACCCGTGATCTCCGCGGTCAACGGCGTCGCGATCGGCGGCGGAAACGTCCTCACCACCCTCTGCGACATCACGATCGCGGCCTCCCACGCACGCTTCGGCCAAGCCGGCCCCAAGGTCGGATCCTTCGACGCCGGCTACGGTTCGGCCTTCCTCGCCCGCGTCATCGGCGAGAAGCGCGCTCGTGAGATGTGGTACTTCTGCGAACTCATCGACGCACAGAAGGCCGAATCCTGGGGGCTGGCCAACGAGGTCGTCGACGCCGAAGAGCTCATGCCCCGCGCCAAGGAACGCGCCCGGGCCCTCGGTCTCAAGGCACCGACAGCGCTGCGATTCCTCAAGCAGTCCTTCAACGCTGATTCCGAGATGCAGACCGGCTTCACGAACCTCGCCATGAGCGCCCTCGACCTCTACGCGCACTCGCCGGAATCGCACGAAGGTGCAACCGCCTTCGCCGAGAAGCGCGATCCGGACTTCAGCCAATTCGACGGCGCGTACTGACAACCGGCATTCCCACCGGCACAGACCCTTCCCGCACAGACCCTGCCAGCACAGAGGATTCCCGTGGACACGACTCTCACCCCCGATACCCAGACCCTGCTCGATGCGGCGGCCGGATTCGAGGAGCGGCTCATCAATGAAGCCCGCGAACGCGAAGCCGCCGGCCGCATCGGCGCCGACATCACCCGGGAGATGGGCCGCGCCGGGCTCATCGCCCCGGAACTGCCCACCCACCTCGGCGGGGCAGGCCTGACCAAGGTCACCGCGGGACTCGTCACCGAGGCCATCGCCCGCGGAGATCTCACCGTCGCCTACATCCAGGTCGTCGGCTCCCTCATCGGACAGGTCATCGCCCGCAATGCCAGCGCCGAAGTGGCCGCCCACTACTGCCGCCTCATCACTACAGGAGCCGAAACGGTGGCGATCGGACTCTCCGAACCCGACGCCGGTTCGGACGCCGGCAATCCCTCGACCACGGCCCGACGCGACGGAGACGACTGGATCATCAACGGCACAAAGTCGATGTCGCTGGCCATGACCTCGACCGCCACGGTGATCTTCGCACGCACCGATCCCGACGCCGGGCGAGGAAAGGGCATCTCGGCATTCCTCGTCGACCTCGACGCCCCGGGAGTGACACGGAACCCCATCATCGACATGGGCCAGGCGGCCGTCGCCCGCGGCAGCGTGGACTTCACCGATGTCCGCGTGCCCGCCGACCACCTCCTCGGCGAAGTCGGCGGAGCATTCACCCAGGTCATGCAGGGGTTCGATTTCTCCCGCGCCCTCATCGGACTGCAGTGTACGGGCACAGCGACCCGCGCGATCGAGGACGCCTGGGCTTACGTCAAGGGACGTGAGGCCTTCGACCAGCCGCTGTCGAAGTTCCAAGGCGTCTCATTCCCTCTGGCCGAGGCGGAGACGAAGATGGCGGCGGCACGTCTGCTTTGCCTGGACACCCTGCGCCTCGGCGACGAAGGCCTCCCGCACACCTCACAGGCGGCCATGTGCAAGTGGTGGGCTCCGCTCGAGGCTTATCACGCGGTCCACCAATGCCTGCTTCTGCACGGGCAGAACGGCTACATGAAGAATCGCGACGTGGAGAAACGGCTGCGCGACGTGCTCGGCATGCAGATCGGCGACGGCACCGCCCAGATCATGAAGCTCATCATCGCCCGCAGCTCCGCCGGGCGGAAATTTGCCCCCTGACCGGGAAGAACACCGGCTCACCCGTAAGAACACATCCACCGGACGACGCACCATCAGACACATATAAGAAGGGACACACCATGTCAGCACCCACTCAGACCGCACCACTGACCGACCGCGTCATCATCGTCACCGGAGCCGCCTCCGGAATCGGCAAGGGCATCGCGAACCGTCTCGCCGCCGACGGCGCCACCGTCGTCGTCGCCGACCTCGACGCGCAGAAGGCCGCGGACACCGCCTCGGCGCTGGGAAATGATTCGATCGGGCTCGCCGCCGACGTCACCGACCGTGCGACCGTGGACGCCATGGTCGCCGAGGTGGTCGAGCGCTTCGGACGCATCGACGTGCTCGTCAACAACGCCGGTTGGGACAAGGTCGAACCATTCATGGAATCGACGCCTGCGACGTGGCAGCGGGTCATCGCGATCAACCTCCTCGGCACACTCAACTGCACACAGTCCGCGGCCGAGCACATGATCGCGGCCGGATCCGGTGCCGTCATCAGCATCGGCTCGGATGCCGGCAGGGTCGGGTCGAGCGGCGAGGCCGTGTATTCGGCGGCCAAGGGCGGAATCATCTCGTTCACGAAGACCTTCGCCCGCGAGGTCGCCCGCCACGGAATCTCCGCGAACTGCGTATGCCCCGGACCGGCCGACACCCCGCTGTTCGCCGAGATCTCCGCGGACAATCCGAAACTGCGCACCGCACTGGAGAAGTCGATTCCGATGCGCCGGCTCGCCCAGCCCGACGACCTCGCGAACGCCGTGGCCTTCTTCGCCCGCCCCGATTCCTCCTATGTCACCGGCCAGACCCTGTCCGTCTCGGGCGGACTGACCATGGCCTGATCCACAGCACGACGACCTCGCTCGTCCCAGCAATCACCGGCACCACCCGAGTCACAGGTACGACACCAGAGCAAAGGAGCCCTGTTATGCCCACCCGATTCGACACCATCCTGACCGACTCCCTCATCGAGAAATTCACTTCTTCCGGGGACTGGAAGAACCAGACCCTGCTCGACCACCTCGAGCACTGGAGCGCACAGCGGCCCGACGCGATCGTCACCCGCGATCCCTACGGTGCGCACACCTATGCCGAGCTCAGCTCGGATGTCGAGACCTGTGCCCGGGCGCTCGTCGACCTCGGAGTCGAACCCGGCGACGTGGTGGGCATCCAACTGCCGAACTGGTACGAATGGCTGGTCATCCACCTCGGCGCGATCAAGGCCGGGGCCGTGACCAACGGGCTCATCCCGATCTACCGGGACCGCGAGATCGGGTACATGGCGAAGAAGGCCTCAGTGTCCGTGCTCTTCGTGCCCAACCGCTTCCGGAAGTTCGACTATCCGGACATGGTCGATCGGCTGCGGCCGAACCTGCCGGAGCTGCAGCACACGATCGTCCTCGACGCCCCGGGCGACGAGGCCTTCGCCGGTCGGGACGGCTTCGAGAAGTGGGCCGATTTCCTCAGCCGAGGCGAACGCGACTCAGCGTCCGACGGTTCGCGGTCGGCCGCCTCGGCGATCGAATCCATCGATTGGGACGAACGACGTCCGGACCCCAACGATGTCGGACTCATCCTCTTCACCTCGGGCACGACGGGCAATCCCAAGGGCGTGATGCACACGCACAACAACGTGCTCGCGGCCTCGCTGCCGTGGCCCGATCACCTGGGCCTGGACGAGGAATCGGTCATCCACATGGCCTCGACCTTCGGCCATCTCACCGGCTACATGTACGGAGTGTGCCTGCCCCTGCTCATCGGCGGCTCGGGCGTGTTCCAGGACGTGTGGAACGGTGAGGAGTTCGCCCGACTCGTTGCCGACCACGGCATCCAACACACATCGGGGGCGACTCCGTTCCTCCACGATCTGCTCGAGGTGGCGAAAACGACGCAGCACGACCTGTCCTCCCTCAAGCACTTCTGCTGCATGGGCGCCCCGATTCCACGCGTGATGGTCAATGAGGCGCGCACGCTGCTGCCGGAGCTCAACGTCTTCGGCGGCTGGGGCCAGACGGAGTGCGGACTGGTGACGATGACGGCACCGGGCGACTCGGAAGAGAAGGTCACCAGCACCGACGGGCGCGCCCTGGGCTCGATGAAGGTCCGCGTCGTCGATCCCCTCGGGGAACCCGTGGCCGCAGGTGTCGAAGGAAAGGTCCAGGTGACAGGCCCATTCCTGTTCGTCGGCTACCTCGATGAGCCGGAACAGACGGCAGACGCCTTCGACGGTGAGTGGCTCGATACGGGAGACCTCGCCGAGAAGGACGAGGAGGGCTTCATCCGGATCGCGGGACGGTCGAAAGACATCATCATCCGCGGCGGCGAGAACATCCCCGTGGCCTATATCGAGAACGTCCTCTACGAGCATCCCGCGGTCTCCCAGGTCGCCGTCGTCGCGGTGCCGCATCCGCGGCTGCAGGAGATCGCGTGCGCGGTCGTCACCCTCAACGAGGGCCACAGCCTGTCGATGGACGAGCTGCGCGAGTTCTTCGATACGAAGGGCGTGGCCAAGAACTACTGGCCCGAGGCACTGCAATGCCTCGACGAGTTCCCGCGCACGCCAAGCGGTAAGATTCAGAAGTTCAAGCTCAGAGAGGAAGTCGCCACCGAGCATGTCAGCTGAATCCGAAGACCTCAACGCGATCGTCCGGGGCGCCCGTGCGGAGTTCCGGGAGCGGCAGATCGTCGATGCCGCCGTGCGCCTGATGCAGGAGAAAGGCACCCATTCGGTGTCCATGCAGGCGATTGCGAAGTCCTGTGGGGTCAGTGTCGGACTGCTGTACAAGTACTTCTCCGACAAGGAGCAGATCGTGCTCGCCGCGATCACCCGCGTCCTCGAGGAGTTCCGGCTGCGGGTCCCCTCCGCCATCGCCGAGGCGGGTGGCCCCGTGGACAAGGTCATCGCTGCGTTCTCCGAGTTCTGCCGCGTCGTCGACGAGCAGAGGCACGCGGTCGTGCTCACCTATCAGGTCTCCAGGGCACTGTCGAAGCAGGGGCTGAAATCGATCCAGGACCAGGAACTCGAGACCTTGCAGCCTCTCGTCGACGTCGTCACCGCCGCCGTCGAAGCGGGAGACCTGCGTGATGTCAATGCGCAGACCTTGGGCCACGACCTCATGGCGACGGCGCACATGTGGGCGCTCAAGCACTGGTACTTCCAGCGCATCGGGCTCGACCTCGACACCTATATCGACCGGCAGGTGCGCACCCTCGTGCTGAGCAACCTCAGCGAGGCGGCCCGCCGCTAGGCCACCTCGTGGGGAGTCATCGACTTCTGATCCAGTGATCGCAATATGACTCGATGACTGGATCAGAAGTCGATGTGCAACCGTACAGAACCCGATGATTCAGCGAACATAACGATGCCTAGGCAACTACAGCCCTCTGCTGTGCAGCGCGACCTGGGGGCTGCGCCGCGACTCCGCGGGCGCAGCAGTTCACCGCACCCCGCTCAGGGGTGCAGGCTCAGGGGTGCAGGGGAACGCTGGATTCGTCGGTGAGCGCGAGGAAGCCGAAGGTCTCCTGCAGGTACAGGTCGACGGTCTCACTGTCGTGACCTCGGTAGCCGATCGACAGGTCCTGGCCCAGGTGGAGTTGGTAATCGCCGCCGCGGGTGGACACGAGCAGGGCACCCTCGAGCGCCGGCGCCCAGACGATCTCCCCTGCACCGAGCTGGCGGGAGAGGTGATCGCGGATCGGGAAGCCGTGGTCGGTCGACTCCGAGACCTTCGTGTACTCGGCCTCTGACAGCAGAAGGCTGTAGGGTCCGTCGACACCGGCCGTGCGCAGGCTCGACAGCGCCTGGGCGACAGCGTCCGCGTAGCCTTCGACGGCCTCGGGGAGGCTGACGGCGGCGTTCGATGAGTTCGGAACGATTCCGCCGATGCCAGCGTGTTCGATGCCGTGGAGGATCGCCCGGTCCTCGGCCAGCGCGATCGTCGTGGCCGCGTCCTTGACCGGCTGCCAGTCCGAATCACCGGAGCCGCGCGCAACATCGTCGATGGCCTGCCGGGTCACGGTGAAGGGGGCACGGAGCTCGACGAACTCCTGGACGATGCGCTGGCGGATGTGCAGGCCCGACGAGTACGACTGGACCTCGCGGATGTGTCCCGTGGTCACCGAGGAGGTCTCGAAGCCGCTCGGTCCCTCGACGTCGACGATGCGCCGACCGGCGATGTTCCGCTTGAAGGTGCGCCGAGCCTCTTCCTCGATCTCCGCCCAGGCCGGGCCGGTGATGGGAGCTAGTTCGCGATAGAGGTTGTTCACTGTCGTCTCCTGTTCAGGCTGCCGATTCCCAGGCTGCCGTCCGTGGGTGCTGAGGGGTCTGCGTCTGCCGAGTCGTCGCTGTCCGCCGGGGCATCGCCTCCGGCCGCATCGACGTCGGATCCATCATCGATGTCCGGACCATCGACCTTCGCCGAGGCGGCTCCACCGATCCCGAGTCCCGCCTCGGTGAGTTCCCCGTCGGGGTCGTCGAGGAAGTCCTGGGAGGGGACGAAGAACAGTCCGCCGGTGACCGCAGTGGAGAAGTCGAGGATCCGGTCGTAGGTGCCCACCGGGTCGCCGATGAACATGTTCTCGAGCATCTGCTCGGTCGTCGTCACGTCGGCGGCGTAGGCGATGAAGTAGGTGCCGTATTCCTCGGCGCCGACGGAGCCGAAGACCATATTGTCGCGCACGATCTCACGGTCGTTGCCGTCCTCGTCCTCGATCGAGTTGAGCACGAGGTGCGAGTTCGGGGCTTTGTCCTCCTCGGCGAATTCGACGTCGGAGAGTTTGTGCCGGCCGAAGGCCGCTTCCTGCTCTTCGACGCTGAGTTCGTCCCAGCCGGACATGTCATGCGTGTATTTCTGAACGATGACGTAGGTGCTGCCCGGATAGCCGGGGGCGCCATTGCCCGGAACGGCTCCTGCTCCGGCAGCGGCGGCAGCGACATCGGGTCCCGCCTCGGCAGAGTCGAGAGCGGAATCCTCGGCCACATCATCAGGATGGAGGAACACGGCATCGACGGCTCCCTGGTCCTCGGGGTTCTCGGTGCCGTCGACGAAGCCGAGGATGTCGCGTTCGTCGAAGTAGCGGAAGCCGTGGACTTCGTCGGCGACGTCGACGGCTCCGTCCAATGCGTCGCCGATGAGTCGGGCGAGTTCGAAGCACATGTCCATGCGGCGAGCGCGGATGTGGAACAGCAGATCGCCCGGGGTGGACGGTGCTGTGTGGACGTCTCCGCGCTGTTCGATGAAGGGGTGGAGGTCCGAGGGGCGGGGCGCGGTGAACATGCGGTCCCAGAGGTCGGCGCCGATGCCCGTGACACAGCTGAGATCGTCTTCGCGGGAGCGGAAGCCGACTGTTCGGGTGAGTCCTGCGATCTCGGGCAGGAAGTCCTTGGCCGTGCTCTCGAAGCCGGGGCGGACGGTGAGGACGAGGAAGATCGCATAGGGCGACGGCGGAACCAGCACCCTCTGCGGACTCTTCCCATCGGGGAAGGCCTGTTGCCAGACGGTCACTGCATCATCTCCTCCGCTCGCGGATTCGGCGCGGTGCACCTCGGGATGCCAAGGTCACCTATGTCTTGGAGTCTACGCTTCACCAGGCACGATTGGCCATGGTGTGCGTACCGCTGCCTCCGCCAGTGGTCGAAAGGCACAGCAGATGTGTTCGCGTCGTAGACTCGAAGAGAAGCGAGCGAAAGGAGCATCAGTCGATGTCCGAGAAGAAGAGCTCCGCCAAGAGCAGCGCACACACAGTCCAGGTCCGCCGCATCTACGACGAAGCAGAGAAGTCCGATGGGACCCGGGTCCTCGTCGATCGGGTCTGGCCGCGCGGGGTGAGCAAGGACGAAGCCGAACTCGACGAATGGGTCAAGGACGTCGCGCCCTCGACCGAGCTGCGCAAGTGGTATTCCCACGACCCGGAGAAGTTCGACGAGTTCGCCCGCCGCTTCCGTGAAGAACTGAAGGGCGATGACGCCGCCAAGGCTCTCGACGAGCTGCGCGAACATGCGCAGAAGGGAACGCTGACCCTGCTCACCGCGGCCAAACGCGACGACATCAGCCAGGCCACGGTGCTCGCCGGGATCCTCAACGACGGCACGAAATCGAGCGGCAAGAAGAGCACCAAGAATTCGAGTAGTAAGTCGAGCAGCAAGGACAGCAAGGACAGCAAGGACAGCAAATGAGCGAGATCACCCCGGATACGCGTGACTGGACCGATGTCCTCGCCGGAGGCTGCTCCGAATGCGGGTTCACCGGCACCGAGGACCCGACCGTAGTCCCCGCCACCCTCGCCGAGGCGGCCGCTACCTGGCAGACGGTTCTGACCAGGGATGACGCCACCGAACGGCGCAGTCCGGACCGGTGGTCTGACGTCGAATACGCCTCCCATATGCGCGATGTCCTCGACGAATTCCGCCGCCGCACCGAGCGCATGCTGACCGAGACCGATCCGACCTTGGACAACTTCGACGGCGATACGGTCGCCGTCGAATCCGACTACGCCCACGCCGATCCCGCCGAGGTGGCCCCCGCCCTGCGTGCGGCGGCCGAGTCCTACGCCGGCCTCCTGTCCAAGGTCAGCGGGGAGGAATGGGATCGTCGCGGTTTCCGTTCCGACGGTCACGCCTTCACCGTCGCCTCACTCACGCTCTACGGACTCCACGAAGTCCGGCACCACCTCGGCGACGTCGGAGCCTGAGGACCCTCCCGTCGAAAGGTGAGGCCATGTCTTTGGAATGGGAGCAGATCGTCATCGACCGGGAAGAGAAGGTCGTGAAGAACAGACTCCACCTCGACTTCCGGCCCGATGATCAGGACGCCGAGGTGGCCCGCCTCCTCGCTCTCGGAGCACGCCGTGTCGATGTGGGTCAGACCGGGGACGAACCCTGGGTCGTCCTCGCCGACCCCGAGGGCAATGAGTTCTGCATCCTCAGCTCCTGATCTGTTACTCCTGATCTGACGGAATAAGGCGGGAGACCGGACCGTTCCGTCTACGCTCTCGGTCCCCACATGGAAGGCAGCACTGCCCGATGACCCAGTCAGCCACCTCGGCGGCTCCCAAACCCCGCGTCCCCGGTCAGGTCTACCTGCTGGCCGCCGTGATCTTCTGCCTCGGCACCAGCGAGTTCATGATCGCCGGAATCCTCGAGCCCCTGAGCGCCGATCTGGACGTGACGATCCCGCAGGCAGGCCTGCTCATCACCGGTTTCGCCGTCGGCATGATCGTCGGGGCACCGGCCATGACGCTGCTGACGCTGACCCTGCCCAGGCGGGCGACGATGATCGTCATGATCATCGGCTTCTCCGCCCTCCACATCCTTGCAGCACTGTCACCGAGCTACGGGCTGCTCATGGCCTCCCGGGTGCTGTCGGCCTTCGCCTGCGGCGGATTCTGGGCCGTCGCCGCAGTTCACACCTCGGCCATCGCTCCCGCCGCGGTGCAGGGCCGAGCACTCGCCAGCCTCGTCGGCGGGCTCACCGTGGCCAATCTCGTCGGGGTGCCGATGGGAACGTGGATCGGCACCCAGTTCGGGTGGCGTTCGACGTTCTGGGCGGTTGCCCTCGTCACCGCGCTGGCCGCCGTCCTCGTCGCCGTGACCACGCGATCGGACGCAAAGCCCACCGACCCGGACGAAACCGGCCCTGACGACGCAGGATCGCCCACCCCCACCGAGGCGGCTCCCCGTCTGCAGACCCTGCTGCGTGCCGAGGTCGCCGCGTTCAAGGGTCCCCGAATCTGGTTGGCCCTGGGCACGACCGCGCTGTTCCAAGCCTCGGTATTCGCATCCTTCTCCTATTTCTCACCCCTGCTCACACGGGTCGCGGGCCTGCCCGCGGATCTCGTTCCCGCGGTGCTCGCGGCCTTCGGTGTAGGTGCATTCGTCGGTGTCGTCGTCGGCGGGCGCTTGGCCGATCGGAACATCTTCGGCAATATCGTCGGCAGCCTCGCGGCCCTGGCGCTCAGCCTCGGCGCGCTGTGGCTGGTCGCTGACCAGGCGATCCTCGCAGGCGTCATGATCGTCCTCGTCGGCGCCAGCGGCTTCTCCATCGCCGGAGCGCTCAACGCCCGCGTCTTCCAGATCGCCACTCAGGCTCCGACCCTGGCCGCGAGCGTCAACACTTCGGCCTTCAACGTCGGCAATGCCCTCGGCCCGGCCGTCGGTGCCTGGGTCATCGCCGCCGGGTTCGGCTTCCCAGCCACGGTCATCGCCGCCATCGTCCTCGCGCTCGCTGCGCTCGTCGTCGTGGCCGTGGCGATCCGCGTCGAACGGACGTGGGAGCGGCGGTCAGAATCCGCCCTCGCCGAGGCGGCCTGCTAGAGCGTGTCTCCTAACCTGTCTCAAGCCCGTCGCGTTCGTCGGCAAGTGCCTCGACGACATCGGCTGGCTTCGTGAGTACTGGTGGATGATGCCGGTGACGAAGTTTGTCGCCGTCGCGGCGCTGATCGCAGGGATCTGGGTGCCCTACCTCGCCCTTCTCGCGCCGCTCGGCGTCGTGGGCTACTTCGTCTCAGCGATCGGGATGCACATCCGGGCACAGGACTTCGGGCAAAACCTCTTCCTCAACGCCACGGGGATGCTCGCGCTGAGCATCGGCCCGCTGGTGCTCGACTTCGTCCGGATCTCGTCGGTGTAAGGCTCAACTGCAACCGCGAAAGGAATCAAAACCATGACAGACCAGATTGAACAGCTCGTGGCCGACGCCGTGGAGGTTCAGGCCGACGTCGACGCACTCATGGCGCTGCACACCGCAGATACGGTGATCGTCAACGTCGCCGGGCGACGCCTGCTGGGCCGAGAGAGCTTCCGCGAGGCGATGGCCGCAGCGATGGCGACACCGCTCGCGGACGTGAGGACCGACGTGGAGATCGACGACGTCACGCGCCCGGGGCCGGACGTCGCGATCGTCAGCTGCACCAAGCGCATCTACGCGAGCGGGTCCGACTCGCCGGAGTCGGAAGCCTTCCTCACCTACGTGGTGGTCGACGAGGGCGGGCAGTGGCGGATCGCGCTCGCCCAGACCACGCCCCAGGCGAACGGCTGAGGCTCGGAGCACCAGGAGAGAAGGAGCAGATCATGGACCCACGCCTGAGCGCCCTGCTCGACGACCTGCACCGATTCGGCGTCGAACACGACGCCGAACGACTCGACAGGCTCGACCGGTACCGCAACGTCGAACCGGACACGGCACGACTGCTTGCGGTGCTCGTGCGCGCGAAGGGGGCGCGCTCCGTGCTGGAGCTCGGGACCTCGAACGGGTACTCGACGCTCTGGCTCGCCGACGCCGTCGCCGCGACCGGCGGGCGCGTTACCAGCGCAGACATCGATGCGGACCGCACCGAGCTGGCCGCCGCGAACCTTGCTCGAGCCGGCCTCTCCGACCATGTCGACCTCAGGGTGGCAGACGCCGCCGACGTGCTGTCCGAGTCGCGCGACGGAACGTGGGACTTCATCTTCCTCGACGCAGAGCGGCCCGCGTACGTCGACTACTGGCCCGACTTGGTCCGCGTCCTGGCCCCCGGCGGGCTGCTGGCGGTGGACAACGTCCTGTCCCACGCCGAACAGGTCCGTGACTTCTGCGCCCTGGTGACCGGCGACCCGCGCGTCGCCGAAACACTCGCTCCTACCGGAGCAGGAGCACTCCTGGTGGTCCGCGACCCGGCGTGATCAGAACCCTCGATCGCCGTCGCACCCTTCTCAGTCAGCATCCGCGATCTGGTGCCTCTCTCCATTCCGACTTGTCGACCTCGTGATGCCGAACTACTGCTCGAAGCTCGCAGTGAAGATGTCTCCACCTTTGATCTGCGTGACGAGCTCGGCCGGGGCAACGGGAGGGCCTTCCTCGGAGGGGAGCTGCCCCTCCCGAGCGGGACTGCGACCCGATCAGCTCTGCCGGCGTGCATCGGGCGAACATGCTTCCGCTTGTTTCGTGATTCCCTCATCGGCCGCGTCAGGCCGAGCCGATCTTCCGGTCACCGCGAGACGAGCCGCAAGTCCGGCAGCCGCCAGGGCCACGGCGCTGATCGCCAAGGCGACCGCCAAGTAGGCATCCGACGCGGGCCGCGGCTGCGGCAACTGCGCCGTCGTCACGAACCAGGTTCCGAGCACCGCCACGCCTGCGAGGTATCCCATCTGAGCGATCGAGGTGAGAGCGCCGCTTGCGTCTGCGGCCTGACGCGTCGGCACACGGTGTGTGACTTGGGCGAGGACAGGGCCAAAGCCCAGGCCGATGCCAGCCCCGGCCACCGCGAGCGCCAGTCCGCCGGTCAAACCTGACGGTCCTGTGAGTCCGACGGCGGCATAGGCCACGGCGGTCGCTGACAGCCCGACCACTGGGGCGGACGACCGTCCTCCCCAGGCGGATCGACCCGCGATGAGGCTGGTCGCCGCGAACCCGAGGATGTACGGTGTGACCGCGAGGCCGGATCCGAGTGGGCTCATCCCTTCGGCGTCCTGCAGGAGAAGCATGGTGGAGAACAGCAGACCGCCGTACGCGGCCATTGTTGCGAACAGAGACCCCGCCCCCGCCTTCACGCCGGCGTGACGAAGCAGTCCCAGGTTGAGGATTGCCTGGTCCTCATGCGTCGATCGCAGGTGCAGGATTGTGCCGGCTGCCAGCACCACCCCGACTGCGGCGATGGCCAGCAGCCAGAGGGGCCATCCGAGCTCGGGGCCGAGAACCAGCGGCGCAGTGATGGCGAGGGCAGCGGTGCTCATCAGCGCCGCACCACGTGCGTCCACGCTTCGAGCGGGATCCGGGTGCGTTGCGGGGACGTGATGTACGGCAGCGATCATCAGGACCACGCCGACGGGACCGTTGATCAGGAAGACGGCCCGCCAGAACTCTCCGTCTGGTCCGGTGAGCAGACCGCCGAGCAACTGTCCCGCGACCCCACCGACAGAGATGGCGGCCGCGTACCAGCCGAGCGCTCGCGCCCGTTCCCGTCCGGTCGTGCTCAGCTGGATGATCGACAGGACCTGTGGCGCGATCAGCGCTCCCCCGATCCCCTGGAGCACTCGTGCAGCCACCAGCGACGCGGCGTTCGGCGCGAGACCGCATGCGAGCGAGGCGAAGGTGAAGCTCGCGACGCCGACGATGAACACGCGACGGTGACCATATCGATCGCCGAGCCTGGCACCCAGCATCAGCAGGGTCGCGTAGGTCAGCGTGTACCCCGCAGACACCAGGACCAGAGCCGAACCCGAGGCCGGCAGCCGTGCGCCGATGCTCGGCAGGGCGACGTTGACGATCGAGACGTCGAGAGTCGTCATGAACTCACCGATGAGCAGGATCGCGAGGCCCGTCGCCTTGATTCGATTGTTCGGCATGGTCGTATTGTACGAACTTTCCGTAGGGATGTACAATTACTTGGGTGAGCGCCTTCCATCCCGACCTCCACCAGATGAGCCTCGATCGCGTGCTCTCTGCGCTCGGGCACCCGATTCGGCTCGCCATCGTTCGCACGCTGGCAGAACAGGGCGAGACCTACTGCGGCGCGGTCGAGACGAGTGCCCCGCCATCGACCATGACGGGGCACTGGCGCGTGCTTCGAGAAAGCGGCGTTGTGCGACAACGGGTTGATGGCCGCCGGCACTACATGGCGCTACGCCAGGCCGACATAGACGCACTGTGGCCCGGCCTGCTCGACACCGTGCTGAGGGATGAAACCGCGCCGCGCTGAGCGCGCGGGACTGTGCGACCGCCTTCGAGGCCTGGCTTGGTTCTCCTGCTCGGCAAATCGAGGTCAACCGTGGCCGTGCCGAAGGGGCGAGCAAGCCGCCCTTTGGCGAGCGGGCACCACTGCAGGCTCATCACCTGTTGATCGGCGAGCAGCGGCAGCATCTCGCGTTCTTCCTCGCGTTGGACCACGCTATACTGGTCCTGCATCGTGACGAAGCGCCGCCACCCGCCGGGCTGCGCTGCATTTGCCAAGCTTCTGACCTGGGATGCTCATCGGTCGCGCGTCATCGCAGCATCAGGGCTGCTCCCAGCGCGTCCCCGGAGGCCACCACCACGCAGTCTTCTTGTGCCTGGAAGGGCACTCCGTGGCTCTTCAAGTGCGTCATGGCCATCTCGCGATCGCGCACCTGGACGGTGCACGCGAGGAAGCCCACTCCGCCCGGCACGTCGCTCGCGCCCGGCAGTGTTTCGCGCACTGCGCTGGCCGGGACGAGCGTCACTTTGGAATCGCCGAGGTCGAAGACCAGCGTCTTGGCCTCCTCCCGCGGCTGGACGCCGAGGTACGCACCGTACCGGTGCGCGTAGGCGGTCAGCTCGTCGTCGGGCACGCCGAGGTGGACCCCGGTCAGCCCGATCGCGGTGTTCGGGTGTTCGGGGACCCGTTGCACGGCGAGGATCGCGGCGGGGGCGTCCTCGGCCACCGCCAGCCGCCCCTCGGGCGTGCGGTGCTCGTCGAGCTCGAAGTAGCCGATGGGCTCGTTGCGGGGGCCGTCGTCGGTCTCGATCGGGCGCTGCAGGCGCTGCACAGCGCCGTGCGCCACGCCGGCTCGATCCAGGTGCTCGGCCGCGGCGTCGGCGTCCCGAGTGCGGAACGCGAGGATGTGCAGACCCTCGCGCTGCTCCAGCGAGGCGCTCAGGCGCGCAGTGGTCGCGTCGATGGTCTCGGTGAGCTGCGCCAAGACCTCGTCCGGCGCATTGATCACGTGCAGCTGGACGTCCTCGTCGGCGACACCTGCCTCGGGGTCAACGACAGTGACCAGCTCGAGGAACGTGCCGCCGAACTCGGCATGGGTGTTCCCGGCCCCGAAGGCCTGCGGTGCCGCGCCGGGGGACGGCGGCAGGGCCGGGAAGGTCGCGGGCGGCACCACGAACCCCAGGCGCGCGTACGCGCGGCGGGCCTCGGCGATGTCACGCACCACCAGGCCGACGTGGTGCAGTCCGGTAATCGCGGTAGATGTGCGGGTCATGGTCGTCGCTGCTCCTCAGCTCGATGGATGGTACATTGTGAGAGTACACTCCGATTTCGAGTTATGCTAATATATAAGAGTCCACTCTGAAATTTGAGGAGATGGGATGACCTCGTACAGGTACCGGTGGTGGGCGCTGGGGTTCCTCACCACGGCGGTGTTCTCGGTCTCGTTGCCGGCCACGCTGCTGAACGTCGCGCTGCCGACGCTCGCCGGCGAGCTGGGCGCGAGCTCGGGAGAGCTGTCCTGGTTCGTATCGAGCTACCTGCTGGCACTGACGGTCACACTGCTGCCCGCGGGCGCGGCGGCCGACCGGTGGGGGCGGAAGAAGATCTTGCTCGCGGCGATCGCGGCGTTCGGGGCTGGTTCGGTCCTGGCGGCGTCGGCGACTTCGCCCTCCGTGTTCATCGCCGCGCAGATCCTCTCCGGGGCAGCGGCGGCGGCCGTGATCACCACCGTGCTGGCGGCCCTGGCGACGCTGTTCGACGCCGACGAGCGCCCTCGGGCGGTCGGTGTCTGGGCGGCCGGCGCATTCCTCGCCCTGCCGGTGGGACCGATCCTCGGCGGGCTCATCCTCACCAGCGCCTGGTGGGGCTGGGCGTTCCTGGCGGCCCTGCCGGTGCTGGCGGCAGCCTTCGTCGGCATCGCGATCACGGTGCCCGAGTCCCGATCCGACGACCCCGCAACGACCGCGAGGGGACTGCTGCGAGGACTGCACAGCCTGCTGAACGCCCGGTTCCTCGCCGCGTCGGCGATGGCGGCCCTGGGCATGTTCGTGCTCTTCGGCGTGCTGTACGGGATGCCGCAGCACGCGCAGGCGGTCCTCAGTCTGGACCCTGCCGGCAGCGGCCTGCGGCTGCTGACGCTGCTGGCCGGCGTGGTCGTCGCCGGCGGCCTGTCCGGTCGGCTGACCGGCCGCTTCGGCGTCCGGGCCGTCATCGCCACGAGCTTCGCCGTCCTGGCCCTGGCCCTGGGTATCGGCGCAGCGACCATCGGCGTCGACGAGTCACCTCTCACCCTGGCCTGGATGTTCGCGGCCGGCCTCGGCGCGGGAGTGGTGATGGCGGCGGCCTCCACCGCGGCCCTGGAGGCGGTGGATACCAGCCGGGTCGGCCTCGGGTCGGCCTCCTTCCAGGTCGTCCAGCGCATCGGCGGCGGACTGTCGGCGCTCGTCTCCGCTACCGTCCTCACCGCCGGCTACACAGCGGCACTGGGATCGCTGCCCGGACCGGTGTCCGAGGCCGCCCGCAGGAACGTGTTCGACGGGCTGCGCGCCGCCGACGACCTTCGATCGGATGCCGCCGCGCAGGCGATCCGCCAAGCCTTCGCCGAGGGCCTCGGCCATATGCTGTGGCTGTGCTGCGGCGTCGCCGCCCTCGGCGCGATCGCTGCCGTCTTGCTGCTCCCACGCCGATCGGCGGCAGCCGCGCCAGCACAGAGCGAACACACGACGACGAAGGGGCACGCATGAGCGGTGGCGACACCTCCCCGAAGCGAACCGGGCTGCGCGAACGGAAGAAGGAGCGCGCCCGCCTGGAGATCCAGCGGCACGCGCTGCGCCTGTTCCGCGAGCAGGGCTTTCAGGCCACCACCGTGGAGCAGGTGGCCGAAGCCGCCGAGGTCGCGCCCAGCACCGTGTTCCGGTACTTCCCCCGCAAGCAGGACCTCGCCCGGATCGACCGGTTCCACTCGCTACGCGAACCGTTCGCAGAGGCGTTCCGCAACCAACCCGCCGAACTGACCGCCCTCGAGGCGGTGCGCGCAGCGCTCCGGGAAGCACTCGCCTCCCTCGAACCCACCGACCGCGCCGCCCGCAGCGAGCGCGACCACGGGCTGCTCGAGGTCCCGGAACTGTGGTCGGCCAACATCGCAACCGTCATCGACGAGCTCCAGGTCATCCAGACGCTCATCGCCGAACGCACCCGACGCGACGTCGACGACCCCGCCGTCCGCGGACTCACCGCCAGCATCCTCGGGCTCGGACTCGAAGCACTCATCCGCTGCAGCCACGACTTCGAGCTCGATCTGGCCGAGGAGCTCGACCGGACCCTGGGGCACCTGGCCGTTGCCGCCACGATGTAGTTCCGGTCGCGCGCTCGGATCGGCTCCCTGACACCCCCGACCCTGACACTCGAACCAGACCATACCGTAGGGTATGCTCATGGTGTTGGCGCTCGCCAACCGCACGGATCGGAGCGGGCACTTCGGTTCCCGGCCAGACAGCAAGGAACGCGACGATGGACAGAAAACTCCATGAGACGCTGGAGGACCTGCACTGGCGCGGCGTTGAGCACGACGCAGCCGAACCCGACCGGTTGGCTCGGTACCGCAGCGTCGAACCGGACACGACGCAACTGCTCGCGGTGCTCGTGCGCGCACTACGGGCACGCTCCGCGCTGGAACTCGGGACTTCGAACGGCTACTCCACCCGTTGGCTCACCGACGCCGTCTCTGCGATCGGAGGACGCCTAACCAGCGTGGACACCGACGCCGACCGTAACTCGCAGGCCGCCGCGAATCCGTCCACGCCGAACTCACAAACGGGTTCGACCTCAAGGTCGCAGATGCCGCCCACGTGCTTGCCAAGGCGCCCGATGAGTCTTGGGAGTTCATCTTCCTCGACGCGGAGCGACTCGCGTATGAGGCCTACTGGCCCGACCTCGTCCACGTACCGACTCCCGGCGGACCGCTCGCGGTGGACAACGCCGTGTCGCACGCGGAGCAGGTGCATGAGTTCCGCGTACTGGTCGCCGACGACCCGCGCATGACAGAAGCGCTCGTCCCAACTGGCGCCGGTGCCCTCCTGGTTATCCGCGATCGACAGTGACCACGGATCGAGAGGGAGAACCACGCCGCAGAAACAGTGGCGTTGGGAGGGTATGTGGCGACGGTGCTGACGGAAGCGAGATTGTTCGAGCGCACGAGCCTGCCGCTGACCGTGCGTGATCAGATGGCGTGGTCGCCATCTGGCCCGGTCACGGCGGAGGCGGTCAAGGTTGTGTTCGGCGTCTCGGGGTGGGCGCGCGTGGACGCGCCCAATGCGCAGGTCACCCTCGATTCGGGAACGGTGCTGGTCATTCCCGCCGGAGCCGAGTGCGCGGGCTTCCCGCACGGACATGCACGGACGGTGACGTTCTACCTCCAACAGGACTATCTCGCCGCCGAGTTGCGCTGGCTGCCGCGCACGCACCCGATGGTGCACCTGCTGGACCGCAGTGTGCACGGCGCCACCGGTCCAGAGCAGCTGCGTCTGCCGGGTGGTGCGATGCAGCACCTCGGCCCGCACCTGGCTCGGGTGGCGCAACTGGACGCGACCGGGCATGAGGAGTTTGCCATGTTGTCGACCGCGGCGCAGGTCGCAGAGATCGTGGGCCGGTTCGCCGGAGTAACACGCCCGCCATCCGAAGGGGCAGTGCGGGAGTCGGTGCTGCCGCGCCGGGAGGTCGCCGCAGCGGTCGCACTGCTGCGGCGCCAACCCGACCATGCCTGGACGATCGACGAGCTCGCCGACCAGGTCTCGTTGTCGAGCTCGCAGCTGACGCGGGTGTTCCGGCACCAGACCGGCCTGTCGCCGTCGGCGTATCTGAGGCAGGTACGTGTGGATCGGATGGCCGAACTGCTCGTCAGCGGCAGCTTCGGTGTGGCCGAAGCGGCACACGCTGCAGGGTGGAAGAACCCGGTCGTGGCCTCCCGGGCCTTCAAACGCCGCTACGGCACTAGGGCGTGTCTCCTTTATTGACCATTCCAGGACTGGCACGGTGGAGACGTGACTACACAGCAACGACACCGAGTCTTCACTGATGAGCAGTGGGAGAAGATCGAACCACTTCTGCCCTCAAACGTCGGCAAAAGAGCCCGACCGTTTGAGAACAACCGGCGAATCGTCGAAGGAATCGTCTACCGCTACCGCGCTGGCATCGCCTGGCGTGACCTGCCGCGCGAGCATTTCGGGCCGTGGCAGACAGTATGGAAACGTCACCGCCGCTACGCCGCCGACGGCACCTGGGACCGAGTCTTAGCTCGGGTGCTTTCCGATGCTGATGCTGCCGGTGACATCGATTGGAACATCTCCGTCGATGGCACCATCAATCGTGCTCACCAGCACGCGACGAACACGACACGCCTCGATCAGGACACAGGGGGCTACGTCGAATTACAAAAATCTGCCTGATTCGGAATGTGAACCCGCCGGGCACGGCATCGGTCGCTCACGTGGTGGGCTGACGACGAAGATCCATCATGCCGTCGACGGCAAAGGCCGGCCTTTGGCTGTCGTGGTCACCGGCGGACAGCGCCACGACGGGGTGATCCTGCCGCAGGTGCTGGCTGACATTCGAGTACCGCGGGTCGGCGGTGGTCGTCCTCGCACGTGTCCGGACGCTGTTCTGGCGGATCGAGCGTATGGGTCCAGAGCCAACCGCGACTATCTGCGTTCGCGTGGTATTCGGGCGGTGATCCCGGAGAAGAAAGACCAGATCGCGACTCGTAAGAAGCGCGGTAGCAAAGGTGGGCGGCCGCCGGCGTTCGACGCCGGTGTCTACCGGAACCGCAACGTGGTGGAGCGTTCGTTTGCCTACGTCAAGCAATGGCGGGGGTTAGCGACGAGATACGACAAGATCGCCATCACCTATCGAGCGGCCGTCGTGATCAGCGCGATCCTGACATGGCTCCGCCAATAAAGGAGACATGCCCTAGTCTCAGCGCGCCGTGCGGTCCCATCGGGGCCGTGCACTGCTTCTGGACCGCGCAGTCCGGGCAGGACTCAGGCGAGAGTCCCGGCCGGTTGCAGACGCTCGCGCTTGTCGATCCACGGTTTGACCCAGGTCATCTGTTCGGGGACCAGAGGCTCACCGCAGGCGCTGCATACTTCCCCCTGAGTCGTTTCGTGCCCGCAGGTCTCGTGGATGAGCGCCATATGACCGCCGCCTTCGGGAAGCTCCGTGTATTTCTCCGCCCACAGCGACAGCTGCTGCAGGATCGGCAGCAAGTCGGACGCGGCCTCGGTGGCCGCATAGCCCTGCCGGGTCCTCGCCCCATCGGCATAGTCGACCTTCGTCAGCAGCCCGGCCTCGAGCATTCCGGACAGACGGCGGCTGAGGACGGCTTCGGAGATTCCGAGGTTCTCACGCAGCTGATCGAATCGTCCCCGCCCGTGGAGGACGTCCCGGACGATGAGCAGCACCCATGGATCGCCGAGCACATCGAGCGATCGCTTCACCGGGCAGAACTCCTGCGACCAATCCGAACGCAATGCCATCTCGGCTACCTTTCTCCGACGAAGTCTGCTTACACTTCCTCCAGTATAACTTCTTTGAAGAAAGCCCGAGGGATCGATGTCGACCACTCCACCCGAGCAGCAGAGGCAGCGCCGCATCCACCCCGCTTGGTGGGTCGCCGCTGTCGCATTCATCGCCCTGCTCGCCGCCGCAGGATTCCGTGCTGCTCCCGGTGCCCTCATGGTTCCGCTCCATGCGGACTTCGGGTGGTCGATGAGCAGCATGTCCTTGGCCGTGAGCGTGAATCTGCTGCTCTACGGGCTCACCGCACCCTTTGCCGCGGCACTCATGGATCGCTTCGGCATCCGCCAGGTGGTCGCGGCGGCTCTGGCACTTGTCGCCCTCGGCGCCGGAGGCAGCGTGCTCATGACCGCGTCCTGGCAGCTGCTCATCTTCTGGGGAGTGCTCATCGGGCTGGGCACCGGGTCGATGGCCCTCGTGTTCGCTGCCACGATCGCCGATCGCTGGTTCATCGCTCGTCGCGGGCTGGTCATGGGCATCCTCACGGCCGGATCGGCCACTGGTCAGCTGATCTTCCTGCCTCCGGTCGCCACGATCGCGGAGTCCACCGGCTGGAGGCCCGCATCCCTCCTCATCGGAATCGCGGCAATGGCCGCTGTGCCACTGGTCTGGTTCGTCCTTCGCGATCACCCCTCTGACCTGGGCGTCCTGCCCTACGGAGCCGTCGACACCGACGCTTCGACAGCCACCGACGGCGCCCCCACCAAGCGCCGCGGCACCGTGTTCTCCGGCTGGCTGACCGACAAGTTCGATCCTCGCATCCTCCTCGTCGCGTACTACACCTTCCGCGGAGTCGGCCTGCTGCTCCTGCCCTGGCTGCTCTCGGACACCGTGCACCCGAGCATGATCCTCTTCATCGTCGTCTACGGGCTCGACTGGGTGGCGACGGTCCCGCCGACGGCCGCGCTGTGTCGGGAGATCTTCGGGGACAACGGCACCATCGTCTTCGGGTGGGTCTTCGCCGCCCATCAGATCGGGGCCGCCGGCGCAGCCTTCGCCGCGGGTGTCGTCCGTGACGCCTTCGGTGAGTACACCTATGCCTGGTGGGGCGGGGCGGCCATGTGCGTCATCGCCGCGGTCCTGTCGTTCGCGGTCAAGCGCCGGCTCGTCGGTGATCGCCGGGAACCCGCCACCGCCGAGGCGGCCGCCTAGCTGTACTGACCGGAGACGTTGATTGAGGCTGCGCCACCTTCGGGGGTACTGTTGAGGTAGCGTCGCGTGCCGGTGGCAGTCTGTGCCAGGCATGGAGGCGCCGAACCTCTGGGAGGCCGACGGTGTTGTCGCCGCACCCAGCGTCGCCGCGTGACTGACCGCGAGCGTCCAATCCAGACCACGTCAGCAGTTGGCCAGCGCTTCGCCGGTCACTACCGCCGACTTCTCGCGCCCCTAGGCCCATGTGTCCTCACATGGGCCTAGGGGCGACTTCTGCATGCCCAAAGATCGATAGGAGACATCCATGACTGCCCGGTTCAACCACATCATCATCCCGGCCCATGCCGCCGAAGAATCCGCCAAGTTCTACCGAGAGCTGCTGGAGGCCAAGTCAGCCCCCGCCTGGGGACCCTTCGCCCACGTACTGCTCGATGACGGCGTGCTGTTGCAGTTCGTTCGTCCGCCCACCACCTTCAGTGAACTGCACTTTGCCTTCCTAGTCGACGACGAGCACTTCGCTCGCACTTTGGCATCACTTATCAGCACCGAAACCGACTACTGGGCAGACCCCCAGCGAACGCTTCGCGCCCAGATCCGCAGCGAAGAAGATGCCCGCGCTCTCTACGTCCTTGACCCATTCGGCCACCTTGTCGAACTTCTTACCCGTCCATACGTCTAGCGCGGAGCTGCGCGGATGACTCAGTTCTCGACGGTCGACTTACCTATTCGCTCCGACTGCCCAGCAACGTTGCGTTCTTGAGCGAGCGGCTTCACACAGGAAGGCCTCCATATGTCCCACGCCAACGCAGCACTCACACCGCGACACCGGCTGAAAGTCGCCCGACTCGTAATTGACGAAGGCTGGCCGGTCAGCGAGGTCGCCGCTCGCTTCCAGGTGTCCTGGCCGACCGTGAAGCGGTGGGTAGACCGCTACGCCAACGGCGAATCGATGCAAGACCGGTCCTCGCGACCAAAGACCTCGCCATACAAGACGAGCAAGGCGACGATGAAGCGGTGCGTGAGCCTGCGCCTGCGACTTCGCGAGGGGCCGGTTCAACTTGCGAGCAGGCTCGGCATCGCGCCGTCCACCGTGCATCGCATCCTCACGACCACCCGGCTGAACCGGCTCGCATACGTCGACCGCGCTACAGGTGAACCTGTCCGCCGCTACGAGCACGACTACCCGGGGTCGCTCGTGCATGTGGATGTGAAGAAGCTCGGCAACATCCCCGACGGCGGCGGCTGGCGCTATGTCGGCCGCCGCCAAGGCGAGAAGAACCGCTCCGCTACCCCGGGCAAGCCGCGCAGTAAGTGGCACAACCCCAAGCTCGGGTATGCGTTCGTCCACACCGTCATCGACGACCACTCCCGCGTCGCCTACACCGAGGTTCACGACGACGAAACTGCAGTCACCGCCGTCGCCGTCCTGCACCGGGCGGTCGACTGGTTCGTCGACCGCGGCGTCATCATCGAACGCGTCCTGTCAGACAACGGCGGCGCGTACCGGTCCTTCCTGTGGCGTGACGCCTGCGAGGCACTAAGGATCACCCCGAAACGGACTCGCCCGTATCGGCCTCAGACCAATGGGAAAGTCGAGAGGTTTCATCGAACCATGGCCGACGGTTGGGCATACTCACGTTGCTACACCTCCGAGGCCGATCGTCGTGCCTCCCTCGACGGATGGCTGCACCAGTACAACCAGCACCGGCCACACAGCGCCTGCGATAACCAGCCGCCGTTCTCACGTTTGATCAACGTCCCCGATCAGTACACCTAGCCCAGCCCATCCGACGTCCACGCCACCCCAGTTCAATCCGTCCACGGACGGGCTCACCCGATGGTCACCCCTGTTCTTCCGGCTCCCACAGCTCGATCCGATTCCCTTCGGGATCGGTCACCCAGCCGAAGCGTCCGATTCCGTCCATCTGCTGGGTCTGGTCATCCACCTCGGCGCCGGCAACGCGGAGCTGCGCGATCATCGCGTCGAGGTCGGCGACACGGAAATTCAGCATCGTCTGCTGCCGATCCTGGCCTTCCGGCCGCGTCCCGAAGTAGTCGGTGTCGGCTTCGAAGAGCCCGATCACGGTCGGTCCCGCCGGCTGCTGCCACAGTCCGTGATCGCCGAAGTCGACCCCGAGTACGTCTCGGTACCACGTCGTCATCGCCTCGGGGTCGGAGGCCCGCAGGAAGTATCCGCCGATTCCAGTCACTCTCTCCATGCCCGAATCCTATTCCCGATTCCCAATCCCAGGGATGGACTCAAGTGTCGCGGAATGTCGGGAGACTGTAGTTTGTTACAGGGCACAGATCGTCAACCCGTGAAAGGACGTTCCATGAGCAAGTTCGCTGTCACCAATGCCAACACCGGCGAGGTCGAAGAAGAGTTCGCCTCGGTTCCGAAAGAAGAGATCCCCGCGTACATCGATCGTGCCCATGAGGCACATCTGGCGTGGAAGGAGACCCCGCTTCGCGAACGCGCGGCGATCCTGCGCAAGTTCGCCGATCTCGTCGATGAGAACGCCGAAGAGATGACCGACATCATCGGTCGTGAGATGGGCAAGATCAAGAAGCAGGGACTCGGCGAGGTCGACAAGGTCGCCCGCACCGCCCGCTGGATGGCCGACAACGCCGCCACCCACCTGGCTCCCACCCACCTGGCCGCCGCCGGTGCGGCTTCCAGCTATGTCGAGCACCAGCCGCTGGGCGTGCTGCTGGGCATCATGCCCTGGAACTTCCCCTACAACCAGATCGCCCGCTTTGTGTTGCCGAACCTCATGGTCGGCAACTCGATCATCATGAAGCAGGCCTCGATCTGCCCGAAGTCCTCGCAGTACTTCGAGGATCTCCTCACCGAAGCGGGACTGCCGAAGGGCGTCTACCAGAACATCTACCTCGACTCTTCGCACGCCGAAGAGGTCCTCAAGGACTTCCGCGTCAAGGGCTTCTCGCTCACCGGCTCCGAGGGTGCCGGCGCCTCCGTGGCCGCGATCGCCGCGAAGTACTACAAGCGCGCCGTGCTCGAGCTCGGCGGCAACGACCCGGCCGTCGTCCTCGACTCGAAGGATGTAGCGTCCGTGGCGCAGAAGCTCGTCGGCCTGCGCCTGGCGAATGCGGGACAGGTCTGCACCTCGCCCAAGCGCATGATCGTCGTCGATGAGCTCTACGACGAATTCGTCGCCGAGGCCGTCAAGGCCACCGAAGCCATCAAGGTCTCGGACTTCGACGACCCCGAGGTCGGCATGGGGCCCGTATCCTCCGAAGGCGCTCGCGACGAGATCGTCGAGATGATCGACAAGGCCGTCGCCGATGGCGCGACCCTGCTCACCGGCGGCAAGAAACTCGACCGTCCGGGCTGGTTCATGTCCCCGGCCGTGCTCACCGACATCGACCCGCGTTCGGACCTCGGCTGCAACGAGCTCTTCGGACCGGCCGTGATGATCTACCGCGCCAAGGACGAAGAGGACGCGCTGCGTCTGGCCAATGACACCGAATACGGTCTCATGTCCTCGGTGTGGACCGACGACCTCGAGAAGGGTCAGGAGTTCGGCAAGAAGATCAACGCCGGCATGACGCTCATCAACGCCCACATGGAGTCCGGACCGGAATACCCGTTCGGCGGCATCAACCGCTCCGGCTACGGCCGCGAGAACGCTCAGTGGGCGTTCCAGGCCTTCACCAACGAGCACCTCATCCGCGTGCACAACTGAGAGAGTTCCTCAGCCCACGAATAGGCATTGATCGGGCCGGCAACTTATGTTGCCGGCCCGATCGACGTTTCGGTGTTGGCTCCAGCTGCAGAGCTGCACACGCAGCTGCGGCCAATCACCAGTCCCGTGGTCCCAAACTTGGCGAGACTCCACTTGTCGCAGATCTACGAATTCCCGCTCTGCATAGACTTGCGCTCTACTGATTCAGAAAAGTTGGAGTTCCCACGCGTACGATCGACGCGTTGAGTGCGTGGAAGTAAGTCGAGTCTTTCACAGAAACTGAACGTGCCGCACAAGCTCTGAAAGAGAAGGTTTCAAGGCTCCCAGGAAGCGGCGACAACTCCGTCTGGGATATCAACCGCTGACCACTTATCTCAGAGCTATTGCACAGCCAGAGTCTCACCTGAGTTGAGTAAACCCGCACAACTAAGCGGGATGTGAGGCGAACCGCGCACCACGAAAGAACACCATGGCGACAATCGGCGATGCAACCAGCTGATAACCAAACCATAGTGTCCAGCCTGGTACGCCGAATCTGAGTGCCAATAGAAGTGCGCCGATGGTCACGAGGATCCAGCCGGCGTCGTACGCCAGAAGGTGTTTTGTGAGCCTTCCTGCCCCGTTTCTGACGGCATACGCGATCTCGGCCACCGCACTGCTCACCACCGCCACCACTGTCAAAAGAAAGAGCCACCCAGGAACACCTTGGTTTTCTGTCAACGGCTCATATAGCACTAGCATTGCAAGGGCAACTATCGCTTTGAATACCCCGTCCGCAAAGAAGCCTACGCGCAGTATTTGTCGGCGTTTGGTTTCCATGTATCACGTCACCTCTCTACTTTTCCCGAAGACGCCGAACAACACCGGAGAAGTAGAGTTATTCGTCTGGGCCACGGTGCCATGCGTCTGGCCTAAGTTGGCATCACTGGTTCCATATCGATACGGTCCCCAACGGCAAGCCATGGAAGCCGCTAATTGCCGTGCCTATGTTGCTGCCGCCCCTAGCGGCGAACGAGAATCCTATGCGCGATACGCCCGAAGGAACACTTCGACGCCAGCACTGACCCAGGTTGTCCGCTCTCGTGCACTGATTTTCGAACTGGCGACAATGTTGGGGCGCGCGGACACGAGCTGAGCAAAGTGCGCTGCAGCAATGTCGGATCGCTGGACGAGAAGAAGTCCACGCTCGCCCCAGGTAGTGAATGCCGCAGCCAAAGTATCGAGGACCAACCCGGGTCCTGCGCGGTACCACGTTTCGACGAGGGCAGGCTCCTCATGGAACGCTATACCATGCATCTGATCCATAAGTATGCGGTGATCTTCTGATGGTGCGTCCGATAGAAGCCACGCCGTTGCGAAGTTGGTCAATGCCGATTCTCGGTCATCAGCACTGGTTACACCCAATAAGTACTTCTCAATGAGTACAGTAATATCCTCGGCCACGCGAGCTGCAGATTCGGCAATGATATCTGTGCACAGCGTCGATTTATCCGTGAAATGCTTGTAGATCGTTCTCGTGGACACCTTGGACGCAGCGGCGATAGCGTCGATACTTGCTCGTTCGATCCCATGCTGGGCCAGCACTTTCCGACCGCCTTCCATAATTGCAGCGCGCTTCTCAGGGCGCAAGCGGCTCGTTGATTTTCCGGCCGGGCCTGACGTGCTCGATGTCGAAATCATCAATTACCTCTCATTGCTAGTGATGCACTTGATGCAGTGTAAAGCACCTATTTTACCTCGCTCCATTCAGACACGCTCTTATAGCCGCTGCGTTCTGGCCGCCTGAGAAGGAGCATGACCATGATTGCGCCCATTGCGCAGACAACCGCGAGACCCCACTGAGCAAAAGTCCAGCCGAAGCTTATTGCACCCGCGAGTACCGTATCGCCGCCGATGTCGGCACCCGTCGCGAGCCTGCCCGCAAGTTGCGGATCGCCGGTACTCAGCCCGATGAGCCCCACGATCGCAGACCCGAACAGGGCCATAATGAGAGTTGTCGAAGCTCCTCGAACTGTGTTAATCAAGCCGGCTGCTTGCCCGTGCTTCTCCGGCTCAGCGTGGTTCATGGCTTGCGCGTCCACGATGCCTGTGGCCGTCCCCAGGCCGAGACCGATGAGCACCAGAGGAAGGATCAGGTCTGATGCGGAGGAATCGAGAGACACCGCAAACCCGAGCCATGCATTACCGGCAGCGATGGCGAACAGGGCCGGTCCGATCATCAGTCTCGCCGGCACCTTGGTGCTCAGCTGCCCCACCAGCATCGGCAGCAGCACCATAGGGACGACTGGAGTCAACAACATCAGCCCCGACTGTGACGGAGAGTATGCGAAGACACTTTGCAGGTAGCTGGGCAAGTGGGCGAGCAGCCCGGCGTAGCCGAACGACACTGTCGCCAACGCGATCAACCAGCCCAAAAAGTTCGGGTCGCGCAGAAGCGAGAAATCGATGATGGGAGAAGGGACTTTGCGAACATGAAAACGAAGTAATGCGAAGGACACAAGCGCAAGCATGCCGGCTCCAAGAGTGATCGGATTCGCCCAGCCGCGACTCGGAGCCCCCGCTATCGCGAGCATAAAGGAGCAGAGGCCGGCAACGACCAACGCGGCACCGATCCAATCAATCCGTACCGATTCGTCCCCGTGAGATTCGGGCAAGGCGAATGATCCGCCGAACACGACCAGCCCCGCCAGAGCGAACGCCATGAATGCGCCCCGCCATCCGAGGGCTTCGACCAGTCCTCCCGATACGACGGGACCCGCCGCAAGTCCGATTGCGGCCGCTGTCCCGATCGCGGCGAACATTCGACTTCTTGCAGGACCGTTGAATGCCGCTGCAGCAGTTGCCGCTCCACCAGCCATCACTGCCGCGGCCCCCATTCCACTCAGCACTCTCCCCACGAGGAGAATAGAGATGGTCGGTGCAAAAGCGGCAATTGCCCCGCCGAGAACGTAGATGACAACGCCCAAGCGATAAGTTCGTCGCCGCCCGAGGTTGTCCCCCAGGGAACCTGTGACCAGCATGAGCGATGAAGCTGCGAGAAAGTACCCGGTGACTACCCATGACGCCGCAGAACCTGCGGATTCCAGGTCATCACCGATGGCCGGCACTGCAACACTGGCCCCGGACATCGCCAACGGCAGGAGCACTCCGCCGAGGAGAATAACAGGCACGGCCCAAGATGATGTTCGCGTGTTCATGCCGCTAGCAGTTTCTGCCGCACGGTGATCATCGCTTCAGCCCAGGTCACCACCGCATGCAACGTGGCAGTCAGGTCGGCCAGCTGTCGTTGCGCCGGGGCGAATGCTCCTGTCGTCGCAGGGTCGGACTCGTCCCAGCCTGTGTAGTCGAAGTCCGTAGACGTCGACAGCACGACCTGTTCGCCAACATCGGCAAGTCCCAGCTCGGCGGCGATCATACGCATTTGTTCAACTGCGCGCACGCCACCTTGCATTCCGTAGCTGACGAATCCGGCCGATTTGTTGATCCATTCGTTGTACAGATAATCGATGGCATTCTTCAACGGACCCGGTACCCCGTGGTTGTACTCGGAAAGAACGAAGACGTACCCATCGTATGAATCGATGGTCTCAGCCCACTGCCGCGAATAGGAATGTTCGTACACACCCCACGCTGCGGGTGCAGGCTCGTCTAGGACCGGGAGGGCGAAGTCGACCAGATCGACGATGTCGAAGTGCACTCCGTCCGGCGCTTTCTCTCGTCCGTGCTCGTATACCCAGTCGGCCACCATTCGGCCACGACGGTGTACGCGGGTGCTGCCGACGATGATTGCGATGCGAGTCATGATTGTCAAACCTTCAGTTGTAAAGTACTTCTTGTACTTTACATACGATAGCGACTGACTCCTTCCGGCACAAGACCCCTCGGCTACATTCGCGAAAACAGTGAGCATCTACGCGAAAGTTTGATTTCACCTTCAATCGCGCTTCTCCGCCTCGAGCAGCGATCGTCACGTCGAACGGTCACTGAATACTCGTCGATCCCGCGCTCATCCCTGCCCGGGTCGCGTCGAAGGCACAGCTTGAGCGCCACGGTTCGCGAGGCCAGGTTCACTGGTCGCGTCCGAGCTACAACCGACCCGTCCCCTGAGTGAGTGCCGGCACATATCAGCGCCGCCATGACCGCTTCGGTCACATACTCCAACCCCCACACGTCCGGATGGAACCGAGCTATCAGGCTGCGTGCCGGCCAGCCATTGATATGCATTCTATTCATCCCGCAGTAGCCCATGATCCGCCCCGTCCGCGTCTCCCGCACGCACCAGTACCCGTAATCGTGAGCCACCCAGCGGTGAAGCCACATCTGGATGAGCTTGTTCGCCTCCTGAAGGCCACTGACGAAGTCCGTAGGGTTGTACGTGACAGCGCGGTGGTCTCCGACGACGGCGAATACTTCCGCGGCATCTCTACACTCAGGTACCTCGAGAACCAGGCGTGATGTGTGGAGACAGCGGGGACCCGCTCACAAGGGACGAATCGCTTGTAAGCTCTCCTGCTCCGTGGCCATCTTGATCCGCAGCAGAGTCTGGACCATCCGGTTCCTCATGCTGCGCGTGAACGCGGCGGTTCCGTCCTTGTACTTTTCGGTCATTACATATGCCCGGTCCGAGATTCCTTCTGGAGAATCGCGGCGGTGGACCACCCGGGCCTTCTCCCCGTCCACCGACTTCAGAGTGAATGACTACACCAGCCAGTTTTCGTCGACCTGAAATGTCATTTCGCAGCAGGGCACGAACCGCACGATCTTCGCAGATGTTGACTATGTCATTCCGTAGTCGTGGTTGCTGTCGACGAGGCGGACGCCAAGTGATGCGGCCTCCGCATCGTCGCAAAATTCCGTCGAAACGATCTGTGCGCTCCAGTCCGCAACTCGACGAGGCTCGCCGACCAGGTCCCAGAACTTTGCAAGTAGGGCATCGACGGTTGCTTCGGTTCCAATTCCTCGAGCACTGACCCACGATCTCTATTCCGCTCGACGCCGCCGTGTCAACTGCTGCCCAGTCGGCCCTTCAACGCGGATTCACTGCCCATGCACGGCGGTGACAGTACCGGAGGACGGCAACATCGACGACGACGCTGTCGAACTCTCTTTTTGTAAAGTATAGTTTTTACTATACTTTTGTTTTGCCATCGACTCGCGGTGTGGGCAATTCGATGAAGGTACCGGTAAGCGATTTCGGGTCAACGACGACGCCGATTCAGATGAGGATTACATATGACAATCACGAACCATGACTTCGAATCAGCACTCATCGAGCGCGAAAACATACAACTGCACGCCCTATGGCGACAGGGGTCCGGGCCTCCGGAAATGGTCGCGCCTGGGGCCATGGCCGACTCGCACGATTTCGCTGCGGTAGCGCAGGCGATGAACTACGCAGGCCCCGGCGTGGATCATCGTCCGTCGAGGCCGTGGCCACAGCGACGCGCAGGGTGCCGACTACAGCCTGCACACCGAGATCGGTGATCTGCGAGCTTGGATCGATCATCTTGAACAGCCGGTGCACCTCGTGGGGTGGAGCCACGGGGAGGGACGACCTCACTCGAAAATGCCGCCCAGGACGCGCGTTGGATCAGTGGTTACCTACGACCCTGTGCTTCCTCCGTTCGCTAAGGGTGCCGTGTCGATGCTGGAAGAAGCCGATCTCAATGAACGGGTTGTCGTCATCAACCGCGACATCAGCGGGCTAGAACCCGAGATTGTGGAAGCAATGAAGGATCAGTCCGAGTGGTCACACCTGCGAAAACTGGCCATTCCCCTCGCTGCGGAACTCGCCGCGCTCAACAATTTCACGCCCAGTAAGAAATGGGAGAGCGTGGCTGCGGCGCTGATCGTCGGCGAACGTTCACATGCGGTCGAACCTTATGGTCCTGTCTTCGACCGTGTATCGGAGCGCATCCCACAGGCATCGGTCACGGTTTTACCCGGGCAGGGACACCTGGCTCACGTCGAAGACCCCACTCTTCTGGGCACCGCCATCGGAACTATCCTGACGAAAGGAGTGTCGACATGACGAGCGTCAACAACAGCCCCCAGTCTTCTGTGACCGCACTACGGGACTGGATGTTCAGAGTCCGAATCGTACTCGCCTACGCCGTGGTCGCCATTATGTTGATCACAGCCGCGGCAGCATTTCTCCCGACCCCGCAACCATTGCTGTCCGTACTGACCGATGCGTCGTATGCCGCACTGACGCTAGCAGCGATCTTTCTGGCTGTTTGCGCCTTCGGCCGGCCCCGCCATCCAACCCAGCTACGCATTCTGCACCCACCTGTCAGAGGCCGATGGCTGGCGGCGAACAGCCCCGCAACGAAGGTTCCCAGCCATGGACTGCGCATGTTCGGACAGTCTCACGCCATCGACCTCGTCGCGTGGCCCGAGGAGAGCCAGGTCGCCGTAGACTACCCCACGACGACCGGCATGCTCCCAGCCCATCAGTTCCCGGGTCATGGGCTACCCGTACTCGCCATGGTCGATGGGGTAGTCGCCAATGCGACCGATTGGCAGAGAGACCACCGGAGCCGGACAAGTCCGCTCTCCCATATCTACCTCGCCATCGAGCAGAGCGTGAGAACAATCGGTGGCCCCCACTGGATCTTCGGCAACCACGTCACGATCCGTGCAGACGACGGGACGTTCGCCGTCGTAGCCCACGTACGCAGAGGGTCTCTTCGAATACAGGTGGGCGATCGAGTCAAGGCTGGAGATCACATCGCCGACTGCGGCAACTCGGGGAACAGCACAGAACCTCATGTTCATGCCCAACTCATGGACCGTCAATCCCTCTGGTTGGCCCACGGACTTCCCATGGGATTCCAGCACGCCGAATTCTTACCTACAGATGGGGAGACCGACCTGATTGAAACGCACACACATGACCTACCAGCCAACGGCCAGCTCATGATCACAACCGATCCGTCGTGACTCGCAATGAAAACGAGTGAGTACCGGATTCTTGCACTTTGCCATCGTCTGGGGCTTCTCATTGACGGCCGGGCTCAACGAGACGAACCTGCTGCGTTGTCTACTGTCATGCCTCTGCAGACCGCAGCCGCCGCTTGATGCATTGCGGGCTACTCAAGGCACACGCCATCGATGAAGATTCAGGCGTTGACCGTGTCACCATACGAAGGCTCCAACTCGGAGACCAGATTGCTGCCGGCCACCTCGTGCCGAATCGCCTCCCCCAGCATACGGGCTGCCTTCGAGTATCCCGGCAATTTCAGCGCCTCAACCACAGCGTGGGTGATCTGCCCGGCGGGTGCATCTCGTGGAAGCGTGATCCCTGCTCCACGTAAGGACACAAGAACCGCGTTGTCTGCCTGGTCACGCCCCTGCGGGAGGATCACCATCGGCAGCCCAGCAGTCAGGGATTTCATGACAGTGCCGTGCCCGCCGTGGGTGATGACCAAACCGGTGTGCGTCATCAAGTCGTGGTGCGGGGCGGCCCGAACGATCTCCACACGGGCGCCACCGCTCAGATCGCAGAGGTCGATGCTGAGCCCGGTCGTCACGACGGCGCAAACGGGCAGAATGGACAACGTTTCGATGACGTTCTGCAGAACCCCCAACTGCCCCTGCTCTGCCGACGACATCGCGACCAGGATCAGAGGACCCTCGCCCCGAGGTTCGACAGAGTGGTGCGAATGTGCCCAGCCCGGGTCATCAAGCATCGGATCCACGTACCGCACAGTAGAATCACAGTTGTTCGCAATGTCGAATGCATGGGAACTCAGAACCAGCTCACGCCGAGCTCCGTGGACCTGCTGCCACGCATTGCGCAATTGCGGCAGGTCAAGATCCCGGCGCAGGGCATTCAACCGAGGCATCACATAGTGCGCAAGCATCCGAGTGCCGATCTCGCCCAGTAGGCGGTCCCTTCCCCGTCCGACGAAGGTCTGCGAAGGCGACAACACCATTCCCATCGGTGGCTGGCTTGGCGTGGGCATGGAATAGATATTTGGAATAAGGACACCAAAAGACACCCCGACGGACTGGGCCGCAACCATCGCACCGAAAACGGTGAAGGAATACACGACACGGTCAAGGCGCGCAGACCGCAAGTGCGGCAGTAGATCCTCGGCCCATCGGCGCGCCGGCCCAGCGATCATATGGTCCGCCATTCCTCCTGCAAGGCTGAACGGACATCCCAGCTCCCAGTCGCGGTACGAACTGTGGGAGGGCTGGCCATGGTGATCCGCCCCTGCTCGCGCGGGCGTCAGAAGCTCGGGGGCCAAGTTGCATCACAAAGTCACCTTCTTTTCACGAAAGGTACGTTCACATGGACATGTCCAAGCTCGAAGCATTCATCCTCGTCGCTGAGGAGGAATCGTTCAGCGCCGCCGCCGATAGAATCGGTACGGCCCAATCGACTATCAGTTCGCGCATCAAGGAACTCGAGACAGCGCTGGGCCATCGTCTTCTCCTGCGCAGCACGCGGAGGGTGAGCCTGTCTCCGGTGGGAGCTGCCGTCCTACCTGCAGCTCGGACCGCTCTGTCGTCATTAGACGCGATACGCCAGGTCGTCGACGACTTGGCAGGAGTCCGCCATGGACGGATACGGCTCGGCATCATCGCCGAGGCCACAGTTCCTGGGCTGAGCAGAATCCTGGCAGACTTCGCCAGTGACTTCCCCGGCATTGATCTCGTCATCACTTCGCAGTCAAGCGATGCCCTCGAACGCGCCATCGCTGACGGCTCTTTGGACATTGCCCTGGTGGTCCGGTTCGGCACCACATCCCTGCGATGGGAACGGCTGCTCCATGATCCACTTATCGTGGTCGGTGACTCGCCACCGCAGAATGGGGAGTCCGCGATCTCCTTTTCAAAGCTGCATGAAGCCCGCCTGATCGTCCTCGATGGCGGGGTCGGTGTTCGACAAGCACTGGAGACGGAGGCTCGGCGGGCTGGAATCTCACTGAACATCGTCGCCCAGGTCGCGACCCCTGCCATCGCCGAGGAGCTGTACGCTCGAAGCATTGGTTGGCTTGTACTACCTGACTCGTTCGCACAAGGTCGGGGCGTACCACTCGTGGGTGAGCACGGCATTGAACCCCAGGTCGACGTCGGTCTCGTCACCGGTCCCGACCTCCACGCCCCGGCTACAGAAATCCTCGTCACCCGTCTCATCGAGGGGATTGGAAACCATTGAGCCGAGTCGGGACTCCTGCTCATCTCGGGGTCACCCGGCTCCTGATCCGAGCAGCCGGAGTGCCCGCCCAGACACTCGCACCCGGCACCGCTGCGATAGACGAAAGGGGGCCGGACAGTACACGCCAGAACGGAACGGGCATACGAGTCCGCCGCAACACAGAAGGGCTCCAATCGACTCCATCGCATATCCAGGCGAGGAACCGTAGCGCTTCGAGGGGTGTATAACCTGCAGCCCATGCACGCTGTTCGAACTCCTTCCATTCTTGATGGTTGAGCACACGGGTCACAATGTCCATCCCGTCGGCTTCCTCGTGCTCGAGGTGCGTCCGCAACGGACCTTCCAGCACATCGAGGGCGGCAAGAACCTGCTGTGGCCCATTGCGTGCGGCGACAAGACCGCGGGCAGCAACCTCAAGTTCCGCAAGCGGTTCATCGATTGCCAGGTGCTCATTTTCCATAGCATTGAGCAGTTCAGAGCTTTCCGGTGAGCGCTCGAGCAGCAGGGGCCACAGATAGTGGTCTTCTCCCTCATGGTGCCGGCGCAACTCACCCATATCCCACAACAGCATCCGACCGAGCCTGCGTGCACGCCGCGGACTCAACCAATGCGGGTTCTCTAGCAGGAATCGGGCTCGTTCGAGATCTCGGCGCAGTGCCGCATGGAAGAGAGTCATCGTCAAAGTGTCTGCGGGTCTGGTTGCATCCGGCGACCGCTTCACGGGCATTTCACTCATAGCTGGCTCCTTGCATGGTCAAATAGACTGCAGTCGTCACGTTGTCAGCTGGGCCACGGGCCGCTGGCCTCCGGTTTCGCTGCGATTCATCGGCCGATACCCACACTTGCGCTCTTATAGCGCGAACTTCATATGTGCTCATACTCTGACCTTTCTTGGCGTATTGAAATTCAATTCTGTCGCCCGTAAACCATGCCGTCCAACCGATTTCTTCGGGTATATTGATCGTCTATATCGATAAGTCGGAGAACAGAACTCCTCTTATGCATGTGCCATAAAGACAAAATCCGCTAAAAACCAGGACGTGCCCGTGAAGAAACCCCAGCGGCCCAGCGTCTTCGCCCCAGTCAATCTGGGTCTTTATCGGAGATTGCATCTTTCAGGGGTTCATCAATAGTTGCAGACGCGATTCTACGAGTACTCGTCTCGGGAACTTGAGGGCCGCAAATGATGGGTGGGCTTCGTATTCGTTCTCGGGTTTACGACACAAAATGTCGATAGCCGCAACTTTACGAACTAGACTGAAATCATTTCCTGTCAGTCCAGTACCGTAAAGAACGTGGCCAGTCGAATCTGGCAAGGCCAGTAACAAAAGACCGCACAGCAGAGGAGCGACAAGGATGTCGGCCGAAAATGACCAGTCTGATGACCCATCCCGTACCGTTCTAATCGGGGACAATGAACGCGATCACGCAATAGAGACCCTCCGGGCTGCTGCTGGTGACGGCCGTATCACGATCGTCGAACTCGAAGAACGCATGGAACTGGTCGAAGCCGCTCGATTCCCTATCGATCTCGATCGCCCGCTAGCGGGGCTTGGCACCGAGTTGCCCTCGACCCAAATACTGACTGGCGCCACAGGAACCCAGAGATCGGCGGGTTCTGGCTACGGCTGGTCTCCTGACAACTGAGAGGTCCTCCGCGCACCGTGGAACGGCCTTATCCGACGAGGGAGATGGCTGGTGTCACCGTACCTGCATTGCAAGCCGGCTGGCAGACTGCTTGAACTCAACTTCCTCGATATCATCACTGGCCTAACAAGCATCGACATCCGCGTCTCCGCACGCACTGGCACACTGAAGATCGTTGTACCTGACAGCTGGGGTGTCGACATTTCCGAGCTCGATCGCAGCCGGATCGCAGTCATCACCTTCAAAGCCAACGCTGCCCCGATAGACAAGCATCCCGTCGTCCGCGTCAGAGGGAACATCGGATCTGGAGTACTCCAAGCCCTCGGTCCCAATCGCCGGGAACGACGACTAACGCCGTGACCTGACCCGAACCACCACACTGCACCTGGCCCTCGAATGCAACGAGCGCCCCGGGTGATCATCGTCCGAGAGCGACAACTTCAACCTGGCCAATCGGCTTCGGTCGAGGTCAAGGATTATTGTCAAAACCCGGGTTTCGTACGGGCTCCTTACCTCGGTTTCTTAAGCAGACGTAACCTCATCCACGGACTGGTTGATCCACTCCGAACGGACCTCGGACGGCGGGCGGCGGCTCAGCGCTGAATACAATCGTGGCTGGTTGTATCAAGCCACCTATTTCGGCGTTTCAGCTATCGTCTCGATCAACCTCCACTGCACTTTCCGGTCGACGAGCTCGGCTTTGTAGGCCGAGATCAGAGCTTCGGCCATAGCGTTATCGTACGAGTCCCCGCGCGACCCCACCGACGCGACGATCTCTGATTCCGCCAGGGTCTCTACGTAGCGAGTCGATCGGAATTGAATGCCACGATCGCGATGGTGGACTAGCCCGGACACAGCTTCGCCAGCCCGATACTTCGCCACTAGCGCCATTGGCGGAGCGTCCCTGGCCAGCGACTCCCGCATATGGTTCGTCACCTGCCAACCGACGATCTCGCGATGGAAAACATCAAGGATGAACGTCGTGTGCACTTACCCAGCCTGCGTTGGCACATACGTGATGTCAGCGACCCACAAGCAGTTCGGTGCCGGTGCCGCGAACTGATGTTCGACGCGATCATCCGGGCACTCCTCAGTCCTAGCTGAGACCGTCTTCGGACGCTCCCGCTGGAACCCGTCGATGCCCGACTGTCGCATCAACCGCTTCGCCGTGCAGCCAGCAACATGCCTGTACTGGTCAGCGTACTCCCGGTTGATCGCCTTCCATATCAACTGCTGCCCGTAGCCGTAGTAGGAATAGTTCGCCTCATAGGCATCCTCGATCATCACCATCAGAGCCTGATCCCGTCGAGCTCTGGCTGCTGATTGATGCTCTTGAACGCATACACGAGCTCACAGCAATCCGTGCCACAGTCCCGGACAGGGCGCGCACTATTGGTGTGATGCCGAACTCGTCGCGATTGTCGTCGCTGAAGCCGAGACTCCCTTCAGAATCTCGTTCGCTTTCTTTGCTTAGGTCAACTCAACCTGCAGCCGCCGGTTCTTCGCTTCCAGGTCGACCGACTCGGCCGGCGGGGGTGGCTTTACCGATGTCCCTGTGCTTGCGCACCCAGACTCGCAGAGTCTGTTTACTCAGACCGAGCTGGTTCGCGACGCGGATGACCGCCCCGTTCGCCGTCTCGGGATCAGCTTGAGCGTAGATGACGAGATCGACGGCACGCGCCCCGAGGTCATCGGTGTATTTCACTGGCAAGAGAGTATCTCCATCTCCCAATCACCCCGCCTCTATTATCCCCGGGGCGATTCGCGTCTAGTCGTCCAGGTCTAGTCATCCAGACTTTATTGAGGCCATCAGCTTTGGTCCGGTGATGACCAGTCGTTCGACTGTCAGCGGCCCGGCTACTGCAATGCTGATCCCCCCTGTGGTGAGCCCAAAAATGAGGTGGAAAACCCAGAGGTCTCCAAGTTGCAAAACGGCCGCCAGTATTGCCGGAAGAAACGAAGCAAATAGCACGAGGGCGAACGACATCATCTGTCCGCCCGCCGGGTTTCCAGCATTTTGTCCAGTCGATATTCGTTCACGGGCATCGCGGCCGACCGCTGGCATGAGTGCGCTTATCAGTGGTGCGCAGCCGCAGGCTACCCCGACCGCAGCGAGAGTGGCTCCCAACGCAACGTGTGCCAACGACGATTCAACAACAAGGCTGAGAGTTGTGCTGGCTACTAATATCGGAAGCCCGAACATCAGCATCCAGGCAAGTTGCCGCCCACGAACGTCAGCGCGGATCGCACCTGGGGTCGTCAGCAACTGCCAGAGTGCTGTGCCATCAAGTGCATAGGTGTTGATGGCCACCATTGCCGCGAAAACAGCGGCAGCAACACCAACAAACGGGACGCTCCAATACCACGCAGTCGGAATCACAAGCAGCACCATGAGCAGTGGTGTCATCCAAGCGTGGCGCAGTTCAAGCGCCCTTTGCGGATCGCGTAACCAAGTTTTCAATTCACGCTTGGCAACAGCGGTCACCGGGTCTGTGCGCAGTGGGCTTGCATACCTCCGAGCTGATAGTGCCCGCCTAGTTCGCACCTTTAGCCGGCTGCTGGCCCGCGTTGGAGGCTGTCTCAGTGTCGCCGCAGTGAGCACCACCCACACCATCCAAAGCAATACCCCGAGCGACAGGAGACCGACTAATGGCAGCATCACCACGACTGGCGCAGCCGAAACCGAGGCGGCATTGATTGCTGCCATTCCCCAACCCGTCGGCGCAGCAAGAAGAACTTGTTCCAGTGGACCCGGCAGCTCGGTCCAGAATTCGCCAGTATAAGCGTCTGCGCGACCACTACCCAGGTCTGGCACGAGGAATGCGGCGACCGGAATCCACCCGGCAAAGGATATTGCCAGCAGTGCAGACATCTGGAACGCGGCAAACCACCCACCAACACGAGACCGCAGCATGAATACGACCAGAGCGCCAACGCTACGGCCCAACCACACGAAGAAGAACAGTTGCGTCATGACTGCCACAAGCGCCGCAACGATAGTAATCCCGTCGTGGACCGACGCGAGTACGACGAATCCGCTCAAGGACGCGACGGTGATGACTGTACCCACACTCAACATCTCGCTGGGTGCCAGTGCCGCAGCGATCCGAAACGGTGGCTTCGGCAACGTCCGGAACCACTGCGGGTTGAGTACCGGGACTGCTCCAGGAAGCAGAATCGGCCCGAGAAACCAAGCGACTCCAAGAATGCTTATAGCTGCGGTAAGCCAGCTGTCGTCGAGCGTGCCAGATCTGGTGAGAGCCGCTAGTGTCACAACGCCAGAAGCAACAACCAAACCAGTGATGAGCCCGAAAACTCGATCGCCATGCGGGCCATGCCGAAGTATGCGGAGTTTAAGCGAAACAAACCCACGCCACATGCTCATGACAACCAGTCCAACTCGCGCTGAGGAGCCACACCAATGAATTCAACGAAAGCCGCGTTGAGCGTCCTTCCAGCTGCAACCTCAGCAATCGTGCCATCGGACAGAATTCGCCCGCGGCTCATGAGAGCGACGCGCGTGCATGTGCGCTCAATGACATCCATATTATGACTGGATAACAACACTGTGCCGCCCCCGGTGACGTACTGCCGGAGGAGCGCTTCGATCGAATGTGCAGAAATCGGGTCTATCGCTTCGAACGGCTCATCGAGTACAAGTACCTTGGGTCGATGCAGAAGTGCGACTGCGAGACCGATCTTCTTCCGCATACCGGTGGAGTAGTCGACGATGAGCGTATTCGGTGCGCGGTCAAGTTCAAGAATAGTCAGCAGATCATCCGACCGTTCTTGCCAACGCGTATCCATGCCGCGCAACCCGGCCGTATACTCCAACAGTTCTGCGCCTGTCAGGCGCTCGGGCAGCGACAGCCCTTCCAACATGATGCCGAGGGTACCAAGAGCCTGCTCTCGCTCTCGGACGATGTCGAATCCAGCGAGGCTGACGGTACCTGCGGTTGGAGCCAACAAACCGGCGATCATCGACAGGGTAGTGGACTTCCCAGCCCCATTCGGCCCGACGATGCCATAGAAGCTTCCGGCCTCTACGCTCAGGTCAATGGCATCGACTGCTGTGAAATCTCCGAAATTTTTTGTGAGTTCTCGAAGTCGAACTGCGGATTCAGCAGATGTATTCATGATTTCATCCTGAGGATTACAGTTGTATCGGTTCTGCACACAGCGTTGGCAGGGCATCTGATGGTCCCGGAACCAGGACGGTGGTGAGCGGTGCTGACCGTAAGCTCACCCGACCGATGGCCGCAGGCGAACACGGTCCCCCACCGGGGTTCAGCCCACATCGGCTCCTATCAACGGTGATCTCTCCGTGGCCTGGGAAGCCAACCTCGGCCCCGGCCTGCCGAGCACGGTGCAATTCTGCGACCGGTAGATCCCTGGCTCGCGACAATCCCTTCTGCTTCTTAGCCTGAAAATGGCGGCGAGAGCTCCGAAAGTCTGCCCCGAGGCGGCTCGTCACCAGATTTTGACGCAAGGGGGTCCAGCCATGACGCTGCCCCGCGCAACTGGCTCACGAGAACCCGATGCTCCGCCGGTGGCGCCGAAGGAGCAATCCGAATGGACCCGAGTCTTTGAAGGCTGGTTCGTCGCACCCCAAGTTGAGATTCGAAAAGTGGAGGGTGGGCCGCACTCGCGCCCTTCACCATCAGAAAGAACATGGGATCTTGGACTGACATACCGACACCTCCTCACGGCTCAGTTCCGTGCACTGCCCGCAGGGATGCTCATACTGAAATAGAAACACGAACCGAGGCCATGGCTTCAGCCCACACAACAACCGAATGCAGAGTTGCAGAGAGATCGTCCACATGCCGAGCTTCTGGGGCAAAGTCGCCCGCTGTTGCGGGATGAGCAAGGTCAGATTCTGTATAGTCGAAGTCGGTGAAAGTTGAAAGAACAACCTGCTCGCGAACATCTGCCAGTCCAAGTTCGGCCGAGATTGTACGCATCTGTTCGACCGCTCGAACTCCACCATCTGCGCCGTAGCTGACAAACCCTGCGGATTTGTTCGTCCATTCGTCGTACAGGTAGTCGATCGCATTCTTCAGCGCACCAGGTACGCCGTGGTTGTATTCCGCGATGACGAAGACGTAACCGTCGTAAGCGGCGATCGACTCTGCCCATCTACGGGTGTGATCATTCTGGTAGATCCCCCACGCAGCTGGATAGGGCTCATCGAGAACCGGAAGGGAATAATCTGCCAGGTCAATCAAATCGAAATCGACTTCGACCGGCGAGTGGGTGCGACCATACTCATAGACCCATTCAGCTACTTGACGTCCACGACGATGTTGACGGGTACTACCGACGATGACGGCAATCTTTGTCATGCTAACCTCCATTGGTTTGTAAAGTACTTCTGGTACTTTACAGAATATGCAATACCAGATCATCGCGCAAGAGCTCACCGGAACTCACGCACCGCACGGATCTTCTCCGCTTGAGACGCACAGCGACCTCAGCACCGCCCCGAGGTCGCCGTGCTGAGTGCACTCTGACGGCAAATGTGGTTGTAATCGGCATCAGAATTATGACAACCTAGTTGTTAGAGTACGTGTAAATCTTTGCAATAGCCACCCCGAAAACAGGACATTCAAAGTTCGAATCCTGCAAGAACGGTCCTCTCCGTAAAAACTGTCGACAACGCGCACAGTCTGACGTGGTGACTCCAAATGGATAGCACCGACATGAACTGGACCAGTAGGCGCCCCAGTCCCCCCGACGCTCCTACCCTGGGTGCGGCTCCTGCTCGTCGGATTAGCCTCCGGCACTCTTGATCGAATCTTTGACGACATGAACGTTGGAACGACGTACGGCATCATGGATTCGCTCACCATCAGTGCACTCCGGATCTATATTCGGTCGTATGCCCGGGATAAATTCGCCGGGTCCCGAGATTGTCGCGGAAAGTAGCTCGACACTATGAACATCCCATGTGATGGAGTGAACATTGCGCGTCTTGAGCCCCAAGAGGTCGTAAACGCATCCAGTCAGCTGATCGTTCTGCAACGGCAGGCTTACCTCATTGAAGCCGCGCTCATCGGCGACTACCGCATCCCCCAGCTCAGTGAGTCAGAAGCAAGGCTTGTAGCTGCTGGCCTTCAGTGGCACGTCGCGATCGCGAGTTCTGCAATCGTCGCGGCAATCGCCTATTCCAAACCTGCTCTCTCACTCGAAGTGGATCGTCTGTTTGTTGAACCGCGCTGGCATCGCTTGGGTTTGGCCCGCCAACTGATACTCTCTCTTGGCTCAGAGCCGATAGACGTCTCAACTGGCCGCGAAAACACTCCAGCGCGTCGGCTGTATGAAGCACTCGGCTTCTCGCATGTCGGCGACACGGAAGCACTACCTGGATTGTGGGTCAGTCGATACAAACGAGCGTGATATGCACAGCGTATTTGGAATTGCCCGATGAGTTATGTCGGCGACAGGCCCGATCGGCACTTTGGCACTCGAGCGCCGGCCGAGTATCTCGTTGAACTGTAAATCCGTTCAGAATACGGTCGCACGGTTTAGGACACCGCACGGGGAAACTGCGAGGCAGCGGCGTCGTTCTTCTTGTAGTCCGAAGTCGGCTCCTGGTCGGCCCCGCAGCCGCATCCAGAACAAGGTTCTAGGTGATTCTTGCATGATGAATGGGGACTGCACACCACCGAGAGAAGAGCTCCGCCAGACGTCGGACCAAAGAGATCTACAGTCGACGAACTACTGCTAATTCCCGTAGCCCTGCTGCAGGCTCTCGCTGACCCGACACGAGTCCAGCTCCAAGAGATCAACTCTGAAGCACGGCGTCTTGGGAACCACGCTTGGAAGCACATCGCGCCAATCGCCGTGGCCTGAAGTTCTAGACAACTCGGCCGTCTCAAGACCGTCGTTCGGGAACTTACTCATCGCAGATCTGAAGAACACGTGCACGGCATCCTGTCAGCCGCCATCGACAACGGTCGCCGAGGCGACTCGTACCCCGTGCTTCACCTTCGGCGGCACCCGCAACACTAGCCACTCGAACTCTTCCCGAACAGGCAAGGGGACTGATGCAAGGAGAGGTGACAATTCGGGTGTCACGCTGCGACTGCAGGTGACTCAATAATTGCCTCGTACTCAACCGGTGTCAAACGACCCAACCGGGCCTGCCGCCGACGCCGGTGATACGTCCGCTCAATCCACGTCACGATCACGATTCTCAACTGCTCCCGGCTCGACCACCGGCGACGGTCGAGAACGTTCTTCTGCATCAGGGCGAAAAACGATTCCATGGCAGCATTGTCGCCGGCCGCGCCGACTCTGCCCATCGATCCGATCAGGCCGTGGCGGGCCAGAGCACGGGTGAATTTCTTCGACCGGAATTGGCTGCCGCGATCGCTATGGACCACGCATCCGGCCACGTCACCACCGCGACGGGCCACGGCCATCTCGAGGGCATCAACAGCTAACCGAGCCTTCATTCGGGCCCCGATGGAATAGCCGACGATCCGCGAGGAGTAGACGTCCTTGATCGCGCACATGTACAGCTTGCCCTCATCGGTGCGATGCTCCGTTATGTCGGTCAGCCAGAGCTGATTCGGTCCATCGGCTCGGAACTCGTGGCGGGTGCGCCCATCGGCGTCGGTGACGACGCACAGGTCGTCGTGGACGGCCGGGCCCGGCCGTTTGCCGTTCTTGGCTCGGGCCTTGCCGAAGACGGAGAACCACGAGTTGGCCGAGCACAGCCGCCACGCGGTGCGCACGGCCATCGGATACCCGGCGATTTCGGCCTCATCGGCCAGGTACCGGTACCCGAATTCCGGGTCATCGGCATGGGCATCGAACAAGGCGTTGGCCCGATGCGCCTCATTCACCTCGGCTTCAGGGACAGGGGCGGCCAGCCATCTGTAGTAGGGCTGGCGGGAGAGCTTCAATACCCGACACGACACCGCAACGGGGATACCGTCGGCGGCGAGCTCTCTCACGAGCGGGTAGAGCCTTTTGACGGCAGATTCGCCTGCGACAAGTAGGCGGCTGCGCGGCGCAGGACCTCGTTCTCCTGTTCCAGCAGGCGAGTCCGACGTCTGAGTTCTCGGAGTTCGGCTGACTCATCGGTGGTCTTGCCGGGCTTGTTGCCGGCATCGATGTCTGCTTGGCGGAGCCATTTCGCGATGGTGCCTTCGTGGACGCCGAAGTCCTTGGCGATCTGGGCGATCGTGGTCTTCTCGTCGCGGTTCAAGACGACGCGGATGACGTCATCGCGGAACTCTTTCGGGTAGGGCTGGGGCATGGTGTCTATCCTTCCAGGCTTGCCTGTGAACAAGCCAGATCAGATGTCACCAAAACCTGCATCAGTCCCAGTGCATGTATGGACCAGTTCGATCTGCGAGTCAGACACAGGGCAGACGGGACGGCTGCACATCCAAGCGCTAAGTCACCGCTGAGTTGTTCGCGTTAAGAAATACTGTCACGAGATTCCAGATCGAGGAGGCCTCGCTTTCAGTCGCAGTCCGCCTGGAATCTTCTCAGTGACGCGTGGGTCCCATCAGGTCTTTCGCCGCTCAGATCGACTGGATGCAACCGCATCTGCTGCAATTGAGTCGATAATATTTGCTCCTGCGAGGGCTGCGTTGCATCGTCCAGCACGGGGGTGTTGTCCCCTTGGAAAAGTTTGAGTTAGACGCAAGCCGGGGACCGGTACTCTGCAAATCTCTAAGGCTCACCCCGGCACAAGCAGTCTGCATGTAATCCTGCATTCGGCGGGCGCTGCGGTTGATGCCCGAGTCCATCACTTGAACTATCAACGGGTCGCTCAGACGCCGAGAAAGCCACAAACGCAACTGTCTACCTCGCACCTTCGAACCACCTAATCACTCAGCACTGAGTCAATGACTGTGCTGGCGACTTTGAACTACCAGACGCTGACATTGCACGCCTTCATGGAGAACTCGGAGGTAGACAAAGCGATCGATTTTGCTGATCGCCTCTGACTAGGCTGTCTGGGGCACATCAGGGGTGCCAAAGTGTGCCAGCACGTTGATCATTTGCTGAGGTGACGATTAGCTCCAAATTTCGGCCTCAAGAGTTTACGCCGCCTTGAAAGCTTCACGAAGCTGCTTACATTTCCCCGCCGACGGTCGTAGGAAATTACACAGCTTGTTCTGCCTGTTGGACGACCGACACCGTGTGTCCAAGCATTGCACGATCCACCTCAGCATGACTTTCTCATTCGTAGACCAGTTCGGTAAAGCTCGATCAGCAGCGGACGAATTTCCCATCCGGTCGCGGTCAATCGATAAAGAGTCCGGTTTGGAAATCCCCGGAACACCGTTCGGCTGACCACGCCACACTTGCGCAGATGTGTCAGAACATCAGTGAGGACTTTGTCGCTCAATTTTGGCAAGCTCTGCGATAGTGCCCCATACGACTTGTCTCCATGAATCAGTTCTCGCAGAACGAGGGTTGTCCATCGACCCTTGAGAGCTTCAAGTGCCACTTCGACCGAGCAGTCGTGATGAGGCTCAAGTGTGCGCCCATCCATCCCGGGAACGAGAGTCATGTCCCATCCGCTGTAACTCTCCGATTGGTTAGTCACATTGCGATCATCTTGACTAGATTTATGACTGAAAGCCATTTCACTGACACCTCCAACGTCTCTCTTACAACCACAGCAGCAGATCATCCCTCGGCATTCGCCCGCGCCTTCAATAGCGGTGACCCCCAGGCGGTTGAACTCCTGTACGAGGAATCCAGTACGTTCGTCTCTTCTCCTGGCACTCCACATTCTGGCCAGGACCGAATCGCGGCGAACACATCATTTCAGGCGCTAGGATTGCCTCTTGCCGTACAGCTTCGCCATGTGTACGAAACGAACGATATAGCACTCCTCATTGTCGACTGGACAATCTCGGGGACCACGCCAGAAGGGGAGTTGATCAACATCCGCGGCACAGCAACCGACGTCGCTCGCCGCGGAGACGACGGATTTTGGCGGTACCTCATCGACAACCCTTTCGGTACGGCGCGAGCCCACGATACCCACCACAACCACGGCTAGAACGTACGTGCAGGAATCTCTCCGATGTGATCTACAAATCTCATGCATCAGTCTGTAAGCATGTCCAGGCATGAGCCCAGATGTCGGAATCCTCAACCATCGCGACGAAGCGCAGATAGCTCTGCAGCACCTGCAATCACTTTCATCCCACCGGCAACACTGGCCGTGACCGGAACAAGACGGCACATTCGCCGATCATCCGCCACACATAGCAAAGGATGGTGCCACTTGAGCGTCTTACGGAAAGAACATCTTCAACCCATTCATTCACGAGCAAACTGATCGACAGGAGTCCGCTGGGTCACTTCACGAGGCAAGAGCAGCCATCCTCCACCACACACGTTGTGGTGGGTTATGTCCATAGGTAAAGCCAATTTCGCCATCGCACAACGGTTCCTGGCATCACCTGCGACCGTAGCCCAAGCCCAGTCCCCCTTCACTAGTCTGGTTTGAGTCCACTCGTAGTTCTAGCTTCGCCAGGAGGTCCTGGCGCCACGTCCGATCCCTCTCATCCGTGAATTCCGAACTCTTTTCTAGAATTCTACTGTGTTAAACGTTTTTTCGTACTATCGTGAATGTATGAAGTTGAGATTCAGCACACTCCAGACTCGCCCGGAGTTGCTTCGCGAACTCCTAAATATGGAGAACACATGGCCGGAGTTCATCCGGCAGGACCCGATAGGCGAGCTGTATTACAACGCCGACATTCTCCTCCAGCTCGCCGAATACACGCTGCTGGCATTGGATGACCATGACGCGATCATCGCCAAAGTTCACTCGATTCCCTTTCAAACACCGCCAAATGGAGAGCTCCCAGCGGACGGATGGGATGGCGCGATTCGTCGTGGATTGATCCGCCTGTTGACCGGGAGCACACCGAACGCCATATCTGCGCTGGAAATCGCCGTAAGATCGGATGCTCGAGGTCAGGGAGTTTCTGCCCAAGCCCTGGAGGCAGTGCGCGTCAATGCCCGACGACTCGGATTCTCCCAACTCCTTGCCCCTGTCCGACCCAACGGAAAAGTGGATCCTTTTCAGGACATGCAGGCATATGTCCATCGCACCCGCGAGGATGGCCTGCCTCTTGATCCGTGGCTACGCACACACGTGCGCGCCGGCGGAACCGTTGAATCTATAGCGCAGCGATCCATGGTCGTCACGGGAACGCTCAGCGAATGGAGAGCATGGACAGGTCTGCCGTTCGACACCTCAGGCCCGGTCCACGTGCCGGATGCTTTGGCTCCGGTACATTGCGATGCCGAGCTCGGTATCGCGACGTATGTCGAACCCAATATCTGGGTCAGTCACAGCACAGAAGGTTAAGTTGCACTCACCAGCGATCCGCTACTGGAGGTTCCCTCGAAATGAAAGAACTCGACCTCACTTCACGAGCCACCTGGGTATTCACCGGCGACAGCATCACCCAGGGGGTCTTCCACACATATGGCTCTCGCTCTTGGGTTGAACTGGTCAGTGAGCAGGTTCGCTGGGAGCTCCGTCGGGTGCAGGACATTGTGATCAACTCAGGCGTTTCCGCTTGGACGGCTCTCGAAATAAACGCTGACTTCGAGTATCTCGTCGGCCGCTTCAATCCCCAGGTGCTCAACGTTTCGCTCGGCACAAACGACGCCTTAGATGGTGAGTCCGGACTCACCAACTTCCAAAGGCGACTCGCCGAGATCGTGCAACAGGGACACGGAATTCGTGCGACTGTCGTCCTCCATACCCCAGTCCTTGTGATGCCAGACGCACCAGTACCTCGACGCAAGTGGATGACCGCATATGCCGAAGCAATACGCAACGTTGCCGAAGCAGAAGATGCCCTCCTTGTCGACCACGAGCAACACTGGCGTCAGCACTTCGGCGCCGAAGCCCCAACTGCTTGGATGGACGACAGCACCCACCCTAACGCAGTCGGCCATCGCCATATAGCCGAAATCACGTTGCAGGCTCTCAGGCTGGGATCCCTTCGAGAACCATTCTGAGATTGATCCCGATCAGCAGGCAGCACCACCGTCCTGGCATCGCTGCCAGGAGAATAGCCAAGTACTCAGGAGCATTGAGAACCTATGGACACCCGCAGATACCGCCAGTCTGAAACCTTGAGCACCGGTTCAGCCCAGCTTAAACGTTGGGTATTTGCTCGGCACTCGAATCCACTCAGCGCGTGGTCACGCTGGGCATCTACCCCGCTCATTGTTCTGCCCATCTGGAAACGCAGCACGTGGGCAGGCGCAGCAGTCACCGCGTGGATGTTGCTGAATCCAATTGTTTTCCGGAGTCCCCGCAATGAAAACGCATGGTCGACACGAGCCATGTTGGGTGAAGAACTCTGGAGCGAACGTCTCCGCTGTGACAAGGCTTCGGCTATCAACGTTTTGTCTACTGCGGCAATGGTGGTGTCGATCGTTGGCGCCCGGAGAAGGTCGGCATACCAAGCTCTTCCGGCTACTGCCATTCAAATGACACTGACTCTTGTATTCTGGAAACTAATGGCAGATTTCTACGCTAAAGCTCAGTACGCTGGCCAATCGACCCGATAATACTTGGCTAGCAACGGTCTGCTGCAGAGATCACGCGTAGGTGCTTCCGCTCGAGTTTCGCCGAGTACTGAAGCTCAGGTCGAGTCCGTCTTCTCCATCCTCGTCAAGAATTGGGTCACGCATAAGCCCAGCCTTGAGAGCAACTTTGCGAGAGGCGCTGTTCTTTGGGCGAATACGAGCGAGAAGCGTCCTGTTGGGATGAGTTCGCTGCGCCCAGTCAAGAACGGTTTGTGTCGCCTCAGTCCCATACCCGCGGCCCCACACCTCAGGGCGAAGGCGACAGATAAGATTCAGTACACTGTGTCCTTGGACAGTCATGTTCTTGACCCCGCAATACCCCACAATTCGTGACTGGTCTTTCTCGCGCACACACCAATAGCCGTAGCCATAGAACTCCCAATGTCGGATCCAGCGATTGACGAGCGCTTCGGCATCAGGAATACCAGTCAGAAAATCCGAAGGGTTATGTTCCACAGTGCGCGGGTTACCTGCAATTTCCAGGATCTGTACGGAGTCCTCCGTTTTGGGAAGATCGAGACACAATCGCGCAGTACGTAGTTCGGGAATGCTGGTCTTCTCAATTCCGCTTTCGCAGGCCTCTTTCATCCTCAGCAATGTCTGGCTCATACCCTCGAACATTGTCTGGTTAAATGCAATGGTTCCGCCCATGTATTTCTCTGTCAGCCCGTGTGCGTAATCAGAGATTCCCTCAGGAGCCTCTCGACGCTGGATGACCCGCGTTTTCCCTGCGCCATCAGCTTTGAGCGTGAACGACCAGATGAGCCAGTTCTCATCAACGCGGAAAGCTAGCTCGGTGCCGGGCAAATATCGTACGACCTCGCAATGCGTTGTCCAAGACAGTCCACTTTGGGCATTATCGTTCACAAATCTGACACCAACAGCGATCTCCTCGGCACCATCGAGAAGAGTCGTCGAGCGCACTTGAGGACTCCACTCAGGTAATCGCCGAGGATCGTGCATCAACGCCCAAACCCGTGCTGAGGGTGCGTGGATGAGAACATCTGTTTCAAGAACGTGAATTTCAGGCATGATTCTTTCTTCTTCCGTCACGGCGCTGTGAAAGGCGCCAGTTTCGAATGACAAAGACTGCGATCGCAGCTGCGGCCACAATGGCGGCACCCAGAAGTCCGCCTTGGGCATAACCAGCTACCGTAGCAACAGTTACTTCGGAGTCGCCGACTTCTGACCCCTTCGTTACCGAATGGATCACAGCTCCGACCGTCGCGGTTCCGAGTGCTGCACCTATCTGTTGACTTGAATTCACGAGAGCGCCCGCGATGCCGGAGTCGTCTCCCGCCCCAGCAGTTGCAACGTCCCCGGCAGTGATCATTACGACGGTCCCGCCAGCTCCCAACAACAACATAGCGGGCAGAACTCCTCCGATATAACCCGATGTGGGAGTGAGAGATCCCAGACTGGCCAAACCGCCGGCGGCGATCAGCAGACCTCCCGCCAGTACAGGTCGGGCCCCAATATACGAACGGATACGAGGCAAAGTTGCTGTCACGATGACCGCACCGGCCGCAAACGGCAGGAACGCAAGCCCCATCCGCACTGAAGAAACGTCCCAAGCGCTCTGCATGAATGAAGTCAGGACGAACATTCCCGCGAACATCGCTATTCCTGCAAAGAAGGCAGCAACGTAGCCAGCTGCTCGCACCCCGTTATGTACGAGGTGTGTCGGTATCAGTTGCTGTTCTGCGAAACGAAGTGAACCGACGAAAAGCGCAATACCTACGACGCCCCCGGCCAGCAGCGCCTGAGTGCCGAGATGTTGCCAGCCCAAAATGCTCGCTCGGTCCAGGGCGAAAACCAGCATTCCAAGCGATACGCTCACGAGAACAGCTCCCAAGAGATCGAAACGCACGTTCGATTTGCTCTTGTCTTTCGGGATCATCATGAAGATCCCGGCGGTAGTGAGGAGGGCCAGCGGTACATTGATGAGTAAACTCCACCGCCAAGTCAGCAGGTCGGCCATCACGCCACCGAATACGAATGACCCCGCCGTGCCAATGCCCATAACGATTCCTAGCGTGCCGAAGGCAATGTTACGACCCCGACCGACCGGGAAGAGCACCGACATCAGTGGAATCGCCGTTGCAGCGATGAAGGCAGCAGATCCGCCCTGCAGTGCGCGTGACACCAAAAGGATCGCCGGTTGTGCTGCTAATCCACCTAACAGCGAGAACAGCGCGAACGCGACCAGTCCACCAATGAGACACCTGCGGAGACCCAAAGCATCAGCAATCCGTCCGCCGACCAGGATTAGCGTACCGAAAGTCAAAGAATAGACGGTGACGACAGCTTGAGCAGAACCAGCGGTCATCCCCAGTTGAGTTTGGGTTTGCGGAAGTGCCACGTTCATTATGGTGACAGCTGAGAAGGCCTGCAGGTTCGCACCGGTGAGAAGACCGAGAGCCCACCAACGACGCTTGTTGGCTGGCCTACTCGACTCGGACTCCGTGGGCAAAGTACCCGTCACGGCACTCATGCTGCCTCGACTCTGGAATCTTTCATCGTACGGGCGAACATTGCAAGCCGGTGACCCTGATACCGAGCCTGCTCGAGCACCGCCAATCCGGGAGCTCCCTCACTGCCAATACTGCTGACACCGTAAGGGTTACCGCCGGCAGCGTGCGCAACGTCGTAGTTCTCATAACCTGTCGGCACGATAATCGACCCCCAGTGACAAAACGTGTGGTACAGGGCCAGCAGTGTCGCCTCGTGCCCACCGTGGCGTTCGTGGGCACTCGTGAATCCCGAAGCTGGTTTGCCCGCGAGATGCCCAGCGCTCCACGCGGCGCTCGCGGAATCAATGAATTGCTTGAGCTGTGACGCTGGCTGACCGAACCGGGTCGGAGTCCCGAGCGCGAAGCCATCCGCCCAGATCAGATCCTTGACGTCGGCGGTCGGAATATCCGCGGTTACTTCAAGGTGGTCCCGCCACGCTTCGTTGGCTTCGACTATCTCATGTGGGACGAGCTCAGCCACTCGCCGAAGTCGAACTTCAGCTCCAGCTTCCTCTGCACCAGCCGCATATGCCTCAGCCAAATCGTGCACTGAACCTGTCGACGAATAGTAGATGACTGCGAATCGTGTCATTATTAATCCAGTCCTTTTCTGGAATCTCGTTCTATCAAAGTAACTCGAACGTCTCGCGAGGTCAACAGGAGAATGCACTTGAGTGCACTTCTGGCATTGATTTCATGTACTATGATTCTAGAAAATAGTTCAGAGGCCTAGGAAGGCATGTGTGAGAAATGGAGTCACGGTTCATCTGCTCGGGCGGCGTGCAGTTGCACGCGCTCTGGCGCTTCGGCAACGGACCTGGAATCATCATCGTTCCCGGGGCAATGGCCGACGCAGCCGATTTCGTCCCGGTTGCAGAAGCGATGGACGACCGTAGTCCCCTGCTGATCGTCAACCGTCGCGGCCGCGGGGATAGCGGACCTCAGGGGACAGATTACGACCTCCCCACCGAAGTCGACGACTTGCGTGCATGGATCGACGAAGTCCAGGGAGAGGTCATTCTGGTGGGTTGGAGCCTGGGCGGCACAATTGCCTTAGAAGCCGCCGCTCAAGATAGTCGCGTCACTTCCGTTATCGCCTACGATCCGGTCCTACCGCCCTTCGCCGGAGAGGCAGTTCCAGCACTTGCCGCTGCCAACCTAGACGAACGAGTCACCATCGTCAATCGGGACATCTCAAACGTACCGGCAAACGAAGTTGCTGCGATGCGTGATACCCCGGCTTGGGCTCATCTTCGCGACCTGGCTGGACCACTGGCGTCAGAACTGGAGGCGCTGAACAGCTTCTCACCGACGGTAGGCTGGAGTGCGATCGACGCGTCCCTCCTTGTCGGAGAACATTCTCAGGGAGTTCTGCCATACGGTCCTGCTTTCGAACGTGTCTCCGCAGCCATCCCGTCTGCTGAAGTCACCGTGCTCAAGGGTCACGGACACCTCGCCCATGTCGAGGACCCCAAATTCCTCGGAACTGAGGTCCGGCGCCTGCTGAGGTCAAAACAGTGAGGGGACGAGGGAGGCCGCGAGATGAACAGGCTCGGCGACGCATTGCTGCAGCTGCATGCACGTTATTCGTCAATGAGGGGTATGTCGCAACTACGATCACGAATATCGCGTCTCAGGCGGACGTCAGCGTGCAGACGATCTACTCCGCGTATACGTCGAAAGTCGGAGTCCTCAAAGCTGCTCATGATTTTGCAATTGGCGGTGGTGACGTGCGTCCCCTCCTCGACCGGGAATGGGCACGGAACATTGAACAGATGTCGTCAGTCGAAGAGGCGTGGCGAATGGCTTCCAGCCACGTCGCAGAGGCAACTGAGAAGGTTTCTTCAATCTATTTCGTTATACAATCAGCAGCGGCAGATCCCGACGTGGCGTTGCTGTTGAAAGAATTGCACGAGCAACGCAGTCGATTCAGCCTAACCCTTGCTGAACGATTGTTGAAGCTGCCCGGAGCTAGGGCCGAGGCTCATCCGCAACGCGTCGCCGACCTGCTCTACGCATGTGCAAGCGTCGCCTCGTTCGGCCCACTCGTCATTGAATGCGGCTGGTCTCTCGACGAATGGCGAACTTGGTTCTTCACGCTCGGGTCACGCGAACTCATTGCCAGCTAGTCCTCCGCCTTCGGTCGCAGGACGCCAGTCTGTCTGGTCGCGAATGATGTTGAGTACATACAGACAGGTCGAGATCTCGTCCTCGGTCAACTGGTCTCTGGCGTCAGCAAAGTGCTCCTGTTCACGACGCAATACGCCCTCAATTGTGGTCCGCCCTTCAACGGTGACGGAAACCAATCTCGACCGGCGATGAGCCGGATTTTCCTGAAACTCTAGGAATCCTTGATCGACGCCATAGTCGACACTACGCTGCACGAATTGGCGACTGAGCAACAACGTCTTTGCGATGCGGGGGACCGTCTGTGGAGCCGTGAGGGCAAGCAGCTCAAGCACTGAGCGGGTGCCGACTGGCAAGCTGCTTTGGTCCTGGTCAAACGTGCGCGTCGCGCGGCGATACAGTATACCAACTGCTCGCATAACATCGGAAAGGTTTGCGTCTCTTCGGGAATCGTGCACAAGGTCATTATCCTCCTAAACTTCGATATCTCGTGTCACGCGGATCCTGAAGCCTTCTGAAGCTGGGAGGAAGACATTTGAGCAGTAGCCGTTGAGCATTGATACTTCGCACAAGCTCGATGTTCAGCAGACGGGGCGCGGCCCTCGATTGCCCCGTCGACCGACCGGAGTTCGTCTGGTCGTAGAGTCCAAGCTCGTCGTAACAATTTCTGATCTGTTCCCCATTGCTCGACTTCATGCCCGGTTGTTCGAGGATTCCAGTGCCACCTTCGAGGAGCTTTGACTTGCCGGAAACCTCAGGTCTTCTGCGATCAGTTCACTTCACCGGAACGGTTCATTATTCGACGGTCTCATGTCCTCGGTGTGGACCGATAGCCTCGAGAAGGGCAGAAGTTCGGGAAGAAGGTCACCGCCGCGAGAACGCTCAGTGGGCGTTCCAGGCCTTCACCAACGAGCACCTCATCCGCGTGCACAACTGGCCCTGACAGCCGGGCTCTCGGCCTGTTCCTCCGACGGCGGCGACGAGGACGCAGCGCTCGAAGACTCGTATACCTACGCCACAGACACCTCCTTCGTTCCCTTCGAATTCAAGGAAGACGGCAAGTACGTCGGCTTCGACATCGACCTCATCACGGCTGTCGCCGATGAAGCCGGGTTCGAACTCAAACAGGAAGTGACGAACTTCGACGGCATCATCCCCGGTCTCCAGACCGGATCCTTCGACCTCGCCGTGGCCGGCATCAGCATCACCGACGAACGCAAGCAGACGATCGACTTCTCCGACCCGTACTACAAGTCCGGTCTCATCCTCGGTGTGCCCACCGACAATGACGACATCAAGAGCATCGACGACCTCGACGGCAAGACCGTGGCCACCCGCCTCGGATCGACGAGTGCCGCCTACATCGACGAGAACATCGACGGCGCCGAGGCGAAGACCTACGAACAGCTCGACCAGGCCTACCTCGCGGTCGAGTCCGGCAGTGCCGACGCGGTCCTCTACGATCAGCCCAACGTCGCCTACTACATCCGCACCGAAGGTGAGGACAAGCTCAAGATGGTCGGCGACCTGCTCGAAGCGCAGGACTACGGCATCGCGATCTCCAAGGACAACCCGAACCTCGTCAAGGCCGTCGACGAAGCCTTGGCCACCATCAAGGAGAACGGGAAGTACGCGGAGATGTACAAGGAATGGTTCGGCGAAGAACCACCGGCCGAAGACTGACATCCCAGTTGTGAGAGCACAGCGGACTGCGGGCAGGGGAGCCATCCCGTGCCCGCAGTCCTGTGGAAGGAAGATATGTCCCGCTTAGCCCAATTCAACTGGGTCGGAGTCATCGACTACATCCCGGCACTGCTGCAGGGTCTGTACTACACGCTGCTCGTCTCCGTCGTCGGACTCATCATCGGCTTCATCCTCGGTGCGATCTTCGGCCTCGGCCGCATCTCCCGCAGCAGGATCGTCTACAGCCTCTCGACCGTCTACATCGAGGTCCTGCGCGGGACCCCCGTGCTCGTGCAGGCGATCTGGATCTACTTCGCCCTGCCGCTCATCATCGGCTTCAACATTCCCTCACTGACCGCCGGCATCGTCGTCATCGGCCTGAACTCCGGAGCCTATATCGCCGAGATCGTCCGCGGCGCGGTGCAGTCGGTGGAGAAGGGGCAGATGGAGGCCGGACGGTCTCTCGGGCTCTCCCAGCACCTGACGATGCGCTATGTCATCTGGCCGCAGGCGTTCAAGCGGATGATCCCACCGCTGGGCAACCAGTTCATCATCAGCATCAAAGACACCTCGCTGCTGTCGGTCATCCTCGTTCCCGAACTCATCTTTCAGGGCCGCCTCGTCGCGTCCAACCACTTCAACGCCGTCGAGATCTATACGACGGTCGCGATCTTCTACCTGGTCATCACGCTGACTCTGTCGAAGGTCCTCAATGTCATGGAGAAGAGGCTGACTCACTGATGATCATCCGCGTATCCGATCTGCACAAATCCTTCGGTGACAACGAAGTGCTCAAGGGCATCGACTGCGAGGTCGAGCCGCAGGAAGTCGTCTGCGTCATCGGGCCCAGCGGTTCCGGCAAGTCGACGTTCCTGCGCTGCCTCAACATGCTCGAGGAGATCACGAGCGGTGAGGTCGTCATCGACGGCAAGAGCCTCACCGACAAGAACACGAACATCAATGAGGTGCGCACGGAGATCGGCATGGTCTTCCAGCAATTCAACCTCTTCCCGCACATGAGCGTGCTCGAGAACATCTCCTTGGCACCCCGGAAGGTGCGCAGCCTCAGTCAGCAGGCTGTGCGGGACAGGGCGCTGAAGCTGTTGGACAAGGTCGGCCTCGGCGACAAGGCCGAGGCCTATCCCGCACAGCTCTCCGGCGGTCAGCAGCAGCGCGTGGCCATCGCGCGGGCCCTGGCGATGGAACCGAAGATGATGCTCTTCGACGAGCCCACGAGTGCGCTCGACCCCGAACTCGTCGGCGAAGTGCTCGCTGTGATGAAGCAGCTCGCCGAGGAGGGGATGACCATGGTCGTCGTCACCCACGAGATGGGCTTCGCCAGTGAGGTTGCCGACAGGGTGCTGTTCATGGACGCAGGCGCCATCGTCGAGGAGGGGACACCGCAGCAGATCTTCAAGGCCCCGACGTCCGAGCGCACGAAGTCCTTCCTCAACAAGGTGCTGTGAGAACCCTCGACACGGTGCTGTGGGAACGTCCCGGCAGATGATGGGAGCAAGGTAAGGGAACTCGAACCCCTGAGAGCCTCACACCGGAGCAGAGTCGACGGTTCAGCCGAGCGCGGGTTCGACGCGGATCGCCTCGGCGGCGTCGAGGGCGAGTTCGACGCTCTCACCGTCGATGTCCACGGCGATCGAGGACGCCGCTGAGCTGATTGCCGTCACCGTCAGGCGCGTGCCGATGACGATCCCTCGGTCGGTGAGATAGCGCAGCAGCTCGGGAGACCGGTCGGAGACACGCACGACCGAGACCTCCTCTCCGGGGGTGGTCTCCTCCAAACGGCGACTCGGGAACGAGGCGGTGTGCCCCTGCGCATCGGGGATGGGATCACCGTGCGGGTCCCGGTCCGGGTCTCCGAGGGCGGCGTTCATCCGCTCGAGCACGAGGTCGGAGACGGCATGTTCGAGCCGGTCGGCCTCCTCGTGGACCTGGTCCCAGGTCAGTCCGAGGGCTTCGACGAGGTAGGTTTCGACGATCCGGTGGCGTCGGACGATCTCCACGGCGGTCCGCCGCCCCGCGTCGGTCAGGACGATCTGCCCATAGGGTTCGTAGTCGATATAGCCGTCGCGGGCGAGCTTCTTGAGGTTCGCCGATACCGTCGAGGCGGTCACACCGAGCTGTTCGGCCAGGTCCGTCGTGGCGGGGCGACCGCCCGGCCATTCGTAGGCCTTCCAGATGAGGGTGACATAGTCCTCGACCATCCGAGTCACTGCAGGGCGCGGCATGATCGTCATTCTACGCACGTGCCTTCGCCCGATCGGTGGGTGCCGCCTCGGCGAGGGCATCACCGCGGGTCTCATCTGAGCTCTCATGCCCGGATCGGCGGAAGGGTGCGGCCAGCGTGGGCAGGATGTGGCGACGGTGAAGGACGAGGAAGACGATCGCCAGTCCCGCCTGAATCGCCGAGAGCACAAAGCGTCCGGACGTGTCCGTGACGAAGAACTGCAGCCCGAACAGTCCCGCCAGACCCAGCGCCGGTGCCCAGTGGAAGCGCAGCGCGAGGATGATCGCCACGCCGAGGATGGTCTGCGTGGCCGTGAGCGTGAACTCCTCGACCTGGCGAGGGTCCAGGGGCAGCCCGAACCCGCCCCCGCCGGCGAAGTGCGCGATCGGCAGGGACCCGACCAGCAGACTCCATTGGTTGACCTTCGCGGCGATGAGCGTGCCGATCGCCGCCCGGCCCATCCCGCGCAGGGCGAACATCGCGGCGATGACGAACTCGGGTGCCTCCGAGGCCAGAGGGGCCAGCCATTGGACGAGGAAGTAGCTGTCGATGCCGATGCTCTGCCCCGAGGCCACGAGCGCCTCAGCGAAGGGTTCGGCGCTGAGCAGGATGATCGCCGCGGAGACGACGAACAGGGCGATCACGGTCGCCCGTCGGCCCCTCGTCGGCATTGCCGCGATGTCGGCGGCGGCACCGACGAATTCGCCTTCCGCGTCTCCGGCGGACCGGCCGGCGCGCCAGAGGTAGGCGGCGAAGACGAGCACGAGTCCGATGCCGAACCATATCGGGATGCTGCCGATGAGCGGGATGGCGAAGGCGAGGACACCGAGGATGATGAGGAACCCGATGTCCATCCGGCTGCCGGGCTCGAGTCGCAGCGAGGCCGGTGCGTCGGCGGCCCTGCGCTTGGTCATCCGGCGGGCGGCGAGGAGGGCGATGATGACCACGAGCGGCCAGCCGAAGCCGAGCAGCAGCCGGTTCGATCCGGTCATGTTCGCGGCCGCGAAGTGCAGGTAGTCGGGATCGGAACCGGAACGGAAGGCGTAGAAGAGGTCGACGGCGTATTCGGGGAGGACGGCGATGAGCGCCAGCAGGGCGATCGCCAGGGCTCCCGAGATGTCCTTCTGCACCGCCTCGGCGGCCCAGGCCAGGAGGAAGGCGGCAGCGACGATCGCGGTGCCGAAGGCGAGGAGATCGAGGACGGGGGCCGCCTCGGTGCCGGTGATGCGCAGCACCACGGCGGGTGCGGCGATGAGCAGGCACACCGTGATGCGGCGAAGGAGCGCTGTGGGCATGTCTTCCAGACTTCCCGGCGCGAATCGGGTGTGTCTACGGACAACTGAGACTTAGACGTCTCCAACAATCGCATCGGCCCCCGCGATCCGTCTGATTCTGCGGTTCGCGGGGGCCGGGCAGCAGGGTTCGTGTGCTTGAGATCACCGGTCGGCGGACAGTGCCGCGGCCAGGTATCTCGCCGAGGGGCCCGCCCCGTCGGCGACGATGTCCGCGGGTGTGCCCGCGGCCACCACCCGTCCGCCGTCGTCTCCGGCCCCGGGACCGAGCTCGATGACGTGGTCGGCGACGGCGACGACCCGCATATCGAGCTCGACCATGACGACGGTGTTGCCGGCATCGACGAGTCTCTGCAGGTGAGCGACGAGACGGTCGGCATCGGCGCAGTGCAGCCCCGACGTCGGCTCGTCGAGCACGTAGAGTGTGTCTCCGCGCTGTGAGCGCTGCAGTTCGCTGGCGAGCTTGACCCTTTGGGCTTCGCCGCCTGAGAGTTCGGTTGCGGGTTGGCCGAGGCGCAGATACCCGAGTCCGACGTCGATGAGTGCGGTCAGCGAGCGGATGATGTCGAATTCGCCGGTGAAGAACTCGTGGGCCTCTTCGACGCTCATGTCGAGGATCTCGGCGACATTGCGTCCGCGCCAGACGATTTCGAGGGTGCTCGATTGGAAGCGGGTTCCGTGGCAGTCCGGGCACTCGGTGTAGACCGAGGGCAGGAAGAGCAGCTCGACCATCACCGAGCCCTCACCTTCGCAGGTCGGGCAGCGGCCGCCGGCGACGTTGAAGGAGAACCGGCCGGGTCTGTAGCCGCGTTCTCGGGCTTCGGGAGTTTCGGAGAAGCGGCGACGCACATGGTCGAACAGGCCCGTGTAGGTCGCAACGTTCGAGCGCGGGGTGCGCCCGATGGGTCTCTGATCGATGCTCACGACCCGCCGGATGTCCGTGAGATCGCCGGTGACGCTGCCGCGCAGTTCCTCGGATTCGTCGACGAGCAGCAGCTCGTCGCCCTCGGGTTCGGTTTCGCGAGCCTCGGCGGGAGCACCGAGCCGGTCGCCGACGATCACGGGAAGCACCTGGCTGACCAGGCTGGACTTGCCTGAACCCGAGACACCGGTGACCGCGGTGAGCGCTCCCAGCGGGACCTGAAGGCTCACATCGTCGAGGTTGTTGCGTCGGATGTTCTCCAAGCGCATCCAGCCCTGCGGTGAGCGGGGTTCGTGCGGGTCCAGTCCGCGATTGCCGAAGACGTACCCCCGAGTCACGGAGTCCTCGATCTCGGCGAGACCGGCCGTGGGGCCGCTGTAGAGGACGTCTCCGCCGCGTTCTCCGGCCCCGGGTCCGATGTCGACGAGCCAGTCGGCGTGCCGCATGATGTCGACGGAATGTTCGACGACGAAGAGACTGTTGCCGCGCGCCTTCAGCCCGTCGAGGATGCCGACAAGAGCGTCGACGTCCTGCGGGTGCAGACCGGCCGAGGGTTCGTCGAGCACATAGACGACCCCGAAGAGCTCCGAGGTCAGCTGCGTGGCCAGTCGCAGACGCTGCAGCTCCCCTCCGGACAGCGTCGGGGTGGTCCGATCGAGCGAGAGGTATCCGAGCCCGAGATCGCTGATGGGTCGCAGTCGGTCGATGAGACCCTCGCCGAGGCGGACCGTCGTCGCTCGCTTCTCCGCGGAGGGATCTGCCGTGGTCGGATGACGGTCCGCGGCTGGGTCGTCCGATGATGCCTTGGCCGCGGCGACGGCCTCGTTGAGGACGGTCATGAGTTCGTGCAGCGGAAGAGCGGAGAATTCGGCGATGTCGAGCCCGGCGATCGTCACGGACAGGGCTTCGGGTTTGAGCTTCTTGCCGTGGCAGACCGGGCAGGGTCCGGCGGCGAGGAACTCGGCCACCCGCCGTTTCATCGCTGCGCTCTTCGTGTTCGCGAAGGTGTCGAGCACATATTTCCGGGCGCCGACGAACGTTCCCGAGTAGGTCGGTTCGGTGCCCGCGGCGATCGCTTCGCGCGCCTCGGCGAGGGTGAGCCGGGAGTGGACGGGAAGGTGCGGGGTCTCCTCGGTGTAGAGGATCCAGTCGCGGTGCTCGCGCGGCAGGTCCTGCCAGGGCACGTCGACGTCGTAGCCGAGGGCCACGAGCACATCGCGCAGCTGGTGGCCGTGCCAGGCCTTCGGCCAGGACGCGATCGCGCGTTCCCTGATCGTCAGCGTCGGGTCCGGGACCATCCTCTCCTCCGGCACCTCATAGACGCGGCCGATCCCATGGCATTCGGGGCAGGCGCCTTCGACGGTGTTCGTCGAGAAGTCCTCGGCCAGGAGCATCGGCTCATCGTCCGGGTAGTGGCCGGCCCGTGAGTAGAGCATGCGCACGAGGCTGGAGACGGTCGTGATGCTGCCGACGCTCGAGCGGGCGCTGCGTCCGCCGCGCTGCTGCTGCAGGGCCACGGCCGGCGGCATGCCCGTGATCGAATCGACGTCCGGGACTCCGGCCTGATCGATGAGTCGCCGGGCGTAGGGGGCTACGGATTCGAGGTAGCGGCGTTGGGATTCCGCGTACAGGGTCCCGAAGGCCAAGGAGGATTTGCCCGACCCGGACACTCCGGTGAACACGACGAGTGCGTCCCGGGGCACGCTGAGATCGATATCGCGCAGATTGTGCTCCCTCGCCCCGCGGACCCTCACGTCCGATTGGATCTCGGGGGAGTGCGTCGGATGCGAGTGAGTCGGATCCGAATGCGCGGAGGAGGTCATGACGTCACCGTACCAAGGGCGGAGTCGAACTCGCCGAGGCGGCCACAGACGCGACCGCTGTCCCGGGGTTCCCCGGGACAGCGGTCATGCGGTCGGTGCGCCGATCATTCCGCGGGTGCGCCGGCGCTCGGTTCGACCACCTCGGCGGTGTGATCTTCCTGGTCTTCGGGCTTCTTGATGAAGAAGGCGAGGACGACGGACACGAGCGCGATGACCGCGGCCAGCAGGAACGCCGTCTGCGCACCGGGAGCACCGGCCTCGGCCACGGTCCGACCGGCGGCCTGACCGGAGTGCAGGGCCGCGGAGTAGATCGAGATGAGCAGGGCCGTGCCCGCCGCACCCGCGACCTGCTGCAGGGTGTTGAGCGCGGCCGAGCCGTGCGAGTACAGGCGACGGTCGAGCGAACCCAGGGACGCCGAGAACAGCGGTGTGAACGAGGCGGCCAGGCCCACGGACATCCCGGTCTGGACGACGACGAGGACCCAGGTGGGCGTCGCCGGAGTCACGATCGAGTACGAGAACATCGCCACGGCGATGAGGATCGTGCCGGGGACGAGCAGCGTCTTCGGGCCCCGTGCGTCGTAGATGCGACCCATGACGGGACCGAGCAGACCCATGAGGACCGATCCGGGCAGGAGCACGAGTCCCGACTGGGTGGCGTTGAGCCCGGCGACGTTCTGCAGGTACAGCGGCAGCAGGGAGAAGGTGCCGAACATCGCCAGCGCCACCACGGCCATGATGACCACGGAGATGACGTAGTTGCGGGAGTTGAACACGCGCAGGTCGAGCAGGGCGCCGTCGCGGCGCTGCAGGACGAGCTGACGCCACACGAAGAAGCCGAGGAACACGACGCCGCCGCCGATCGCACTCCAGGCCAGACCGGCCGAAGCGCCACCGCCGGAACCGCCGGAGCCGAACTGGCTGAGGCCGAAGACGATGCCGCCGAAGCCCAGCGCGGAGAGCACGATCGAGAGGACGTCGATGGGAGCGTGGGTGGACTCGCCGAGGTTGGTCATCCACTTCGCGCCGAGTCCCAGGGCGACGAGGCCGATCGGCAGGACGATGGCGAAGAGCCAGCGCCAGCCGAGGCTGTCGAGGACGATGCCCGACATCGTCGGTCCGATGGCCGGGGCCAGGGAGATGACGAGGCCGACGCGGCCCATCATGCGGCCGCGCGAATGCGGCGGGACGACGTTCATCATCGTCGTCATCAGCAGCGGCATCATGATGCCCGTACCGCCGGCCTGGACGATGCGGCCGATGAGCAGGAGTGAGAAGCCGGGTGAGACGAGGCAGATGAGGGTGCCTGCGCTGAAGAGGATCATCGCGGCCAGGAAGATCTGGCGCGTAGTGAAGCGCTGGAGCAGGAAGCCGGTGGTCGGGATGACCACGGCCATGGTGAGCATGAAGGCACTCGTCATCCACTGGCCGAGTTCCGGCGGGATGTCGAGGGAGGCGTTGAGCTCGGGGATGGCGATGGCCATCGTGGTCTCATTGAGGATGGCCACGAAGGCGGCCACGAGCAGCAGCCAGATGACCCGCATCCCGGCGGGATCGATGGTCTCCTGCTGCGGGGCCTGCGCGCGTGCGGGTGAGCTGTCGCTGGACAAGACGGTGCTCCGTTCGGATGTATCTGTGGGGCCCTGGATGTGGGCGGAGGCCGCACGCAGATGCCGAATCGGCGCGCAGACGAAAGTAAGAACAGCAACTCAGACTAACGTATTCCCGTTTCCGGCCGATAGTGGGGAGAACCCGAAACCTCAGCGATCTCCGTCACGGCGGGCATCGGTGGCGTCCGGTCCCGCCTCGGCGAGGTCACCGGGATCTGCGATGGCGAGCGAGTTCACCGTCTCTTCGATTCGACGTATCGGATGTTCATTCCGGCGCTGTTAGCGTCGACAGCGGAAGTCACGAGCCCACTTCGGGCACGCCTCCATGTCAATCAGTCGACCGGAGCGAACAGAAGAGAATGACTCTGAAGAACGTCACCACGAAGACCATGACAACCGCGATGATCGCCGGAGCCGCCGTGCTCGGCACCGGATCGATGGCCTCGGCGAGCCCGGAGGCGGAGAAGAAGTTCTCGAGCATCGGAGACTTCCTCAACCACTACAAAGGACAGTCGCCGGCGAACTCCCAGGGCAGGTATCAGGGAGAATGCGTCAGCCTCATCTCCCGGGCGCTCGAAGAGGTCCACGGTGTCGACCACGGCGCGTGGGGCGAGGCCATCGACTACCAGTCCGGCGGCTCCGGCGGGACCAAGATGAAGCAGAATGGCTTCACCTGGCACACGGACCAGAAGTTCGAGAACGGCGACATCCTCGTCTGGGGCACCGGGAACGACACCTCTGCTTACGGCCACATCGGCATCTACTACGAGGGACAGGTGTGGCACCAGAACTTCAACAACAACCGCACCCTGCACACCTATGACGGCCTCATCGACGGCTACCTCGGATATTGGCGAGCCTGAAGCACTCCCGGTCTCAAGGGCCCGGCCCATAACCCGAGTACTCAGCGAACGACGAAGGCTCCGAACCGCAATGGTTCGGAGCCTTCGTGTTACGAGTGCTGTCTCAAAACTACTCGAGTGGAGGTAAGGGGACTCGAACCCCTAACCCTCTGCTTGCAAAGCAGATGCGCTACCAATTGCGCCATACCCCCGAATCGGGCTCTCACCCTCACACCGAGTCGGTGTGTTCGGACCATTCGGCTTGGGCACTCTGATTCAGGTGCCGCCACCGGAAGAACACTCCCAGTCCCACCGCTGTGAGACCGCTGAGAATCCACTTCCTCATGATCCTCCTCGAAAGGAAATCCCCGAACTGGGGACGTGGGCCTACCTGGACTTGAACCAGGGACCTCTTCGTTATCAGCGAAGCGCTCTAACCGCCTGAGCTATAGGCCCTTATCGGGGTGAACCCGAAGTAAAACGATACCCAACCCCTGCCGACAAACACAAATCGGCTTCCAGTGACTCGCCTCACAGCCACACTCCCACCCAGCACTACCCGACGGCGGCCCAGCAACTTGGCGCGAGGTTGCTGGGCCGCCGTCGGGTAGCAAATGGGGTCAGTCGTCGGTGAGGGTGAGGCTGAAGCCACCGGCGATGAGGGATCCGATGTTGTAGATGAACGCAGCCAGGGTCGACAGAGCCGTCATCAGCACGATGTTGATCACGGCGATGATGAACCCGGCGGCCACGACTCGGCCGAAGCCGAAGATGCCGACGATGCGCTCGGCCGACTCGGCGCCGGCGAGTTCGCTCATCGTCGATTCGAGACCACTCATCACACCGGTCGCCTGCAGCACGACCCAGAGGACGATGAAGGCGACGATCGTGGCGATGCCGATGGCCACGGACATCAGGAACGACATCTTCATGACCGACCACGGGTCGACCGCGGAGACGGTGAGGCGGACGGTGCGAGGGCCTTTCTTCTTCTTGCCCTTGCCGCTGTCGACCATGTTCTTCACACCCATCTTCACGCCGCCGGAGCTGGCGCGGACGGTGTTGGAAGCGCTTCCCATCGCCGAGGTGGCTGTGCGGTTTCCGCCGCCCGACCCCTGCGAGCCGGTCGGCTGGGACCCGGCCGGCTGAGACCCGGAGGCCTGGGAGCCGGCCGTGGCCGCCTCCTGGGCGCCGGTGTGCGCGGATGGTCCCGAACCTGTCGAAGGAGCCCTGCCGGGCTTCGGCGAAGCCTTCGGCGCGGGCGGAGCGACGACCGTGGCCTTCTGTGAGGTCTGGTTGGCAGAGCCCTGACCGGACGATGCCGGACCGGACGCCCCCTGACCGGAGCCGCTGCCGGTCGCTTCGGCTGACTTCGCGTCGTTCTTCGACGAACCCGCCGTCAGCCGCGTCGAGCCGCTCGACGTCCGTATGATCTTGCCTGAGCCTGGCTGTTTGCTATCGCTCACTCTTCCACATCCTCGTTGCCGGTCTGAGGCTCTGCGACCTCACCTTCCGGGACTTCGGCATCGTCTTCAACTTCGTCCTCGACCTCGGCCTCGGGACCACGGGTCACTGCGATGATACGGTCTTTCTTGCCCGGTTTCGCAAACACAACACCCATGGTGTTGCGTCCCTTCGCCGGAACTTCATCGATGTTCGACCGAACGATCTTGCCCTTCTCCATGACCACGAGGACCTCTTCGCCTTCTTCGACGATGAGCCCGCCCACCAAGTCTCCGCGCTGTTCGGTGATCTTGGCAACCCGGATTCCCAGACCGCCACGGCCCTGCAGACGGTATTCGTCGACGGGGGTCCGCTTCGCGTATCCGCCTTCGGTGACGACGAAGACGTAGGTGTCGGGTTGGACGACATCCATCGTCAGCAGTTCGTCATCGCCCTTGAACTTCATGCCGGTGACGCCTCCGGTGACTCGGCCCAGGGGACGAATCGACTCGTCGTCGGCAGCGAAGCGAATCGACATGCCCTTGCGCGAGATCATCAGCAGGTGGTCTTCGGAACCGACGATGCGGGCCGAGACCAGCTCATCGGGCTGCCCCTTGTATTCGCGCAGGTTGATGGCGATGACACCGCCGGTGCGGTTCGAGTCGTATTCGCTCAGACGCGTCTTCTTCACGACACCCGAACGGGTGGCGAGGATGAGGAACTCCGCTTCCTCATAGTCGCGGATGGACAGGACCTTCGCGATCGACTCACCCGGCTGCAGCGCGAGCAGGTTCGCCACGTGCTGACCCTTCGCGTCGCGTGAGCCCTCGGGCAGCTCATAGGCTTTGGCCCGGTACACCCGGCCGGTGTTCGTGAAGAACAGCAGCCAATTGTGCGTCGAGGTGACGAAGAACTGTTCGACGACGTCATCACCGCGCAGAGCGGCTCCCTTGATGCCCTTGCCGCCACGGTGCTGAGCGCGGTAGAGGTTCGTCTGCGTCCGCTTCGCGTAGCCTCCGCGGGTGATGGTGACGACGACTTCCTCTTCGGGGATGAGGTCCTCGATGGAGACGTCCCCGTCGAATCCGGCGAGGATCTTCGTGCGGCGGTCATCGCCGTAGCGATCGACGATCTCGTCGAGTTCCTCGGACACGATCTCCCGCTGGCGAGCGGGCGTTTCGAGGATGTGGTTGTACTCGGCGATCAGCTGTTCGATCTTGTCGGCCTCTTCCTGGATCTTCAGGCGTTCCAGGGCGGCCAGGCGGCGCAGCTGCAGGTCGAGGATCGCATTGGCCTGGATCTCGTCGACCTCGAGCAGCTCCATGAGTCCGGTCCGGGCCTCGTCGGAGGACGGGGACCGACGGATGAGGGCGATGACCTCATCGAGGGCGTCGAGCGCCTTGAGGTAGCCGCGCAGGATGTGGGCACGTTCCTCGGCCTTGCGCAGACGGAACTGCGTGCGTCGGACGATGACCTCGATCTGGTGCTTGACCCACAGGCGCAGGAAGGAGTCGATGCTCAGCGTGCGCGGCACGCTGTCGACGAGCGCGAGCATGTTCGCCGAGAAGTTCTCCTGCAGCGAGGTGTGCTTGTAGAGGTTGTTGAGCACGACCTTGGCCACGGCATCGCGTTTGAGCACGATGACCAGGCGCTGGCCGGTGCGGCCCGAGGACTCATCGCGCAGGTCCGCGATGCCTGCGACCTTGCCGTCCTTGACGTAGGAGGCGATCTTCGCGGCCAGAGTGTCCGGGTTGACCATGTACGGCAGCTGGGTGACGACGAGGCAGGTGCGGCCCTGGATCTCTTCGACTTCCACGACGGCGCGCTGAGTGATCGAGCCGCGTCCGGTGCGGTAGGTGTCCTCGATGCCCTTGCGGCCGAGGACCGTCGCACCCATCGGGAAGTCGGGGCCCTTGATGATGCCGAGCAGGGCTTCGAGGGCCTCTTCCTTGCTCGCTTCGGGGTGGGTCAGCAGCCACTGGGCGCCGGCGGCGACCTCACGGAGGTTGTGCGGCGGGATGTTCGTGGCCATGCCCACGGCGATGCCGGCGGAACCGTTGACCAGAAGGTTCGGGAACCGGGAGGGCAGAACCATGGGTTCCTGGTTGCGCCCGTCGTAGTTGTCCTGGAAGTCGACGGTGCCCTCTTCGATGTCCCGGACCATCTCCATGGCCAAGGGTGCCATCTTGCACTCGGTGTAACGGGGTGCGGCCGCACCGTCGTCGCCCGGAGAACCGAAGTTGCCCTGGCCGGCAACGAGCGGGTAGCGCATCGTCCACGGCTGCACGAGGCGGACCATGGCATCGTAGATCGCCGTATCACCGTGCGGGTGATACTGACCCATGACGTCGCCGACGACACGGGAGCACTTGGAGAAGTTGCGGTCGGGGCGGTAGCCGCCGTCGAACATCGCGTAGAGCACACGACGGTGGACCGGTTTGAGTCCGTCGCGGACGTCGGGCAGAGCACGACCGACGATCACGCTCATTGCATAATCGAGGTACGACCTCTGCATCTCGAGGTTGAGATCGACCTGCTCGACCCGGTTGATTTCTGTTCCGATATCGTTCTCGTCAGCCAATGTGGGTTCTTCCCTTGTGTCTTAACCGTATGCGACGGCAGTAGGTGAGTTCGTCAGAGTCTGTCTCCGCCGTCTCCGGCGGTGCTGATCAGATGTCGAGGAAGCGGACGTCCTTCGCGTTCTCCTGGATGAAGCGGCGGCGGGAGTCGACGTCATCGCCCATGAGGACCGTGAAGATCTCATCGGCGACGATCGCATCGTCGAGGGAGACCTGCTTGAGCAGACGATGGTCCGGATCCATCGTCGTCTCCCACAGCTCCTCATAGTTCATCTCGCCCAGACCCTTGTAGCGCTGGATGGCGAGGTCCTTGGGCAGTCGCTTGCCTTCGGCCCGTCCGGTCTCGAGCAGACCGTCGCGCTCTTTGTCCGTGTACGCGAACTGGTGAGGCGCGTTCGACCACTTGAGCCGGTAGAGCGGCGGGGTGGCCAGATACACGTAGCCGTGTTCGATGAGAGGCTTCATGTACCGGAAGATCAGGGTCAGCAGCAGGGTCGTGATGTGCTGACCGTCGACATCGGCGTCGGCCATGAGGACGATCTTGTGGTAGCGCAGCTTGTCGAGGTCGAATTCCTCACCGATGCCGGTGCCGAAGGCGGTGATCATCGCCTGGACCTCGTTGTTGCCCAGGGCCCGGTCGAGGCGGGCCTTCTCGACGTTGAGGATCTTACCGCGCAGCGGCAGGATCGCCTGCGTATTCGGGTTGCGTCCCTGGGTCGCGGAGCCGCCGGCGGAGTCACCCTCGACGATGAAGACTTCGGATACGAAAGGGTCCTTCGACTGGCAGTCCTTGAGCTTGCCGGGCATGCCCGAGGACTCGAGGAGTCCCTTGCGTCGGGTGGCCTCACGGGCCTTGCGGGCGGCGAGACGAGCCTGCGAGGCCTGCAGCGCCTTGCGCACGACATCCTTGCCCTGAGCCGGATTCGACTCGAACCAGTGCCCGAGCTCATCGCGGACCACCCGCTGGACGAAGCCCTTGATCTCGGAGTTGCCCAACTTCGTCTTCGTCTGTCCCTCGAACTGCGGATCGGCGAGCTTGACGGAGATGACGGCGGTCAGTCCCTCGCGGATGTCGTCGCCGGTGAGGTTGGGATCCTTCTCGCGGATCAGCTTCTGCTCCCGAGCGTAGTTGTTGACCAGGGAGGTCAGTGCGGTGCGGAAGCCCTCTTCGTGGGTGCCGCCCTCATGGGTGTTGATGACATTGGCGTAGGTGTGGACGGATTCGTTGTAGGCCGTCGTCCACTGCATCGCGATCTCGAGCGAGAGGGTCTGTTCGCCCTCCTCGGCTTCGAAGACGATGACATCGGGGTTGACGAGGTCGACCTTCTTCGACGAGTTGAGGTACTGGACGTAGTCGAGCAGACCGTGCTCGTAGTTGTACGTCACCGAGCGCGGCTTCCACTCGTCTGCCTCGTCTTCGTCGATCTGGACATCCGAGTCGTCGACCTCGTTGTGGCGCTCATCGGTGAGGCTGATCTTCAGCCCCTTGTTGAGGAAGGCCATCTGCTGGAACCGCGCGCGCAGATACTCATAGGAGAAGTCCGTGGTCTCGAAGATCGAGGCATCCGGCCAGAAGGTCACGGTCGTCCCGGTCTCCTCCGTCTCCTCACCGCGCCGCAGCTCACCGGTGGGCACACCGCGGACGAAGTCCATCGACCACGTGTAGCCATCGCGCTTGACCTCGACGGCCAGGCGTTCGGAGAGGGCGTTGACGACCGTCGATCCCACACCGTGGAGACCGCCGGCCACGGCGTAGCCGCCTCCGCCGAACTTGCCGCCGGCGTGGAGGACCGTGAGGATCACCTCGACGGTGGGCTTGTTCTCCGTGGGGTGCATCGCCACCGGCATTCCGCGCCCGTCGTCGGTGACCTGGACGCCGCCGTCAGCGAGGATCGTCACCTCGATATGGTCGCAGTAGCCGGCCATCGCCTCGTCGACCGAGTTGTCGACGATCTCCTGAACGAGGTGGTGGAGACCACGTTCCGAGGTCGAACCGATGTACATGCCGGGTCGTTTCCGGACTGCCTCGAGACCCTCGAGTACCGTGATGTCGCCGGCATCATAATGAGGCTGATCCTCGGTCGTCATGTGACTCCTTGTTCGGATGGTCGCTATCAGCTCCCCATTCTACCGCGCTGTGGGCTGAAATGCCCGTAAGCGGCCTGAGAAGGCGGATTTCCCGAATTTTCGGAGCGCAGATGTACCCCCGGACACCTACGGGACCGGCTGTGGCCGTTTAAGGCCCTCTGAGTTCTTCCCAGAAACTGAGCGCCGGCACCGAGTTCCGACGGTCCCGCACAGGAGATCGCCGACGCAGGAGATCGCCGAGGCGGCTGCGCCCTTTCACCCGAATGTGTCCCGCGGGCCGCGGCCGGCCACCGACCGCCGACCCCGTTTGAAGCTGCGTCCCTGCGGACCCTTGATCTCGATCTCCGTGATCGTGGCCGAACCCAGCCCCTCTTCGAGGCGGCGCAGGATCGTCGGTTTGAGCACGCGCAGCTGAGTCGCCCACGTCGTCGAGTCAGCGGCGATGACGAGCAGCGGCGGTGAGAAGTCGACAGGAGTCGCATGTTGGGCCACCTGCTGGCCGACGAGATCGGGCCACCGCCCCAGGACCTTGCCGATGTCGAGGGAAGAGGACCAGCCGCGGTCGGAGATCAGGGAACCGAGCACGGACGACACCGACTTCGGGTCGCGTCCGTCCTTGCCCGATCCCGAGTACACGACTTCCCCGCGCAGGCGGGATCGGCGCCGGCTGCGGACGAACTTCGCTTCTGTGACCTCCATGCGGCGAACCCGATCGAGCGCTTCGAGGGCAGCGACAGGAGTGGAGAAGTCCCGGACGATTCCGCTCATGAGGCGCTCCGGGTCGAGCTCTCGCTCTCTGCCTGGTGCTCACTCGCCGGCGGATTCGCACTCGCCGGCCCGTCGGCGCCGGCGAACAGTCCGGCCTGGTCGATCCGGGTACCTTCGAGTCCTTCGGGCAGATCCGAATCGACGGCGGCGGTGATGAAGACCTGTTCGGCGGCCGTGACTCGCGAGGCCAGGCGGTTGCGCCGGCCCGTGTCGAGCTCGGCAAAGACGTCGTCGAGGACGAGGATCGGCTGTTCGGCGGCGGAGCCGGCATCGGCAGAGAGCAGGTCCCATCCGGCCAGCTGCATGGCCAGGGCCAGCGACCAGGTCTCCCCGTGAGAGGCGTAGCCCTTCGCCGGATGCGAACCGATGCGCAGCGAGAGGTCGTCACGTCCCGGGCCGTGCAGCGTGAGTCCGCGTTCGATCTCCGTGGTGCGGCGCCGGTCGAGTGCCTCCAGCAGCAGCTCTCTGCACTCGGCGGCGGAGCCGGCCTGAGAATAGTCGATGCGCGAATCGTAGGAGATGTGCGCACCTTGGCGTTCGAGCCGCGCGTCGGCGGCGATGTAGGCGAAGTTCTCCTGCAGAGGGGCCACGATGTCGGACAGGATCCGCTGCCGGCCGAAGATGAGCTCGGACGCGGAATCGGCGTAGGCCATGTTCCAGATGTCCAGAGTCGCCTCGAGGCCGGGATCACGATCTTCGCGCAGTCGCTTCAACAGCGCATTGCGCTGTTTGAGAGCGCGTTCGAAGTCCGTGATGATCGAGGCGAAACGCGGATTGCGCGCCACGACGAGGGTGTCGATCCATGAGCGACGCTCCGCCGGTTCGCCGCGGACCAGGCTGAGGTCCTCGGGGGCGAAGATGACACAGGAGACGAGGCCGAGGATGTCCTTGAGCTTGACCGCGTTCCGATTGACCCGGGCTCGGTTGGCCCCTTTGGCCTGAATGGTGACTTCGACGGTGGCATGCCGCTGTTCCCGTCTGACCAGTGCCGAGACCGTCGCGGCCGGGCGGTCCTCGTGCACCAGTGGGGCGTCGAAGGCCACTCGGTGGGAGCGCTGATGGGCGAGGTACCCGATCGCCTCGACGATATTGGTCTTGCCTGTCCCGTTGTCCGCCACGAAAGTGGTGACTCCGGGAGAGAACTCGAGGTCGAGTTCCGGATACGACCGAAAGTCACGCAGGGAGAGTCGGGATATCCACATTCAGATCCGCGTGGGCATGAGCAGGTAGCGATACGACTCGTCGGCGGGGCCGTCGAGTTCCTTCTGCCCGGAGATGATGACCGGCTTCATCGGCTGGGTGAAGGAGAAGTTCACATAGGGGCTCTCGACCGCTGCGAGCCCCTCGGCGATGTAGTGCGGGTTGAAGCCGACCGTGATCTCCTCGCCCTGGAGAGTCGCTTCGACGGCTTCCGAGGCCTGCGCGTCGTCACCGGTGCCGGCATGGAGGGTGAGCATTCCGTCGGTGACTTCGAATCGCAGCGGGGTGTTGCGCTCAGCCACGAGAGAGACACGACGGACGGCTTCGCGCAGCACAGCGGTCTCGACGATGGCGTGGATCGGCACCGAGTCCGGGAACAGTGACCGGACCTTCGGGTATTCGCCCTCGACGAGCAGTGATGTCGTGACTCGCCCGGCCGAGGTGAACGAGATGAGGTCCTTGCCCGCATCGGTGCTCAGACCGATGGTGACATCGCCGCCGAGGGATTTCGAGACATCGGAGAGTGTGCGCCCGCGCAGCAGTGCCACGGCGGAGACATCGGGGCGACCGGGGTGCCAGGTGAACTCGCGGACAGCCAGACGGTACCGGTCGGTGGCGAGCAGAGTGACCTTCTCGCCCTCGATCTCAACGCGGACGCTGGTGAGGATCGGCAGGGTGTCGTCCTTCGAGGTCGCGATCGTGACCTGGGAGACGGCGTTCTGGAACTCGCCTGCGGACACGGTTCCGGAGTCTTCGGGAACCTGCGGCAGTGCCGGGTATTCGGCCACGGGCATGGTCATCAGCGAGAAGCGCGAGGAGCCGCAGGTGACGTCGACCTTCGCATCGATCTGTTCGAGGGTGACCTCTTGATTCGGCAGAGCCTTGGAGATGTCGGCGAGCAGTCGTCCGGATACGAGCACGGTTCCGGCGGAGGCGACATCGGCGGCGATCTCGACACGGGAGGAGACTTCGTAGTCGAAGACGGCCAGACGGACGGTGCCACCGGCTTCGGCAGTGATGAGGATGCCTGTGAGGACCGGAGCGGAAGGACGGTTGGGCAGAGTCTTGGTCGCCCAGGTCACCGCGTCGGCGAGTACATCGCGATTGACTTTGAACTTCAAGGGGGATGCTTCCGCGTTCACTTTACTCCTTCGGGGTGGCCACCCGACCTGCTCAGGGCATCTGGCACAAGACTCTGGGTTGCACGGCACAGGCTCGATACTGCTCGGAAAACTTTACACAGCCTATCGGATGAATGACCACCTCAGCAGAGGCGATCAGGAGGGCTGCAGCGAAAGTGCACGTGGGAGTGCCGAAAAGGGCTCAGAAGAGGGTGAATCTCGGATCCGAGAACTGGCTGAGATCCTGTGTTCGAATATTCTCCGGCTCGTCATCCCGTTGAACCCGAGCTCCGGAGCTCGGTGCTCACCGAGCGAAGCAGTCGGTGGCGGTCGCCCTCTTAAGAGTTGAATTCACTTGGTAGAAGTATCAGCACCTGTGGAGACTGTGGACAAGTGCTGCTTACCCCCGAGTAGTCAAGGGAACGAGCCGCTTATGGACCTGTGGATGCCTTGTGCACCGCGACGAGGGCGTCGGTGGGCGCTTGGGTAAACACAAGCATGTAGTTCACATCTTTCCACTCAGGCAGCTGGTCTGTCCACCGGTCTGTCCCCAGCTGTGAGCAATTGTCCCCAGGGTTATCCACAGATGTGCATACCGCGTTCTATAGGCGGTGCTGTTGTTTAATGCGGTTTGTGAGTTCAGTGACCTGCGTGTAGACGGCTCGTCTTTCGGCCATCTGAGTTCGAATCTTCTTGTTCGCGTGCATAACGGTGGTGTGGTCGCGTCCGCCGAAGGCCTGACCGATCTTCGGCAGGGACAGATCGGTGAGCTCCCGGCACAGGTACATCGCGATCTGTCGGGCCGTGGTCAGGGTGCGGGAACGCGAAGTACCGCACAGGTCGTCGAGCGTGAGGCTGAAGTAGGCAGCGGTCTGACCCATGATGTCGGCGGCAGTCACCGCAGGAGTGTCGTCCTGGGTGATGAAGTCCTTGAGGACGGTCGCGGCCAGGGAGACATCGATCTGCTGGTCGTTGAGGTTCGCGAACGCGGTGACGCGGATGAGTGCCCCTTCGAGTTCGCGGATGTTCGAGGACACACGGGAGGCGATGTATTCGAGGACATCGTCGGGGACATCGAGGTGTTCGGCGGCGGCTTTGCGCCGCAGAATCGCGAACCGGGTCTCCATATCCGGCGGCTGCACGTCGGTGAGCAGGCCCCATTCGAAGCGGGAGCGCAGCCGCTCCTCGAACCCTTTGAGCATCTTCGGCGGCTGGTCGGAGGTGATGACGACCTGCTTGGCCTCATTGTGTAGAGCATTGAAGGTATGGAAGAACTCTTCGACCGTCGCATCCTTGCCCTGCAGGAACTGGATGTCGTCGATCATGAGGATGTCGACTTCGCGATACCGACGCTGGAAGGCCGGGCGCAGCGCGTTCGAGGTCTTCGACGAACCGATCGTGTTGATGAAGTCGTTGACGAACTCTTCGCTCGAGACGTACTTGACGCGGATCTCAGGGAAGAGCTGAGTCGCGTAGTAGCCGATCGCGTGGAGCAGGTGGGTCTTGCCGAGTCCCGAATCCCCATAGATGAACAGAGGATTGTAGGCCTTGGCAGGAGCTTCGGCGACGGCGAAGGCCGCAGCATGGGCGAAGCGGTTCGAAGCACCGATGACGAAGGTGTCGAAGGTGTACTTCGGGTTGAGCTGGGCGACGCCGGGAGCATCGACGGGCGGGACCATGGGGGCGGCGGTCGCCTCGGCGATCTTGAGTTCGCGCTCGGTCATCCCCTGCGTCGACCGTGCCTGGTGTGTCTGCGGCATCTGCGGTGCGGCAGGTGCCTGGTGGCCGGTCGGGTGACCGAAATCCTGCCCGGCGGGTGCCGGCGCCAGGGAGGGGGCAGCCTCGGTGCGCGGTGATTCCGGATTCGGCTGCTGAGCGTCGGGCATCGGCCGCTGGTCCTGGACCGGGGCGGGAGCTCCCGTCGCCGAGGTGGAGGTGACCGGATCGATGGGAACCTGAGGTCCCGGGGTCGGTTCCCCGATGAGATCTTCGAAGCGGATCGGCACGTCGAGTTCGGGATCGACGACGAAGCCGAAAGTCACGTCGAAGCCGAGAACCTTGGAGAACTCCCTGGTCAGAGGACCGAGAAGTCGAGTCTCGATGGTGCGGCGGGTGTGTTCGTCGCGCACGGCGAGGAGAACGAGCGCATTGTCCACGAGGGCTTTGGGCACAGCGAGGGAGAGGAATCCCTTCTGATGCGCCGTGAGTTCCGGGTCCTGATCCAGGGTTGAGACCACCGTGCGCCAGCGGCTGATGAGCTCATTCTTGGAGTTCGACACCGTCAATCTTCCTCAACTTTCAAAATATTCGTTCTCGGCGTGATCCACACCTGTGCATGACTTCCACATAGTTTTCCACAGATTGTGGACTCGTGCTGGCTCAGGCCAGTGAATCTCCACACTCGTGGATAAGCTTGTGGAAAACTACATGAGTGTGACTTGTGGACGAGGTCGGATGGCGCGGATGTGAACCGTGATGAATTTTCGCCGAGCGTGATGTGAAACATGGGAGCCGCGTTTGACCGTCTGGTTGCGGCCTCGCTAAGATGGAGTGTCCTGTGTACCGGGCTTCATCCGATTATCCTGATCATCTTTTGGCTCTTATGCACAGGAGTGCTCGGCGGTCGAGACTCTCACCGCCGTTTTTTGTGAGAACGCACCGGCGTTCACCCGCAACCTAGAATCGGAGACTGAAGTGAGCAAGCGTACATTCCAGCCCAATAACCGTAAGCGCGCCAAGAAGCACGGCTTCCGTCTGCGCATGCGTACCCGTGCAGGCCGTTCGATCCTGGCCGCACGTCGTCGCAAGGGACGTTCCGAACTTTCGGCCTGAGTGTGCTTGACGCGGCGCACCGGATCCGCAGCAGCGAGGACTTCAGACGAGTCTTCAGAGCCGGTGTCCGGGTGCGCTCAGAGCATCTCATGGCGCACTGCCTGAGAGGCACCGATGATACCCACGCTCCTCGCGTGGGTTTCATCGTATCCAAGGCCGTGGGCAACGCCGTGGTGCGCAACCGCACGAAGCGGCGTCTGCGCGAGATCATGCGCCCGCGTCTGGGCGAACTGAGAGCCGGAGAGCTGTTCGTGCTCCGGGCGCTGCCGCACGCGGCCGACGCGGAGTTCTCGGTCCTCGAGGCCGAGGTCGATCAGCTGTTGGCCAAGGCACAGAAGAAGCTGGAACATCGTGGACGCCGAGCATGATCTGAAACATGTCTCCGAGGTGCCCGGCCGTCCGTCCGGCTTCTGGCCGACGGTGGGGTGGATCGTCCGGATCGGGCCGCGCATGCCGTTCGTCTGGTTCATCCGGGCCTATCGGATCGTGGTCTCACCTCTGTACGGCCAAGTATGCCGCTACTATCCCAGCTGTTCCATGTACGGCCTCGAGGCCTTCGAGATACACGGAGTTCTCAAGGGACTGGTGTTAACTGGATGGCGCATACTGCGATGCAACCCGTGGTCCCACGGCGGAGTCGACCACGTGCCGGGTTCGGCGCGGGAGGCCAGATCGAAGATCATTCACGGCGGCGAGGCCCGCAGCTGAAGAACACAGACCACATAGGTCCCCGCAAACACGCGGATCGGCGGACTGGCTCGGGGCGCGTCGAGCGTGTCGCGCCAACCGATGAACAATGGCAAAATGAACGATCGTGACGAATCGTTGTAACGAGGAGAACTGAATGGGATGGATCGACAACCTGCTCTACCCGCTGCAGTGGGTAGTGGCATGGATCCTTGCGATCTTTCATGAGATCTTTACTGCTGTCGGCCTGCCCGCAGACAACGGCTGGACCTGGGTGCTGTCGATCGCCGGACTGACCGTGGTCATCCGCGCTCTGCTCATCCCTCTCTTCGTCTACCAGATCAAGTCGCAGCGCAAGATGCAGCTCCTGCAGCCGGAGATCCAGCGCCTCCAGGCGAAGTACAAGGGCAAGAAGGACCAGTACTCGCGTCAGGCCATGGCCGAAGAGCAGATGGCGCTGTTCCGCGACAACAAGACCAGCCCATGGGCGTCATGTCTGCCGCTTCTCGTGCAGATGCCGATCTTCTTCTCGCTCTTCCGCGTCATCCGCAACATGCCGGACGTCGCGAACGGGTCGATGGACGCTATCGGCGGTTTCACACGGGATCTCGCGGTTCAGGCCGAGAGCTCCTCGGTCTTCGGCATTCACCTCTCCGCTGTGTTCACCGATCCGGGAGTCTCGGTCAAGCTCCTCACCGGTGTCCTCATCGTCATCATGGCCGGCACGATGTTCATCACGCAGAAGCAGATGATGGCGAAGAACATGTCGGAGTCCGCTATGGCGAACCCGATGATGCAGTCGCAGAAGATGCTTCTCTACGTCATGCCGCTGGTCTTCGGCTTCGGCGGTATCTACTTCCCGCTCGGTGTTCTCATCTACTGGCTGGTCTCGAACTCCTGGACGATGGCCCAGCAGCACATGGTCATCCGCAATATGCCCGCACCCGGTTCGAAAGCCGAGAAGGAGATGCTTGAGCGCAAGGCTCGCAAGGGCAAGACTGTGAAGCAGGAAGAGATCCAGGGCCAGACCGCCACCGAGGAGGCCGCGAAGAAGAGTGGCCAACGGCAGCAGCCCGTGAGCAAGAACCGCAAGAAGAACAAGAAGCGCTGAGGACACGAACATGACCGAAGAGAAGATCGACGAGACCTCCGAGCAGACAGCTGAGGAGACCTCGACCAAGCCGAGCCGTGCCGAGCTCCTCGAAGAAGAGGGTGAGATCGCCGCGGACTACCTCGAAGAGCTTCTGGATCTTGCCGATATCGACGGAGATATCGATATCGATGTCGCCGACGGTCGTGCACAGCTGTCGATCGTCTGCGAGGACGACGAGGATTCGAACCTGAAGACCCTCGTGGGCAAGGAAGGGCGCACCCTCGGAGCTCTGCAGGAGCTGTCCCGACTGACCGTGCAGACGCAGACCGGTCAGCGGTCTTGGCTGATGCTCGACATCGACGGCTACCGCAACAGCAGGCGCGATGAGCTCATCAAGAAGGCGAATCGTGCCTTCGACGAGGTCAAGGACGGCGGCGAGGAGTTCGCCTTCAAACCGATGAACAGCTTCGAACGCAAGATCATTCACGACCAGGCGGCACGTGCCGGTCTGGTGTCGGAATCCGAGGGCGAAGGCGACGGTCGTCATGTCGTCGTCCGGCTCGCCGATGACTGATCTGCCTGAGACCGGCAGCGAACTGCCCGAGATCGAAACGCCGCCTGTCGGCACCGAGGAGTACTTCGGTGCGGCATTCCCCGCGGCTCAGCGCTACGCCGAACATCTGGCGACCACTGGCATCGAATGGGGTCTCATCGGACCTCGTGAGGTCGATCGACTGTGGACTCGTCACATCCTCAACTGCGCCGTCGTCGCCGAATACGTCGGTGAGAGCGACGTCGTCGGTGATGTCGGCAGCGGAGCCGGCCTGCCCGGGATCCCGATTGCACTGCTGCGTCCCGACGCGAAGATCGTCCTCATCGAACCGATGGAACGACGCGTCGAATGGCTGAGCATGGTCGTCGATGATCTGGGTCTGGAGAATGTCCGGATCGTCCGCGCCCGTGTCGAGGAGCTCGTGGACGAGGAGATGTTCACTGTCGTCACAGCACGAGCGGTCAAGGCGATGACGACTCTCATCGAATGGACGCGTGAAGTGATCAGCCCTGGAGGCCGTATCCTGGCGCTCAAGGGAGCCTCGGTCGAGGGCGAGCTGGTCAAAGCGAAGAAACTGATCAAGCGATATCGGCTCTCGCAGCCGAAGATCCACGTCGTCGATGGCGGCGGCATTCTCGAGGTCCCGAGTCGTGTCGTCGAGATCGTGAAGAAATAGTACGAAGTAGAGTTGGTCTAGGCTGGATGAGAGCCTTGTGAAACCGATGGATGATGGAGTGCGCCCTATGCCGATCATGGATGAGTCGTCTCCCATTGGTGCCGCGATTGCACGGGACAACCGGCGTGCGGATCGACTGTCGCAGACAACCTTTCCACGGCCGGATGACACCCGCATCTTCACGATCGCGAACCAGAAGGGCGGCGTCGGGAAGACCACGACGGCGGTGAACATCGCAGCGGCGCTGGCCAACCAGGGCCTCAACGTCCTGCTCATCGACATCGATCCGCAGGGCAATGCGAGTACGGCTCTGGGAATCGATCATTATTCCGAGGTCACGAGCATCTACGACGTACTCATCGACGATGTCCCGATGCGTCAGGCCGTGGCTCAGTGCCCGGATTTCGACACACTCACATGCGTGCCTGCCACCATCGATCTCGCTGGAGCCGAGATCGAGTTGGTCTCATTGGTCGCTCGCGAGCAGCGACTGCAGCGGTCTCTGGGCATCTATCTCAGCGAAGAGGAAGCCGCCGGGAACCGGGTCGATTACGTCATCATCGATTGCCCGCCGAGCCTCGGTCTGCTCACTGTCAACGCCTTTGTTGCCGCTCGCGAGGTTCTCATCCCGATTCAGTGCGAATACTACGCACTCGAGGGCCTGAGCCAGCTGCTGAAGAACATCCAGCTCATCCAGAAGCACCTCAATCCGGCGTTGGCGATCTCAACGATTCTGCTCACGATGTATGACGGGCGGACGAACCTCAGCGCACAGGTCGCCGAGGATGTCCGCACTCACTTCCCGGAACAGGTTCTCGGTACGGCGATTCCGCGTTCAGTGCGGATCTCGGAGGCTCCGAGCTACGGGCAGACCGTGATCTCATATGATCCACATTCGAGCGGTGCACTCTCGTACCGAGAGGCCGCAGAAGAAATCGCGAATCGAGGAGTAAGTCGTGGCTGAACGCAAGAAGAGGGGCCTGGGACGCGGCCTCGGAGCACTGATCCCCGACGCGAACTCCAGTGATCGTCCAGTCGATGTCTTCTTCTCCGGCGGGAATGGCGAAGACGGCAAGAGTGAGGGTGAACACAAGACCTCCCGGACCGCTCGTACCGATCCTGCTGCTTCGATGCAGTCCTCACGCCGTCGCAAACCCAAGGCCGGATCTGCAGTGAAGACGGAGAACGAAGCGAAGTCGTCGGACTCGGACTCGTCGAAGTCGTCGACAGCGAAGACAGCGAAATCATCGACCGCGAGTACCTCTCCGAAGACGGCAGCGAAGACGACGACGAAGACGGCTGCGAAGACGACGGCGTCCAAGAGTGCTGGTGCGACTGGCTCATCGTCGAAAACAGCTGCAGGTAAGACGTCCAGTGGAAAGCCAGCGCGCTCGAGCTCGACGACGAAGTCGACCGGCGGCACGAAATCGACGAAGACCGCTGCGGGGGCGACCAAGTCGGCATCCGGTACTCGAAGCACGACGTCGCCTTCCACAACCGCTGCTGCGTCTTCCAACGCCGTTTCCGGCTCTTCCAACGCCGCTTCTGCACCAAAGACAACTACTGCAGCGGACAAGGCTGATACTCCAGCGGGGAAGGCCAATACTTCCGCAGACAAGTCCACAGCGTCGTCAAAGAAGGACGTGGGCTCCAAAACCGTCGAGCCTTCGACGACCGCAGGTTCCCCAGCCTCCGATCAAGCGACTCAAATTGCTGAATCATCCCCGAAAGCCGTCGCGGATACCCCGGCAGAGAATCCGGATTCTGTCTCTTCAACCGCTGAGTCATCATCGGACGTCCGTGAAACGCATCCCGGTGTCTACACATCATCCGGCTATGACCCGGCCGACAACAAGGCTGATCAGGACGAAGGCAACGAAGACACCGATAATGTATCAACTACATCGGTAGTGGATACTGCTGATAGTGACGCCTCGGGCGATGAGGTCGCGGCTTCTTCCGACGCAGCGAGTGCAGACGACGAGTCTTCAACCTCAGAAGACTCCGCTGCCGCCGGTGATGAAGAAGCAGATCCGCACGATGGCGTCGAATCGATCCCGGACACGGAGTTCGGTGAGATCGACGTCGACCTCATCGATGCGAACCCCCGTCAGCCCCGAACGGTCTTCGATGAGGATCTCCTGGCCGAGCTGGTTCACAGTATTCGGGAGATCGGAGTCCTGCAGCCGGTTGTCGTCCGGCAGAAGCCCAGTGATCGGTCGCGCTTTGAACTCATCATGGGTGAGCGTCGTCTGCGAGCGACGAAGGACGCGGGGCTCCCGACGATTCCTGCGATCATTCGATACGTCGAAGACACGGATCTACTCCGAGACGCACTTCTCGAGAACCTGCATCGGGCGGAACTGAATCCGCTGGAAGAAGCGGCCGCCTATGGTCAGCTGCTCGAAGACTTCGGATGCACGCAGGAAGAGCTGTCCGAACGCATCGGTCGTTCCCGTCCACAGATCTCGAATACTCTGCGTCTGCTGCGTCTTCCGCCGCTCGTTCAGCGCAGAGTTGCGGCGGGCGTGATTTCGGCCGGCCACGCGAGAGCGATCCTGGGACTGCGCGAACCCGAACATATGGAAGTTCTTGCGCAGCGCATTGTCGCGGAGGGACTGTCCGTGCGTGCATCGGAAGAAGCTGTTGTGTTGCTCAACCGCGGTGACTCGGCGAATGTTTCACGTGCAACGACGAAGGTGTCTCCGGAATTCATCGCGGTTGCCGAACGACTCGGCGATCGCTTGGATACGAAGGTGAACATCTCCGTCGGTAAGCGTAAGGGAAAACTGAGCGTAGAGTTCGCTAACCAAGAGGATCTCGATCGCATTCTTGGCCTGTTGGGAATTTCTGCCGAAGAAGACGGCTGAACTCCAGAGTTGAAAAGAGTCAACGCCCGGCGGGTGTCACCGCCGGGCGTTGTGCTATCCACACTGAGACATGGGTTTTAGAGTCAAGCGGTTCGCTTCATGAATGTATGATTCCGCGGCCAAACGGCTGATTGCCCTCGCTGAGCTCGACAGCTTCGAATACGGATTGATGCTCGAGCCACTTTTCTAGCTTCAGGCTCCTGTGCCCCTCGGAGGTTGACCGCATCTACCGCTGCCTATCCGGTCCTCACCGGAGAATATAGTTCTTCCTTTGGCACTGTGAGATGCTTGCTCCCCGGGTTGCCTACCCGCCCCGGTGTAATAGCAACTTCGCAAAGGTTGACGCGAAGTGCAGTCGCAAGGGTATCTCCTGCGGCTTGTTTGGGGCCGTTCCACGTGAAACAAAAGCTGGTGTCGATATACCATCGCGGCCCGGATCTGCTTCTCTCGGTTACCATGATGTTCAGTCGACTACTCCGCGACCGGAACGTATATTTTGGTCTATCCGGTTTGAATCGGCCCAGCTGGGTAGCTTCGAAAGTTTGGAATACGTCGGTGGAATGTTTGGTTAGGCGTTGGCCTGGGTCCGACGTTGGACTGGAACTTCACAGCTCCGATGTTTCACGTGAAACTATCAGGGCCACAGCCATACCTGTGCGACCAATCGGTGGCTTTGTCATAGACATACTGGACCGGTGGTTTTTGAAATTGACGTGCTCGACGTATGGGGTTCATGCTTCACGAGAAACGGTGGTGGACGCTATTTCTCCGCCCAATGGAGCTATCTTCTTCTACCGAACGCTATTTTCAAATCGGCCGCGAGATCAGCTCGTGATTGGGGGCGTTCCCTGTGTATTGGTCCGACGCTCTGTTAGACGTTCCATTGTGATTGCTACATGGAGACAGCAGCCGGACGATCGCAGACTCTGTTTCACGTGGAACGTATCAATCAGGAATGCCTGTTGCCTAAGAAGGTGGTCATTAGCGCTGATACCGACATAGTACTCAATCTAAGCAATGGTGTGTCGCCGATATCGATAGGTCACGTTTCACGTGAAACTAGGGCGTCGCCCACAGTTCGATCTGGTGGGTCAAGGCAATTGTCGCCAATGCATGTATTCGTGAACCTGTATCTACGAGGAATTCGGTGCATTCGCATTTACCGGTACCGTCATGCATTTTCGAAGAACTGCTGTCACGTCCCTCTAGCACCAGCACTACCAGGGTAGGTCTGTACTCGCATCGCTTGCTTCAGTACGTGTACTGGCGTATCGGAAGATCGGGGACGATTAAACGGACACGACAGTTTCACGTGGAACGACCCGAAGGGCGCGCTTTTTAACTCAACCTCGTTCCAATGCGTTGAACACCTTCTGCGCGATACCACGGTCCAGACGCTGCTAGTCTTGTGGATCGCTGGCTGCGTGTAGGAAGTTGCTTGTGTCAGATAGGGTACCCATTGAGTTCATTGCCAGAAGGTGGCGCTGGTGGCAGGGCGGGCTGGATGTGTGATCGGCCAACGCGGGGCTTCACGGATTTGCCCAACTCTACGGAACTATCGTGGCGCATCGGCATGCGTGTGGATGACGAGCTCTTTTGCCCCTGCTGTGGTCGTAAGTGTTTCACGTGAAACAAGGTGATACGCCCGAGCTATTGTGAATTGCCGGCCTTGGCCTGATTCGGCGGGCAGGCGTGCCTGGACCACAGTCCCCTCTATATATGGTTGTCGTGTTGTGCTTCCGACAAATTGATGACTGAAGTCGGGAGGAATGCAACTTCACCGTGGCCCCGGTTGATGATGGCGTGCATTGAATCTACCGGTGTGTTCAGGCCGCTGGTTCATCTCGTGAAGTTCCGGGGTCGCATAAGTGATTTCGTTCTATTGGAAGAAGCGAACCGAGGATCGGCGTTACGACACCATAGTGGGTTCATAGTTGACTTTCGGGCGACGGTCCACTCGCTGAGCCGCCTTCATCCCGCTGGGCCGCATCAGGTGTTTCATGTGGAACGGCTAGTTCGATCATTCGTCGAGCGAATAGCTCCAAAGAAGAGGTGCGTGTTGTCCCTTGTAGCACCGGGGATAGTACATCGGTGTCTTGTCACGGCGCCTCCGCTCTTGCTCAACCTTTTCCATCCATCGGAACAAATACTGCTGAATCATCGATAGTTCCAAATATCGCCAATACCGCCCATATTGGTGGGTGTAGCTGCGGTTCCGAGGAGGGCCGTGACTGCGACATGGCATGACTGAGGGGGCCCAAGGAGGTCTTTGACAAGACCGACACTTGCCAGATGCGTCCTTGATGCATCACATGCGCCGCCCGCCGTTATTGGATCCGGCCAAACTGATGGTAGAGACGATTGTGTATCCCGACTACTGAACTCGCCTGCTCCATCCGTTGCGGGCCGGACCTTAAGTAGTGTTCATCTTGGGGTAACTGCCGAAGCCCGTTCTCGAGCTTTGCGTGGTCCTATTTAACGATTAGTGCGTTGTTGTGTTTCACGTGAAACAGCGCGGGCGAAAGAAACGGCGTTGGATTGATTGCCGCTGTGCCCTCTCTCCGGGCCCCCGAGAATTTGAAGAATTGTGTGAGCCGGGACCGGCTGCAGAGCGATGTTTCATGTGAAACGCGGAGCGGCCGGTCGTGGCTAACTGCGGGCGGTCACTACCTGCAGTTGAGCATTGAGGTCAGCTGAGTGCTTTGATCGCTTCGAGGCTGAGGGCGCCAGTCTGAGGATCGTTGTCTTCTCTTATATAGAGGCGCTGCAACCCGGCTGCGATACCATCCGCGATCGAATCGCGAACATATGGATCTTGGAGGCTTTCGAGATCGTCAGCGTTGGTGAGGTACCCGGTGACGACATGGACCTTCGGAGTCTTGAGTCGCTTGAGTGAATACCAAGTTCGCGCATGAGTTCGGCAGTCGAGCATTCCGGTGCGCGCGACGACCTCCCCCTGGATGAGCTCCGCAAGTTTCTGCCCAGTGGGTGAGTTCAGATCGCTCTGTCGTTCATGTCCGAAGTAGAAGGTGGCGATTCCATTCGCATCTTTTGACTTGCTGACATCTGCGGTGACAGTGATGACTGCGGATGCGCCTAGTGCATCAGCCCGATTGACCTCGACGGTATCGCCTTCGAGAAGAAGTGCCCCCGCGCCGATGGCCTCAAGCCGTCCGACAAGGCGAGATGCAATATCGAGAGTGATCTGACGCTCGAGCGCGGACTGCTCTTCCGACATCGGCAGACTCTCGAAATCTACAACTGTAGTTGCAGCCTCGACGACAAACGTCCGTCCGACCAGTGAGGTGCCGGATGCCGCCACTCGCGCACGCTCCTGGAGAGCGAAGAGATTTCCCGTGTCCTGGTTTCGGTTGATGGCATTGAGCCCGCGCAGCGTCTGTGGCCCGGTCACGCCATCGACCTTGGTTCCGAGACTCATCTGCAGTTCCTTGACGGCCGTCTCGGTTCGGGCAGCGTACTCGGCATCGATTCTGCCAGGGTAGAAGCCCAAACCGGCGAGTCTTGTCTGCAGGACGACGACATCATCGCCTGTGAGCACTCTGACGGGGTCAAAGCGAAGCACTCGGTCGCCCAGCTGATATCTGGCCTGTTCGAGCTCCGAAAACGTCTCAGGGCCCAACACACCGTCGCACAGGATTCCGCGGTCCTGCTGGAATTGTCGCACTGCCAGTTCGAAGGGGCGGTCGAAATCGGCCGATTCGGTATCACCGATGTTGAGTCCCAGGCGCGCCATCTGGCTTTTGATATTCGGCAGCATCTCAGAAATGTCACCGCGCGTATAGCGCGGTTGGTTCGTGTTCGTCAATGCGTTGCCAATCTTCTGTGGAGCGGTTGCGGGGGCGGGTTCAATGGTGCAGATACGCCTAAGGCGCCTGTTGATAGTACAACAGGCGCCTTAGAACTCGATCAGATGAATTCGGAGAGCTCATCCTCGAGAGCAGGCTTCGGACGGGCACCGATGATGGTCTTGGCGACTTCACCGTCCTTGAAGACGTACAGAGCGGGGATCGAAGTGATTCCGTAGGTGCTCGCCGTCTCGAGATTCTCATCGGTGTTGACCTTGACCACGTTGAGCTTCTCTCCGTGCTCTTCTGCGATCTGGTCGACGATGGGGCTGACCATGCGGCACGGACCGCACCAAGGTGCCCAGAAATCGACGAGCACAGGCTTGTCGGATTTCAGTACGGTCTCTTCGAATGTTGCATCAGTGACTTCTGTCGACATGGTTGACCTTCCTTCACAACGAGTTTCACTATCGAGAACAGTGGTGCTGGCGGATTCATTCCCGCCTTGGGCGCGGTGCCGCTCCTGAGCGGGATGCAGCTTGATCAGGAAGCGACGGCGGCCTCAGCCGAAACTGGCACCGCAGCGGCGTCAAGATCAGCGAGGTAGTGCTCTGCGTCGAGTGCCGCTGAGCAGCCTGAGCCGGCTGCAGTGATGGCCTGACGGTAGACGGAGTCGATGACGTCGCCGGCGGCGAAGACGCCTTCGACCGATGTCTTGGACGTGCGGCCTTCGACACTGAGATAGCCATCGGGGCGCATGTCGAGCTGGTCGGCGAAGAGGCTGGTGCGCGGGTCGGAGCCGATGGCCACGAACATGCCGGTCACCGGAAGCTCGGAAGTCTCACCGGTGACAGTATTGCGAATCGTCAGACCCGTGAGGGAATCCTCGCCGTGGACCTCGGCGACTTCGCTGTCGAGAAGGAACTCGAGCTTCTCATCTGCCTGTGCGCGATCCTGCATCGCCTGCGAAGCACGCAGTTCCTGGCGACGGTGGACCAGCGTGACCTTCGAAGCGAAGCGAGTGAGGAACGTGGCCTCCTCCAGGGCGGAGTCCCCTCCACCGATGACGGCGATATGCTGATCGCGGAAGAAGAAGCCGTCGCAGGTGGCACACCAGCTGACGCCGTGTCCCGACAGCTGCTTCTCATTGGGCAGTCCGAGTTCACGGTAGGCCGAGCCGGTCGAGAGGATCACGGCTTTGGCCGTGTAGCGAGCACCAAGGGCGGTCTCGATCTCATGAGCTCCGGGGTTGAGCTTGAGGGTCTCGACATCGTCGTAGATGACCTCGGCACCGAATTTCTCAGCCTGCTCGCGCATGCTCTCCATGAGCTCGGGCCCCTGCACACCGGCGGGGAAACCGGGGAAGTTCTCCACATCGGTGGTGTTCATGAGCTCGCCGCCCGCTGTCACCGAACCTGCGATGACGACCGGCGAGAGGTTGGCGCGAGCCGCATAGACGGCGGCGGTGTAGCCGGCCGGACCCGACCCGATGATCACCAGTTGAGTATCAGTCATGTGAAAAGATCCCTGCTTCTGTTTGCTGTGCCCGACCCGTTATGGCGTGTCGTGCGGAGTGACTATCGTTTCTATAACCGTACGGTGCCGTGGACTATTCCGCACCTGCTGCCGCAGCTGCCTCGCCGCCCGCGGCACCTGCTGCGGAGAGACCATGTCTGTCAGGAGAACTGCACGGAGCTGATCGTGGCCTTGAAACCGCCGTCTGTCTGCGGCAGATCGGTCACCCACAGAATCAGCTTGTCGGTGGTGACCTTCTCATCGAACTTGACGGTGACTCCGCCATCGGCGTCGAAGACACCTTCGCCGATGACCTTCGCGTCCGCCGGATCGTCTCCGTCGCGGATCTCGAACTTACCGCCGGAGCTGCCCGACTTGACCTTGACCTTGCTGACGGTCGACTCGTCTTCGAACTCGAAGAGCAGACCGACTCCCGATTTGAGGTTGCCGAAGCTCGCCGAGTTGTAGCGGTCCGTGTTCCACGAACCCTCGGTGTTCGGAATGACGTTCTCGGTCTCACTGTCATGTTCCGAACCGTCACCCTCGGGATCGAGTGATTCGACCGACTCGATCTTCGGCGGATCAGCCTTCGGAGTCTCCTTCTTGGCCTTCTTCGTCGGTTCCTCGCTCGGAGCGGACGACTCAGCCACCGGAGCAGATTCGTCATCACCGGAATTGAAGTTGATGACGACGATGCCGATGATGATCGCCGCGACGACGGCGAGACCGAGCACCAACCACAGGAACGGCTTCCGGGTGGCTGCGAGATCGCGATCCTCCGAAGCAGAACCGCCGCCGCTGCCACCGGCCGCTGCACCGGCGGACCCTGCCCCGGCCCCTCCAGCCCCGGTCGTTCCCGCGACTGCGGCCCCTCCTGCGACTGCAGCTCCACCTGCGACTGCAGCTCCGGTCGCGGCCGACTTGGTCGAAGGCGTCTTCGACGATGTCGGCTTCGGTGCGGCGGCCGCAGCGGTGGAATCGCTGTGCTGCTGACGCGGCCGTCCTGCCGCCTTGCGTTCGGCCGGGCGAACGGACGCCGAATCCGCGGTCGGAGAGTTCTCGGTCGGCGGGGCCGCCTCGGTGCTGTGATCGTCATCGGTGTCCGGGGACAGCCGACGTATCTCCTTCGGCGGTGCCGCGGCATTGGCTTCCTGCTGCCGCGCGGCCGAGCTCGCTTCGAAAGCGGCAAGACGGCGGCGCGCCTCCTCTTCCTTCGCCTTCGCGATGCGACGTTCCCGCTCGTATTCGCGGCGCTGATGTTCGCGCTGCTGCTCATCGGTTTCGAATATGCCGCCGAGGAACCAGGACCCGTCGTCCTCTTCTTCGTCGTTGTCCATGATCACGCGCGTGTCGTTCTCATCGCCCTCGTCCTCGGGGACGATCTCGAGAGCCTGAGTGTCTGGGTCGGGATCGTCCTCCCGGCTCATGATCGGGGTTGTGAGGTTCTCATCGTATTCGTGAGCGGCGTATTCGGAGTATTCGGAATAGGTCTGCTCCGGCTCCCACTCCTCCCAGTCCTGGGCAGCGCTGTCGAGCTGCTCCTTGGCGATGGGGAAACTCGAGGCCTCCCTCATCTGCATCCGATCCGCGTAGCGTCCCGTAGTGCGTCCGACGACGCCCGCGGCCAGACCACGAGTGCCGGGACGAGTGATGCCCACGCGCACAAGAGCGGCCTGCACCTGATCCTCGCTGGCGCTGGCCGCACCTTCGGGGCCGGGGCCGATGGTCTTCGACCGGGGCGTAGGCAGGCTGGTCGCCTCATCGAAGCTGCGCGGCGAGGTCTCGAACAGCGTCTCGTTCTCAGCCACGGGCGCGCGGTTGACGTAGCGCAGCAGCTCCGGATCCCAGGAGTCGATGTAGCCGAGGATCTCGGCGACCGAACCGGGTCCGGGATCCGAACCGGTGATGATTCCACTGACGAAGTCGTCGAGCTCATCGGAGACATCGGGGTTGAGTGCCTTGACCCGCGCGATGCGCGCATTCTCCTTCTCCGCAGCAGGCAGGCCGTCGAAGGCTTCTTCCCCGGGCCAGTAACCGGTCAGAGCCGCGTAGAAGAGCTGGACGAGGGCCAGCGCGTCCCGACGCGAGGCCTTCGTCGGCGTGTAGTCCGTCTGCTCGACGAGCCCGGTGTCCAGCGCCAATGCCGCATCGATGCCGATGCCGGCGATGATCACCGCACCCTTCGAGGTCAATCCCACGACGCTCGGGCGCAGGAACATGTGGAACAGTCCCCGCCTGGCCGCCGTCACGAGTGCGGTGCCGATCTCGCCGATCAGTGCGCAGGCGGCGTCGACGGGCAGCGGCGACCGCGGGAGGATCTGATTGAACGGCGTCACCGCGATGCGTTTGATGACGATGTAGTCCAGGCCGTTCGAATGCCCGACATCGAGCGTCGGTGCGATGCGCGGGTCACCGAGGATCGACACGCGCCGAGCCGCCTCGAGGACATCGTTGGACCCGTCGGCATCGGCGACGAGGATGAGCACGGGCTCATCGAGGATCGCGTCGAGGCCCGTGCACACGGCACCGACCTCGGGCTTATCGGGAAGCCAACGTCGGTCCACAGTCGATACGACATAACGACCGGCCACCACCATGCCGGGTTCGATATCGATCAGGACGACCACCTCCGGTGGGGATTCAAGGGCTCAGGCTGCTCTTCTTAGTTTTCCAGCTACCACGTCAATAATCGAATGCAACTCTCTGACTCTGAGCAAATAACAAGCTCCGATGAAGAAAAGGAGCATGACGGTGCCGACGAGGGCGGTCGTGGCGATCGCCGGCAGGCGACCGGCCAGCGCGAAGTCCGGGAAGAAGTACAGCAGTCCGAAACCGGCACCTCCGGCGACGATCGCAGCGAGCAGGAACTTCACGTGCGAGGTGAGGATCTCGCGCAGATCGATCGCACCGAGGCGCTTCTTCAGGACTGCAAACGAGATGATCATCGCGAACAGGTAGCCCAGACTCATGATGAGACCGATGATCGCCACCGTCACCGACTTCGGGAAGATCGAAGCCGAGAGCACCGCCAGGGACTGGAAGACGATCTGCGGCAGCTGGATGAGGAACGGGGTCTTCGCATCCCCGTAGGCGTAGAACACGCGCTGTGCCAGATAGTTCGCGCTGAAGGGAACAAGCCCGAAGACCATCGTGATGATGACCAACCCGATGGCCATGGCCTGCTCGCGACCAGGACCGGCGATGATCATCGCCACCGGCGAGGCGAGGACGACGAGGGCGGCGAGAGCGAAGGTATTGACCATCCCGACCATCCGCACACCCATCGAGAAGTCGCCGACGACCGCCTCGGTGTCGTTTTCGGCGGCGTCCTTGGCCAAAGAGGTGAACAGGGCCGTGGCCAGGGATACTGCGATGAGCGAGTGCGGGAGCATGAACACGAGGTACGCGTTCGTATAGGCCGTGTTCGAAGCGTTTCCGTCTCCCGGCACCGAGGATCCGGCGGCGACTCGGGAGATGATGAGGAACCCGATCTGACCGACGAGCATCGCCGCGAACGTCCAGAAGGCGACCTTGCCGGCCGCTCCGAGTCCGACCCCGCGGAAGCCGAAGGTCGGTTTGTACTTGAAGCCGATGCGTTTGAGTGGCCAGATGAGGATGAGCGCTTGAGCTGCCACGCCGAGGGTGGCGGTGCCGGCGATGAGGGCGATCTTGTCCGGAGTCCAGGTATCCAGCCCGTGCGGGGAGGCGTTGTTCGTTCCGAAGACGATGATGAAGACCGCGAGGCCGGCGATCGCCACGATGTTGTTGAGCGCGGGCGCCCACATATACGGGCCGAACGAGGACTTCGCATTGAGGACTTGGCCCAGCAGCGTATAGAGGCCGTAGAAGAACAGCTGCGGCAGGCACCAGTACGCGAAGGCCGTGGCCAGCGCCAGCTGTTCGTGACTCCACCCCGAGGAATAGAGCCAGACGAGCAGCGGGGCGGCGACGGTCGCGATGATGGTCACCGCGCCGAGGATGAGGAAGGACAGTGTCAGCAGCCGGTTCGTGAAGTCCTCGCCGCCGTCCTTCTGTTTCGAGGCACGCACGATCTGCGGGACGAGCACGGCATTGACCACACCGCCGGCCAGCAGCATGTACAGGGTGTTGGGCACCTTGTTCGCGACGTCGAAGGCGTCGGCCTGGACGAAGGTCACACCGATCGCGGTGGCCAGCATCGAGGCCTTGGCGAAGCCGAGCACCCGCGAAGTCAGGGTGCCTGCGGTCATGATTGCCGAGGACCGGGCCAGGGATGAGAAGCTGGACAAGCGCTACCTCTTTTCGGGGTCGTCGGTCTGGGCGCGGGCCATCGCGTCGGCCAGCTGCTGCTCGGGGATCTTCGGACGCCCGCGCGAGATCGTCTTGATTAAGCCGATCACGAACACCGCGGCCAGGGCCAATCCGGCCACGGCCGTGCCGATGTTCTCCCAATCGGCGCGGACCCGCACAAGCAGCGACTCATCCCTGGGCAGGACGGCCCCATCGTCGGTGACCATCTCGATTGTGGTCGGCACATCGGCATTGGCCAGGCCTTCGACGGGGACGTCGACACGCATCGTCTCCGCAGCCGGAACCTGCACGGTCTCCGTCTCCTGGGTCCGCAGCTGCGGGGTGGAGGATTTCATTCGGATCCGCAGAGTCGCCTCGGCGGGGGAATCATTGACGATCGTGACGGGAATCGTCGTCTTCACGCCGGTGACGAGGAGGACGGACGATCCCTTGCGCAGGTGCAGGCTGTCCATGAGCTTCCGGCTCTGGTCCCGGGCCTTATCCGCGCAGTCGTTCGCCTTCGGATCCAGGGTCCACGCCGCCGAGGTGCAGCTGAGCAGTTCCCGATCCAAGCGGATGTCCGCGCTCTTCCGGTCGCTGAAGACGCTGTTGAAACCCGTCTGGTTCGATCGGGTCTGGGCCAGGGACGTCACCGTGGATTTGCGGATGTGCGCAGCGTCGGAATCGGTGCGGAGCAGCCCGCGGGCCTCCGACGGCGAGTCGAGGAGTTCGTCGGCCCCGGTCGGGGCGATCCACGGCGCGGAGGTGAGTGCCTCGACCGTCTTCTCCCACCCCGCCGAGGCGGCCGTGCGCGGCAGGGGCACCAGGAGGTTGCGCGCGCGATAGGGGGCCTCGGATTGGATCGCGGCCGATTCGGCGACGAGCTCGGACAGCGCCGAGGCGGGATGTTCGGAAGTGATCGCGGCGGTGCCCATGTCCGTGAGCTTCGAATCGGTGATCAGCGTATCGATCGTCGATTCCCCATCGTCGGTGATCGTCGTCTGCGAATGCGCATCGTCGTGGATGCCGGTGATCGACGGCTGCTGCTCATCACTGAGGATCGCCGTGGAGTTGCCCGACTTCTTCAGCGCCCGCAGTCCGCTCTTCGTCGCGCTGCCGGCCACGGGCCAGGCGATGTCCGTGCGTGCTTCGGGGAAGACGTCCTTGACGATCGCGCGCTGCTTTTGTGCGAAGGAGCCGAGCCGGTCGATCTTGCTGCCGTGGAGTGAGTGGAGATCGGGATCGCCGAAGGGCAGGGCGACGACCGTGTGCTTCTCTGCTTTGGAGACGAAGTCCTCGTACCAGGCGTCGAGGCGTTTGCGGCGCTCCTCTTCGGCTTTGAGTTCGGCGTCGCTGGCTCCGGTGTCCTCGTTCTCAGCGACTCCGACCGGTGGGGTCTGGGTCTGCTCACCGTCCTCGTCGCCGGGCTCCTCGGTCTGCTCCGAGCCCTCGCCGTCGGCGGGAGGAGGTTCGGCGATCGCGGCTTCGAAGGAGCTGATGACTCTCGGGTCGACGGCGAGTGCGAGTTCCTTGTGGTCGAGCAGCTTCATGATCGTCGACAGCGAACCGCCGTCTGCGATGGCCTTGTCGAGCTGCTCGGCGGGGATGAGTCCGCCCTCGGAATGTCCGGGCAGAGTGACCGGGGCGAGCAGGCTGAGCTTCGTCTGGTCGAACTTCGGCGTCGGATACCACGTCGTGAAGCCGAGCGCGGAGGCGCGCAGTCCGGTGCCGTCGCCGAGCTGAACGGCGAGACCGCGCGGACCCCAGGAACTCACGGGCGAGGACTTGCTCAGGCCCAGGTCGTCGGCCTCGACGGTGAAGGTGAACTCGGCGGAGGTGCCGGGATCGACGGTGTCCTCGATCGGCGTGTCGAGGGTGATCCCCGAGTCGCTGTCCGCCTCGGAGCTCTTGTCCTTCTCTGCCTTCTTCCGGGCCTTCGGTCCATCGTGTTCGAGGTCGGCGACGGTGCGGTGCTCAGACCCTCCCCGCTTCCAGGCGCTGAGCCGGGACTCCGAATCGAGCTTGCGGGTCGACATCTGCAGACTCAGGGTCGGCTTCTCGATCGCCTTGTCGGTGGGATTCGCGACGATTCCGCGGACCGTGAGCGTACCCTTCTCATCGACCCAGGGTGTGACCTCGTCGAGGGTGATCGTGGGCTTGTCCGCCTGTGTATCGGTCGTCTGCGCCTCCGTGGTGCCCTGAGTATCGGCTGCTGCCGGGGATGCGGACAGAAGCGGAAGCGCGAAAACCGGCCCTGCGAGCAGCATGAGCGTGCTCAGCAGGGCGGTGACGAATCGCAGGCGGCGGATGGGAATGGGTTTCACTGCTCCAGTCGGGACACCATCGGTCGGGCGGCGGCGACGATGCGGCGCTCATTGGCGAAGGAGAGTCGCGAACGCAGGTCGTTGAAGGGCACCCACGCGGCATCGATCGCTTCTTGGTCAGGATCATTATCCACTGTCAGGGTCCCCGATCGTGCGCGGAGGAGGAAATGGTGGACGAGTTTGTGGATCCGGATCCCGGTCACGGTGAACCAGTAGTCGACGGTGCCCAGCGGGCAGATGATCTGTCCCGCGATCCCGGTCTCCTCCTCCACCTCACGGCGGGCTGCCTCGGCGGGAGTCTCCGTGCCTTCGAGATGGCCCTTGGGCAGGCACCATTCGATCCGGCCGGCCCGGTTGATGCGCGCGATGACGGCCACGGTCAGCTTCGGATGAGAGAAGTCGACGACGATGCCACCGGCGGAGATCTCCTCCACCGTGGTGCGGCGGGACGCCCGGGGTCCCGGCTTGGGCATCGGTGTGGTCATTCTCCTACCTTAGTAGGCGAATCTTGGAAGTTCCGTGTCACCGGCTCCCGGTAGGCTTATGGGGATCGGAACTTCCGCCTGTGGCCGGGCGGCATGTCTGAGCCGGCAAGAGCAGAAATCTGGAAGAGAAGGAGCTCGGTGGACCCGCAGACCGCGCACGCCCGACTGCACGACAAGCTCGATGAGCTCGAACACATCCTCGGCCCGCTGGGTCAGAGGTTCTCCGCGGCCGGTTTCGAACTCGCCCTCGTCGGCGGGTCCGTCCGTGACGCGCTGCTCGGCCGTCCGATGCCCGACCTCGACTTCACGACCGATGCGCATCCCGATGACATCCTCGGGCTCATCGCCGACTGGGTCGACACGCACTGGGACATCGGTCGGGAATTCGGCACCATCGGAGCCGTGAAGTCCGGTGTGCAGATCGAGATCACGACCTACCGCGCCGAAGCCTATGAGTCCGATTCGCGCAAACCGACCGTGCGCTTCGGCACGGACCTCGACGCCGACCTCGTCCGCCGCGACTTCACCATCGGGGCGATGGCGATCCGCCTGCCGTCGAAGACCTTCGTCGATCCGCACCAGGGCTTCGACGATCTCATCGCTGGGCGCATCCGCACTCCCGGCGCGCCCGCGGACTCCTTCTCCGATGATCCGCTGCGGATGATGCGCGCGGCGCGATTCACCTCTCAACTCGGGCTCGACCCTGTTTCCGAGGTGGAGCTGGCGATGACCGAGATGGCCGAACGCATCGACATCATCTCCGCCGAACGCATCCAGGTCGAACTCGTCAAACTCATGACCGGCATCGATCCGGCCGCCGGCATCGACCTGCTTGTGCGCACCGGCCTCGCCGACCACGTCCTGCCCGAGGTGGCGGGACTGCAGCTCGAGACCGACGAGCACCACCGGCACAAGGACGTCTACCAGCATTCGCTGACCGTGCTGCGTCAGGCCATCGAACTCGAAGAACGCTATGCCGCGGCCCAGGCGGAAGCCGGCATGGCCGATGATGATCCGCAGCGTCTCAGAGTCCCGGACTTCGTCGTCCGCTTCGCCGCGCTCATGCACGATGTCGGCAAACCGGCCACGCGCCGCTTCCAGCCCGGAGGCGCTGTGACCTTCTACCACCATGATGCGGTGGGAGCGAAGCTCACGGCCAAGCGGATGAAGGCGCTGCGCTTCGACAAGGACACGACGAAGGCGGTCGGCCGCCTCGTCGAACTGCATCTGCGGTTCTACGGCTACGGGGATGCCGGCTGGACGGATTCGGCGGTGCGCCGCTACGTCACCGACGCCGGTCCCATGCTCTCCCGTCTGCACATCCTCACCCGTGCCGACGTCACCACCCGCAACAAGCGCAAAGCCGACCGGTTGGCTTTCGCCTATGACGATCTCGAGAAGCGCATCGACGTCCTCGCCAAGCAGGAGGAACTCGCGTCGATCCGTCCCGACCTCGACGGCCGGCAGATCATGGAGATCCTCGACATCGAACCATCGCCGCTGGTGGGCCGCGCGTACAAGCATCTGCTCGAGCTGCGGATGGAGCACGGACCACTCGGGCCCGAGCGCGCCGAGGCGGAGCTGCGCACATGGTGGGAAGACCACGGTCAGTGACCGACTGCTGCTGATCCGCCTGCGCCGAGTTCTCGACCGACCCCGCTGATCTGCGGACTGATCTGTGCTGATAGTTTCGGAATCGTCTAGATTTGTGCTTGGCGTCACAGACTGTGGCGTGGGCGATAGTGTGAGGAGAGAGCAATGACGGTGACCGACGAGTTCAGAGCAGCCCGAGATCAGCTGATCGAGCTCCGCAGCGACTACGACGCTGCCCGCGAGAAGTTCGAATGGCCGCGTTTCACACACTTCAACTTCGCCCTCGACTGGTTCGACAAGATCGCGGAGAACAATGACAACCCGGCCCTGTGGATCGTCGAACAGGACGGAACCGAGGGCAAGTGGAGCTTCGCGGAGCTCTCGGCCCGGTCGAACCAGGTGGCCAACCACTTCCGCCGCGCCGGCATCAAGCGTGGTGACCATGTCATGGTCATGCTCAACAACCAGGTCGAACTGTGGGAGACGATGCTCGCCGGCATCAAGCTCGGCGCCGTGCTGCTGCCCGCGACGACGCAGCTGGGGCCCATCGATCTGACCGATCGCGTCGAACGCGGCAAGGCCGAGTTCGTCGTCGCCGGCACCGAGGATGCCGCGAAGTTCGATGATGTCGAATCCGAAGTCGTGCGCATCGTCGTCGGCGGTGAGCCCACCCGCCAGCAGGACTACAGCTACTCCGACGCCGATGAGGAGAGCACCGATTTCGACCCGCAGGGCAGCTCACGAGCTGATGACCTGCTGCTGCTCTACTTCACCTCGGGCACGACATCGAAGGCGAAGATGGTCGCTCACTCGCACGTCTCCTACCCCGTCGGCCACCTTTCGACCATGTACTGGATGGGACTGACCCCGGGCGACGTCCACCTCAACGTCGCCTCGCCCGGTTGGGCCAAGCACGCGTGGTCGAACATCTTCACTCCGTGGATCGCCGAGGCCTGCGTCTTCCTCTACAACTACTCGCGCTTCGACGCGAACGCGCTGATGGAGACCATGGACCGGGTCGGTGTGACGAGCTTCTGCGCCCCTCCGACAGTGTGGCGGATGCTCATCCAGGCCGACCTCAAGCATCTGAAGAATCCTCCGACGAAGGCCCTGGGCGCCGGCGAGCCGCTCAACCCCGAGGTGATCGACCGCGTCAAGAACGACTGGGGCGTGCTCATCCGCGACGGCTTCGGCCAGACCGAATCGACCCTGCAGATCGGCAACCCGCCGGATCAGGAGCTCAAGTACGGTTCGATGGGCAAGGCCCTGCCCGGCTTCGACGTCGTGCTCGTCGACCCGGCCACCGGCGAAGAGGGAGACGAGGGCGAGATCTGTCTGCGTCTCGACCCGCGTCCCATCGGCCTGACCAGCGGCTACTGGAGCAACGAGGAGAAGACGGCCGAAGCCTTCTCCGGCGGTGTCTACCACACCGGTGACGTGGCCGAACGCGATGAGAACGGGTTCATCACCTACGTCGGCCGTGCCGATGACGTGTTCAAGGCCAGCGACTATCGACTCTCTCCGTTCGAACTCGAGAGCGTGCTCATCGAACACGAAGCCGTCGCCGAGGCGGCCGTCGTGCCCTCGCCGGACCCGCTGCGCCTGGCCGTGCCGAAGGCCTATGTCGTCGTCTCCGACAAGTTCGAGGCCAACGCCGAGACCGCACGGTCGATCCTCGCCTACTGCCGTGAGAATCTGGCACCGTACAAGCGCATCCGCCGTCTCGAGTTCGCCGAACTGCCGAAGACGATCTCCGGCAAGATCCGACGCGTCGAGCTGCGGGCGCGCGAGGACCAGCTCCACCCGTTCAGCGGCGAACCCGCCGTCGAGGGCAGCGAATACGCGGATACGGACTTCGACCTCAAGAGCTGACTCCGGTCGGTCGCACCCCTGGCCCCCCGGCCGCCTCGGTCGTGCAAACGCGCCGTTCAACAGGGAGTCAGGTTTTCGATGGTTCCTCGTATCGAAAACCTGACTCCCTGTTGAATGTGAGCAAACACGCACATGTCATGGTTGAAAATCATGCCGTGAAGTAAAATACCTGGTGAGATGCTCTGCGCCGGGTTACTCGGTGGACTGTACGGTAACCTCTCGCGATCGGAGGGTACGAGGCTCAGCACTTTTTCACCCTCTACTAAAGAAGGCGTGCCAGACTGAGGGGCGTCTTTGACCTTTTTCGGACCTCGTCGCCACGCATCGCGGCAGGCTGACTGACCTGGAGGACCTTGGGTGGCTAAGGGACAACACAGAGCCAAGAACATCGGCAGGAATACGAAGAATCTGCTCAACTACCCGCGAGCGGGTGTGAGCGGCTGGACTCGTTTCCTGCCGAGCATTCGCGTACTCGTCGTCGGCGGGCTCAGCCTCGTCATCGCGCTGTGCGTGCTCTTCGCTGTCGGATATGCGGCGACGGACATCCCGGAGCCGAACCTCGAGGCAACCGGTCAGACCTCGACGATCTACTACAGCGATGGCAAGACCCCCATCGGCCAGTACAAGGTCGAAGACCGCAAGTCCGTGGAGTTCGACGAGATCTCCGAGCCGATGCAGAAGGCCGCGATCGCCGCTGAGGACACCTCGTTCTACGAGAACCGCGGCATTTCGATCAAGGGTCTGTCCCGAGCGGTGGTCGGTGTGGCGACGAACAAGTACGCGGGTGGCGGTTCGACGATCACCCAGCAGTACGTGAAGAACTTCTACCTCACGAACGAGCATTCCTTTGATCGCAAGATCAAGGAGATGTTCATCTCGCTCAAGATCGACCAGCAGCAGTCGAAGGACGAGATCCTCACGAACTATCTCAACACCATCTATCTGGGCAGGCGCTCCTACGGCGTCGAGGTGGCTGCACAGAACTACTTCGACAAATCGGCGAAGGACCTCGACGTCAGTGAGTCCGCTCTCTTGGCCGCGATGATTCAGCGTCCCGGTGCTGCCGACCCCTCGGATAATCCCGAGGCTTACGAGGACCGCTTCGACTATGTGGTCAAGTCGATGGTCGACGAAGGCTTCATCACCGAAGATCAGGCCGTGAAGGTCAAGTTGCCGAAGGTGGAGAAGCAGAACAAGGAGTCCTCGCTGTCCGGCCAGAAGGGCTACATGTGGGACTTCGTTCGCCGCGAGGCACTGCGGAAGCTCGACATCGATGAAGCCCAGCTCGACCGAGGCGGTTACAACATCGTCACGACCTTCGACAAGGACCGGATGAAGGCGGCCGAACAGGCCATTAAGTCATTGCCGCCGAACCAGCCCGAAGGCATGCAGGCCGGACTCGTCTCGATCGACCCGGACAACGGTGGAATCGAAGCCTTTTACGGTGGCAAGAACTATCTCGACCAGGCATTCAATGCCTCCACACAGAGCCATGTGCAGGCCGGTTCGACGTTCAAGCCCTTCGCCCTTGTGGCCGGGTTCGAGAACGGTGTGCGCCTGACCGATTCCTACCCCGGTTCCAGCCCGACAACGTTGAACAATGACGGCACGCCCTGGCCGGTGAAGAACTTCGGGAATACGAGCTACGGACCGGTGAGCCTGCTCAAGGCGACCCAGTCCTCGATCAATACAGCCTATGCCGCTCTGAATGTGCAGGTCGGGCCGGACAAAACCGTAGACGTCGCCGAACGTGCGGGACTGAGCCCGAACTGCACGAAGAAGGAGATGAAGGCCGGCAATACGGGCGGCTGCTCGATCGAGCTGACCCCGAACCCGTCGAACGTGCTCGGCACACCGAGTGTCAAGCCCATCGATATGGCTTCGGCGTACGCGACCTTCGCCTCCAACGGTGTCCACCACGAGACCCACTCGATCAAGACGATCCACCAGGGTGCCGAGGACAAGGAAGTGTACAAGGCCGAGACCAAGGGAAAGCGCGTCTTCGACAAGGCCGTCGCTGCGGAGACCTCCTACGCTCTGCAACAGGTCGTCAACGGCGGATCGGGCAGCTACGCCCAGAACGTCGGTCGACCCGTAGCCGGGAAGACCGGTACTTCCACGTCGAACAAGTCGGCTTGGTTCTCCGGCTACACCCCGAACCTCGCAACCTCGGTCGTGCTCTACCGCGAAGTCGACGGCAAGTCGATCTCGATCGGACCCTATGGCGGACGCGGCGAAGTCACCGGTGGCTCATTCCCCGTGCAGGTGTGGACAGACTACATGCAGCAGGCCCTCCAGGGTGAGAAGGTCGAACAGTTCCCCGCCCGCGGAGAACTGCCCGACAAGCCGAAGCCGAAGAACACCAACGCTCCAGCGGCTCCGAAACCCAAGCCTGCTCCCAAGGCTCCGTCGGACAACAGCGACGGCGATAAGAGCAAGGAGACCAAGGCTCCGATCGAGCCGCCGAAGGACGACGAGGAAAAGGGCAAGGATAAGGACTCGGATTCCAAGGACGGCAACAAGGACTCCGAAAAGGACGCCGACGGTAAAGATTCCGACGGCAAGGACGACAAGAACTCCGACAACGGGGACAACGAGGATTCGGGTGACGGAGGCGACGGCGACGAGTCCGGTTCGGATGAGGACCCGCCGAAGGATAAAGATGATGGGCCGGCAGGCAAGCTTCCTGTTGAGCCGCCGAAGTCGCCGGGGCGCAATGACTAGTAACCTCTAGCCATGCCCTCGAAGCCCAGTACCCGGATCGCCGAGCCTCTGCTCGGCGGTCCGGTCGGCATTCACCTCGGTGTCGCCGGTCGCCGGTTCCGCAGCGCGCAGGCGTACGCCTTCGCAGCAGTCCTCGGTGTCACCACTTTCCTTGCCCTGGCACTGCAGGGGCCGTGTCTGAACTCGGGATACGAACAGCCCGCCGCCTCGGCGAGGATGTGCGCGGGCCCCCTCTCAACGGCCTTCGCCGGTGACGTCAATCCCGAAGTGCTCGGCCGCTCGCACGGTGGTGCGGGAGCATTGGCACCACTCGAGGCCCGCCTGGTCGACCTGCTCCACCTGGTCACGAACGACGTCTCACTGTTCATGGTCGTCGTGCTCCTGCTCAACACCGCCGGGATCGCGGCCCTCGGTGCGGGACTGCTCGTCCTCGCCCGCGAACGCGCCTGGCTGATCGCGGTTTTCGCCTCCCCGCTCATTCTCTTCACCCTCGGCTCCACACTCGACCCGCTCGCCCTAGCCCTGAGCATTTGGGCGATGGTCCTCTTCACAGGCTCTCCGCCGGTACCTCCGCGCGGCTGGCCGGCCGGCGTGCTGCTGGGCATCGCGGCATTCATCAACCCGCTCGCCCTGCTCGTCCTCCTCGCCCTCGCCGTGGCCGGGCCGCACCCGGCACGGGGACTTCAGCCACGGGACCCGCGGATGATGCTCGCCGCGGCCATGATCACCTCGGCGCTTCTGCTCGTTATCGACCGCACGGCTGTCGACCGGGTCATCCACTGGTACTCCGATGCTGTCGACGGCGGCTCCTTCGCCTCGATTCTGCTCATGGCCGACCTCGGCGACACCGCACTGTGGGCCCCACTGTGGATCATCGCCAGCGGCGGAGTGATCCTCGCCGTGGCCACCGCCCTCCACATGGTGCGACGCACCGGCCTCGACCCGGCCGTGTCCGCGTGCCTGCTCATCGGAGGCTGCCTGCTCCTGGCACCGGGCCTCATGCCCTGGGACAGCCTGTGGCTGCTGCCGTTCGTCGCCCTGTCCATCCGCCGCTGGTGGGTGCTCATCGTCTGGACCCTCGCCGAGGCGGTCTTCGCCGTCGGCATCCGACTCGGCGATGTCTCCGGCTACGAACTCGACGAGGGCCTCGATCCCGCCTTCGTCGCGCTCTTCGCCCTGCTGCGACTCCTCGCCCTCGTCCTCGTCGTCATCATGGCCGGGGAGAACCTCTACCGGCGACGGATCCGCGGCCGCACGGCGACGGCGGGGCCGCCTCGGCGAGGGGAGGAACCTCGACACACGCCTACGGCCGACGCCGACGCAGGGTACGGGGGCCATCAGGACGCAGGCCGTAAGGCAGACCACGCGGACGGACATGACAGCTCGCCGATGCGTCGACTAGACTAGCGAGGTCTGTTCCCATTTCGTGACCAGCACGGAAGCGGCACGGACATGCATATACCCTCCTGCCATGGACCGACCATGGCCGCAAAGACCAGAGGAGGTGGGTGACATATGCGTAAGTACGAGCTCATGCTCATTCTTGACAACGACCTCGAAGAGCGGACGCTGGCTGACACCGTGAACAACCTGATCAAGGTTGTCCCGGCTGAGAACGGCACCGTCGACAACGTGGACATCTGGGGACGTCGTCGCTTCGCGTACGAGATCCAGAAGAAGTCCGAGGGCTACTACGTCGTGGTGGATTTCCACGCCGAGCCTGCAACGACCAAGGAACTCGATCGTCAGCTCGGACTCAACGAGTCCGTTCTGCGCACGAAGATCCTCCGCCCGGACGCCAAGTAAGGCATCTAAGCTACCTCGCTTCAAGGAGCATTCAATGGCAGGCGAAACAGTCATCACGGTCGTCGGGAACCTGACCAGCGATCCCGAACTGCGCTTCACACCCAATGGTGCTGCAGTCGCAAACTTCACCGTGGCCTCGACGCCGCGTATCTTCGACCGTCAGGCCAACGAGTTCAAGGACGGGGAAACCCTGTTCCTGCGCTGCTCGGTATGGCGTGAAATGGGAGAGAACGTCGCCGAATCCCTGCAGCGTGGTACACGGGTCGTCGTTCAGGGCCGTTTGAAGTCCCGGTCCTTCGAAACCAAGGAAGGCGAGAAGCGCACCGTCATGGAGCTGGATGTCGACGAAGTCGGCCCCAGCCTGCGACGCGCCACCGCCCAGGTGACGAAGAACACCCCCGGCGGCGGAGGATTCTCCGGCGGCGGCAACTTCGGCGGAGGCCAGGGCGGAGGCGGCCAGCAGGGCGGCTTCGGCAACCAGCAGTCCTCCGGATGGGGCAACAACCCCCAGCAGGGCGGCCCCCAGGGCAGCCAGCAGGGTGGTCAGCGCCAGGGCGGCTACGGCCAGGGCAACAACGCACCGGGCAACGATCCGTGGGCATCATCGAACCCGCAGAGCGGAAACGGCGGCTGGGGCAACCCGGGCGCCGACGAACCCCCGTTCTGATCCACGTCTGAAGACATTTCGTTAACAGGAGATACTCATGGCCAAGCCAGAGATCCGGAAGCCTATCAAGAAGAAGGCTAATCCGCTCAAGAAGGGCGAAGCGGCGACCATCCACTACAAGGACACCGCTACGCTCCGTAAGTTCATTTCCGACCGCGGCAAGATCCGTGCACGTCGCGTCACCGGTGTGACCGTGCAGGAACAGCGCGTCATCGCAAAGGCTGTCAAGAACGCCCGCGAGATGGCACTTCTGCCCTACTCGAGCTCAGCTCGCTGATCGGAGGGAAAGAAATATGCCTAACCGCAAAGTGATTCTGAACCAGGAAGTCGACGGCCTCGGTGCCGCCGGCGATGTCGTCGAGGTTCGTGCCGGATACGCACGCAACCTGCTGCTGCCCCGTGGCTGGGCTTCGGCCTGGAGCGCCGGCGCCGAGAAGCACATCGAGTCCGTCCGCAAGGCCCGTCAGGCCAAGCAGATCGCCGACCACGATGAGGCTGTCAAGGTCAAGGGCGAACTCGAGTCGTCCACGGCTCGCATCGACATGAAGGCCGGCAAGAACGGTCGCCTCTTCGGCGCCGTCACCCCGGCTCTCGTGGCCGAAGCGCTGCAGACGGCAATCGGGCACGACTTCGATCGTCGCCAGGTCGCTCTGACCGAGCACGTCAAGACCCCGGGCAGCTACAACGCTGTCGTGCGCGTCAACGACGAGATCACCGCGAAGATCAAGTTCGAGGTCATCGGCAAGGCCTGATCGGCCCCATCCGTTGATCCGGACGTGGCGAGAGGGCTGCCCGGTCCGTACCGACCGGCACGACCCTCCCCACACCACCGCCGAGGCGGCACCTGTATTCAGGTGCCGCCTCGGCGCGTCTGTCAGGGTTTGCGGCGTCCGCTGGAGCGTGCGGCGTCGGTTGGAGCAGATCGGCCCTTCAGGCATCGGCCGGATAGGTGACGCGTGCATCCTCATCGAGCACCGCCCCCGCACTCAGCTTCGCCGCATCGATATGGTCATGGCCGAGCACGTGGGCGACCTTGAGCCCACGGCCGAGCAGCTGATCGGCGATGATCCTCCGGTGGCAGCGCCACCACACGGCTTCTGAGCACATGAGCGCACATCGTACGTCCTCACCCCAGTCGACGAGGGTGTCGAGGTCCGTACGGAACTCCTCGGACAGGCAGTGGTCGGCGTAGTTGTGGAAGCTTCTGTTCTGCCACCAAGCGTTGACGTCGAACGGCACCGTGCGGCTGACCGGTCGCCGGCCGGTCAGTCCCTCGAGGCGCCGCAGCTCGATCCCCGCCTCGGCGAGGTCGGTCTCAAGGGTGTCGGCGTTGAACTGGGGATTCCGGTTCGATCCTGGGAGTTTGCGGACGTCGACGACCACCTCGGTGCCGGTGGCCGTGAGGAGATCGATGAACTCGTTCAGTTCACGATTCGAATGCCCGATGGTGAGAAACTCGGATTCCCTTGCCGCGGGGGTCGGGTCGGTCATCGCTTGTCGATGCGGTGAAGTGCGCTGCCCTTGTGCGCGGCGATGTGGTCGGTCTTATCGCTGCGGATCTCGTACTGAGGTTCGTCCGGCGATGCCCGGCGGTTGTGCCCCTTGTACTCGAAATCCGAGGTGTGGACCTTGGTGATCGTACCGGAGACCTCGCCCGCTTCCGAGTTCCATCCCACGTGATCACCGACGTTGAATTCGGATCCCATGCTGCCTCCTCGACCTCGATGGCTGTGTTCCCATCCAAACACGAAGGTCGACCGAAGGGAACCAGGTGTCTCGGGATCCTCGCTTCCGGCTGACGGGCCGGTGTGCAACAGTGGAAGGGTGGCCCGCCGATCACCGGCATGAGCGAACGGAGAGTCCATGAACAGGCTGTTCATCAGCGCTGGCAACCGATTGGTCGCCTCGATCGTCCTCGGTCTCGTCGTCGGCGTCGTCATCGCGCTGGTTGAAGCCGCCGCATTCGCGACACTCGTCGGGATCACCGTTGTCACCACGACCTTCGTCATCCTGGGCACGGTAGTGCTGCGGCCCATGGACGCCGAGGCGACTCAAGCGAATGCGAAGCGGGAGGACTTCCGGCCCATCATCGACGAGGTCGTCGTCACCGTCGCCCAGCTGCTGGGCATCGGCGGCATCGTCGGTCTGCTCATCATGGGAGGATCCGATGCCGGACCCCTGCCGGCGGCGATCGCCCTCCTCGGTGTGTTCATGTCCTGGGCCGGCCTGCAGCTGCTCTACTCCGCCCGGTACGCCTTCTTATACTTCGACGGTGACGAGCCGGCGGGCATCGACTTCAACACGGATGTCCCGCCGAGATATCTGGACTTCCTCTACTTCGGGTTCTCCGTGGGCATGTCCCTCGGAGTGCCCGATACGAGTGTGTCGACCACTGAGATCCGGGCCGTGGTGCTGCGCCACAGCCTCCTGTCCTACATCTTCAACGCCGTCATCCTCGCCACGGCGATCAACCTCGTCGTGGGAGTGTTCATCGACTGAGTCCGCGGGAGGCGTCGGGGAGCTCAGTCAGTGCGGAGATCGGCGATGAGGGCGTCGATGAAGGATTCGCAGGCGGCGATCTGCTCGAGTTCGATGAACTCATCGGGAGCGTGCGCCTGGGCGATGTCTCCGGGCCCGCAGACGACGGTCGGGATGCCCGCGTTCGAGAACAGCCCCGCCTCGGTGCCGTAGGTGACCTTGTCATCGGTGGCGATGCCGCCCCAGTTCGCGGCGAGGTCGACGATGTCGGCATCGGCGGGGGTCTCGCAGCCGGGGGCACCGGCTTCGATGGTGAAGTCGACGCCGGCGGTGTCGTTCTCGGCCGCCATCTGGCGACCCAGGCGCTCGGCTTCGGCGCGGAAACGGGCGATGAGCTCTTCCCGATCGACCGAGCCCAGCGATCTGAACTCGAACTGCACGCTCGCCTCGGCGGGGATCGTATTGACGGCGATGCCGCCGCTGAACGTGTTCGCCGTGACCGAGGTGAACGGCACGACATAGGCCTCGTCGAAGGGTCCCTCGGTGCGGAATTCGGCGGCGACCGCGTGGACGAAGGCGACGAACTCGGAGGCGTAGGCGATGGCGTTGACGCCTTCGGGAGTGAGCGAAGAGTGAGCGGCCACACCGTGGAAGTCGACGCGGAAGACGTTCATCGACTTGTGACCGCGGATGACGCGCATGCTCGTGGGTTCGCCGACGACGCAGCCGCGAGGTGCCAGCTGCGCCTCGGTGATCGCTTCGACGAGGGACACCGCACCGACGCATCCGATCTCTTCGTCATAGGAGAAGGCGAGGTGGATGGGTTCGCGCAGCTTCGCGGCCGCCAGGGTCTCGAGGCGGGAGAGGATGACGCCGACGAAGGACTTCATGTCCGCACTGCCGCGGGCATAGTACTTTCCATCGCGGATCTCGGGTGCGAATGGGTCCGATGACCAGTCCTGGCCGTCGACGGGGACGACATCGGTGTGACCGGAGAGGACTACTCCGCCGGTCTTCGTGCCGTCGGCGGCGGGGATGGTGGCGAGCAGGTTGGCCTTCGTGCCCTCGGGATTCGGGATCCGCAGGAAGGTGATGCCGGCGGCTTCGAGGCGGGCTTCGACGTGCTCGATGAGCGGGAGGTTCGAGTCCCGGCTCGTCGTGTCGAACGTGATGAGATCGGTGATCTCGGAGATGGTGGCCTCGGCGGGCTGAGCTGGCACGACTGCTCCTGACGGTCGGATGCTGATGGCGTCGATCCGGTCGTCTCGCTGAGTCTGTGGCGCAGAGCCCGTGCGGCCCCCGGCGCAGGACAGCGGTGACCAGACCCCTCTCACTCTACGGGTCGGGCTTCGCCAGCGCGCCACCGGCCCAGTGCCTGGACGCGGAGCACCCCGGCCCGGTGCCCGGACGTGGAGCATGCTGGACCGTCAGCGTCACAACCTCCCGGCAGCCGCACAGCCTCCCGTTGCACCGGTGCGTTGTGGCGGTAAGAGTCCGGCGTGGCGGGAACGGTGAGGGATGCTCAGCCCCTGGCAGGGGTGTGTCGGGCGTGCGAGCGGGAGACCTTCAGACCCCAGCGAGGATCAGCAGGGCTTCATTTCGTGCTTCGAGTCCGTCGTCAGGGATTTCGGCCGACAGCTCTTCGCGCATGACCGCTCGCTTCACCGGATCCATCGTCAGCTGAGCCGAGTAGGTGAACAGCATCGAGAGCCAATTGTGCCTCGAATACCAGAGGTCTTCGGCGAAAACGGATTCGTGCGGCGTGAAACCGGAGGCGCGCAGCTGTGTGAGGGCCGGATGCTCGACAGCTTCGAAGTTGCCCGCGGTCTCTGCCGTGCCCGGGCCCGCTGGCGTGCTCGGATCCGCTGGCGTGCTCGGGTCCGCAGCAGTGCCCGGAATCGGTGCAGCACCCAGACCCGCGGTCGTGCCCTCGGCGTGGAAACGAGCGGAGATCGCATCGAGCCGGTCGCGGAATTCACCCTTCGGTTCGATATCGTTCCAGGCCAGGGCCAGTTTTCCCGCGGGTTCGAGCAAGGTGCGGATTCGCGGCAGAGCAGCCATCGGGTCTACCCAGTGGAAGGACTGTCCGAAGCTGATGAGGTCGAACATGCGGCCGTGTGCCTCCCACTCCTCGAACGTCGAGATCTCCACTTCGAGGCCCTTGGACCTGGCGACCTGTGCCATCGCGGTGTCCGGTTCGACCGCGAGGATCTCAGCCCCTGCGTCCCTGAGCTGAGAGGCGAGGATGCCGGTTCCCGAACCGACGTCGAGGATGCGCGGGTCGCCCGTGCGAGACTCGGCGGTCGCCCTGGCCGCCTGCATGATCTCCGTGATGAGTGGGGCAGGATACTTCGGCCGGTAGGCATCGTAGTCTCGGGCCACCTCGCCGAAGGATTCCGCCCGCTCACGATCCTCGAAATACTCCATCCATCGAGCCTAGCGTTCATCGGCGGCTCGGAGCCGCCTCGGCGAGTTGGAGGTTCTGATCAGATACTGATCGACTCTGGCTCGGAGAACTCCGCGAAGCTCAGCTCGTCATCGGTCGGGGCCAACTCGAGATAGCTGGGAATGTCGTCGTCGATGAAGAGCAGGAGCATCGCCCCGGATACATCGGCAGTGAGGACGATGCGATCCGACCAGTCCCCGTCGCCGCCCTGGTCGTTGCGTTTGTCATCGTCGGTGCGATGTCTGGGGCGCATGCCGATGCTCGGGCAGATGCCGCAACCACATTCATTTGTCACCAGCACCTCGCCGAGGCTGTTCTCCCAGGTCTGTCTCTGTTCGGCCGTGATCGGCACCGGTGGGTCCCAGGCGTCTCGCTGCTGAGAAGTGAAGTTCGCGTAGTCCGATTCGTCGGGAGAGGTCGTGGCACAACGGATGATGAACAGCGCGACACTGTGTTCTCGGGCGGTCAAGGGGCGGGCCATGGTGGCACTTTAACCCGATTGACGGCGCGCGGGGAGCTCTTCTCCTACAGGCAGGGGCTCAACCACCCGGTGCAACGGGGCGCTATGTCGGTAACGGGGCGTTGTGCGGTCAACGGTGCGTTGTGTGGCCGGCGCTCGGACTCCCCGCCGAATTCCCAGGTGAGAATCCGCCTGCGGATGCGGGGTGAGGGCCGTGGTTTCGCTAAAGTCGTTGAGCAGGGGGTAACGATGTCGATCGAGAAGACACCATCCGTTCCGCGCTTCGGTGCGGCAGGTGGAACCGGCGGGCCGGCCGAGCTCACGGCCGAAGACCAGGAGCGCGCTCGCGGGCTGAAGAAGATGCGCACACTCGCGCTGTCCCTGCTCATCCTGGCCACGCTCATCTTCCTGTCCACTCATCTCTTCACCGACAACACCGGTGTCTGGGGTTTCGTCTCCCGCGCCTCGGAAGCCGCGATGATCGGCGCGATCGCCGACTGGTTCGCCGTCACCGCGCTCTTCCGCCACCCCCTCGGCCTGCCGATCCCGCACACCGCGATCATCCCGCGCAAGAAGGACACCCTGGGCGCGAGCCTCTCGGCCTTCGTCGCCGCGAACTTCCTCCACGCCGAGGCGGTGTCGACGAAGATCCGATCCGCCGAGGTGTCTCACCGGGTCGGAGAATGGCTGGCCAAACCGGGCAACCGTGACATCGTCGTCGACCGTGCCGCAGGCGGGCTCGAGTACGTGCTCGCGCGCATCGACGATGACTCGATCGCGGCACTGACCAGGAACGTCATCATTCCCAGGCTCGTGGCGACCCGCAAGACACCGGTGCTGGCACAGCTGCTGCGCCAGATCGTGCTCGACGGAGCCCACCACAAACTCGTCGACCTCATCATCGCCGAGGCGTACACCTGGCTGCGCGACAATCCGCAGGTCATCGACGAGATCGTTCACAACCGGGCACCGTCCTGGGTACCCGATTTCGTCAACGAACAGCTGGCGAACCGGCTCCAGCGTGAGGTGCTCGGCTGGGTCGCCAACGTCCGCGACGACGAATACCACAAAGCCCGGCAGGCCCTCGACGCCTGGCTCGTCGACCTCTCCGACGACCTCGACTCCGAGACCTCGCTGTCACAGCGAGCCGAGGTCATCATCAACGACCTGCTCAGCCAGGACGGGGTCATCGAATCGGTGCTCGAGATCTGGACCTCGCTCAAGGCGCTGCTGCGCGAGGCGATCATCGACAGTGACGGTGAAGTGCGCGCCCGCATCTGGCAGCTCATCGGTGAATTCGCCGACCGGCTGCAGTCCGACTCGGATTTCTCCCGCCGGATCGACGATCGGATCGCGACCACGGCCGGCGACCTCGCCGAGAGCTTCGGCCCCGAAATCGCCAGCGTCATCTCCGACACCATCGAACGGTGGGACGCGAAGGAAGCCGCCGAACGCATCGAACTCTACGTCGGCCGCGACCTCCAGTACATCCGCATCAACGGCACCGTCATCGGCGCCCTCGTCGGCCTCCTCATCCACACCGTCATCGTGCTGCTGCCGGGGTGAGCTCAGAACAGGGCGGGTTCTGACGGCGACTTGGACAGAGCTGTCCGATGAACTCAGGGATGCGCGGTTGCCGAGTGCGGCATTGCTGACCCCGTACGTGCTCGGCGTCAAGCGCCGTCGGCCTGGTGGACGAGCTGGATGAGATTGCCGACCGTGTCGTCGAGGACGGCCGTGGTGATCGGACCCATCGTGGCGGGCTCCTGAATGAACGTCACTCCGAGGCTCTTCAGGCGTTCGTACTCGGCCTGGACGTCGTCGACAGCGAACTGATTCATCGGGATCCCATCGGCCACGAGCGCCTCGGTGAAGGGTGCCACCGCGGGGTGCGAATTGGGTTCGAGGACGATCTCGACCCCATCCGGCTCCTCCGGAGAGACCACGGTCAGCCACCGGGGACCGCCCATGTCGATGTCGTGTTTGACGGCGAAACCGAGCTTGTCGGTGTAGAAGTCCAAGGCCTTCTGCTGATCGGTGACGAAGATGGATGTCCAGTTGATCTTCATGATGGCTCCCCGGTGGCAAGGCTTGCGTCTGCTCAGACGATGACGTGGTGTGAGGAGATTATCAAGTCCCGAACCCGACTTCGGCTTTCCTTCAACAGAAGTTGGGTTTTCCCCTCCCCACCTGTGGGATGACTTCATGGCCGACACAGTGCCCGGGAGAGAGCATAGAGACATGACTTCTTCACAGACCCCTGCACAGCATCTTCCCTCCATCATCACTGCCGGCGGCGTCACCAAGCACTTCAATCAGACCTATGCGCTCGCCGGCATCGACCTCACGATCGGACTCGGCGAATCCCTGGCGATCATGGGACCCTCCGGTTCGGGCAAGACCACCCTCCTCCACTGCCTGGCCGGCATCATCCATCCCGATGACGGTCGCATCCGCCTCTCGCCGACCGACCGCAGTGCGGCCGCGGACATCACCTCGCTCAAGGAATCCGGTCGCACGGCCCTGCGCCGCGAAGTCTTCGGCTTCGTCTTCCAGCAGGGACTGCTCCTGCCCGAGCTCACCGCCCTGGACAATGTCGCGCTCGCCGCCATGCTCGCCGGAATGAACCGCTCGGACGCCACCAAGCATGCACGGGCCTGGCTCGATCGCCTCGGCCTGGCCGAACACGTCAACAAACGCATCGGACAGCTCTCCGGCGGGCAGGCCCAGCGAGTGGCGATCGCCCGCGCCCAGGTCACCCAGCCCGTCGTCACGTTCGCCGACGAACCGACCGGCGCCCTCGACTCGCGCACCTCCGCCGAGGTGCTCACCGAGCTGCTCGACTCCACGACGGGTCGGGGATCCACACTCGTCGTCGTCACCCACGATGAGAACGTCGCCGCCCGCTGCTCCCGCATCGTCAGGCTCGCCGACGGTCGCATCGTCGCCGACTCCGCACTACAGGGCACCACCCACCAGGCCCCGGCTCACCAGCCCCGAGTCCAGAACCACGGATGAGGGCACCGATGAATCTCCTTCCCATCCTCCTGTCCCGACAGTCCCTGACCTCGACGACGGCGAAGCTCGTGGGCATCGCCTTCTTCTCCTGCTCGACGATCTTCCTCACCGTCGCCGCCGGTGCCTGGGCGTTCACCGACCGCCCCGAAGTCACCGGCTACTCCGAGGTCGCCGAGCTCTACCAACTGCTCGCGGTCTTCGCCACTGTCTTCCTCATCGTTCCCGCGGTCAGCCTCGGAGTCGCCTCGGCGAAACTCAGCGCACGTCGCCAGGACGAGCGCCTCTCGACGCTGTCACTGCTCGGCGCGAAACGCAGCACGATCCGCCTCATCGCCGTCGCCGAACCCTTCATCCCCGCCGCCATCGGCATCGTCTTGGGCATCGGTGGCTACTTGCTGCTCGCCTGGCCGCTGAGCCTCGTGACCTTCACCGGCCAGCCCCTGGGATACCAGTCTCTGCTCATGCCGGTCTGGCTGCTCGCCGCCGTCGTGATCGGTCTCGTCCTCGTCTGCCTGCTGGCCTCACTGCTCGGCCTGCGCAAGATCACCGTCTCCCCGCTGGGAGTGCGCACCCGATCCCTCGAGCGGAAGTTCCCGCTGCTCCGGGTCATCACCGCCATCGTGCTCGTCCTCGTCGTGGCCACAGCCGTCTTCGTCTCCACCCAAGTCGAAATGGCGGTCACGGCCACCATCATCTCGAGCATTGCGACAATCGGTCTTGCCCTCCTGCTCATCAGCGTCATCGGGGTGCTGTGCATCCGCATCCACGCGGGGATCACGGCGAAGATCGCCCGCGGTCCCGCCTCGGTGATGGCGGCCGGAGTGATCGCCGACGCCCCTGGACAGTACTGGCGGCGGGTCGCCGGGCTGGCGATGATCACCTTCATCGCCGTCGTCGGCGGGGCGGGCACCGCGATGATGCGCAGCGGTCAGGGCGACCTCACCGCGGAGGAGCGCGCCGTCATGGGCCCGTACCAGTACCTCGGCGACGACATCTTCACCGGCCTCCTCCTCACCCTGGCCATCGCCTTCGCCCTCGTCATCGTCTCCGCCACGATCAATCAGGCCGCAGACATCCTCGACCGGGCCGGCACCTACCGCGAGCTCCACGCCGCCGGGATGCCGCAGGCGATGATGCACCGGGTGACCGTGAACGCGGTGATGTCTCCGATCCTCCTCGTCACCGTCGTCTCCCTGCTCCTCGGAGGACTGCTCGCCGGTCTCATGGCCTCGGCCGGCGACCTCGGCGATCCCTTCACCATCGGCGTCGTCACCATCGTCCTCGTCGCCGGAGTGGCGATGGTGTGGTTGGGTCTGCAGTTCACACGACCCCTCGTCCGCCGAGTCACCGAGGCGGAGCCCGAGAACCGGACCCCCGCCGAGGCGGCCGCGCAGGCTTCCCCGACACTGACCCGGGCCTGAGAGGAGATCCCTTGTCCACTTCATTTCGCACCGTTTCCCTCGTGCTCGGGCGTCGGTCGCTGACCTCGCCGACTTCCGTGCTCGTGGCAGCAGCCTTCTTCGCCTGCGCCACACTGTTCCTCACGGTGGCGGCGGGTGCCTGGATGTTCTTCCAGATCCCACCGAACCCGGACCCCGCCGAAGCGGGATTCGACATCATGTACAAGACCCTGGCCGCGTTGGCCACGGCACTGCTGATCATCCCCGCAGCGACTTTGGCCTCGGCTTCGGCCACCCTGTCGGCCCGCCGCCAGGACGAACGTCTGTCGACGATGTCGCTGCTCGGAGCCGAACGCAGACAGATCACGGCACTTGCCGTGGCCGAACCTCTCATTCCCGCCCTGGTCGGGATCGTTCTCGGCGTGGTCGGCTACCTGGGCCTGGCGCTGCCGGTCAGCTTCATCCACTTCATGGGCCGGCCCATCGGGTACGCGAACATGCTCATGCCGGCCTGGCTCGTCCTCACAGTGGTGGCCGGACTCGTCCTCGTCTGTGCGGGTTCGGCGCTCATCGGGCTGCGGAAGGTCGCGGTCTCCCCGCTGGGTGTGCGGACGAAGAGCCTGGACCGGAAGTTCCCCGTGGGCCGGGTCGTGGTCACGGTGCTGGCAATCTGTCTGCTGCCGGTCGTGTACGCACTGACCCAGAGCGGCGGCCTCGGCGTGGGAGTCATTCTGGCCGCAGTGGTCGGCTTCTTCGCGCTCGGTCTCATCGTCGTCGACCTCGTCGGCGGACTCCTCGTCCGCTGGTTCGCTCACCTCAGCGGCAACCGCGCGGCCACCCCTGAACGTCTCATCGCCGCCCGTCTCGTCTCCGACGAACCGAAGAGGTTCTGGCGTCGGGTTTCGGGACTGGCGATGGCCGCCTTCACCGCGGCCGTGTGCGGGTCCGGCGTGGCCCTCATGCAGCTCGGACTCGACACCGCCGATGACCCGCAGTCAGGGATGAGAGAGAGCGATATCCACCTCTTCCACGACCTCTTCACCGGAGTGCTGCTCGTCATGGGCATCGCGATCGTGCTCATCGCCGTCTCGGCGGTGATCAACCAGGTCGCCGACATCCACGACAGGGCCGACACCTTCTCCGACCTCTTCGCCGCAGGCGTCGACCCCCAGCTCATCCACCGCGCACTCGTGCGGGCCGTCATGGCACCGGCGATCTGGGTGTCGCTGCTGGCCGGAGGGCTCGGTCTGCTGCTCGTACTGCCCCTGGCCGGGGCGGCGCTCGTATTCAAACCGGTCACATTCCTCACGATCCTGCTGACCGTCGTCGTCGGCATCGTCATCATCCGTGCCGGACTGCAGCTGACGAAGCCGATCCTGCACTCCGTGGCCACGGCCGGGCGGGCTCGGGACTGAGAAGTCCGCACCGTCACCGAGGCGGCTCGCCGGGTCACGGTGGGCCGCCTCGGTGAGGGTGTCCGTCGGAGCCGGCGGACACGATCATGTCCGTGCCGGGACCTACGATGGTCGGTGTCCGGTCGCAGCGGTGGCCGGGTACAGTTGGAGCGCACCACATGGGGTGGGCGAAGACGAGGCTGTGAGGAAGAGGAACACGATTGAGCAACGACCAGGGCTATGACGGTCTGAGGACCCCGCCGCAGGACGTCGAGGCCGAGCAGAGTGTGCTCGGTGCGATGCTTCTGTCGAAGGACGCCATCGCCGACTGCGTCGAGACGATGAAGGGCGACGACTTCTACAAGCCCGCTCACGAAACCATCTACGAGGCGGTCCTCGACCTCTACTCCCGCGGCGAACCCGCGGACTCGGTGACAGTGGCGAACTACCTGACGAAGACCGGCGACCTCGCCCGCGTCGGCGGTGCCGCCTATCTGCACACTCTCATCTCTTCGGTTCCGACCGCGGCCAACGCCGGCTACTATGCCGCGATCGTCAGCGAACAGGCCGTGCTGCGCCGCCTCGTGGAGGCCGGCACCCGCATTGTGCAGATGGGCTATGACGCCGAAGGCGACACCGACGACGTCGTGAACTCCGCGCAGGCGGAGATCTACAAGGTCACCGAACGTCATACCACCGAGGACTACGTCATCCTCTCCGACATCCTCGGCGAGGTGGCTCAGGAGATCGAGCGCAACGGCAACACCGACGGGCAGACCGCGGGCGTGCCCACGGGCTTCGTCGAATTCGACAACCTCACCAACGGTCTGCACCCGGGCACGATGATCGTCATCGCCGCCCGCCCCGGTGTCGGCAAATCGACGTTGGCGCTCGACTTCATCCGCTCTTCCGCGATCCACAACGATCAGGCCGCTGTGTTCTTCTCACTCGAGATGGGCAAGAACGAACTCGTCATGCGTCTGCTCTCCGCAGAGTCGGAGATTCCGCTGCAGAACCTGCGTCGTGGCGAGCTCAGCCCACACGACTGGACGACCTTGGCCGCGACCGAAGCCCGCATCAACAGTGCCCCGCTGTTCGTCGACGATTCGCCGAACATGGCGCTGACCGAGATCCGCGCGAAATGCCGCCGCCTCAAACAGCAGCACGATCTCAAGATGGTCTGTGTCGACTACCTGCAGCTGATGTCCTCGGGCAAGCGCGTCGAATCCCGTCAGCAGGAGGTCTCGGAGTTCTCCCGGTCGCTGAAGCTGTTGGCCAAGGAGCTCGAGGTACCCGTCATCGCGCTGTCTCAGCTCAACCGCGGCAGCGAACAGCGCACCGATAAGCGGCCGATGATCTCGGACCTGCGTGAGTCCGGTTCGATCGAGCAGGATGCGGACCTCGTGCTGCTCATCCACCGTGAGGACATGTACGACAAGGAACACGAACGTGCCGGTGAGGCCGACATCATCGTCGCCAAGCACCGTGCCGGTCCGACGATGGACATCCCTGTGGCGTTCCAGGGCGCGAAGTCCCGGTTCGTCAACATGCCGCAGTGATGAGCAGTGCCCGGATGGGCAGCGCCGGAAGGAAAGGAATGGCGGCGTGAGGGACCGACGTCGGAATCGGGGCAGCCGGAACCCCCTGAGCATCGTCATCGTCGGCGCCGTCTTCCTCATCGGCACCGGAGTGGTCTTTGCGATCGGCTACCTGATTCCGTCCGCGCAGCTGCTGACCATCGTCCTCGGGGTCCTCGTCTTCGTCGGAGTCACTTTGGCGATGCGCATGATCATGGGCAGCGCATGGGCGTATTGGTACACCGGTCCGGTCGTCGCAATCGCCCTCATCGGCACGGTGATGCTCGCCGAGGATGTGGCCCTGTCACAGTCGGGCGAAGTCACCGAGGTGGTCGTCGTTGACCACAAGGTCGAGGTGAAGACCCGGCACGACTCGAGTTCGTCCCGGTCTCGGAAGGCCTACACGCACACCTACACCCTCGAGCGCACCGACGGCAGTCCGGTCGCCGAGCCGCTCATCTACCGCGGCAAGGACGGCTTCGATGATTTCGACGAGGGCGATACGATCACGGTCCTCATCGACCCCGAGGGGACGGCACCGACCAAACCGGTCGACGACGTCGACTTGGGCAGCGATATCGGCGTCATCGTCACCGGACTGGTCGCCTCGGGGATCGTGTTCTTCATCTGCGGAATCGTCGTGCTGCTGAGATGGACGCGCTCGCCATCGCCGCAGATCGTCCGCTGAGGACACGGCACGAGGTGATCGTCTGTGCCTACTATGGCAGGCATGGACACCACCCCCAATGACCTGCTCGTGCTGCTGGCCGTCTCCCGCACGGCGAAATTCACGACAGCGGCACACCACCTGGGGCTGACCCATTCAACGGTCTCCCGACGCATCGCGGCGTTGGAGAAATCCCTCGGCGGCCGTGTCCTGGCCCGCGCCGACAGCGGATGGGAGCTCACGGAGCTCGGAGAGCGGGCCGTGGTCGTCGCCGAGCAGATGGAGGCGGCAGTGCACAGCCTCGGCGAACAGGGACAGGTGCCGGATCCGGTGGCAGGAGTGGTGCGGATGACCGCCACCGACGGCTTCAGCGCCTACGTGGCCTCTCCCGCGGTGGCCAGGCTCCGACGCCGACATCCGGGTCTGAGCGTTGAGATCGTCACCGTCACTCGCCAAGCCCTGCAGCAGAGGTCGGGGCTCGACATCGAAGTCGTCGTCGGCGAACCGCGCGTGCACCGGGCGGAGGCGGTGAAGCTCGGCGACTACGAACTCGGACTGTACGCCGCACGCGACTATCTGGCCGCCCACAGCACTCCCACCTCGGTGGACGAACTGAGCGAACACCGACTCGTCTACTTCGTCGACTCCATGCTCCAGGTCGACGATCTGGACGCACCGACGCGGCTCTTCCCCTCAATGAAAGATGCCCTGACTTCGACAAACGTCTTCGTCCACGTCGAAGCCACCCGAGCGGGTGCCGGGGTCGGATTCCTGCCGTGCTTCATGGCCGATCGCCATCCGGACCTCGTGCGCCTCTTCCCCGACACGGTGGCCGAACGTCTGCCCTACTGGATGGTGCTGCGCCCCGACTCGCTGCGCAGACCCGCCATCGCCGCGGTCGTGCAGGCCCTGCGCGACCAGACCGTCGCTCACCAAGAGGCGCTCTTGGGTCGGGGCCGAAAGACCGGTGACACGAGGGAGTGAGTCCGGCTCGGGCAGGTGCACACCGGAACGACCCTCTAGGCTGGGTGGGTGACCGAGGAAGGGAATTCGATGAGACGCACCATGCAGGTCAGCGGCAGCATTGTCATCCGTGCAGAGGCCGACGCCATCTGGGCGCAGGTGGCCGATCCGACGCAGATGCCCCGGTGGAGTCCGGAGAACACCGGTGCCAGCACCCGCGCGGATGCACGCCCGTTGTCGGTGGGCGAGGTATTCGAAGGCACCAACCGGCGGGGCCGCGCGAGGTGGGTGACCGAGAGTGTTGTCATCGATTCCGTGCCGGGCCGGCGGTTCGCGTTCACGGTGCGCAAGATCGGTCCCCGTTCGCCGTCTCTCGAAGGCAGCAATGCCACGTGGTCCTATGACTTCGAGGACCTCGGCGGAGCGACGCGAGTCACCGAGACCTGGAACGATGATCGCACCGGCTGGCCGGATTGGGTGGCCGCGGTCTTCGATCGTGTGGTCACGCGCGGGCAGTCCTTCTCGGACTTCCAGCGCATCAACATCTACCGCACGCTCACCGCGATGAAGGACGAGTTCGAACAGGGAAGCTGATCGGTCCCGCGCAGCACCGAGGTCCTGCCCGCAGACGGCGACTGGGAATGGGTGGAACGCATCCTGCCGTCGTCGCCCGGCGAATCACTGGTTCTGCGGCGGGAGGGCGGAGACGAGCGGATGGTCCTTGTCGATCACGCCCATGCCGGCAGCCCCGCCCGGGGAGCCGATGTCGTCGAAGAACTCGACATTGGCCTTGTAGTAGCTCGACCACTCCTCGGGCACGTCATCTTCGTAGAAGATCGCCTCCACCGGGCAGACCGGCTCACAGGCTCCGCAGTCGATGCATTCGTCCGGATGGATATAGAGCATCCGTTCGCCTTCGTAGATGCAGTCCACCGGGCACTCATCCACACAGGCACGGTCCTTCACGTCCACACAGGGTTGAGCGATCACATATGTCATACTGGCCACGTTAGGCCCTGCGACTGAACTTCGGCTCAATGCGAAGCGTGCTCTGCCCAGGCGGAGTTGCTCTGGTTCTCGTCAGCGGTTCGTCGGTTCCAGCAGCTCCAGACCAGCCAGATCCCGGCGCAGGGACTGTGCGTCGGTGAAGACGAGACCGATGAATCCGAGCTTCCGTGCGGCTTCGATGTTCGACGGCAGGTCATCGACGAAGACGGTCCGGCTCGGGTCGAGGTCGAACCGCTCGGTGAGCACGTGGAAGATCGCCGGATCGGGTTTGATGAGCTTTTCGCGCCCGGAGACGACGACGTCTTCGAGCTCATTGATGGCCGGTGCCGCTGCAGGGGCATGGTGGAAGGTCTCGGCCGCCCAGTTCGAGAGGCCGAGCAGTCTGGTCCCTGAGTCCTTGAGCTCGGCGACGACCTCGGCCATGCCCTCGACCGGACCGGTCAGGGACTTCTCGAAGCGCTCGTAGTAGAGGGAGATGATCTCGCCGTGGCGAGGGTCCGTCGCAGCGGCCCGCGCGACGATCTCGGCGACCGGAACGCCGGCGTCGGAGGCGGAGTTGAGGGCGGAGAAATCCGCTTCGGCGGCGAAGTCGCGCCATTCTTCGGCGCTCATCCGGTCAGCGAGCGGACCCGACTGGTCCCATCCGATGAGGACGTTGCCGAGATCGAAGACCACGGTCGTCGGAATGGAGGAGTCGGGCTGAGACATGAGGGCACCACCTGTGTGATCGGATTCGCTGAGTCACAACCCACGCTACCGGGTGCGGTGAGTCTCGGTACCGAAGACGGCGGTGAGGCTGCTTCCGGAGGCCGGGGATGAACCGGCAGGAGGGGCCTCGGCGGGTGGCCGGGCGACTACATCAGTCATCGGCTGCGACCGTGCTCCCGGCTGCGCATGATCGCCAGAATCAGGGCGATGACGAGGAAGATCAGCGAGAGTCCCCAGAAGAGGACGGCGAAGTTTGTCAGCGGCGGAATATGCGCCGCGACGTGGCACGCGGTGACGAGGAGCAGCAGGGCGATGATCCAGCTCAGCCGACGTCCTCTTCTCATCATGCCTCCGCCCCCGTCGTGTGTCTGAGCACTCCTGTGATCGTTGCCACGACTGTAGAAGTCGCAACAGTTATATGTCAACGTTCCTTGGCCTATGGTGGGCGCTGGACCGACGGCGCAGCAGCTGAGAGCTCGGTTCCGCACGGACAGACCATGAATTGCACGGACCGGATATGAAGAGCGCGGACCGGGCATGAATAGAGCGAAGCACCGAGGCAGCTGACTGCTTCGGTGCTTCGCTGGTGGAAACCATCCGACCGCGACTGGTGACCGATGAGACGATCACGACGGTGCCGAAAGCGGAGGGTCTCCGATGAATCTCAGAAGTCTCGAGAGAGACCTGTGATGTCTCTGATGAGACTCACAGTGAGTCTCAGAGGCCGCGGACGCGAGTCGCCTGCAGGCCCTTGGAACCCATCTCAGAGTCGAACTCGACGTTCTGACCCTCGGTGAGCTCACGGTAGCCGGAGGCTTCGATCGCGGAGAAGTGGGTGAACACGTCAGCCGAACCGTCGTCAGGCTGGATGAATCCGAAACCCTTTTCCGCGTTGAACCATTTCACGGTACCTGTTGCCATAATCTTTGTATCCTTATTTTTAGCTGATGACCGCTGGTGCGGTCGTGATGGTCGGACCCGTGACCGGGTCCGGCTGTTCACACCTGCAGAGCCTGGAGCTGATCGACAGTGCCGAGCAGCCGTTGGTCTGATGGTGTGACTTCTCGTTGGACGAACCGAGTGTCGTACGCGGATCCAACGAAAAACTGTGGTGAAACCGAAGCTCCGGAATTCGTGCTGATGTGAAAAATCCTTGTCTCAGGCGAAGAAGCGGAAAGCTCGGTGACGATAACGCACTCGAAGGTGCTGGATTGAAGTCGAGGTACGACTGGACTGAAAAGTGAAGAGAAAGTATGAGAAGCGCGGATGGTAGACACGCGCTGATTCGGCGACTGCAGGGCGCGGAGCGAATCTACCTACGCTCGCAACGCCACACGTTCCGCACAGTGTCGTACAGGAACAAATCCATTCTAACAGAGTCTGGACGGCTTGAATGACGGATTGCACTGAGAACCTGTGTTTAGGATTGTATGCAATCTGAAACAGAGTGAAATGAAGGAGTGCAGGTTTGCCGGAGATCGGACCGCGGCGTCAGCGTCGTCTCGCCATGAAGTACCGACGCCGCCGCACCATCGTGGCCCTGATCGCGGTCATGGTCATCGCAGTTCCGGTGACGATCGTGGCGGTCGTTCACAACCTCAGTTCCAATATCAGCTCCTCGCCCCTGCGTGCCGGAGAGGAGAGTGCCGTGCCCGAGAAGCTCACGGACGAGACGAATGTGCTCATCCTCGGTTCGGACACGCGAGATCTCGACTCCGGGAACGCCGAGGACGACGGCAGCACCGGCGAGGGCATGGGTGTCGAGGACGGCGGGCACGGAGCCGCCTCTTCGGGATACGGCACGGCCGAAGGCGCTCGCAGCGATGCGATGATCCTCGCCCACATCTCGGCCGACACCTCCCGCATCGATGCTGTTCAGATCCCGCGAGACACGATCATGGACATCCCCGCCTGCACCGACACCGGCTTCGGAGCCTCGAGCGCCGTCCACGGAATGATCAATTCCGCCCTCAACTCCGGTCCCGCCTGCTCGGTCTCCGCTGCCGAAGCCCTGACCGGCGTGCGCATCGATCACTTCATCGAGGTGAATTTCGACGGTTTCGCGACGATCGTCGATGCCCTCGGCGGGATCACCGTCGATCTCGACGAACCGCTCAAGGACTCCAAGGCCCAGCTCGACCTGCCTGCCGGTCACCAGACCATCGACGGCAGCGATGCCCTCGCGCTGGCTCGCACCCGCCATGCCGTCGGCGACGGCAGCGACATCTCCCGCATGGGCAATCAGCAGATGGTAATGGAATCGATCATCGACCGGGCCAAGAGCGCGCAGGTCCTGTCACGTCCCGACCGCCTCTACAGCTTCCTCGACGCCGTCACCTCTTCGCTGAGCGTCGACGAAGAACTCGACTCGGTTTCGGCATTGGGTTCCTTGGCCTCGACGGTCTCCTCGGTGCCCGAGGACGCGATCACCTTCGCGATCATGCCCTGGACGAAGGCTCCTGAGGACCCCAACCGGGTCGTCATCGCCCCCGAGGCGGATGCTGTCTTCACCGCCATCGCCGAGGACGAACCGATTGTGGACCTCGCCCTGGACTGAGTTCGTGACAATACAGAGTGCGCGGAGCATGCCGTCCAGGAGAAATGCCAACCCCGTCCAGACATCATTCATCCTCGGCTCCTAGACTGACCCGCATGTCTACGATCGAAATCACTCAGGACAACTTCGAATCGACCATCAACGACAACGAGATCATCCTTCTCGACTTCTGGGCCGATTGGTGCGGCCCGTGCAAGCAGTTCGCTCCGGTCTTCGAACAGGCCGCAGAGGCCAACCCCGACATAGCCTTCGGCAAGATCGACACCGAAGCCCAGCAGCAGCTGGCCGGCCTCTTCGCGATCTCCTCGATCCCGACGCTCGTCGCCTTCCGCCAGGGAATCGTCGTCTTCGCTCAGCCGGGTGCGCTCGCCGCACCGCAGCTCGAGCAGGTCATCACCGCCGTCAAGGGCCTCGATATGGACGAAGTCCGCGCCGAACTGGCCAAGCAGGACGCTGCCGCCTCGACCGAGGCCGCGGACGACGGCCCCGATTCCATCCCCGCCGATCCGGGCGTCGACCAGTGACCGAATCCATCGCTGTCCCGGATTCCGTGGCGGCCTGGGAAGAGCGCTACTCCGAATCTGACGACCCCGTGTGGTCGGGCAGCCCGAATGAAGCCCTCGTGGCCCTCGTCGGTGACATGGCGCCCGGCCGCGCCCTCGACGTCGGCTGCGGAGAGGGTGCCGATGTCGTCTGGCTGGCCGAACACGGCTGGGACGCCACCGGAATCGATCTGTCGACCACGGCCATCGACCGTGCCCGCAGGGCCGCCGACGACCGCGGAGCGAAGGCCGACTTCGCCGTCGCCGACATCTCCACCTGGGCACCGGAGTCCGCATCATCGGAAGACGCCGATCGCCGAGGCGGCTTCGACCTCGTCACCGGATTCTTCCTCCACACCCGGTTGCCCGACACCCGGGAAGAGCTGCTCGCCCGGGTCGCCGAACATGTGGCACCGGGCGGTGCCCTGCTGCTCGTCTCCCATGCCACGATGCCGCCGTGGGCGGCCGAACACAATGAGAAGCTCGACCACGGGATGGACCACCACCGCGAACCGGTGAGCCCGAACGGAGACTTCGCTCTGCTCATCGGTGCCAGCCCCGATCGCTGGGAGATCGAACTCGCCGAGACCCGGACCCGACAGGTGACCTCACCGGACGGCGAACCCGCCGAACTCGATGACGCCATCCTGCTCGCTCGCCGGGTCTGAGCCGGTCCCTTCCCGGGGCCTGAACCCAAGCTCTTTCCGCCTGAGCCGAACGGTCGTCACCGACCGCTCGACTCAGGCGGTCTCACCTTGCAGGACGCGGTGATTCCACTGCGGCTCGCCTGATGCATTTTCCGCATGTGAGGGTCTATGGTTGAGCCATGGCTCGGTTCAGCTTCCTCGAGTGGCCGGTACTCCGGCAATTCCGCACCTCGGACAAGACGGGACGCGGAGAATCTGTCGTGTCCCAGAAGACCCGAGACACCACCCCGCGCACGGCTACGGCCGATAAGGTCGTCCAGTCCGTGTGCCCCTACTGCGCCGTCGGCTGCGGACAGAAGATCTTCGTCAAGGATGACAAGGTCGTGCAGATCGAAGGCGACCCGGATTCGCCGATCTCGCGTGGACGTCTCTGTCCGAAGGGAGCCGCCAGCGAACAGCTGGTCAATGCCAACGGACGCGTCACCGAGGTCCTCTACCGCGCTCCGCGTGCCAAGGACTGGCAGAAGCTCGATCTGGATACGGCGCTCGACATGGTCGCCGACCGCTTCATCGAAGCCCGCCGCAACCATTGGGAGGACGTCGACGACAAGGGACACCCCCTGCGTCGCACGATGGGCATCGCCAGCCTCGGCGGGGCGACCATCGACAACGAGGAGAACTACCTCGCGAAGAAGCTCTACACGGCGGCGGGCGCGATACAGATCGAGAACCAGGCGCGCATTTGACACTCCGCCACGGTTCCCAGTCTGGGAACCTCGTTCGGGCGAGGCGGCGCCACACAACCCGTCCAGGATATGGCGAATGCGGACTGCATCATCATCCAGGGATCCAATATGGCCGAGTGCCACCCCGTGGGCTTCCAATGGGTGACCGAGGCCAAGGCCCGTGGTGCCCGCATCATCCACGTCGATCCTCGCTTCACCCGCACCACTGCGATCGCGGATAAGCACGTCCCGATCCGGGCGGGCTCGGACATCGTGCTCCTCGGTGCGCTCATCAACCGTGTGCTCAGCGACGGTGCGTACTTCGATGAGTACGTCCGCGCGTACACCAACGCGACGAATCTCATCAGCGAGAACTATCAGGACACAGAAGACCTGGACGGACTCTTCTCCGGGTTCGACCCCGAGACGAACTCCTACGACAATTCGACCTGGTCGTACCAGACCGATGAGTCGGGGGCGCCCATCACCGATGAGACCCTGAGCGACCCGCGCACGGTCTTCCAGATCCTCAAACGCCACTACTCGCGCTACACGCCTGAGATGGTGGCCGAGAACTGCGGCATCAAACCGGAAGACTTCGAATACCTCGTCGAGTCGGTGACCCGGAATTCGGGGCGCGAACGCACCACGTGCTTCGCCTACGCCGTGGGCTGGACCCAGCATTCGCTGGGCGCCCAGTTCATCCGCACCGCCTCGATCCTCCAGCTGCTGCTGGGCAACATGGGTCGTCCCGGCGGCGGCATCATGGCCCTGCGCGGACACGCCACGATCCAGGGTTCGACCGATATACCGACCCTGTTCAACCTGCTGCCCGGCTACCTGCCGATGCCCAGCGCCGGAGTCCATGAGACCTTCGACGACTACGTCAAGGCGGTGGGCACTCCGGAGACCCACAAGGGCTTCTGGGCGAACGGACGCAGCTATGCCACCAACCTGCTCAAAGCGTGGTGGGGCGATGCCGCCACGCCGGAGAACGACTTCGCCTACGACTACCTGCCGAAGATCAACGGTGCCCACGGCACGTATCAGACGCAGGTCCGCATGCTCAACGACGGTGTCGACGGGTACTTCCTGCTCGGCCAGAACCCGGCCGTCGGCTCGGCCAACGGGCGGATGCAGCGCATGGCGATGAGCCACCTCAAGTGGATAGTCGTCCGCGACTTCCGTCTCATCGAATCCGCCACCTGGTGGAAGGACGGCCCCGAGATCGCCAGCGGTGAGCTCAAGACCGAGGACATCGAAACCGAGATGTTCTTCATGCCCGCGGCCAACCACACGGAGAAAGCCGGCACCTTCACCCAGACGCAGCGTCTCGTGCAGTGGCGGCACAAGGCCGTCAACCCACCCGGCGATGCGCAGAGCGAACTCGACTTCTTCTTCGAACTCGGCAAACGGGTGCGCGAGAAGCTGGGGGACTCCGACGATCCTCGTGATCGTCCGCTCCTCGACATGACCTGGGACTACCCGGTCGATGAGGAGGGTGAGGTCGACGCCGAATCCGTGCTGGCCGAGATCAACGGCTACTACGTCGGCGGTGACAAGGACGGACAGCCGCTCGATAACTTCAATCAGATGACCGACGACGGCACCACCGCAGGCGGCTGCTGGATCTACGCGGGAATCTATTCAGGCGGCGAGAACATGGCCGCCCGACGCAAGCCCCGAGCCGAGCAGGACGAGACCGCCGCCGAATGGGCCTGGGCCTGGCCGGCGAACCGACGGATCCTCTACAACCGCGCCTCTGCAGCACCCGACGGCACACCCTGGTCGGAGCGGAAGAAGTTCGTGTGGTGGGACGAAGAGACCGGAAAGTGGACGGGCAAGGACGTCCCCGACTTCCCGATCGACCGGGCACCCTCGGCCCGCTCGGATCAGCCCTACGGCGGACCCGCCAACCTCGACGGGGACGATCCGTTCGTCATGCAGGCCGACGGCAAGGGCTGGCTGTTCGCGCCCAGCGGCATGGTCGACGGGCCGATGCCCACGCACTACGAGCCGCAGGAATCCTCGGTGGCCAACCCGCTCTACGAGCAACAGTCGAGCCCGACACGACTGGTGATGCGCAGGGAGGACAACCTCTCGGCCCCGGCCGCAGGCAATCCCGGTTCCGAGGTCTACCCGTACGTGTTCACGACCTACCGCCTGACCGAGCACCACACCGCAGGAGGAATGTCGCGGTGGCTGCCCTACCTCTCGGAGCTGCAGCCGGAGATGTTCTGTGAGATCTCCCCGGAGCTCGCCGCCGAGGTGGGACTCGAGCCCTACGGATGGGCGACGCTGGTCTCCCCGCGCGCCGCCATCGAGGCCCGCGTGCTCGTGACCCGGAGGATGACGCCGTTGACGGTCGGCGGGAAGACCATCCACCAGATCGGCCTGCCCTACCACTGGGGCGTCGGCGGAGACGCCACGGTCGAAGGTGACTCCGCGAATGATCTGCTGGGCGTGACGATGGACCCCAATGTGTTCATCCAGAACAGCAAGTACGTGGCCGGCACGATCATTCCGGGACGCCGTCCACGGGGTCCGGAGCTCGTCGATTTCGTCGAGAAGTATCAGCGTGAGGCGGGTCTGAGCCCGGAATCGGGCAATCAGCTGGTCACGGTCTCCGATGACGTCGTCGCCGAGTCCCTGGCCGCGGACTCTGCGGCCAGCAAGGGCGGGCATCCGCATCGCGGTGGGGACTCCGCCGTGGGTGTCACCCCTGGGCGCACCCTCGGAGACGAAGCCGTCGACAGTGCCGATGATCGCACGGGCCGGGCCGATCTTGGACCCACCGACAGCGTGGACCAGAACCCGACCGAGACCGTGGACGCGAACCGCGCGGACGATGGGGACCCGACCGATGGCGACCCCGACCGCGGTTACATCGGCAAGGATGCCGACAAGGCTCAGCAGGGCAACCTCGGCGAGGGTGCCCAGACGGATACGGTGGACACCACAGGAAACGAGGAGGAGGACTGATGTCGACATCGACCGTCGAGAACGATGCCGTTGCGGATGGGCACTGGCACGGTTCCGCGCACGAGCGCAAAGGGTTCTTCACCGATACGTCGATCTGCATCGGCTGCAAGGCCTGTGAGGTCGCCTGCAAGGAGTGGAACAACAATCCGCAGGACGGGACCTACGAACTCCTCGAATCCTCGTATGACAACACGGGCAGCCTCGGGGCGAACACCTGGCGACACGTCGCCTTCATCGAACAGGACTCCGAGCGGATCGAAGCCGCCCGCGAGTCGGGGCGGAAACTCGTCAACCTCGGCATGCCGACGATCCGTCCGCGCACGGATGAGTCGGCAGGTGCCCAGCCACTCGGCGGTGCCCTCGGTGCGGCAGCGGATGGGTCTGCCGGAAGCGGAGGACTGCCCTCGACCCCACCGATGGGCATCGATCTGCTGGCACCCGGCGCCCTGGAACCGAGCGATCCCGAGGACATCGCCAACCTCGATACGACGCCCCCGGACACGGCGGACTTCCGCTGGCTGATGTCCTCGGACGTGTGCAAGCACTGCACCCACGCCGGCTGCCTGGACGTGTGCCCCACGGGAGCGCTCTTCCGCACGGAATTCGACACCGTCGTCGTGCAGAACGACGTCTGCAACGGCTGCGGAACGTGCGTGGCCGGCTGTCCCTTCGGCGTCATCGAGCGCCGCGATGACGGCACGATCAACACACCCACCGACCGTGATCGCAGCGCCTCGGACATGGACGTGCCGGACAAGAACACGGCCAACAAGTGCACCCTGTGCTATGACCGCCTCGTCGATGGGCAGGAACCGGCGTGCGCGCAGACCTGCCCCACGGAATCGATCAAATTCGGCGACCATGACGACATGGTCGACAAGGCTCACGCCCGCGTGGCCGATCTCCATGCGAAGGGTCTGACCGAGGCTCGCCTCTACGGCGCGAACCCGAACGACGGGGTCGGTGGCACCGGATCGGTCTTCCTCATCCTCGACGAGCCCGAGGTCTACGGGCTGCCGCCGGATCCGCGTGTGCCGACGAAGGACCTGCCGAAGATGTACGCCAATGCCGGCATCGCGGCGCTCGGCATGGTCGCCGCCGTCGGACTCGCCTTCCTCGGGAGCCGCCGTTGAGCACGTCCGAATATGACTCCTACCGTCCACCCGAGCCGGAAGGCGGACGCAAGAAGCGCCGCCGAGGCGGTCGGCCCGGTGGCGGTCGTGGTGGACCGGGTGCCGGTGGTCGGCGAGGCGGTGGCTGGAAGAACCGCGGGGCCGACGGCAACCGTGAGATGCCGATGGTCGAGGACGTCGAATTCACCTCCTACTACGGTCGACCCATCGTCAAGGCTCCGCCCTGGGGCGATGAGATCGGGCTCTACCTGTTCCTCGGCGGTCTGGCCGGTGGCTCGGCCCTCTTGGGTCTGGGCGCACAGTTCAGCGACCGTCCCGGTCTGCGCATCGCTTCACGGATGACAGCGATCACCGCAACAGGAATCGGGGGAGCGGCGCTCGTGGCCGACCTCGGCCGGCCCGAACGGTTCCTCAACATGATGCGCGTGTTCAAGGTCAGCTCCCCGATGAGCCTGGGCACCTGGATCCTCTCCGGCTTCGGCGTCGGTTCGGGCGTGCTGACCGCCATCGAAGTCGATCGCCTGACCGGTGAGAAGCTGCTGCCGCTCGGCCCCCTGCGCCGCGTGCTCCACGCCCTCGAAACGCCTGCCGCCATCGAGTCAGCGCTCTTCGCCACACCTCTGGCCGCCTACACGGGCGCGCTGCTCGGCGATACCGCGGTTCCCACGTGGAACGCTGCCGGTCGCAACGGACTCTCATATGTGTTCGTGGCCTCGGCATCGATGGCCGCCGGGGGAGCGGGAATGGCGCTGGCTCCGATCCGCGAGACCGGTCCGGCTCGTCTTCTGGCGCTGACCGGTGCCGCCGGTGAGATGGTGGCGATGGATCAGATGAAGAAGGGCATGCACCCCGCCGAGGTCGATCCGATGGAAGACGGCGAACCCGGCCACAAACTCCACCGGGCCGAGAAGCTGCTCCTTGCCGGTGCCGCCGGTGCCGCCGCCGTCGAGGTGGCGGCACGAGTGTTCGCGAAGAAGCTGGCCGGTAAGACTGACGCATCGAGTGGTGCCTTCGGTGCCGGGGGCAAGCGGAGCTGGAAGACGAGGACGGCGCTGCGTGCGCTCTCGGTCGTCTCCGGTGCGGCACTCGCCGCCGCCTCGGCGTACACCCGCTTCGGGGTGCTCGAGGCCGGCATCGAATCGACGAAGGATCCGCGTCACGTCGTCGAACCCCAGCGCGCTCGCCTCGAGGAGCGTCGGGCCCGCGGCATCACCGACGACTCGATCACGACCGGCTGGTAGGGGCGCTGGCTGGCAGACGACGCTGAGGCCGATGCCGCCGGACCCCTCACCCGCAGCGACATAACCTCCCGGTGCACCGCTGCGCTATGCCGCTATCGGTGCGTTGTGCCGCTATCGGTCCGCTGTGCGGCCAGCGGTGTGTCGTGTCGCTGACGGTGTGAGATGCTCCGGGTGTTGTGCGGGCAACAGTGTGGGATGCTCTGCACGGCCGGCAAGACGGGTTGCAAAACACAGCATGTGCAGTAGCGTAGGAAATCTATGAAGAAGCTGCTCCAGGATCGTCAGAGCGTCAGACTCGGTGTGTTCATGGCGCTGCTTTTCCCGTTCATCTATTTCGGCATGAGCCTTTTGGGCTTGGGCAATGACGCCTTCTCCTGGTGGGAGGCACTGCTCGTCGGCCTCGGGAACGGTGTCCTCTTCTGGTTCTTCTTGTCCAGCTTCCGACAGTTCCGCGACGAGGACGTCACTCCACGCAGATGACCGGCGTCACCGCACGTGCACGCCCGAGCCGACGACGATCTCGCCGATGACCGGGTGGCCGGGCAGTTCACCGACGACGAGCAGTCCGCCTGAAGTCTGCGCATCGGCGAGGAGGAACAGCTCGTCCTCGGTCACCGAGTCGTCGGCGGTGAGGTTCGGGCGCACCCAATCGAGATTGCGCCTGGTTCCGCCCGAGACATAACCATCGGCGATCGACTCATCGACTCCGTCGAGGCGGGGCACCGCGGCCGCGTCGATGACGGCACCGACCCCAGAGGCCCGAGCCATCTTGAACAGGTGTCCGAGCAGCCCGAACCCGGTGACATCCGTGGCCGCTCGCACCCCGGCCGCGACAGCCGCCCGGGCAGCATCGGCATTGAGCGAGGTCATCGTGGCGATGGCTTCGTCGAAGTTCTCACCGGTGACTTTGTGCCGGTTGTTGAGGATGCCCACCCCGATCGGTTTGGTCAATGTCAGGGGAAGCCCCACCTCGGCGGCATCATTGCGCATGAGCTCATCGGGGTGGGCCACCCCGGTCACGGCCATTCCGTACTTCGGCTCGGGATCGTCGATCGAATGCCCGCCGGCGACGGGGCAGTTCGCCTGCGCCGCGACGTCGAGCCCACCGCGGAGGACCTCGGTGAGCAACTCCATCGGCAGCTTCTCACGCGGCCATCCCACGAGATTGATCGCCGTGACAGGCGTCCCGCCCATCGCATAGATGTCCGACAGTGCGTTCGCCGCAGCGATCCGACCCCAGTCGTAGGCATCGTCGATGACCGGTGTGAAGAAGTCCGCTGTCGAAAGCACCGCGAGATCCTCGCGGATTCGCACCGCCGAGGCATCGTCACCGTCGTCGAGGCCGACGAGAACATCCGGACCCGGCTGCCCGACCAACCCGCGCACCGCGTCCTCGAGCTCGCCCGGAGGAATCTTGCAGGCGCACCCTCCACCATGGGCGAATGAAGTCAGACGATCATGAATCGCAGTCATACCCGGAGACTAACACTGGTGGGGATCGGCGTGGCCGGCCGCCGACACACGGTCACCGGTGTGGAGTGCCACCGGATCGGGGTTGAGGCTCGATCGTGAATCGGGCCGGGTCCCCTCGGCGACCGTTCGCGATAGGATTGCCGGTGGAGGCGTCCGTGTCCTGGTGGGCGCCCTGGTCTTCAAAACCAGTGAGACCGAGCATCTCGGTCTGGCGGGTTCGATTCCCGTCCGCCTCCGCCACAGTCCACCCGTTTCGCCGGCGGACGCGAAGGCAGGCGAGAGCAGCGCGCCACCGGTTCGCGCCCGTGCGTCGGCACACCCGAGGAGGCCCCATGGTCGAGTCCGACCCGCGTCGCAGCATACCGCGCACGGACTTCCTCCTCGCCTCACCGGACATCATCGCCGCAGGTGAACACCTCAATCAGGCGACGGTCAAGGCGATCATCACCGAAGTCCAGAACGCCGCCCGCAATGGTGAGATCCTTGTCGCCGAGGTGACCCCCACCCTCGTCTCCACGCTTCGTTCCCGTTCGGCCTCCTCCCTGACCCCGGTGCTCAACGCCACCGGCATCCTCGTTCACACGAACCTCGGCCGCGCACCACTGTCACCTGCGGCAACGCGGGCCGTCACCGAAGCCGCCGGATACGTCGACGTCGAAATGAACCTGGCCGGCGGCAAACGCAGCAAACGCGGAACCGGGGCGAAGGCCGCCCTGCTGCGAGCCTGCTCCGCAGCTGAGGACGCCCTCGTCGTCAACAACGGTGCCGCCGCCCTGCTGCTTGCGGTCACGGCACTGCGAGGCCGCGGCGCTGCATCCGGGGCTGCCGGATCGACTGCCGCCGCCGGTTCAGCTGCCGGCAGTCCCGACGAGATCGTCATCAGCCGCGGTGAGCTCATCGAAATCGGTGCCGGCTTCCGTCTCACCGACCTCATGACCACCACCGGCGCCCGCCTGCGTGAAGTCGGCACGACGAACCGAACACACCTCTCCGACTACGCCGAGGCGATCGACGCGACCACATCGAGTCTGCTCAAAGTGCATACGAGCAACTTTCGCGTCGAAGGGTTCACCGCCTCCGTCGACGTCGCAGAACTGCGCACTCTCGCCGACGAACACGATCTGCCGCTCATCGTCGATCTCGGCTCGGGCCTCTTCACCCCCGATCCCTCACTCCCGGCAGAACCGGACATTGACACCGCTCTGCGTGCCGGTGCCGACCTCGTCATCGTCTCCGGTGACAAACTCCTCGGAGGACCTCAGGCCGGACTCATCCTCGGCCGCACCGAAGCGGTGCAGGCGGTGGCGAAGCACCCCCTGGCCCGAGCGCTGCGGACCGACAAACTCACCCTCGCCGCGCTCGAAGCAACGATCACGCACACCGCGAACCCCGTCCACGACGCCCTCCACATCGATCCGGATCACCTGCGCAGACGCACCGATTCCCTCGCCGAGGCGGTCGGAGCGAAGGTCGTGGCCCACGACGGACGCGTCGGCGGCGGGGGAGCCCCCGGCGTACCGCTGCCTGGTTGGGCAGTGGAACTTCCCGAAGCCTGCGCCGCCGCACTGCGGACCGGAGACCCCGCGATCGTCGCTCGCACCCACCAGGGGCGCTGCCTCGTCGACCTGCGATGTGTGCCCGAGGCAGACGATGACCGCATCGCCGCCGCAGTCCGGCGGGTGCTGACCGCGGACCACCTCGGCGAAGAATCTCACGACAACGATGCCTGATCAGAATCCGCACCCCGACACCTTCGTCATCGCCACCGCCGGGCACGTCGACCACGGCAAGTCCACCCTGGTCAATGCCCTCACGGGAATGGAACCCGACCGGTGGGCCGAGGAGCGCAAACGCGGCCTGACGATCGACCTCGGCTTCGCGTGGACGACTCTGCCCTCGGGTCGGGAACTCGCGTTCGTCGACGTCCCCGGGCATGAGAAGTTCCTCGCGAACATGCTCGCCGGCCTCGGACCGGCACCCATCGCCTGCTTCGTCATCGCCGCCGACAAGGGCTGGCAGGCCCAGTCGAGCGACCACCGCGACGCGATCGCCGCGCTCGGGATCACCCGCGGCCTCGTCGTCATCACCCGCGCCGACCTCGCCCCCGACACCATCGAGACCACGAAATCGCAGGTCGGCGCCCAGCTGCGCGGCACTCCACTCGAGCACGCTACCATCGTCACGGTCTCCGCCACGACCGGGGACGGTCTGCCCGAGCTCATCTCCGTCCTCGACGAGGTCACGGCCGCGGCCGAGCCCGCGGACACCTCGGCGCGGGTGCGGCTGTGGGTCGACCGCGCGTTCACGATCAAGGGCGCGGGCACCGTCGTCACCGGCACGCTCACGGCCGGGACGCTGCGCACGGGCGACACCGTCGATCTGGTCGGTGAGACGATCGGCCGGACCGTGACCGTGCGCGGACTGCAGTCGAAGAACTCCACCACCACCGAGGCGGTCCCGCAGGCCCGCGTCGCCGTGAACCTGCGCGACACCCCCGCCGAGGATCTCCACCGCGGCGACGCCCTGCTCACCCCCGATGCGTGGCCGGTCGTCGACGTCATCGACGTCCGCCGCACCATGGGCGAGGCCCTCGACGCGGGCGTCCGCGAACTCATGGCCCACATCGGCACGGCCGCCGTTCGCGCCCGACTGCGAGGATTCGGCGCCGACCACGCCCGGCTCACGCTGGAACGGCCTCTGCCGCTGCGGCTCGGTGACCGGATCGTGCTGCGCGCGCCGGGCAGCCGCAACGTCTTCGCCGGCCTCGTCGTCCTCGACGTCGACCCGCCCGAACTCTCACGCCGGGGCGCCGGTGCCCGCCGCGGACGTCAGTTGGCCGAGCGTCCGGTCGAGGGGGACATCCTCGCCGAGGTGGCCCGCCGCGGTGCCGTCGAACGCACCGTCCTCGTCCGATTCGGTCTGGAAGTGTCGAGTTCTTCCCGGCCCGAGGAGGTCGAAGCCGTGGGCGGATGGCTCGTCCACACTCCCGCGCTCGCCGCCTGGGTCGAAACCGCGAGGACCCTGGTCGGCCGCGAACTCACAGCCCGACCGATGGCCGCTGGAGTCCCCGTCAAAGCCGTTGCCGAAGCACTGCGGCGAGGCGTCGAGACAGCCGACAGCGCTCGCAGCGCCGCAGCGAAGACACCGACGAAAGCACGCCTGCCCCTGCCCGAAGGCGCGGCCGCGGCGACTCGCACCCTGCTCGGCGAGATCATCTCCCGCGCCGGCCTCGAAACCGTTGACGGCATGGTCCGGCCGCCCGGCCACGCGGCGGATCTCGGACCCGCCGAAGCCGGACTCGTCGAACTCGAACGACGTCTCGCCGCCGATCCGTTCTCCGCCCCGGAAGCCGATGACCTCCGCGAACTCGGTCTGGGAGCGCGGGAGCTCGCGGTCGCCGAGAAGGCCGGACGGGTGCTGCGCCTCGGCGACGGAATCGTCGTCTCCCCACGCACCCCCGCCCAGGCGATGCGTGAACTCGCCGGTCTTGAGCAGCCGTTCACAACGAGTCAGGCCAGACAGGCGCTGGGCACGACGCGGAGGACGGTCATTCCGCTGCTCGAACACCTCGACTCGCGCGGGTGGGCGCGTCGTCTCGACACCACTCACCGCGAGGTCGTGCGCTGAACCCGTGACCCATGCGGTGATGGGCCGCCTCGGTGAAAGTCTGCGATCTGTACTACGATCATTTCGGAATGATCGTTCGCGTCCCTTCGGGCGCTTCTGTCGATGGTATGGGTGATAACAGACCGCGGTGATGGAGCCGCGGTGCCGCTTGATCTTGCCTTGACCCCACCATGCCACCATTCGAAACCACCACAGGAGCAACCATGTCGAACTATCGCGTCCAGAATCCCGCCACCGGTCAGACCGTCGAAACCTTCGCCGAGGCGACCGACACCGACATCGACAACACCGTCGCTGCCGCCCACGCCACCTACCTGACCTGGAAGGACACCGACATCCAGGAGAGGGCGGGAATCGTCCGCCGCGCGGCCGAGATCTTCCACGAACGCAAAGACGAACTTGCGCGCACGATCTCGACGGAGATGGGCAAGTCCTATGAGGAGTCCGTCGACGAGGTCGAGTTCGCCGCCGACATCATCGAGTACTACGGCGTCCACGGCCCCAGCCTGGCCACGGACTACCAGATCCCGAGCACGATCCCCGGAACCGCCCGCATCGAGGCCCTGCCCATCGGCGCGCTGCTCGGCGTCATGCCCTGGAACTTCCCGTACTACCAGGTGGCCCGCTTCGCGGCCCCGAACCTCGTGCTCGGCAACACAATCATGCTCAAGCATGCCGATATCTGCGGCCGTTCGGCTCTGCTCATCGAGGAGATCTTCCTCGCGGCGGGTGTGCCCGAAGGCGGCTACTCGCACCTGTTCGCCAACCACGACCAGATCGCTTCGATCATCGCCGACCCCCGCGTCCAGGGCGTGTCCCTGACCGGTTCCGAGCGGGCCGGTGCGATCATCGGCGCGCAGGCGGGGCAGAACCTCAAGAAGGCCGTGCTCGAACTCGGCGGCATCGACCCCATGGTCGTCCTCGACGCTTCGGATGTCGCCGCGGTGGCCCGTGAAGCCTGGGAATTCCGCACCTACAACGCCGGACAGGTGTGCAACTCGAACAAACGGCTCATCGTCATGGACGACATCTACGAGGAATTCGTCGACGAACTCGTCAAGCTCGGCACCGGTCTCAAGCCCGGAGACCCGGCGAAGCTCGGTGACGACGAGTACGTGCCGCTGTCATCGCGGACGGCGGCCGAGACGGTCGACGCCCAGGTGAAGAAGGCCGTGTCCGAGGGCGCCCGGGCCCTCGTCGGCGGGGAGCTGGGCGAAGGACCGGCCGCCTACTATTCGCCGACGGTGCTCGTCGACGTGCCCCGGGACTCCGAATCCTATGGCGAGGAGATCTTCGGACCGGTGGCCACCGTGTACAGGGTCTCCAGCGATGAGGAGGCCCTCGAGCTGGCCAATGACTGCGCACTCGGGCTCGGCGGATCGGTCTTCTCCACCGACGAGGCGCGCGCCGATCGGGTCGCTGCAGGTCTCGAGGTCGGCATGACGCATGTCAACACCATCGCCGCCGAGGCCGCCGAGATCCCCTTCGGCGGGGTCAAACGCTCCGGCTTCGGCCGTGAGATGGGCCCGATCGGCATGGGCGAATTCGTCAACAAGCGCCTCCACTTCGTCGCGAAGTAAGTCGCGGCCGATTCTCCGCGGTCTCCTAACTGTGGTCACCTATGCCCTAGGTGCCTACAGTTAGGAGACCGCCATGCTTGTCATCACACCTCGGTAGAATGATGGGCGTGACGGCGACGGGGGCGGGTGACGGCCATCAATTCGATATCATTCGGTGAGCTTCTGCGAGAGTGGCGAACCAGACGGCAGCTCAGCCAACTCCAGCTGGCCACGCGCGCCAGTGTGTCAACGCGCCACCTCAGCTACCTCGAGACGGGACGGTCACAGCCGTCGCGCACCATGATCGAACGTCTCGCAGGCTATTTGGATGTTCCGCTGCGCGAACGCAATCAGCTGATGCATGCCGCAGGCCTGGCACCGACGTACCCCGAGCGTGGACTCGACGCGCCCGAATCGCTGGCAGTCAGCAGAGCACTGCAGTCGATCATGGATGCGCACTTGCCCTTTCCCGCACTCCTCCTGGACCGCTGGTGGGATGTCGTCGACCGCAACGCTGCGACCGACTTCCTGCTCCATGGCTGTGCGGCTCACCTGGTTGAACCCCCGATCAACGCGTTGCGGCTGACCCTGCATCCTGACGGTCTGGCCCCTCGTATCACCAACCTCGGCCAGTGGCGCTCGCACCTGCTCACCCAGGTACAGAGCAGGTCCGAACGTGATGGTGATGCCCGGCTCCATGAGCTTGCGGCGGAAGTGGCCGCCTACCCAGGTGATGACGTCGGTCGTCCAGTGCTCACCGATGTCGTCGTCCCACTCGAACTCAGAGTCGGTGGCGCAGAGCTGCGCTTCTTCAGCATCTCCGCCGCGGTGGAGTCAGCAATGGATGTCACCGTCGACGAACTGCGCATCGAGGCCTTCTACCCGGCCGACGAGACCACCAGAAATGCCATTCTCGGCATGTCATAAAGGCAGAGGCCCCTGTTGGCTCCTGGATAAATGACCTGTGAGGTTATCGACAACGGCCGCTAGAGGGACAACGCTTAGATGACCAAGGCGGCCATCGCCTCAACCATCAAGGATGTCCACCATGCACTCGCTTGCACAGCACTGGATCACGAATGTCATCCTCCACTCACCCGTCGCACAGACCCTCGCAATCTCGGTGCAATCGGCGGAGATCGATCACGTCACTCTCGCGATGCCGTATTCCGAAGAACTGACGACTACACCCCAAGTCCTTCACGGAGGCGTCATCGCGACTCTGATCGATACCGCAGGAGCCGCCGCCTTGGCATCCGGAATCTCACCCGATGACAACGCTTCCGGTGGCGCTACAGCAAATCTCACGGTGAACTATCTCGGCGCGGCCAAAACTGACCTCACTGCGACGGGAAAGGTTGTGCACCGGACTCGTTCGGCGACTCTCACCGAAGTGCACGTCACAGATGCGCAAGGGACTCTGGTGGCAACCGGACAGGTCAACAGTCGGGTCTTTCGGGATCGGTCCGCAGCGTCTCGGTGATAATGTCCTCCATCGCCGAGGCGGTCAGTTCCCTCCACTGCCGATGTGGCGGTGCGGACGGGATTCGCGCTCCGCGGACCTTGGCCAGGGCCAACTCGGTGATGGGAGAATGCTGAGGGAACGTGTCGAGGGCTCGGAGCCGACGGATGAGGTCCGGACTGCGACACCATTCGTCGGCGATGATCGCCACGGAGACCCCGGCGGGCGGCGTTGCGATCATCAAGGATGCGCAGGTCATCATCTGATTCGGCGGAGTCAAGCGCTCGCGCTTCGGCCGCGAGATCGGCCTGATCGGCATGGGCGAATTCGGCAACAAGCGCCTCCACTTCGTCGCGAAGTGGACAGGCTAGTGCGTCACTGATCGCCTAGTTGCACTTATAAGTGAAACGTTGGTATCGTTGTTCTCTAGATATAGAAGTGAACCCGGGAAGGGGTGACTATGTCAGCACTAGCTTCTTCCGAGCGAATTGCAATCAGCGATCAGACTGTGAAGGATGCCCAAGATACTGTCATACCCAGTGAAGCGTCGCTTGTGCTTCGTTTCGCAGGTGGAGAAGAGGCGGAACTTCCGGCCAGTATCCAGAGGACACTATTGCATGCTCTGAAGCTGATCGCGCAACAGGGCTCCGTTTCTATTGGGCAGCTTCCGACGGAGCTGACCAGTACAGTAGCAGCGGATCTGCTCAGCATTTCACGGCCGACCCTGATGAAATGGGTCGGTGAAGGCCGAATCAGTTCGTTTAAGAAAGGCTCACATACGCGTTTCAGCAGAGACGAGGTATTGGATCTTCGAGAGCGTAATGTGGCTGCTCGCCGGTCTGCTTTCGACGAACTGCGTCAGCTGGATGAGGAGCACGAAGAGTTCCTCACTGACTGAGACGAATCACTGACTAGCTGGAGGGGGAGTATCCACTCCAGCTAGTCTGTTTCTATGCCCCAGCGAGTGTTTGTCGATGCCAACATCTTCTTTAGTAAGACCCTCCTTGATTGGATGTTTCATTTGAGGCAGGCCAACGAAGGTATGTTTCAACTTCATTCGACCGAGGATGTTTTTGCCGAGGTGCTGGCAAATATGCGCAAAGAACAGCCCGAAGCGCCTGGGCATCGGACTCGTCACCGTCTCGAACTCATACGAGCTTGTGTCGACGAGGTGGTACAAGACTTTCCGGGCAATGTTGAGTTCACAGGTGAAGACCCAAATGATTACCATGTTCATGCGGCGGCGCTGGCAGCCCGCTCTGACCTTGTAGTCACGTCCGACCGTCCGACCGGAATCACGACTACACCGGATTCCCAGCCATATGAGGTCATTTCTCCGGATGATTTCTTCATGCTCGTGGTCGACTCTGCGCCTTCATGCCTTCGCCCGATAGTCCGTGACCAGTTCGAGTACTGGAAATCCAAGCCGAAATTCCGACAGCTGGACGAGGCTCTTGACAGGGCTGGATGTCAGCAGTTTGCACTGCGCGTTCGTGAAGCATTGAGCAACATAGCGCAAACCGCCTATTGAATCTCGTCAGTGCAGAACGACATCATCACGTAAATGGATCAGTTCTTGCCCGCGGTCTGTGCGTTCATGAGTATGTCCTCCATTGCTGAGGCGGTCAGTTCCCTCCACTGCCGATGTGGCGGTGCGGACGGGATTCGCGCTCCGCGGACCTTGGCCAGGGCCACCTCGGTGATGGGGGAATGCTGAGGGAACGTGTCGAGGGCTCGGCGACCTGCCTCCTCCTTGCCGATGATTTCGCCGGTCATCAGCGTGTGGTGCATGCGGGCGGGGCCGAGCACGCACCACACGACGGTGCTGGCGGCGAGTCCCCGCGGGGACGTGAGAATGCGGCGGACCAGAGCCCGAACACTCCGTAGCGGCCGGGCGCGGAGCCGAGCCGCCAGGGGAGACCAGTACTCTCGCAGATTGTCCGTGACCCATGGACGCAGTCGATCCGGTTCCGGGTTGAGGCACCACTCGGTGAACGCGCGGCCGCGGACGACGATGCCGCCGTCGACGAGTTCCTTCCAGACGACAGGGTTGACGTCGAACGCCCGGTTCGCCTCGAAGATCTCACCCGTATGCGAAGCGATCGGACGGATGCCGGTGACGGGCCGCGTGAGGTCGGATTGCCAGATGAACGAGACGTTGCAGCAGGCGCTGAATCCCCGACCACGTGCTGCGCGCAGAGCCAGTCGCGGAAGCTGCGAGAGGTGGAGAAGCCGCAGCCGGACGATGAGATCACGCCGATCCCGCCAGTCATCACCGATCACGGCGACGATGTCGATATCACTGCGATTCGGTCGATAGGCCCCCAGGGCAACCGACCCGGCCACTGCGGCCGCGATGACCGCGCCGGGAAGCAGAAGGTCGGCCACCCCGAGATACGACTCGATCGCGCGGGAGACCTCGGTGGGCAACGTCATCGCCATGGGGCAACGGTGCTGTCAGGAATAGGAGGGTTTGTCGACGCTGGTCACCGTGGTCAGCAGGAAGGCGCAGTCCTCCAGCGCCAGCACCGAGTGGCGCTCATGGGTGAGGATCCACAGTTCGCCGGCCCCGAACTCCCCCTGCATCTCCTCGCCGAGTTCGACCCGGATGCGTCCGCTCAGCACCTGGATGCTGGCGGCAGGAGGCGAGTTGTGAGCGGGAAGTCGCACTCCGTCTGCCAGAGCGATCACGGTCTGGCGCAGCTCGCCATCGTGAGCGACGAGTTCGGCACTGCGCCCGTTCTCGTTGTCCCGTGCCTGGGCCACATGGGTGTCGGTGAGTTTCTTGAGATCAGCCACGTCAGTCCTCCGTGTCATCAGAATGTGATCCACGATACCCGACCGACCCGTCAGGGGACCTGAGAGCAGCGCAATCGTCACTCGGTGGTCTGTTCGACCGCGAGGGGAATGTGTACGGTGGGACGCATCGGCGAGGGACATCCGCTCACCGAGCATCTGGTCTCCATCGGGTTGGGAAGGAGATGAGCTGATGAGTGAGGATTCGCCCGCACTGTTCGGGGCCGATGAGTCCACGCGCCCCCTGGCCGACAGGCTGCGGCCGACGACTCTCGCCGAGGTGGTCGGCCAGGAGCATCTGCTCGCCCCGGAGAGCCCGATCGGACGGATGGTCTCCGAACACCGACTCGCCTCTATGGTGCTGTGGGGGCCTCCCGGGTGCGGGAAGACGACGATCGCCCGCCTCCTCGCCGAAGGAACCGATCTCGTCTTCGAGCCGCTGTCGGCCACCTTCTCCGGAGTCGCCGATCTGCGGAAGGTGTTCCTCGCCGCGCAGAAGCGGCGCGAAGTCGGACAGGGCACGCTGCTGTTCGTCGACGAGATCCACCGATTCAACCGCGCCCAGCAGGATTCCTTCCTCCCGTATGTCGAAGACGGGACGATCGTGCTCGTCGGGGCGACGACCGAGAACCCGAGCTTCGAGCTCAACGGCGCACTGCTCTCCCGCTGCCAGGTGTTCGTGCTCAAGAGGCTCGATGAGACCGCCCTGACGACGGTCGTCGAACGAGCCGAAGAGGCGATCGGCAACGCACTGCCGCTGGATGCGCAGGCGCGGCAGTCCCTCCTCGCCATGGCCGACGGAGATGGACGCTATCTGCTCAACCTCATCGAGATGCTGTCGACCGTGCACGAGCCCCTCGATCCGGCGGGCCTGGCTCAGCTCGTGCAGCAGCGCGCCCCGCAGTACGACAAGTCCCAAGAGGGGCATTACAACCTCATCTCCGCCCTGCACAAGTCGATGCGCGGTTCCGACCCCGACGCGGCCCTGTACTGGTTGGCGCGGATGCTCGACGGGGGAGAGGACCCGCTCTTCATCGCCCGGCGCCTCGTCCGCTTCGCCAACGAGGACATCGCCATCGCCGACCCGCAGGCCGTCCACCAGGCACTGGCCGCATGGGACGTCTATGAACGACTCGGCTCACCCGAAGGGGAACTCGCGATCGCCCAATGCGTCGTCTACCTGGCCACCGCACCGAAGTCCATCGCCGTCTATCGCGGGATGAACCGGGCGATGCGCGCGGCCAAGCAGTCCGGCTCGCTCATGCCCCCGGCTCACATCCTCAACGCTCCGACGAAGCTGATGAAGGACTTGGGATACGGGGAGGGGTACGAATACGACCCGCACACCGAGGCGGGCTTCTCCGGCCAGAACTACTTCCCCGACGACATGCCGCGACAGACGTTCTACGAACCGACCGACAGCGGCGAGGAACGGCTCATCGCCGAACGGATGCGCCGCTGGGCCCGACTGCGCCACGACTCCGCAGGTGATGGTCCCGACTAACACCGGCTTGGCACTCATCGAATTCGGCGCACATGTTCACTCCTCACTGACGTTTCGTTGCAGGGAGACTGAGCCACCTATGTGTCTCTATGCATTGAACCGGCGCGGTGCGTCCGACAGGGTTGTGATGGGCCATTTCCAGCCCCTTCTGTGCCGAACGCAGCAGGCGCGGCTGTGCCCATCACAGTGAGGACGGTCTTTCAGGCTGCCGGCCCACACCTACAGGAAAGTGAGAACAGATGAATCGTGTACGCACACTTGCGGTGACCGCACTCTCCGCTGCCGTCATCGCTGGAGGCGTCTCCCTGTCGACGGCGACCTCGGCTGCCGCCGACCCGACCGGAGGCATCGACGACCCCGACGAGCTGACCTCCGAACAGATCGACAATGCGCGCACGATCATCGGCGTCGGAAAGGGCGCGGACCTGTCGAAGGACGCGCAGACGATCGCCGTGATGACGGCACTGCAGGAATCGAGCCTGCAGAACCTCGACGGTGGAGACAGGGACTCCGCCGGAGCGTTCCAACAGCGGCCCTCCATGGACTGGGGATCGACCGATGAGGTCACCGACCCGGTCTACTCCTCGAAGGCCTTCTACGGAATCAACCCTGAAAGCCCCAATCCGGGTCTCACCGAGATCGACGGCTGGGAGAGCAAGGATCCGGGTGCCGCCGCGCAGGACGTGCAGGCCTCGGCCTACCCCGACGCCTACGCGAAATGGGAACCGCTGGCCGAACAGCTCGTCGACGAGAACCAAGACGTCGACGACATCGAGTGAGGCCCGCACCCGGCCCGTGTCCGGACCCGGCACGCATCCGGGCCACTCCCGGACCCGGCCTCAGGCCAGCGCGCCGGCGGCGAGGCGCCGGACCACCTCGGTGAGGTGATGCAGTCCGGAGACGAGGTCCTCGTCCTTGGTGAACTCGGACAGACTGTGTGAGATCCCGTCGACGCTGGGGATGAAGAGCATGACTGTCGGCACTGCATCCTTCATGTTCGTCGAGTCATGCCCGGCCACCGTCATCACCCGCGCCGAGGTGAGTCCCAGGTCATCCGCGACCGTGCGGGCCAGCTCGACCCCGTCCTCGGAGTACGGGTTCTGATCCCAACTGTGCTCGGCGACGATCTCGATATCGACCCGATCCTCCTCGCACACCGTGGCGATCGTGGCCATGAGGGACTCATGAGCGGCGGCGATCACCTCGGCGCTGGGAGAGCGCAGGTCGAGCAGCAGGCGAACCTCGCTGGCGACGACGACCGGGGAATTCGGATAGACGGTGAGCTGACCGCACGCGGTGTGCAGGGCTCCGGGCTCGAATTCCTCGGTGAGCTCACGGGCGGTCACGACGAGACGCGCCGCTCCGAGCAGAGCATCCTGACGGTCGTCCATGAGCGTCGACCCGCTGTGGGCCTGTGCACCGGTGACGACGAATTCGTACTTGTGCGCCGCCCACGTGGCACCCACCAGCCCGATCGTCACCCCGTCCTCCTCCATGCTGCGGCCCTGCTGAACGTGGATCTCCGCATAGGAGGCGATCTCGGGGAGGGTGAAGTCCCCTCGCTCGCCGAGGGCATCGAGCGCCTCGGCGACGGTGATTCCCTGCGCATCGGTTGTCGCCAGGGCGGACTCGAGTTCGGCCTTGCCGGTGAAGACATTGCTGCCCATCATCGAGGGCTTGAACCGCGATCCCTCTTCGTTGAACCAGTTGACGACGGCAAGATTGAACCTCGCCTTCGAGGGGTCCGCGCGCAGTTCATCGGCGACGGCGAAGCAGGCATGCGCCGAGGCCATCACCCCGTAGGCACCGTCGAAGCGACCGGCCGTGGGTTGGGAATCCATATGCGAACCCGTGAGCACATAGGGGGCACCGGGCACGAGTTCGAGCAGCCCGAACTGGTTGCCGATCGCATCCCGATGCACGCTGAAGCCGTGCTCGACCAGCAGCTCTTCGAACCATTTCCGCTGCTGCCCATCGGCCGCGCTGGCCGCCTGCCGGTCGACACCGTTCGTGCCCTCCACCGCGCCGAAGCGTGAGTGGACGGCCCAGTCGGCGAGGAATTCGGCCTCACGATCCGCGCTGATCAGAGAGGGTGTGACGGTCATGATGGGTCCTTTCGAGATGGTTCGGCCACGGGTGGGCCCCGCGGAGTCGCGGTAAGGATGCGGAAGAGGGCTGCGGTGTCGGCAGGGTCGGTGTCAGGAGGTCTCGTCGGCCGCCGGCGGCATCGTCGCCGGATCGATGAGCACGTGGATGAGCGCGGGGCCCTCCGCTGCCAGGGCTCGGTCGAGCGCGGGCCCGAAATCTTCGGTCGTCTCGACGCGTTCGCCATGCCCGGTCAGCCCGGACACCGAAGCATCAGCCCCCGGCGAGGCGGCCCCGGAGCTGCTCATATCGAACGCCGTCATCCACTCTGCGAAGTTCGGGTTGACCATCCGTGTGCCCGAGGGCCTGCCTGGATAGTGGTTCTCCTGGTGGGAGACGATCGTTCCGTACACGCCGTTGTCGACGACGATGATGAGCGGTCGGGCCCCATGAGCGAAGGCCGTGGCGATCTCTTGGCCATTCATGAGGAAATCCCCATCGCCGCAGATCGCGACCGCGCGCCGGTCCGGGAATGCCAGGGACGCGGCGACCGCGCCGGGCACGGCGCTTCCCATCGCCCCGTTGCGGGCACCGACGAGACTGGCCGGCCGATTGTGACGGATGAACCGGTGTCCCCAGATCGTCGCATTTCCCGCCCCGTAGGTGAGCATCGCCTCCCCGCCGAGGCGGTCGTCGAGGATTCCGAACGCCACCCCGAGATCGACCCCGGAAACCGCCGCTGCGTCGGCGCGGTGAGCGGCGAACCGGGACTGCACCTCCGTGCGGTCCCGCATCCACTCATCCGAACGTTCGCCGCGTGCACCGGCGGCATCGAAGCCGGTCAGCGCCTCGGTGAAGGACTGCGGTGAGGCGAGGATCTGCTGGTCGATACGTCCGGCATGCTGGGTGGCCTCCGGGTCGAGGGACACGAGCACGGTTTCGGCATCGAACCCGATCGTGTACCCGTCGCTGGCCACATCTGAGCGGGTGCAGCCGACGAAGACGAGCAGGTCGGCCTCGGCGAAACCGGCGGCCACCGCATCGGCGCGACCATAGCCGAGCCACCCGGCCCACGCCGGGCAGCTGTGCGGCAGCGCATCGTAGGCCCGCCAGTCGCAGAAGATCGGAATCCCCGCCGAGGCGGCGAACGCCGCAAGGTCGGCACCGCAGCCCGAGTGCCAACCGTCTCCGCCGAGGACGAAGGCGGGACGCTTCGCTGCGGCGAGACGGGCCCTCAGCGATTCGATCTCAGCGGTCGCCGGTGTCGGTGGGGCCGCCTCGGCGAGGGTCGGGGCGGTCGATTCGGTGAGGCGGACGAGGACGTCTTCGGGCAGGCCGACGACGACGGGTCCGGGCCGGCCGGCCGCGGCGATGCGCAGGGCATCGGCGGTGAGTTCGCCGGCGCGGTGCTCGTCGTCGATGGTGATGACACGTTTGGCCGTCGAGGAGAACCACTCGGGCAGACTGAACTCCTGGAAGGACTCGCGGGCTCGGTCGGTGAGCGGGACGAGGCCGACGAAGAGGACGAGTGCGGTCGCATCCTGCCATGCGGTGTGGATGGCGATCATCGCGTTCGCCGCCCCGGGCCCGCGGGTGACCATGGCGATTCCGGGGCGGCCAGTCAGTCGGGCCTCGGTGAGGGCCATGAACCCGGCCCCGCCCTCCTGACGGCACACGATGGTCTCGACCGAGGAATCGTAGAGGCCGTCGAGGACGTCGAGGTAGGACTCGCCGGGGACCGCATAGACGCGTTCGATCCCCGCGTTCTCCAAGGTGTCGACGATGAGGTGGCCGGCCGAGTGCGACATGGTATTCGTCCTTTCGAGGGGTGGTACCTGACCCCGGCGGGCAGGGGTGCGGTTGAGCGGGTCCGGAGACGGGCTCAGTGTTTGAAGCCCGGCAGGTCGACGCTCAACTTCGGGGCGATGATTCCGGCGAAGGCGGTGAACAGCGACAGGAAGGCGAGCATCGCGGCGGCCGGCCACCAGTGATCTCCCGCCGAGGCGACGAAGCCGGTGGCCAGCAGCGGAATGAATCCGGAGAGCATACCGGCGGCGTTCTGCGACATTCCCACGCCTGTATAGCGGGTGTTGGCCGGGAACAGGCCGGTCATCACGGTCCCCGAGGCGGCGTAGGGCAGCGACAGGGTGCCCACCGCCAGGGTCATGGCCAGGATGATGAGCACCGGCTGACCGGTCACGAACAGCAGGAACGCTGGGACCGAGACCAGCGCCGAGGCGACTCCGCCCCAGAGGACGACCTTGCTGGCACCGTACTTCGCCCCCAATGCTCCGCCCCAGATGAGGACGAAGATCTCGACGAAGGCCGCGACCATGCTGCCCAGCAGCAGGAGCGAATCGTCATAGCCGAGGATGTTGACGCCGTACCAGACGCAGAACGCGGTGACGAGGTAGAAGCCGCCGACGCCGAGCAGGGCTGCGGCCATACCGACGATGACCTGCTTCCAGCTGTCACGCAGAGTCGTGCTGATCGGGCTCTTCTCGACCTCGCCGGACTCCTCGAGCTGACGGAAGACCGGCGACTCCTCGAGTCGAGAACGGAGGTAGACGGCGACGATGAGCAGGGGCAGGGCGATGAGGAAGGGGATCCTCCAGCCGAAGGAATTGAAGTTGTCCTGCGAGAAGACGAGCGTCATGATGAAGAAGCCGCCGGAGGACAGGATGGTGCCGATCGGGGAACCGATCTGCGGGATCGCCGCGTAGCGGGCGCGCAGGTGCAGGGGTGCGTTCTCGACGACGAGCGTCATCGCGCCCGACCATTCGCCACCGACGAAGAGGCCCTGGAGGATGCGCAGGAGCACGAGCAGGGCGGGGGCGGCGAAGCCGATGGCGGCGTAGGTCGGCAGCAGGCCGATGAGACCGGTGACGACGCCGATGCCGATGATCGTGATGAGCAGGACCCGGCGGCGACCGAGCTTGTCGCCCATGCGGCCGAAGATGAGCCCGCCGATGGGGCGGGCTGCGAGTCCGACGCCGAAGGTGGCGAAGGACGCGAGAGCGGCGGCGGTGGCGTTCTCGTTCGTGAAGTACTGGACATTGAAGATCAGGGCGGCCGCGGCCGAGAAGAGGAAGAAGTCGTACCACTCGAGGGCGGTGCCGATCAGCGCCCCGGCGGCGACCTTGTTCGCATCCTTGATGCTCAGCTCAGTGGTGGCGTTGAACTCGGCGGCCGCCGTGGTGTTCTGCTCGCTCATGGTTCTCTCCGTTGAGTCCGGGGGATGCGGCCCGGTTCGGCCGCATCTGTGTGCGGGTGAGGCACCGGGCGCCGCGTGCGCATGCAGGAGGAGTGCCCCCGGCATACGCTGCGTTGGCCCGGCAGGTACCGACCTTACAGAGTGCCACATGCCATGCTCCAGGCGCATTTGCCGCCGAATATCGGTCACAACTTGTGCATATGCACATATCCTTGAGGGGTGGTGAATGAGCAGGAGGGAAATGTCGACGACCGGCAGCTGCGGGACCGGCCGGCGCCTGGGGACGAGCAGCGATGGCTCGAACTTCTCGATGCGCTCGACCTCGATGAGTTGACCGAGAGGTTCATGTCCCGCGTTGTCACCGTCTCCGGATACGACCCCGCGCCGATCCCCGTCTCCGAGCTGCGCCGGACCGGACGGCTCTCCTTCAGCACCTTGATCGAGGGACTGCGGGCCGGCGGCTTCGATGGACCGGTGGCGATCTCGACGGAGGTCGGCGTCTCGCGAGCCCGGGCGGGCATTCCCCTGGAGGCGCTGATGACCGCAATCCGCCACGACTTCAATGTGCTCTGGGAGGTGCTCACCCGGGTGGCGAGCCAGGACGATGCCGAGCTCGTCATCCGCCACACGGGCATCGTGCTCAGCACCGTCGACGAATACGTCTCCCAGGTCCAGCAGGCCTACACGGCGGAGCTGGCGCGGATGCGCGCCGAAGAGTACTCGGTGCAGACGGGACTGATCGCCAGCCTCTTCGACGACCCCGACCCGACCAGTGAGCGCCTGTCGACGATTGCGTCCGGTCTCGGCCTCGAGGCGGACTCACCGCTGCTGGTCATCGCCGCGGCCGGGGAGGATCTGCGAGCGCTGCGCGTGCTCATCTCCGATTACGCCCGCGCGGGCGGGACCATGTTCACGCACCACCTCGGCGAGGTGCTCATTGCGTTCACCCGCGATTCGGAATCTCGCGGTCGCCCCGGCGAGGCGTTCGAACGCCGGGTCGCTGAGGCGCGGGTGGGATACGTGCGGGCCGCGGGTATCGGTGCCCTGCGGAGGTCGGCACTGACGGCTCGCGATCTTGCCGAAGTCATCGCCCCTGATGAGACCTCGGCGATGACATGGCGACGCGGGTGGGCGCGCCTGGCAGCCCGGTCGCTCAACGCTGCCGGCAACCCGATCCTCGGCGATGTCGATTCGGCGCTCGCCGACTGCGGCCGGGTCGAACGCGAACGCCTCATCGAAGCGGTGCGGGCCTACCTGGCCTCGGGAAGCATCGGCGCCAGTGCGACCGAACTGTTCTGCCACCGCAACACCGTGGCCAATCGTCTGCGCCGTTTCGCCGAACTCACCGGGGTCGACCCGACGGTCCCCGCCGAGGCGGCCCGCCTCGTCGTCGGCTGGGCGTGAGGACAGCCGGCCATCACCGATGACGGACTCAACGAGGTGGGAAAGTGCGCTGAGGAATGCATCAGGGTGCCTTCCGAAGGCAGTGCACGGGCTCTGCCCTACATCAGCCCCTCATAGCTCTGCCCGTGTGGACCGGTCAGTGCCGTGGCCCTGCCGTCGACGGCAAGGACGAAGCGACCGTCCGGCTGGACGCCCAGGTCGCTGACCTGCGCGAGAACGTCAGGCAGCACCCCACCGCCCTCATTGCTGATCCACACGATGTCCTCGCGCTCGCGCATGAGGGCGGCGAACCGCTCGCGTACGGCGGGCTCGACATAGGCGAGCACGGCGCTGTGGAACACGACGGTCTGCGTGTTCGCAGGAGCCTCGGCCGCCAGCGACTCGACGGTGTCGAGCAGATCCCCGGGGACCAGCCTCGGCGGATCCGCCCCGACGAGCTCTGCGGCGGCACTCAGCCGAGCGCGTCGTCCGTCGTGCTCGGGCCAGATCAGCGACTGCAGCCATTTCTGCTGGTCAGTATCGGCGATGTCGATCGGATTGAGGTCGATCCCGGCGCGCCAGGCGACTTCGGGGACACGCGTCGGGGGCGCGGCATGTCTGAGCTCGCAGTCCAAGGTGACGCTGCTCGGACCGGTGACTGGGTCGCACCGGGTGATGCCTGACTCGCTGCGATACGTGTAGCTGTACCGATCGGGATACAGGCACAGCCCGGCCGAGGCGCCGACCTCGATGAGCGACAGCGGGCCGGAGAGCTGAGCCAGGGCCGGTAAGAGCACAGCGCAGCGACCTGCCTCGTTCGTCTGAGTCGAACGCGCAAGCATGAGTTCGCGGGTTGGCCCCCAGTTCTTCAGCAGCCATTCCCTCAGGCTCGAATAGTCACCATTTCCGGCGCCGAGGTGGCGGGCCGCCGCGAAGAGCAGGTTCGCCTGACGTTTCGGTGTAGGAAGCTCGAGGAGCCGAGCGATGATGACCTCATCCTCGGCCACGCCCCGAGCCCACTGAGTGTAGATCGGAGAGCTCTCGGCGGCCTCCAGGAGAGCGAACTTCCTGTAGTACTCACGCAGGCTCGCGGCATCGAGTTCGGTCATCGGCTGCATGGTGTCCCCCTTGTCGCTCTGCTCCAATCGTAGTAGTCCGCAGTCGTCCCGGTATTCGGCACTTCCGCCGCGAACGCTAGGCGAGGCGGGCGAGCTGTCGTAATGTGTTGCCGTAGTGCGCAGAGAGCCGTCATCGCGGCGAATCCCGAGCCACCACCGTGGCCGGACCAGATCGAAGGAGATCCTATGTCATCCGAGGTGAGCCCGTCCGCAGCCGGACAGTCACCGTCCGGCACCGTGTTGGAGAAGCGGACCATGCGCAAGGTCCTCATCCGGCTCATTCCGTTCATCATCGCGATGTACTTCATCAACTACCTCGACCGCACGAACCTCGGCATCGCCGGCCCCGGCGGAATGAATGAGGACCTCGCGATGAACGCCACCCAGTACGGGTTCGCCGCGGGCGTGTTCTTCTTCGGCTACCTCATCCTCGAGGTGCCCTCGAACCTCGCGCTGCACAGATTCGGGGCGCGCATCTGGCTCGCCCGCATCCTCATCAGCTGGGGGATCATCGCCGCCGCAATGGCGTTCGTGCCGAACCACGGCTGGCTCTATGTGCTGCGGTTCCTCCTCGGAATCGCCGAGGCGGGATTCTTCCCCGGTGTCATCCTCTACCTCACCTACTGGTTCCCGACCACGATGCGTGCCCGGGCGACTGCGCTGTTCATGCTCGCGATCCCCCTGTCCAGCGTCGTCGGATCGCCGCTGTCGTCCTGGCTGATCTCGAGCGGCAATGCCATGTTCGACAGCTTCGCCGGTTGGCGCTTCATGTTCATCATCGAAGGCGTCCCGGCGGTGCTGTTGGGCATCATGTGCATCGTCTACCTCACCGATCGTCCCCGCGATGCCAAATGGCTGACTGTCGAAGAGCGCAACTGGCTGCAGGCGACCATGGACGCCGAGGAGAAGGACAAGGAGCAGACCTTCCACTACCCGGTCCGCCGCTCCCTCCTCCAACCGCGTGTGTGGGCCCTGTCCTTCGTCTACTTCGGCATGGTCTACGGCCTCTATGCGATGAGCTTCTTCCTGCCGACGATCATCTCCGGGTTCCAGGCGACCTTCGGCGTCGAATACTCGATCGTTGAGATCGGCTTGATCACCGCCATCCCCTATATCTTCGGTGCTCTGGCCATGTACTTCTGGTCCCGCCACGGCGACCGCAGCGGCGAACGGGTCTGGCACGTGGCCCTCCCGCTCTTCATCGGCGGTGTGACGATCCCGATCGCGCTCTACCTGTCCTCACCGTTCACCACGATGATCGCAGTGACGATCACGTGCATGGCGATCTGTGCGGCCCTGCCGACGTTCTGGCCGCTGCCGCAGACCTTCCTCGCTGGTGCCGGAGCCGCCGCCGGTCTTGCGCTCATCAACTCACTGGGCAACTCGGCCGGATTCTTCGCCCCCTACATCACGGGCTGGCTCGCCGACCTCACCGGGACCCAGAACGCGGGGATGTGGGTCGTCGGCGCCGCGATGGTCACCGCCGGCATTGTGACCCTCATCCTCAAGGCGGCACCGGCGCCCGATAGCCTGGAGGCGAAGCTCAAGTAGAAGGCTGCACGACCGTCGACACCCATCGCCGAGGCGGACGACCGCGACGTTGCGACGCCGACCTTCGCTGCCGCCACCGATGAACCGAGGAGCACGCATGTCGACCCTTCCGACCGCAGCCGCGAACCCGACCACCGACTTCCCCACTCTTGATCCGGCCGTGCTCGCTGACCTCGCCGCCCGTCTGAGCCCGGGCGCACTGACGACCGACCCCGACGTCATCGACGCCCACTCCAGTGACGAAGCCCTGTTCTGTCCACGCGAGGGTGCGATCGCCCTGGTCAGGGCCGCCTCGGCGGGGGATGTCCAGGAAGTCATGCGCTTCGCCGGCGAACATCGGGTCCCCGTCGTCCCGCAGGGCGCACGGTCCGGAATCTCCGGCGGAGCGAACGCCTCACCCGGGGCGATCCTGCTCAACGTATCGAAGATGAAGGACGTCGTGGCCGTCAACGAGGCCGAACGACTCGTCACCGTCCAGCCGGGCATCATCAACCAGGACCTCAAGGATCACCTGGCCCCGTACGGGCTGTCCTACCCGCCCGATCCCGGATCGGTCGCGCTGTCGTCGATCGGTGGGAACATCGCCACGAACGCAGGCGGCCTGTGTTGCGTGAAATACGGTGTGACCAGGGATTACGTCCGGTCGCTCAAGGTCGTTCTCGCCGACGGGAGCATCACGACGCTCGGCCCGCAGACGGCGAAGGGCGTGGCCGGACTCGATATGCGCCACCTCTTCATCGGCTCCGAAGGCACCTTGGGCATCGTCGTCGAGGCGACCCTGCGCCTGGTGCCCGCTCTGCCTGATCCGTTCACCGCGATTGCGACATTCCCCGATGAGCGCAGCGGACTGCAGACCGTCGCCGACTTCGTGGCCGGAGGAGGGGTGCCGAGTCTGTTCGAGTTCCTCGACGGGGCAAGCCTGCGCATGCTCAACGACTACGGCGACTTCGGTCTCGACGGCGATGCCGGGGCGATGCTCATCATGCAGGTCGACGACAACCCGACGGATGCGGAAGCCGCGATGTCGACCTTCACCGAGGTGGCTCAGCGCTGCGGTGCCCTCGACGTCGCGTACTCCGACGACCCGACGGACTCCGCGGCCCTCATCACCGCCAGGCGGATGATCCAGCCGGCCTACGAGAAGTTCGCGAACGCCCACGGCGGTGGGCAGCTGCTCGATGATGTGTGCCTGCCGCGCACGGCCGTTCCCGAATTCTGCGACCGGCTGGCCGAGCTGCGGGCATCCTCCGGACTCGAGATCGCGCTCGTCGCTCATGCCGGTGACGGCAATATGCACCCGTCGGTGTTCTTCGACTCTGCGGATGCGGCCGAGACGGCGAAGGCCGAAGAGGTGTTCGAAGAGATCATGCGCGTCGGCCTCGAGCTCGGTGGAACGATCACCGGAGAGCACGGGGTCGGCTTCCTCAAACGCGCGTGGCTGCCGAACGAACTCGACGAAGGATCACGACGGATCCAGCTGGCCGTGAAGAACGCCCTCGACCCGCAGGGCATCCTCAACCCCGGAAAGATGCTCGCCGAGATCTGAGCGCGCTGTCTGCTGAGGGGCCGAGTGCTCAGCCCTCGGCCTTGCCCTGCCGCCAGTAGCCCATGAAGGCGATCTGCTTGCGGTCGACCCCGACCTCCTGGACGAGGTAGCGGCGCAGACGCTTGACCGGCCCGGCCTCTCCGGCGATCCAGGCATAGAAGGGACGGGTGTCCTTCTCCGTCGCACTCGAACTGTCCTGGGCCGCCTCGGTGAGGGCCGCGGGAACATCCCAGAGGATCTCCTCGTCGATGTTGACATCATCGAGTTCCCGCACCTGACCATGCGGCCCGCCGGCCGACCCTGCCGATCCGGCCCCCACTTCGGCGGGGATCCGGGTCTCCGAACGCACCGCCTCACGGACGGCGGGTTCGAGCAGCTGTCCGAAATCGGCGTTGCCGCGCGGCAGCCATTCGATCTCGAAGCCGGCGGGAGCGGTCATGTCGATGATGTCCTCGGCTCTCGGGACCTCGAGCACGGCCTTGCCTTGGGCCTGACTGTCCTTGAGCGAATCGAGGATCGAGGCGATCGCGGGCACGGCGGTTTCGTCGCCGGCGAGCAGGATCTGGTGGGCATCGCCGGGGGCGAACTCGATTCCGGCGCACGGGGTCTCCGAGGCACGGGAGGGGCCGATGATGTGGAGACTGTGCCCCACCTCGGCGGATTCGGCCCACTGAGCCGCCGGGCCCGAATGACCGTGCTCATCGGTGTGGAGGACCATGTCGATGACGAGTCTGCGGTCGGCATCGTTCCAGTCCCGCACCGTGTAGGTGCGCATCGCGCCGCGAACCTCGGGATCGACCTGCAGCCAGGCTCGGTACCAGGAGACACCGGCAGCTTCCTGCTCGGTGAGGAACGCGGGCAGGTCGAACTGCGGTGTGGCCGCTCCTGCCGGAGGGATGACGAGTTTGATCCGCAGGTCACGAGGGTGCGTGTTCGGACCGAATTCCTCGAGTCCCGCACCCCCGAATGTCACCCGACGGAAAGACGGGCTGAGGTCTTCGACGGCGACGACCTCTGCTTCGAAAGCACCGATGGGGGCTCGTGACACTGATTCTCCTTCGCATCCCACGACCACAGGGTCTTGGGTGCGTCCCCGCGGGGACGCGTTCCGTTCGTGTGTGCAGCTGTCGAGGACGTGCGAACATCCACAACACTGCTCTACTCTAATTCAGTAAGGCTAGCCTTTCCAAATAGTGTTACGGTGGTCCCGGCGTCGCCAGGCCTTATCAACAAGGCCGGCTGAGCAGCGCGCTGACCAGCACTTCCACCGTTCCACCTCGTCCAATGTCCCCGCGGGGACGTGCCCGATCCGTCCTCGCCGGGACGCTCACCGAAAGGCTCTCGATGCGTCGTCGTCAGCTTCTTGCCCTCTCCGTTCTCGCCCCGTTCGCCCTCGTCGCCTGCGACGGTTCGACGACCGATGACGCGCCGTCTGCGGCCTCCGGAGGCGGCGGCACGGAACAGAACTTCCGCTACTCGCCCGAGGGCTATGACGGGCTGACGATCGAACTCGACCGTCCGGCCAAGCGCATCGCCGCGGACTTCTACTCCGCGGCCGGTCTGGCACAGTACGGGATCACCCCGGTCGCGGTCTTCGGATTCGGGCAGAACGAATCACCGGGGAAGGCCTTCGACTCCACCGGGGTCGAGGTCGTCGGCACCGAGATGGAACTCGATATCGAAGCCCTTGCGCTGACCGAGCCGGACATCCTCGTTGCTTACGGCAATGACGAGGGCGACGGCTGGACCTGGTGGGACGACAAGGTCAAAGACCAGGTCAACGACCTCGTCGACTTCGTTCCCGTCAAGCTGAGCGAGCAGAGTCCGGATGCGATGTTCGCCCAATACGCCGCGATCGCAGAGGCACTGGGCAAAGACACGGAATCCGGTGCCGTCGCCGAGGACCGCAAGGCCTTCGAAAAGGCGCGCAAACGCATCCGCACCGTCGCCGAGGACAATGATTCGCTGACCGTGCTGCTCGCGAACTTCAGCGCCGAGATCAACTACGCCTCAACCTCGCTGGGGATCGCGCAGATGCTCAGCGAGGACGGACTCACCCTCGTCGGGCCCGAATCCCCGGCCGACAGCGCCTGGGCTGAAGTGTCCTGGGAGAAGATCTCCGACTACCCGGCCGACGTCCTCCTCGTCCACGACGCGTCGGCCGACTACGAGGACAATCCCGTCTACCGACGGCTGCCTGCCGTCAAGGCCGGACAGCTGGGCACCTGGGACGACAAACGCGCCTACACCTATGACGGCTACGCAACCTGGCTGAACGAACTCGCCGACGTGCTCGAGGATGCGAAGAAGATCGTCTGATCCTTGCCCGAAAGTCCGGCTACGATCGGGGCATGACTCAACTTCCCACCGATCTTCGCGACGACGACGTCATCCGATCCTTGGCATCAGCCCAGGCGACCACATGGGTCCGGCGAACTCCCGCCGAGGCGGCCCTGCCCGATCTCGCCGACGTCATGGATTCCGCGGCGGCCCGGTTCGACCGCTTCGCCCCTTGGTTCGCCGAGACCTTCCCGGAAACGGCAACGGTCCCCGTCGAACTCGCATCGGCCTTCCCCGAGGCCCGCGGCGGACTGATCGAATCGCCGCTCGTGCGGGCCGCCTCGGCGCAGGAGCGACTCGACGCGCTCTTCGGAACCGAACTCTCCGGTCAGCTGTGGCTCAAGCGTGATGACTCTCTGCCGGTGAGCGGGTCGATCAAGGCGCGTGGCGGTTTCCACGAGGTGCTCGAATTCGCCGAGGCGGTCGCCGCCGATCACGGCCTCGACGCTCATGATCCCGCCACCTACTCGAGCCCGCAGTTCCGGGAGATCGCTGCAGACCACCGGATCGTCGTCGGCTCGACGGGCAACCTCGGACTGTCGATCGGAATCCTCAGCGCACGGCTGGGATTCGCCGCCTCCGTGCACATGTCCGCCGACGCCCGCGAATGGAAGAAGACGACGCTGCGCGACCACGGAGTCGACGTCATCGAACACGCCGGTGACTTCGTCGAAGCCGTGGAGGCCGGACGCGCCTCGGCGGAAGCCGCCGCGAACACCCACTTCGTCGACGACGAGGACTCGGTGAGCCTCTTCGCCGGGTACTCGGTGGCCGCACTGCGGATCAGACGCCAGTTCGACGCCGCCGGAGTGACCATCGATGAGCAGAATCCGCTCACCGTCTACCTGCCGTGCGGAATCGGCGGAGGGCCCGGGGGAGTGACGTTCGGGCTCAAGCGCGTCTTCGGAACTGCGGTGCACTGTGTCTTCGTCGAACCGAGCCAGGCACCGGCGATGTTCCTCGGTGTGCGCACCGGTCGGCACAGCGACATCTCCGTTCAGGACATCGGACTCTCCGGAGCCACCGCCGCCGACGGACTGGCCGTCGCCCGGCCCTCACGATTCATCGGACCGACGATCGGGCCGCTGATCTCCGGTTTCGCCGCGGTCCCCGACGAAGTCATCCGGGCCGGAGTCGGTGTGCTCCACGAGACCGAAGACATCGACGTCGAACCCTCGGCAACCGCCGGGCTGACCATTCCGTGGCGGATGGGTGATGCGGCGGCTGAGTCTCCGGCGGGCGTCCACCTGGTGTGGCTCACCGGCGGGGCGATGGTTCCCGAGGGAGAGCGGGCTGCCTACGTCGAGGAAGGACGAGGGCTGGTGGAGAGGATCGGCGACACCTCGGCGATATTCGTCGACTGAGGTTCGTCGGTCACCAGTCCCAGGGGTCGTCGGTGACGGTGATGACGACCTTGTCGTCGACGATCTCAGCCGTGCCGGTGAGGTCGAAGGTCACGGTGTCATCGAAGGGTTCGGACTCATCGAACATGTCGTAGCTGCCGGTCACAAGCGCCTCACCGGAGGTGTCCGAGGAGATCAGCCACGCAGGTCCGCCGTTCGGACCGGTCGCATCCGCGGGATCCGAATACTGGTCGGCGCCCATGGAGTCATCGGCGACGGTCACCGTCGGATACGACGAGATCGACCACTTGAGGCCGGTGGCATCGTAGCTCTCCGCCAGCGAGGAGCCGAACGGGCACCCGTCAGGCTGCGCGACGGTCTTCTTCGCGCAGCTGTCGATGAGGGTCTTGACCTGCTTGTCGACCTCACTGCGGAACGCGTCCGAGGGGTGGGCGGCGAGCATCGGTGTCTCCTCACCCTCCATGTCCGCGTCATCACCGAGGAACGCTCGCACCTCGACCTCGTCGGCAGTGATGAGGTCGGACTTCTCAGCCACATCGATCGTGTAGAGACCGGGGAAGGCCGGCAGGGACAGCGTCGACCCGTCGCTGTCGACGTCGATTCCGTTGACCTTGACCTTCTTGAGGCCCGGAGTGTCGACGGTGAGGGTGAGCAGATCCGGACTCTTGAGCGTCCAGTCGTCGAAGAACAGAGCCTTCTTCCCGGCCCGGTGCAAGGTCAGGGTGCTGTGGCCCTTGGACCCTCCGACGTCATAGGTGACCGCGACCGTCGCCGTGTCGCCTGAGATCTCGGCATCGTCGACGGTGACATCGTCGGGCAGCGCCTTGGATCCGCCGAGCACGTCGTTCGTCAGCAGGGTCCGTGACTCCTGTGGAACATCGACGTCGGCGACCTTGAGAGCCCCTTCGGCGTCTCCGTCGGAGAGTTCCGCGAAGTACTTCTCCACTGTCGCTTCAGGACCGAACATGTGCCCATTGACCTGGGTGACGACGATGAGCGCGGCGACGAGGAGGAGGACGGCCCCTCCGGCCACGACCGATACGAGAGTCGTCTTCTTCTTGTCGAAGGGTCTGGCCGGACCTGCAGACGGCTGTGCGGCGTACATTCCCTGCGGCACCGGGTGCGACTGCTGCCCGGCCGCCCCTTGCGGCGCCGAATAGGCCTGCTGGCCGACCGAACCCTGCGGGTAGGCGTAAGGCTGCTGGTCTGACGGTGTCGGATGCTGCTGCGGGCCGACCGGGGCGGAGAACTGCTGCGGACCCTGCAAGTGGCCCCGCGAGCCGAACGCTTCAGGCGATGCGGGCTGACCCTGATATCCGCCGGGCGCCTGTGGCCCGACTTCGCCGGGTCCGGGGGCGACCGGCGGCGGCGTCGGAGCGGTTGTCTGAGCCAGATCGGGATGAACGAAGGCGAAACGCGGTTCGCTCATGCCCAGGTGCGGTCCCCAGTGCGGATGCACGGTCCGTCCGGCGGCGATCCGGGCCAGGGCCGGGAAGGTGAGAGCGAGTCGTGGACCGAGGGTGCGGGAGAGCACCTCGATGATCCCACCCCAGACGGCGAAGATGAGGAACGTCCAGGCCAGGGGGCCGATTCCGGCACGGGCAGCACCGGAACCGCCGAAGTACATGGCCGCCTCGGCGGATCCGGACATCGACAGGTGCGCAGGAATCGCCAGCAGCGACAGCAGACCCCACACGAGGCAGAACGCCACCGGCAGCTTCCAGGCACTCGACCACTGCTGCTTGTCCTGCTCGACGACGGTCCAGGCCGGACGTCGGGTGACGGTGGCGACGACCGTCGCGATCAGCACCGCGACCGCAACGACGAGCAGTCCCAGCCACAGCAGGCCGGGAGCGTCGCGGCTGAACAGGGTGAGGCTTTCGCTGAAGGTGTCCGAGTAGACGCCGAAGTCACCTTGGGCGGTGGCGCTGATTCCGCCGAGGTGGGTCAGCGAGGTGAGGATGAGACCCATGTTGATGAATGTCAGCGGTACCAGCTGGCCCGGCATCTCGACGGACAGCGGCAGGACGAAGAGCGCGACGATCGAGAACACGGCGGTGCAGAGGGCGAGGTGGACCCAGGTCACCAGCAGCGGTGGGACCGCCCAGCGCAGGAACGGTGCGCCGATCGCCTCGGTGCCTTTGAAGTGCCCAGCGATCCGGCCGGCGATGCTCGTGATGAGGATGACGAGCAGGGGCAGGAAGAACGACCGGACGGTAACCGCCGAGTAGGAGAAGGTGAGCGCACCGTCTTCTTCGAACGAGGAGAAGCGCGCGGCGAAGATGACCTGGAGGAGGAAGAGCACGAGCGTCATCGCCAGGGTCGAGACCCCGATGCGGATCCACGTGGACACCCGGTTGGGTGCAGGGGAGCGGCGTTCGCTGATCTTCGTCATCGACCACAGCAGGCCGACAATGATGATCGTCACGACCAAGGGCGCCCCGGTCGTGAAGATGCTCAGCTGGGCGTTGAAGCTGTCAGGAGCATTGATATCGAGACGCAGTGCCGCCGAGCCGAACAGGGACAGCGCCATGAGGACGAAGGGCAGAGCGTAGCTGAGGCTGTCGAGGTTGAAGCCGGTCTCCTCGGTCAGGGCGCTGAATTCTGACATCGACGTGAGGATGACGGTGAGGATGATGGAGACGATAATGCCGCCGAGGAGGGCGATCCCCGGTGGGATCAGGGCCGTTCTCCACGTGGAACCCTTCGCCAGCGCCGAGGCGAACTTCGACTTCGGGACATGTGCTGGGTAGCCCGGCGGTGCGGGATACGGCACGGGACCGGATTGGCAGGGACCGTGCTGATACGGCCCCTGCTGATAGGGGTCTTGCCGATAGGGATCGTGCTGATAGCGACCCGAGCCTTGAGGGTGGGCGCCCTGCTGGTGGGGAGCGGACCCTTGAGCCTGCGGCCCACCGGCGTGCGGAGGGGCACCGGGGACAGGCGGGTACGGCCCGGCTGCTTGCTGATAGGGGTCGACTGTCTGCGGGGAGGCGGGCATCCCGTCTTCCGGCGGCGCCCAGCGAGCAGTCTCTTCGGTGGAATCGGGCTGATCGCCGGCCGTGGGCTCGGGCTCGGGACTCTCCTGGTCCTCGATATCCCGATCCTTCGGATCCTCGGCGGCGGTCGGTGTCGTCTCGTCGGATTCCTCGTCCATACCCAGTCCTCAAGTGCAGCTGCTCGACAGCTCCGCGATGTAGTTCAAACCGAAACAATCAACTGATCAAGTCAAGCATGTGTAGTTCACAACTTATATTAGGCTGTTAATGCAAGAGAAGTTCTCTATCGGGACTTTTTCTGAAATACGGCGTGATCGATCTGGAGTTGCGGATGAGTACGAACCCTCCCGGGCGCGGGGATGAGAACGAATGGGACGTCAACGACCAGTCCGACAGTCAGTGGACGTCGCAGCCCCGTCCCCAGGGGAACACCGGCTGGGGCGCGCCTCCGCAAGGGCAGCCACCCTATCCGCCGCACCCGCCGGCCCAACCACCTCACCAGCAGAGCGGTCCGGCCCACCCGCAGGCCGGGCCGCAGCAACCGCACGGTCAGCAGGCCTACTCGCAGAATCAGTACCCCTATCCGCAGGGACCGGGCCCTTATCAGCAGCCGGCGGCAGCACCGAAGAAGCGCGGGCCAATGATCGCCCTCTTCGCCGTGATCGTCATCGTCCTCGGCGTGGGCATCGGCTGGGGCGCCGCGACGCTGTTCCCACGCGATTCCGGTGAACAGTCCACCGTCGCCTCAAGTGAGGAACCGACGGCCGACGAGACCGGCAGTGACGGTTCGGCCAGCGCTGAACCAGAACCCACCGAGGAAGAGACGCAGCTGCCCGACGACCCGAAGAAGGCACTCAAGCAGCTCGCCGATGCGGACGGCAAGGAGGCCACAGACGACCTCAACGGCAAATGGGTGCCCCAGCTGAGCTCGAAGAAGGTCGGGCTCAAAGCCGAAGGCAGAACCTGGGACGAACAGGCGATCCTCGACGAGCATCAGGAGCTGCGTGAGGAGTTTCCTCGCGTCAAACTCGTCTGGAGCGGTGACTTCACAAGCTTCAAGGAAGGCAATTTCTGGGTCACGGTCGTCGGTATCGGCTACAACGACCCTGATGATGCCCTGTCCTGGTGCTCGTCGCACGGACTCGGTCCCGACAGCTGCTACGCCAAGCAGCTGAACACCTCAGGCGGCCACGAAGGCACGACTCGTCTGCAGGACTGATGGTCCACTCCCCGAGGCGGCTCAGCCGCGGATTCGCCGCCGGTTATTCACCGCGAACACCGCGATGCCGATGAGCAGCCAGATTCCTCCGATGAGGAGCGCCAGAGGATTCGCGCTCACGAGCACGGCGATGAGCAGTCCGGCACCGATGATCGGAACAACACCGTGTTTGAATCGATCCGGTGCCTCGCTGCCCTGTTTCCTGATGAGGAAGAAGCCGACCACCGAGGCCTGAAGGAGCACGAACGCGCTCAGCGCTCCGACGTTGACGATCGAGGTGAGCTGGTCGAGGCCATCGGCACGGGTCGCCGCCCACCCGGCCACGATGACATTTCCGCCCGCAGCCACGAGGATGCCCTTCCATGGCACACCGGTCCTCGGGGCCACCTCGGCGAGGAATTTCGGGACCTGCCGAGCCCGGCCCATGTCCATGAGGATGCGGGAGCCGGCCGCCTGACCGATCATCGCGGAGAACGCCGCGCCGACGGCCTTGGCCAAGGCGAGCAGCCAGTGCAGCCACGGACCGACCGTCGCATCGACCGCGTTGTAGTACGCGGCGCCTTCCAGCGAGGGATCGGCCTGCAGATCCGCCGGTGACAGCGGTGACAGGAGACTGCCCACCCAGGTCTGGGCAACGAAGAGGACTCCCGCCAGGATCAGGCAGATGAGAGTGGCACGTCCGACGATGCGCGGTCCGCCCTTCGCCTCCTCGGAGAAGGTCGCGAGCGAATCGAAGCCGAGATAGGACAGCACCGCCACGGACACAGCCGCGAGCACCGCCGTCATCGAGAAGGCGTCGACCCCGGTCAACGGGGTCAGCCACCCGCGGGTCGGACCATGCGAGACCAGATAGGCGATGCCGAGGACGAGGACCAGCGCGAGGACGGCCACCTCGGCGAGGACGACCCCGGTGATCACGCGCGAGGCGATCTTGACCCCGGCGAGGTTGAGGCCGGTGGTGAGGACGACGGCCACGGCCACGAACACCCAGACGGGCAATGCCGGGAAGATCGAGTTCAGCGCGATTCCGGTGAACAGGTAGGCGACCGAGGGGATGAAGAGATAGTCGAGGAGGATCATCCACCCGGCGATGAAGCCGGCCGGCTTCCCGATGCCCGCCGAGGCGTAGGCGAAGACCGTGCCCGCGCGCGGGACCTCGCGTGACATGCGCATATAGCTGACCGCGGTGAAGGCCATGACGACCGTGGCGACGATGTAGACGAGCGCGACAGCACCTCCGGAGCGGGCGTCGAGGGTGCCGAAGACCCCGACGGCGGCCGCCGGTCCGATGAAGACGAGACCGAAGAAGACGAGTTCGCTCAGTCCGATCGTCCGCCGCAGCTGCCCAGTTTCCATGATTCTCCTCGTATCCGATGCGCCTGGTCAGTATGTCATTTCGCCCGTTGGACCACGTCGGCGGACACCGACTCGAGGGTGGCCAGTGCCGCGGCGATGATCGGCTGCGTGCCAGAGCCGGATCGGATGCCGGTGAGGATCTTTCGCGAGGGGACGGGGTCACCGCGCAGCGGGACCCGCACGACGTCGAATCCGTCGGGCAGCCTGGCCAGACGCGGGATGAGTGCGACGCCGAGCCCCGCCGAGACCAGGGCCGCGCCGGTCTCCCACTCCCGCGATTGGTGGGCGTGATCCGGCTGGAAGCCCGCCGCCGCGCAGGCCGTGCGCACCAAGCGGTGATACGGCGAGCCGGGGCGGTCGAGGATCCACGATTCTTCGGCGGCTTCACTCAGCGGCACCGCTGCCCGGTTCGCCAGGCGATGACCCGAGGGGACGAGGAGATCGAGCTGATCGCTGAAGAGCGCGGACTGTTCGAAGCGAGAGTCACCGCGGGGCGGCAGCGGGTCGGTGGCCACGACGACGGCGACATCGGCATGATCGGCAACGAGCAGATCGAAGCACTCCTGGGGTTCGGCTTCGCTGATCGTCACCTCGGCGCCGGGGAACCGTTCCAGCACCGCCAGGGCGGTCGGCGGCAGCAGGGTCGCCGCGGCAGTGGAGAACCCGCACAGACGCAGCCGCCTGCTCCGCGTGTCGAGCCCGGAATCGAGACCGTCGAGTTCGCCGCGGATCTCCTCCCACCGGGTGAAGAGTTCCTGCGAACGCTCGAGCAGAACTTGGCCGGCGCGGGTGAGGACGAGGCCCCTGCCGCGAGGTTCGACGACGCGTACGCCGAGATCTTTCGACAGGGACTTCAGCTGGTGGGACACGGCCGAGGGCGTGTACCCGAGGCGGTGCGCCGCCTCGGTGAGGGTGCCGACTTCGGCGAGGACCCGAAGGACGTGGAGACGCGGATCGATCATGCAATAGTATTGCACGTTTCGGATGAAGAAGATTCGCTTTTCTTCAGCAAACCTCTGGCGGACACTGGGGGCAAGGAGCACAGACTCCGGGGCCGCGGCCGGCGAAGGGGCCGGCAGGAGAAACGGCCGAGACGATCACGACGAGGTGGTGGACGAATTGACTCTGGCCCCAGAGCAGAAGAGAACCGATTCCGGAGTGAGCGGCCCGGGCATGGCCGCTGGATCGGGCGGGCACGGCAGGACCGACATCGACCGACTCATCGACGAACGCGTACCCGGCTACTCCTTGGCGGCGCCGTTCTACATCAGCCCGGAGTTCTTCGCACGCGACATCGAGGCGATCTTCGCTTCGACCTGGATCTTCGTCGCCTCGACCGCCGAAGTGCCCGAAGCCGGTGACTACCTCACGATCGACATCGGCACCTACTCGGTCATCGTCATCCGCGATGACGATGAGGAGATCCGCGCCCACCACAATGTCTGCCGTCACCGGGGCACTCGGCTGCTGGGCGACCTGTCCGGTTCGGTGGGCAACATCGTGTGCGGCTACCACCAGTGGACCTACACCCCGGCAGGCGAGCTCATCTCCGCGGGCGTCCAGGCTCCTGGTTTCGATCGGACGTGCTTCTCGCTGCGCTCGGTGAACGTTCGCGTCATCGGCGGGCTGATCTTCATCTGCCTCAGCCCCACCCCTCCCGATGACATCGACGAGGTGGCCAATGTCATCGAACCCTATCTGGCAGGGCATGACATCGCCGCGACGAAGGTGGCCGCGCAGAGCGACCTCATCGAGGACTCGAACTGGAAGCTCGTCATGGAGAACAACCGCGAGTGCTACCACTGCGAAGCCGGCCACCCGGAGCTGACCTGCACATTCTTTCCCACCTACGGTTACGAACCCGAGGAGATCCCCAAGCGTCTGCAGCCGGCCTACCAACGCTACCTCGATGCCGAGGAGCAGCTGCGTGCCAACTGCGACCGCAATGGACTGCCCTATGCCCTCGTCGAGGAACTCAGCGGACGGCCGACGGGCTTCCGGATCGAACGGGCCGCTCTCGACGGGTTGGGCGAGTCGTACACGATGGACGGTTCGGCCGCCTCGGCGAAATTATTAGGTGACCTCGACACCTTCGTCCTCGGTCGGGCCTCGCTGCACGTGCAGCCGAACATGTGGTTCCACGCGATGGGCGACCATGTCGTGACGTTCAGCCTGCTGCCGCTGGCCGAGGACAAGACGCTGGTGCGCACGACCTGGCTCGTCCATGCCGATGCGGAAGAAGGCGTCGACTACGATCTCGACAACCTCACGAAGGTGTGGATCAAGACAAACGAACAGGACGCGACCTTCTGCGAACGCGGGCATCTGGGAATCTCGTCGCCGGCGTATGAACCCGGCCCGTACGCACCGACCGAATCGCAGGTGGATGACTTCGTCACCTGGTACATCGAACGACTCAAGGTGCATAAGGAGCTCAAGGCGCACAAGGAGAAGGGGGCGCAGCGATGAGGTACCGTCACTCGACGCTTGCCTCCAGGCTCGTCGACGCAGCATCTGCGGCGGTCACTTCGGCAGGGGGTCCGGTGGCAGAATCACCGGCAGGCAAGGCGACCTTCCGTGTGCCCGCGAGGACCGGGCGGGCATGGGCCGACTGGCCCGTGCAGGCGGGACTGGCCGCTCCGGCGGTCCCGCCCGCCCAGACCGGCCAGCTGGCCGTCGTGGCGGAGCCGCTCGATCCGGAACTGCTCACTGGACCCGTCGAGGTCACCGGCATCACTCAGGTCACCCATGACGTGAAGACCTTCGAGCTGCGGGCGGGGTGGATGTCCGCTGTCGACTTCGCCCCCGGACAGTACGTGACGATGCGCTTCCCCGAGCTCGGATGTGAGCGCTGCTATTCGATCTCCTCGGCACCCTTCGGCACGAACATCTTCACCATCACGGTCAAGCGCGTGCCCGGGGGAGTGGTCTCGACTTACCTGCACGACAGCGTTCAGCTCGGCGATCATCTCCACGTCGACGGGCCCTACGGGCTTTTCAGCACGAGGTTCCACCAGGCCGAACGCCACCTCTTCCTCTCCGCGGGCTCCGGGATCACCCCGATCATGTCGATGGTGCGCAGCCTGCTGGCCCGCCAGGGAGGGTTCGGCACCGACATCGTCTTCGTCCACAGTGCCTCGACGCCGGCCGACATCATCTTCCGTGCCGAACTCGAACAGCTCGCCGAGGTCGCCGGGGTCAGCGTGACCATCCTCTGCTCCCGGGACGCAGGGACGGAGACGTGGACGGGTCGGCGCGGGCGGATCGATGCGGCCGCCCTCGCAGAGGTCGTCCCCGACGCGGCCGAGCGTGAGACCTTCGTCTGCGGCCCAGGTCCGTACATGGACGCGGTGCGTCCCCTCCTCGCCGAGGCGGGAGTGCTGCAGGCTCGGACGCATGAGGAGTCGTTCGTCTTCGCCACCTCACCGGCCGATCGTTTGGCCGGGGCCGAAGCGAGGGCGAGGGCCGCGGGAGCCGGGGCCGGCGCATGCGGGCCCACCGGTGTGAGCCATGCGGTCGAATTCGCGGTCTCGGGGCGCGTGGTCGACTGCGATGAGTCCACGACCGTCCTTGACTCCGCTTTGGACGCTGGACTGTCGGTGCCCTCATCCTGCTCGGAAGGCGCCTGCGGAACCTGCAAGTCCGTGCTGGTCAGCGGTGAGGTCGAGATGAAGCATGCCGGAGGGATCCGCCCCAAGGAGATCGCGGCCGGAAAGTTCCTGCCCTGCTGTTCGACTCCCTTGACCGACCTCGTCGTCGAGAGGTGAGTGAGTCCGTCGTTCAGTGCTTGAGCTTCGTCTCCTTGAGGCCGTAGGTGCCGCGCACATAGGGTCGGAAGCCGACGACGTCCTTGCTCACCCCGTCCAGCGCCTTCTGGTAGGCGACGGGGACGATGGGGGCGTCGTCGGCGACCTGCTGCTGGATCTTCGCGTACAGCGCGTTCTTCGATCCATCGCCGCGGCGGGCGCATACGCGGAGAGTGCTGGTGTCGGTAGTGGGTTCGACGGTGATGGAGTGGAGCGTGCCGCGTCGGCATCGACAGAGCGCTGCAAGGGTCGGCAGGGTGTCGATCTTGCTGAGGTCGCTTACGTTGAGGTTCGCTGTATTCGGGCGCGCACTGACTGTGCACTAACGGTGACGCACCATATCGTCAGTCAACGACGAAGTTGCTCAGTCTGGCGAGTTTGAGGATGAACGGTGCGATCGACATCAATACTAGGAGCGAAGCGACGACCCAGAGCCACACCATTTTCGTTCTGTGCGTCCTGACGCTCGTGCTCAAAGCGAACAATGGGCTAAGCAGCGGAAGGCCATAAAAGATAGGAGTCAGCAAGAAAGCGAGAACGAGGAAGCCAATGAATTTCCACTCTGACGCCGACATGAATCGCTCACGCTGTTCGGTCGCCATGTCTTTCACCTGCATCCGTCTCGTCCTGACTGCCTCCAAAAGTGATTCAATCTTAGCCGCCGACCTGCCATGAGCCTTCTGAGTGGCAAGTGTGGTACCCAGTCTTACCTTTATATTTCTTCACCCAAGCCTGAGAACCGTTCCAGTATGTTCTGCCAGCATGCTTCTCGTAATTGGAGCCACCCCAGTAGGCATGCTTCCATTTCCGGCTCTTGATCTTTCCAGCTTTGGCCGCTTCGACGACTTGAGCAGTTTCGTGCTTGCTCATGTCTTGGGTAGCAGCGAGTGCTTTGGCCTCTCCGACATCGACTGTCTCAGTAGATCCTTCTTCGACGGTCACATTCCCTTTACAGATCTCGAGGTCGTCAGCACTCGCCTCTTGCCCGACCTTCTCGTAAGCCTGCTTGACTTCTTTCACGCAGGATTTGTCAACGAAGCTCGTGCTAGAAACCTTGTGCAAAGTGGTAGGCACATCTGCTTGCGCTGAGGTCGAGATGAAGCATGCCGGAAGGATCCGCCCCAAGGAGATCGCGGCCGGAAAGTTCCTGCCCTGCTGTTCGACTCCCTTGACCGACCTCGTCGTCGAGCGGTGATCGACGGCGCCAGTTGACATGTGCCCATGCAAGATGCCGGAGATGCCGAGCACGGCGGCTGCATCGACGGTAAGGTTGCTGACGATCGAGATCTTTGGTCAGAAGAGCGGCTTCTGCAGCGTGCGGATACGCGAACGTGGGCGGTGAGTCCGTGACGACGGCAGGCAGCTTCAACTGGGGGTGAGGGTGATATGTCGAAGCCATATGCACTGGCTGGTCTCATATTCGGTTTGGCAGTGTTTTCAGGAATCTTCATACTGCTGCTGCCCGGTCTGTTCGACAATGCTTCTTCTGGACGAGTCTGGGTCACCTGGGTGATATTCGGCATTGCCGTGACGTTCGGGTCAGGATTGGTCTTGGCACGGCGGCGGTTCGAATAACTCGGTCAGCGATTCTGCAACGGGTCAAGCAGGCATTGTTTTGAGCGCAGAGGTCGCGAGGAGATTCAGATCGGGGCGCTGGATGTTCTCAACTTCGAATCGACGAAGTAGTCCAGGACGGCTCACCGCAGCACGAACCCGGGCACGAGGTCATCGAGCGGGTCGATCTCGAAGGTCGCGGTGCCCACGCGGTGAGCACTGCCGCTGACGACCGGAACGACGCCGTCAGCGGTCTCCTCGAGCACTCTCGCCCGAAAACGCGTGCCGACGATCGACTCATGGACCAGCGTCTGCCCGGGTCGAAGCTCACCGGTGGCATGGAGAGCGGCCAAACGAGCCGCTGTTCCCGAACCGCAGGGAGAGCGGTCCACCTGACCATCGGCGAAGATCGTGACATTGCGCTGGTGCAGCGCCCCGTCGGGCACGGTCCCGAATCGGTCGACGAAGATCGTGCCGTAGACGCCGGAGAGGCGATCGTCGTCCGGATGCACGGTCTGCGGGCGACCGGCCAGACCCGCCTTGATCTCACGGCCGAGCCCGATGAGCGCGGTGAGATTCTCCGACAGAACCACACCGCTGCTCCCGCCGCCTGTTCCGCTGTCATCTGAGCCTCCCGGTGGCGCCATACCGAGCTGCGCGCCGTCAACGAGGGCATAGATCGCCCCACCCCAGGCGAGGTCGATGCTCACCGGTCCTCGGCTCGTGGGAACCGAAATGTCCGTGCCGATGAGCCTGCTGGGCACATTGACGAAATCCACCGCGGCGGCCCGTCCCTTGCCGTCCGTGTGCACATGAGCCTGCACCCTCCCCGAGGGCACATCAATCGTCACTGTTGTAGTCCCGGACGGGTTGACCGCAACGAGCCCAGTCGACACCGCCCACGCCCCGAGCGCCATCGTCCCGTGGCCGCAGGCCGTGGAGAACCCGTCCTTGTGCCAGAAGAGGACCCCGAAATCGGCACCGTCATCATCGGGGGCGGTGATGAAGCCGCCGTACATGTCCGCATGACCGCGAGGTTCGAAGCACAGCAGCCTGCGCAGATCATCGACCTCCGAGCCCGGCACGGCCAGTTCCCGCCGCTCGGCCACGCTCCCGCCGGGGGCTTCGACCGGAGGTTCGGCGACGATCCGGAACGGTTCGCCGGCAGTATGGAAATCGATGCTTGTGCAGATCGTCGTCACTGGGCCACTCACAGCCCCATTCCCACTCTCAGTCCTTCCAGCACGGCCGCATGCACATTGCGGGAGGCGACGGCGTCACCGATCCGGTAGAGCGCGAACTTCGGCCCCGCCTCGGAGCCGGTGGATGTGCTCTGCGGGTCGGCGCCGGAATCCGGCTGCGGCTGTCCCCGCACCCACGCCTCAAGGTCCGTCGCCCCGTGATTCGACGACTGTGATTTGAGCTCGAAGTAGACCTCATCGTTCGGTGTCGTCCCGAAATCGACGACCACGGCATCGGTGATGACCTCGGTCTCCCGATCCGAATAGTCGTTGCGCAGCCTCGCCACGATCTCCTTTCCCTCGATCCGCGGTTTCTCCGTCAGGCGCTCGCCGAGGCGGACCTCGACTCCGAATTCGGAGAACACCTGAAGATAGGCGGGGGAGTTCATCGACCCCACATCGATGCCGATCGTGCGTTCGGGGCTGACGTAGGTGACCTGCTGACCTCCCCGAGCCAATCGTTCGACGGCGTCGAGGGCAGGGTAGAACCCGTGGTCGTCGAAGACGAGCACCCGCTGCTTCGATTTGAGCCGGTCGTCCATGACATCCCAGACGTCGAAGCTTGGGCCCTGCTCACGGAAGGGATACCCGGCGTCAGGAACCCCTCCGGTGGCGACGATGACGACGTCGGGGTCGAGCGCGAGGATGTCGTCCGCCTCGGCGAAGGTGTTCAGCCGCAGATCGACCCCGTGCTTCTTACACTGCTGGACGCGCCAGTCGATGATGCCGATGAGGTCGCGGCGTCGCTGCGAACGAGCGGCGATGCGCACCTGCCCGCCGGGTGCGTCATCGGCCTCGAGCAGCGTCACCCGGTGCCCGCGGACGGCAGCGACACGGGCGGCTTCGAGCCCGGCCGGGCCGGCACCGAGGATGACGACATGCTTCGGAGCCGCCTCAGCGTCGTGGGGGACCTCTTGCGGCAGTTCGGCTTCGCGACCGGTGGCGGGATTATGGATGCAGGTCGCCGAGCCTGAGGTGTAGATCGAGTCGAGGCACATGTTCGCGCCCACGCAGGGGCGGATGTCGTCCTCCCGCCCCTCGGCGATCTTGCGTGCGAGATGCGGATCGGCCAGCTGCGCGCGGGTCATACCGACGAGGTCGAGGCACCCGTCCTCGAGGGCGAACCGGGCGGTCGCGGCATCGGCGATGCGGGCGGCGTGGAGGACCGGGATGTCGATCGCGGCCCGGATGCGGCGGCAGGTGTCGAGCCACGGTGCCGCGGGTGTGCCCATGCCCGGGATTGCCTCGGCGAGTTCCCGGTCGGAGCTGATCAGCCCGACGTTGAGGCTGAGGAAGTCGATGCCATGCGCGGTGTAGGTCTGGAGGACCTCGGTGGCCCGGGCCTCGTCCATGCCATCGTCGCGGCGTTCGTCGACGGCCATGCGGATGCCGACCTGGAAGTCTTCGGGCACGGCCGCCCGGACCGCGTCGATGACGCGCAGCGGGAACCGCATCAGGTTCTCGAGTTCACCGGAGTACTCGTCGTCGCGGTCGTTGAGCCACGGAGCGAGGAACGCGTCGAGCAGGTGCCCGGCGTGCATGACCTCGAGGCCGTCGAGACCGGCGGCGGCGACGCGGGCGGCCGCGGCGGCGAAGTCGGCGACGATGCGATCCATGTCGAAGTCTTCCATGGCCTTCGTGAACGAACGGTGCGCTGCCTCTTTCGTTCGCGAAGTCGAAACCAGGGGCAGCCAGTCACCCGCGAAGTTCGAAGAGCGATGCCCCAAGTGGGTCGTCTGAATCATGACCGCTGCGCCCTCGTCGTGGCAGTCTTCGGCGATCGCTGAGAGCCAGGGCACCACCTCGTCGGTGGACAGATCGATGTTGCCGAAGGCGGCCGGGGAATCCTTGGACACGACGGCCGAGCCGCCGATCATCGTCAGCCCGACTCCGCCGCGAGCCTTCTCCCGGTGATAGAGCCGGTAACGGTCCTTCGGCATGCCGAGCTCGGTGTAAGCGGGCTCATGCGAAGTCGAGACGATGCGGTTGCGCAGGGTCAGGCCTCCGAGGTCGAAGGGCTGGAGCAGCGGATCGGCGGACGTGCCGAGCTGGGGATCGGCGGTCATGGGTTCCTCCTTCGTTGCAGGAACGGCTCCGACAGGGGAGCGACACTGGGTAATCGGTTACCGATTACCTGCCTCTATCGTGCGATCTCGCGGTTATGCTGTCAATAGCCGATGGAAGCCGATTGTGCACAGTGAGGTGAGGGAGGGAAACGTGATGGAGCGAATGAGACCGCAGACCGAGTCGCTGCGCGAGCAGGCGCTGGCGATCATTCGCGATGCCATCATCTCCGGTGAGCTCGCCGAAGACCGGATCTATTCGGCCGCCCGGCTGGCCAAGCAGCTTGGCATCTCTCTCAGTCCCGTTCGTGAGGCGATGATGGCGCTCGTGACCGAAGGAACGGTCGAGGCTGTGCCCAATCGGGGCTTCCGTCTCGTCCCCGTCACCGAGGCGGACCTTGAGGAGATCATCCGCATCCGTGTCCTCCTCGCTGTTCCGGCCGCCCGCGAGCTCGCCGAATCAACGGCGAAAGCCGGCGCGGTCAACCGTCTGCGCGAACTCGCCGAGGCGACCGTGGCGGCGGCCGAGAGCGGTGAGATCGCCGAGTTCTACACCCAGGATCGCCGATTCCACGAAGCTCTGCTCGAACACGGGCTCGGTGCGCGCGCAGCCGCGATCAGCCTGCGACTGCGTGATCAGTCGCGCCTCTACCGACACCAGGACCAGATCGGGACCATTACCGTCGACTCCGCCCGTGAGCTGCCGAGGATCGTCGACCTCATCGAGGCGGGCGATTCCGCCGAGGCGGCCGAACTCGTGACGTCGAACCTCTACTTCTTCAAGCGCTTCCCCGCTCACCCGGACTCTACCTTGCCGTGTCAGGTGGAATCGGCACGGGAGTAAAGCGACACCGGGTCGCCCCTGTCGGGACGGCCCGGTGTCGCTGTCTGTGATCAGATCGAGTACCCGATCGCGTGTGGATCTCGATCAGGCAGGTGCCTTGTCGGGGTCGATGTCGACGATCGGCATCGCCTCGATGTCCATATCCGGGTTCTCCGCCTGGGTCCGAGCCAGCTCTTCGGCCTCCTCATGGGTGGAGACGGTCGGGAACGACCCCGGCAGCGGTTTGTGCGCGGATTCCTTCATGAGGAGCACGGCGACGAGCGCGACGACCGAGAAGAACAGGATGTAGAACGCGGGCATGAACGAGTTGCCGGTGGCGTCGATGAGTGCCTGGGCGACCAGCGGCGTGGTGCCGCCGAACAGGGAGACACCGAGGTTGAACGTCAGGCCCATCGCGCCGTAGCGAGATGCGGTCGGGAAAAGGGCGGGCAGCGTCGAGGCCAGGCAGGCGATGTAGAACCCGGCTGGCAGGGCGACCATGAACAGAGCGACCATCACCGCCCACATCTCACCGATCTGCATGACGGCGAAGGCGGGAATGATGAGGATGATCGTCATGATCGCGGCCGCCATGAAGACGAACTTGCGTCCCAGTCTGTCTGAGAGCTTGCCGATGAGCGGCAGGCAGGCAGACATGACGACGAGGACCGGGATCGTGGCCGCAGCTGCCTGGACGTTCGAGACCTTGACGGTCTCTTCCAAGTAGGTGGGCATGAAGCTCGTGAGCGCATAGCCGACAGTCTGCGATCCTGCGACGACGGCGATGCCGATGAGGATCTCTTTCCAGAAGTGGCGAACGACGCCGATGAGCCCGTGGCGAGCGTACTTGTCGTCCTTGACCTTGATGTCGCGGCCGGCTTCTTCGCTCGACTCGAAGCTTGGGGTCTCGGGGATCTTCAGGCGGAACCAGATGGCGACGGCGCCGAGCGGGATGGCGATGAGGAACGGGATCCTCCAGCCGCCGTCGAGCATGGCGTTCTCGCCGTTGATGGACGTGGTGACGACGGTCGTGATGGCCACGGTGCCGGCGCCGGCGGCGAATCCGAGGTAGGAGCCGACATCGAGCCACGACGCCCAGTAGCCGCGAGACTTGTCCGGGGCGAACTCGGAGACGTAGGTGGTGGCACCGGCGTATTCGCCGCCGGTGGAGAAGCCCTGGATCATCTTGAGCAGGTAGAGCGGGATGATGACCCATAGACCGACCTGGGCCGCGGTGGGCAGCGCGCCGATCAGTGCCGTGGCGGTGGCCATCGTGGCCATCGTGAAGAAGAGGACCTTCTGGCGACCGATCTTGTCGCCGAGTGGTCCGAGCACCATGCCGCCAAGAGGACGAACGAGGAACGAGACCGCGAAGCCGAACAAAGTGACGAGCAGGCCCATCTGCTCGTCCATGCCTTCGGTGAAGACGGTCCTCATAGTCAAAGCGGCTCTTCCCAGATGAGGGTGTAGGTCGGCCGGGCGCGTCGGTCCGCAGATAGACGTCGAGGTCTCCCGACGATGGAGGTTCCTACGCCATCCATCCGAAAGACCTCGACGTGACCGACGCTACCCCGCCGGCCGGCTTCGGCCGCCCTGACCTGACCGCCTTCGCGTCTCATCCCAATCGACCCTGATCGAGTCTGCTGACCCCCTCGACGAGAACGCAGCGACACATCACAGCCACCCGACCCCGACCGTCCGGGAAGCCGGGACACGTCACATGGCCTGTGCTGCGGGCGTGTCGAGTGGGTCGTCCAGGGGCGACGCAGTAGCGTCGACGCGACGTGCTGAGAGGTGGTTCCAGTCGAGCACTAGCACACCGGCTACAGGCATGGCGATAGGTCAGGAACGGCGTCGCTCCCTACGCAGGAGGGAGCGCAGAGTCTCGGCGTTCGCGTAGCCGACCCGTAGCGCGATCTCGGCGGAGGTGAGATCCGTGGTTGCTGAGAGGTGCCGAGCTCGTTCGATGCGAAGCCGTTGGACGAACCCGAGCGGAGTGAGGTTGAGCGCCGCACGGACTCGTCGTTCGAGGGTGCGCCGGCTGGTGCCGAGCGACTGCGCGACGAAGGCGACGTTGAACGGTTCGTCCAGTCGGGCGCGCACGAAGCGTTCGAACTCGACGACGATCGAGTCCTCGTGCCGGAGATTTTCGTAGGCGACGAAGGCCGCCTGCGACGGACGCTCGTCGATGATGAGGAGCTTGGCGACATGTTGGGCCAGGTCGGGGCTGATCGATCGCACGAGTGAGAGCGCGAGGTCGATGTGGGCGAACGCGGCGCCGGCGGTGACGAGGTTCCCGTCGACCACGACCATGGTGTCGAGATCGAGGGCGACGCTCGGATAGCGCTTCAGGAACTCCGGCCCCAGGAACCAGCTGGTCGTCGCCCGCCGATGATGCATCCGTCCGGTCTCGGCGACAGCGAACACGCCGGTGCACGCCGCGGCGATCCGGGTGGTCGCCTCGTCGAGGCGCCCGAGCGAGGCGATGACCGAACGAGCATCTCGGCTCTGGAGGGCGTCGTTGGTAGCGGCGGCCGTAAGGGTTCCAAGCGCAGGGACGACGACCACGTCGAACTCTGCGGACTCCGACAGCGGGTGGTCCACCGACAGGGTCATCGATGCCGTCGTGGTCACTCGCCGTTTCGGTCCGAGGATGGCGAGTTCGATCGGGTCGATCCGCGGGTCGACATCACCGCGGGCTCCGTCGGCTACCCGCACGATGTCGATGATCGACGCGATAGCCGAACCGAAGCAGCCGTCGATCGCGATCAGTCCGATACGCATGACGTAAACAATAGCAATACTGCCGTATACGCCACTACCCACCGGCCCTCGCTCGTCATACGCTGAACTCGTCACACGAAGAATCACGACTTCAAGGAGAGTCCCTCATGTCAACACCCGCATCACTTCCGTATGCCTTCGTCGCCAAGATCGTCGCGGCCGATGGACAGCACGACGCGCTCGCCGATCTGCTCGCCGGCGCTGTCGCACTCGCCAACGAAGAAGTAGGAACGATTGTCTGGTTCGCGGTCAGGACCCACGCCGACACCTTCTGGATCTTCGATGCATTCCACGACGAGGCCGCTCGCGACGCCCACGCCAACGGCGCCATCGTCGCAGCCCTGACGGCCAACCAGCACCTCCTCAGCGCAGCACCCGAGATCCTGCCGGCCGACGTCCTCGCGTCCAAGCTCCCGTAGTCCGCTCACGCACGTTCGCAACGCGAACCACAACACGAGCGCTGTCGGTCACAAACTCAACAGGCAAACCAACGGGCGGCTCTGGAGCGGCTCGAGCCACAAAGCGCACGCCACATTCGAAGGAGCAATTGATGCTATCAATTCCTACATTGTCGTTGGACGACGCCAAACGTGTCATCGCGGCAGCAGAAGCTGAATCCAGCACGCAGGGTCAGCCCAGTAACATCGCCGTCGTCGATGCCGGCGGCAATCTCGTCGCTCACGTACGGATGGACGGAGCGTGGCTGGGCAGCATCGACATCTCGATCAACAAAGCCTTCACGGCCCGCGCGTTCGACACAGCCACCAAAGACCTCGGCGACCTCGCCCAACCCGGTGAGCAGTTCTACGGCATCCACGCCTCCAACGACGGTCGGGTGATGATCTTCGCCGGTGGCATCCCGCTCGAGCGCGACGGCCAGGTCGTCGGCGCCGTCGGCGTCAGCGGAGGAACCGGTGACCAAGACCAGGCCGTCGCCGAAGCCGCCGCCAGCGCCTTCTGAGACCGACCCGCACCGAACCCGGCCCCCGGCCGGCAGCCCACCCACCGAAGGAGCCGCACCATGCGTGCTCTCGTGTACCACGGTTGTGAAGCGCCATAGGGGCTCATCCCGGTTGTGGGTGTAGCAGGCGTTGGCGTGGCGGTCCCGGGATAGACGTCGAGGTCTCCCGAGGATGAAGGCTCCTACACGCTCATCCTGAAAGACCTCGACGTGCCCGACGCTACCGCCGGCGACCGCTCACGCGCGTTCGCCCACCCAGATCTGACCACCTTCTGCCGACTCGACGAGCTCGGCCTCGTCGTCACCGGCCAACGCCTCGAGTCCGACCGTGCGGTCGTCGCGTGCCGGGTCGCCGAAGCCGACCAGTGGTGCCGCCGATGCGGCTGCGAAGGAACCCCGCGGGACACGGTCACCAGGCAGCTGGCCCACGAACCACTCGGCTGGCGACCTACCACGCTGCTGCTCACCATCCGCCGCTACCGATGCGCTGGCTGCGGGCACGTGTGGCGCCAAGACACCTCCCGGGCGGCCGAACCTCGGGCGAAGCTCTCGCGTCGCGGGCTGCGGTGGGCACTTGAGGGGATCGTGATCGCTCACCTCACCGTCGCCCGGGTCGCCGAGGGTCTCGGGGTTGCCTGGGACACCGCTAACGACGCCGTCGTGGCCGAGGGCAAGCGGGTCCTGATCGACGACCCGGCACGGTTCGAGGGTGTCCGAGTCGTTGGCGTCGATGAACACGTGTGGCGCCACACCAGGCGTGGCGACAAGTACGTCACCGTGATCATCGACCTCACCCCGATCCGTGATGGCACCGGCCCGGCACGGCTCCTAGACATGGTCGAGGGTCGCTCGAAGCAGGTGTTCAAGACCTGGCTCGCCACCCGGAGCGACACCTGGCGTGACGGCGTGGAAGTCGTCGCGATGGACGGGTTCAGCGGCTTCAAGACCGCCACCACCGAGGAGCTCCCCGACGCTGTCGCGGTCATGGATCCCTTCCACGTGGTCCGGTTGGCCGGCGACGCGTTGGACCGGTGTCGACGCCGGGTCCAGCAGGCCATCCACGGTCACCGCGGCCACAAGGGTGACCCGCTCTACTCCGCACGGCGAACGCTGCACACCGGTGCTGGGCTGCTCACTGACAAGCAGGCCAGCCGACTACGGGCACTGTTCGCCGGTGATGAGCACGTGCAGGTCGAGGCGACCTGGGGGATCTATCAGCGGATGATCGCGGCCTACCGCCACGAGGACCGACGCCAGGGCCGCGAGCTCATGACCAAGCTGATCGAGTCGGTCAGCGACGGCGTCCCGGCCGCGCTGATCGAGGTCATCACGCTGGGCCGGACGTTGAAGAAGCGGGCCGCCGACGTGCTGGCCTACTTCGACCGCCCCGGCACCAGCAACGGGCCTACGGAGGCGATCAACGGCCGGCTCGAACACCTCCGCGGCTCAGCCCTCGGGTTCCGCAACCTCACCAACTACATCGCCAGGTCCCTGCTCGAGACCGGCGGCTTCAGACCGCGACTACACCCTGGAATCGGATGAGCCGTCAAAGCGAGGTAGCCGTAGACGCCGAAGTCGAACCATTCCATGAAGTTGCCGACCGTGGTCCCGCCGATGGCGGTGCGGATCGATTTGGTTTCGACGACGATGCAGTCATCGGCTTCGAACCGTCTCTGCTTCTTGATTGCACGCCGTTCCTTGCGCGACGGCTTCTTGTCCTTCTGCGCGAATCTGTCGTGGCCTTCTGGCATCAGAGGTTCCTCGTTTCAGCTGCTGCTAGGCAAGTTGCAGGGCCGAGTCGCCGGAATGGTGCGAACTCTGCGCGGCAGTTGCTGTCGGATTTCGACAATGCAGAACATCCTTACGCGGCACGAAAGGCATGTCAATAAAAATTGTGACACAGTTCACGGCAGATGTGTCCGATGGCAGAAGTGTTCGTTGAAATCTGTCCAGTGGTCCAGAAAATACGCAAAAAAGATATAACTTAATTCGCAGGGTCAATTGTCCAGTGGCGTTGTCGGCTGAGGCCGACGAGCACGGTGCGGACGGTGACTGCGCGCAGATCAGTTCCTGATGACGCGATAGGTCTCGAGACCGGGGTCGACGGCACCGCGGACGTGACCGGAGGGGCTCGCTGCCACGGCCTGGAGGAAGCCGATGGTCTCGACGGTGATCTCCTCGCCGGGCAGGACATTCGGAATGCCGGGAGGATAGGCAGCCAGCGAACTCACACTCACTCGTCCGACGGCTTCGGCGGCTGAGACGAGTTCGGAGTCAGCGAAGAATGCTTCACGCGGCGTCATCGCCAACCGGCCGGCTGTCGGCAGCGGAGGCAGTGCCGTGCGCACGGAGACTCGTCCGTCGCCGACGGCCGTGCCGGCGTCCGCGGTTTCGATGCGCAGTGTCTCCAGGGCATCGATGAGGCGGCCGATGTTCGGGGACTTGCCGATGCCGATGAGAGCGACGAGAGTCGTCGCTGTCGACATCTCGGGGAAGATGTCGAACTCTTCGGCCAGGCGTTTGCGGACGGTGTGTCCGTCGAGGCCGGTGGCGGTGATGTCGATGGGCAGGCGGAACGGGTCGATGTCGACGACGTCGGGGTGGCCGAGGAACTCGCCGGACAGCAGGTGATAGCGGTCGGTCGCCTCGATCTGCGCGCGGATGTGGCGGATGTTCTCCAGCGACTCCGTGATCGCCTCGGTCGAGGTCATGAGCTCACGGCGCGCCAGGTCGATCGAGGCCATCAGATGCGCGTTCTCGCTCGTCGAAGCGGTCATCATGAACGCTCGGGCCAGCGCCGGTTCGAGCCGATCGGCGAATTCGGTGTCGCCGAGGTGAAGGAGCGCGGATTGGGTGAGTGAACCGGCGAGCTTGTGAGTGCTCATGATGACGATATCGGCACCAAGGGTCACCGGGGACGCCGGCAGGTCCGAGTGGAACCCGAAGTGGGCGCCCCACGCGGCATCGACGATGAGTGCGGCACCGGCTTCATGGGCCACCTCGGCGAGGGATTCGACATCGGCCACGGCACCGAAGTAGCTCGGGGTCACGAGGTAGACGGCGCTGACCTCATCGGGGTGGTTGCGGATCGCCCGGCGCAGCGAATCGGGGGTCACGCCATGGGCGATGCCGTTGACCTCGTCGACATTGGGGTAGACGAAACCGGGATTGAGGCCGGCCAGCACGATGCCGTCGATGAAGCTCGAATGCGCACTGCGCTGGGTGATGACTCCGCGGCCGAGGGTGCCGATGGCCAGTGCGGCCATCCGGTTGCCCTGCGAGGAGCCGTTGGTGAGGAACCAGGTGCGCTTGGCGCCCCAGGCCTCGGCAGCCAGGGCGAGAGCTTCGTCCTTCGGGGTGTCGGCACCGAGGTCGATGCCGTCGAAGAGTGGGGGGATGTCCAGGGAGAGGGTGTGCTCGCCGAAGAATTCGGCTTGACCGGCAGAGATTCCCGTTCGGGTGCCACCGTGTCCGGGGGTGGACAGGAACAGCGAATCGCGATTCGCTGCCTGTGCCAGGGCCTCGGCGTAGGGCGCGCGGGCCTGTTCCGGGTTCGCTGGGCCGATGGGGGTCGACGACGCTTCCGGAGCCGGGGACATGGGGGAATCATGTTGGACGGTCATAGTCCCAGAGTAGGAAGCCGACCCTTGCCGGGAGAATAGCAACTTTCCTAAACTGCTCTATACACACTATTGAGCTGTTTGCGGGAGAATGATGGATCCACTGGATACAAGAGGACTCGTGGCTCTCCGTGCCATCGCCGATTCCGGCTCAGTGGCGGCTGCGGCCGCTGCCCTGGCCTGGAGCCAACCGACGGTCAACCATCACCTGCGCAATCTCGAGCGGACGTTGGGATCGACGCTCATCGTGCGCAGTCCCCGCGGTTCGCATCCGACCGCAGTGGGCAGCCTCGTCGTGGCGCGGGCGACGGAGATCCTCGGACTGTGCGATCGCCTCGGCACCGAAGTGGCCCTGTGGAGGGAGTCCCAAGCAGTGCCGGTCAAGATCGGGGCGGTGCCCACAGTCGGCGCCAGGCTGATCCCGCCGCTCTACCATGACCTGCAGAAACGGCCTCGTTGGCAGACCCGCGACGAGGCGGTGGCCGGAGCCGACGGAGGAACCCAGGGCACTCACCCCGAGGCTCCGACCGCGGCTCTGGACGTGACGATGGACGAGCACGCGGAACTCGTCTCGCGGCTCGAGGCCGGTGACCTCGACCTCGCGCTGCTGGTCTCCACCGACATCGACAAGACGTGGATCCCCGTATCGCTCTCCGCCCGTCCCCTCTATTCGGAGCAGCTGAGCCTGTGCGTGCCGAAATCCATCGGTGCCATCGCCGTCGATGACAACGGTCTGCCCGATCTCACGGCCTTGGTGTCCCAGACCTGGGCCTTCAGCATCGACCCGGGTGACGCCATCGACGAGGTGGTCCGCTCCTTCTGCGTCGCTGCCGGGTTCGAACCCCGGGTGGGGATGCGCATGGACGACTATGCGGCAATCAATCGGATGATCTCAGCCGGACTGGCGGTGGCGATGATCCCCGAATCCTCACTCTCGACCGACCCGGACATCGAGATCATCCCGATGCCCCTGAGCGCCTGTCGTCGCGACGTGCTTCTCGTGTCCCGGGCCGCCCAACCGCGGACGACGTCCCGCCGTGATCCGATCGTCGCCGCTCACGATTCCGCCATCGCCGAGGTGGTCGCCGTTATTCGTCGGGTCACCGCCCAATATCGGTGACCGGTGGACCCGCCTCGGTGAGGGAAGGAGAGGAAGGCGCGGTCTTCACAGCGCCAGCAGGGCGGGCACGGTGAGGGCGGCGACGTAGTAGCCCATGAATTGGACTCCTGCGTGCATGCCGATGAATCGGTTGAACAGGCCCCCGACGAGTCCGACCGTGAGCGTCACTCCCAGGGCCAGCAGTCCGCCCTCATAGAGGCAGATGACGCAGATGAGCGAGGCGAAGCCGGCGATGATCGCCTCGTGGGAGACGGATCGCATCACCCAGGTCGCTGCCCGGTGGGCGTTTGTCATGACGAAGGGGTAGGCGATGACGATGGCGATGATCGCCGCGATCACGGCGAAGAGTGCGAACTGTCCGGTCGTGAGCAGGTCGTGGAGATTGTTCGTCTCTCCCGTCTCGGCGTCGAGCGTGTACACCGGCGGAGCGTTGAACAGCGGCGCAGCCGGACCGGCGGCCATCGGCGAAAGCGGCAGACCGATTGCGATGAGCGGAATGAGGGTCTCCGCAATGTAGGTCGACTCCGTAGTTCCATTCCTGACAGTGACGACAGTCGTCAGACGTTCGTAGCCGTTCTTGATTCGGCTGCCGACGATCTCGCCCATGAGCACGGCCATTGCCACAGGTGAGAACACGAAGGTGGCACTGGTGATCGCCGCTGAGCCGCTGGTGTAAGCGAGCTGCTTCCCACTCAGTGTCTTGAAGGGGTTGGGCAGACGCTTGCCGTCTCTCGAGCGCACGTCGGGAGCGAGGTTGAACTCCCGCTTTCCCTCCTGTCGCATTGCCCGGCGGCCAACAGGCGAAAGCGCTGAGAGGAGGTCGAAGATGAGCGGGCCGGTGGCGATGCCGAGGAAGAACGAAGTCGTGAAAGTCGCTTCCTTCTGCTCCATGATGAACGCCTGCAGGCCGACGATGATCAGAACGAAGGGAATGAGGGCGACGACCGCGGCCAGCTTTCCCTTCGAGGTGTAGGCGACTAGGACTGCAGCGGCGATGAAGATCCATGGGGCGGCGGCACCGATCGCGTCGGCGAAGGGGGTGAGCACGAGCGCAAAGACGATCGACAGCGGAACTGCTATCGCAACCGAGATGACACCACCGGAGATCGCTTTTCGCAATGCGATATGAGGAACACCCAGGGACCGCAGAAGTTGAGCTTCGCGCAGCATCGGCACGGCGGTGGTATCCCCCGGTATGCCGAGCAGCGTCGTGGGCACGGCGTGGGAGATGTGTTTGGCGATGATCGCCGCGAGGAAGAACGCGATGACGCCGGCCGGAGGAACGCCGATGAGTATCACCAGCAGCGCCAGTGGGGCAACGATCGCGGTTTCATCTGTGCCGGAAATCAACCCGATGCCGGTGAAGAGCACTCCGGCGAGGACCGCCATCCCGATTGCCCACAGAATGGGCTCGATGAGTTCTGCGCTCACTTGTGCCCGCCCTTCTCCTGAGCTCGCGTCTCGTGGTTTTCGACAAGAGCGTCGAAGAGGCCGAGGGCACGGACTTCTTCCTGGACCGAAGGGCCGAGTTCTCGTGGGTCACCGAGATCCCCGTATTCGTCGACGATCTCGTTGATGATCTCCTGGCGATTCCGAGTGTCGGCGCCGGCAGTCGTGATCACGCGCTTCGGTTTGAATAGGAACCCGGCGATCACTGCACCGACGATGCAGCCGACGATGCCGACGAGCAGCGCATACGAGTGCCCCAGAGTTCCATCACCTCTGGAAGCAAAGATCTGATCAGCGATCAGGTAGGCCGGGACAGCGATCCCGACTCCGATGGCTATTCCACCGGTGAGGTGTTTGGGATCGACGGTGTCATTCCACACCTCGAGCAATTGCGGCATCATTGCCTGCCTTCTGTCGGCCGACGGTTGTCGGGAACGTGAACGGTGGGACTACCGGCTGAGGACAGCCGAGGGCGTGGCAGATGGGAGCGGGGTGCCGAGTTCGTCGCTCAGCCACTGACTGATGGCCGCCACGGCTTCGATATCGACTCCGGTCGAGATGCCGAGCCCGTTGAGCATCCAGAGGAGGTCTTCGGTGGCGAGATTGCCGGACGCACTGCGTGCGAATGGACATCCTCCGATTCCTCCTGCCGATGCATCGAACTGTCGTACTCCGGCCTGGAGCGCGGCGTAGACATTCGCGAGCGCCTGGCCATAGGTGTTGTGGGTATGCAGGGCAACCCGTTCGATCGGAATCCCGGCGTCGATCAGGCTATCAAGGACGGCGGTCACATGACCGGGAGTAGCGGTCCCGATGGTGTCGCCCAGGCAGATCGTTGAGCAGCCCGCGTCGACCAGCCGTCGAGCGGCGGCGGCGACATCTGCCGGGTCGACCGACCCTTCCCAGGGATCGCCGAACACCATCGAGAGGTACCCCCGCACGCGAAGACCTGCGGAAGTCGCTGCTCTGGCTGTTTCGAGACTGCGATCGGTGGTCACCTGAAGCGAATCGCCCAGATTGGCTCTCGAGAACGAATCCGTGACGCTGATGAAGACCGCGACATCTTTGGCTCCGGCCGCCACGGCATCATCGAGACCCCGCCGGTTCGGGACGAGAACCGGGAAAGCGAGGTCGGAATCCACATCCAACCCGTCGAGAACCGATCGAGTATCAGCCATCTGGGGAACGGCTCGAGGAGAAACGAAGCTTCCGGCTTCGATGACCTTCAGGCCCGCACAGGCAAGACGCTGTATCAGCTCGAGACGGACCGCTGCAGGGAGTATGCGTGATTGCGACTGCAACCCATCTCGGGGGCTGACTTCGCAGATGCTGACTTCGGTCGGCAGGTCCGATTGGGTGATCTGCTGTGGAAGCTCCATCGTCACTGCGAACCACCCGATCGGAGTTCTTCGAGGATGGACTGGACCCGGTCGAAGCGGAATGCCTTCTCCTCGATGAGCCGATCCACGATGATCGCGGCTTCTTCGGCGTTCGCTCCAGCAGAGGCAGCGAGATTCTTGGCGTGCAGCGACATGTGTCCGCGCTGAACTCCTTCGGTGGCGAGCACTCGCAGTGCGGCGAGGTTCTGAGCCAAACCGGTGGCGACGATCATCTCGGCGAGTTCTTGGGCCGTCGACACTTCGGCGATCTGCAGAGCCGCGCGTGCAGCGGGGTGCACCTTGGTGGCTCCTCCGACGAGCCCAACGGGCATCGGCATCTCGAGAGTCCCGACCAGGTCGCCGTCAGCGTTCTTCTCGAAGGTCGACAGGGATGTGTAACGGCCGTCGACGACCGCGTGGGAATGGGCGCCGGCCTCGGCTGCACGAGTATCGTTCCCGGTTGCAAGCACGACGGCGGAGATGCCGTTCATGATGCCCTTGTTATGCGTGGCGGCACGATAGGAATCGGCTGCGGCGAGTTCGTAGGCGTGGAGGATGTTGTCGATGACGCCTTCACCGCCGAGCAGCTCCTTGTCGAAGACCGCGCGGGCGCGTGACAGTCGACGGTCGGCTTTGTTGGTGAGGATGCGCAGAAGTGCCTCGCCTTCGGCGATGGCTGCGACGGAGCCGGAAACCGCTTCGGCCATGGTGTTCACAGCATTCGCCCCCATCGCATCTCGCACATCGACGAGAAGATGGACGAGCACGTAGGTCGAAGTCCGTGCTTCGACGAGACGAACCGTGAGGCCCTTGACCCCGCCACCGACTTCGACGAGCTTGGGGTCCTGAGCATTGGCCAGGTCGATGATCTCCGATTCCCGTTCAAGGATTCGGGTGCGCGCGGCGTGCGGATCCGCCACATTGATGAGCTGGATCTGCGCCTGCATGATGGGCTCACTCGAACTCGTGAAGAAGCCGCCCTGGGGGCGTGCCATTCGTGCAGCATTGCTGGCAGCGGCGATCACCGATGCCTCTTCGGTCGCCATGGGGACGAGCGCGTCGGTGCCGTTGATCGTGAAGTTGGTGGCCACGCCGAGAGGAAGCGAGAACACTCCGAAGATGTTCTCACTGAGATCGGCCGCATCCTCGGGGCCGAAGGAATTCGCATCGAGCTGCTGGAACAGTTCAGTGTCGAGCCCGGTTGTCTCTGCGACGGCCGTCCTGCGTTCGCCGACCGACATGTTTCGGAAATCGGCAATTCGGCTGTTCTCTGCCATCGTATGTCTCCAGTCAGGTCGTCATTGGCCGACAACGGCTGTCGGTCGGAGTTCCTCCGCAGAGAACAGTCAAGCATCGCAGCGCGACAGTGACCATGGCCGTTTCGGCCCGAATCCAGGACTGTCCATGTCTGTTTCGGACAGGGTGCTGCTGTGCTCGCATCGTGTGGAGTCCGCTCACGCCGCGTGGAGTCCCTCCCGCCGCGCGGAGCGCGCTCACCTCGGATGTGTGAGTCGGTCCAGACGCAGCGCCACTTGCAGACGGAAAGCGAACTCCGGGGCTCTCCACCCCTCGCCGAGGACCTGATCGACGCGCTCGAGGCGCTGCTTGACGGTGTTGATGTGCACCGACAGTGCGGCAGCGGTCCTGCTGATGCTCCCGTTGCTCTCGAAGTACACGCGGACCGTGTCGGTGAGCTCGGCGGAGTGCTTGCGATCCCAATCGCGGAGGGGCCCGAGCAGACGGTCGATGAATCTGCCCACCTGTTCCGGGGCCGTGCCGAACATCGCGGTATAGGGAGCGAAGTCCGCGGCCGGATGGATCCCCTCGTCGATGCCCAGAGAGTTGAGGATCCGCACACACGACCACAGCTCGTCTTCGACCACGGCCAGCTGCGAGCGGTCGCAGTCGGAGTCGGAGGCGACGACGAGGCACCCGCCCAGGGCCTCCGGCTCTGCGCTGAGCCGCTTTAGGGACAGGCGAGAATCCGCGACAGAGCTGGGAACGAGGACGGTGAGGCCGGGGGAGCGCTGGGTGAGCAGGATGCGCGGTTCGATCCGGGCCAAGCGTGCACCGAGGTGCTCGTCGACTCCGGGACCCGCCTGGATCGTCATCATCCGCCACGGTCCGGCGAGACTGAAGTCGTTGAGCCGAGCACGGGCCTCGAGCTCGTCGAGGGACCGGGTCCCGGCGATGAGATCGACGGCGAGCTCCCCTCTGACCCGGTTCTCGGCGTCGGCCCGTGCCTGCGCGTTCATGTGGATGAGAGCCAGCGACTGCGCGGCCTGAGCGACGATGTTCGCATCGCCGGCGGCGGGGTCGGTGTGGAAGCGGACGAAGAGCCCGCTGTGCTGACGTCGATGTGAGGCCACCGAGGCGACGAGCAGGTTCTCGGCTCTCGGCACCTCGGCGCTGCGCCCGGTCTCCCTGCTGGTCTCCAGCGCAGTGAGCATGTCGGTCCTGTCCGCCTCGAGGTCGGCGAAGAAGCTCGCCTCGTCGGAGAAGACGTGCTCGTGATCGGGGAAGTCGGGGGACTTCAGACGCGCGCTGTCGATGACGAGCACCTCCGCGCAGAGCATCGTGGCGACGGCGTCGGTGACCGCGGAGCCTCCCCGACCCTGGAGGACCAGTCGAGTCAGATGCTCCTCGACCTCGACGAGGCGTCCCAGCGTCGCGGCCTGAGCGGCGGCCGATTCCTCGGCCTCTGCGGAGCTCCGGGCGGCCTCGGCGAGCTCTCCCATGAGTCGCGCCGTCTTGAGCACCACCGAGGCGTGGTCGGCGAGGGCCGAGAGCAGAGTGATCTCATCTGTGGTGAATTCGTGCGCATAGCGGTTGGCGGCGAAGAGGGCACCGAGGACCTCCCCGTCGACGACCATCGGCACCCCGAGGAGCGACTCCATGCCTTCGGCTCTGACCGCGGAGTCGACCTGTCGCTCGTGCGGCAGCTGGGTGACATCGTAGTTCGAGGTCCACTGGGCGGCCCGGTCGCGCACGACCCGACCGGCCAGGCCGATTCCAGGAGGGACGTGCAGGGTCGTGAGCTGGGAGGAGATGGCTCCTCGACTGGCCTTGACGCGCAGCTCATCGGTATCCGGATAGTACTGGGAGAGATAGGCGATATCGCATCCGATGAGCGATCGGGCTCGGTCGACGAGCTTCTGGAGCAGCCGTGTCGTGTCGCGAACCCGGATGAGCTCTGAGGCGCTTTCGAGCAGGGCCGCTCGTTCGCGGTCCTTCTGCTTCCACCGGGTCATCGTGGCCGACAGGTCGACGAGGGCCTCGATGAGCTCAGGCGACTCACCGCACTGCTGTTCGAGGGCACGCCGGTCGATGGGATTGCCGCGGGACAGCCGGCCGATGACCTCGGCGACGGAATCTGCGGAAACGGTCACTCGCCCACCTGTGTCCTCCACCATGGGCTCATTGTCTCAGTGCCTCTCAGTTCACTCGCAGCTCGTCGAGATCGGCGGTGGTGACCATGACAGTGCTGACTGAGCTTGGTCGCGGCCTCAACCCGCCGCGGCCGAGGTCGTGCGCATCGAGTGACCGGCTTCCGTCCGTTCCCGCACGATCGGCAGCTCACACGTCGAATTGGCGACCTGACGGTAACCGGACAGGAACGTGTCGAGCCGTTCGATCGCCTCGCTGAGCACCTCGACCGAAGGCAGGGTGACCAGACGGAAGTGGTCGGGCTTAGGCCAGTTGAAGGCCGTGCCGTGGGAGACGAGGATCTTCTGCTCGCGCAGCAGATCGAGGGCGAACTGCTCATCGTCGGTGATGCCGAACTTCTCGACATCGAGCTTCGCGAACATATACAGAGCACCGTCGGCCCGGTGAGCCGAGACCCCGTCGATCGAGTTGAGACCTTCGTGGGCGACCTGCATCTGCGCACCGAGGCGACCGGTCGGCAGGACGAGATCGTCGATCGACTGCTTCCCGCCCAGTGCGGCCTGGATGGCATGCTGGGCCGGCACGTTCGAGCACATGCGCATATTCGCCAGCAGCTTGATCCCCTCGAGGTAGCTGTGTGCCTCCTCCAGCGGTCCGGTGATCGCGAGCCAGCCGGAGCGGTACCCTGCGACTCGGTAGGCCTTCGACAGTCCCGAGAAGGTCAGGCACAGCACATCGTCACCGGTCAGTGTAGCCATGTTGACCAGCTCGACGCCGTCGTAGGTGATCTTCTCGTAGATCTCATCGGCGAAGACCATGAGCCCGTGACGGCGGGCGATGTCCGCGATCTTCTTCAGCGTCTCCTTCGAGTACACCGCACCGGTCGGATTGTTCGGGTTGATGACGACGATGCCGCGGGTGCGTTCGGTGATGCGGGATTCGAGGTCGGCCAGATCCGGCTGCCAGGCGTCCTCCTCGGCGCACCGGTAGTGGACCGGTGTGCCGCCGGACAGTGCCACCGAGGCGGTCCACAGCGGGTAGTCGGGGCCGGGCACGAGGATCTCGTCCTCGGGATTGCACAGAGCCTGCAGGCTCAGAGTGATGAGCTCGCTGACGCCGTTGCCGAGGAAGACCTCATCGGTGCTGAGATTGTGGATGCCGCGGGTCTCGTAGTACTGGACGACAGCGCGGCGGGCGGAGAGGATTCCCCGCGAATCCGAATAGCCCTGCGTGACCGGAAGGTTCGCTGAGATGTCCTGGACGATCGCCTCGGGGGCTTCGAAGCCGAACGGAGCGGGGTTGCCGATGTTGAGCTTGAGGATCGTGTGACCGGCGGCTTCCATCGCCTGGGCCTCTTCGAGAACGGGTCCCCGAATGTCATAGAGGACATTGGCCAACTTCGACGACTGCCTGAACATGTGAATCGTGGAACCTTTCATCCGATTGCTGCTACACCCACGCTAGGTCCCTCGCCGAGGCGGTTCTGACCACACAGAGGCCCGTTTCCCAGACCTTTGCCGGTGCCGGCGGATCGTTGTGCAGACCTTTCGGGGCTCGGTCTCACGATACTCCGGGGCACATCGTGGATTCGGGCCCGGTGTCCCCTGTGCGAAACGCACCCCGAGTGCGGCAGCAGTGACTGTTCGAACTGTTGACCTCAGACGGCTCCGGGTGTCTCATTCAACAGATGATGAATAATTCGGTCGAGGTGCGCAGCCTCACGGTCCGCCGCGGTCGCACGACCGTCATCGACGCCCTTGACCTCGACGTGCCCCGCGGAGCGATCGTCGGGCTCCTCGGACCCAGCGGCAGCGGGAAGACGACGCTCATGCGCGCCATCGTCGGTGTCCAGATCGTCTCCGGTGGGAAGGTGGACGTGCTGGGCCGTCCGGCCGGGTCCGCTGCGCTGCGCCACCGGGTCGGCTACATGACTCAGGCGGCCAGCATCTACGACGATCTGAGTGTGCGGGCGAATCTGCGCTACTTCGCACGTGTGCAGGGAGCGCCGAAATCCGAGGTCGATCGCGTGCTCGAACGCACCGACCTCACCGGCCAGGCCGATCAGATCGCCCGTACGCTGTCGGGCGGGCAGGCCAACCGGGTGTCTCTGGCCGCGGCGATGCTCGGTTCTCCGGATCTGCTCGTTCTCGACGAACCGACCGTGGGACTCGATCCGCTGCTGCGCGCCGATCTGTGGGAGCTCTTCCGTAGGCTCGCCGAGGAAGGGACGACGCTGCTGGTCTCGAGTCATGTCATGGACGAGGCGACGCGCTGCGATCGACTGCTGCTCATGCGGGAGGGCGCGATCATCGCCGATACGACTCCGCACGATCTGCTCGCCGGCACGGGGGCGGCCTCGGCGGAGGACGCCTTCCTCCGCATCATCGACAAGGACATATCGGCACCTGGTGCCTCCGGGCGCGGGGGCCGTTCCGGCACTCGTCTGCTCTCGCGAGAGGGCCGATTTCGCACTGACCGGGGACATGGCGCGAAGGCGGGAGGGCGGCGATGAACCCGCTGCGCACCCTGGCGACGACGGGACGCGTCCTCGTCCAGATCCGCAACGACCCGCGCACGATCGCTCTGCTGCTCATCGTGCCCAGCCTGCTCATCGGTCTCGTGGCCTGGATCTTCGACGAGACCGAGGTGTTCTCAACGATCGGGCCGGCGATGCTTGCGCTCTTCCCGTTCATCGTCATGTTCCTCGTGACGAGCATCGCGACCCTGCGCGAACGCCGCAGCGGAACCCTTGAACGGCTTCTGTCGATGCCTTTGGGCCGCGGTGACTTCATCCTCGGCTACACTCTGGCGTTCGGTCTGCTCGCCATTGTGCAGACGGCAGTGGCCGTCGGATATGCGACCATGATCTGCGGGCTCGAGATCGAAGGTTCGGTCGGGCTGCTCTTCGTCGTCGCGATCGCCGATGCTCTGCTGGGGACGGCCTTGGGACTGTTGGCCAGCGCGTTCGCCCGCACGGAGTTCCAGGTCGTGCAGTTCATGCCCGTCTTCGTCTTCCCGCAGATCCTGCTCGGCGGGATCTTCCTCCCGCGCGACCAGCTGCCCGAGGTGCTCGAGACCATCGGTGATTGGCTGCCGCTGTCGCACGCGATCGATGCGCTGAATGCGGTTTCGACCGGCGATGAGGATGATGCCTACATCTGGCTGCGGGTGCTCTTCATCGCCTGCTGGATCGTCGGTGCGATCATCGTCGGGTCGCTCACTCTGCGCCGTCGGACGCCGTGATCGGTTCGGTGCGGTCGCTGAGTTCGTAGTGTCGGCGACCCTCGCCGCGGATGAAGGCGAGGTAGCACAGCCACAGTGCAGCCACCCACAGCAGTCCGACCCAGAGGGCCGGACGTGAGTCGGGGACGATGCCGACCATGACGACGACGAAGACGATGAACGCCACGGTGATCCACGAGCCGAACGGCCACAGGGGGATGGGAAATTCGCTGGGCAGGCGGTTCTCCTGGGCGATCACGCGCTTCATCCGCAGGTGAGCGGCGAGGATGATCAGCCACACCAGCAGCGTCGCGAAGGTGGCCAGTGCTCCGAGCAGGAACAGTGCCTGGTCGGGATAGAGGTAGTTGAGGGCCACGCCGATCAGCAGTGCGACGATCATCGTGATCACCGTCATCACGGGCACGCCGTTGCGAGAGGTGCGGGCGAAGGATCGCGGTGCCTGACCTTGTTCGGCCAGACCGTGGAGCATCCGACCGGCACCGAAGACATCGGCATTGATGGCCGACAGGGCGGCAGTGATGAGAACGACCTGGAGGATGGCCGCCGCTGCTGTGAAACCGACGGAGTCGAAGATCGCGACGAAGGGGCTGGTCTCGGACGTGATCTGGTTCCACGGCAGGATGCACATGATCACGCCGAGGGTGAGCACGTAGAAGAGGAGAATGCGCACCGGCACCGAGTTGATGGCGGCGGGGATCACCCGCTTCGGGTTCTGCGCCTCACCGGCGGTGACTCCGATGATCTCGACGCCTCCGAAAGCGAACATCACGATGGTGAATGATGAGAGCAGCCCCCAGAACCCGTGCGGGAGGAAACCGCCATGGTCGACCAGTGCCTGCGGTCCCATCTGGTCGTGGTCGGCGATGCCGAAGCCGAAGACGATGATGGCCACGCCGGCGGCGATGAGGACGATGATCGCGATGATCTTGATCAGCGCGAACCAGAATTCCAGCTCACCGAAGATCTTGACGCCGATCATGTTGATCGCGGCGATGAAGAAGACGACGGCCAGCACCCAGATCCACCGCGGCACGTCGGGGTACCAGAACCCCATGTACACGCCGATCGCTGTGGCGTCGAAGACGGCGACGAGGATCATCTCGAAGGCGAAGGTCCACCCGACGAGGAAGCCGGCGAAGGGGTGAAGATAGTGAGAGGCATACTGGCCGAAGGAGCCCGAGACGGGGTGCCGGACGACCAATTCGCCGAGGGCGCGCATCACCATGAAGACGGCGGCACCGCCGATGATGTAGGCGAGGAGCACTGCCGGGCCGGCGGACTGGATCGACTCCGAGGAGCCCATGAAGAGCCCCGTGCCGATGGCTGAGCCGAGGGCCATGAATCTGATGTGGCGGGCAGTCAGGCCTCTGCGCAGACCGACGTTCTCTCTGCCGCCGTCGGTGTGTTCATCCGTGGGCACTGCCTCGCTGCGATCCTTGTCGGCTGGAGCCATCGGTGTCTGCTGTCCTCTTCTCTCGACTGCCCGTGGCCACCTGCCCGTTCGATCGACGGGCCAGGCTTCACGGCCACCTCAGATTCTCACACCGAGAGGGCCGCAGAGTACGCGCCCTGGAGCAAAGAGTCAGAGATCTCAGAAACTCGAGTCGGACAGCCGGTGCCGGCGAAGTCCTCGGACCGGAGGTGACGCTCTCGGTGCACTCAGGCCGTCTGCCGATCGCTTGAGAGCATTCCGAAGACGAGGGTGTCGGTCCATTCGCCTTTCGACCACCAGTCCCTGCGCAGGTGCGCTTCCTGTCGCATGCCGATCCTCTGAGCCAGTTTCGCCGAGGCGGTGTTTCGGGCATCCATCTGCGCGAACACCCGGTGGAGTCCGTAATGGTCGAAGGCGAGGTTGAGGACCGCGATGGCCGCTTCGGTGGCGAAGCCGTGACCGGCGGCGGCCGGATCGAGGATCCACCCGACCTCGGCCTTCTCCTCGCTGTCGTCGGCGAGCCAGATCGCGATATCGCCGATGACTCGTGACCCCTCGAGCGAATCGAGGCCGTCGGCGGTCTCGATGACCAGGGCCAGGGCACGCGATTCTGTTTCGAGTCCCGTGCGGGGGAGGCGTTTGGCGACCTCGGTCTCGGCCACCTCGGCGGTCCAAGGCTCCTGGAGGAGGAACCGGGAGACATCCTCGCGGGAGTAGATGGGAAGGTGCGTCTTGGCATCGGACTCGCGATACGCGCGCAGAACCAGTCGGTCGGTGGTCAGGGGCAGATCCAGCGGGTCCATGGGCTCACTGTGCCAGGCGAACCTGTGAGTGGGACGGACGATGCCGGACGCTTCGCTGGGAGCGTCCGGCATCGTGCGCGGTTCAGGCGGGGAGGATCCCACGGCGCTTGGCCATGCGGATCAGAGCCGATCCGCCGATGATCGCGGCCACGCCGAAGAAGACCGCGGCTCCGATCTCGACGCCGGTGCGCGGCAGGGTTCCGCCGCCACCGCCGGCCAACCCCGGGCCTTCGCCTCCGCTGCCGGAGCCGGCATTGCCTTCGCCGCCTTCGCCGCTGCCATTTGCGCCGGATCCGCCACCGGCGGCATCGGCATCATTCGAGTCGTTGGAGTCCTCGGATGCGTTCGAGTCCTGAGAGCCTGCCGAACTGTCATCGCCGCCGGTATCGGACGAACCTGAGGCAGTGGCAGAACCGTTCGCATCATCCGTGCCCGCCGAGTCGTCATCGCCGTTCGCATCGTCGCCCGGGTCGCCGGGCACTTCGGCCTCGGGGTCGAGTCCCAGGCCGTCGGCGATCGTAAAGTGCATGTCCGTCTGATCGGTCAGTCCGACGACGTTGGCGGCACCCGGTCCGTAGGCGGCGATGCGCAGCTGCGTGCCTGTGTGGCCCTGCGACTCCTCTTCGTCTGCGGTTGCGTAGTTCATCGTCATATCGGTTCCGTCGGCGGTGGTCAGTGTCCGGGTCAGACCCGGAGTGTCCGAACCGGCGGAGACGATCTGGCTCGTGTGGGCGTGGTCGGCGGTCGTGATGACCAGAGTCTCGCCGTCCTCTTTCGCGAAGTCGAGGGCGGCCTTGACCGCTTCGTCGAGGTCGACGGTCTCACCGATCTGACCGCACGGGTTCGCGGCGTGATCCTCCTTGTCGATGCTTGCTCCCTCGACCTGGAGGAAGAATCCATCGTCGTTGTCGAGCAGGTCGACGGCCTTGTTCGTCAGCTGATCGAGCTTCGGCACACTCGAGGTGCGCTCGGGGTTGTTCTTGCATTTCACGGCCGGTTCGGTGCCGCCTCCGTGGGTGGCCTTCGGACCCTCCCAGCGAACGGGGAAATTGCCCTCTGTGAAGAGTCCGAGCACCGGCGAATCCTGGTTCGCCTCGGTGAGGGAATCGAGTGAGTCGGAATCATCGACGAGCTGATAGCCGCGATCTTCGGCCTGCTCGAGCAGCGTCTGGTCCTTCCAGTCACCGGCGGTGGCCTTCTGTTCGAAGGAGGCCGAGCCGCCGCCGAGGGTGACATCGGCACGAGCGTTGATGATCTGCTCGCTGATTGAACCGAGCCCACCGTTCTCCAGCGCCTCATCCGAGCAGTCCTCGCTTGTCTCTTCCGGCCCGTAGCAGCCGCGGAGGCTGATGTGGGTCAGCTGCGCGGCCGGTGTCGCGTCCTGGATCTCCGCGGTCGAGACGTCGCCGGTCTTCATTCCCTTCGCACGGGCCATTTCGATGAGGGTCTTGTGCGGGTTGCCCTTGCGGTCGATACCGAGCGCCCCGTTGTAGGTCTTCGTACCCGAGGACCAGCCGGTGGCGCTCGCAGCGGAGTCGGTGACGTAGTCCGGCTTGCCGGTGTCCTTGTCCACCGCATAGGTGGTGTACTGCCCGGTCATCGGCAGTGCGTCGAGACCGTCGAAGCGTCCGTGGGCGCCTTTCGCATAGTTGCGGGCGGCGGTGATCTCGGAATCGCCCATGCCGTCGCCGATGAGGAGGATGACGTTCTTCGCGCCGGAGTCCTCGACCGCGTCGCGGATGGCGTCGGTGTTGTCACCGTCGAGCTGGCGGGCTCCGCCGGGTTCGTCGATTCCCGAAGCCTGGGCGGGGCTTGCGACTCCGAAGAGCGCGAAGCTGAGAGCGCCGGTCGCCGCAGCGATTCGCAGGGTTCTCCTGGCCATGTGCCGTCCTTTCGTAGAGAAGCACACAGACGTTCACCGAAGATGCGGTCCGAGCCGTACCGACGGCAGGGCTCGGACGAGCGCGTGAGCGTCTGTGTGCGAGCAGACGGCTTCCAACTTACTCAGCTTTCTCACAAAGTGAGTGGAGGGAATGTGAAGCCTGAGTTAACTCGCAGTTCTGTGTCGGCGACGCCGAACAATGGCGATCACGATGACGCCGAGGAGCAGCAGACCGGCGCCGGCGAACAGCATTGACAGTGATCCGAGTCCCGTCCGCGGAAGCGACCCGTCGGCATCGGACCCCGCATCTGCTGTTGTGTCTGACGTTCCGAGATTCGTGCCGCCGGAGTCCGATTTGCTGCTGACGTCCGAACCGGCGCCGGATTCCGAGCTGCCGTCGGCTGCAGTGTTCTCCTCACCTTTCGACTTCGATCCTGAGGCGGCAGTGGTTCCGCTGCTGCTGTCTGCAGAGGAGTCGTCATCCTGATCTGAGGCAGAGGCATCCGCTTCGCTCGATGCACTGTCGTCGGAATCCGCCGCGGAGTCCTTCGGGGGATCGGTCGGCGGAGAAGTGGGGCCGACACCGTCGCCTTGGGCTGTGACGATGACGCGGAATCGCGCCCGTTCTCGCTTGGTGTCGTTCCCGGCCGAAGCGGGCAGGCGGACGGATACGGTGATCGATTCCTTGTCCTCCGGACTCAATGTTCCGAGCCAATAAGGGGAATCGGCATCGAGTGCTTCGCCGAGGGGAGCAGATACCGAATTGCCGAAGCCGCTGATGGTGACCTCAGCCGAATCATGGAGTGGGCCGTGTGGGGAGGTGGCCTCGAAGCGAATACCGGTCGAGACGTCCTCATCTGTCGTCTGTGTGACGACGAGTTTCTCCGTCTTCGTATCGCCGGGCACGAAGGTGAGGTCAGTGAAGAGCTTGCCGGGTGGGCTGCCGTCGGGTCGGGTGACGACGATCTGACCTTCGGCGCTCGCCGCTGCGGGTGCGACGATCACCAGGGCCAGGCCGAGGACTGCGGCCAATACCGAGACGACAAAACGGCAGGTCATCGCACGAACACCTCAAGGACCATGTCATCACTCGGTGCGGTCGCGCCCCACCATTCGATGACGACCCACTGGACCTGGCGCCCGTCGGTGCTGGTGATGTCATTTTTGTAGGGAACGAGATTGACCGGCTGGGCAGTGGGCGGTGAGAGGAGCCCACCAGACCATTCCCCGGATCCTTTCCAAAATGCCGTCGCGAGGTACTCCACCGAGTTGCTGACCGTTCGAGTTCCTGAATCGTCGGATTTGAACCCACTTGAGAACGTCGGATGAGGATCAATATTGAAGTTGTGAACGAGGAGGGAATACGACGGCGAGGCGTTCGTCGCAGTCTTAGTACGCCCCGACGACACGATCCAGGCATATTTTGCGCGATCATCTCCGCCGAGTCGAGCACCGACGAGCCCAGATGTACCTTCGCGATGGAGCTTCGTGAGCTCCTGTCCCAAACCGCTCGACGGGTTGAGCCGACGAGAGGGGAGGCCGCTTCCATTGACTGGCTGGAGCCAGTTGAGCGCCGGAGAAGCGGAAGTGTTTCGCCACGAGGTGACTTTGATGTTGGAGCCAGTCGTCAGCGAGCTGCTGCTGCATGCCCAGGCTCGGACTCCGAGTCGACCGTCTCCGCCTCCGGATCCGAACTCACCATTGCGGACAGCAGGGACGATGATCATCGACGAACCGCTTGATGAATAGGTGGGAAAGTCCTTCAGTCGATACACGTTCGGCTGCTCGGCGGGGTTCGGGACCGAGCACCAGCGGCCGACGCCGCCTATGGTTTGGCTGGCAGTGCTCTTACTGGTCAAGTATGCCGTCGTAGCGCCCACCGGGACGAGCAGGAAAAGTGCAGCGAGGATGGCGGTGATCATCCACGCCTTGCGTGTCGCAGGTTTCGAGAAGCGGCGGGTCACGGCTTCCCCGCTTGCTTGAGTTGAGCCGAATTCTTCATCGTGAAAATTGACTGCACGTCCAGGTTCGCGCTGCGACGATTGAGGAGCTCGACGGCGACGTCGACTTTCTTTCCAGCCGAATTTGTCGCAGTCGCCGGCATGGACAGGTCAAGAATGATGTCCAGGGAATCGCCCGGCTTGAGTGTCTTGCCCAGATCCACTGAATAAGAGAATCCGCTGGACGAGAAAGCGGAATCGGGAATGTTCTTCTTCGTGCCGTTGATTGTGGTTGAGGCACGGAGATAGGGGCGCATGACGGCGTAGTCGTCGGTGCTCGACGGCGTTCCGGCGATGTCGAGCGTGCCGGTGGCTGCGGTCGCCGAATTCGCTGAGTTCGTCACCGTGTACGTCCACCGTTGTGCCTGTGCGCCCGGGATGATTCCGTTGCTGCCTGAAGTCACGACGATGCTCGGATTCGACCCGGTCGATTCGTTTGTCGGACCCTTTTGGGCGATCGTTGCGGTCAGTGTCCCCGCCTGGACCGTCGTGGATTCCGATTCCGCGGAATCGGACCATGCCGCATAAGTCACGCCGCCGCCGATCAGCAGCGCGCCGGCCGCAGCAGAAACTGCGGCAGCGAACACTGCGCGACGGAGAGACATTCTCGTGCTCCTCATGTGGAGGCGGGGATTGAGGACGAGCCGGAGGGTGGGTTCGAGTCAGTCGAACCCACCCTGAAAACGAAAGGGGTCAGTTCCCGGGGACCTGAGTGAGGGTGTAGTCCACGGCGAAATTGAGCGAGCCGAGCTTGGCGTCGTTGTACTGCCCCTCGGTTCCCCAGGGGAAGGTGATGGTGGTCGTCACTTCGACCGAGCCGTCACCTTCACCGGCGAGCGTCTCTCCGTCGAGGGAGAGGTCGCCTGTTGCGCCGGTCAGACCGGTGGCGGCGAGATCCTCGGATTCGATGGCCTCAGACAGGGCCGTATCCGCGGTGCCATCGGTTGAGGGAGTCACGTCAATGCTGCCGTTGAACTCCGCCTTGATGTTCTCGCCTTCGAGGGTGACGGGAATGGACTGTGTGTAAGAGAGCACGTCTCCGGGAACGATCTGGTCCGCGCTGGGGTCGAATGCCACTGGTTCGGTGGCTGTTCCGCTGCCGTCGCCTTCGTGGCTGATCTCCCAGCCGCCGCCTGCGGGAGAGCCGAGATCGAGTGTTCCAGCCGAGATCACTCCGTCGCCGCCTTCAGCTTCGTCCGTCCAGAACGAAACGGTGCCGGCTCCGCCGACGAGGAGAGCGACGCCGATGCCGCCGGCGATGAGTGCCTTCGTTGATTTCTTCACGTGTGATCCTGTTTTTACTGGAGAGGGGTGGTTGTCGACGAGCGAAGTCATGAAAAAATCACATATTCAACTTCAGCCATGTCATATGCAGATAATCTGCATTCACAATTAATGATAACTGCAAATATTACAACAGGCAATGTTGATTATTCGATAGAGAGGTGATCTTCAACTCAGAGATCATTCTGCGGAGTCGTGCGTGGATGAAAGCCGTCTTTTTCGGCGCTGGTCAACGAGGCTTCGGGTCAACATGATGACGGCATAACCGATGAGCCCGATGCCGATGACGGTTGCGATCGTCTGTCTGTTGCCCATCGGGACCAGTTGCCCCAGATATCCGACGAACGGTATGTGATAGATGACCACTCCGCGGATCTGCTCAGGGCGGACCGGAAGCGGATCCTCAGCGTTGTTCGCATCTCCTTGAGTCCGATAACGAGTCTGACCTTCGACGATGTCGACACCGACGACTCGGTGCGTGACAGTCAAGGGCTCTCCCGACTTCAGTTGGTAGGTGATGACATCACCGAAGGCGACGTCATCGGCTCCGACGTGTTGGGACACGACGATCGAGCCCGTCGGAATGGTCGGTTCCATCGATCCCGAGATGACGGTGTAGGGCTCGGCCCCGATGACTCGCGGAACCAGCACGGTGAGCACGATGATCAGGGCGAAAAGTCCCGCAAGCGTCCAAGCGATCACCTGCAGAGCGATGCTCAGCCCCCGCTTCCACGGTAAGCGTGGTTGTCCGGACTCTTCCTCTCGGCGCTGCCGTCTGCTGACATACGAGGAGACGACCTCCTCGGCCTGAAATTCATCGGAAGAATTTTCGGACATATCTGACAGTTTGCCAGTTTGCGGCAGATACAGTTGCCAGCACGGTGGAATTTCCATTCTTTCGTCGTGAGATCCAGTGACAAATGGCACCCCGCACTCGGTGACAAATGGCATCAGCGCACGCGAGCGCTGATTTCTAGTGTGTGAACATGACTTCACAGACAACGTCCCACACGCCCGCTTCGGCCGTTCCGGTCCACCGCGGAGCCGTCACCGCCTCCGCAGTCGCCCTCAACCATCTGACGAAGAGCTTCGGCGGCATCACAGCCGTCAACGATCTCGACCTGACGATCCGCCCCGGCGAAGTCGTCGCCTTCCTCGGACCCAACGGAGCAGGCAAGACGACGACGATCGACATGCTGCTCGGCCTCAGCCGACCCGATGCAGGAGACGTCGAGATCTTCGGCATGCCGCCTCGGCGAGCCGTGTCTCTCGGCTACGTCAGCTCGGTCATGCAGACCGGCGGCCTGCTCGATGACCTCACCGTCCGCGAAACCGTCGAATACACATCCGCGATCTTCGCCTCTTCCCTCGACACCGACCTCGTTCTCAAACGTGCAGGAATCGCCGAAATCGCGAACTCGGTCGTGAAGAAGTGCTCGGGCGGGCAGAAGCAGCGTCTGCGCTTCGCCATGGCGCTCCTGCCCGACCCTGCCCTCATCGTCCTCGACGAACCGACGACCGGGATGGATGTCACCGGCCGCCGCGACTTCTGGCACCAGATGCGCGCTGATGCGCTGACCGGCAAGACGATCCTCTTCGCCACCCACTACCTCGAGGAGGCCGACGAGTTCGCCGACCGCGTCATCCTCATCGCAGACGGGAAGGTCGTCGCCGACGGTTCGGCCCATGAGATCCGCGGCATGGCCGCTGCGAAGACTGTGAGCGCGACCCTGCCGCTGACCGACGGCGAGCCCACCGCCGAGGCGGGCGTGGCCGAACTGGTCGACCTCCTCGGCGGCCTGGCCGGAGTCGAATCCATCGACGTGCAGGCCAGACGCCTGAGAATGCGCACCACCGACTCCGATGCGGCCGCGAAGATGCTGTTCGACAACGCCTGCACCGACCTCGAGATCACCTCTCACTCCCTCGAAGACGCCTTCATCAGTCTCACCGCGAAAGGGGCATGACATGTCCACCCAGCCATCGACCCAACCGCCATCGACCCAACTGGCCGGATCCACGAAGGTGCGTACGGCACCGGGGGCCGCCTCGGCGAGGTTCCTCTCCTCCCTCGACGACCGCAGGATCCCCCGCTTCGGCGGATTCTCGGCCGCCCTGCTCCGGCTCGAACTGCTGCGGAAGCTGCGCAACCGGCGCACGCTCATCTTCACGATGATCATGCCTGCGGTCTTCTATCTCATCTTCGGCCTGACGAACAAGGACGAGATGCTCGGCAGCACGAATGCCGCGCTCTACATCTCCGTGTCCCTGGCGACGTACGGAGCGATGATCGCCACGACCACCGGCGGTGCCCAAGTCGCGATCGAACGGGCACTTGGGTGGAGTCGCCAGCTGGCGCTGACGCCGCTGCGCCCGGCGGCGTACATCCTCATCAAGGTGATCGTGTCCATGGTCCTCGGCGCGGTGTCCGTCATCGTCGTCTTCGTCCTCACCGCGACCACCGGCGTCCATGCGCCCCTGACAACGCTCGTCTCCTCCGGACTTCTCGTCATCCTCACGTCCTGTGTCTTCGCGGCCTTCGGCGTCATGCTCGGTTATCTGCTGCCCGCCGAGAACGCGATCCAGGTGGCCAGCATGGTCCTCGGCATCCTCTCCCTCATCGGCGGACTCTTCGTCCCGCTGGAGATCTGGCCGGACACCCTGCAGACCATCGCCCGCTTCACTCCGGCCTACGGAGTCGGCGAAATCGCCCGCGCACCGCTGGGCGGGGGTTACGATCATTGGGCGATTGTCAGTGTCCTCGTCTGGCTCGCGATCTTCGTCGCAGGATCGGCCCTGGCCCTGCGCCGGGACACCTCGCGGGTGTGACAGCCGACCACGTCACGGCCTGCAGGGGACGCGCGAACCCAACGATCACGTCAGGAGCACAGTGACCGCGAACGACACCACCGGCCGGGCGAGGGCAGGGTCCTCGCCCGCCGGGCTGCGCCCGCTGAACTTCATGAGCTGGTTCTTCCCGTTCTTCTGGCTCGTCTTCCTCTCCTATCCGCTGGCCGCCTCGCTGCGGCTCGACGGGGCACAGCGGTTCTGGGGCGTGAGCCTCACGGTCGCCTTCGCAGTCGTGTTCTACCTCGGCATGATCGCCGGCGGCATCGGTCTGGGCACCTTCGTCCGGACGATGCGCGCCCCCCGCGCTCACCGCACACGACAGGCCCTGATCGTCGTCAATGCGGCGCTCATCATCATGATCGCCATCACCGTCGTGGCCGTTCCCCTCGTCGGCGAGGAAGCACTGTCGTACCTGGCCTATATCTCTGTGATCGCTGTGGTGTCCGTGCGGCGGGTGATCCCCGGACTCGTCATCGCGGCCTCGACGCTCATCGTCGCCGAGGTGGCCCAACGTCTCGTCCCCGGGTGGAGTCACGACTGGTCGGCCACCTTCGGGATCTCGATCTCCGGGTTCGCCATGGTGATGGCACTCATGGCCGGTGACCGGTCCAGAGCGGCCCGACAGGCGGAGGAGGAGAACCGCCGTCTGGAACGCGAGACCGAACGACTGCGCGTGTCCCAGGTCGTCCACGATGTGCTCGGCCACTCCCTGACCGTCATCGCGCTCAAAGCGCAGCTGGCGGCGAAACTCGAAGCCGCAGGGTCCCCCGATGCGGCCCGGCACATCGCCGAGATCGAAGAGCTCGCCCGTGGTGCGCTCGCCGACGTTCGCACCACGGTGCAGGGAACACGCACGATCTCTTTGGCCGAGGAACTCGTCGAAGCAACCCGGGCACTGCGGGCCGCCGACATCACGGTGGAGGCTCCGACCTCGGTCGATGTCGTCGATCCCCGCCTGCGGGAACTGTTCGCGTGGAGTCTGCGCGAAGGCAGCACGAACATCCTCCGGCATGCCCGAGCGCAGCGGGCGACGATCACCCTCGAAAGGCACCGTCTCATCATCAGCAACGACACCGCCGGCCGCGGCGACCCCACGCACCCGGCCACGACGCTCGACCTCGGCGAAGTGGGGGCCGGGACCGGGCTGCGGGGCCTGCGGGAGAGAGCTGCGGGTGTGGGGGCGCGAGTGCGCACTCGGAAGACCGATGCCGGATTCGACCTCGACGTCGACGGAGGTGAGGCCCGTGACGACGCTGCTCATCGCTGACGACCAGACCATGGTCCGCGAAGCGCTCGCCGCCCTGCTCGGTATGGAATCCGACTTCGAAGTCGTCGCGCAGTGCGCCCGTGGCGACGAAGTCCTGCCGGCGATTTCCAAGACCCGTCCGGACGTGGCGCTGCTCGACGTCGATATGCCCGAACCCGACGGACTGAGTGTCGCCGCCACGCTGCACAAGGAGTTTCCCCGGGTCAAGGTCATCATCGTCACGACCTACGGACGTCCCGGATGGGTCAAACGGGCCTTGGACGCCGGGGTCAGCGGGTTCATGGTCAAGGACGCTCCGGTCGACCACCTCGCCGACGGCATCCGCCGCGTCATGTCCGGAATGTCGGTCATCGACCCCGAACTCGTCGTCGAATCGACGATGCATGGGTCCTCCCCGCTGACCGCCAGGGAGACCGATGTGCTGCGCACGGCCGCGGACGGGGCCAGCGTCGACGAAGTGGCCGCGACGCTCCACCTCTCGACCGGCACCGTGCGCAATCGTCTGTCCTCGGCGATCGGGAAGACGAATGCCCGCAACCGTGCCGATGCCGCGCGGATCGCCGAGGAGAACGGTTGGCTGTAGGCCTCAGCCCCGTTGACGGCGCAGCGCCTGCCCCCAGGACAGCTTCGGACCCGACTGAAGGATTGAGCGCTCGAAGATCCGGGTCGCCAGCAGCAGCGCGAGCAGGGTGGTGACGATGAGGATGAGCAGGGAGACCAGCGGCTCCCACCAGGCGATCGTGCCGAGGAAAACGCGCATCGGCACGGCCACTGCCGCCGAGAACGGAATGTAGGACAGCACCGCCATCACCGTTTCGTTCGACGAGAAGATGATGACGCCCATGTAGGGCAGGAAGATGAGCATCATGATCGGCATACTCGTCGACGGCAGATCCTCGGTGCGCGAGACCAGTGAGGCGGCGGCCGCATAGAGGGCGGCGACCATGACGAAGCCGATGATGAAGAGGGGGACGAACCAGGCGATCGGTTCGGCCACCGATCCGAGCACGAGGTCGTTTCCGCTGATCGCGGCCCCGGTGAGAACCGCGACGGCGGTGAGGCCGATCTGGGCGAAGGCGAGGATCGTGCACGCGATGACCTTGCCGAACATGAGCACCCGCGCCGAGGTGGACGCGAGCAGAATCTCGACGATCCGTGACTGCTTCTCCTCGACCACGGACGAGGCGATCGTGTTTCCGAACGTCATCGCGGCCATGAAGAACACGAGTCCGAGGCCGAGCCCGATGAGGTACGTGAGCGTGGGATCCGGGGCATCGGGGTCGAGGAGCTCGACCTCGGGGGTGAGGCTGAGTGCGCCGATGAGCGACTCGGGTGCCGAGCGCAGAGACAGGACCGCGACCCCGGTCGGCGAGTCCTTCGACTCGACGACGGCCGCGTCGACCTTCTCGGAGGTGACCAGGGCCTTCGCCTCATCCGCGTCATCGACTGAGACCGTTTCGATGCCCTCGATTCCGTCCACGGCCTTCGCCCCCGCCGAGGTGACCGCCACCTCGTCGGTGGAGGAGAAGAGAGAGGGCAGCGCCCCGGAGACCCCGACGAGGACACCGAGGATGACGATGCTCAAGATCGTCGAGACCATGAAGGCCTTGGACTTGAGGCGGACCATGATCTCGCGTTCGATGACGAGTCCGATGGCGGTGGTGAAACCTGCGCGGTGCGAGCGGGCGCTGGCGGCGGTGTTCGTGTCTGTCGTGCTCATGCCTGTGTGACCTCCTGGAACAGACGGTTGAGGGCGACTTCGTGCGGCCCGAACGACGTCACCGAGGACACGGTGAGCGCGTGGCGCAGAACCGCCTCGGCGGTGTCGGAACTCGGGGCGGTGAAGCGGGCCCAGCTGCCGTCGAGTTCGACGACGGAGACATCGGGCATTCCGCGCACCCAGCCGAGGTCGGAGTCGGTCTGCAGGGTCCATTCGGGCAGGCTGCGCTGGCGGCGCAGCTCTTCGGTGGTGCCGGCGGCGACAAGGTGGCCGTCGTTGATGATGACGATGTCGTCGACGAGTCGTTCGACGAGGTCGAGTTGGTGGCTGGAGAACAGCACCGGGGCGCCGGAGGCGGCGAAAGAAGTGAGCACGTCGAGGGTGCGTTCGACGGCGGCGGGATCGAGGCCGGAGAACGGTTCGTCGAGGACGAGCGCCTGCGGATTGTGGATGAGGGCGGCCGCGATCTGGACCTTCTGCTGGTTGCCCAGGCTCACTGATTCGAGGGTGTCGGTGGGTTCACCCTTGAGGTCGAGCTGGTCGAGGAGCTCGAGACCGCGCTTCTTCGCCGCTTGGCGGGTCAGGCCGTGGAAGCGGGCGAGATAGATGAGCTGATCGATGATCGGCATCTTCGGGTAGAGGCCGCGCTCTTCGGGCATGTACCCGATCGCACTGCGATGGCTCGGGGTGATCGGGGCGCCGTCGACGGTGATGTGACCGGAATCGGCGGCGAGGACTCCGAGGAGGATTCGCATGGTCGTCGTCTTGCCGGAGCCGTTCGAGCCGACGAAGCCGGTCATCCGACCGTCGCCGATGTCGAAGCTGAGATCGTGCAGCACCTGCTTGCTGCCGAAACTGCGGTTGATGTTCTCCAGGGTGATCATGCCACAACGCTATACGGAGACCAGCCGCCTGAGATCCGCCGTGAGGGTGAGTTCGAGCCCCTGCCTGCGGGGGAGATTCGACGCACTTCTCAGCGATTCGACACCGATCACATTACTGCCGTTGTCGCTTCGGTGGTCTCATCTCAGCCCTTGTCGTGCTGACCGATCGCCACGACCCCGTTCTCATAAGCCCAGATCACTGCGTGGATGCGGTCGCGGATGCCGAGCTTGGACAGCAGATTCGACACGTGGGTCTTCACGGTGGCTTCGCCGACGAAGAGGTCACCGGCGATTTCGGAATTGCTCGATCCCGTCGCGACCAGTCTGAGCACTTCGAGTTCTCGTTCGGTGAGCTGGTCGAGCTCCGGTGCCGCGGGGGTCGTCGGTTCGGGGGTGGACACCGAGCGTTCGATGACGCGCCGGGTCACCTCGGGGGAGAGGAGCCCGTCCCCGTGTGCCAGAGCCGTGACGGCATCGATGAGCTGTTCGGCCTTGGCGGTCTTGAGGAGGAAGCCGCTGGCCCCGGCGGCCAGCGCCTGGAACAGGAAGTCATCGCGGTCGAAGGTCGTGAGCATGAGGACCGCTCCGGCCGCGCCTCGGCGGACGATCTGGGCGGTCGATTCGAGGCCGTTCATCACCGGCATCTGCACGTCCATGCAGATGACGTCGGGGGAGAGCTCGAGGGCACGATCGATGGCGATCTGACCGTTCTCGGCCTCTCCGACGACGGCGATGCCGTCCTCGCTCTCGAGGATCGTGCGGAAACCGGTGCGGACCATCGACTGGTCGTCGACGAGGAGAACTCGAATCATCTGGTTGCCTTCACTGAGTTGTCGGGCCCGGGGGAGTCGGAAGCCGATGCGGTCGCCACTGGGTCGGTCGCGGCGGCCGGGTCGTCGGCCGCGGGTTCGGCGTCGCTGTGAGGATAGGGGAGGCGGGCGCGGACGAGCCAGCCGCCGCGGGACTTCGGCCCCGCTTCCAGGCTGCCGCTGAGTGCGTTCATACGCTCTCGCATACCGATGATGCCCAGGCCCAGGCCTTCCCCGGCCGACCGGTCGGCCGCAGCGCCGGAGCGGGCAGACCCTTCGCCGGTCGGGCGGGAGTCGCTGACTTCGACCTCGAGACCGGTGGTGCCGTATCGCAGCCGCACATCCACCTCGGCGCCGGCACCCGCGTAGCGGGAGCAGTTGGTCAGGGATTCCTGGATCACGCGATAGATCGACAGTTCGGTGATCGGGGTCAGTGGTCGGGGGCTGCCGATCGTCGTGAACTCGACGGTCTGCCCGGACCGCTGTGCGGATTCGATGAGTTCGGGCACATCGCCGAGGCCGGGGTTGCCCTGCGCAGGCGCTCCTTCGGTGCTCGATTCGTCCGAATCGCGCAGGGTGTAGACGAGCGCGCGGAGTTCCTCGACGGTCTCCCTTGTCGAGGATTCGATCGTCGCCAGCGATTCGGCCGCCTTGTCCGGATTCTTCGTCAGACTGCGTCGGGCCGCCGCTGCGTGGATGCCGACTCCGGCGATGTGGTGGGCAACACCGTCGTGGAGTTCGCGGGCGATACGCACCCGGTCGAGTTCGAGAGCCTGCTGGGTCAGACGCTTCTCCTGTGAGCGGACCTCGTCATTGGCAGCCCGAAGTTCGGCCAGCAGCTGCCGCTGCTTCCACGCCCGATCGCCGAATACCCAGGCACCGCCGAAGTAGGCGACGTTCGTCAGCAGATTGACGCCGAAGCTTGCCGCGACCTGCATTGCGGTCATATCGGACAGATCGTTGAACTGGAGGCCCAGCGCGAGGACTAGGTAGACGAGGATGCCGAGGCAGTAGAGTGCGCGGGAGATGAAGGCGGCTCGGCGGTTGCTCTGCCAAGCTCCCACCGAGTAGAGACCCATGAACAGGATGATCTGGGTGACGCCGGGCTCCATGGCACTGGACACCTGTGCTCCGACGAATATGATCACTTGGATCCAGGCGACCTGGCTGGGGTAGCGTCGCCGCCAGATCAGTGGCAGGGCGACCGCCGTCGAGGCCAAACACAGCACCCAGAGCGGCGCCTCGAATGGCCAATATCCACCAGCCGTGTACAGCACCGCGAAGATCATCGAAGCGACCGCTAGGGCGACGACCAGATAGACATCACCCCGCGTGGGTCTCAAAGACGTCGCGTTCTCTGCCATTCCTCCAGCTTAGTCAGTCCGCTGATGCCGCGGTATCCGTCCGAGTGGGGAACCGTCCGGGCCCGCCTCCGGCACAGGGCGGAGACGGGCCCGGCATCAGCCCAATGCCAAGCTGTACAGGTGCTCGAGAGCTCCGTCGATGGCATGCGGCACGGGACGGCCCGAATCATCCAGCTCATTCCACCGCTGCCGATTCACCAGGATCGTCATCTGACGTCGGCCGTCGGCACGTGTCATGGTGATGGCGCCGCCTCCCCACACCGAACCGTCGTGGCCCCAGAACGTTCCTCCCGCCTCATTGCGGCGATGCAGTCCCAATCCGTAGTCGATCATCGTTCCCTCGAAGGAGCGGACGGGGGCCGTGCGCTGCATCTGCGCAAGCGACTCCGCCTGGAGCAGCTCGCCGCCGATGAGGAGGCCGAAGAACCGATTGAGATCGGCAGCGGTCGATACCAGGGAGGCCGCCGGCCCGACCCACGACATGTCGAACTCACTGAAGTCACGGGGCGGATCGGCCATCGAGAACCACGACTCGTAGAGTCGCGAATGCGGTCTGGCCAGAGCCGTGTCCGTGGGGAAATAGGTGTCATTCAGACCGGCAGGCACGATGACCTCGGTGGTGATGTGGTCCTCGGCTGCACTCCCGGTGACCAGTTCGATGAGCTCGGCCAGCAGCAGGTAGTTCGTATTCGAGTACATCCCAGGGGGCTGCCCCGGTGTTCCGAGCATGGGTGCCTCAACCCCGGCTGCGATGAGTTCCCGGCGGGTGAACCGGGTGAACCTGTTCTCCTCGAGGCTGCGGGGGCTGGTTCGCGCGAGATCCGGGAACGCACGCAGGGAGTCGTAGATGGACGGCAGATATTCGGCCAGTCCGCTCGTGTGGTTCGCGAGCATTCGCACGGTGACGGCGTGGCCACGCTGACCGGGGACGAGCTCGGGAAGGTAGTGGCCGATGCTCTGGTCGAGATCGACGAGCCCGGTCTCTGCCGATCGCAGCAGCGCGAGAGTCGTGAACGTCTTCGCGATGCTCCCGACCCGATGATGCAGATCGGGGGACATGGGAACTTCGGTGGTCACCTCGGCGAAACCGGCGCTGCCGCGCCAGATCTCTCCGTCATCGGCCACCTCGGCGGCGATTCCGGGCATGCCTGCATGATGAACCTCATCGAGGGCATTCTGCAGGCGCAGCGGGTCGAGGGACATGCTCGTATGAAGACTGGTTGTCATAATGCTGCCTTTCAGGTGGTTTGGCGGCGGTGTGTTCGCCCCGTCGAGTTCGCGTCTGCCCCCGCCGAGGTCGTCCGTGCCCTGAACATCAGGACCACGGCAATGAGGCCGGCCACGGAGGGCAGGAGGCCGATCCCGCTGATGAACGGCGGCAGTCCGGTCTCACCCGAGGTGTCACGGACGAGGAGGGCGAAGCTCGCGCCCGAGGTGTGCGCTGACCGTGGCCACGATGGTGAGGGCGAGGCCGCCCCAGAGCGCGAGGAACGTCGAATGCGAATAGTGCATGGTCATGGAGTCCTTTCTCCTGTGATGCTGTTGCGGGACCATTCCGCAAGTGGTGTCGCCGGCCCGCCAAGCGAGCTGCGTGACTAAGAGTTATACGACGTAAAACTCTGTGTCTATGCTAGTTTTACGACGTAGAACAGGTCAATGGAGGAAAACCGGAGCTCATGCAGGAAGACCGGCCATGGTGAGTCGCAGGACTGCTCGCGCTCGCGGACAGCACGCGGGACTCACCGCCGAGGCGATCGTGGCGACCGCGATCCGCCTCGCCGATGAGGAGGGGCTGCCCGCACTGTCGATGCGCCGGCTCGGTGCCGAACTCGACGTCGAGGCAATGGCGCTCTACCACCATTTTCCGAACAAAGGCGCACTCCTCGACGCGATCGTCGAAGACCTTGCCACCTCGGTGCCGATCGTTGACCTCGCCGGTCATGGCTGGGAGGACGGGCTGCGCACCTATGCCCGCGCTCAGCTCGAGACCCTCAGCGCACATCCGAGGCTCGTCGAGCTGGTCATGTCGCGCCCGGCGGTGACCACCGGAAACCTCGCGCTCATGGAGTCCCTGCTGACATTCCTCCAGGCCGACGAGTTCCCGCCGGCTTCGGCCCTCGATATCGTCTACTCCCTCAACGAGCTGGTCCTCATTCACGCCGTGCTCGAGGCCGGAGACGACACGGCGCCGGGGCCGCATGGGGAGGAGAGGTGGAGGCGCCACCTGGCTGGAGTGTCCGCCGAAGACTTCCCGCTCCTCGCCGAGGCGGTCGAGGCGAACGCCGATCGCGCTGCCCATGCGCGATTCGAGTTCGCGCTCGACGCTCTCATCGCCGGATTCGCGGACCTTCGCCGGAAGAGATGACCGCCCGCCTAGAATGGTCCTGACCGCGCCGCCAGGAGCGAGGCGGTCGTGAGTCGATGGTCCGATTCCGGCGGCCGAGGAGGATGAGTGGATCGACGTGAGGCCATTGCCCGCACCGGGATGGAGCTGGTGGCCGAAGGTGGCAGTCATGCTCTCACCCACCGTCGAATCGATCAGCGCCTCGACCTGCCGCCGGGAACGACGTCGAACTACGCGCGCAACCGACGCGCTCTGGTCATCATGGTCATCGACCAGATCGCGGCCATGGCCGATCTGCGCGGGGGCGACCGTGACCGCCCTCTGCCGAACACCGTCGCCGAGGCGCTCGAACAGCTGGTCCCCACGCTGGAGGCGACCATCGCCCGCGGGACCGATATCCGGGCACGGATGTCACTGTCTCTCGACTACTGGCAGGACCCCGAACTGCACACCCTGCTCACCACCGAATCTCCCATCCGGCTCAAGCTGGTTGCCGAGGCCGAGCGCATGCTCGCCGGTCTCGGGGTCCCCGAGCCCGAGAAGCGAGCGAACGACTTCATCGGTGTGATGAACGGCCTGCTGTTCGACCGGTTGGCAGGCAACGGCGTGCGCGGAGCTCGGGTCGATCCCGCCTCGGTGCTGGGCGCCTGGCTCATCGGCATCGGCGCCAGGCGATGACCGCGGTGGTGTCGATCGCAGCAGTGTGCTGACGATCCCGGCCTCGAGCCGACGCAGCTGCGTATGCGGGGTCAGCCGAGATGGACCTTCTGCGCGACGATGACGGCGAGATCGCGGTGCTGCCAGTGCACCCGCGGGTGCAGGCCTGTGGCCTCGAGCCAAGCCAGTTGGTCCTTCAGCGAACTCGGGGTGTCCTCGATCCCATCGATGGGCGTGATGACATCGGCCGGGTCGACAGGAACGACGAGATCGGCGAGGACGAAGCGCCCGCCCTCATCGAGGACGGCCGCGACCCGTGCGAACAGATCCGCCTTGCCTGATCCGTCGAGGTGATGGACGGCCAGGGTCGACATCACGAGGTCGAAAGGCCCGCTCGGCAGCGGGTCCTCCAGTCGGCTCTGCTGCAGAGCAGTCCTGGTCGGATCGAGAGCTTCTTCGGCCGCAGCGAGCATCTCGGCGCTGTCGTCGATGCCGAAGAGGTGCGCCTCCGGCAGTGCCCGGGCCACCTCGGCGGCGGTGAGGCCGCTCCCGATGCCCAGATCGAGGATGGTGCGAGGGGCGTCGGCTGCGACGGCTGCGCTCAGTTCGGCCTGCAGACGGGGATAGTCGGGGATCTCCTCGGCCATGAGCGCGCGGTAGGACTCCGGGTCCCAGGCGAATTCGGTCATGACTCTGCTCCTTCGCCGATGCGATGGGTGCTCGGCTGCTGTGTCGGAAGTGCCTGCGGCTGCGGAGGGTTCGGGTGCGGCTGCGGAGCGATGCCGATGTGGGCAAGGAAGCGGTCGAATCCATGGACGACGGCGGCGAAGCGCCAGGAGAAGAGGGAGTCGAGGCCGTGCTGTCCGCCCGGAAACTCCGCATACCACGTGGGCTGGCTCGACGCGGTTGCCACCTGCTTCGACAGTTCCCTCGCATCATCGATCGGGGCCCAGGAGTCATTGTCGCCGTGGACGAAGAACATCGGCGGTGCCGCCGAGGCATCCATCGCCAGCGGGGTCGACACGGGGTGCTCGTCCTCGCTGCGGCCGTAGTACCGACCGTAGTAGCCGTAGAGGCACAGCGCGGCGGCGATCCGCGGGGTCGTCAGCTCGTCGTGGGTCAGTTCGGCCTCCTCGCTGAGCGGCGGGCCCACGTCCGCGCCCTGGCCGAGTGCAATGAGCGAAGTCAGATGTGCTCCGGCCGAGCTGCCGGCCATGACGATCGTCGAGGCGTCTCCGCCGTGGAGCACCCCGTTGTCGCGTGTCCAGCGCAGCACGGCTCGTGCATCGTCGAGGTGATCGGTGAAGTCCGCTTTCGGGCGCAGCCGGTACGTCGCGCTGATGCAGACCCACCCGCGGGCCGCCAGATGGTGAAGCAGTGCGCGGGCCTCACGGCGGTTTCCGCCGGAGGAGTATCCCCCGCCGTGGAAGTACACGAGCACCGGGCCGCTGAGGGTCTGGTTCCGGAACCGATAGACATCAAGGCGCTGTCGTCGATGCTCGCCGTAGGACAGACCGCCGATCCGCATGACCGAACGGGGGCGCAGCGGGACGGGGAACAGCAGCGGACGCAGCCAGGTCCACCTCGGTGGGGGCGCCGAGCTCGTGCTCCCGCGCCGAGGTTCGGTGTGTGCGCGGATCAGCGCCGTGACCACCGATCGAGCCAGAAGGCAGCGCCGCAGCACCACGAGGAGGCCGAGGAGGATGATTGCCGACAGCGCAAGGAGCACCGTTCCCACGGGGCCGTCCAGGTCTCCCTCGCTGAGAGCAAGCGCGGTGGAGAGGATCAGCCAGAGTGCCCCGAAGTGGGGCACTTCGCTGATGACGACCGCCAGGAAGTAGCTGATGCGACCTGCGCGGCCATAGCCAGGCGGCGGGATGAGGGCCGCAGCCGTGCACACGCCGAGGAGTCCGATTGTGAAGAGGTAGCCGATCGGCATGTGGGTCTCCTTCACCGTTGATGGACATGCCGGTCACATCACGGTACCACGACCATCGTAGTGGTTGAATCCCTTCCTACAGATCGAGTGCGACGATCGGGTCCGTGGTCGGCTGCTCGGACCCGCCCGCGGGCTCCACGGTGATGCCGAACAGGCTGCCGTCCGAGAATTCCCTGCCGGCGATGGTCACCGGTTCATCGGTCATGAGACCGGCGCTCTCGGGTCCGTCGTCACCGATCACCCACATCTGCATCGATTTTCCTGCCGGTGGGTCTCCGACATCGCGCGGGCTGAATCGGATGAGCTGCTCGCTCTCCGAGGACAGCACGGTGACCGAACCGCCCTCGGGCAGATCGGCCGTGCTCGTGCGAAGATCATCTGCCTCCATGAGTCGCGCGGACTCGTCGAGCTGCTGCTGGGTTGCGGCCAGCTGCTCCTCGAGCTGGTTCTGATGCTGAGTCTGCTGCCAGATCGTCACTCCGAATCCGCCCACGACGATGACGGCGGCCGCGGCCGCAGCATAGGGCAGCCAGGGCCGCTGCCGACTGCGGCGGGCACGCTGATCACGAATGTCGCTGACTCTGCTGTTGCCGCGACGATCACCGCGTTCACCAGGGTCGATTCGCTCGCCGCCCTCACTATCGTCCTCGTGGTCCTGCGACTGACGATGCTCCGACGGTGAGGTGGATGGAGCTGCCGCCGCAGATTCCGAGCCGACGGGACCGGCTGGATCCTGAGACCCCGGGTCGACCGGTGGTGCGGTCTGGGCGAGCCAGTGGTCACCGGGAGGTTCCTGCGCATGTGTCGACGGAATGTTGAGGATGGCCTCTCGTGTCTTGTCGCTGACCTCCTGCGGTTCCACGTCCTCCGCCATCAGCGCCATCGTCTCGGCGTAGGCGTCGACTTCGGAGCGGAAATCTGCGTCGGAGTCCGCGAGGCGCTGCGCTTCGGCGAGTTCGGAGTCACTGAGCCCTCCGAGGGCCAGACCGGCAGCCAGATAGTCACGATCGGCGTTCATCGGCTTGCCTCCAACTCTTCTCGCAGCTTCTTCATTCCGTCCCTGATCCGTGACTTGATGGTACCCAGCGGCACCTTGAGGTTCTCCGAGATCTGGGTGTGGGTCATGCCCTGGTAGAAGGCCATGACGATCGGTTCGGCCTGCTCCTCCGGCAGGACCTGCAGAGCCGAGACCGTCCGATCGGACTCTGCGCGGGCAATGACCGTCTGCTCCACCTGTTCACCAGCTTCGGCGGTCGTCCGCAGACCGTCCGCGAGATCCCGGTTCTGTTGGGCTTGGACGCTGCGTACGCAGTCGATGGCTCGTCTGCGGCACAGGGTGATCAGCCAGGCTCTTCCGGTGCCGCGGTTCGGGTCGAAACCCGAACATCGGGTCCAGACCTCGGTGAAGCATTCCTGCAGGACCTCCTCGGCGAGCGATCTGCTCTTGACGATCCGCAGGATCACGGCCATGAGGATGCGGGATTGGGTGGTGAACAGCTCGTCGAAAGCGGACCGGTCGCCCTCGGCGATGCGGATCAGCAGCGCACCGCCGGGATCAGCGGAAACCGCTGTCTGGTCATCAGAGCTCATTGCCCAATCATGCCATCTGCGCAGAATCTGATCACCCCGGTCCGTGATGAGAGAGTCGTGCATGTCATGTGTGAACGGTGAGCCGAGCAGGGCGGGAGCAGCGACGCATCGCACACGTGAGATCGAACGAGTCGCAGGGAATGCAGAAGCGGCCGGGCGCCGATCGTCTCGCTGCTGATCGGTTCCCGGCCACTTCATCGTGGTGCACTCTCGTGGCGAACTCCGGTCACTTCTCCGGCATCATCACGCCGTCGACCATGTAGACGGTGGCGTTGGCGGTCTTCACGCCGCCGCAGACCAGTCCCGCATCGTCGAACTTCATGTCTTCGCCGTCACCGGAGATCTTCACCTTCGAGCCTTCGACGGTCTCGTGTTCGCCGGTGATCTCATCGGGTGAGAGCTGACCGGGGATGACATGGTAGGTGAGAACCTTCGTCAGCATGTCCGAGTCCTTGGCCAAGGCGTCGAGGTCGTCCTTCGGCACGTCGGCGAAGGCATCGTCGACCGGGGCGATGACGGTGAATTCATCGCCGTTGAGGGTGTCGACGAGGTCGACATCGGGGTTGAGCTCGCCCGAGACCGCTTTGGTCAGGGTTGTGAGCATCGGGTTGTTCGAGGCCGCTGTGGCCACGGGATCCTGCGCCATTCCCTCCACGGATCCACCGCCGTCGGGGTTCTCTTCGGCATAGGCTGCGCAGCCGGAACCGACGAGGTCGCTGTCGTCCATCGAGGAGTCGCCGGATTCTTCGGGCATCTCGGATTCGCCCGAGTCAGCCGACTGGGATTCCGAGCTGTCGGAATCCGAGCCGGATTCTTCGCCTCCCGAATCCGAACCCATGCCCGAGCAGCCGCTCAGTGCGAGGAGGCCGATCGCGCCGGCCGAGAGGATGGTGGCGGTACGTGTGCGAAGCAGTGTTTTCATCGTTCTTCTCCTAATCAACAGTGATGTGTATCAGCGCACAGCCGTGGAGTTGACTCCATTGCTCGCTGTGTACTGGGTATTCGCAGCGGAGGCGAATGCGGATGGGTGGATGGCAAAGAAATCTGAAATATTCTTCGCCGAGGCGGGATCACCCAGCCCGCGGGCGGGAGCCTCGGTGCAGTCGGCGCTCACTCGACGCGGAACTGGATGTGGTGGTGGCCGGTGGCCGAGTTCGGGATCGCATCTCGGCGCTTCGCAGTCTGGACTGTGCCGTCCTTATCCGTGGCTCGCACGGTCAGCGTGTGCGAGCCCGGCTCCACCTCGGCGAAATCTGTCCGCCACTGACGCCAGGTGTCGATCGTGACCTCCTCGGCCAGATCGGCCTCTGTCCACTCGCCGTCGTCGAGTCTGACCTCGACGCGGTCGATGCCCGAACGCTGCGCCCACGCGGTGCCGCCGACCTGAAGACTGCCGGCAGAGACCTTCCCCAGCGGTTTGGGCACTTCGATGCGGGAGGCGACGAGGATGGGCGCCTTCGCATCCCACCCACGGTCGGTCCAATAGGAGGTCTTCTCATCGAAACGGGTGACCTCGAGCTCGGTGACCCATTTGGTTGCGGACACGAAACCGTAGAGCCCCGGCACGACGAGGCGTGCGGGAAATCCGTGTTCGGGCGGCAGCGCCTGACCATTCATGCCGACGGCCAGAAGGGAATCGCGGTCATCGGTGAGAGCCGTGATCGGCGTCGAGGCGGTGAAACCGTCGAAGGAGTGGGAGAGGACCATATCGGCGTCTGCGCTCGGCCGGGCACGTTTGAGGAGCTCACGTACCGGGTAGCCGAGCCAGGTCGCGTTGCCGACAAGATCGCCGCCGACCGGATTGGACACACAGGTGAGCGTGATGTGGTGTTCTTCGAGAGGCAGATCGAGCAGCTCGTCCATCGTCAGGGTCACCTCCTCGGCGACCATGCCGTGGATGCGCAGCGACCACTGTTCGGGATCGACGACCGGAGGAGCGAGGACCGTGTCGATGCGGTAGAAGTCCTGCGGGTCGGTGAGAAAAGGGGCCGTGCCTGTCACATCGGTGCTCGCCTTGGCGGGGATCGGTTCCGCCTTCTTCGCCGGGCGGGGCAGGACCAGTTGAGCTACCGCAGCTCCCGCATCCTGTGCAAGAGAGGCAACGGTCTGGCCGGCGGCGATGGTGACGGCACCGATCGCACCGAAGGCTCCTGCCAGGGTGAAGAAGCGACGGCGACTCAAGGGCTCCGGCGTTCGTGACCCGTGCTCTGCGCCTCGCCGATCGGAGCCGGGTTCTCCTGAGCCGCCGAGACGCAGGAGCACCACGAAGACCGCGATGCCGAGCGTAAGACCGATGAGCGTGGGAACGATGTCCGAAGCATTCGCCTCGGGACGCAGCACGATGACCACGGCGGGCACGAGCCCGGCGATGAGCAGAAACAGTGTGGCCAGACGTCGGTGGGACAGGGCGAGGATTCCGATGAGTCCGCCGAGGACCAACGCCCCGAGTCCCGTGGAGAGAACGAGGACAACCTTGTCGTTGTCTCCGAACAATGCGATGACGGGTTTGATCGCCGCCGGCGGGGCGAGGGGGATGATCGCCTGGCCGAGGGTGAGCAGCGGTGCGGCACTGGGACTGAATGCGCGCGCGATGGGGTCGGCGAGGCCGAACATCACGAGGGTGGCCGCGATTCCGACCAGAGCGCCTCGGAGACGGCGGCGAGCGCGAGGATATGGGTTCATGGGAATGATTCGGAGACCGCGGGCCTTCGGATGGGATCATCCGGCCGCGTCACATTCCATTCACCGAAACCCCAGTGACCATGGCACGTGTCTGTCGTAGCATGGAGCAATGACTGAGAACCCCGGATACGCCCAGCCGCAGGCTCCGAGCGCCGATGCGGATGAGCCGAAGAGCCCGACCGCGCCCATCTACACCGCTAAGGTCGAGAACCTCGGCGGCACCTCCGGAGAGGTGCGCGTCGAAGACGGCCAGACCCTGACCACGGCTCCGACTTCGCACGTCGAACAGGGCAACAACCCCGAACAGTTCCTTGCGATGGCGTGGTCGACGTGCCTCGGTGAGACCCTCAAAGTCGTGCTCGCCGTCAACGAACTCGACGTCCTCTCCCGGGTGCGCGTCGAGGTCGAACTGCACAAAGAGCCTTCGGGCAACGGCTTCTACTTCGCCCCGCGTGCCTACATCTCCATCGACGGGGTCTCGGACGAGGACGCCGAGAAATACGCGGCCCGCGCTCACGCACGCTGCCCGATCTCCAAACTCCTCATGGGCAAGGGAACTCCGGTCGTCGAGATCGAACAGTACAAGAACCCGGACAACTTCCAGCTCAGCTGACCGAGCAGGCCGGGAGCCGATGTGGAACTGAATCTGCAGGAAGTCCTCTTCCTCGCCCTCGACCTCACCGGCACCTTCGCCTTCGCCGTCTCCGGTGTGCTGCTGGCGGCCCGCCGCAATTTCGACATCACCGGCGGACTCGTGCTCGGCACGCTCACCGGCATCGGCGGCGGCATGATCCGCGACGTGCTCCTCGACCGGGTGCCCAACGCCATCGCCCAACCCATCTATCTCGCCCCGCCGGTGATCGCGACCCTGCTCATCTACATGATCGGCTCGCACATCTCCCGGGCACGGATCTGGATCGTCGCCTTCGACGCGATGGGACTCGGGCTCTTCAGCGTCACCGGAACGACGATCGCGCTCGCCGCCGGAACGAACTACCCGGCCGCGCTGCTCATGGGCGCGCTGACGGCCTGTGGCGGCGGGCTCATGCGCGATGCCGTGGCCAGCGAGGACCCTGCGATCTTCCGCGGCACCGACCTCTACCTCATCCCCGCCCTGCTCGGATCGGGGCTGACGATCCTCGCCGAGGTGACCGGACTGCTGGGCGCCATCTCCTCGCTCATCATCGCGGCCGCCGCCTTCGCCTTCCGCATGCTCGCGTGGAAGCTGCAATGGCGGGTCCCGCAGCCGATGCGGCAGTGGTCGTACCGCGAGACCCGCCATCGGGTGAAGAAGAAGCTGCCGTCGGTGTTCCGGAAACCGGACTGAGGCGGGCCCTCCTGTCTGCAAGGATGATCGCATGAGCGAGCCGAAGAGCAACTGGACGACCGACCCTGCCCCTCTGCTGCGCGTTGGGGAGGGATTCCGCCTCGGCGAGGTCGATCCCGACTCCACTCCCGGCTACGCCGGGGACAAGAAGAGCGGGAAAAAGGATCTCGGGGCGCTGTCGACCGAGCTGAACGACCTGCAGGAGAGGCTCTTCGCCGCCCACCACGACGACGACACCGGGCCAGCCGTCCTCCTCGTCCTGCAAGCCATGGACACCGCCGGCAAGGGCGGAATCGTGCGCCACGTCGTCGGCGCCGTCGACCCACAGGGCGTCGAAACCGCGAGCTTCAAGAAACCGACGGATGAAGAACTCGCCCATGATTTCCTCTGGCGCATCCGCCCACGGGTACCCGGGCCCGGCATGATCGGTGTCTTTGACCGCTCCCACTACGAGGACGTGCTCATCGGCCGCGTCCGTGAACTCGCTGACGCCCCCGAGATCGACCGCCGCTACTCAGCCATCAACGACTTCGAAGCCGAACTCGCCGAGGCAGGAGTGCACATCGTCAAGGTGATGCTTCACCTCTCCCGGACGAGCAGAAGGAGCGGCTGACCGAACGCCTCGACCGGCCCGACAAGTACTGGAAGTACAACCCCGGCGACGTCGACGAACGACTCCTGTGGCCGGATTACATGGACGCGTATCAGACCGTGTTCGATCGCACCTCCACCGAGGCCGCACCCTGGTTCGTCGTCCCTGCTGACCGGAAATGGTACGCGCGACTGGCCGTGCAGCGACTGCTGCTCGACGCCCTCCACGACATCGATCCACAGTGGCCTGCCGCCGATTTCGACGTCGAGGTCGAGAAGAAGCGGCTCGCCGAGAGCTGAGGTCCACGTCTGCACGGAACGTCGGGCCGCCTCGGCGAGGTAGGGGCCCGAGCGCATCGCGACGTCAGTCGCGGCGGATGCTGAAGTCGACCTTTGTGGGGTGTTCGACGGTGCGCGAGACCGTGCAGTACTTGTCGTGGGAGAGGCCGACGAGGCGTTCGATGCGGGCATCGGCCTTCCGCCCGTCCTCATCGTCGGGGAACGCGAGGTCGAAGTCGAGGTGAACGTTGTCCAGGCGGGAGGCGCCGTCCTCGTCGACCTTCTCGGCCTGTGCGTTGACCTCGAAGCGGGTCGGTTCGGTGTGGCGGCTGGTCACGGTGTCGACGTCGATCGACGAGCAGCCGGCAACGGCGGCCAGGAGCAGCTCGACCGGGGACATGAGGCCCTCGCCGCGACCGAATTCGATGCTCGCCCCGCTCGGAGCGGTGGCGCGGTAGTGGTTCTCGGCGATGCGGGTCAGTTCGATGCTGCGGGTGTCTTCACTCATGGACCCATGATGTCAGACTCCGGGTCTCAGGGGCGGGTGAAGTCGACCTCCCCCGATTCCTGTACCTGTGCCGTGCGGCCAGGACCCGATTCGAACTGCCAGTACAGGTTCGTGTGAGAGACGACCTGCTCCGGCGGGGGAGCTCCCCACTCGGTGAGGTCCTCGGTGGTGTGGGCGTCGGTGACGAGGGTGACGTCGTAGCCGCAGGCGAAGCCGCCGTGGATCGTCGAGCGCACGCAGGCATCCGATTGGGCGCCGGTGACGACGAGGTGGCCGACATCCTTGCCGGCAAGCACCTCCGCGAAGTCCGTTTCCTCGAAGGTGTTGCCATGGGTCTTCTCGATGATCGCCTCGCCTTCGGCGGGGGCGAGCGCATCGACGATCTGCCACTGCGGCGAACCCGACGGCAGCTCATCTGAGCTGTGCCGGACCCACACCACCTCGGTGCCGGTGTTCCGGGCACGATCGACGAGAGAGGCGATCGTCGAAATGACCCCGTCTGAGTTCCACGAGGCTTCCATCACCGCGTTCTGGACGTCGATGACGATGAGGGCGGAGTTGCTGCGAGCGGATGCGGGCAGTGCGTCGGTGCCTGTGGGCATGATGATCCTCCTTGATCGCCATTCATTATTCTCTGCCGAGTCCCGGCAGACAAGAGCGTATGTCGGTATTTCGGCGGTGGTGTGAGAATGAGCGGGTGAACGATATCTCTCCCGGTTCCGGCGACGCCTCGGCCGCCCCACGCCGTTTCAGTGTGCTGCGCAGCTGGAAGACCGCGCCGTACCTGGTGGGCTCGGGCACGGCGATGATGGGCGACAACATCGAGCACGTCATCACCTATTGGGTGCTGTGGGAGAAGTTCGAGTCCCCGGCCCTTGTCGGTTTCCAGCTCATCAGTCACTGGCTGCCGTTCCTGCTCCTGTCCGTCTACGCCGGCTCCTTGGCCGAGCGCTTCGATTGTCGCCGCCTCATCCAGATCGGGCAGATCATGTTCATGGTCGTCTCCCTGTGCTGGGGCATCCTCTTCCTCACCGACTCGCTGCAGCTGTGGCAGGCCTGCGTGCTGCTCGTCATCCACGGACTCGCCGGATGCCTGTGGGGCCCGGCCGAGCAGATGATGCTTCATGATTTCGTCGACCGGAAGGAGCTGCCGAGCGCCGTGAGGCTCAACGCGACGTTCCGCAGCCTCGGCATCCTCTTCGGGCCCGTCGTCGGCTCCGCCCTGCTGCTCGGGGTCGGGGCGACCTGGGGCATCTTCATCAACATCGTCTTCTACCTGCCGCTGACACTCTTCCTCATCCGCACGCCCTTCACCGGACATCTGCGCAGCGGCAGTGTGCGCACGGCGCGGACGACGCTCATGCAGTCGCTGCGGGTGCTCATCGACGTCCGCCACAATCGTGCGATCCTCGGCATGCTGCTGCTGGCCGCGCTCGCCTCGATGACGATCGGTGCGGTGCTGCAGACCGCGATGCCCGTCTTCGGCGGGATCCTCACCCCGTCCGGCGGAGACAGTGACTTCACCTACGGGGTGCTGCTCTTCGCCATGGGTGCCGGAGGGGTGCTCGGTGGGTTCGGGCTCGAGGCGACCGGATGGATCAAAGCCGTCCCCACGGCTGCCGCGCTGGCCGCTGCCGCGATGGGGCTCAGCGCCGTGTTCTTCGCCCTGACCTCACACCTGTGGGTGGCGATCGTCATGCTCGTGATCGCCGGAGTCTCGAAGATCACCGCCGAGTCGACCGAGATGGCGATCATCCAACTCGAGGCGCCCGCGGAGATCCGTGGGCGCGTCATCGGATCCTATGCGATGTTCGGCCCCGGGATGCAGACCTTCTCCGGAGTCACGGTCGGGGTGCTCGGCACGATCGCCACGATCCCCGGGGCGGTCATCATCGGCGGCACGGTCCTCGCCATCGGGGCAGTGGCCATCGGCGCCTATGCCGTGACCGGACGGAGGCACACATGACCCCGCGGCCCGGGGTGAGCCTCGAAGTCGTGTCGGTCGGGTTCGCTCCGGTCAAGGGCACACGGCACATCCGCCGGCCGGAGGCGCAGTTCGACGCCGAGGGGCCCGTCGGCGATCGCCGATACTGCCTCGTCGACGTCGAGCGTCGTCAGGTCCTCAAGACCGTCCAGCACCCTAGCCTCATCGGGGTCACGGCCGAACTGCGCGGGGAGGAGCTGGCGATGTCGCTGCCCGACGGCCGGTCCGCCTGCGCCGTGCCCGCCACCGATGGTGAGGTTCTCACCTGCGACTACTGGAAGCGGAAAACCGATCTCAGCCTCACGGACGGCCCGCACGCCGCACTGCTGTCGACCTGGCTCGGCCGACATGTGCGTCTGGCCCGTGCCCCTCGTGGAGACGTCGTCTTCGGTGCGCCGGTCTCCATCGTCACCACGGCCTCGCTCGGCGACCTCACCGATCGGGCGGCCCGACCAGGACTCGTCGACGAGGCGGCCCGCTTCCGTGCGACCTTCGTCGTCGACACGGATGTCCCATTCGCCGAGGAGGCCTGGCAGGGCCGGGAGGTCGGCCTTGTCGACTCCGGCCTCGGCGAGATCCGGGTGCGCATCGGGGCACCGATCCCGCGGTGCGCGGTGATGGACCTCGACCCGGTCACCGGCGAGCGGAATGCGCGCCTGCTGAGAGCGCTGGCCGGCTATCGACCCACCAACGAGGTCGGCGAACCCCTCTTCGGGGTCTATGCGGAGATCGACAGCCGGTCCGAGCTCAGGTGACGGCGCCGCGGACCTTGTGCTGCGGGACGTCCCATTCTCGGTTGTCGAGGATGTCACGCAGCGCCTCGACGGTGTCCCAGACATCGGTGAACCCGACATAGAGCGGAGTCAAGCCGAACCGCAGCACCTCGGGCTCGCGGTAGTCGCCGATGACGCCGCGCTCGATGAGCGCACTCATCACCGCGAACCCCTCGGGGTGGGTGATCGAGACCTGCGAACCGCGCTGCGCTTGCTCGCGCGGGGTCACGACCTCGACGGGATGATGCGACAGACGCGAATCGACGAGCTCGATGAACAGATCGGACAGAGCCAGCGACTTCTGCCGCACGGCCGCCATGTCGGCCCGGGAGTGGACGTCGAGACCGACCTCGGCCACGGACATCGAGATGATGCCCTGCGTGCCGGTGAGATAGCGCCGGATGCCGTCGGCCGGCGTGTAGTTGGGCTCCATCTCGAAGGGCTGCTTGTGGCCCCACCATCCCGACAGCGGTTGGGTGAACCGTGTCCGCAGAGCCTCGGAGACCCAGACGAACGCGGGTGAGCCCGGACCGCCGTTGAGGAACTTGTACGTGCAGCCGACCGCCATGTCCGCGCCCGAGCCGGCCAGGTCGATCTCGAGCGCACCGGCCGAATGGCAGAGGTCCCAGATCGCCAGTGCCCCTGCCGCATGGACCGCCGAGGTCGTCGACTCCATGTCGAAGAGGCGACCGGTGCGGTAGTTGACGTGGGTGAGGACGACGAAGGCCACCTCGTCGGTCAGGGCGGTAGGGAATCCGGCGGCCACTTCGGCGTCATCGACGAGGCGGACCTCCCAGCCGTCGCCGAGCTGCTCGGCCAGGCCCTCGAGCATGTAGATGTCGGAGGGGAAGTTCTCCCGCTGAGTGAGGATGACGCGGCGTCCCGGAGCATCGGCGGCCTGGATCTTGCAGGCGGCCGAGGCGACCTTGAACAGGTTGATCGAAGTCGTGTCGGTGACGACGGTGGCCCCGGCACCGCCCCCGACGAGGCCCGCGACCTTGTCGCCGAGCACGGCGGGCAGGTCGAACCAGCCGGCGTCGTTCCACGAGCGGATCAGACCGGCCCCCCACTCCTCGGAGATGACGTTCTGGGCACGCTCTGCGGCCCCCTTGGTCCGGGCTCCGAGGGAATTGCCGTCGAGGTAGATCGTCTCCGGCGGGAGGACGAACTCCTCGCGGAAGCCGCGGAGAGGATCGTAGGCACCCCGCTGGGCGCAGGCCGCCCGATCGAGCGCACCTCCGCCGGCACGGGCGGGCTGCTCGGAAGCTCGAGAGTCAGCGGAGTCAGTGATCGGTTCGGCGTCGCGTCCGTCGTCGAGAGTGGTCATGGTGTCGTCCTTTCGGTGCTGTTGTCGTTCAGTGTGGCAGGTTCGTCGGCGGCTGTGTCGGAGGCTGTCGCGCGGGCGGCGAGGATCCGGCCCACCGTCGGGTACCGGAGAACCGCGATGAGGACTCCGATCGCCAGCCACGCTGCCAGGGCGATCCACACCACCGGTGTGAAGTCGGCTGCGAGCAGCGTGATCTGGTAGAGGTTGACCGCTGTGCCGATCACCGTCAGTGCCCAATGCAGCCAGAGGGGGATCGTGAAGGGGGCCCGGGCGTGGGTCTCGGGCATGACATAGCGCATCCGCAGCGAGACGAGCAGGATGACGATGAGCATGACCTGCACCAGCGCCGAGGCGGCCGTGCCGATGACCGAGATGTCGAGACCGGCGATCGCTGGGACGATGCCGAGGACGAAGAGCGCGGTGAGGATCCAATGCGGAGTGCCGAACCGGGCATTGACCCGTCCGAACGCCGCCGGCAGCCAGCCGTCGTCCGTGGCGGCGAGCAGACCCTTCGACCCCCACAGGAGCTGGGCGTTGAGCGTAGAGACGATCGCGACCATCGCTCCGCCGAGGATGAAGAACACCCACCAGCCGTGAGACATGATCTCTTCGGCCACGACCGAGAGGGGCTGATCGGCGACCTCGGCGATGGGAAGGACACCCACGGCGGGGATCGCGATGAGCACGTAGAGGAGTCCGACGACGAGGGTGCCGCCGATCATCGCCAGAGGGATGTCGCGAGAGGGGTTCTTCATCTCGCGACCGAGCTCGGCGACGCCGAAGCTTCCCATGGTGGCGAAGGTGAGCAGCGCCGCCGCGGACAGGAGCTGGGTGAAGCCGTGCGGCAGCGGTTCGGGGTAGGCGTTCCATTCGATGTGGCCGAAGCCGTTGACGATGAACACGGAGAAGCCGATGAGCATGAGGACCATGAGCCAGACCCCCACCCGCGAGGAGAAGGCGGCGCCCATGAGGTTCGCGACGTAGAAGATGCTGACGATGACGACCGCGACGATGATCGGGTCGAAGAAGTCCGAGAGCGAGTGCAGATAGATCCCGGCAGAGAGGCCGTAGAGGCTGAGCGCGCACTGCTGCATGAGCGCCATCCACATATTGACGAAGCCGAGCCGCGGATCGACGACCCGCGCAGGCCAGGTGTAGGTCCCGCCGACCGCGGGAAGGGCCGAGGCCATCGCGGCATAGGGGATCGAGACGAGGATGATCGTGACCACCGCGATGAGGTAGGCCCAGGGCGTTCCGCCGCCGGTGATGCCGATGGCCACGCCCGTGAGCGAGACGATGCCGCCGCCGATCACCTGATTGATCGTCACGCTCAGCGCACCGGGCAGTCCGATCGTGCGTTTGAGCTGGTCCTGGTTGAGCTTGGCTGCCACGAGAGTCTCCCGAGTCGTCGTCTTCGCCGATCCGTTCCGCCTCTGCGATGAGGGGCGCGGCGAGCGTTCGCGTATGCTCCTCATCCTGGCATGGCATTCGGATATGATGGGCAGAATCCGAACAGAATTGAGTCACTGAGAGGAATATTCGTGAATGATTCGACGCTGATCGCCGATCATCGCTCCGATTCGGCGGATGTTCGGCTCGCCGAGGTGGACCTGGCGATCCTCCGTGAGCTCAGTGCCGACGCCCGGACCTCGAACAAGACCCTTGCCGCGCGGGTGGGGTTGGCGCCATCGACCTGCTCGGGCCGCGTCAGCGCCCTGCGGCAGAGCGGGGTGCTGCGCGGCTTCCACGCCGACATCGACTACGAGAAGCTCGGACTGAGCGTGTTCGGGATGATCTCCGTGCGTGTCACCCCGGTCGGCCGTTCGCAGCTGCGCAGTGTCATCGACCGGCTGCTCGAGGCAGCCGAGACGCTCGAGGTGTATCAGGTGTCGGGGGAGCGGGATCTCCTCGTCCACGTCGCCTGTGACCATCCGACGGGCCTGCACCGATTCATCGAGCAGAACCTGTCCGATCCGACGATCGCGCACACGCAGACGAGTCTTGTGTTCGGCCATCATCGGAAATGACGGTCTCGCACATACTGATGACGGCGTAGACGATGACTCGTGTCGGCAGATGACGCCGGATGACCCGAAGATGTCGGCGGGAGTCGGAAGCCGACGGAGTCAGGGCGGCCCGCCGGCGGAGATTCCTAGGCTGGGGTCGGCAATCACCCAAGCAACAGCACCGACACCGGGAGGCCCCGTCATGACTGCATCCGCCACTAAACTCGACACCATCGCCGACATCACTGCTCAGGAGCGCGCCGAACGCCTCGCCGCGGCGGGCAGCGCCTGGAATGAGCGTCTGGCCGCCTCGGCGACGAACGGCCGCCTGAAGTTCTCGGCCTCCGGCACGGCCCGCGGGTCCGTGTCCTCGGTGATCACCGCCGGGCAGCACACCTTCGCCGTCGACGAACCGACCCCGCTGGCCGGCGATGACGCGGCACCGAACCCCGTCGAATACGCGCTCGGAGCGCTCATCTCCTGCCAGATCGTCGTCTATCGCCTCTACGCCCACAATCTCGGGCTGACCATCGACGAACTCGATGTCACCGCCGAGGGCGACCTCGATGTGCAGGGACTCTTCGGAGCCGATGAGACCGTCCGTCCCGGGTTCTCCACCGTGCGGGTGTCCGTGAACGTCTCGGGACCCGACGACGCCGAGGACTACCGCAGGCTGCAGGAGACCGTCGACGCCCACTGCCCGGTCTTCGACATCTTCACCAACCCGACGCCGATCGACGTCACCGTGACGAAAGTCGACTGAGGACGAGAGCCGTCACGGTCGGAGGGCCGGCTGATGCGTGTCCGTCGGTCGGAGGATCGGCTCACGAGTATTCGCCGGCCCTGTCTGATCAGCCCGAATGCGCGGCGAGGACCTCGAGGACGGACTCTCCGTAGCGGTCGAGCTTCTTCAGACCGACACCGCTGACCTGTCCGAGCTCGCTGACCGAGCTCGGCCTGACCTCGACGATGCCGTAGAGCGTGGCATCGGGGAACACGACATAGGCGGGCACGCCCTGCTCCTTCGCCTGTTCACCGCGCCAGGCGCGCAGGGCTTCGAACAGGGAGGCATCGGCCGGGTCGAGTTCGACTTCGGGACCGGACCGGCGGCGGGATCCCGCCTTCTTCGCACCGGACCTCTTCACCGGGTCGACGCGCAGCGAGATCTCCTCTTCACCGCGCAGCACGGGACCGGCCGCCTCACCGACGACGAGGACCCCGTAATCGCCGTGGGACTCCAGCAGTCCTCGGGCGAGCACCTGACGGATGACGGTCTTCCACTGGCTTTCGGACAGGTCGTCGCCGACGCCCCAGACGCTCAGGCTCTCGTGGTCGGACGCCCGGGAGCGGTCGTTGTCGTTGCCGCGCAGCACATCGATGACCTGCCCGGATCCGAAACGCTGTCCGCGTTCGCGGTCGAGACGGATGACCGCCGAGAGCAGCTTCTGCACGGCCACGGTCGCATCCCAGGTCACCGGGGGTGTCATGCAGGTGTCGCAGTTGCCGCAGGGCTCGGACTCCTCATCGAAGTAGCGCAGCAGCTGCACGCGCCGACAGTCGACGGTCTCGCACAGGGCCAGCATCGAGTCGAGATGGCTCATCGCACGGCGTTTGAACACCTGGTCGCCCTCACCGGATTCGATGAGGCGGCGCTGGGAGACGACATCGCCGAGGCCGTAGACCATCCAGGCATCCGCGGGCAGCCCGTCACGGCCGGCACGGCCGGTCTCCTGGTAATAGCCTTCGACCGATCTGGGCAGATCGAGATGGGCGACGAAGCGGACGTCGGGTTTGTCGATGCCCATGCCGAAGGCGATCGTGGCGACCATGACGATCCCGTCCTCACGGAGGAACCGAGCCTGGTTCTCCGCCCGCACCTCGGCGGGAAGTCCCGCGTGATAGGGCAGGGCGGTGATGCCACGGGCCACGAGCGCCTCGGCGAGCTGATCGACGCCGCGCCGGGACAGGCAGTAGACGATGCCGGCGTCCCCGGGGTGTTCGGTGGTGATGAAGTTGAGCAGCTGGGACCGGGCCGAAGCCTTCGGTTCGATCCGATAGGTGATGTTGGGCCGGTCGAAGCTGGCGACGAAGTGCTCGGCCTCCTGGAGGTGGAGGCGTTCGGTGAGCTCGGCATGAGTCGCCGGGGTCGCCGTGGCCGTCAGCGCGATGCGCGGGACGTCGGGGAACCGTTCGGCCAGCACCCCGAGCCCGAGATAGTCGCTGCGGAAGTCATGGCCCCACTGGGACACACAGTGGGCTTCGTCGATGGCGAACAGTGAGATCTGCGCCTGTTCGAGCAGCCGCATCGTCCGCGAGAGCACGAGGCGTTCGGGCGCGAGGTAGAGCAGGTCGATCTCACCGGCGAGCAGCTGCTGCTCGACCTGCTGCGCGGTGTCGAAATCGAGAGAGGAATTGAGGTAGGCCGCGCGCACACCGAGGTTCTCCAGAGCCGCGACCTGATCGGCCATGAGCGCGATGAGCGGGGAGATGACCACGCCCGTGCCCGGCCTGACCAGGGACGGAATCTGATAGCACAGAGATTTTCCGCCGCCGGTGGGCATGAGCACGACCGCATCCCCACCACCGACGACCTGGTCGACGATGGCCGCCTGCTCACCCCGGAACTCCTCATAGCCGAAGACATCGTGAAGGACATCGAGGGCGGAGGTCGTGGCTGCGGAGGTCATGGATCCCACCCTAGTTCACGGCACTGACTCAGAACCTCCGGGGCGTTCAGTCGTTTGAGACCGTGCAGGAGAGGCGACGGAGGACATCTGGCGCCGAGTTTTGGTCGCAATCGGACATTCGCGCCGAAATTGAGGTCGCAATCGGATACTTTGCTGCCGCCAAAATGTCCGAAGGTGACCTATGTTTCAGCGAACTGTCCGAAAGTGCCCGGCCCGGACCGTCCCTCACCGGGCAGAGAACCTCCGGGCCGCGACGAGCCCGAACACGCAGACCGCGGCCACCGCGACCGCGAAGATCGTCGTCGCATTCGCCAGTCCCACCTCGGCGGCGAGGAATCCGGCACCGATCGCCGGCACGGACATGAAGACGTAGGCGAGGATGAAGTAGGAGGTGGTCGCCTCGGTGCGGTGCTCCGGGGCGGTGGCTGCGGTGATCGCGCGCATCCCGGTCATGAACACCAGCCCCTGCCCGGCTCCGGCCAGCACGGAGGAGACGATGAGCACCGGCAGCGAGCCGATCAGGAGCGCGAGCACAAGCGCACCCATGCTCACGATCATCGTCACCGTCCCGCCGACGATGAGCCGACGGTCGCTCAGTCCCCGAAAGACCAGCTGCGCGCTCGCCGAGGCGCCGAAGAGGAGGAACACGACGGTGCCGGTGACCGCCGTCGACGTGAGGTGCAGGGTCTGCCCGATGAAGCTCGGCGCGACCGCCGAATACAGGCCACACACCGCGAATCCGGTGATCGCTCCCGGTGAGGCGGCGAGGAACATGCGCTTCGCCGAGGCGGGGATGCCCGGCAGCTGCAGCCGCACCGCACCCGGGGTGCCCCGCTGCTGCCTCCGCGTCCGGTCCCGAACAAGGAGCAGCGCGGCCCCGGCGATGATGAGCATGATCGCGTTGACGAGGAACGGTGTGAAGAGGGGCCCGGCGGCGAAGTGGGCGAGGAGTCCGGAGGAGAGGATCCCCAATCCCAGTCCGCCCATGTTCGCGGCCGTCGCGAGCGACCCGGCCAGCCGTTCGCGTCCGGCCGGGGCGTTCTCGAGCACGGTGACGGTGGCCGTGGACGTGAAGATCCCCGCGGCCAGCCCGGAGAGGACACGTCCGGTGAGCAGCAGTCCGACGTTCGCGCCGATGAGGAAGAGGACCGCCGAGGCGACCGAGAAGACCACCCCGAGGCTGAGCACCGGGCGCCGCCCGAGACCGTCGGAGAGGCGGCCGAAGACGATGAGTGCGGCGATGACGCCGAGTGCGTAGATCGCGAAGAGCTGAGTCGTGAATGCGGTGCCGAAGCCGAACCGCTCCTCGTAGAGGGGGTAGAGCGGAGTCGGCAGGGTCGTGCCCATCATGACGACGGTGAAGACATACGCCGAGGCGGCCAACCCCCATCCCGTGGCCGCATGCGACTGCGATGGGTCCGGGGTCTTCGCCTGCGATCCTTCGGACATCGCCACCGCCTTTCGCCTCGGGTGCCGTCTGCCCCCTGTACGTGTCGAACCGTCAGCGATTGTACGCTGGAGTCTCCGCACCATGCCGGGGCGCCGGCATGGTGGATTGTGCGCATCCGCGAGAAGGAGCAGATTCCGATGACCACGAGCCCGATCACCCCCATCCCGGCAGAGTCGACCGCGGCCGAGGCCCCGAGCCGGCGTCGGGTGATGAAGACCGTGGGCGTGGCCGGAACCGCTGCGGTCGTCGGCACCTCGGTGGCGGCCACCTCGGGGTGCTCACCCGAAGAGGAGGAGGCCGCGCCGACGCAGGATGCGAGCCTTCCGAGCTCCGATGTTCCCGTCGGATCGGGCACCGTCATCGACGATACCTATGTTGTGACTCAGCCGAAGAAGGGCGAGTTCTTCGCGTTCTCGTCCGTGTGCACGCACCAGGGCTGCCAGGTCAAGAGGGTCACCGAGGAAGCCATCATCTGTCCGTGCCACTCGACGAACTTCTCGGTCACCACCGGTGAGGTGCTCTCCGGTCCGGCCGAGGAACCGCTGCCGAAGTACGAGGTCACCGAGGACGGCGGGACCCTGACGATCACGGGCAAGTGATCCATCGCCTCCGGGTGAGGCGTCCGCGCCCGTCGGGGGCGCGGGTGGCCTGCATCCTGTGATGCTGCGTTCGCTGGGGCTCAGAGGAGAAGTCCGGGCAGAACCAGGGCTCCGGCGATGACGAGGGCGGCCACGACGGAGAAGCCGAGTCCGCTCACCTCGCTGCGACGGGTCTTTGCGTCTTCGGCCCGCCAGGGCAGGCCGGGCCAGACGAGAACTGCCCGGAAGACGGCGACGACGATGGTGGCCATGGCGGCCAGCCAGACCCAGACGAACCAGTCGGCCCAGCCTCCGAAGGGTCCGACGAGGCGGATGAGAAGCACGAACATCACGCCCGTGCCGATCCCCGAGAGCAGGCCCATCCGCGTCGCCGACCTGGATGCCCGCAGTGCTGCGAAGGCGCCCCAGGCTGCGATGATCGCACCGATGACCGCTGAGACGAATTCGGGATTCATGACCGTGCTCCCTCCTGTCTGACGTCGACCGGTCGCGCCGGCCCGGCGTCGGATGTGTCTGAGATCAGCGCTGCAGCCGCATCGACCCAGTTCGCGGAGTCGTTGAGCACGATGACACCCCGCCCGGACTGTGCATCGAAGCCGAGGAACGACGTGTAGCCTCCTGTACCTCCGTTGTGCCAGGTGAGGTTCGGCGCGCGGGTCTTCGTCGTGAACCAGGCCCAGCCGATGCGGTCGCCTTCATCGAAATCGGCGCGGGGCTCGGCGGCATTCGCGCCGGGAGCGCTTCCATCGCGTACCGCCCGCAGCCAGATCGACATGTCGTGGGCGGTCGAGCGGATCGCACCGGCGGGCGCGGAGCCGCCCATCACCCACGGGGCGGCGGACAGGCCCGAGGAGGTGCGGCCGTGGCTCAATCCCTCGGGGGAGTCCGGCACGAAGGTCTCCTTCATTCCCAGCGGTTCGGTGATCCGCGTCCGCACGAGCTCGCCGTAGTCCTCCCCAGTGACCTCGGCGATGGCCTGACCGAGGACGGCGAAGCCGAAGTTCGAGTACTCGGGCTCCTTCTTCCCGACCTCCGCCTCGTGCAGACCGGCCACGATGGCGGCGGCGTCACCGCGGTAGGGGTCCGCGCGGACGTAGTTCGCGAGGATGCCGGAGAGGCCCTCGCCCCACCCTGACCACGGCTTCTGCGAGGGCAGACCCGACCGCTGCTGGGCGATGGACTTGAGGCTCACTTCGGCGACCTTCCCGTGCAGGTCCGGCCAGACCTCGCCGAGGCGGGTGTCCGCGTCGATCTCGCCCCGGTCGATGGCATCGGCGAAGAGGGCGGCGGTGAACGTCTTCGTGATCGAGCCGATCTCGAATTCGGTGTGTTCATCGGCCCCGGTGCCCGCGAAGGTGACCTCGTCGCCGTCGATGCGGGCCGCGGCGATGTGCTGCCAGTGTTTGCTGCCGAGGGTCTGTGCGAGCTCGCTCATGAGCTCGGCGTCACCGGTGGGAGTTCCTTGGAAGCCGCGCGGCCACGGGGTGAGGACGGCGAGAGCGACGGCCGTGAGTGTCGCGGCGGCCAGGGCGATGATCCGGCGCCGAGGCGCGCGCCCGGAAGTCGCCTCACCGTCCGCCGGAGGCCTGCGGTCGGGATCGGTTTCGGTCATCGTTCCTCCTCGTGGTCGGGGGTGGGAAGTGCGGTGATCAGGGACGGAACGCTCGCCGCCCGTGTCGTTCAGTGCGTGCCGATGAGCACGAGCGTGAGCAGCGGGATGACCCGCGAGGCGGGGACTCGCCAGTGCCCGCGGCGGGCATTCTCGAGCCATCCGGCACCGGCGAGGGCATGCACATGGTGGTAGATCTGCCCGGACGTGCCGAAGCGCTCGTCCCGACCGAGCTCGGCCACGGTCGACGTGCCTTCGTAGATCGCCTGCAACAGCTGGAGTCGGACGGGATGGCCGAGCGCTGCCAGGGATCCGGCCGCCTCGGCGAAATCGATGTCGCCCAGTCCCGCAGTCGTCAGCCCCATCTGCCATGCCACGGGGCCGTCGGCGCCCGGGGGAGTGGTGTACCCGGTGTAGGTCACTCCGCCGTCCTCGCCGAGGCGGTCGACGAGTCCGTGCAGTGCCCAGAACGTGTCCGTGTCGCCGGGCAGCCCCGCGGCTGCCTCGCCCGGGGGCGCGGATCCCGTCCCGCCCGCAGCCGGGGACGATTCTGCGCTGCCCGTCTCCGCGGGAGCACCCGATGCCCTTGCCCCCGTCACGGGTGAGGCTCCGGCTTCGAGCTCGGCGACTCGGCGTTCGAGTGCAGAGAGGCGTTCCTCCGATGAAGGCGTCGATTCCATGGCTCAATAATACAATAAATACGTAATTACGTAAATACGTCTCGAAGGGTGCGTCCGCGCCTGAGTCAGGGCTGAACGGACAGACTCAGGCAGGCGACCTAGACTGGTGTCGTGATGAGTACCGAAGAGCCGCGCACCGAATCCACGTCCCCGCGTTCCGAGGCCTCCCCGCAGGCCATCGCCGCCGCGAAACGGCTCGGCACGCCCATGGTCGTCCGTGGCCTCCTCGGTGTGGTTTTCGGCATCGCCACCGTCTTCTGGCCCCGTGATGACAGCAACCCGCTGCAGCTGAGCATGCCGACCGACGTCGTCGACCACCTCGCCATCGGCTACCTCATCCTCTTCGCCCTCGCCCTGGTATTCGAAGCCGTGCGCGCACCGCTGAACGTGCGCACCGCGATCTACGGCCAGGCCGTCATTGCGATCCCGGCGATCGTATTCCTCTTCCTCGCCGACCACCCCGCCGAGCTGCGCGCGGCGCTGAGCATCTGGGCCCTGCTGCACGGCGCGCTCGAATTCTGGGCCTACAGGCAGCTGAAGTCCCAGCCGATGGCCTCGGACTTCCTCATCGCTGCGGGAACCCACGCCCTGCTGGGCATCATCCTCGTCTTCGGCGACGGTATGGAGGCCCTGTCGATCCTCGGCTTCACCGGCGCCGCGACCCTCATCGCCGGCGTGATCTTCATCATCGGCGGGTACTCCCGCCTGAGCAAAGGTCGCCAGCTGGCCAAGCGCGGCGAACCGGCCGAGCAGATCGGCACCCCCGCCGAGGCGGCCACCTCCGACGACTCCGACGAATCAGATGACGGAACTGCCCCGAAGAACGAGCCCTGACCGGGCACCCGAGACACCCGAGGTGAGATGAGCACTGTCGAGTACGAGAGCGCGACCGAATCCCGATTGGCCACCATCGCCGCCTCGGTGAGGTCCTCCGAACTCCTCGGCGACCTCGCCGAAGCCAGCCGCGAACTCGACCCCGCCCTCTTCCGCCGCCTCTTCGAACTCTCCCGGTCCCCGTCTCTGCTCGTGGCCACCGATTACGACGGCACGATCGCTCCCATCGTCGACGTCCCCAGCGAAGCCTTTCCCTTGGAGAGCTCGGTCGACTCACTGCGCGCGCTCGCCCTCCTGCCGTCCACCTCGGCGGGGGTCATCTCCGGTCGCAGCCTGCGTGACCTCGCGGCGATGTCGCGCCTGCCGCGGGAGGTCCACCTCTTCGGATCCCACGGCGGAGAGACCGACACCTTCACCATCGCCAGCCTCACCGAGGCGCAGCGGGCGACCCTGGCCGACTTCCGCGCCGAGCTCACCCGCACCCTGCCCGGCGAGGTCATCGAGCACAAGACCACGGGCGCGGCCGTCCACCTGCGCGGACTCGACGAGACCGAACGCCGCCGGGTCGAAGCCGCCGTCGAACAGCTCGCGACCGCCCATCCGATCCACCCGACCAGGGGCAAGCAGGTCATCGACCTGTCCGTGGTGCCGTCGTCGAAGGCCGAAGCCCTGACCCGGCTGCGGGTGCAGACCGGAGCCGAGAACGTGGTGTTCATCGGCGATGACACCGCCGACGAATTCGCGCTCGAGACCCTCGGTGAGCACGACCTCGGGCTGAAGGTCGGCACCGAGCCCACGACGACGCACGCGGACTTCCGCCTGGCCTCCTCGGACGAGGTCTCCACCGTCCTCGGGGCCCTGTTCGAACTGCGCAAGTCCTGGCTCTTCGGTCGGCGGGCCACCCCGATTCAGCGGCACAGCCTGATCGGCAACGGGCAGTCGACCGCGCTCGTCGATCCCGCGGGCAGCATCTGCTGGATGCCGCACCCGCTGCCGCATTCTGCCTCGATGTTCTCCGAGATCCTCGGCACCGAGGCGGCCGGGTTCTTCGCCGTCGCCCCCGTCGGCGGGGCGAGCCCGCTGACTCAGCGTTACCTCGGGCACTCCACGCTGCTCGAGACTCGGTGGGCCGGCCTCAGCTGCATCGACTACCTCGCTCCCGTCGACGGGCACAGCGACGACACGATCGTCGTGCGCGTGCTCACCGGCGATGCTCCCGCCCGGATCCGCTTCGCCCCTCGCCTCGACTATGCGACGGTGCCGACCCGCATGGTGACGACCGATGACGGGGTGGCGGTGCTCGGGACCTCGGAACCCATCGAACTCCATGCCCCGGGGCTCGACTTCGAGCTCGTCGAGAACGGCGACTCCCACACCGCCGAGGCGACCGTCGTGCCCTCGCAGCAGCCCGGCGGCAGGGTCGTGCTCGTCCTCGCCTGCGGTACGGGCACCGGCGACGCCGGTTATATCGCCACCGGCGGGGAGCACCATGTGCGCGAACGTGCCCTGAACTTCTGGACGAACTGGGTCGACTCGCTGCACCTGCCCAGCCATCACCGCGAAGAGGTCATCCGCTCGGCGATCACCCTGCGCGCCCTGTGCCACGAACCCACCGGAGGAGTCCTCGCCGCCCCCACGACCTCCCTGCCCGAGGGTATCGGCGGCGTGCGCAACTGGGACTACCGGTACACGTGGCTGCGGGACGGGTCGATGACGGTCCGGGCCCTGCTCGCGCTCGGTTCGACGGGCGAGGCCGAAGGCTTCCTGTCGTGGCTGTCCGGGATCCTCTCCCGCACCGTCTCACCCGAACAGCTCCACCCGCTCTACGCCGTCGACGGTTCGGCGCTGACCACCGAAGCGGTGCTCGCCCACCTGCCCGGATACGCCGGCTCTCGGCCGGTGCGGGTCGGCAATGCCGCCGAACACCAGGTCCAATTGGACGTGTTCGGCCCGGTCACGGAGCTGCTCGACGAACTCAGCGGCCACCTCGGCGAGCTTCCCGAGAACTATTGGACCCTCACCTGCCAGATGGTCGAAGCCGTGGGCAAGCGGTGGTTCGAGGCCGATCACGGGATCTGGGAGGCCCGGCGCGCACCGAAGCACAACGTCTACACGCGAGTGATGTGCTGGGTGACGGTCGATCGGGCGCTGCGGATCGCCGAACGGTTCGACCGCGAACCGCCCGGGGCGTGGCGGCAGCTGCGCGAGGAGATCGCCCACGACGTGCTCACCCACGGGTACAACGAGGAGGTCGGGGCGTTCACCGTCGCCTACGGGGAGACGGATCTGGACTCGGCGGCGCTGTTCGTCGGGCTCTCCGGGCTCGTCGACGCCGATGATCCGCGGTTCGTCTCGACCGTCGACGCCGTCGAACGTGAGCTGCGGGTCGGGCCGACCGTGTTCCGCTACCGCTACGACGACGGGCTGCCCGGCCTCGAGGGCGGATTCCACATCTGCACGACCTGGCTCATCGAGGCCTTCATCGAAGTCGGTCGCATCGACGACGCGTGGGACCTGTTCCGGCAGGTCGACAACCTGCTCGGGCCGACGGGGCTGCTGTCCGAGGAGTACGACCCCGTCGCCGAGGCGCACCTGGGCAATCACCCGCAGGCCTACTCGCACCTCGGCTACATCCGCGTCGCCCAGCTCCTCGACGCCCACCGCCCGAGCTGACCTGCGGGGCGGTCCGGGGTGCCTGCCCGCCGGTTGCGCCGCGCAGCACCGACCGCTGTTGCCTCGCCCGTGAGATGAGTGTGGCCAGATTGCCATTTTCGACGCAGAAATGTGCAATCTGACCCCACCCATCTCCGGCGTCTTCCTCCGTCCATAGCCGCGAGGAGCGAGCGGCGAGTCGTACGTACTCCGCCTGTGGATATCGCAACTCTGTCCACAGGCGGATATTCGCCTCTGGCATTCTTCGTCAAGGGTGAGGCAGTCTCATGCCATGGATAATCAGGCGTCAGATTCGCGGCCACTCAACGCTACCCAGCGGTCCGGCCCGCAAAGCGGTCAGGCGACCAACTCACGGGCCGGTTCTAGGACCAGCTCGCGGATGAGCCCGCAGGCCAACCCGCTGCACGACAATCGGGCCGACGTTCCGGCTAACGCAGCTGGGGGATCGACGGCTCCTCCGCCGCCGCGCGACAGTACGAAGCCGCGGAAGCTGCGCGTCCGGTCCTGGTCGGAGAAGCCACGTCAGTTGTTGACCGCCGCTATTCCGTTCACGAGGGCGCAGGCCGCTTCGCGGGGAATCACGCGTCGCGCGCTGGACGACGGGCGGAAGTACCAGCAGCTCGACTACGGCGTATGGGTCGAAGCCGCTCCCACGACTCGGGTCGTCGCTCCGACTTGGGCGGATACCGAGTGGATCGAAGAGCGAGTGAAGCTGTCGGGTCTGGCCTGCATCGACCCGAATGTGGTCGCCTGCAATGTCACTGCGGCACGGTTATATGGCTTGCCGGTGCCGTGGAATGCCGATACACGGATGCATGTGGCCCGCGAAGACAAGTGCCTGTCCAGGTATCGGAAGAATGTTGTCTTCCATCGCTACGAATGGCTGCGGTCGGAGAACTTCTTCGGCCTGCCGCTCGTCACGGTACCGCAGTTATTCATCGAACTTGCGCGGGTGCTGACGGTCAGGCAACTCGTGGAGCTTGGTGATGCCGCCGTCGGCCGGTGGCACGGTGGACCGGTGACAACCATCGACGAGATCCGCGCTGAGCTTGCTTCCCGCCGCCGAGTGTACGGACGTCTCACCGCTGAAAGCGCGCTCGACTTGGTCCGGGACGATGTGGACTCTCCACCGGAGACGAGGCTGCGATTGCATCTCATCGACGCAGGTCTTCCTGAACCCCTGGTCCATCCGGCAGTCATGTGTGCGCTCATCGGGACAGAACTCCATCCAGACATGGGCTATCCGTCGATCAGGCTCGCCATTGAGTACGAGGGAGACCACCACCGGAGCTCGCCTACCCAGTTTGCTGAGGACAATCGCCGCATCTCAGCACTTCAGGCGGAGGGTTGGACGGTCATCCGAGTATCGAAAGGCTCGGACATGTCGGAGATCTGCCGTCTGATCGCCCACCACCTGCGCGCAGGCGGACTTATCTGAGGACGCCACCTGGCCGCTGCGCCGGTCGGCGAAAGATAGGTGTGGTCAGATTGCCCAATTCAAGCTCGATATTGGCAATCTGACCACACCCATTTCGCTGGCAGATGGTATGACCCCGCTGGCAGTGTTGCGCCGCCCTACCGGACCGAGCCTCACTCGACGAGGAGGGTGACCACCTCGGCGACGCAGGCGGGACGTTCCTGGTCCTCGATCTCGATCGTGTGGTTGAGGATGACCTGCGTGCCCTTCTGGCCGCGGATGACCTCCTTGACCTCGACCCTGCCGCGCAGGCGCGAGCCGACGACCACGGGCTGGAGGAAGCGGACCTTGTTGAGTCCGTAGTTGACGCGGATGGACACGCCCTCGATCGTGAAGATCTCGGCGGAGAACTTCGGGATGAGCGAGAGGGTGAAGAACCCGTGGACGATGGTCGCACCATAGGGGCCCTCGGCCGCGCGGGCTTCGTCGATGTGGATCCACTGGTGGTCATCGGTGACATCGGCAAAGGTGTTGATGGCGTCCTGGTCCATCGTCGTCCACTCGGAGGCTCCGAGTTCTTGACCGATGAGCGATTCGATCTCGTCGATGCCGTTGATGGTGCGCATTGAAGGTTCTCCTTTGATCCTGGCGACGTTCGATCCCAACGACGCCGATCCTCGCGAATCCGCCTCGCCGAGGCGGGGCCGGCGGCTGACCGCGACCCGACCGAGCGACTGAGCGGACAATCGATTGGAAAGCGTCGTTCCTGGCATCATACGTCTCCGGCCGCTCGCCGCCACCCGGTCGTCCGGACTGTGAGTCGCGGACCGAGCGTTGCGAGGTGAGCGTCGCGCGCTGAGAGTCGCGAGGTGAGCGTCGCGAGGCCGGGAACCGGCACGGGCGCGGGCACGGGTAAGCCTTGATCCACCGATCGGTATGGGAGCCGTGGTGTGAATCCGGTTCTCGCAAAATGTCGACAAATGGGCAGGGAACATCGTCCCGGTCTCTCACCAGTCTGATTCCACTTTTCAGTTCCCGTA
>NZ_RHFH01000030.1 GCF_004745075.1 Brevibacterium sp. S111
GGACGCCTCGAGCATCTGCGGGGCATTGGTCTGGGCTTCAGGAACTTCGAGCACTACGTGCTGCGCTGTCTGCTCCACTCCGGGCAGCTATCGGCCCGGGTCAACGCACTCTGAAACCGGAAGAGCCCCTTTGTCCCTGCTGTTTCTCAAAGTGAACAATTCGATTAAGGGCATAGTATTCCTGACTAGCGCAATCCTCGCCCTGGCTGGATCTGCGTGCACTTGGATGCTTCAGACCTCGCTAACCGAGACCGTGGCGACGTCGAGTCCCGCCCCTGGAGTCGATTCGTCGACTGACTCAGTGGCGGATTCGGCCACCTCAGCTTCTTCGAATTGGGACGATTCCTCAACAAGGTACCCTTGCGACACATCCCTCTGTGCAGGCTTCTGCATCGCCGATTCGACCAAACCGAGCAATCTTTCGCGTCGGTCAGAGAAGAAGCCGGCGAAATCGTCGTTTCGCAAAAGGCTGGGGTTGATGCAATGCGAAGTAAGCACTTCATCGACCTGGCCAGCTGAGATCTGTGCATTACGCTCGATGAGATCTAAATAGTGGGACGGAGCTCGAGCGCCGATTGAACGGTTTGTCTTAGCACTGATCGCGGTCTTGTTGACGATCGACTCACGATGTTCTTCGTCGATGTTCTGATCCGTGCACCACTTCTTAGGGAATATATGGTGGATGTCGACCGCTAACTCGCGATGCTGAACTAGGTCCAACCGCTTGTCTTCCATCCAGTCACGTGCTTGATTCTCAAGCAAAAGTGCGTAGATACCTTTGTAGGCGGCAGCGTTTCGTGTGCGCAGGGAATGAAGACGCGACTCGACGAATTGTGAGTCCAGGACGGTTGTCGGAACAGCTGCTCCGTCGATTCCCCTGGCCCAATCGGGAACGAACATGATATCGCGGACGAAACGAGTGTCGGTCGTGCCACCGTAGAGCTCGCCGAGGATTCCGCACCAGAACCATTGGATGATTCGGCCATGCGGTCCGCGCAGGTCTGCATCAGAGCCGAGGATCACCTTGATGACGGCCAGAGGAATCAGCTGTGTGCCATAGGGCAGAAAGCGGGTGTCGAAGATGTGCCGATCGGCGAGGAAGCCTGCAGCCCAGAGGAATGCCTGCCGCAGCGGGTCGCGCCACCGCAGATACTCCGAGAGAGTGATCCTCAGAGCGTCTTCACTGCGGGCGGATACGGCAGTCGGGCGCGTCCGTGTGCCGGTCAGATTCTTCTCTCGTGTGGCAAGGAGGGTCACTGCCCTGAGGAAGTCGGTGTTGCTGACCTCCTGCAGCACCGGTTGGGCTTCGAATATTGCTTGCGTCTCGCGCCAGTCGTCATTGAGGCGGAAGTCCGTCCCATACTCGGAATAGTAGTCGGCGTCGCCGGCGAATGTTGCTGTCAGCAATTCGAAGACATTGAGTTGGAGTCCACCGGTGTTGACCTTCTCGAAGACAGTGGCGACTGCAGATTTCGAGGTGTTGCGGTCCAGCTCGATCGCGGGGATGGAATACCTCAGCGCCGGAGTCAATACTTCCGCGTGGAAGCGTCCCGCCGACTCCTGGTCGACCAGGGCGTACTTGATGATCCACCCTTGACTCTCCACCGGCTGGAACAAGAGATTGAGAGGAAAGTATCCTTGTTCTCTCTGTAGATCTGGTGTCGACAGGTCGAGATCAACATCCCGGTTGAAATTCGACTTGATCATCCCGTCTCCATCAACAGAGATGACGGCCTCATCCATCGATTCTTCGCCGCCCAGCGCCTTGCTGATGCTGACGAAGTACCGCCGGGACATGAGTTTTCCGCGCGCGTCCTTAGTCTCGACGACACCGTCGCCGGTCAACGCCTGGGTTAATGAAGTGAGGCGCTGCTGCCCGTCGAGAAGGAGGTAAGCCGGAGGAGTGTCCTGGTCGAGAGCGACACCTTCGACTGGACGCGGCTTGAAACGGACCTCGTCATTGTTCGTGTCGAGCAACATCACGACCCCCATGGGATGACCGCGAAGAATCGTGACGAGCAGCTGACGGATGCGCTCGTCGTCCCATTTGTATCCGCGTTGGAAATCGGGGAGTTGGATCCTTCCATCAACCGTCCACCCAAGGTACTGATCCAGTGTGTACTGCGGAGTCTGAAATCCCATACAGCGACCTTACATTGTGGGTGGGACTTCGAACCATCGGTATGTGATCGGACGATGCCACTGACGAACTGGTCGATTCCGGACGGCCAATGTGTCAGTTGTTGGTAAAGCCGTTTGGCGAAACCACACCGCCCTACTACTGTCGTCATCAGTTGGGCAGGGAGGAGCAAGGATGCGCATCAAGTTCGAGTGGACCCTCGACCGAGCCCCATGGCAGTCCCACCGCAGGACTCACCGCCCCCACGTCACTACCAGTCCTACCGGCACGACCGTCGTCACCGGCCCGCTCGGTCTCCTCGGCGTTCTGCAGACCCGGCTGGGGACTGCACGATCGGCCGTCAACCGTCCGATCCGCATCGCACAGTATCGGTCACTCATGGCCGAGGCCGACCACCCCTGGTATCGCCGTTCCTTCGCCACCGATCCGTGGAACACCGCCCACCACCTCCTGCGCTTGCGCGACGATGCCGTTGAGGCCGGTTGGCAGCCGAGCTCCGAGACAGAAACCTATGCAGAACATCCCCGGATCGAGGCCCTGGCCGCAGTGGAACGTCTGGTTCGCCTCGGGCCGGCCCACGACTCAGCCGCGTCTCTGGCTCCCGGCAGAGCCGATGACTTGCAAGAGGTTCTCAGCCTCATCCGTCGACATGGACCGAACTGGCCCCTGGGTATCGATACGCTCGAGTTGCAGGACCGCCTGACCGATCTACCGCACACCTGGCAGTACATCGTTGAGGCTCTGCTGCCCGGCCAGAAAGCCCGACTGGGGATCATCCGATCCACCGTGCTCGCCTCCCTGACCTCCCTGTTCACCGCCTTGCAGAACCGCGGCATCACCCTCACCGACACCGAGGCTGACTTCACCCACGTCTGGGAGCTCAGAGTTAATGGCTCGCCCAGAACCGTGGAGCTGGGCGGAATGCGCGACCTCGAAGGAACCTTCGACGATGGGCGACCGGCCATCATCGACCTCAAATGGTCGAACTCAGGCAAGCGGTATCGCACGATGATCGACGAGGACGAAGCCGTGCAGCTGAGCGTCTACTCCCGCACTGCCACGGCCAGCGGCGACGGAAATCCGTTGACCGCCTGCTTCCTGCTTAAGCAGGGACGCTTCGTCTGCACTGACTCCGCTCTCGACCCGGACTTTACCGGGGGCGCCGACGAAACAGATGACGGCGAAACCGACTTCGGCGGTGACCCGGCGGGTCTGTGGCCGCGCCGATTGTCATGCCGCCGGTGCACCTCGATGGGCATGTGTACGTCGACGGTGCAATGGGGGAGGACGGCGGCATCGCCCTGAGCCAGGCACAGAGCAAGGGCTTCGAGAAGTTCGTCATCGTCCTCACTCAGGAGTGCGGCTACAAGAAGGCGCCGCAGAGGTTCCCTGCAGTATTCCGGGGCGTCTTCCGCAAGTATCCGGCACTGGCTGAAGCGTTGCTTACTCGGTGGAAGCGCTACAACGAGACCCGTGAACGCATCTTCGAACTCGAGGCGAAGGGGAAGGCGCACGTCTTCGTTCCCGAACGCATGCCGGTCGATAGCAGCACTTGCGATCTCTCGCGACTGGCTGCCGCTCACCGGATGGGTCTGTCGCAGGCACGGCGGGAGCTGCCGGCGATGCGCGAGTTCCTCGGGTTGTAGACGGATGGTTGACTGATGATCGCGTCTGCGCGTTGTCGTAAGAACTACAATTTTGCAAATTGCTAGCAGACTGGCGAGGGACTGTGGCTTACTCCCGGCGAGTTCCAAAACGAAGAATTGGAGTTGCACTCTTGATGTCCTGGTGGCTGATTGCTTTGGCGCAAGGGTGTTGTAATATGCAGTCTTCGTGATCTGACAGAGCGCGCACGCATGTTTCCCTCAACGATACCCGGTCCGCAACACCCGCGCGAAGTCAACGAATCATCGTCCCAGATTGGTTTTGACGACCGAAACAATCGTGACCGACTCCACGGGTAGCTCGGGTAGTATGTGGGTTATGATGACACCAATCAAAACTGGCGAAGTTTTTGTTCCTGGAAAAGAACCAATTTATACGTATAATCCTCGAGAAACTCTGAATCTCGAGGAAAAATTGAGGGATTACCTGGATGACGGTGGATCGATATTGGTCCTTCTGGGCCCCACGAAAACTGGTAAGACTGTACTTTTAGATCGAGTGGTCGATAATCCGATTTGGATCGATGGCCAAGACGTAAAGTCCCCGGAGAATCTTTGGGAGCTGATCGGTAACGAGATCGAAGCGAAACTTGATACGGATGTCTCGGAGAGTCTAAGTACGACCACATCGTTCTCTGGAAAAGCGAAACTGTTAGTCACTGAAGGCGGAGGGGGTACGAGTGATACTGATTCTCAGTCCTTCGGTTCTCGATATGTTTCGTCGATTGCTCCCACGGTGAAAGATGCTTTGTTGCGGGCGCAGCGGGCTCTCGTTATTGATGACTTTCACTTTATTGACCGAGAAGTTCAGAAAGAAATCGTTAGAGCGGTCAAGCCGTTGGTCTATAGGGGGCTAAGGTCGATTTTCGCGTCGATCACCTATAGGAGGCACGATGTGGCAAATGCGGTTGAAGACATGGACGGTCGAATGGATCTATTAGAGACATCGGCATGGTCGGTTCAGGAATTGATCTATATTGCGCAAGCCGGATTCAGAATACTGAACGTTGAGGACTCTACAGGAGATCTCGAACTAAACTTGGCACATATGAGCTTTGGGAGTCCGCACATTATGCAACAATTGTGTCGCGACCTCGTACGTACTAAAAATTATATTCGAGAAGCGAGGCCCACTATTCAGGCTCTTGTTGCGCCTGAGTCGTGGGATGAATTTTTCGCGCGCGCCGCCAGTGACGCTTCGAGACGGTGGTTTACAAAGCTCCTTCGTGGCCCACAAGAGAAAGGCCAGAAGCGGACCACTTGGCGGTTGAAAGGAGACGGTGCTGGTCTTGATACTTATGGATTGGCTCTAAAGGCCATGGCAAACTGCCTGCCTGATTTAGAGATTACTCGCGACCGTATTAGGGTCGAGATTGACAATCTTGTTGTTGGGAAACCTCCCGAGGCTCACCAGGTCACCCGCACGCTTCAATATATGAGCAGAATTGCCGCTACGCGTTTAGACAACTCTCAACCTTCGGAGGATGAGCTCGACTCTCGAGGCGAAAATGAGGACGAATTCAGCGGAGTGCAGCCTGTCCTCGAATTCATAGAGGACGGGCCCGCTTCGACCGTGCACATCGCTGACCCTTTCTTTGCCTATTATCTTAAATGGGGGTCTGCTTCTCATTTTGGTAATTCAAACTAGTGATAACCATGTGGTGTGGTTGATCGGCGTATCGCTGGACGACCTGATCGTAATTCAGTAAAACTGTAGGGCTACTAGATTGAGGACTGTAGATCGTTACATTTACCGTCGGCTTGTACGTGCCGGTTCTGGGAATCCGTATTCGAAAGCGCCTCTAGATTGAGCTGGTGTGTCAGTTCGTGACTACGTGGAGTCTCGTTCTCATCGGTTGACGAGCATCAAACTTTATAACTTTCTATTTCCCGGCTTGATACTTCAGTGCTCACCCGGTTCTATGCACTAGCTCTTTCATTTCTGAGTTCTCGGCATTTCACATACTCAGTTTCGTATAAAGGAACTTTCAGGCGCGTGCGAGTCTCCACAGCGATAGTGTTGGCAGCGTTTTCGGCTCTTCATAAATAGGGCGGTGCAGAGGACCTTGATCGAGGGGCGAAGGAGTACGGGGCCTTGGATGCAATGATGTAGGTGTTCAAGACTCCATCACGACCCAAGGTCCCTATTGCACAACTTTACCCTGCCCTGCCTCGACACCACACTCTCCCTGGCTGGTCTCGGGCTCACCGCGATCGGACAACACCACTCGGGCAGGCATCTGACCGTGCTGTGTCTGCTCACCGGGCAAGACGATTCTTGCCCGGACTGCGCGCAGCGAGGTCTCGTCCGGGCGACACGGATCCGCAAGCTCATCCATCCACCCACCGGCCTGACTGCGGTGACCTTGGCAATCAGGATTCGTACTTACACTTGTTCTGACTGCCGCCGGCGGTGGTCCCAGACGCCGGCACGAGCCTGTGTGGGGCGGTCGAAGCTCTCCCGCACCGCACGTCTGTGGGCGCTGAAGTCGGTCGTCATCGACAAGATGAGCATCCACGTCATCGCGAAGAACCTCGCCACCTCGTGTAACACCGTGTGCTCGGCCGTCCTCGACCTCGGCCGCAAGCTCCTGCTCGCCGATGCCTCCCGACTCGATGGTGTGTCCACGATCGGCGTCGATGAGCACTGCTGGTCCCATCGCGGCATCGACCGGTGGGTGACTGTGATCTCACGTCCCGGCCGCCACGATTGCTCAACATCGTCCCCGGCCGCTGGGGTGAGGCCTTCAGCAACTGGTTGGCCGACCAACCCGATGAGTTCAGGGCCGGACCCGATCACGTCGCGATGGATGCCTTCGCTGGGTACAAGAAGGCCGCCACCGACGTGCTGCCGGAGGCAACAACGGTCATGGATCCGTTCCATGTGGTCGCTCTTGTCGGAACGAAGCTCGATGAGACCAGGAGGCGGCTACAGACCGAAATCCTTGGACGTCGGGGTCGCCCAAGACACGATCGCCGCTTACGCTGCGACGCTGAAGAAGGGCAAAACGATCATGACCAGGCTCATCGACACGCTGGCGTCAACGATCCCGGAAGAGCTGAAGGAGCTACGCAGCCTGCGGACGAGGACGGGACTGGTACGTTCCCGTTGCAACGTGACATTACTCGGTGAGATTGAGCGTGCATGTTCCTATATAGTTGGCTTAGGTATTGGACATGGGTTCTATAAGCGGCAGAGAAGCTGCTTAACGGGCACGTAGTGGAGTTCCCGACGGGTCTTATGTCACCGAGCAAAAAGTAGCTGCGACTCGCGGCCAAGTCCAAGATGGTTATCTAGCGAAAGGAAGTTCGTGAAATGGGCGGAAACTTCACCTACTTGAAGGGTCCGTTCCCTTCGCTTGCAACACTAGGCAATCTCGCCGAGGCATACCGGCAGTCTGACCCGAACTCTTCTCTCATGAAGCTGGGCCTGATCGGCGAATCAATATTGTCGATGGTGTTCAAATTCGACAATGTGAAGGAACCTGACGACAACAGAGCCGTTGCTCGTATTGACGCACTCCAGCGCGAGGGGTTACTTCCCAAGGACGTCGTGGATGTTCTCCACCTTCTGCGTAAAGCACGCAACAAAGCCGCTCACGATGGGTGGGGCGACGAAGCAACTGCAAGTCAGTTCCTTCCCGTAGTGCATTCGCTTACGGGTTGGTTCGCCACAACGTATGGCCCTGTAAACCTCACCGTTCCCGAGTACGTGCTTCCTGCTACCGGTACTACTGGACCCGACGCCCAAGTATTGGAGCAGGACGAGATCGCGCTGATTGCTGCCGACGAAGAGAAAGCTCAAACGGCACCCGCAGTCACGAAGACTGCACGACGCGAGCGTAGCGAAAAAGCGGCAAACCAGCGCCCCCGCACTGAGGCTGAGACACGCCTATTGATCGATGAACAGCTGCGACAAGTCGGCTGGGAAGCTGACACTGAAACGCTGCGGTATTCGAAGGGGACACGACCACAAGCTGGCAGGAATATCGCAATTGCCGAATGGCCGACAGATTCGGCTCTCGCGAACGGTGGTACACGCGGTTTCGCTGACTACGCACTCTTCGTTGGCAAACAACTCGTGGCCGTCGTCGAGGCGAAGGCGACTCACACGGACGTTCCTTCGGTTTTGGACTACCAGGCGAAGGACTATGATTCGTCCTTGGTTTGATGGAGGGTATGCGGTTACCCAAGAAAGGACTACCCTCAACACATCATGCCTACCTCGAAATATCTACCAGAAGTACGTGAACGAGCTACCCGGCTGGCTCTCGAGGCC
>NZ_RHFH01000031.1 GCF_004745075.1 Brevibacterium sp. S111
CTACATTCAATGCTTGGGTATCAGACTCCCGCCGAAATCGAAGCAACCCACTACACGAGCCTACAGGAATTAGCAGCCTAAGAAACTGAACGAACGCTCAGCCTCTAGAAAACCCGGGACTTGACAGACCGGCGGGAATGGACCTTCGTCGCCAGCACGCCGCAGGACGGACAGCCCGGCGGGACGGTCGAGGCGATCACCACCCGCCGGCCCCCGTCGGGCAGGTCGACGGCATCGATGACGCGGTAATTGGGCAAGTTGAAGATCGTGCTCGCAGCATCACGCTGCGAACCAGTACTCTCGTGCACAGGCTCGTGGTCCTCTGAGATTCGGATGTCTTGACAACACCCATCACAGCAGGACCACGAGCCGTTCTACGTCAACGACGCGACGCTCCCCATCACCACGAACCGGGAAGAGCCCGTTTGCCTCAACGTTCATGGCCGGCGTCCTGCGTTGGCACGTCCGAATTCGTCGCATCGCCTTCGGGCGGAGTCGGGATGCGTCGGAATCGGGGGTGAAGGAGAACGAACACGGAGACGATGGCCATGATGGCCGCGCCGACGATGATCGGCAGAGAGGTCCAGACGCCGTACAGGACGGTACCGGCGGTGGGTGCGACGACGAAGGTGAGACCCATGTTGGCGGCGATGAGCCCGGCCAGGCCTCCTTGTTCCTCGCGGGAGACCAACAGTGTTGGTCCGGCGGTGTAGCCGGGCATGGCGGTACCCAAGCCCAGGCCGATGAGGGCGATCGATCCGAAGAGGGCGACCGGCCCGGCATCGGGGATCAGCACGAGGAATCCGAGCAGCGCAACCACGCCGCCCACACGCAGCAGGGTGGCCGGGCCCCATCCCGTACTAGGAACAACGACTGTCTGGGCGAGGATCATGCCGATACCTGCGGCCAGGAGGGCCGCGCCGGTGAGCACTCCGGCTGTCTTCGCGTCCAGGTGAAGTCGGTCTTGGACTATGAAGCCCGTGACGATCTGGATGAACCCCAGGGCGGTGAACATGCCGAACCCGGCGAGCAGGAACGGCCACACCCGCGAGTCTGTCGGCCGGACGCTCGTAGGCTTCTCGATCAGTGTGGTGCGCGCCTCGGGGCGCAGCCGAAGGGCGACCAGCACGAGGCCGAGGGCGAGGAGCACCGGGACGGAGAGGATCGGGGCCATCAGCCCGAAAGCGGCGAGCAGGCCACCGACAACGGAACCGGCGATCTGAGCCACGCCCTGGACCGCGCCCACACCGGCCATGCCCTTGATCCGGGTGGTCTCATCGGTGGTGACATCAGCGATGTAGGCCTGCGCGGTTGGTTGGATAGCAGCAATGGCGGTGCCGAACCCGATACCGCGCAGCACGACGAACAGCGCGAACAGAACGGTGCCGCTGAGAGCGCCGATCATGCCGACCTGGGAGATCAGCGCGAAGGCTGCCGTCGCGATCGCACCGAGGGCCAGCGCCGCGAGGAGAACGCGTTTGCGTCCCAGCGACTGCGACCGGCGCCCCCATATCTGAGCCGTGAGCACCACCATGATCGCTGCTGTGCTGATGGTCACCCCGACCTGCCATTCGGCCAGGCCGACCTCGCGTGAGAGCGGGGCAATGATGGGGTTCAGCGTCATCTGCGCCAGGTAGGCCAGGAACACCGCCGTTAGCACCAGCTTGATCTGCGCGGGGTTGCTTGTCGTCATCCTCGGGGGTCCTTCAGTGCATCCGGGTCGGTCACGATGACGGCGTAGCATGTGTGCGCACACCGCGCTGTTCTCGCGTGTCGTTTCATGAGGCGTCGGTGGGGTGGGTGACGCGCCAGCCTTGGGCCCGTTCGCGTTCGGCCCAGAAGTCGGCGTACAGACCTGTGCCGGCGACGAGGTCGGTGTGGGTGCCGTGCTCCACGATCGCGCCGTCATCGAGGACGAGGATCTGGTCGGCTCCGGCGATCGTCGTCAGGTCGTGGCTGACGATCAGCATGGTTCGGCCTTCAGACAGTGCGGCCAGGCCGGCGTGGACGGCGATCGCGTTCTCCGGATCGAGCGATGCGGTGATCTCGTCGAGAAGCACGATGGGCGAGTCCTTGAGGAAGGCTCGCGCGATGGAGACGCGCTGACGCTCTCCGCCAGAGAGCGCGACTCCGGCCTCGCCGACCTGCGTGTCGAGGCCGTGGGGCATCCGGTCGATGATCTCGTCGACGCGGGACAGACGGATCGCCTCGCGCAGTTCGTCGTCAGTGGCCTCCGGGTTGCCGAAACGGATGTTGGCCTCGATCGTGTCATCGAGCAGGTAGACGTTCTGTTGGACCACCGAGAGCTGCTCCATCACGGTCTGTACCGGCAGCAGCCTGGCATCGACACCGCCAATGCGCACAGTGCCTGCGTCGGGGTCGAAGAACCTGGCGGCCAGCTGCAGGATCGTGCTCTTGCCCGATCCTGACGGCCCTACCAGAGCGGTAGTGGTTCCCGGGTGCGCCGAGAAAGTCACCTCGTGCAGCACTTGTCGACCCCCGGGATATGTGAAGTCGACGTGGTCGAAGGCGAGTTCTCCGGCCTGTTCGATGCTGTCTGTGCCCTCGGGTTGCGCGGGTTCGTCGAGGACATTGTCGATGCGATCCAGGTCGTGACCGGCGAGCCGGAGCGCGGAGCCGAGGTCGGCGGCGTCGATGAGTGGACCGGTGAAGCGTGCGGCGGCGAACAGCACCACGGCGGCGGTCGCCGCGCTCGCCGCGCCGGTGAGGGACTGCCACACGGCGATGACGATGACGGCGGCGAACATCAGCTGCACGGCGGTCGCGAAGCCGATCAGGCCGGGCAGGCTGGTGCGCAGCGAGCGGCGGGAGGCTTCCTGTTGGGCGCGGTGTGCTCTCGCCAGCATGCCGTTGCCGGCCTGATCGGCCCGGAATGCCCTCATCACCGGCTGGGCGCGAGTGAACTCCACGACGCGGCTGGCCGCCTCAACCGCCGCCTGGTCGATCTGATCGGCCGAGCGCTCAGCGAGCGCGGCCGCCCACCGGTACACCAGATACAGGAGTGGGGCGGCGATCAGCATCGTCAGCGCCACCGGCCAGTCGATGAACAGCAGCCCTAGCGCGATGGTCATGGGCGTAACGACGGCGGTCACCAGCGGCTGGATCAGGGTCGAGGCGGCCGTCCACACGGCGGTCGTGCCCTGGGAGACTGATTGCGAGAGTCTTCCGGTGCGATCGGAGGAGAACCAGCCCACCGGCAGCACGCCGAGGTGGTCGATGATGCTGCGGTGCAGGCCGCGCATCAGGGCGAGCCCGATCCGGGATCCCAGCACGCTCTGGATCGAGAATGCGATGCCCGCGATGACAGCGGCACCGATCACCGAGAGGATCCACGGCCAGCTCGCAGAAGCTTCACCTGCGAGCAGGTGGCGTAGTGCGGGGATCGCCAGCAGCAGCGCGACGCCCTGGAGGATCCCGTAGGCGACGCAGACGGTGAGGAAGGCGCGCATCTTCGCCCGGTCGTCCGATGCGAGGATCGGCAGCAGCTTGCGGATCATGCGGTCGTTCCTTCCTGGGCGTTCCACAGAGCGGCGTAGAGTCGGCCATGGTCCAGCAGTTCGTCATGGCGGCCGGTCTCGACGACCCGGCCGCCCTCGAGAACCACGATCTGGTCCGCGTCGGTGATCGTGCGCAGCCGGTGCGCGATGACGAGGACCGCACGGCCTGCGATCAGCGTTGACAGGGCGTCCTGGACGGCTGCTTCTGATTCGGGATCTGCGAAGGCGGTGGCTTCGTCTAGCACCACGATGGGAGCGTCAGCGAGCATGGCCCGTGCGATGCACAGCCGCTGGGTCTCACCGCCGGACGGAGTCACCTGCTCGTGCACGATCGTGTCGTAGCCATGCGGCATGGACATGATCACGTCGTGGATCTGCGCCGCTCGCGCTGCCGCCTCCACGGTCGCGTCGTCAGCGTCCGGGGCCGCTAGGCGCAGGTTGTCGCGCACGCTCATGCGCAGCAGAACGTTGTCCTGGAACACGAATGCGACTCGCCGGTAGATCTCTTCGGGAGCCGCGTGCCGCAGGTCGACTCCGCCGATCCGGATCGCACCGTCGGTGACGTCCCAGAACCGGGGCAGCAGCCGCGCCAGCGTGGACTTGCCGGAGCCCGATGGGCCCACCAGTGCTGTGACGGTGCCGGGTCGCAGTACGAGGTCGATGTCCGAGAGCACGTCGGTCTGCCCATCGTAGGAGAATCGCACGCCGTCGTACTCCACCACGGCACCCTCCGGGGTGCGTGGATGCGCGACCTGCGGTAGTACCGGGGTGCGGAGCAGGTCGCCCAGCCGCGCCGCTGCCGCGGTGGCGGTGCGCATTGCCTGCGCCCCGATCCCCATGTTCAGCACCGGTGCACCCAGTCCGACCCCGATCATCAACGCCAGCAGCACCTCGGCCGGCGCCCCCCACCCTGAATGGACGAACCAGGCCCCTGTCGCGAGCACCAGGGCGATCACCGTCGGCGGTGCCAGTACCGCACTCGCCAGCGCGTTGACGCGTAGCAGTGGTCCCATCCAGCGTTCGAAGAACACGGCCAGCTCGTCACCGACTGCGTGGTAGCGCTCCTGAGTGCTGCGCGTCCGGCCGAATGTCTTCACGACCGCGATGCCCTGCACGAACTCCACGATCCGGGAGTTCACCCGGCCCAATGCCTCGTCCCAGCGTGCCGCGTTCTCCGTGTTTCCGCGCATCATCACGCTCAGTCCGACGAAGTACAGCAGCACCGGCACCAGGCACACCAGGCCCAATCGCCAGTTGACGACGAACAGCAGTACGAATCCCGCGAGCGGGGCCACTATGGCTCCCACCAGGTCGTTGATCGCGTGTGCCACCAGATGATGCACGTCGTGCACGTCATCTTGCAGGCGGCGCTTCACCTGACCCGAGGAGCGTTCTCCGAACCAGCCCAGCGGCACCCGCCACAGCCGATCGGTCAATCGTTGCCGAAGCGCCTGGCCCACCGTTCCGTCCGCTCCGTGAGTGATGGTGTATGCCGCCCCTGTCGCGGCAGTGCGCACCAACACGCCGATCACGGCGATGACCGCCCACGCCCACACCACGTTCCCGCTCGCGCCTGCCGGCTGCAACAGTTCCTCGACGATCCGATAGATCGCGACATACGGCACCAAGGACGTCAGCGCGCCAAGCGCTTGGAACGCCCCCGCCAGGATCAGCCGCCCACGCACCGGAGCGAGCAGCGAGCCGAGGCTCTTGTCACTACCAGCGGCTCTCGTCTCGGGCTCAAGCGTATCCGGCGCCGACTCGGATTGAGCGTCGGGCAACACAGCCTGAGTAGCGGTCGCATCATCGGGCATGAGCCATCCTTTCAAGCATCCACTCATCGACGGTCTGCACGGTCCCCGATCGCGGGCCCTGTGCAGTGCACAAATCTTTGAAGTGAGTGTACCCTTACCCGGCGCGTTTGTTCAACGGACAACTACGCCGGGTATCGTGGTGGCACGACACTCCGCGGATGGGAGCCGAGCATGACAAAGCCGAAGGCAAAGAAGAGCAAACGCCAGCGCGGACCGCGCACCGCCGCGGACGAAGCCCCCTTGACTACAGAGCAGATCATCGAAGCCGGAGTCCGCCTCACAGCCGCCCGCGGCCTAGCCGGGTGGTCCACTCGGGACCTCGCGAAAGAGGTCGGCTGCTGGCCGACGGCGATTGCGCACCGCGTCGGCCCACGCCACGAGGTCGACCGCGTCATCGTCGACGCCGTCATGTGCTCAGTCGACTTACCGTCACCAGAACTCTCGTGGCGACCGTGGTATCAGCAGCTCCTCACCTCGCTGCACGACACACTGTCTGCGCACCCCGGCGTCGCCCGCTGGCTCGGCATGGCCGCCACGACCGTCCCTGCGGCGGTGCTGATGATCGATACCGGGGTCAGCAAGCTCGCTGAGGCCGGCTTGGGCGACGAAGCACCCGCCGCACACATCATGCTATTGAATACCGCCGTGCACCTGATCGCCTCCGAAGACGAGCGAGATGTCGACCCCAAGCTTCAGGACGCGATCCTCGCAAGCCTCGGCATGTTGTCCGAGGACAGTCAGCATCCAGGGGCGGCAATGTTCGCGGACACGCTCGCCCATGCCTTTGACCTCGATAGGCTCTACAACTACGCAGTCGAGCGTGCACTCGACGGCGTCGCAGCCCGCATTGCGACGAGACAGCCGATGAAACCATAGGCAACATCTCATTAGGGTAGCCTCACCTAAAGGCATCGGGTACACTAGCACCGATCGATAATTTGTGCACTGCACACCTGGCATCGGATTGTCGGTCCTACCCGGCGCGGACACCCTCCCCAGGCGGATCTCCGGTCACCCGCGCTTGCCGAGCCCATCGGAGGTGATTGCCTTGTCCGCGACAGACAGCACTGACGCCTGGCCGCCGGACTCCGATGAGTCCCTTCGGTCAACTCGCAGAGCGTCGCCGCCAGCGCACAACGATCTCGACGAGTCACTGATGGACGCAGACCCCCAGCTGCACACCCTCGTGTCGGAGGAAATGTCACGTCAGCGGCAGACGTTGGAGATGATCGCATCGGAAAACTTCGCGCCAGTCTCCGTGCTTCAGGCGCAGGGTTCGATACTGACAAACAAGTATTCCGAGGGATATCCGGGCCGTCGCTACTATGGCGGATGTGCCCATATCGATGAGATTGAACGTCTCGCGATTGATCGGGCTCGGAAGCTGTTCTCGGCCGACCACGCAAATGTGCAGCCGCACTCTGGAGCTCAGGCGAACGCCGCTGCGTTCGGCGCCCTGATGAAACCTGGTGACACGGTGATGGGTTTGGCCCTTTCCCACGGCGGGCACCTCTCACACGGCACGACAATGAATGCTTCAGGAACCTTCTACAAAGCTGTCCGATATCACCTGGATTCCGATACCGGGCTGGTGAACTTGGAGACCGTGGCCCGTCTCGCGCGCCAGCATCGACCGCGAGTCATCGTTGCAGGGTGGACAGCCTATCCGAGGACGGTTGACTGGGCCGGGTTCCGACATACCGCCGACGAGGTCGGCGCCTTTCTCGTCGCGGATATGGCACACCTTGCTGGCCTGATCGCAGCCGGTGTGTACCCCTCGCCGGTGCCGTATGCCGATGTCGTCACCAGCACGACCCACAAGACTCTCGGAGGTGCGCGCGGTGGGCTGGTCCTCTGCCGGGGCTCACTGGCCGACCGAATCGACGCGGCTGTTTTCCCCGGGCACCAAGGCGGAGCGCTCAATCAGAGCATCGCCGCCAAGGCTGCCACCTTCCATCTCGCCGGCCGACCTGGGTTTGTCGGCTCTTCGCGGTTCGTGGTGAATGACCCTGCTGTGGCGGGTATTCACGCTACGGTTCTCGCGGCGCTGGTGAGCAGGATACGCGTCCGGTAGTTCTCCGCGTTGCGGAATCCGCGGCCGGTGCGTT
>NZ_RHFH01000032.1 GCF_004745075.1 Brevibacterium sp. S111
TTCGTTGAAGAATGAGATGTTCCATCGTCAGCGATTCGCTACTCGCGCAAGGGCACGGCTGGCGGTCGCGGAGTATATCGAGGTGTTCTACAACCGGAAGAGGCGTCACTCGGCGTTGGGCTATGAGGTCCCTGCCCGGGCGATGGAGTCGTTCTTCGATCGCACCGAGACGGAATCATCGGCAGCCGACCGGGCTGCTTGAGGAAATAGTGTTCTCCTGTCGAAACAACTTGACACAGTCCATTGCAAACCGAGATGGGTTTTGGAGCACTCTTCATCACCCATGAACTGGCCGCAGCAGCTCAAATAGCCGACGAAATAGCCGTCATATCCTGCGGCCAAATCGTCGAATCCGGACCGACCCAAGAAATCTTCGCAACCCCAAACCATCCGTATACGATCTCTCTCCTGGAGACAGCATGACTATCACGCAACGCATCTATCCCGACTACCTCTCCAGCCTGGTCAATGCAGACATGTTCACAGATGTACCCGGACCCGCACCACGACTCATCGACGTACCGCAGTTCACCGGCCCAGGGAACGATGACCTAGAGTGCCGTCCATCGGTGTCAGTTGGTCGAGGCAGTGTCTCCTACGACTTTCCGGGTGTAAACGTCGGATCGGTCGAATACCCGTCCGGCCCGACCGGAGCGACTGTGATCCACATCCCCAAAGGTGCACGAACGGCGTGCGACCCTCGCGGTGGAGCCGTGGGCCTCAGCGGGGGATACTCGTTCAACCACGCGTTCTGCCTGGCGGGCGGCTCCGTGCACGGGCTCGCAGCAGGCTCCGGAGTCAGCCATGAACTACTCCGGCGCTCGGGCAATTCGACAACGTTTGCCGATCTGCCGACCGTCTCCAGCGCAATCATCTACGACTTCTCAGCCCGAAACACAGCTATCCATCCCGACGCTGAATTGGGCATCTTCGGGCTGAACAACGCGAGTAACGGTGAGATAGCAGTTGGTCGTGCCGGAGCCGGTGTCAGTGCCTCGGCGGGAAAAGTCGATTGGTCGAGGGCAGAAATCACCGGTCAAGGCGCAGCTTTCGAAGAGATCAACGGCGTGAAGTTTCTCGCCATCACCGTGCCCAATCCGATGGGCGTCATCATAGACCGGTCCGGTCGAGTGGTCCGTGGAAACGTCGATCCACAGACCGGCCTGCGACGCCATCCGACCGTTGACTTCCTTCGCGCTTTGTCATGTGGGGATGCGCCGCAGGTACAGGCAGGAAACACAACGATCTCAGTACTTATCACCAACCTGCAACTGAGCGACATTGAGTTAAGGCAGCTCTGCCTACAGGTGCACAGCTCGATGAGCCGCGGAATCCAACCCTTCCACAGCTCAATGGACGGCGATACATTGTTCGTCGCCACGACTGACGAAGTCGCCATGCCCGCTCCCAATCCTTCCGTGGGACGCCTGTCAGTGAACAGCTCATCGATGGGAGCGATCGCATCCGAAGTGATGTGGGACGCCGTGCTCACCGCGGCCGCCTGATACTCCCACCACCGTCTAACACGTGACCACAACGAAAGAGATCATGCACACCTACCCCAATTACCCGGCCCCATCCGGCCGAGCCGAAGTCGAGCTCGTGAAAGCTAACCCCTTTGCGTTGCTCATCACAAATGGAGCAGACTGCGAGCATCCTCCGGTGGCTACGCACCTACCCATCGTTTTTCCTCCGGAATCGGGTGCGACAACTGATCTGACCGGACACCGACTATGGGGTCACCTCGGGCGGAAGAACACGCATTGGCAGAGTTTCGCTGAGCAACCTGAAGCCCTGGCCGTGTTCTCCACCTCTCAGGCCTACGTTTCACCTTCCAACTATCACTTCACACCGGCCGCACCCACGCTGAATTACGCAGCGGTCCACCTCACTGGAACAATCACGGTCCTCGAAGACGACGCCGAGTCGCTCGCCGTTGTCGAACGCACGGTTGAAGCACTCGAAGGCCAAAGAGAGTCACCGTGGTCGCCGGAGGGATCACACGAACTCTTCCGCAAGATCATCTCCGGTGTTGTCTCATTTGCATTCGATGTCACAGGGGTGACCAGCATGTTCAAGCTCAGCCAAGACATGCCTGCGCAGGTACACGAGCGAGTTGCGGACGACCTGGATCGTCCGAGTTGTCCACATGCCGACGTGGCCGGCCTCATGCGTCAAACCGGCGTCAGCGAATCAACGGGAGAGGATGGTGAAGATGCGACTGCATGAGATCGACTTGATACCCAGTGCAGGGGACAGCGTAGAGAGTCAGGCGGCGGCATATGGACGACGATTCGAATCTGAGATCCGCAGGAGCGTGAAGCTCTATCAGTCGTTCTTCACCTCGATCGGCATCACTAAAACGACAGTCGACGAAATAGCGGAGTCATGTTTTCAGGCAATCAACGAATGGTATCCACGACTCGCAGTCGAGATACGGACCCTTGCTACGACGGTTGGTCTCGACATTGTTGACCTGATGGCTGTGGTTGCACGAACGGAGGTTCTTGTCGCCGACCCCCTACATGAACGGTCAGAATGCTCGACTGCCGTTGTCTCCGGACCCGACCAACGTCTCAGATCGATCCAGACGTGGGATTGGCACGAACACCTTGTTCCTGCGGCACTCATTCGAAAGCATCGTTCCGCGGGGGGAATAGATGTCGCAACGTTCACTGAGTTTGGAGCACCTGCGAAGATTGGAATCAACAGTGCGGGTCTCGGGCTCAACTTCAACATCCTTCACCATCGCAGCGATCATGCTGGGGGAGGGGTTCCGGTGCACGCGATCGCCAGACGAATACTCGACGAAGCAACGACAGTTGAAGAAGCGATCTCTGTAGGTGCTGGTGCTATCCCAAGCGCCTCGACGGCGCTGACGGTCAGTGATCAGTTAGGATCGGCCGCATCGATTGAGGTGTCGCCGGCAGCATCGACGGCTGTTAGATCAAAGACCGGCGGAAACCTCTTCCACACGAATCACTTCATCGATACGACGCTGTCAGAAGGCGAGAACACGACAGATATTTCTACAACCTACGCTCGATTGGGCCACCTAGAATCGGTATTTCATAAAGTCAGCGATGCCGGCCCAGTAGCCGCTGAAATGGCTGCATGCCTTGCGCGCCCCGCAATTGGCTCCTTAGCCAGTCCGGTATGTATGGTTCCGGATACCTCGCTACCCACATGCGAGCAATGGAAAACATTGATGACAGTCGCGATGAATCCTTCCGGACGAATCATGGCCTGCTTCGCCGGAGCACCCGATGGGTGGAGCTCAGGTGAGATTGTCTATGTAAGTATCTGAACAGACAGTATCGAGTGTCATCTATTAGTGCACGTATCCATTGGACCAGTAGTAGTGCGGCCAACAGTATGTTACGCGTGTCGAATTGCGAATCTGTCAGATCGAGAAGAACAGCGCAATGATCGACGCAACCAGCGCAAGCGTCGGCACGAGATATCCGACTATAGCGTCAAGTGGAGACTGGCCAGCGAAAGGTTGCAGGTACTTGCGCAGGGCGTCCTCTTGGTCCGGGGAAGAACCATTTGTCCCGTTGTCTCTACCATCGAAATCGCTGGACACAGTGAACTCAATATCGCGGCTCTTCTTTGCTGCGCCGACCGAATCAGTTCGCCCGATCACCAAAAGGCCTGCAACATCACGAATGTACTGATCGTAGGTCTGCACAGTTGACGCGAGAAGTGAGTCGACTCCTTCCACAGGGACTGCGAGCATGATCTCTTTGGCCATGGCTGATGCCTGCTTAGTGACGTCGGGACGTACTCCCGAGTTGAAGGTACGTCCGGTTGTGGCGCGGAAGAAGATGCGACCGAGTGCCCCCGAGGTCTCCAGCGCAGCAAGAGCCAGAGAGCGTGTGATGCATCCCGATTCTGGTCGCCTCAGCTTCCCGATCACCCTTGCCTTTCGAAAGAATTCGGTCGCGGGTACCAGTGTGCCGAGAAGCCAGTAGCCGTAAAGCCACAGAGCGAAGCAAACAATCGTCGCGGGAGCGAGTCCGGAGCTCACGAAGTTGGCCCAGTGAGCACTGTCGTCCGAGACTGGCACCACGATTCCTAAGACTGCGATAATGGAGATTATCAGGATCATTACTCCGATCCCTACCGTCCACCCGATCGTGCGAATCAACATCCAAGTTGACATGAGGAGCAGCTTACGGCGGGCCCGTCTAGCCTCGCTCGAGCCTTTCTCGATCTTCGCAATGCTGATGATTCTTTCTGGACTGATTTTGGTACCGATAGAGGCCAGGGGAAGTTTAGGGTGAAGGTCTTGAGCTGTCCTGAATACGGATGCTCCTTTCGGGGTGAGAACTAAGTCAATCGTCAGCCCAAAGAGGGCGAGCTTTCGACAACTGACTCTCTGTGCCGTTGTTTAAGGCGGGCTATGGATGTTCCGCCATAGGCCACACTTCCCGCTGTGAAAGAGATGCGAACCGCGGTTGTGCCTCACTTTCGGAGGTCGTCGATTCGTGTGAATACTGGAGCAAGTTCCTCAAGTGCCCAGGGAACTGACGTCACAGTCGGTGTCGACATGGCAGTGGCCGATACAACATCAGCAGTGACGTAAGTGTCGTTCTGCACGGGAGAGAGCTTGTCCCAGCCTGTGATCTCTGTCGGGTCGGTGCCTATGGGCCACATGATCATCAGATCTGTGTTGAGAAGGTCAATCTTCTCCGGCGAGATGAACGCTCGTCCTTCGTCGCCGCCTGCCGCTTGAATGTCGTCGGGGATGACGATCCCAAGGTCGGAGAGGAACCCGTTGGCAGGGTCGGCTTCGTCCGTTGCTGCCGCCAGTCCGTTCGCGCTGACTTGTCCGAATACTCCTGTTGCGCCTTTGAGTCCTGGATGGTCTTCGCGTGTCTTTGTGATCTGGGCCTCGACGTCGGAGACCAATTCTTCTGCTTGGTCTTTCTGGGCGACGATCTCCCCGGCGATCTTTGTCGTCTCTCGCCAGTCATTGACGACTCCGTCTCCGATGACTCCAACCGTCGGCGCGATCTCGCTGAGGCGGTCATAAGTCTTCTCATCCGGCAGGTAACCTGCGAGGATCAAGTCCGGTTCGGCAGCGCTGATTTCCTCCAGGTGGTCAGCCGTAGTATTCGATGCGGAAAGACCGTCGTAGGTAACTTCCTGTTCTGCCTTCCAGCTCGCCCACGGTCCGCCGCTGTCAAGCTGTTTGGCGTGCATTGCCATTGCCAGGTCGACGTCCAGCTCGCCAAGGGCGTCGCTCCAGGTCTGATCGAGAGAAACGATCCGCTCCGGCTTCACTGGAACCTCGGTCTTGCCTTGTGCATGTTCCACGGTAATCGTTTCGCCTGCTCCGTCACCGCTTGATCCGCTGTCGCTTTCCGCGCTGGCGCAAGCGGAGGTACCCGCGAGTGATAGTGCGAGCAGCGTTGCGCTGATAGCGAGACGTGCGCGGTCTGTCGTAACCAGGCGTGATTGAGTCAAGAGAATTCTCCTTGTGTCAGGGGAGCCACCCGATCAGGTGGCGTAATTAGCTTACCCTACCCTTACTTAGGTAGGATGTAGTCATGGATTCCATCAAGTCTGCTCTTCGCGAGATCGGTCGACAGCGACAACTGCTCACGATGAATCTCGAAGTCCTCGACATCACCGATGTGGCTTCTGGGTTTCGCCGCCTGACCTTGCACGGACATGAAATCGATGGGTATTGCGATCCTCGCGCAGCCGATGCCTTCAAGGTCATGATTCCTCCCCTCGACGCTCCCGACCGTCGATCGCAGGCTCCTGTTCGGGACGTTCAGGGTCTGCCAACCTGGCCCGGGCAAGAGGATCCGTTGCTCCGTGCTCTCACGGTCAGGAGTCTCGATCGCGTCCGACGTCTCATGACCGTCGATGTGTCCAACCACTCCGATGGCCTGCTCAATCTCTGGCTTTCCGCGCTGTTGCCGGGTGACATAGTGTCGCTCAGTGGGATGCGCGTGGAGTGGTATCTGCCGGCTCAGATTGAGCAATTGGTGTTGATTGCCGACGATGCTGGGGCGCCCGCGCTGGCATCGATCCTCGAAGCGCTGCCCGCCGAGTTCGCCTCGGCGGGGACTCGCATCATTGTGCCGGAGTCGACGCGCGAATACGTGGGCGGGGTCGAGGCCGAGTGGTTGGACTCTGCCATGGAATTCGTGCCGAGCCTGAATGATTTCAAAACGGAGGGCGTTGTGGGGAGCGGGGTCCGATCGCAAGTATGGATCGCCGCCGAGACTTCCGCTGTCCGCGCACTGCGCACCGTGGCGAAGCGCGATTGGAATGTGAGCACCCAGGATCTGTTGGCTCGCGCTTACTGGCACCGGGGGCTGAGCGGCACCGCTGTCGATGCCCGCGACCTCGAGCGCTACCGGAGGGCATTGGTCGAAGGTGCGGATATGCACAGCCCTCAGCTTGCCGAAGACATCAGCCTCAACGACTGACAGTCGGGGGAGGTCCGAGCAAGCGCGTACTGCGTTCAAAAGGGCACCGAAGAAATCTGTTGTGCCGAGAGCCTGCTCCGAATGCGAGGGACGCGGAAGCTGGTGTAAATGGCCGGCATAAGTAGTTGAAAAGGGTAAAATATAGGGTCGTTGAGGAGGACCTTTTCAACTGGATCGGAAACTCTGAAGTGCAGAGTGCGATCGTCACGTTTCCTAGATCCTATGTCCCGTAACGTACGAAAGTCCTCTATGAGGACGTGTTCGGTTGGCGGTTCGCAGGTGTACCAACCGGCCCCAGGGCCAGCTACAGGGCAACCGTAGCAGCAGTCAATGACCAGTTCGGATGATTGGTTCAGCCGCAGCTATCAGACGGAATCGGTGTCGTTGCAACTCCCACATGCAAGCCGGAGCGGCAGGTGTTGGTAGCAAGACAAGTGATCCGTCACCTGCTGTGATCGGTCGATGGCAGTTGTGCACCAGGGTGCGGGAGCAATCGTTGAGCAACGACGTGCATCCCTTCTACCCAGTCGAACGGGCCCGGTCGAGCGTGGTTTCTGAATTGGCCAGACAGTCACCACCGAGTGCGAGTGTCGACACGATATTGAGGACGATCTTTGATGGCTCTTCGCGGTTCGTGGTGAATGACCCTGCTGTGGCGGGTATTCACGCTACGGTTCTCGCGGCGCTGGTGAGCAGGATACGCGTCCGGTAGTTCTCCGCGTTGCGGAATCCGCGGCCGGTGCGTT
>NZ_RHFH01000033.1 GCF_004745075.1 Brevibacterium sp. S111
GGGCTATGAGATCCCTGCCCGGGCGATGGAGTCGTTCTTCGATCGCACCGAGACGGAATCATCGGCAGCCGACCGGGCTGCTTGAGGAAATAGTGTTCTCCTGTCGAAACAACTTGACACAGTCCAAGACCTTCGGTTCTCGACAGATCGGACAGTTGTCTGGTGGGCAGAAGAAACGCACATTTGTCGCTCGTGGACTTGCGCAAGGAGCCAACGTGCTATTGCTTGATGAACCCTTCGCTGGGGTAGATAAGAGCAGCGAATCGACCATCGTTCAACTGCTGCGTGAACTCGCCGATGAGGGGCACTGCGTGCTCATCTCCACTCACGATCTGCATGCTCTGCCACAACTGGCTGATGAGGCAATCCTTTTGCTGCAGTCAATCCTCTTTCAAGGTCCTGTCGCCGATGCTCTGCGCCCCGAGAACCTCTCACTGGCATTTGGTCTCGACATTCGAAGGGCAGAAGAATCCGAATGAACCTCTACAGTCTCGTCATCGAACCACTCCACTACGAATTCATGATCAGAGCACTGACCACCACAGTGCTCGCTGCAATCGTCTGCGCACTCTTATCGTGCTGGCTGATCCTGGTCGGCTGGTCTCTGATGGGTGACGCTGTTTCGCACGCAGTTCTTCCCGGGGTCGTCATTGCCTACATCGCAGGGATCCCCTTCGCCGCCGGTGCGCTGGTTTTCGGATTCATCGCAGTCGCAGCGATCGGCATTCTTCGAGGAACTAGTCGGATCAAGGAAGACGCTGCCATCGGCATCGTCTTTACGACCCTGTTTGCCCTGGGGCTAGTGCTGATCTCGACGACGCCGAGTCACACCGACCTCAATCACATCATCTTCGGCAACATCCTCGGCGTTTCGACTTCGGACCTTCGACAGATTGCGCTGCTTGCTGTCATCGCGTTCGCCGTCCTGATTGCCAAGCGCCGCGACCTGACTCTGTACGCATTTGATCCGACTCACGCTTACGCAATCGGCCTGTCGCCGCGGGTTCTCGGAGCGCTGCTGCTTGCACTCCTTGCTCTGACGACAGTGGTAGCACTTCAGGTTGTCGGTGTCATCCTGGTCGTGGCGATGCTCATCATTCCAGGAGCGACCGCCCACCTTCTCACCGATAGATTCAATCGAATGCTCCTCATCGCGCCCATCATGTCGGCGTTGTCCTCGGTGCTAGGGATCTACCTGAGTTACTGGTTGGATGCCTCATCTGGCGGTCTAGTTGTGCTTGTCCAAGGTGTCGTCTTCACCGGTGTTTACCTGTTCAGCCCCAGCCACGGGCTGATCGCCAAGTCGCGGCAACATCGCCGGACCAACGACCAGTGGAAGCGGCACTCGGCAGAGGCTCAAGTTCCGTGATCGACGAGTACCTCCGCGGTCTCTGGGAGCTGGAGGAGTCGAAAAACAAGTCCATGACCCGGGCCCAGCTTGCCGAGACTCTGCAACGCAGTCGGCCTGCAGTGACTCAGTACCTTCGAGTCCTCGCCAGTCACAATTTGGTCAGGCAGGAGCATTATGGGCCACTTTCATTGACCGAGGCCGGCGCGTGCAGGGCGCTGTCGGCTGTGCGCGCAGAAAGAATTTGCCGCTGCCACCTCTTTACGATTCTCAGTGTTCCATGGCACCGCGTATTGAAAGAGGCATCGGTGATGGCAATGGCACTGAGCTCCGATGTCGTGGAGACGATGGCTGCTCTTGCCTGCAGCCCCGAGCTCGATCCCTATGGCAACCGAATACCAACAAAGGTAGACGATCTGCGACCGGGAGACGGCGAACCTCTCGCCGCTCTCCCGACTGCTCACCTACTTCAAGTTTCGAGAATTGGACGCGCCCCTGAGCATCTACTCTTCGAACTGGAGCGGAAGAACATCCTTCCGGGCACCCACATCACCCTCGAGAAACACCCTGATGGCCAGAGCAGTCTCACATTGGAGCCAGACGATAACGTTGTAGTCCTCAGCGACGATGCCTCCGAGTATGTCTACGCAACTTCAACAATTCAGTAGCGCCGTTCTTACGACAACTCACGCAGCAGAGCACGGGGATACCCACATGGCGTCGCTGGCCGTGCGCCCGAGCGTCACGCCAGCTCCATTGCCTCCCTCAAGGTGAATCACAATAGAATCAGAGAATGGAGGACCCGCTTCGGTGCTGAAATACGATCCGACATGAATGCCGTACTCAGCCAGAAACTGCAAAAGGTTGGGATCGGAATCCGAAATCCGCTCGACACGGACTCGGCTTCCCGTTCCGACGTGTGTCAATGGGATCGCAGCCGGGCGATCAATGGTTCCGTCTGCAGCTGGAATGGGGTCTCCGTGAGGGTCGCGATCGGGGTGGTCGAGATGTTCGGCGATACGGTCGACCATGAAGTCTGACACCGCATGTTCGAGGGTCTCGGCTTCGTTATGCACCTGGTCCCAGGTGTATCCGAGGACCTCGACGAGGAAGGTCTCGATGAGGCGGTGACGACGGACCATCGCAAGGGCATAGACTCGACCTTGTGCCGTCAGAGCAATTGACCCGTACGGCGTGTGCGCGACGAGCCCCTCGTCCGAGAGTTTGCGAATCGCGTCGGATGTCGTTGACTGCCTGACCCCAACCTTCTGGGCAAGCGCGGTGGTCGTGACGGGAGCATCAGACCACTCGCCCAAACTCCAAAGTGCTTTCAGATAGTTTTGGGCGCTGTCAGAGAGTTCAGTGACGGACATGGTCGAAGATTACCAAACTGTTCTGTCCGTCCGATCGTCAGCCCGTTTGCTTGGGTTCTTCACAGTTTTTGCGTTCAGGTTCGTGCATCACGAGCGTTGCTATCGATGACGCCGGGGACAAGGTCAGGCTGTCTGTCAGATTCGTCCTTGTTCTCATCCTCTTCGCCCGCGCCCGCCTTCTTCCCAGTTTGGTAGTCATCGGCGGCCTGACGGATCGAGTCGAATTTGGCGTAGAACCCGTCGCCGGGACAGCTTGTTTGGCCAACGTCGCGATGTCCGACAATCGCTTTCATCTCCTCCCCGGCTAGTGATGTCGAGCCACCCGCTTTCACCCCGCTCAAGGACAGCTTCCACCCGACCACCTCCGCGACCGCATCAAGAGTGCGCTGGGGCGGTGCCTTCTTGTCATAGTCGCCGAGCACGGAAATGCCGAACGATCCTGTGTTGTACCCGGCGGCGTGAGCGCCGACTACGGCCTTCTTTACCCCGCCTGCGCGCCCCTCCCAGAGTCTTCCGTATTTGTCGACGAGCATGTTGTAGCCGATGTCCGACCACCCTCGACCCGTGATGTGAAACGACTGGATCCCTCGTAGAATCGCAGGCACATCCTCTGCGGCATAGTCGTTGTTGCCATCGGTGTGATGGATCACTGCGGCGGAGACTGAGTCCGCGATCGTGGGAGAATTTCGTACCAGTTTTTCGCTCGCACCCCAGTCTTTACGGGTAGCGACTTCGGGCTGGACAACAGAGTTCTTCGCCACGTTGGCCGCCGATGCTGCGCATAGTGGACAGGTGCATCCGCCCGTCCGTGTGCAAGGTGGTACCGAGGCGTGGTCAATTGAGTGGGCATGCTGCGACACCTCCCGATCAACCGATTCCGAACTCTTGGGCGCATTCTCTGCCACCAGTTCTGAATCGCCGGGGTGCCTCTTCGAAGCGACACTGACGACCTTGGCATCGGCTGGACTGCCGCCGTCACCGAGAACACGCAACTGAATACTGTCTGTATCAGTGGTGTAGTAGGGGTCCGTGCCGCGCGAGCCCTCCCCGGCATCCGAAGCATGCAGGTGCTGCCACCCGGACCAGCGGCCATTCGTGTGAGTTCTGATCTCGAACTCGACCCGAACGTCGTCGTCGAATGCGATTCCTACGACATTCGGTGACGCTGACGGCAGATCGATGACATCGGACAATGCCGAAATCGTGATTCCGTCCGTAGTTTCAGCGGCACCTGATCCCGTTGGCGCTGCAAGGTCCCCATCCTTACGATCATCGGACACATGAGGGCTCTCGGTCGACGATGGGCTCGTCACGGCTTGGTCCTGTGCATGAGCGACAACGGCGCTGGTGAAATGAGCCGAAGTATCACGAAGGCTCTGCGGAGCGCGCAGCAACGGCGGCAGGGATGTGGTCTTCGTCCGCGTGACTGACCTCGTCGTCGACGATGCGTCCCTGGCCCCTGCCGAAAGTGCCCCGGTTGCGCTGATTCCAGACAGCGGAGACTCAGAGACTTCAGGATCGCCGGAGTGCAGCGACGCGGAGGCGGGTGGAAGGCCGATGTTCACCGCCAACGCCAGGGATCCGGCTGCCGAAAGTGTGAGTAGCTTCGTATGCATGAAGGTCCTTCTCGGGGGAAGTTCGTGAAAGGCATGTTCAGGGTATCGGCTTAACGAACAAAAGTCTATGTTCAGTAGATTACACGTTGCAGGAACAGTGCACTACGGTGCGCAGTCAAGCGACACGACAGTGTCGCACGACATCGACAGACGTATTTCGGAGTAGCCGAGGGGTTCGTTCACGAGCGCTGGGTGGGATGGTGTCGACGAGACTCGTTGAGGGCACTATCGAGTTTGATTCTGGAAATCGGTCGTCGGCCTCGGAGCGTGACCTCGACTGAAGAGGCCCGCCGAGTTGAAGTTGTTCAATGATTTCAGATGCCGGGGCCGCGTTCATGGTCTTCATGGGTATTGTCGCAACATGTTCGATCGATCACGGGTTTCGCCTCGAGCTTGGCTGGCTCTCGGGCCAACGATCGTTACGATGCGAGCCGATTAGTGCTTCGGATCCCGAGACGAACTAGGGCGTGTCTCCTTTATTGACGATTCCAGGACTGACACGGTGGGTTCATGACGACAAATCAACGACACCGAGTATTCACTGATGAGCAGTGGGAGAAAATCGAACCACTGTTGCCCTCAAACGTCGGCAAAAGAGCCCGACCGTTTGAGAACAACCGTCGAATCGTCGAAGGAATCGTCTACCGATACCGGGCCGGCACCGCCTGGCGCGACTTGCCACGCGAGCACTTCGGCCCCTGGCAGACAGTATGGAAACGCCACCGCCGCTACGCCGCCGACGGCACCTGGGACCGTGTGCTGGCCCACGTGCTTTCTGATGCCGATGCTGCCGGTGACATCGATTGGAACGTCTCCGTCGATGGCACCATCAACCGTGCCCACCAGCATGCAACGAACACGACACGCCCTGACCAAGACACAGGGGGCTACGTCGAATTACAAGAATTCTCCCGATTCGGAGTGTGAGCCGGCCGGGCACGGCATCGGTCGCTCGCGTGGTGGGCTGACGACGAAGATCCACCATGCCGTCGACGGTAAGGGTCGGCCTTTGGCGGTGGTGGTCACCGGCGGGCAACGTCACGACGGGGTGATTCTGCCGCAGGTCCTGGCTGATATTCGAGTGCCCCGGGCTGGTGGTGGGCGTGCTCGCACATGCCCGGACTCCGTTCTGGCGGATCGTGCCTATGGGTCCAGAGGCAACCGCGATTACCTGCGTTCGCGTGGAATCCGCACAGTGATCCCGGAGAAGAAAGACCAGATCGCGACTCGAAAGAAGCGCGGTAGCAAAGGTGGGCGACCGCCGGCGTTCGATGCCGCCGCGTATCGGAACCGCAATGTCGTCGAGCGTTCGTTTGCCTACGTCAAGCAATGGCGAGGGCTAGCGACGAGATACGACAAGCTCGCCATCACCTATCGAGCGGCAGTCGTGCTCAGCGCGATCCTGACATGGCTCCGCCGATAAAGGAGACATGCCCTAGCCACATTCGGGATGTTGTTCCGGTCCGATACAGAATTCAACAAAGGTGGGGCCAGCAGGCAACCGACTCAGTATATATTTCGCTACTGGGGTGGATTGCCGAACTCAACGGTCAAACTCAATTTTGGGCCGAGTAGCCCACAAATGGCCGCGAGATGGCTTCTTGACCAGAAAGCTCCACGACGTTACATTAGGGTGCCGAAGTAGCAGCCACCTCAGGACATTCTCTATTTCGTGGACCAATGTTGGACAGTCAACGCTCCGGTCTATCGGCCAGAAGGTGGTCCGAACCATCGCTTAAGATGATCGTAAAGAACTGACTGGTCAATGCCGGACCATGCGACGTAGCCGTCCGGTCGAATCAACATCGATGGCATTGTGGTCGTCTGGACTGTTTGGATGTAGTCGACCCGCTGGCTCCACGGTGCAGCGCTGCTGACGAGCGTTCCTCCAGTAGTATCGACGAGAATCGGTCGTGCAGAACGCAAGAGTTCGGCCAGTCGGACTTTGTGTCCGTCGCAGAGCGTCAGTTCGATCGTCGGCGCGAACCAGCCTGCCAGTTCTCCGTCTCCCATATTGTAACTGGACTGTGTCAAGTTGTTTCGACAGGAGAACACTATTTCCTCAAGCAGCCCGGTCGGCTGCCGATGATTCCGTCTCGGTGCGATCGAAGAACGACTCCATCGCCCGGGCAGGGATCTCATAGCCCA
>NZ_RHFH01000034.1 GCF_004745075.1 Brevibacterium sp. S111
CAGAAAAATAATGTTTCTGGCATCACAACTTGTTCAAACAAACACGCTATTGGATTCTCAAACCACAAACACTCACCCATCACCACAACCCAACAAAAAGGGCGTGTTCACTGGGGGCATCAGTTTCATTTATCGTCACCCACCCGATCCCCAACCACCGCGACAAACCCTGTTTGTCCTGGTCAGGCCCGGTGGAAACCCTGTCTTTCAGACTGTGTTCCCGGCGGGGCAACGAGATATAACTCTAGACCACTCCAGCCAGGCGGTGCAACTCGAAAGCGGACTTCGCGCTGTGACACCGGTCACCGTGGCCGGTGGGGCCGAGAAAAGAGCGGGCCTCCGGGCGCCGACGCGACGCAGCGCGGCATCCCGTGGACGTGCCGCGACATCCCACGAAGGTGCCGCGACTTCCCATGGAAGTGTCGCAGCACCCGTGGAAGTGCGGGGTTCAGGCTCCCCGGTAGCCGGGCATGAGCCGATCGCTGTTGACGATCTGTTTGCCCAAGGGCATGAGCGAGACGGGAATGAGCTTGATGTTCGCCCAGCCGAGCGGGATGCCGATGATCGAGACGAACAGTGGGATCGAGGTGATGACGTGTCCGATGGCCAGCCAGATCCCGGCGACGACGAGCCAGATGATGTTGCCCAGTGTGGTGGCGACGCCGGCGGGTCGTGTTTCGATGACTTCCCGGCCGAAGGGCCACAGTGCGTAGTTGCCGATTCGAAAGGAGGCGATCCCCCAGGGGATCGTGACGATGAAGATGCAGGCGATGATGCCGGCGGCCCAATAGCCGAGTGCAAGCCAGAGGCCGGAGAAGATGAACCAGATGATGTTGAGCAGAGTGCGCATGAACTCCTCGTTCGCTGTCGGTGCAGTTCGTTCGTAGTCGGTGCAGCTGGTCTTCGTCGGGGCGAGCCGTTCGAGGTCGGCGCGATCTCGTCTCGACGTCACAGGTGTGGACGTGATTCCAGTCTGGCTGATCTTGCTTGACCTCGCCATGATGTTTTCCCGCGTCCGGTCGTGCGGTTGGCCTGCGACAGGGTCGCATCTCATGTCTACCCTGCGAACAAGTTCTGTGCTTGTAACCCGCCTTCACAAGCCAGGAGCTTGTCTCCGGGGAATACAACAGCACCGTGCCTCCCTGTCCAGGGATGGCACGGTGCTGTCGGCGACGATTTCGGCTCAGCTGACGACGTCAACGGCTCCGAGGGTCTTCTTGCCCCGGCGGAGGAGGATCACTCCCCCGGCTTCGGTGGGGAGCACCTCGGCGGGGGTCAGGGTCTGGTCGTCTCCGCTGACCTTGACGTTGTTGACGTAGGCACCGCCGTCCTTGATGGCGCGGCGGGCCTCACCTTTGGACTTGACGATGCCGGCGGCGACGAACGCGTCGGCGACGGGCATGCCTTCGGCCAGCTGAGTCGCGGACACGTCACCGCGGGGCAGCTCAGACGTGGCGGCACCGAGGGTAGCGGCGTCGAGTCCGGCCAGCTCTCCCCCGCCGAAGAGGGCCGAGGCCGCGGCGATCGCCTGCTCGTAGGCTGGGCGCCCGTGGACGAGGGTGGTGACATCCTCGGCGAGGGCCTTCTGCGCCACACGAGTGTGCGGTGCGGCGGTGAACTCGGCTTCGATGGCCTCGATCTCTTCGAGCGATCGCAGCGAGAACACCTTGAGGTACTTGACCACGTCACGGTCGTCGGCGTTGAGCCAGAACTGGCTGAAGGCGTACGGGCTGGTCAGCGACGAGTCGAGCCACACGGTGCCGGATTCGGTCTTGCCGAACTTCGTGCCGTCAGCCTTGGTGATCAGCGGTGTGGCCAGCGCATGGACGGACTTCTGCTCGACGCGACGGATGAGGTCGACGCCCGAGGTGAGGTTGCCCCACTGATCGGATCCGCCGGTCTGCAGGGAGCAGCCGTAGCGTCGGTTGAGCTCGAGGTAGTCGTTGCCCTGGAGGATCTGGTAGGAGAACTCGGTGAAGGAGATGCCGGCTTCGCTGTTCAGTCGTGCGGAGACGGATTCCTTCGCGAGCATCCGGTTGACCGGGAAGTGCTTGCCGACGTCGCGGAGGAAGTCGATGGCCGTCAGCTGCGAAGTCCAGTCGAGGTTGTTGACGATCTGCGCCGCGTGGGGGCCGTCGAAGTCGAGGAACTTCTCAACCTGGGCGCGGATCTTCGCCACCCATTCCTCGACGACCTCGCGCGGGTTGAGCGTCCGCTCCCCCGACATCCGCGGATCACCGATGAGGCCGGTGGCACCGCCGACGAGAGCCAACGGGTTGTGCCCGGCCTGCTGCAGGCGGGCCGCGGTGAGCAGCTGGACGAGGTTGCCCATGTGCAGGCTCGGCGCCGTCGGATCGAAACCGACATAATAGGTCAGCGACTCCTCGGCCAGAGCCTTCTGGAGGGCGGTCTCGTCGGTCGAAACCGCGACGAGCCCGCGGGCCTTGAGTTCACTGAAGATGTCGGTCACTTCGGTCCTTTCGAATCATTTGCCAGTGTCGGTGCGGCACCGACGGGGTCAATTCTACGTGGTCGCCGAGGCGGCGGTGCCCTTGGCTCAAGACCGCCGCGTTCCGCTCATCGATAGTTGCTTCGATGACATCGCTGGAGCCGTACCTTGAGACCTGGTTCCAGGAAAGTTTCGCGCAATTGTCGAAAACTCCGCCCCAGCCTCGATGTCACACTAGAAGGGCCGAGAGGCGGCCCTCGACGAAAGGCAGAACAATGAAGTACGTCATTCTCATCCACTCGAATCCGCAACCCTGGGGCCATCCCACCGGCAACTATGTTGCCGAAGTTCAAGCCCTGCCAAAGGAACAACGGGAGAAGTTGGATACTGACTTCGAGAAACTGCTGGGCGAACTTCATGAACGCGGCGAGCTGCTCGGCGGCGAAGCCCTGGGCGACCCTGCAGCATCCACGCTCTACCGGTGGAAGGCCGGCGCACCGACGTCGAGCGATGGCCCCTACGCGGAGTCGAAAGAGCACCTCGCTGGGTTCTTCATGATCGACGTCGCCTTCCCCGAACGTGCCGAGGAGATCGCCGCCGGTTTCGCCGGCCCCGGGGAGACCGTGGAGCTGCGGCCGATCATGGTCTTCGGCGACGGCGGCGAATGACGATGGCGACCGGTGAGGATGTGTGGCCCCGGGAGACGCCTCACGTCCTCGCTGCTCTGATGAGGCGGTTCGGCGATTTCGCCGCATGCGAGGACGCCGTTCAGGAAGCTCTGCTCGACGCCTCACAACAGTGGCCGAACACAGGTGTGCCGGACAGGCCCCGGGGCTGGCTGTTGCGGGTCGCGTCTCGTCGGCTCATCGATGCCAAACGTCAGGACGGTGCGCGTCGTGAGCGTGAGAAACGGGTGTTCACTCGTCATCGTCCCGATCAGATGCCCATCGCCGAGGCGGCCCTTGAGAACCGTGATGCCACGCTGGAGGTCCTCGCACTGTGTTGTCATCCGTCGCTCAGCCCTGAGGCTCAAGTGACCTTAGCCTTGCGTGCGGTCCTCGGGTTGAGCACGGAACAGATCGCTGCCTTGTATTTCATTCCGTCTGCCACTGCGGGGCAGAGGATCAGTCGGGCGAAGTCCACGATCGACGGTGTCGGGCGGCATTTCCCGCGGCCAGACTCGGCGACTGAGCGACTTCCCGCGATGCTCCACGCTCTCTATCTCATGTACACGGCCGGGCACAGCCGACCGAACGGTGAGGACCTCTTCGACAGGAATGTCACGTTCGAGGCCATCAGGTTGGCTCGATTGCTTCATGCCGCACTCCCCGATGAGACCGAGACTGCGGGATTGCTTGCGCTCATGCTGCTCAGCGAGGCACGCCGACCGGGCGCCGATATTGGAAGCGCTCGGAGATTCCGCCGAGGCGCTGGCCGCATACCGGACCGCCAGCAGACTGTGCACGAACGTTCCCGAGCAGAGATACCTCAATGCGCAGATTACTCGGCTGGCAGCCGATTCGCGCTGACGGAGCTATTTGCCGTCCGCATGAGCTAGTGGCTCGATGTCGGACTCCACGGCCGACGCCCCAGGATTCGGGGCACTCTCTGAAAAGGGACGGCTCGCCATGACGGCAATTGCCCCGACTACAGCGAAGAGCGCCCAGACCCCTCCGATGAGGTAGGCGCCGACGCCCGGGACCAGGATGAGGGCAGACGCGATCATCGGTGAGAGCCCCGCTCCGAGCGCTGCGGCAAGCTGATAGCCAACGGATGCACCGGTGTATCGCACGGCTGGTGGGAAGAGCTCAGAGACATAGGCCGCAATAGGCCCATAGCACAGGCCCTGGACGATCCCATTGCCGAGAATGATTGCAGCGGCGTACTGGTTGAGCTCTCCGCTGACGATGAGCAGCACGATCGGAACCGCGAGGGCTGCGGCTACCACATGGGCACCGATGAGAGAACGTTTGCGCCCGATCCTGTCGCTGAGACGGGCGACGATGAAGGTGACGATCAGGGTCGTCAACGCTCCGACGGCTTTCCAGTTGAGGACATCGGACTTGTCCTCACCTGCTGCGACTGCGACCGATACGCCCCAGACTGTCGTCAGGCCCTGAGTGACATAGATGGTCATCGTCGCGAAGAGCGCGATGAGCACTTGGCGCTTGTAGTTCTTGAACACTGTGAGCAGCGGGACTTTCCTCTCCTCGCTCTCTTCTTCGAGCTGCTGGAAGGCAGGTGTTTCGCTGACCTTGAGACGAATCACTAGGCCGACGACGATGAGTACGGCCGAGAGCAGGAACGGCAGGCGCCAGCCCCATGTCACAAAGTTGTCCCCAGTCAGCGTCGCAGTCAGTGACAGAATGAGCGTCGCCAAGATCGCTCCCGCAGGACCACCGGCGTTGGCGAACGCCGCAGCCAGTCCGCGCCGGGCCTTCGGCGCGTGCTCGAGCGCCATGAGCGCAGCACCGCCCCATTCTCCGCCGACGGCGATGCCTTGGATGATCCGAAGGGTGAACAGGGATGCGGGTGCGATCATCCCAATTGACGCAGTCGGCGGCATGAGGCCGATGATCACGGTGACGGCTCCCATCATCACCATGGAGACGATGAGGGCCTTCTTCCGTCCGACGCGATCTCCGAAGTGTCCGAAGACGACTCCGCCCAGCGGCCGGGCCAGGTATCCCGCAGCCAGGGTGCTGAATGAGGCGAACAGCGACAGACCGGGTCCGAGCCCTTCGAAGAAGAGATTCGCGAAGACGATCGACGAGGCTGTCGCGTAGAGGATGAAATCGTAGAACTCGATGGCCGATCCGACGAAGCTCGAGGTGAGGATCCTCCGCATCTCCGGCGTCTTCAAGGAGGTTTGGAGTCCGTCCTTGTCAACAACGTCTTTGTTGTTATTCATAGTTGCTTCAGCTCCTCATCGCGGCGTGTGCGGCTGTGGTGATGTTGACGGTGTCGAGGTCCTCTGGCACCAGGAATGTTCCATCGAATCCGGTGTGCCCCTTGTGCCAGACGGTGTCATCGGCGGACCCGGGAACAAGGTGGTGCAGGGCCAGTGCACGAGCCTGTGCCGCGGAGGCAATGCGAATGGCCCCATTGACCGAGGTATGTGACTTGTAATGGTGGTCGCGGGAGGCGCTGCCCTCATCGTCGTCACGGTGCGCATACATCTGATCAACCCAGTCGAAGTCGATCGCCTCGTGAAGAAGCAGATCGGTTCCCTGCGCCAGCTTGACGAGATTGGCGGTCTCACACGTGTCACCTGAAATGGTCACCGATCCGTGCTCGCTCTCGAACCTGAAAGCGAACGCTGGCGCCACTGGCGGATGCTCAACGAGGATCGCAGTCACGGTGACAAGATCATCCTGGAAGATGACGAAAGGCTCCATCTCCGGGGTCGGAGCTGTGTTCGGGTGATATCCGATGCCCTCTGGGATCTCGATATCGCGGGGGTCGAAGAGAACTTCAGGTGACGGACGCAGCGAATCGAGCACGCGGTCGTTGAGGTCTGTGGCAAACGCCCCGACGATGTTTGTAAACATGTCGGCGATGCCGGGGGTGGGGTTCGCTGGTGCCACAGGTCGCGGCGGGACGACTGCCCGCGGAGAGACCGGAGGAAGCGCTCCACGTGGACCGGGTCCAAGGAGAGGAACCGGATTGTCGACTCTTTGCTGGAGCTCGTGCATCCCGAATATAACAAGTGACGGCAGATTGGCGCGTAGCGCTACTTGGTCCCGATAGTCCACGTACCTGGTATCAGTTTTCTGGATAGGTGGTACTGCCGTGATTTCGGTGGTCTTCTGAGCGGTGGGGCGGCACGTCCGTGTCGCCCGTCA
>NZ_RHFH01000035.1 GCF_004745075.1 Brevibacterium sp. S111
CGTCGGGAGCGCGTCGAGCTGATCCGGAGCCGGTTCCTTCAGTGCCAGTGGCCTTCGCGACCCACCGGCCCAGCGTCGACTCGTTGATGTCGAGGTCGCGGGCGACTTCGGCTCGGGACTTCCCGAGATCGGTGACCATCGCGACGGCGTCGGCCTTGAACTCCGAGGTGAACTCTCTGCGGGGCCGCCGCGGGGATTGGTTGGTAGTCATGTGCAGCAGTTTCCTTTCGTCGGGTTCTGCTGTCTACTCAAATCATGACACCCCAACCGGGTCACCGCGTTCGTCACGAACACGAAGAGCGGGCAGTTGGCGGACCTGGAAGTCCGCCACCGATCCAGGGCTCGTTGTGAGGATCGGATCCGCATCGCCAAGGACTCCGGGTTACGCAACTTCCCGCTGAAGGGATTCGATCAGAACCAGATCTGGTTAGCTGTTGTCGCTTTAGCTGGAGAGATCGAGGCGTGGAAGTCGTTGCTGGCGTTTCCGACCCACGAGATCCGCCGGTGGGAACCAAAGAAGCTGCGGATGCACGTCTACGCGGTCCCGGCGACGATCGCGAGGACAGCCAGGCGGGCCGTGGTGCATATGAAGGCGACTGCCCGTTGGGCCGGGGTCATCGTTGCTGGTCTCGACCGGTTGCGGAGTCTGCCGCGGCCAGCCCCAGGATAGAGCCGTGGTGGCAGTGTTCGTTCGAGTTGAGGAAAGGGCTGGGGTTGGATCCCCGCAGGGCCGTGGCGACACACGGTGGTCGTGTCATGCTCGAATGGCAGAATCAGTGTCGGTACGCGGCAACGGAGCCGGAATCATGGGCAACCAGCTACCCATGAAAAATCGAGGTTAGGCGCTGCGACGCAGTAGTCAGCCATACGCCAAACAATTCTTTGATTTCGGCGACTCAAGGACGCTACGTGAGTTAGGCGCAGATTCTAGTGGACTGAAACGGAGGTCGATCCCAGCGACGCGGCCACCCCGATGCCAGATGCATGCAACAGTAAGAACGCTTCGGGCGCGTCGCGCTAAACAATTCTGCACTCGACAAGAACTACTTCTCAAACAAGGAATTACGAAATACCCCTCAAGGCTTTCTGGCGCAGGACGCTGCGAGTGGACAGAAGCATTTCTCTGGTTTGTTCAACAGCTGACTCAACTTTGACCAGTCGACCCACCGTGCGCTCGATGTCAGCCGTTATGGATTTCTGAACCTCGAGCGGAGGTATCTGCACTTCTATGTCGTAAATCTTTTTTCCCGAGATCAGCGGCTGGGCGCTCGAACTCGTATTGACTCGAAGATTCGTATGTGCCAATAGGTGGTAAAGAAAGTCTTTGTCGATCTCATGCTCGTTAAATCGAGCTACTAGTGCATTATCAGTAACCCAGCATTCTTCTTTCGACATATGCACAGCGCCACAGTAATAGCCCACACGACCTATGGCGATTGTGCCTGCAGGGTAACAAGCCTGGTCATGATAGCCAGTCACACCATTACCGCCATAGACAGGCACGCCGCCGTCGGGGTGCATCTCTCTGGCAGTGAGACCCTTCCCTGAAGACACCCTAAGGATCTTTCCGAGCGGCTCAACTTTCCATGCCTTCGGTGGATCGTCCTTATAGTTCGCACTGCCGTAACCAGCGAGCAGTGCCTGCACCAGGGTGAACTGCTTTTGGGGAAATTCCTCAAGGAAGTGGTCGAGGCGTTCGAGTACGTCGTCGATCTTCTGGTTCGCTGCCCGCAGTTTCTCAACGATCGCCTTCTGCTCATCAATCGGCGGCAATGGGAGTGGGTAGTCGTGCAGTTTTTGGAGAGTGACCCCCATGACTGTGGTCCCTGACGCGTGATTACTGAACCATTGAAAGTTCGCGTCAAAGTTCACCTTGAGAAACTCGGCCAGGACAACTTCCGAACGAGCAATCTTCAAATCCTGGTTGATGGTTGTCGCAATCTCGGTGATGGCGCTGACTCCAGGCGCGATACGAGTAGCAACAATCAGGTCCCCAGGTTCTGCAAGCTGTGCACTACTGTTCCGAAATCCTGACTCAGTGATTCGATCGACTGTGCAACTAATGGTATCGAAACCTAGGTCTTTGACACTAGCCCAAGGTATTTCTCCACCCCAATACGCAGGGTCTCTTTTGGAAGGCGTTCCCCCACCGGTAAACGAAACAGCTTTGCCCGACCGCACCCATTTCCAGTGCGCTGGGATCTCGTAGGGTTGCTCGTCTTCGGGTACGAGGGCTGCTACGGGGATGTTGTCGAAGTCAGTAATCAGTGAAGTCGTGCGTTTCATTGCCATCTTCAGTCAACCTCGTTGGCGTTGGCACCAAGTTCTGCGGAGAGGGTACGCAGCAGGTCGACTGCCTCATCGAGTAGGTCTGCTGCGGCGGCGCTCATCTTGCCGGGGTCTAAATCAGTGAGGTCGTTGCTGTTGTCGCTGGCACGAATCAAGCCCCTGTCGAGTGAGTCGTCTTTGTCGGCGATCTCTTCGCGCGTGAGGTGGCTCCACCGCTCATCCGCGATGGTGGTACGGTCGCATGCGGTATACGCGGTCTCAAAATCGGTGAAGTGTCCGGTGGTGAGCGGTGTTCGCTTACCGAACGATGGCATGCTGGTGCGCAGGTCGTAGAACCAGACCCCGCTGGTGTTGCCTTTATCGGTCTTGCCGCGCTCGAATAACAGCACGTTGGTTTTGACTCCTTGGGCGTAGAAGATGCCGGTTGGTAGGCGCAGGATGGTGTGAAGGTTGCATTTGTCCATTAGGTCTTCACGGATACGCCTACCGTCGCCGTCGGCGAAGAGTACGTTGTCAGGAAGTACTACTGCCGCGCGTCCACCAGGTTTGAGGCTGCGGTAGATGTGTTGCAAGAAGTTCAGCTGCTTGTTTGATGTCGGGAACGTGAGGTCGTCACGACTTGCACGCTCCCCGCCTTTCTTGGTTCCGAAGGGCGGGTTGGTGAGTACTAGGTCGAAGCCGCGCACGTTCTTACCAAGCGGTGAAAGCGTATCGCCGAGAATGATTGGTGCTTCGATGCCGTGCAGCATGGCGTTCATGAGCGCGAGGCGGTGGGTGTCGTGCACGAGTTCGACGCCGGTGAAGGCTTGTTTGACTTCGAATTCTGATTGGTCTTGGTCGAGGGCGAAGAAGTCGTCGGTTGCTTCGCGTACGTGCTGGTTCGCGGCAATCATGAATCCGAAGGTGCCACAGGCGGGATCGTTGCACTTCTCGCCCGGCTTAGGATCCATGAGCCTGACCATCACGTCGATGAGTACACGTGGTGTGAAGTACTGGCCTGCGCCTGATTTCTTCTCGTTCGCGTTCTTTTCGAGGAGTCCTTCGTAGAGGTTTCCGAGGCCCTCTTCGCGTGCGGAGTACCAGTCAAGCGCATCGATGGAAGAGATGATCTTCTTGAGGTTGGCGGGTTCATCGATGTTGGTTGACGCACCCGCGTATATCTCTTGCACGCGCCCCATGGCATCTTCACCAAGATGCTGCAGGAGGTCGCGGTAGTAACGCTTTAACTCAATGCCTGACTTGGTACGCAGAACGTCCCACCGGTATTCGGCGGGAATCTGCTCCTCAGTTCCGGTTTCCTTAGCCATTTTCAGGAACAGGATGTAGGTCATTTCGGTGACGTACTGGTGGTAGGTGATGCCGTCGTCGCGGAGGACGTCTGAGAGTCTCCATAGTTTGGCGACGATGTCTTGGTTGTTCACTTTGCGGATACTTCCTCGTACATGTAGGTATTGATGTCTTCGACGACGGCGCCGAGACGTCCCCGGAATGCTTTGTCAATGCGTGCGAACCCGCCCTGGCTTCGGAATCGCACGTCCTCATCGAAGGTGTCTCGGGTGATGAGTTCTTCGTTGGTAAGGTAGTCGCGGATGCGACCAAGCCAGGTCTGCTCAATCTTGCTGGGCTGGTACTCAATCTGAATCTTCGACAGAGCAAAATCGATGCGCTGGTTGTGGGTAAGCAGCGGCGAGCCAATCGCATATCGGCGCACGAGCGAGATGATGTCAGCAGTAATCTCCGTGTTGCTCATCTCTGAAACAGCACTGGAGAGCTTCTGCGAGGTGAACCCTGCTCGATCTAGCGTGAGCTTGAGCGATTTGAGTTGCTCACGGGTTAGATCGGTTGGCTTCGTGCAAATAATCGTGAGCGCCGCGATCTCGTTCTGGTTATTCCGCACATAATGGGTGAACTCTTCAAGGTAGTCCTCGGGGCGCTTGGCGTCTCCATAGTCGCGTGTATGGGTGAGGAGTTGATCTGCCTTGTCAGAGATCACGAGGCCTTTTGCTCCGCCGAACGTGTTGTCATCTAGGTAGGCGAATAACTCGGAGTGTTCTTTCACCCAAGCAGCAGCAACCTCAGGGTTCATCCCACGCAGGGTCTCCGCTACTTCTCTCAAGCCTTTGCCACCCGCGAGATCGCTTGTGTGTTCTGCCTCCTGTCCGTTGATTCGATGGGTGCGGCGCTGCAGTTTGGCGATGATCTGAGTGATGACAGATGCCATCGATTCGGCGTCGCTTTCGGGATTTTCAGACGTGAAGTCGATGCCTTCGATGAGGTCAGCGAAAGACGTGCTGGGGTTCGCGGCCAACGGCTTCATGGTGTTGACCTGATCGAGAGCATCGTAGACACCTACCGGGTCATAAATGTCGAACTTCTCTTTGCGGACCTCGGGGCAGAGCCTGGTCGCACGACCGAGCATTTGCTCGAACAGGATGCGCGAGCGAACCCTTCTCAAGAAGATGAGTGACGTGAGATCAGGAACGTCGATGCCCGTGGTGAGAAGGTCAACGGTGACAACAATTGATGGAAAGCGTTCGTTCTTGAACCGTTTGATCGCTTCCTTAATCTTCTTCCTGTTGCCGCCAGCTACACTACCTGTGATTTTCATGATCGCATCGGTGTCGACCCCAGAATCGGCGTAGATGTCCTTGAGGAGATCGACAATCATGTCGGCGTGAGCGTCGTCAACGGCGTAAATAAGGGTCTTGCCGTAGACATCCGGTGAGGTCGGGTCGAGATCCTGCGCGATTTCTGTGAGCACTGCACGGTTGAAGTCTTCAGTGATCACTTGCCGGTTGAACTGGTCAACGTCGAAGGTGATTTCGTCTTCAAGCTCTGCACTGTTGGTGATCTCACCGGTTTCAGAGTCGTATATTGGCAGAGTTTCACCTTTGTCGAACTTGATCCCGTCGCTAGAGAGCTTTGTGGTGAGCCGGTGCGGTGCGTCGTGGTCTACGAGCCAGCCGTCGATGACAGCTTCCCTGTAGGTGTACGTATACACGGGCTGGTCGAAGATCTGCGTGGTATGCAGCGCTGGGGTGGCTGTCAGTGCGATTTTCGAGGCGTCGAAGTAGTCGACCACGCTGCGGTACGCAGACTGGTAATCGAACTGGTCTCGGTACAGAGCCTCGTCCTCAGTCATGTCCTTATCGAGCAGATAGCCTCGATGGGCTTCATCAACAATGATGAGATCGAAGTCTGAAACTGCAGGTTTCGTTTCGCCGTCTGCGAAGAAGACTCGTTTGACCATTCCCTGTACGGTAGACACCTGCACTCGCAGCTCAGGGTCGATTCCAGCTTCTTCGAGACCCTGAACCGAGTACAACTCATCGAGGGTCATGAGTTCTTCAAGCTTGACGTCTTTGAAGGTATCTTCGGCCTGCTCACCCAAGCTTGTGCGATCCACAAGGAACAAGATCCTGCGGAACCTGTCAGTCTTCAGGAATCGATAGATCATTCCCAGCACTGTGCGAGTCTTGCCGGTGCCAGTCGCCATCGCGAGCAACGCATGAGTCTTTCCGCCAGTGATCGCGTCCTCTGCAGCATGAATTGCGTCGATCTGGTAGCCGCGTAGATTGAGCCCATTCGGGTTGGTGAGTAGATCGTCGCCAAGGTTCGCCAGTGCGTTGTCGGCTGTACCAGTGTCGGCTTCAAAAACTTCCGTCAAGCCTGCAGGGCTGTACCAGCCTTGTAACGCGCGTGGTGCGTTATCGGTGCTGCGAACATCTCGGAACCATACGCCTGACTTGGTTCGATACTGCTGGAGGTACGGGCGACCGTTGGTAGCGAAGATGAACGGCACCCGGTAGTCACCCCATGTCCCGAGCGTGAGGTCGTGGTGCTCCGATTTGATGGTCTGGGCATAGTGTCAAGTCCCGGGTTTTCTAGAGGCTGAGCGTTCGTTCAGTTTCTTAGGCTGCTAATTCCTGTAGGCTCGTGTAGTGGGTTGCTTCGATTTCGGCGGGAGTCTGATACCCAAGCATTGAATGTAGC
>NZ_RHFH01000036.1 GCF_004745075.1 Brevibacterium sp. S111
GGATCCCCGCAGGGCCGTGGCGACACACGGTGGTCGTGTCATGCTCGAATGGCAGAATCAGTGTCGGTACGCGGCAACGGAGCCGGAATCATGGGCAACCAGCTACCCATGAAAAATCGAGGTTAGGAGGAACGGATATTGCAGCAGTTGCAAATTTGCGCGTGCACAGCCTACGCCGCGATGGTAGCTGGATACTTGTTGATCACGAAGAACCCTTCTGAGCAGTTGGCAACGTTAGTGATCCTCGCAGTTTCATTTGTGGTGATGGCTTGGCGCGCTGTTTATGCTCGCCATAACGGTCTCTGGAAGACCGAGGTTTCATGGTCGGCAGAGGCTTTAAAACCTGAACGGACTGCAGTGGTGACTATGGGGATCGTTGTTCTTATTGCGGCTGTGGGTATTATCGGAGGGCTTGACACACCAAGTGAAGACAAGAGTGTCAGTGTTCTAGTTTCGTTGTTCTTAACAGGCGGTTTGTTTACTGCGTTGATTACATCGCCTCACAACCTGATCGATCTGGTCAAAGCGGAGAGAGAGCGAAAGGTTGCGTAGTTCGATCGTGAATATGCTGCTAGACCATACTGAGGAACCGTATCGAGAACGGTCAGCCTCCGGGCTGATTGATAGTGGATGCTCTTGTTTTTGAAACCGTCGGTTGGCTTACCTCTCGGCCGAATTTTGTGCCGAATTCACTTTCAACGACGGTTACATTTCAGTTGTTAAAGACACAGCACCCTATCCACCTTTTAATAATCACAGCTACACCTATATTGACTGAGTCACTGCCAGAAGGCGGTAATACGAGGGGGACGGAGAAGCAGAATTCTGTGTTTGTTAACGCTGTCGCATCTGTACAGGAGCGACGTCAGTAACATACATGAAAAGAAATGGTGCGTACCTTCGAGGCATCGCGGAAACTGAACCTCGCTAATCCAGGCCAAATTGAACTTAGAGTTTGGTGTTTCCACTCCGACTAATCTATTAGAGTTGATTTCATTGCATTAGTCTATCCTGCCAGCGAATCGAAACTTCATCCAGTCATGAGGGCATAATTCCAATGCTCGATCTAAATCAGCCCTCCAGCCCTTATGCCATCTGCTCAACAGTAGATCTGCACCAGGAATATCGGTGCCTGTCAAAAAGTCGCGAGCATTGACGAAGCTCAACCAAGCTGAGCGCGAATTTAGGAGCTGATCATGGAAAAGTACCGAGAATACAAAAGCAATGACATCGTTTATTGGCTGGCATGTCGAAATGACAACTTTCGCTCCGCTGAGAATAAATGCAGTTTCCAAAGAAACAACTTCAGGGACTGAATCTAAATTCACTTGAATGCTTCCAGTGTTGCAAGCGGAAAGAACAACGAGCTGTGATGAAAAACTTGCGGCATTTAATAATACAGCAGCACTGGAAAGTGGTCGTTCCTCGTCGCAAAAAATCGCCACGCTGTCTCTACCTGAACCCGCTATAGCATGTCCTGAAAGATGGAGGATATCCGGCCTGTCCTGGCCATTGGTTCCCGCATCGTGTGAATACATTCCCGTCACGGAAAGCAACTCATCGGAAACATAGGGTAAATAGTTGGTACCCTTGCCGGGGAATCCCTTTGCGAGTGCGTGTGGTTTTCGACCTAATTTAACGGACGTAGGTGAAAGCGAGTTAAGGCGGGGAATATAACTGATTGCTTTAAACCCGATCTGAGTCAACGGTATATGCCAAGGCCAGTGAGAAAATGCTGGTTCGATGTGAAGATAGAGATGGTCAACTCCGTCAGCAATGAGCGCCGAAAGTGGAGATAGCATTTGTCTGCTGGTCTCAACCCAAACTGCAAATTCTGCGTTCGACGTTAGTAGTGACCCGCCCATTGAAATATCAATCCGAAATGCATGAATGCCCTCGTCTGACACTCTAAATACAAAGCAATCAAAATAGCCGCTCTCGCGATCGAAGCGAATTTGAATATAGGCCTCGTTGTGATTCAATAGGTTAGGCTTGAAGTCAACATGTGTATTTCGAGGAGTTTTGGATAGTTCGCCGAGAAATTGTTCGCGAGCGGAGTCCATGTCGTCGCTGCCAATGATGGAACCAGCTGTCGCCGATGCTGTGGCAGTGTCAATCGAACGTAAGAGCGCATGGAAAGAAGATTGAAGGGCATTGCCGGTATCGTGGTCCATTCGAATCAGCGAAGTAATCGACTCTCGATAGAATTCTGAGGTGCTTTGATCTAACATTTCCATTATGTAGATGTATGAGTCGCTAGTCAGCTCGAGTGAATCCAGCTCAGTTGTGCCAGGTGTTTGGCTCGGTGTTTCCATCGCTTCATTGCACTGTTCTATAAATCGAGCTGAGAGTGGAATACCAAAAGACTGTACGTGTGAAAGTTTTCCGCCCGGCTCTATTTGGTACAATTCAATTCGTACGGCGCCAATTGCTAGGAGAGCCCGGAGGTCGGCTAATTGTAGGCGATCATTGCGGCTATATCGATACCAGACGCTAGCGTGGGTGTTGTCTTCAAAGCGCAATGGAAAAGACAAATAAAAGGCTTCTGAATCTTCACTGAATCCGACTTCAGGTGAGTATGTCCAGGCGTTGAAAGCTCTGCATTCTTCGTTTGACTCGGCAACAAAGAACCAGCCGGGAACCATTCCGGAAGACGCTGGGAAGAACCGGGCGCCTCTCTCGACGACCATGGATTCTACCCAATTGGGCACGGCACTTCCTGGAAAAGAAGCCCAGCTTCCAGGCAGGATTTTTGGGATGAAACGATTTTGTGTCCAAGCTTCTATGTCTTGGTCGGGGGAATTTGGATAGAAAGTTTCCCAATCGATGGAAGTGATTTCGAGCAAAGATAGGAGTTTTAAAGGCTCGCTATTATTCGCGATGACTGATTTTACCAATTCGGCATAGATTCTATTTTCGAATGTCGTGAGTTGATCGTTAGTTAAGTTGAAGTCCGACTCGGTATATGACTTGGAGATCTCTTGTCTGAGTTGTTGCCAGTTCGGATTTGGATGTTCTGACGTTAGATCGGCAATCGTAAGCTGGTTGAGGGTCGCATTTAACTGTGATGCGCACAGGGTTCGCAGTAATTGGCTATCTATCGCTTGAGTGTCTCGAGCTACAACGAAGAGCGATGAGTACGTTGCGGGGAGATCAACCGCGTATTTTGGGGGGTAGCTACCGATTCTCCATACTTCGCTAATTATTTGTTGCACTTCGCTGGGCTCAAGGTGCCCAGGTATAAATAGGTCGGAGTCGTCAATGCCAAGTATGTGACCGAGGCCCACATGGGTGATTACGAGTGCGTTTGGGATGCTTTGGGTGTTGCTTAAAATGGTGTTTGGGGAGACCGTCATAATATCGTTGGCGAATTTCTCAAGCCGAGAAACTCTGGCGCGGTTTATGTTGAGGTCATGTCGTTGCGGTTTGGTCATTGGCTGCGCTTTCTCATTTGCCTTCGTGGCAATTGTATTAATAGTGGGCTTTGACGGGTTGATTTTGGTCGCGCTTGCGTATGTACAACACCCTACGCTGAGTTCGGTTGCTCGGCAGGTGAAAGGTTGTATGGCTTGGTTCTCGGCGTTGGTCGGGCAGGTCGTTTCTTTCGCAATTCTGAGTGTGAGGTAGGTGGGTCTGACTGACGCAGGTACCGTCTATCTTTGATCATGCGATTCGGTTGGTTCTTGATGATTCGTTCGGTCTCGAGTGCGTACGGCGTGCGAGGGCAGGATGTGGTTTCCCGATGTCCCGCTCATCTTTTCCGCGTATGTTTCCCAAGGTCGCCTCCAGGCCCTTCGGCGTTGTGCTCGAACTGGAACGGATTAGCCTCGGGATTTCATGATTAGGGGCGTCCAGGTCCCGGACAGAGAGAAGAAAAGTGCTCCTGACCAGGGATAATGATGTTTGCGACGACATCAATATTCTCTGGAAAAGGAGCACTCTCAGAGTGAAGCCTACCCGCACCTATCCCCGCCTGCACATCGATACCGCACCCAGCAACGCCCTCGGCCACGCTGGCGGGCTCCTGCTCACCGAAACCGTGCACAC
>NZ_RHFH01000037.1 GCF_004745075.1 Brevibacterium sp. S111
GCGACGGCGTCGGCCTTGAACTCCGAGGTGAACTCTCTGCGGGGCCGCCGCGGGGATTGGTTGGTAGTCATGTGCAGCAGTTTCCTTTCATCGGGTTCTGCTGTCTACTCAAATCATGACACCCCAGCGGCAATAACGAGCGTCCAAGTGAGTCCGTGCCCAGAGGATACGACCAGGACGGCGGACTGAGGCGGGACCCGACAACGTCGGTAGGACTACCAGCAAAGGGGACGATCATTGCTAGTCCCGACAGCGCCGCAGCAAGCAGGAGGAATGCAACTGCTGCTACGGTCAGACCCGCGCCGGGACGTCGCAGTCGACCAATAGCTCCGGACAGAGTTCGCCGGCGGCCGACCGAGGCCGTGGAGGCGCTGGGATGTGCAGTGGTTCTCATCGTTGAGCCGCCTTTCGTGAATCGGCAATTCTGGGGTCAAGCACGGACGTGAGTAGTTCGACTACAGTGTTCATCACCACAAACGTTCCCGCCGCAAGAAGCACTGTCGCCTGCACAACGGCATAGTCTCGTTGTTCAAGGCCAGTCACCATGTAGGAGCCCACCCCAGGGACGTTAAAGATCGTTTCAACGATGACTGCCCCACCAAGGAGGTATGCCGTCAGCGTTCCCAGCAGAGTCAATATCGGCACGGAAGCATTGCGCACGATGTGATGGGCGACGATGTGACTTCTTCTCTCGCCACGTGCCACTGCTGCACCGATGTGGCCCTCGACCAGCACGTTGAGAGTCGCATCGCGGGTCGTCCTGGCCAACGCGGACACACAGTAGATACTGAGGATGCATGCGGGGATGATGAGTCCGGCAAGCACAGCGCCGGGGGTCTCCGCGGTAAGGAAGTTCCCTATCCCCCATTCGGGTAGAAGTGTGGATACCGCGTAGAGCACAACGGTTCCGGTGACGAATTCCGGCAGACTCATCCCAAGACCTGATGCGAGCGTGCCGACAGTCGCCGACTTCGGTGAAGTCGCGCGCAGAGCGGCGATCATACCCAGGGGGATTCCAACGACAACGGTGATGAACATCGCCAGACCGGCTAATGTAATCGTGATCGGCAATCGTTGCGAGAGTTCGTCGAGGACTGGGACCTGGCTAACCATCGAGAACCCGAGGTCTCCGCTTAGGATTCCCACGACCCATTGGAGATATTGGATGACCACTGGCTGGTCAAGACCATAGCGTTCAACAGCGGCCTGGCGTGCTGCCTCGCTGCTCAGCGGAGACAAGACGATATTCTCGTAGCCGCCAGGCATCAGTCGTACAGCAACGAAGACCAGAATCGAAGCACCGAGAAGGGTGAGGATAGTGATCAGAAGGCGGCGGAGGAACCACATCGGAGCTCTGTGAAACATAGTGATCACTCCCCCGCCGCGATACGAGCAGTGGGCAAATTGCGAAGGAAGTCGCCGTAACCTTCGTTGGTATAGAGGTCGAGGCTCAATCGACTATCGTCGGTTGCGACGATACTTGGGCGGTGGACTAACGGCACCATCTCTGAGTACTTATCGGCTGACTCGCAGAGTTGCGTCAATGTCGATTTGGTCGGCCTAGGGATTTCGGACAGTGTGCCCTCTTAAACTGAGGGCATTACTGAAAGAGAGATCCGGGAATATGACCGCAGCACGACGACGGTTCAGTCAAGAGTTCAAGGACGAGTTGTGTCAGGAGGTGATCTCGACCTCGAAGCCGATTAAGAGCGTCGCAGAGACTTATGGTGTCGGCGCGGAGACACTGCGCAACTGGATGAGGAAGTATCGCCAAACACACGGTAGCGTCGAGGAAGAACTCACGGTCTCAGAACGTGCCCGGTTGAAGGAGCTTGAGCGAGAGAATCGCGAGCTGCGAGCCGAGACGGCGTTCTTGAAAAAAGCCAGCGCTTACTTCGCGAGGGAGCAGCGGTAGTGAGCAAATACGAATACATTGACTCTCAGAGAAATGACCCGGCCGAGACGAATCCGGTGGTGAAGATGTGTCTGTGGTTGGGAGTGTCGACCTCGGGTTTCTACCACTGGCTGGGGCGTCCGCAGTCGGCGACAGCGGCCCGCCGGCAGCAGCTGACCGAACGCATCCGAGAGTTCTTCGACGCCGCAGATGGTACCTACGGGTATCGACGGATCCATGCCGATCTGGTTGACGCCGGAGTTGAGTGTTCCCCGGAGCTGGTGCGCCAGATCATGCGGCACGAGAGTCTCGTACCCTGCCAGCCGCGCCCGTTCCGGGTCACGACCCACGCCGACGCGGAGGCTGCCGCGGACATGCCGGATTTGGTGAAGCGAGACTTCACCGCGGATCGTGTCGGGGTCAAGTTCGTCGGAGATATAACCTACATTCACACCTGGCAGGGCTTCGTCTATCTCGCCACTGTCATCGACTGCTATTCGAAGAAGGTCGTCGGCTGGTCCATCGCTGATCATATGCGCACCGAGCTTGTCGAAGACGCGCTGAAGAACGCGGCAGCTACGACCTGGATCGGTCCAGGAGCGATTTTTCACTCCGATCGCGGCAGCGTCTATACATCAGGCGACTACCGGGCTCTGGTGGGCCGCCTAGATATGCGTTCCTCGATGGGCAGGACCGGCGTGTGCTGGGACAATGCGATGGCTGAATCGTTCTTCTCAGCGTTGAAGAACGAACGCGTCTACCGCACTGTTTATGCTACCAAGAAGCAGGCACGACGTGACGTCATCGCCTACATTGAGGGGTTCTACAACAGCCGCCGCCGGCACTCCGCCCTCGATTACCAGCGCCCCAACGACGTCCACTATAGTTACCAGCAGCCAGCCTTGGCAGCGTAGAGAAAACTATCAATCCGCTGTCCGAAATCCCCGAAGCGGCCCAATTCTCGTTCGTCCGGATCTGTCTCGCGATTGGACTCATCGATGAGGTCGTTGAGATCAGAGTGATTGCTGGCGAACCCGGCACTGAAGCCGGCTCTTTCTGGGTTCCACCAATTCGCGACCATCGAAGCATCGGCATAGCCAGCGAACCACCCGAGCGCAAGGTCGAACTCTCCCGGCGCGCTGGTGAGGACCCTTTCACTGTACGAGGCGTAATCCAGCTGATCGATCACCACAGTAATGCCCGCCTTCTTGAGCTGCTGTTGGATCAGTTGGGCCATCTGCCCAAGGATCGGCTCCGACGTGTAGATCAGGAGGTGGATGTCCTCGCCGTTATAGTCGGAACGATCGACAAGAGCTGCGATATCGGAATCATCCAAACGAGCCGACGGGAGCGCCTCGGGGTCGCAGGCTCCCGGGAGGTTGGACGGTGTCACTCCTGTCGGTTCGCTCAGTCCCCCTAATGAGATATCGGCTAGGTCGTGCCGAGAAAGCGCTGAATTGATAGCAAATCGGAAGTCGTCATCGCCCAGCGGTCCTTCGCGGTCCTGCTGGGAGTTGATGAGCAGGTAGTAGAAGTCACTCTGCAGCTGGTTATGTGTCGAGAGACCATCGCCGCGCAAAGTTCGCAGCGAATCGACGTTGTTGAAGTTGGAAAGGCTGACGCTGCCATCGCGCATGGCGGCCTGCCGGGTAGTTTCCTGCCCAGATATCGCAATAGTCAGTTCAGTGATATAGACGTCGTCAGCATCACGAAAGTTCGGGTTCTTCTCAAGCCTCCATGACTCGTTCTGACGGTGAGACGCGAGAGTGAAGGGACCGGTGCCGAGCATGTTCGTGGTTGGGTCAAGAGTGCCAGCTTCGATTTCTTCCATCGGCAGGATAGCCGCCGGCGTATTGGCCAAGGCCGCGAGGAACGGTACGTACGGTTCGCTGAGTTTGACCTCAACGCGTGAGTCGTCGATCGCGCGGATCGATTTAACCGGGCCCATCTGCCCAGCCCAAACAGATTCACTTTCAGTTAAACCTTGATCCACCGATGTAAGTAGCCGGATCAAGCCGTTCGTGGAATGGAAATGCCCCTCCTGAGCTGGGAAAATGGTGATGTTCTAAGTCAACATTCCCGGCCAAGAAAGGGGCACCTCTCAGGT
>NZ_RHFH01000003.1 GCF_004745075.1 Brevibacterium sp. S111
TGGGCTATGAGATCCCTGCCCGGGCGATGGAGTCGTTCTTCGATCGCACCGAGACGGAATCATCGGCAGCCGACCGGGCTGCTTGAGGAAATAGTGTTCTCCTGTCGAAACAACTTGACACAGTCCATTGTCTGGGACTGCGATGATCAGATGACTGCGGTCATGTTCCCACTTTGTGCCCATCGCCGCCGCGATGTCTGTGGACCGATAGCGCCAGAACTCCTTCAAAGATATGACCGCGTAGTCGAGCTCCTGCTGAAGCAGTGACTCGACCTCCCAGAGGTAGTTCAGCGCCCACAAGAGCGAGTTCGGATCGTCATGGTTGGCGTCGCGTGTCTGCCTCTCGGCGAAGCTCAACAGCAGATCGAGTCGTTTCCAAATATTGCGTCCCCCATCGTTCTGGGGTTCAGGATCCGTGTTGTCAAAGTTCTCAGTCACTGAATTTCCTCCTCCGGCGGGTGGTTGTGAGGTTGCGGCCCCAGTTGCCGCAGTTGTTTGTCGACGGCCGCATCGATTGGTTGCTCGGCCAGCGCGAACGCTGGATGAGGCCCTCATTCGGAGTCGGCGTCTTCTTGCATCGTCGAATACCAGTCATCGACGTCTTCGCGAGAGAAGCGAAGGTGGCGACCGATCTTATGTGCTGTCGGTCCGAACCCTTCGACGCGCCACTTGTAAATCGTCTGCTTCGGGATCCGCAGCTCGGCAGCAAGATCTTCCGCCGTCAGCCACCGTGTATCGCTCGTCGATGCTGTCACGGTCACCATCTCCTCGTGTTGCAGCGTTTGAAAACTATCGATGCAACAATCTTATCAGAGGATTGCACTGATTGCCGATGATTGGTGAAATTGCTAGGCTGGGTTCCATGAATTTCGCTGACCGACGCCCCGTACCAGTCGTGACCCCCGCCGAGAATGAAGGTTTGGTTGATGGCGATTGGGGGAAGGCAATAGGTCGCACCGAAGGGCAGGCGGACCTTTGGCACCGCATCGATGCTTCCGGCGTGCCGTTTCCGCTTTGGGTGCGTGTTGCGCAGTCTGAGCACGGGGACTTTGTAATCACGGGAATGCTGCTTGGTGATCCGGAAGGGGGCCAGGCAATCGGCACCGGCGGCCTCTCCAAAATCGCGATCAATGACATCCTGTCGGCGATTGATGATGCTGACCGGTCAGGTGTCGGCGACTTTCGGGAGTATTCTCCGGAGTTCAACGGGCGGGTCCCGAGGCCCGGCGGTCAAGTGCTTGGTGACGACACCATCTATGAGGCGGCCACCGTGGCAACTCTGGTGAAGTGGTACGGCAAGGGACGCCCGGTGATCTCAACGACGGCTGAAGCGCTCAACGTCTCGCGAGCTACAGCCTCCCGACGCATCCAGCGTGCCCGCGACATGGGCTTGCTCGATCAAGCTGCCGAAGTCCTCGCAGGTGGGGATGGAGCGGCAAACGCCAAGATGGCTGAAGAGTACGGAATAGTCGAGCATACGGTGCACCTTGAAGACACCGACGATGGTGATGGGAATGCCTAGACCGCGTCTGGAGCTCGGAACGTGGGGCAGGATTACCCGAAAAGAGATTGCTGAGAATAGGTGGCGTGCGCGGGCACGGTTTCGTGATTTCACCGGTAAGACGAAGCAGCGTGAAGCCTATGGTGCGTCTGGGGCCAAAGCTGAGCGCAACCTCCTCAGGGCTCTGCGCAGCGAGGTTGATTCCGCGGGCGACTCGATAGCCGGAAGCACCACAGTGACCGCGCTGTCGAAGTTGTGGCTAGCCGACCCGGACCTCACTGAGAACTGCACGGCTCAGACCGTTGAGCGTTACACGGACAGCCTGAATAGGCATGTATTGCCGGCTCTGGGCGAATACATGCTCATGGAAGTGACTGTGTCCAGGGTTGATCGCTTCCTCCGGAATCTTGCAGTAGTGACGCCGGGGAACGCGAAGACCGCGAGGTCAGTGCTCAACGGCATGTTCAAGCTTGCGGTTCGTCACGACGCTGTCCGGTCGAATCCGGTGCGGGACGTACGTCTTCCTTCGAAGCCGAAGAAGCCCGTCGCGGCAATGAGTGTCGATGAGGTCGGGGCGCTTCGTGAGGGGTTGCGCGCCTGGCAAGACGGGGTGGGTTACCGCGGACCGCGGCGGGGGAGTGATTTGCTCGATGTCGTCGATGTGATGTTGGCAACCGGGCTTCGAATCTCCGAAGTTCTTGCGCTGCGATGGGGTGATGTCGACCTCGGGGACCAGCCAACCTTGACGGTCTCGGGCACGCTGGTTTACCTCAAGAAGAAAGGGCTTCTCCGGCAATCGCATACAAAGACCTCGAGTGGGTTCCGGATTCTCACTCTGCCTGCGTTTGCCGTGGAGGTGCTGCTTCGCCGCAGTGTCGAGGCGATTCCCACTGAATCGAACGCGGTTTTTCCATCCGGCAAAGGCACCTGGAAATGGCCGAACAACTATCGGCGAACGCTGAGAGCTGCGCTCAAGGATATCGAAAGTGACGGCCAGATCTCGCCGCATGTATTCCGGAAGTCCGTAGCCACACTCATCGACGCCGAAGCGACTCTCGAAGCGGCTGCTGCTGTGCTTGGTCACTCGGGTACAGCAGTCACTGCGAAGCACTATGTGAAGAAGGCGACCGCGGCTCCCGACATGTCGGAGATCCTCGATCGATTCGGCAAGAACCGAAACGAAAAAGATGGGTAACCGTGGGGTTCTCGACTCCTTATCGGAATCAGCTCATCCGCTTGGAAAGCATCATTGCAGGTCAGATGCATTTTGTAGGGTCCCCCCACTGGGATTCGAACCCAGACTGAATCGATTTTAAGTCGACTGCCTCTGCCGATTGGGCTATAGGGGGGAATGCTCAGAACACACTTTATCGGCAAACCGATGCCACCGCGATCTGAGACATTCCGCGCACGGCCCGAGGCCGCGGCTAGCCTGAACCAATGACGATGAACGGACCGAGCCGGCAGGCCTGGGTGATCCTCATCATCGGTGTCCTCACGCAGATGGCGGCGACGATCGCGATTGCGGGGCCGGCATTCCTCATCCCGTATATGCACTCCGACCTCGGGTTCACACTCACCCAAGCCGGGACGGTGGCCGCCGCCCCGAGTTTCGGTCTCATCCTCACCCTCATCGCGTGGGGTGCCTTCGCCGATCGCTACGGGGAGCGGTTGGCCATGACCCTGGGCATCGGACTGACCGCAGTGTTCTCGGCCGCCGCGGTCCTCGTCGTCGACTCACCGATCTGGATGGTCCTCGTCATCGCCGCCTCCGGCGCTGCTGCCGCGTCGGTGAATTCGGCCAGCGGCCGTGTCGTCACGGGCTGGTTCCCCCGCCACCGCCGCGGGCTGGCCATGGGGATCCGGCAGATGTCCCAGCCCTTGGGCACGAGCGTCGCGGCCGTGACCATCCCACCGATCGCCGCGGCCGGCGGCTTCCCCGCCTACCTCTGGTACGTCGCGGCCGTCACCGGTGCGCTCGCGCTCATCTGCTTCGCCCTCGTGCGGAACCCGCCCCAGCAGGAACCCACCCGCACCGAGGTGGCCGTCCTCGACCGCGCCACTGAACCAGGCAGCCCCGCCCCAGCCGGACCGGTCGTGTCTCGGAGTGACCCCGACCGGCCGGGGGCCGCCTCGGCGGGGGAGGGCAGCGGGGACTCCGCCTCGATGCTCAATCCCTACCGCAGCGATTCTTTCCTGTGGCGTATCCATGCGGTTTCGGCCCTCCTCGTCGTCCCGCAGTTCGCGTTCTCCACCTACGGTCTCGTGTGGCTCATCGCCGTCCACGACATCGGTGCGGGAACCGCGGGCGCGGTGGTCGCGACCGCGCAGATCGTCGGAGCCCTGGGGCGCATGCTCGTCGGCGGACTCTCGGACCGCGTCGGCTCGCGTGTCGGGCTCATGCGCATCGTCGCGATCGCCGCTGTCGTCTGTGTCGCGGCGATCGCCGTCCTCTCGCTCAAGGAGCTGCCCGTCGCCGCGGCCATCGTGTTCATCCTCGCCTCGGCGGTGTCGGTGGCCGATAACGGGCTCGCCTTCGCCTCGGTCGCCGAGGCGGCCGGCCCCCGCTGGTCGGGCAAGGCGATGGGTGCACAGAACACGGGACAGTTCGTCATGTCGGCGCTGCTGGGCCCCGGTTTCGGCGCACTCGTCACCGTCTTCGGCTACCCGCTGTCCTTCGGGCTCATCGCGCTCGCACCCCTGCTGGGCATCGGTATCATCCCCAGACGGGACATCGATCGCATAACCTGATATTCACCTCGCCGCGTTAGCGTGCACGAGGCACGACACCGTGGCGCCATCGGAAGGGAAGGACCTCGTGAACAACCTGTTCCAAGAGAATCTGCGGGAGTACATCGACAAACTCCGCCTCGAAGGCTACGCTGTTGAGGACAGTCAGACCACGGATCCTCACCTCATCGACCCGATGGGCCGCGCCGTCGAAACCTGGCGTGAAGGGTACCCGTACGGGGAGCAGATGGATCGTGAGACGTACGAACTCGAGAAATACCGACTGCAGGTCGAGCTGCTGAAATTCCAGTACTGGGGCCAGGACACCGGCGCCAAACACGTCATCGTCTTCGAAGGCCGGGACGCCGCTGGCAAGGGCGGGACGATCAAACGCTTCACCGAACACCTCAACCCGCGTGCCGCCCGCGTCGTGGCGCTGAACAAGCCCTCGGACCGGGAGGCCGGACAGTGGTACTTCCAGCGCTACATCTCCCACCTGCCCACGAACGGGGAGATCGTCATGTTCGACCGCTCCTGGTACAACCGGGCCAACGTCGAACGCGTCATGGGCTTCTGCACCGATGACGAATACGAGACGTTCATGGACCAGGCTCCTGTGTTCGAGAAGATGCTCATCGACTCCGGCGTCCACGTCACGAAATTCTGGTTCTCCGTGACCCAGCGGGAGCAGCGGACCCGGTTCGCGATCCGACAGATCGACCCGGTCAGGCGGTGGAAGCTCTCACCCATGGACCTCGAATCCCTCGACCGATGGGACGACTACACAGAAGCGAAGGAGGAGACATTCCGCCGCACGGACACCGATCATGCCCCGTGGATCACGATCAAGAGCAACGACAAGAAGCGCGCTCGACTCAATGCGATGCGCTACTTCCTCAACCAGTTCGACTACGAAGACAAGGACACCTCGGTCGTCTTCGAGGCCGATCCGCTGCTCGTCCGCCGCGGACGTGACGCCGTCGACGACTAGTCCCCGACGTCGATGACTGGTCCCGGACAGAGACTCGGCCGGGTGGAAGGGGAAAGACCACCCGGCCGGAACCGTGGAGCGGGACTCTCACCCGCACTGTCGCTTGTCGACGCTCATCTGCAGCCGACCATCTGAGTCTGAGGCCCGTCCGTCGCCGGTCACCTGCCGCAGCCGTGTCCGGCTCACCAGCAGAGACTCACGCGTCTGCGGCCTCCTTGCGTGCCCTGCGCAGAGCACGGCGCTTCTTGTGCCCGGTGAAGCTGGTGAAGAAGAGGATGATCGCCAGGAGGACGAACAGTCCGCCGCCGACGATTCCCGCATCGACCCAGAACTGCGGCGGGAACAGCCTGATCAGCGAGTCATCGGCGTAGAATTCCCACGTGCCGTCGGCGAAGAAGACCTTGTGGAATCCGCGGAAGAAACTGTCCCAGCCGAGTACGGCGACGACAGCGACGGCGGCCATGGCGATGATGCTGAAGATCGATCCCAGGCGCACTCCGGCGTGAATGCCCATCCCGTTGCGACGGCACATGTAGATGCCGAAGAGGACGGATCCGATGATCCCGACCAACGCCACGAGGTAGAGCAGAGAGATGAGGCCCTTGACGTCGGCCATATGGCTGAGCTCATCGGAGATGAAGACCGGCTCACCATTGGGCATGACGACATCGGCGAGGTAGCGCCGAGAGTCGAAGTTGTGCAGGTAGTCGACGACATACGTCCCGTAGTGTTCACGGTCGGCGGAACCGAAGCCGAACTGATCGGCCGGGAACCCAGGGCGGAAGTATTCGATCTTGAGGAAGATGCCCGAGGCGACGAAGCGGACCGCCAACGCCAAGAGGACGAAGGGGGTGGCGAGCATGATCCAGATCGTGCCGATGACATCGAGGACCGAGCGGCGGCGTTCGGGCACTTCGGGGTCCCGCGCATCGGTCGACGTCGCCGCCTTCGACACGGCGGCCCAATCCGCTTCGCTCATCACCGCGGTGCGTGCGTTCTCCGGAACCTCACGTGTGGCGCCGGTATCGGTCGATGTCGCCGAGGCGGTGCTCGACGATGCGGTGCGATCAGTCGCCCGCGTGTTCGTCGTCGGCTGAGAGTGCGGATTCGCGGAATGGGCGGGAGCCACCCTCACCGGGCCCGTCGAGGGCATGGCGTCCGCGGAATGCTTGGGGGCATCCTCGGCGATGGGATCCGTGATCGGATCGAACGCCTCGGTGTCGGTCGAGGGATCATTGGCCACCTCCAGAGGGGCCTGCGACTGCTTCTCGGCAGCACTGGCAGACCCTGAACTCATCCGCCTGCTCAGGAGGTCGTCGGTCTCGTTCTTCTCGTCTCTGGACACACCCCCATTGTCAGCGACCCGAGGGGCTGAGCGGGGCAGGACACGCCACGGCGGCCGATTTCACCGCAGCCGGGCGTATTCCCGGGCGGACGAACCTCAACCCAGCAGGGCGGCGATGATGACGAGGGCGGGCACCGCTAGGACGGTGGTGATGAACACTGCGTCGCGCATGAGCGCCTCGGACTGCCGGTACTGCATCGAGTAGATGTAGACGTTCTGCGCGGTCGGCAGGGCCGAAGTCACGACGATCGCGAACAGGTCGACTCCCTCGTAGCCGAGCAGAGGACCGCCGATGACCCAAGCGATGAGCGGTTGACCGACGAATTTGGCGACGGTGATGTATGTCAGTTGCGAGCGCGTGCCCTTGACGGGCAGGGCCCACCCGTCCTTGAGGGAGATGCCGAAGGCCAGCAGCGCTCCGGGTACGGCAGTGGCGCCGATCATGTCGATGGGTTCGAAGATGAACCGCGGCAGTTCGAAGCCCGTCGCCGAGGCGGCCACACCGGCTGCGGCGCCGAGGACGATCGGGTTTCTCAGCACTTGGAGGACCGTGGTGTACCAGTGGGAGTCGACCTGCTTCTTCCCCGCCCCGTCGAGGACGGCCATGCCGATCGGTGCGAGCACGAGCAGTTGGAAGAGCAGGACGGGAGCGACGTAGCCGATGTCGTGGAGGACGTAGGCGGCGATCGGGATGCCGAGGTTGCCGATGTTGACGTAGCTGGTCGCCCAGGCGGAGAACATCGCCTCACCGGTGCTGCGTCGGCGAATCCAGCGGGTGAGGACGAAGAGGAGGAGACCGACGATGATGGCCGAACCGCCGGTGGCGAACAGAGCCGTGTTGAAGATCAGCCCGAGGTCGGTGTCGGCGACGGTGACATAGAGCAGCGTCGGGGTGCCCGCGTAGAAGACGAGCTTCGCGATGACCTGCTGACCGTGGGGTCCGAGGACGCCGGACCGTCCGAGGACGAATCCGGTGAGAATGACTCCGGCGATGACGGCGAAACCTTCGAACACAGCCAGCATGGGCTACTCGGGGTCCTCGCTTCCTGCGACCCGGTGGTCGGTCGTTGAGTCGGTCGGTCAATCGGTGTGCCGGTCGATCGAGCCGTGATCGGCGGCCGGCGTGTCGGTCAGTCCGCCTCGGCGATATCGGACACGAGGTAGGACGCGGCCGCACTGACGGCTCCGACGGCGAGCACTGACGGCCAGGCGCCGATCTTCTTCGCCAAGGGATGCGAGGCACCGAAGCCGCCGAGGTAGGTCAGGGCGAGCCCGGTCGCTGCCGGCCACCCCTTCTTCACATACCAGGAGCGGGCGGCATAGGCACCGGCCGCAGCGAGGACGACGCCGCCGAGCGGACGGATCCCGGTCTCGCGGGCGGTGAGGAAGCCGCCGATGAGACCGACGGCGACGAGTGGGGCGGTGGAGACTTCGCGTGCATCCTTCATGTGCTCAAGTCTATGCAGGTGGATCCGCGACCCGAACTGCGGTCTCACAACGAGGAACACCGGATCGATCGGAGACGGTCACGCTGCGTCGCTCTGATGCGGATGCAGTCGGGCGAGCCTCGCGAGGATACGGGCCCAGTCGAGCGAGTCTGCTGGTCGGCCCCAGGGCGGGCCCGCGGCTCAGCTCAGGGAGATCTTGATGACCGAGGCGATGCTCAGCGCCGCGATGAGGCACACCGCGGTGGTGAGGAATGCCACGGCCCACGGGGTGGGACGACCGCGCTCGGATCGGATCGAGACGGAACCCAGACGGTAGCGCCTGACCTGCATGGCGATCGCTACGATCGCCAGGCCCATGCAGATGACGAAGATCGCCACCGACCAGCCTTGGAAGACATTGACGAACCGCATGAAGACGAGGCTCACGACCGTCATCGTCAGGCTTGTGCGCAGCCACGACTGCGTGGTGCGCTCCGGTTGCAGCGCCGGGTCGGAGTGCGGCTGCGGACGGGGCGGTCGGGAGGCCATCACAGCAGACCGGCGACGACCAGGACGAGCAGACCGGCACCCAGCGCCGTGGCGAGGCTGACGATGGGGATGATGAGAGGCAGCGGCAGAGAGGTCTTGCGCCGCATCGCCGATTCGATGCGGTGCCACCGGAAAGCGGCGCCGGCGGCGAGGACGAAGCCGATGACCATGAGTACGATCGACAAGGTGGCGCGCAGCGTGGTCGAGAAGATCTCCGAGGTGAAGGCCTCGACCGCGATTCCGCCGCCGATGAAGGCCAGAGCGGTGCGGATCCAGGACAGGAAGGTCCGTTCGTTGGCCAGGGTGAAACGGGGGTCCGGGTCGACTCCGTCCGGGAAGACCCGGCGGGCGATGCGGCTGCGGGAGTCCTCGGCAGAATTATGGTCACTCACACTTCGAGGATAGCGGTAGACCGTGTGCGGTGGGTATGGACGGCTGCCGACATGAGCGACGATGCCGCGATGAAGCCCGTGCTGCGGAGCATCGCCGACCGGTTTCGAGCCGGGGCAGGGGCAGACCAACCGCAGGGGCAGAGCAGCTGACGACCGTGCCCGGCTCCGCACCGCCTCGGCGGGGATGACGCTAAGCTGGGAGACGCAATGGCAGAAGAGAACCCGTCCCCGTCGACCACGCCAACGGACACGAACCCTCAGCAGCCGCCTCGGCGCCGGAACACCGGACGTGGGCGCTCGCAGCAGCGACGCAAGTCCACGGCCGCACACCACCAGCAGCGCCGGGCTCGGCTCAGGGACGCCCGCACGGCACACCCGGTCGCCGTCACCTACCCCGAAGACCTGCCCGTCACCGCCGCGAGACACGAGATCGCCGAGGCGGTCCGGGACAACCAGGTCGTCATCATCGCCGGCGAGACAGGTTCGGGCAAGACCACCCAGCTGCCGAAGATCTGCCTCGACCTCGGACTCGGCGTCGACGGACTCATCGGACACACCCAGCCGCGGCGGATCGCTGCCCGGACCGTGGCGGAACGCATCGCCGACGAGCTCGACGAAGAACTCGGCAACACCATCGGCTACCAGGTGCGCTTCACCGCGCAGGTCGCCGACTCCACCCGGGTGAAGGTGATGACCGACGGCATTCTGCTCTCCGAACTCTCCCGCGACAGGCTGCTGCGCGACTACGAAGTCATCATCATCGACGAGGCGCACGAACGCAGCCTCAACATCGACTTCCTCCTCGGCTACCTCAAGGAGGTTCTCCACCGGCGCCCCGACCTCAAGGTCATCATCACCTCGGCGACGATCGACCCGGAATCGTTCTCCGCCCATTTCGATGACGCTCCGATCATCTCTGTCGAGGGTCGGACCTACCCCGTGGAGGTCCGCTACCGTCCGCTCGGGGATGACCCGGCCGCTGACGATGATGACCTGGAGGGTCCCGGCGATTCCGGCAACTACGCGACGGGAGTCGAGGAGCAGACCGAAGGCATCATCTCCGCCGTCGACGAGCTCGCCGCCGAAGCCCCCGGCGACATCCTCGTCTTCCTCTCCGGCGAGCGCGAGATCCGCGATACCGCCGATGCGCTCGAAGACCACCTGCGCAGGCGTCCGAAAATGAGCAGCTGGGAGGTCGTGCCGCTGTTCGCCCGTCTCTCTGCCGGGGAACAGCAGAAGGTCTTCCAACCGCATGCGCGTCCTCGCATCGTGCTGGCGACCAACGTTGCTGAGACCTCGCTGACGGTGCCCGGCATCAAATACGTCATCGATGTCGGCACCGCCCGCATCTCCCGGTACTCCAACCGCACCCGGGTGCAGCGGCTGCCGATCGAGCGGATCTCCCAAGCCAGTGCCAACCAGCGCAAGGGCCGGTCGGGGCGGACGAGCGAAGGCATCTGCATCCGGCTGTACTCGGAAGAGGACTTCGAATCCCGACCTGAGTTCACTGATCCGGAGATCCTGCGCACGAACCTCGCCAGCGTCATCCTGCAGATGGCGTCGCTCGGTTTCGCCTCCAGCGACCAGGAGATCCTCGACTTCCCGTTCCTCACCCCTCCGGAGGCCCGGGCCGTCCGTGACGGCCGAACGATGCTCACCGAGCTCGGGGCCCTGACCAGCGACAGCACGGGCAGAATCCACGTCACCGAGATCGGTCGGAAACTCACCGTGCTCCCGATCGACCCCCGACTGGCCCGGATGGTCATCGCCGGTGCGCAAGCCGGATGTGGGGGAGAGGTCACCGTCATCGTCGCCGCTCTGTCCATCCAGGACCCGCGAGAACGCCCCGCCGAGGTGCGTGCCGCCGCCGATGAGAAACACGCCCGGTTCACCCATCGCGGCAGCGACTTCCTGTCCTACCTCAACCTGTGGAACTACCTGCAGAGCCTGCAGGCCGACATGGGGTCGTCGAAGTTCCGCCGCCGGTGCAAGACCGAATTCCTCAACTTCGTGCGCATCCGCGAATGGCAGGACCTCGTGGGACAGCTGCGTTCGCTGCTCGGCTCGGCGGGGATCCGCATCGAGAAGTCCGTGTGGCAGCCGACGGACGATGAGTCGCAGGCTGACCCAGCCGGCCGCCAGTCCGGCCGGGGCTCTGCGGGCTCTGGGTCGGGCAAGATCGGATTCGCCGAACTCAGTGCGGCCAAACGCAGTGCCAAGAAGCAGGGGCTCACCGGCTCTGCCGGGGCGACCGGCAAACAGGTGGCCGCCGTGAAGCTCGACCCGCATGCCGCTGCGATCCACCGGTCCCTGCTCACCGGGCTGCTGACGATGATCGGCTCCCGCTCCGAACGTCACAAGGACTATCAGGGTGCTCGCGGCACCCGCTTCGCGATCTTCCCGGGGTCGGGACTGTTCAAGGTCAACCCGGACTTCGTCATGGCCGCCGAACTCGTCGAGACCTCCCGCCTGTGGGCCCGCACGGTCGCGGCGATCGACCCGGACTGGGTTGTTGAGGCCGCCGGTGATCTGGTGACCCGACAGCATTCGGATCCGCACTGGTCGACGAAGGCCGGTGCCTCGATGGTCTATGAGAAGATCTCGCTCTACGGAGTCACACTCGTCAATGACCGCCGCGTCGGATACGGGCAGTTCGACCGGGAGGCCGCCCGCGATATGTTCATCCGCAAGGGACTCATCGAAGGCGACTGGCACGAACGCTTCGGGTTCCTCGACCACAATGCCGCAGTCATCGACGATGCCGAAGAACTGGCTTCGCGCACACGCAACCGCCGCGTGCTCGACCAGGACGATGCCCTCTTCGAATTCTTCGATGAACGGATTCCGGAGGGGATCACCTCGGCGGCGGACTTCCGATCGTGGTGGAAGAAGCAGAAGCGACGGGACTCCCACCTGCTCGACCTCACCACCTCGGTGCTGCTCAGCGATGACAGCGAAGAGCTCACCGCCTCGGTGGCCTCGGATTTCCCGATGGAATGGGAACTGGCCGACGGCACCCGGGCCAAGCTGCGCTATTCCTTCGACCCCGGAAGCACCGACGACGGGGTGACCGTCGAAATCCCCGCCGAGGCGGTTCCCGCCGTCGACGTCGAAGACTTCAGTTGGCAGGTGCCGGGGCTGCGCGAAGAACTCGTCGCCGCCTATATCCGGTCGCTGCCGAAGAACAAACGCCGCTACTTCGTTCCCGCGCCCGACGTGGCCCGCGAGATTCTGCCGGCACTGACCCCATACCAAGGCAGTCTGCCGGAAGTGCTCGCCGCGCATCTGAGCGAGCGTGCCGGCGGGGGAGGCCTGCACGATCTGGTGCCGATCACGGTCACTGCCGCCGACTTCGACCGCACGCGGATCCCCGCTCATCTGCGGCTGACGTTCCGTGTCGTCGACGGGACGAAGACCGTCGGGCTCGGCGAAGATCTCGCCGCACTGAGCACTCGAGCCAAACCGCAGGTGCGCAAGGCGCGGCAGAAGCAGACCTCGTTCACACCGAAGACCGGGCAGACGGAGTGGTCGTTCGGCGAACTCGGTGACCCGGACCAGGCAGCGGCCGGTGCCGTCCCCGGACTGGCCGATCGGTCGAAATCCGTCGACCTCGTGGCCTTCGACACCGCACTCGAAGCCCGGATCGCCACCCGAGAAGCACTCATCACACTGCTGTCACTGCACCCCGGTGACACGCTCAAATACCTCCAGGACGGGCTGACGACCGAGGAGAAGCTCATCCTCGCCGGTCACCAGAAGTCCGCAGACGAACTGCTCACCGGCCTCATCCGCGTCGGCATCCGCGGACTCGTGGCTGACAGGCTGGGTCCGGCGGAGTCCTCGTGGGTGTCCACGGCGGAGCAATTCGCGCGACTGCGCACGGACGTTCACGCCCAGCTGCCGCTGAGCTGCGTCGAGCTGCTGCCGTCGCTGCTGAAAGCGCTCAACGCGGCAACCGAGCTCGACAAGCTCGTGTCGAAGGTCTCCTCGTTGACGATCCTGTCCAACCTCGCCGATGTGAAGGCATGGAGAGGATCGCGGACGAGCGCGGCGGCAGTGGCGGCGATGACTCCGCAGATGCTGCGCGAGCTGCCCCGCTGGGTGCAGGCCGAAGTGGTGCGCATCGGCGGAATGCAGGATTCACCGATCCGCGACAAGCAGCTCATGGACCGCGTGACCGGCTGCGGCGATGATGTGGTCAAGAAGATCGGCAACCGCTTCCCGCCGCTGGCGAAGGCCGAGTGGTCGCAGCTCGTCGTGTCTCTGCCCGCTGCGTGGGTCGAGGTCGTCACGATGGTCGAAGAGCTGCGAGTCTCACTGTTCGCGAATTCGCTGGGCACCGCACACCCGGTGTCGGAGAAGCGCATCGCGAAGGCTCTCGCCCAGCTCTGACACCGGCCGTCTCTGAGGCAGTTGCGGTTGCCGCATGTGGCCATCCGTCACCGTTCGCGGCAAAACACCTCGGTGCACCGGGTGGTTTCGGCGCCAGCGGTGACTGATGGACTGCGGATCTGTAGGAGGTGCCGCGAGTCGTTGGACCGGCCGTCAGCTGGAGGAGGTGCCGCTGGGAGTGCGGAGTGCCCGCAGCGGTGAGGAACGGCGGTCAGGCGGCGGGCCGGCGGACAAGCCGCGGGACGGCGGTCAGGCGGCGGGCCGGCGGTCAGGCCGCCGGATGGATCAGCCAGTCGACAGCAGCCCACATCGGAACGACAGCAGCGGCGAGGAACGCGGCGACCGCCCACCAGGTGCGCCATTTCCAGGTGCGGCGACGGGTGCCGATGAAGAGGAACCCGATCCAGAAGACCACGCAGAACGCTCCGGAGAGACTGAGCAGCACGAGGCCGGCGGCCTCCCACCCGGAGGTGCCGATATCGAAGATGTACTTCGTCACCTGGGCGATCTGAAGCGAGAACATGATGGCGAACGCAAGCAGCGGTGCACCGAGCACGCCCGCGACGATCAGCGGTAGGGCCTTGAGCCAGCGTTCCTTCGGTTCCGAACGGCCGGCATATTCAACGAATTCCTCAGACATCGCCACCAGCATATGGGCAGAATCCGACAAGACGCTGGACGCTCCGCCCTTCCGCGAACCTCAGCCCCGGCCACTGTGACTGAACGGACACGCCGGACGGAGAAGAAGAACGATAGGATATTTTGGTGACTTCTGGCCAGTATTCCGACAAGGACATCCGACACGAGGCGGCCCGCCGCCGCACGTTCGCTGTCATCTCCCACCCCGACGCGGGCAAATCGACGACCACCGAGGCGCTCGCCCTGCACGCACGCGCCATCGGGCAGGCGGGAGCCACCCACGGCAAGGCCGGCCGCCGCGCCACCGTCTCCGACTGGATGCAGATGGAGCAGGACCGCGGCATCTCGATCTCCTCGGCAGCGCTGCAGTTCGAGTACCGCGACGCCGTGTTCAACCTCGTCGACACCCCCGGTCACGCCGACTTCTCCGAAGACACCTATCGGGTGCTCTCGGCCGTCGACTGCGCCGTCATGCTCATCGACGCGGCGAAGGGCCTCGAGACGCAGACGATGAAGCTCTTCGAGGTCTGCGCTCACCGCAACATTCCGATCATCACCGTCGTCAACAAGTGGGACCGGCCGGGCCTCGACGCGCTCGAGCTCATGGACGAAGTCCAGCAGCGCACCGGTCTCCTGCCCACCCCGATCACCTGGCCCGTCGGTCAGTCGGGAGACTTCCGCGGTGTCCTCGACCGGACCACCGGCGAATACACGAAGTACACCCGAACCGACGGCGGTGCGACCATCGCCGGTGAGGAGAGCTTCCCCGCCGACGCCGCCGCGGAGCTCGAGGGCGATGCCTGGGCCACAGCCGTCGACGAATCGGATCTGCTGGAGATGGAGGACCAGAACCACGACCAGGAGACCTTCCTCGCCGGCAAGACGACCCCGGTGATGTTCGCTTCCGCAGTCCTCAACTTCGGCATCCACAAACTCCTCGACATGCTCGTCGACTTCGCCCCCGCCGCCGAGGCGCGCCTGGACAGAGATGACGAGCCCCGTCCCGTGGACGCCCCGTTCTCCGGGTTCGTCTTCAAGGTCCAAGCCGGAATGGACTCGAACCACCGCGACCGGCTCGCCTATATCCGCGTCTGCTCCGGAGTGTTCGAACGCGGAAGCGTCCTCACCCATGCGAGCACCGGCAAACCCTTCGCCACGAAGTATGCGCAGCAGGTCTTCGGCCGCGACCGTGACGTCGTCGATGAGGCCTTCCCCGGTGACGTCGTCGGCCTCGTCAACGCCTCCGCCCTGCGTGTGGGAGACTCCCTCTACCTCGACAAGAAGGTCGAGTTCCCAGGGATCCCGACGTTCTCTCCCGAGCACTTCATGGTCATCCGGGCCAAGGATTCCTCGAAGTACAAACAGTTCCGCCGCGGCATCGAACAGCTCGACCACGAAGGCGTCATCCAGGTGCTGCGTTCGGAGCTGCGCGGAGATCAGGCGCCGGTGCTCGGTGCGGTCGGCCCCATGCAGTTCGAAGTCGCCGAAGACCGGATGACGAATGAGTTCAACGCCCCGTGCACCCTCGAACGGCTCAATTTCTCGCTGGCCCGTCGCACCACACCAGAATGCGTGCCGACACTGGCCCGGGAACGCTCGGTCGAGGTGCTGCACCGTTCGGACGGAGAGCTGCTCGCACTGTTCTCCGACCGGTGGCGGCTGCAGGGTGTGCAGAAGAATCACCCGGACCTGATCCTCGAACCGCTGGTCGTCAGCTGAGACGACGGCTGCCGCGATCAGGTGCCGATGCTCGGCATTTTGACGGGGTCACTATTATGGATGGGCGGGCCCGCAATCATGAGGACCTGCTTGGGGAAACCGTCTGTGGGACCAGTCCTGCCGCCCGGTGAGACCCGAAAAGACAAAGGAGAGATGTGGCAACGAAATCGATACGAGTCGCGATTGCCGGATTGGGCAACTGCGCCTCCTCCCTGATCCAAGGTGTGGAGTACTACCGGAACGCGGCCCCGGGGACGAAGGTGCCCGGCCTCATGCACGTGGAGTTCGGGGACTATCACGTCGGTGACATCGATTTCGTTGCCGCCTTCGACGTCGACGGTAAGAAGGTCGGCGTCGACATCGCCGAGGCGATCACCGCCAGCGAGAACAACACCATCAAACTCACCGATGTGGAACCGACCGGCATCGAGGTGCTGCGCGGGCCGACCCTCGACGGGCTCGGAGAGTACTACCGCGACACGATCGTCGAATCCGATCGTGACCCGGCCGACGTGGTCAAGGCACTCAAGGACGCCGAAGCGGACGTGCTCGTGTGCTACCTTCCCGTCGGTTCCCAGCAGGCCGTCGAGTTCTACGCTCAGGCCGCCATCGACGCGAAGGTCGCCTTCGTCAACGCCCTGCCCGTCTTCATCGCCGGAACCAAGGAGTGGGACGAGAAGTTCCGTGCCGCGGGCGTCCCGATCGTCGGCGACGACATCAAATCCCAGATCGGCGCGACCATCACCCACCGGGTGATGGCGAAGCTGTTCGAAGATCGCGGCGTCGTCCTCGACCGCACCTACCAGCTCAACGTCGGCGGCAACATGGACTTCAAGAACATGCTCGAGCGTCAGCGCCTCGAGTCGAAGAAGATCTCGAAGACCCAGGCCGTGACCTCGAACACCTCGGCACAGCTGTCCGACCGTGACGTCCACATCGGACCCAGCGACTACGTCGAATGGCTCGACGACCGCAAGTGGGCCTTCGTCCGTCTCGAGGGCCGCAACTTCGGCGACGCGCCGGTGTCCCTGGAGTACAAACTCGAGGTGTGGGATTCGCCGAACTCCGCGGGCGTCATCATCGATGCCGTGCGTGCCGCGAAGATCGGCCTCGACCGCGGCATCGGCGGAGCTCTCATCTCCGCATCCTCCTACTTCATGAAGTCGCCCCCGGAACAGCAGGACGACGACGCCGCCCACGAAGCGGTCGAAGCGTTCATCCGCGGAGACCTCGAACGCTGATATCGCCGAGGCGGCCCCACCCGTTCGCGGGTACTCAGTCGCCATTCGGCCGATGAGGGCGCCGATCGCAGATCCTGCGATCGGCGCCCTCCGCCATTCCTCCCCGCCTCGGTGAGGGCTCAGCCGCCGCGGTACGGACACGGGGCACCGACCCTGTATCCGGAATATGAGATCGACGAGACGCAACGACGTTTGTCCAGGACACTTGTCTCCTCGAAGTGATCGCACTCACATGTGCCTCACTGGCCAGCACCGACCGGTGCCACCGAGACCGAGGAGACCCGATGTCGAGTACCCCCGCCGCCGACGAGAAGAAGAGAGGCAAGTCCGAGCTCAACTGGCTCATGCGCCTGCTCGTCATCATCGAGAAGGCCGGCAACAAGCTGCCGCACCCGTTCTGGCTGTTCCTGTCCCTGGCCGTCATCGTCATGATCCTCTCGGCGATCTTCTCGGCCTCAGGACTCAGCGCCGTCAACCCGGCCACGGACGAGAAGGTGACGGTGACGAACCTCTTCGCCACCGATTCGCTGCGCGAGATCGTCGCAGGTGCCACGAACAACTTCGTCACCTTCCCACCGCTCGGGCTCGTGCTCATCGTGCTCATCGGCGTAGCCGTGGCCGAACAGTCCGGGCTCATCCCGGCGATGCTGCGCGGAACGATCGCCGGGGCCTCCCCGAAGTGGATCACCTTCATCGTCGCCTTGGCAGGAACCGCCTCGTCGATCGCCTCCGACGCCTCGTACATGATCATGATTCCGCTCGGCGGGCTCGCGTTCAAAGCCGTCGGCCGCAACCCCCTGCTCGGCTGCCTCGTCGCCTACGCGGCGACTTCGGGCGGATATTCGGCCGCACCGATGGTCAACTCGCTCGACACGATCCTCGGCGGCCTGTCGACTTCGGCCGCGCAGATCATCGACGCCGACTACACGGTCAGCCCGGTCGCGAACTTCTACTTCAACTTCGTCTCGATGTTCGTCGTCGCCGCGGCCGTGACACTGGTGACCGAGCTGCTCCTGTCCAAACGAGCCGACCAGATCGAACTCGACGAGGAGACCGAAGACGACAGCTTCGACGTCAAGATGGAACTCGACGGCAACGAGAAGCGCGGCATGGTCATCGCCGTCATCAGCATCATCGTCTGCGCCGGTGTGCTCTTCGCTCTCGCCTGGCCGGCCGGGTCGTTCCTCCGCGACGAAGCCGGCGGCTTCGGCCCGGAATCGGGTCTGATGGCCGGAATCGCCGCGATCATCGGCTTCGGCTTCTTCATCGTCGGCATCGTCTACGGCTACGCGACCGGATCGATCAAGCGCACCGCCGACATTCCCGAGATGATGAGCAAGGGGCTGCTGCCCTTCGTGCCCGTCATCGTCCTGTTCTTCGCTGCCAGCCAGTTCCTCGCCCTGTTCAAGATGTCCAACCTCGGCGAGATCCTGGCGATCAAGGGTGCCGAGATCTTCGGAGCCCTCAACACGGGACCATTCATCATCCTGCTCGGCGGTTGGCTGCTCGTGGCCGTCGGCGCCCTCTTCCTCACCTCCGGTTCGGGACTGTGGACGCTCATGGCCCCCGTGCTCGTGCCGATGTTCATGCTCTTGTCGATCGCCCCGGAGACCACTCAGGCGCTCTACCGCATCGGCGACTCGACGACGAACATCATCTCCCCGATGAGCCCCTACTTCGTCGTGGTCCTCGGGTTCGTACAGCGGTACAAGAAGGACGCCGGCATCGGCACAGTGCTCTCCTTCACGATCCCGCTGTCGTTCGCGATGTTCATCCTGTGGGGACTGCTGTTCTTCATCTGGTGGGCGACCGGCATTCCCTGGGGTCCGGGAGCGGCCACTCACTATCACATGGGCTGAGCGCACATGGGCTGAGCCCGAACACGGGAATTCTGCAGCCGCTGCGAGCGTTGCCCGCCACAGGATCACGATCATGCAACGTCGGGCGACGCGGGCTGGAATCCACAGTTCCCGTCCAGACCGTCCCGTTAGACTGTGACCGTGAAACATCGTCAGTGCAGCCTCTCGGCTGTGCACATTCTGCTCAGATCGAAAGGATCTCGACCGTGAGTAACCCCATGATGAACCGGGCTATCAATCAGGGAGCCCAGGCCGGCCGCAATCAGCCGGTCATGTCCGACCAGGAACTCAACGACCTGTTCAACAAGCCGGCCGCCGAGAATCGCAACGCCGGACCCCAGGTCGCCGACCGGGCGATGACCTACGACGACGTGATGATGAAGACCGGTGTGCTCTTCGCCATCCTCGTCGCCGGAGCCGCCGTCGGCTGGTTCGTGCCGGCCCTGGCGTTCCCTGCGATGCTCATCGCCCTCGTCCTCGGACTCGTCAATGCCTTCAAGAGGGAACCGAACAAGGGCCTGATCATCGGCTATGCCGCATTCGAGGGTGTCTTCCTCGGCGGGATCTCCTCGTTGTTCGAGAACATGTTCCCTGGCATCGTCATCCAGGCCGTGCTCGCCACGCTCTGCGTCTTCGGTGTGATGCTTGCACTATTCAAGTTCAAGGGCGTGCGCTACGGCTCGAAGATGAAGAAGTTCCTGCTCATCGCCGTCGGCGGTTACGCGATCTTCTCGATCATCAACCTCGGCGTCTCGCTGTTCACCGGCACCGGTGGTGCCCGCAGCATGCCGATCCATATCATGGGAATGGAATTCCCACTCGGCGTCATCATCGGCATCCTCGCCACGGTGCTCGCCGCGATGACGCTGATCATGGACTTCCAGATGATCGAAGAGGGCGTCAAGCACAAGATCCCGGAGAAGTACTCCTGGATGTGCGCGTTCTCCCTCATGGTCACCCTCGTGTGGCTCTACATCGAGATTCTGCGCCTCATCTCCTACTTCAGAGACTGAGTCGACGCCGACCGCAGGAACCTCACACATGCAGTCGAGAGCTGACTGACCGAAGGGCGGATTCCCCGATGGGGGATCCGCCCTTCGGCGTCCCGCCGGGGCAGAAGGACTATCATGAACGCATGACCACAGCAGCGGCAGAGCTCGAGACCGAGGTGCGCCGACTGCGCATCCGCATCATCTCTCTGACGAGCACTCAACTCGACGAGGCGGCCCCACCGGCCGCGAGCCGTCGCGAAGCCATCCGCTCCGCTCTCACCGAATTCTCTGCCCTCGGATCGCAGGCACGCCCGGTCCCGCGGCTGGGCGACCAGAACCTCGCCGATCAGGTCGTCGTGCTCCTCGAACATGGTCTGCACTCCTCCGCGGACCTGCCGGAAGCGGCCCGCGACGAACGGATTCGCACCCTCACCGAGGCGGCCGTGCGTCTGCGTCGCCGGCTCGCCTGAGGACGCAGCAGCAGGGGAGAGACTGCAATCGGACGCTTCGGTACCCAGGACAAACTCGCCCTTATCGTCGGCATCGCCTCAGGCGGTGCCGGGTTCGGGGCGCTCATCGGCCGGATGGGCGCGCGCCGGCGATCCCGACGGGAGTCGAACTCGACGTTTCCGGCCTGACGCCCCGCGAACGATGATTTCTACCGCATCGACACCGCTCTCATCCCGCCGTCGATCGACGCAGAGGATTGGCAGCTGCGCATCCACGGCATGGTCGAACACGTCGTCACGATCACCGTGGAATGACAGCTCCTGCCCGTTCCCAGCATGTGAACTCGGACCCCCGGTGCGGTCGAGACGGGGCAATGTTGTAACCTCACTCACAGGTTCTCGATTCCCTGCGTCACAACGAGGTGGTCAATGTGTTCGGTCTTCCGACGGCGACGGTCGTCATCATCTTCGGCATTCCCGCGATCTGGGTGATCTACACCCTCGTCTTCGTTGTCCTCTCCCGCGGCTGGAAAGCCGAGGACGTCGCCGAGGACGCGGCACTGGCCAACACTCGGGCGAGCGCGAAGGGCGGATCTGCGACCGATGGCGGAGCCGCCTCGGCGGGAGAGAACGGGGGACTGGCATGAATATCGAAACATGGTTCCTCGTCATCTACTTCGTCGCGATGGCCGGCATCGGAGTGTGGACGCTCAAGATCGGGTCGAAGGGCAGTGAAGGCTACCTGCTCGGCGGTCGCAGTCTGGGACCAGCGGTGACCGCTCTTCGTCTGCAGTCCTCGTCGATGTCGGGCTACATGTTCCTCGGTGCGGGGTCGCTTGCGTACACGAAGGGCTACTTCTCACTCTGGTACGCGATGGGCGACATCGGCGGCGGTGTGCTCAACCTGTCGATCCTCGGCCGGCGGATGCGCAAACTCTCCCAGATACTGGGCTCGCTGACCTCGATCGAATACCTCGAACACCGGTACCCGTCGAAGTGGATCCGCGCGATCGCGGCCCCGGTGGCGCTGTTCTGCATCTTCTTCTACGTGATGAGCCAGTTCATCGCCGGCGGTCGCGGCCTCGAGATGGTCACCGGGATCCCCTACGCCTGGGCGCTGCTCATCGCCGTCGGTGTCATCGTCTTCTACACCTTCCTCGGCGGATACCTGGCCGTGGCCTATACGGACTTCGTGCAGGCGATCATCATGCTCATCGGCATGGTCTGGATCCTCATCGCCACCCTCCAAGCGGTGGGCGGATGGACCGCAGGAAACGAGGAGGTCGGACGGATCAACCCGAATCTGCTGACCATGTGGGGTCCCGATGGAATCGAATCCGTGCAGTGGGGAGTCATCGTCGGCGCTGTCCTCGTCTTCTCCATCGGCTACATGGGCTGGCCGCACGTCAACGTCAGCCACATGGCGATGAAGCGGCCCTCGGTCGCCCGGACGGCGAGCATGTACGCCACGGGCTTCAACCTCCTGTTCATCCCCGCGCCCTACATCGTCGGCGTCATGGCGCTCATCCTCCTGCCGACCCTGGACAATCCGGAGCTCGCGGTCTTCCAGGTCGCCGACTCCGTGCTGCCGGACTTCGCCGTGGGCATCGTCATGGCCGGCATCATGGCTGCGATCATGTCGACTGCCGATGCGCTGCTGCTCCAGTCGGGCACGATCGCCAGCCAGGACCTGTTCCAGCGCTTCGTCAAGAAGGACATGTCCGATCAGCAGTCCGTGTGGGTCTCCCGGTTCACCGTGCTCGTGCTCGCGATCATCGGCTATCTTGTGGCCGTGAACGATCCGCCGGCCGTCGCCGAGGTGGTCATCTTCTCCACCACGGTGCTCGGTGCCGCATTCGTCCCCGTCTACATCGCCGCCGCATGGTGGAAGAAGGCGAACGTGCCCGGAGCGATCTCCTCGATGATTCTCGGTACCGTGTCCTCCGTCGTATGGCAGCTGACCGGACTCGTCGACGTCACCGGCGTCGACCCGATGGGCGTCGGGATCGTGTGCTCGACCCTTGCCCTCATCTTCGTGTCCCTGTCCACGCAGAAATCGCATCCTGTCCCGGCTCACGTCGTTGCGGCACTGAAGGAGACCGACAAGATCGGTGCCATCCCCGCACATATGCTCACCGGCCAGAACGATGCGCTCGCCGCGCAGGTGCCCAAGGATGCGTGAGCACCCGGACAGTTTGCCCGGCGGGGGAGAGAAGTCTGAGCTGATCGTCCCGGAATCGGCGTTGAGACTGGCGCCGAACATCACCGCCGCCGAGGCTCGCGCAGTGTTCGAGCGCAAGCTGCCCCATGCGACCGCCGAGGTCCGAAAGGTCCTCCACCCCTTCTGGTGGACGGTGCTCAGCGCCCGCACGCGCAGCATCTTCCGGCGAGCCGAACGGTCCGGGTTCGCCGCCCCTGTTCCAGCGGAGACAAGTCCCGGGCAGCGAATGAACGTCCTGGTCAATGCCTATTCAGGCAAGGGGTACCTCGCGGACTTCGTTCCTCGGGGTGAGACGGTGGTCGTGGCAGAGTGGTTGGATTCCTTCGAATCCTCCGACCAGGCAGGCCCACAACCCGGTCCCGACGATGTGAGGCGAACAGCGCGCTCGTTGGTGCGCACGAAAGTCCTGAAAACGGTGAAACTGGGCATGAGAATGACCATCGAGGAGGCGGCCGCACCCAGCGGAATCCTCAAACCCAACTGGGTGGTCACCGGGGGCAACGACAAATACTCGGCGACGATCCTTGTCGACGGCCTCGACTCCTCCCACTACATCGTGCGGGTGGAGAAGCTGACTTCGGGGTGAGTGCGTCCCCGCGGGGACGCACCGATGGGCCAGCCTCAGTTCTTTCCGTCAGAGATGCAGAACGCATGGCCGGCGGGATCGATGAGGACCACCCAGGTCTCGCCTGCCTAGGAGCGAAGCACTGGCCCGTGGCGTTTGGCGATGCCGAATCCGGTGTACCCGAGGATGATGGCAAAGGCGAAGCCGACGTAGCAGAACACCGCCCACGGGGCGTAGTCGAGAACGGAGACACCCAGCACACCGGCCATGTAGACGCCTGCCGAGGACCAGGGAATGAGTGGAACGACGACCGTGCCGGAGTCCTCGAGCGTGCGTGAGAGGTTCTTCGCGTCCAAGCCCCGATCAGCATAGGCCTTTTTGAACAGTTCCCCCGGGACGATGATCGACAGATAGGAATTGCCGGTCACAACGGCCATCGTGATGCATGAGAGCACCGTGGAGAGGACGAGATCACCTGTGCGCTTCACGAACCTCAGCAGGGACCGGATGATGGTCTCGAGAGCACCGGACTTGGACATGATGCCGGCGAAGGCGAATGCACTGAACGCGATGAGGATGACACCGGTCATCGACGCCATGCCGCCCTGGGACACCAACTCGACGACCTGAGGGTCCAGATTCTTCAGGGTCGAGGACCCGACCTCGAGCATGTCCGGGGTGAACCCGTCGACGGTGGAGGCGAAGATCGATTCGAGACTGACCTTCTGAAAGATCGCCGCGAGGACCCCGGCAACCAGTGAGGAACCGATGATCGTCGGAAGAGTGGGCAGTTTGAGAACCGCTCCGCCGAGGACGATGAGCATCGGCAGAAGCAGGAGGACATTGAAGGAGAAGAGACTGTCCAAGGTTCCCGTGACGGCAGTGATCTGATCCGAATCGGTTCCACCGGACTGCTGATTGATGCCGACGAACAGATAGAGCGCCAGCGCCACGACCGTGGCCGGGATCGTGGTGTAGAGCATGTGCCGAATGTGCTCCCACAAGGTGGTGCCGGCAGCGATCGGAGCCAGGTTCGTCGTATCCGAGAGCGGCGAGAGTTTGTCACCGAAGTACGCACCGGCGACGATCGCTCCGGCGGTCGCCGCCAGTGGTGCGTCCAAGCCCGCGGCGATTCCCATGAGGGCGACGCCCACGGTTCCCGCCGAGCCCCACGACGTGCCGGTGATGACCGAGACGATCGCGGAGATGACGAAGGCGATGAGCACGATGAACTGTGCGCTAATGAGGCCCAAGCCGTAATAGATCATCATCGGAATGGTGCCGGCGATCATCCAGGTGCCGATGAGAATGCCGATGGAGATGAGCACGAGCAGCGCCGGCATCGCAGTATCGAGCTTCTCCCTGATCCCCAGGAGCATCTCTTCCCAGCCCAGCCCCATCCGCAGAGCCACCAGGCCGGCGATGATCGCAGAGAGGATCAGAAGCGGTTCGGGCGCGAGTCCGAGAACGCCGTAGCCCACAGCCAGCAGCACGAGCATCGCGACCAGGGGCACCAGTGACCAGCCCAAGGACGGGCGCTTCTCCTCGATGTCGTCGGGGAAAGTCGTCGTGTCGTGCTTGTGGCTCATTCGAAGGTTCCTCGGATCTGCGGGGCGCCGTTGCGAACGACCTCTCGCCCCCGGGCGAAGGCGAGCTGAATGGTGTGGCTGCCATCGGTGAGGAGGATGTCGGCATCCGCTCCGATACGCAGGCGTCCCTTGTGCTCGAGGCCGAGGACATCTGCCGTATTGGAGGTGACGAGGGAGATGGCCTGAGACAGGTCGAGACCGGGCAGGTCGGCACACGCCCACACCTGCTCATACAGAGTCGTCTGCTTGGCAACATCCATGCCGATGAGCCGTCCGTCGGAGTCGAACTCCGGCAGGCTGCCGTTGGCATCGGAGGAGAGAGTGAGACGGCTGAGGTCCCCGCCGAGATCGATGTAGCGTTGCAGAGACTGCGTCGTCGTCGACGAGGCCGTCATATCGACCATGGCGCCCTTGGCAGCCAGATCGACCGCGTCGGCCAGCAGCTCAGGGGACCGGGTGATGTGGGTGGCGTAGATGGCCTGCGGTGCGATCGGATAGTCGTCGATGAGCCGATGCAGCGGGGCCAGGCGGGTCGTGTAGGGGCCGACGTGGAAGTGGGTGATTCCGGCCTTGCCGGACAGCAGCCCACCGACATGAGACTGGCTGACGAGCTCGGCCAGAGCCTCGACGGTGGGTTGGAACGAACGGCGGTCCGAGATCGCAACCTCGCCGACACCGATGACTTTGTCGATGAGGACGACATCATCGACGACGGCACCAGTCAGGGTCCGTGCCGGGACCTGGTAGCTGCCCGTATAGATGAAGGTGGAGATGCCTTCGGTCTCGAGAGCTCGGGCCTTGGCGAGGAGGTCGGCGTGGCTGCGGGTGACTCCGTCGGTTCCCAGACAGCCGATGACGGTGGTGACTCCGGCGCGCACGATGTCGCTGACCACGATCTCGGGGGTGCGGTTGGCGTAGCCGCCTTCGCCTCCGCCACCGGAGATGTGGACATGAGGGTCGATGAAGCCTGGAGTGGCTGTGAGCCCCTGGGCATCGATGACGGTGGCGTTGGGAAGACCATCGAGCGCCTCGGCGGGGAGATCACCGATGAAGGTGATCTGCTGCCCTTCGATGAGGATGTCCTGCTTACCGAGTCGTTCCGGGGCGCAGATATCGGCACCGCGCAGCAATGTGACCATGTTCCGCCTTCTCCTTGCAGCTGTTATCCGGGGATGATTCCCTTGCCGTCGACCTGGGGAATCGCAGCCAGCAGCTTCGTCGTGTACGGGTGCTGAGGGCTGTCCCAGATCTGATCGGTCGGGGCGACTTCGACGATGCGCCCGGCTTCCATGACGGCGACGCGATCAGCGATGTCACGCACGACTGACAGATCATGACTGATGAAGATCATCGACGCCCCGGACTTGATCGCGAGATCGCGCATCATGCGTGCGATTCGGGCCTGCAGGAAGGCGTCGAGGGAAGCGATCGGTTCATCACCGACGAGCACCTTCGGCCCCGCCGCCAGAGCTCGGGCGATCGCGATGCGCTGCCGCTGCCCGCCGGAGAACGAATGGGAGTAGCGCTGTGCTGCGTCGGACGGAAGGTCGACCGCGTCGAGGAGTGATTCGACACTCCAGCGCCCGGAAGGGTCCAGAGCCAGCGCATCTTCGAGCTGATCGCGAATTCGCCGACGGGGATTGAGCGAGGCATAGGGATTCTGGAAGACCATCTGAATGCCCAACAGGCGCGTGTCGCGCTTCTTCAGCCCCAGTGCCCTCACAGGACTGCCGTCGAAGGAGATCTGTCCTCCGGCCGGCTTCTCCAATCCGCAGATGAGCTTCGCCAGAGTGGACTTGCCGCAGCCCGATTCCCCGACGAGCCCGAGGACTTCGGAGCGGCCCAGCTGCAGTGAGACACCGTCGACGGCGCGGAAGCGACCCCCGCCGTCGAGCTTGTATTCGCACGATACGGAATCGAGTGCGAGCAGAGGTGTTTCAGCCGAACGGTGCTTCTCGTCCGCCTCGGTTGGGGTGTCATCGGTCGATGTCATCGGGCGACCTCCGCTCCCGGCAGTGATTCGATGAGTGAACGAGTGTATTCGTGCTCAGGCGCGGTGATCACCGTTTCTCGGTCGCCGGTCTCGACGACGACGCCGTTCTGCATCACCACGATGGTGTCGGCCACCGACGACAGCACCCCGAAGTCGTGGGTGACGAGAAGCACCGCGAGGTCGAGATCGTCGCAGAGCTCCCTGAGCAGTCGGAGAATGCCGGCCTGCACCGTGACGTCGAGCGCTGTAGTCGGTTCGTCGGCGATGAGGACCTTCGGATCGCAGATGATTGCAGAGGCGAATGCGATTCGCTGGAGTTGGCCGCCGGAGAACTGGTGGGGATACTTATGGATTGCCTCGTCCGGATGCGGAACTTTCGTCCGACCGAGGATATCGACGGCTTTCGCAAGGGCCTTCTTCTTCGGCATCTTCTGGTGATGTCGCAGATGATCGGTGATCTGATCGCCGACGGTGAGCATGGGGTGGAACGCTGAGGCGGGATCCTGAAACACCATGGACAGCTGCACCCCGCGGAGACGATTGTGCTGTTTCGCGGGCATACCGACGAGCTCAACACCGTCGAAGTCGATGCTTCCGCTCAGTTCGGCCCCGGCGGGGGAGAGGCCCATGATGGCCAACCCGGTCTGAGTCTTACCGGATCCCGAAGCTCCGGCGACGCCGGTGATGCGGCCTGCTTCAAGATCGAATGAGACATCTTTGAGGATGTGTGCGGTCGTCTTGCCTGTGGTGACGGAAAGGTTGAGGCCGTTGATGCTGATCATGCTCATGAGGTCGTCTCACCCACTTCCTGGGCAGTGTGCGGATCGAGGCTGTCACGCAGACTGTCTCCGATGAAATTGAAAGCCATGACGATAGTGAGAATGCACAGGCCGGGGAAGAACGCGATCCACCACGCAGCGAACTGCGAAACGCCTTCACTGATCATGGCACCCCAGTCCGGTGTCGGTGGGACCGCACCCAGAGACAGGAACGACAGTCCAGCCATGGTCAGGATGGCGGAACCGACATCGAGAGTGGCGAGGACGATCACCGGTGAGATGACGTTCGGAGCGATCTCACGCAGAAGGGACCTGCCTGCGCTGAATCCGAGGAGACGTCCGGCGATGACATATTCGCTGCTGCGCGCCGTCATCACCAGGGATCGGGTGACGCGGGCGTAAGACGGCCACGAAACGAGCAGGATCGCGATGATCGCATTCTTCAGGCCGGGTCCGAGCGCGGCGGCGATGACCATGGCCAGGATGATTGTTGGGAAGGCGAAGACGAGGTCGGCGATGCGCATGATGATCTCGTCGACGGCGCGGCCGAAGTAGCCGGCGATCGCACCGAGCACCGAGCCGAGGAGCGCAGAGCAGATGACGACGAACACAGCAGCAGGAAGAGTGGTCCTGGCGGCGACGACGATGCGTGAGAACACGTCGCGCCCGAGGGTGTCTGTGCCGAGGATGTTCTCAGCCCCCGGCCCAGTGAGCCGAGGGAAGTCCTGCGCCAGTGGATCGAACGGTGCGACAAGCGGTGCGAAGATCGCGAGGATCAGCCAGATGACGAGGATGGCAGCTCCGACGAAACCGAGCGGGGTGCGCAGCGATTTCGGGAACCGGAACTGCCAGCGTTTCACTACCGGGCCGAGGGGGTCCCCGGTGGCTGCCTCGGTGCGGGTCGATCCGGTGGCGGGGTGTTTGGGAGAACCGATACTCATCGCACCCTCACTCTCGGATCGACGAAGCCGTAGATCAGGTCGACGATGAAGTTGACGAGAATGTAGACGATGCCGATGACGAGGCCAACTCCCATGATGACGGGGAGATCGAGCGTCGTCGCTCCGCGATACGCATACTGGCCGAGTCCGTTCCAGGCGAAGACCGTTTCGGTGAGGACCGCACCGGAGAGCAGGGACCCGAACGCGAGTCCGACGACGGTGATGATCGGGACCAGCGCTCCGCGGAAGATGTACTTGAACACCACCGTGCGGGTTGGCAGCCCTTTGGCTTTCGCCGCGGTGACGTAGTCGAATCTGATGATGTCGAGGACGCTGGATCGACTGAATCGGGTGAGCAGTCCGATGGTGAAGAGTGCGAGCACGCACGAAGGCAGAACGAGATGTCCGAGAGCGTTCGTGAAGGTCGCCATCTGTCCGGAGAACAGCGCATCCACGGTGTAGAGCCCAGTGGCCTTCGGCGGCGGAGTGATCCACGGGTCGAGTCGGCCGGCGCCGGGGACTACCCGGAGTTTGAAGAAGAACACGAAGTAGGCGACGGTCGCGATCCAGAAGGTCGGTGCCGAGATGCCGATGAGGCTGAGTGTGCGAATTGCATGGTCGACGATCGTGTTCTGTCTGAGAGCGCTGAGGAGTCCGAGGAGCAGACCGACAACGACCGAGATGAGGATGGCGCCGATGCCGAGTTCGATAGAAGCAGGAAAGACCTGGCCGATCGACTCCAGCACGGGCGTGCGTGTCTGGTTGGACACTCCCAGATCACCGTGCAGAAGATTGCTCAGATACGTGAAGTACTGGACGATGAGCGGCTGGTCGAGTCCGAGCTTTTCCCGTGTCTGAGCGACGATCTCCGGGTCCGCCGCCGCTCGGTCGCCGAGGATCGCCGCGACCGGGTCGGTGGGGACGAGGTTGGTGAGCAGGAACGTCACCACGGTGACTCCCCAGATCAGGAGGATTGAGATTCCGATCCGGATGAGGATGAAGCGCAGCAGAGGGTGGAGCTTGGGCGGTTCGATCCGCTGCGCCGCGTCGTTTTCAACAGGGCCGGGCGGAGCCGCATCGCGGGTGCCCTGTGGCACAGTGGAGGCTCCCGCCATCCTCACTCGGCCTTCGCGAAGTCGAATGAGGTGTCAGCGTTGGAGACGAACTTCTGGATGCTCGACCCGACGGCGACGGTGTCGACCGGCTGGACCAGAGGAATCCACACTCCGGTGTCGGTGGTCGCTTTGTACAGCTTCTTGTAGGCAGCGTCACGGTCACTGTCTTTGGCCTTCGACGCTTCTGCTGCAAGTTCTGCCAACTTGGGATCGGCGTCCTTTCCCCAGTTGACTCGTTCGGCGACGCTTCCGCCGGGGATGAAGACGTTGTAGTTCGTCGGGTCGGGAAAGTCGGCGCCCCAGGTGCCGATGCCCATGGGCTGTTTGGCCGAGCGGAACCCGTCGAGCTGAGTCGAACTCGGCGCAGGTTTGAGATCGAGGTTGATGTCGGCTTCCTTCAGCTGTGCCTGCAGGGTCTCCGCCAGCTGAGCCAGATCAACGCCGTTGACGGCCTGATCGCTCGGGTAGTGGAAGGGGATCTTCTCCCCGTCGTAACCGGCCTTCTTCAGAAGGGCCTTTGCCTTGGCGAGGTCACGTTCAGGAGCGTCGTCCTTCGATACTGCGCCGACGAATTCGTTCGGCACGAGGCTGGCCATGCGCTGCGATCCCTCTCCCGCGAGATCGACGAGCTTGTCATAGTCGATCGCGGCCATCACAGCCTTGCGGAAGTTCGGATCGGCGGCGGGCCCGCCGAGCTTCTCATCGGTGTTGTTGAAGATGTAGAGGCTGCGTGTCGACGGCAGGCTCGAGATCTTTCCCATCGACTCGTCGATCTGCTTCGCCTGATCCGCGTTGAGATCGTAGGCAACCTGAGCCTGACCGGACTGGATATCGGTCAGTTGGGTTTCGGCGGAGACGTTGCGCAGAACCACCCGCTTGAATTTCGGCTTCGGGCCGCTGTAGTGCTCGTTCGCCGTCAGCACCACCTGGCTGTCGGCATCGTACTTCTCAACCTTGTACGGTCCCGACCCTTGGGAGTTCTCGTTGAGGAACTGTTCGGCACCGTCGTTCTCATCCGTCGTTCCCTCGTTGTCTTTGACGACCTTCGAATTCACGATGCCGATCGAAGCGTTCGGCAGGATGTAAGGCAAGGCCGGATTGGGATCCTTGCTGATCAGCTTCACAGTTTCGTCATCGACCTTCTTCACCTTCACTCCATCGAGGAAGAAGGAGGGGTTGCCCTTGATGCCCTGGAGCCGCTCGAAGGAGAAGACGATGTCATCGACCGTGACCGGATCACCATTGGAGAATTTCGCATCCTTGTCCTTGAGGGTGAGTGTCATCTCCTTGTCGTCATCGGACATCTCGAATGAGCAGAGACCGTCGGTCGGTTTGGTCAGGTCACCGTCTTCGAACTCGAGCGCCGTCTGGTAGACGGCATTGTCAATGGTGGAGCCGGTGAACTCGAACTGTCGATGAGGGTCGATCGTCTTGAGATTGAACGCTGTCTCCGCGACGATCGTGTCGCCGGCGCCCCCGGAGTCGTCAGAACCGCCGCTGCAGGCGGCAAGGCCCGCAGTCAGCGCGAGAGTCGAACAGATTGCCACGAAATTGCGGGTCAGACGCTTCATTGTGATCTCCCAAACGTTCAGTGTTGTAGGTCACACTAGAGTTGAAACGCCGGTTGTGCAATTCAACTTGCCACAACATTGTGGGGTTTCTGCTGTGGGCTTCCGCCAACGTCGCACCGGGCGAAACGGAGTCATGTGCAATTGCCTCTTCCACCGCCGAATCCGCGCTTTCGCGGTCGGCCTGCGACCGTGTTCATGTCGATCACCCACCGACCCGGTCCAACCCGAGGGGCGCATCGGTGTCGGCAAGCGTACGAGCGACCGCCTCGGCGTCCCAGTCGGTGCGGTCCCTGTCCGGGATGGCTTCGGACAGGACGGTCTTCCAAGCGTTGTGCCATTGGGTGGGGAAGGCTCGTTTGAGCAGATCGAGCATGATCGGCACCGCCGTCGATGCTCCGGGGGACGCACCCAGCAGACCCGAGATCGACCCGTCGGCAGAGACGACGAGTTCCGTGCCCTGCTGGAGGATCCCGATCCGTGTGGGATCCGGTCTGACCAGCTGTGCTCTCTGCCCTGCGGGAATGAGCGTCCATTCGTTCTGACGCGCCTGGGGGAAATACCGTCGCAGCTGGGCGAACTTTCGGGTGGGACCGGCCGCCAGCTCCTTGACGAGGAAAGCGACGAGATCAAGATTCTGCACACCGGCCGCGGCGAGGACGTGCAGATTGTCCCACCGCAGTGTGGTGAAGAAATCGGTGAGTCGACCGTGCTTGAGCAGCTTCGTGCTGAAGGTCGCTTACGGGCCGAAGAGCAGATGCTCCCGCCCGTCGACGACTCGTCGATCGAGGTGCGGCACCGACATCGGCCTGACCGTAGACCTTCGCCTGGTGCCGGGCGACCACGGCCGGTGTCGAGCACCGGTAGAACGCGGCCCCGACCGGAAGGACGGCATAGCCGCGGACTTCAGGAACCTTCGCCTTCTGCAGAAGTCGCAGGGCGAACCCGCCGGCTCCGACGAAGACGGTCTTCGCCCGCACCCGGAATCTCCCGGCCGGTGACGCACCGGTGATCTGCCAGCCAGTCCCGGTGCGGTTGAGCCCATTGACTTCGTGACCGGTGCGCACCTCACCGGAGGCCGATGCGATGATCCTCGTCAGTGCACGAGTGAGTGCGCCGAAGTCGATATCCGTGCCTCGAGGATGGCGAGCGGCCGCCATCGGCTCACCGGTATCCGGTCGCCCGTCCATGGTCAGCGGCGCCCACTCGGCGATGACCTCGGGATCCTCGGTGTACTCCATGTCCGCAAACAGGGGGTCAGCGCGCAGGGTCGTCACCCGCGCACGCAGGTAGGCGACATCCTCGGCGCCGAAGACGAGATTCATATGCGTGGACGGATGGATGAACTCATTCGGCTCCAGCAGGCCCAGACGCACGAGATGCGCCCACCACTGCCGGCAGAGGTGGAACTGCTCGGCGATCGAGGCCGCCTTCGACCCGTCGTCGGGATCCGGCATGTAATTGAGTTCGCAGAAGCCCGAATGCCCGGTTCCGGCGTTGTTCCAGGGATCGCTGCTCTCTGCGGCGAGGTCCTCGGCGCGTTCGAGCATGAGAATGCGCCACTGTGGTTCGAGCAGAGCGAGCATCGAGCCCAGGGTCGCTGACATGATGCCGCCGCCGATGAGCACGACGTCGGCGGCGGGAAGGGACGTGGAAGAGGCGGTGTGCGTTGTCATGTTTTCACCATGCGCTTCCCGGAATCATCCGTCCAATGAGCGGTTGGAATTATATGATCCGAATATGGAACAGTCATCTGAACCTCGCGGTGTCCCGCTGGCGGCGCTGCGGGAATTGGTCGCGTTGGCCGACGAGGACGGGCATCTGACCGACGCGGCCGCGTCGCTCGGCATCCCGCAGTCGACGATGAGCCGGCGCATCCACAGCCTCGAGTCCCGCCTCGGCGTGCCGTTGACCGTCCCGCGGGGCAGAGCCATCGGTCTCACCGACGCGGCCAGGGATCTTGTTGCGGCGGTGCGCACACCCCTGCGTGAGATCCACACGGCACTGGCCGACACCGCCGAGGTGGCCGATCCCGAGCATGGGACGATCCGATTCGGGTTCCCGCTGACGATGGGCGCCGGTGAGGTCCCCGACCTGCTGGCCGCTTTCAACCGGGCCCATCCGGGCATCCGGCTCGACCTCAAACAGGCCCACGGAGCCGAACTCGTCGCCGATCTGCAACGCGGTGCCCTCGACCTGGCGATCATCATCCCGGCCCCGCCGGAGGTTCCGCACGAGATCCTCGCCAGCCAATCGGTCGTCGCCGCCGTGCCTGCCGTCCATCCTCTGGCCGAGCGGAAGCAGACCACCGTGGCCGAGCTGGCGGGCGAGGAATTCATCTCCACTCCCGCGAGCTACAACCTGCGGACGCTGACCGACCGATGGTGTGCAGCCGCCGGTTTTGTCCCGCAGGTGAAGATCGAGGTCACGGAATTCTCGACGATCCGCGAATTCGTCGGCCGGGGGATGGGTGTGGCGCTCATTCCGCGCGCCGGACGTCCGGTGGACACCATCACCGAGGTGGAGCTGCGGGGGCCCGGCTACGTCCGGGAGATCGCCCTGTGCTCGGCGGTGCGCCGGCCCGGCCGCGTGGTGACCCGCCTGCGTGACTTCGTCCGTGAACAATCGGCCGGCTGGGCCCGACAGGGCGGGCCCGAAGGCTGACCGACGACAGAGAAAGCCCAGGGGCTGACTGACGGCTGAGAACCTGCGCGCCGCCGATGCAGACCGGCGGCACAGGGTGCGGTCGGGTCGGGTCAGGCGCGCGAGCGGGCGAGCAGATACACGAAGTAGGGGGCACCGATGAGGGCGACGATGAGCCCGGCCGGAATCTGTGCGGGAGCGATGACGGTCCGACCCAGTGCGTCGGCGACGACGAGCCCCACCGCGCCGAGGATCATCGCAGTGGGTACGACTCGCAGATGTCGGCTGCCGACGAGAGCACGGGCGGCGTGCGGAGCGACGAGACCGATGAACCCGACGACCCCGACCGCCGAGACGCTCACGGCCGCGAGGACGGCGGCAATGATGAGCACGCTCAAGCGCACCGGTTCGCGGGCAACACCGACCAGTCGGGGAGTGTCGTCATCGAGGGCGAGCAGATCGAGCTCTCGAGTCCACACGAATGCCACCGGGATCGCGATGAGCAGAACCACGGCGACGGGCGCGACATCGGCCCACACCCGGCCGTACGTGGAACCGGACAGCCAGGTGAACAGGGCGGGGGTGTCCCAGGGGTTCGCGCGGACGAGGAACAACGTGGTCAGCGCGGTGAATCCGAACCACAGGCCGATGCCGACGAGCACGAGACGGTCGGTGTTCATCCCGCCCCGCCACGACAGGCCGTAGACGATCGCGAAGGCCACGAGTGCACCGGCGATGCCGACAGCGGAGACGAGCCCGACCCCTGCACCCGGGATCACGGTGACGACGATGACCGCGCCCAGACCGGCCCCGCCCGTGATGCCGAGCAGACCGGGTTCGGCCAGAGGATTGCGGGCGCTGGCCTGGACGAGTGTGCCCGAAAGCCCGAGAGCGGCACCTGCGGCCAGCGCCGCCGCGACCCGCGGAGACCGCGAATCGAACGCGAAATCGATGACCGGCGCCGCCCGATCCTGCAGCCACAGAAGGACGTCGCCGAGGAGGTAGAGCCGTTCCCCGACGAGCAGCCCGAGAATCGAGACGACGAGGAGCAGCACGGCACCGGCACCGATGACGAGACCGGCCCGACGGGGGCCGATCACCGTCGACCGTGCCGCCGACGTCGCCTGCGCGGGTGTCGACGCGCGCAGCGTCCGGGCGAGGAGGACGAGCACGATGGCGCCGAGGACCGTCGTCGTCACCCCGGACGGCAGGGTGATCGCGGCAGTGGCGCCGATGATCGCCCGCAGCACCGCATCGGCGAGGATGACGATGATCGCCCCGATGAGCCCGGCCGCGGGAATGAGCACGGCATGCCGGGCGAGGATCGGGAAGGCCTTGGCAAGCAGCCGGGCAATGACGGGAGCGCAGAGCCCGACGAAGCCGATCGGTCCGGCCAGGGTCACCGCCGTAGCGGTGAGGACGACGGCCAGAAGGATCCCGATGGCCCGAGTGGATCGGACCGAGACTCCCAACGCGGAGGCCGCATCATCGCCGAGTCCGAGCAGATCCAAACGCCGGGACAGGGCGATCGCCGCGACGAGGATGAGCGCGATGACCGGGATGCTGCGCAGGGCCGCGGTGCCATCGAGCTGATTGAGGGTTCCTGAACCCCACGCGAAGAGACTCGTCGTCTCCTCGGAGAAGAGGATGAGCAGCGCCGAGGTGCCCGCCTGCAGGGCCATCGCCGTCGCCGTTCCGGCCAGTACCAGACGCGTCGTCGACGACTCCGCACCGCCGGCGAGTCCGAGCACGAGGGCTGCAGCGAGCAGACCGCCGAGGAACGCGACCCCGCCCGAGGCCCACATGGGGATGCTGATCCCGAAGGCGGTGACCACGGTGACAGCGAAATAGGATCCGCCGGTGACCGCAAGGGTATCCGGAGAGGCCAAGGGGTTGCGCGCCAGGGATTGGAACAGCGCCCCGGCGATGCCGAGAGCGATTCCGACGAGGATGCCCGCCCCCACGCGCGGCAGCCGCGACCCGAGGACTATGTCACGGACACCGGGTCCCGCCTCGGCGAGGGGAGAATCCGACCCGATGAGGGAGGCCAGCAGATCCCGGACGCCGATTCCCGAGGTGCCCTGGGTGATGTGCCAGATCGAGAGGAGGGCGAGGACGATGATGAGCCCGAGCAGAACCCCGGCGGCTGACAACGCACCGACGACCCCGCCGCGCCGACTGGCAACGGTCGGCGCCGCCGGTTCCCGGCCTGCGTGCGGGGTCATCGTGGGTGCGGTCGCGGTCATGGACTACTTCGTCAGCGCGTCGACGTAGGCGTTGAGGACCTGTTCGGAGGACTTCGGTCCGCCGAAGGTCCAGATTCCGGCCGGGAAAGCGGTGACGCGGTCCTCCTTGACGGCAGGGATGTTCGCCCAGATGTCGTTCTTCTTCAGCAAGTCGACGTAGTCCTCGGACTCGGGGTCCTCGGTGCCGGTGTAGAAGAAGTTCGCCTCGCCGACCTTCGCGATGCCCTCGATGTCGGTCTGTCCCAGCCCGTACGCGGGGTCGACTTCGCCGGTCCACGCGTTCTTCAGACCCAGTTCCTCGCCGAGCTCACCGATGAGCGAACCCTGCCCGAAGGGACGCAGCGCAACGTTCGAACCGTTGACCCAGCCGTCGAAGTAGACGAATTCCGTGGTCTCCGGCTTCGCCTCGGCGATGGTCTTCTTCGCATCCTGGAGTTCGGTGTCGAAGTCGCTGAGCACGGCTTCGGCGCGTTCGGTGCGGCCGGTCGCCTCGGCAACGGTGGTGAACGTGTCCTTCATGTATTTGACCGGGTCGTCTCCGTTCGCACCGGCCATTGCCATGACGGGGATTCCCTGGTCCTCGAGCTGCCCGACGATCTTGTCCTTGCGGTTCGCCGTCTCGATGATGACGAGATCCGGGTCGGCCGAGAGGATCGACTCGACATTGGGTTCCTGACGGGTGCCCACGTCGGTGGTGGATTCGGGCAGCGCCTCTGCAGTGTCCCACGTGGTGAATCCCTTGACGTCGGCCGCTGCGACAGGGTCGACGCACAGGGTGAGCAGATCCTCGGTGTACTGCCACTCGAGCGAGACGACCTTCGTCGCCGGCTTGTCGAGGGAGACCTCGTGGCCGGTGTCATCGGTGACCGTGACCGGATCCGTCGAGGTGGTGGTCGAGTCGTCCTGGCACGAGGCTGAGGACTGCGACTGCGCGTCCGCGGGGGCGTCGGTCTGCGTGGTCCCGCACCCGGTCAGAGCGAGGGCGCAGATTGCCGTCGCCGAGGCGAACGCAGCGAATGCGGAACGGGGCAGGGGTGTTGTCGTCATGGTCTTCTCTCTGGTGAGCCGATGAATGATCGGACGGTCTCGATTTTCGGTCGGTGAGGTGATTCGGCTGGGGGCGCCTGGGTTCAGACGGCAGCGCGGCGGCGTCGCCGGTGGAGGGCTTCGACCCTGACCAGCCCTGTGTCGTCGTCGATGCGAGTGGAGATGGGCAGGCCGTAGACCTCGCTGAGGACTTCGGCGGTGAACACGCCCTCGCAGGTGCCGGCCGCGCGAATGCGTCCCCGATCGAGCAGGACCACGTGATCGGCCACCGTGGCGGCATGCCCGAGGTCGTGGAGGACGACGCCGACGGCGATGCCGTGGTCGTCGGCGAGTTCGCGCATGAGGTCGAGGATCTCCGCCTGGTAGCGCAGATCGAGATGGTTGGTCGGTTCGTCGAGCAGGAGCACGCCGGTGTCCTGAGCCAGGCAGGTGGCCAGCCACACGCGCTGGAGTTCGCCGCCGGAGAGCTGATCGACGGGCCGATCGGCCATGTCCGTGGTACCGGTGAGGGACAGTGCCCGGTCGATGGCGCTGCGATCTGCATCCGTGAGCCCGGCGAAGCGCTTCCGATGCGGATGCCGACCGAAGGTGACGACTTCACGGACGCTGACTCCGCTCGGATGCGGGCGCGACTGCGAGAGCAGGGTGACGGTCCGGGCGAATTCCTTGGCCGTCAGGGCGGCAGCGTCGGTGGTGGAACCGGCGGCGGCACTGCTGCCTGCTTCGGCAGCTGCGCCTACTTCGGCGCCGCGGGTTTCGGCACCGGCGGCATTGCCAGCGGCGCTGATGACGACATCGCCCGCGGCGATCGGGTGGAGGCGAGCCAAAGAGCGCAGCACGGTCGATTTGCCCGAGCCGTTGGGGCCGAGGAGGGCCGTCACCTGTCCGGGGACGATCGACAGGCTGACATCGTGGACGACCTCGGTCCGGTCATACTTCAGGAGCAGCCCTGAGGCGGTCAATGCAGTCACGTTCACAAATGCTTAGCCTAACCTAATTAGCTGCGTGCGGTCGCGGGTTCGCGTCTGCGGAGGTCCTCAGGCCGGCGCAGTCGCCGTCCGTTGGTGCGGTATGATTTCGCGTTTGCCGAGGTGAAAGCGGTGGGACGGCACCGCGAGCGTGCTATGAGTCACTTATGTCAGAGGTGAAAGATATGGTGGGAACTCGCCCGTAGGATGGGGATGAGATGAGGAGGTGCAGATGAGATTCATCGCCACGGGGGACTGGCAGCTGGGCATGACGGCACACTTCCTCAGCGCGGAGGCCCGCCCGCGGTTCCACCGCGCCCGACTCGATGCCGTCTCGCGCATCGGCGCGCTCGCCGCGGAGAGGGGAGCGGAGTTCGTCCTCGTCTGCGGCGACGTCTTCGAAACCAATCAGCTCGATCGGGCCATCATCGCCCGCACCTTCGAAGCGCTCGCCTCGTGCCCGGTTCCCGTCGTCCTGCTGCCCGGCAACCATGACCCCTTGGACGCAGCGTCGATCTACGACTCCTCGGCCTTCACGCGGAGAGTGCCCGCCCACGTTCATGTGCTCCGGGACAGTGAGCCCTTCGAAGTGATCCCGGGAACCGAGATCGTCGGAGCTCCGTGGTTCTCCAAACACCCCCAGGGCGATCTTGTCGCCGCCGCTGCCGCAGACCTCACCGAGGTGGCCCCCGGCTCCGTCCGCATCATCGCCGGTCACGGCGCCGTGAGCGTTCTCAATCCTGACCGGGATTCCGTCGCGACCATCGACACCGACCATCTGCGGACCCTGCTGCGCGAGAACCGTGCCCAGTTCATCGCCCTCGGCGATCGGCACGCCACCTATGAGGTCGCCGAACGGATCTGGTACCCCGGTGCCCCCGAAGTCACCTCGCGCCGTGAAGACGACCCCGGCAATGTCCTCCTCGTCGACATCGACCCGGACACCCATGAGGCCGAGGTCGAAAAGATCGCGCTCGGCACCTGGACATTCACAGTCGTCGAAGCCGATCTCAACTCAGCCGACGATGTCGACGCGCTCGAACAGCGACTCAACGCTGTGGCCGACAAAGACAAGACCGCGGTGTGGCTCGTCCTGCGCGGCACTCTGCCGACGGCCGCGAAAGCCAGGCTCGATGAGATCCTCGAGCATTTCACCGACCTCTTCGCCCTCGTCTCCTGGTGGGAGAGGCACACTGATCTCGCCGTCATCGCCGCAGACGAGGACTTCGCCGACCTGGGACTGAGCGGATACCTGCAGGAGACGCTCGACGAGCTCTCCGCTCGCGCCACGGCCGATGACGACTCAGCCCTGGCGGCCCAGGACGCACTCGGCCTGCTCTACCGATTCGCCAGGAGCAACTCATGAGACTCCACTCGATCCGCCTCGTCAACTATCGTGGCATCGCCGAGGCCACCGTCGAATTCGGTTCCGGGGTGACGATCGTCGAAGGTCCGAACGAGATCGGCAAATCCTCGATCCACCAGGCCATCACCCAGCTGCGAGAAGACAAAGCCAGCTCCCGCAAAGCCAGCGTCAAGGACACCCAGCCCGTCGGCTCCGACGTCGGCCCCGAAGTCGAGCTGCACCTGACGACCGGCGAATACGAAGTCCGCTACAGCAAACGCTGGCTCAAACAGTCCTTCACCGAGCTGAACATCCTGCGCCCCGTCCCGGAACAGCTCAGCGGCGACGAAGCCCACGAACGGTTCCTCGCCATCCTCGACGACACCGTCGACGTGGATCTGCTCGACGCCCTCGACGTCGCGCAGGGCAGAAGCCTGGCTCAAGCCTCATTGGCCGAGATCAAAGCCCTGCACGGTGCACTGAACGAATCGGGAGAAGAACCGGCCGACCACGACGCCTTCCTCAACCGGGTCGAGGCCGAATACGGCAAACACTTCACCGCCAGGGGCAAAGAGACCGGCGAATTGAAGAGGCTCGGCGAGGAATTCCCGGCAGCCGAGGAGCTGTATGAGAACCTGGTCGCCCGCAGCGAGGACATGGATGCGCTCATCGACCGGCATGCACGCGCCACTGACCGGCTGAACAGCGTGAATGAGCAGCTGAAGGCGGCAGTCACCGAAAGGGCAGAAGCCGAAGAAGCCTCCCAAGCGCTGTCCGGACTCAAGGCCGAACTCGACAGAGCCCGCGAGTCGGCAGAGTCCGCGCAGCGCGAAGAGCAGCGAGCGGTCGAAGCCAGGGACCGTCGTCAGGAACTCATCACCGAGACCACGGCCGCGCAGAAAGCCCTGCAGGCTGCCGAAGCGGACCGTGACAAAGCCGTGAGTGCCGAAAGCGAACACGACACCGAATTCGCAGAGGCACAGAACGAGCTGGAAGCGAAGCAGAACACGCTCGACGAGGCGCGAAACGAATCGAAGACGGCATCGGCAAACCTCGCTCGAGCCCGCGCCCGCCGCGAGGTCAGCGAACTGCGCCGACGTCTGAGGAACATCCGCGAACAGGAGCAGAAGGCCACCGAGGCGAAGGCGAACATCGGATCGATCTCCGTCACCGCCGCCGATTTCGACCGTCTCAGCAGCCTCGTCACCGAGGTGCGGATCGCGGAGAAGACGAAGACTGCCGCTGCCGCGCAGATCGTCGCCACCCGTCTCGGCGCGAGGAGCGTCAGCATCGACGGCACAGCACTGTCAGCAGACTCGACCGAAGAATTCGCCGTCGTCAAAGACATGCGGATCATCATCGATGAGGCCGCCGACATCACTGTGCGCCCCGGCCAGTCACCGGCCGAGCTCGACCGGGCGGTCGATTCCGCGCAGACCGCGCTCGATGCCGAACTCGACCGGCTCGGGGTCGACACCCTCGCCGAGGCGCGTGAGCGCGCCGATGTGCGCACCGCAGCAGAAGCGGTTCTGGCCGAAGCGAACTCCACCCTGCGTGTGCTCATCGGCGACGACGACCGAGCCGGACTCGATGCGGCGCTGTCTCGAGCCGAACTGCTGGCCGGTGACTCGGCAGACGAGAACAACGGCGACGAAGATTCCGTCGAAGACCTCGAAAAGGCCGTTGAAAGGGCAACAGCACACGGTGAGAGTGCACAGGAAGCCGTCGAGTCCGCGCGGGCGGCGCTCGATCGCACTCGCGTCGATCGGGACGAGGCGCGAGTCGCGGCGGTTCGCGCCCATGCCCACTTCGAGCAGGCGTCGACGACCCGGAAGACCCTCACCACCCGACTCGCGTCTGAGCGAGAAGCGAATTCCGACGAGGCACTCGAGGTCGCGGTCACGAGCGCAGCAGAGCATTCGGAGGAACTTGCGACTGCTGCGGCGTCGGCTCGTGCACGATACGAGGCGGCGGATCCGGAGACCCTGGAGATGCGGCTGCAGAATGCCGTTCAGCTGCTCGAGAGCAAACAGAAGCAGCAGGACTCCGACCGGCAGGAAGTCGACCGTCTCTCGGCACTCATCGATGACCGGGCCGGGGAGGGCATCTACGATCAGCTCAAAGCGGCGGAGGAGAAGCTCGAATCGCTGCGATCGGACCTCAACCGAGTACGTCGTCAAGCCGAAGCGATCCGGTTGCTCAAGGAGACCGTGCTCGCGCACAAGGAGGAAGCGCAGCGGAAGTACGTGGCCCCGTTCAAGGAGCAGATCGAACGCCTCGGCCGGGTGATCTTCGGTCAAGGACTGTCGGTGGAGATCTCCGAGGACCTCGAGATCGTCTCTCGCACACTCAACGGCCGCACGGTCGCCTTCGACTCGCTGTCGGGCGGGACGAAGGAGCAGCTGGCTCTCATCGGCCGACTCGCCGTGGCCACGCTTGTCGACGAAAGCTCGGGTGCTCCGGTCATCCTCGACGACGCGTTCGGCTTCTCCGATGAGAAGCGGTTGGCCGCGCTCAACGTCATCCTCGGCAATGTCGGCCGCAACGCGCAGGTCATCCTGCTCACCTGCCAGCCCGACCGTTTCGGGAGCATCGGCGGTGCGGAGACCGTCAGCCTGACCTGAGGTCGGCCACTCCCGCCTGACGTCGGCAAACAGCCTGCTTTCCCCCTCAGCTGTACAGCTGCCATGCGTGAATCTGAGGCCATGGTTGAGAAGACTTACAAAGACGAAGTCATCGTCCGCTACTCAGGCGGCGGGTACTACCGGACACGTTGGATCCCCTTGGTGTCGTTCAAGTCAATCCGTCTCGGTGCTTACCGGTACCAGAAGTGCCCGGTCCACGGACGGTGGGAAACGGTGGGGATCGTCGACGACGAGGACCTGAGCCCAGAGATCATCAGCGAAGCCGACCGGTACCCCGCTTCCCGCATCCCCTGACCGGCACCGGTTGTCTTGAATTCCTGGAGCGGGATCCGGCGAGCGGCCCTTCCTCTCTCCTCCGAAGCGTCGGTTGCTCAGCCGCGCAGCCTCACTTCGAGTTCGTCGCCGCCTTGCGCGCCGCCTCGGCGGCTTCGACGGCATCGGCCCGAATGGTTCGGCGCAGGATCTTGCCCGAACTCGTCTTCGGCAGCTGATCGATGAAGCTCACCTGGTGCGGAGCCTTGTATGAGGCGAGCTTCGTGCGGCAGAACGTCATGATCTCCTCCGCGGTCGCCTCGGCGCCGGGCTGCAGGGTGACGAAGGCCGCGACGTCCTCTCCGCGGTAGTCGTCGGGAATACCGACGACGGCGGCCTCCTGGACAGCCGGGTGCATGTAGAGGACGTCCTCGACCTCACGCGGCCAGACCTTGAAGCCCGAGGCATTGATCATGTCCTTCTTCCGGTCGACGATGAACAGCCAGCCGTCCTCGTTCATGAAACCGACATCACCGGTGTGCAGCTCGCCGTTCGGGATCTGCTCGGCAGTGGCCTGCGGATTGTTGAGGTAGCTCGAGACCACCTGCGGACCGGAGATCGCGACTTCGCCGACCTCATCCGGGCCGACTGGTTCACCATTGTCGTCGAGGATGCGGATCATCGCGTCGGGCTGGGGGAGGCCACAGGCGAGGTTGCCGCTGTCAGGGTCGACCGGCGCCTTGAAGCCGTGGGGGACGGTAGCGACCTGCGCGCAGGTCTCGGACAGACCGTAGCCCTGTCCGACATAGATCTTCGCGCGTTCCTCGAACTTATTCACCAGCCCCTCCGGCAGCGGTGCGCCTCCGGACATGAGCGACTTGAACGATGCGAACTTCTCCGCTGCGAAGTTCGGATGCGCCAGCATCGCCGTGTAGATCGTGGCGGGACCGGCCATATACGACGGCTTCTCTCGAGCACACAGGTCGATGAGCGAACCGGGATCGAACCGGTAGTTGAGGCTGAACCGAGCAGCGCCGGCCACGGCCGCGAGGAACTGGCAGATGAAGCCGGTGATGTGGAACAGCGGGGCGAGGGAGACGAATCCGTCGCCGACTTCATGGTCGGTATTGCGCAGGCAGTACCGGGAGTTGCTCGAAATGTTCGCATGCGTTGCCGCAGCGCCCTTCGACCTTCCGGACGTTCCCGACGTGTAGGCGATGAGCCCGAGGTCGGACGGTTCGGGGGAGTGCGGGGTGAAGTCGGTGTCGAGGTTGTCGGACACGACCGCGGAGAACTCGAACCGGCCGTCTTCGGCGGGAAGATCTGCGAAACGCGGCATCTGAGCGAACATCCCAAAGATCGCTTCCGGCCCTTCGGTCTGGAAATTCCGGTCGTCGTTGAGCACGACGAGGGGGAGATCCGCTGCGTAGTCCTTGACCCTGTCAAGGTAAGCCGCCTGAGAGACGACGAGCCCTTTGATCTCGGAATCGGCGAAGATGTGTGTCAGTTCCCCGCGATACATCGGGTTGAGAGGAACCACCGTGCCGCCAGCCTTCCAGATCCCGTAGGTCGAGACCACGAAGGCGGGAGAATTCTGATCGTAGATGCCCACGCGATCACCGGGCCCGATGCCGTGTGCGGTGAGGAAAGCGGCGAAGGCGGTCGACCACTGGTCGAATTCGGCCCAGGTGAGGCTGAATCCGTAGTAGTTGATGCCCTCGGCATCCCCGTGGGCCGCCACGGTCGCTGCCAGGTCGGCCAGCGGGGTGGAGTCCGGGAGCACATACGGTTCCTGAGCGACATCTCCCAAGGTGGTCAGCCAGGGGCGGGAGTCGAACCAACTGTTCGTCATTGAACATCCTTTCTCGGCGTAACCGGGCCCGCACATCATCAGGCGGGCCCGGTGGTGTTTCACTGTATCGCGGCCGACGTGGAATCAGCCGCGGTACTTCTTGAATTCATTGCGGGCGATCGACCGCTTGTGCACCTCGTCGGGGCCATCGGCCAGACGCAGTGTGCGCATGTGCGCCCACAGCCTCGCCAGCGGGAAGTCGTCGGTGACGCCGCCTCCGCCGTGGACCTGGATGGCCCGGTCGATGACCTTGAGCGCCATGCTGGGGGCGACGACCTTGATCTCGGCGATCTCGTTCTTCGCGACCTTGTTGCCGTACTTGTCCATCATGTCCGCGGCATGCAGGGTGAGCAGTCGGGCCTGATCGATCTCGATCCGGGACTCGGCGACCCAGTCCTGGATGTTCGCCCGGCTCGAGAGCTTCTCACCGAAGGTCACTCGCTCCTCGGCACGCTTGACCATGAGCTCGAGTGCGCGTTCGGCGGCCCCGATGGCGCGCATGCAGTGGTGGATGCGTCCGGGACCCAGACGGGCCTGGCTGATGGCGAAGCCTTCGCCCTCACCCTTGAGGATGTCCTTGAACGGCACGAGCACATCCTCGAACACGATCTCGGCATGCCCTTCCCGGTCCGCATAGCCGAAGACGGGAAGGTTGCGGACCACATTCACCCCGGGGGCGTCGATGGGCACGACGAGCATGGACTGCTGGCGGTGCACCTCGGCGGTGGGATCGGTCTTGCCCATGACGATGAGCACACGGCAGTTCGGGTGCATGCCGTTGGAGGCGAACCACTTGCGGCCGTTGAGCACGAAGCCCTCGTCGGTGCGGTCCATGCGCATCTCGACGTTCGTGGCATCGGAACTGGCCACGGCCGGTTCGGTCATCGCGAAGGCCGAGGCCATCGTGCCCTCGAGCAGAGGGCGCAGGTACTTCTCCTTGTGCTCATCGGTGCCGAAGAGGGTGAAGACCTCCATATTTCCGGTATCCGGGGCGTTGCAGTTGATGGCCTCCGGCGCGATCTCGATGCTGCGACCGGTGATCTCGGCCAGGGGCGCGTATTCGAGGTTCGTTAGCCCCGGGCCCCATTCGGGGTGCGGGTGGAACAGGTTCCACAGTCCCTGCCTCTTCGCTTCGGCTTTGAGGTCCTCGAGGATCTGCGGCTGCGTGTGCGGACTGGCCGCGGCGGCCATCTGATCGTGGTAGATCGGTTCGGCTGCGTAGACGAATTCGTCCATGAACGCCGTGAGGCGTTCCTGATATTCGCGTCCCCGTTCGGTCGTTTCCAACACGTGGGCTCCTTCTGCTTCGTTGTGGTTCGTCGGGTTCGGTGAGGATCAGAGGTCGTTGAGACGTGCTTGGTATCGCGACATGCCGCGCAGCCACCGGTCGTAATCGCTGCTTTTCATCCGGTACATCTCGAGCACTTCGGGGTGGGGGAGGATGAGGAACTGCTCGTCTTCGACCGCGTCGACGACGATGGTCGCCACCTCGTCGGCTTCGAGCACAGTCCCCGCTGAGGTCACTGCCTTCTGTGCTGCACCCCCGTCGGTTCCTGCGGCATCGAGGAGGTTCGTGTTCACGCCCATCGGGCAGATCACCGAGGCGCGGATTCCGTCCTCGCGGTACGTCATGGCCAACCATTCGGCGAACCCGACCGAGGCGTGCTTGGTCACCGAATAGGCGGCCGACCCGATCTGCGTGAGCAGACCGGCCGCGGAGGCAGTCGCAACGAAATACCCCGAACCGGCTTCCTGCCAGCGGGGAACCAGGGCCTGGGCGGCACGGACGTGAGCACGTAAGTTCACATCGATGATCGTGTCCCAGTCCTCATCGGAGTCCCCGAGCATCCCCGGACCGATGATCCCGGCATTGGCGAAGTATGCGTCGACCCCGCCGAGGCGGTCATCGGCGAAGGCGATGAGCTCGCTGATCCCGGCCACCGAAGACACGTCCCCGGTCCACGCGTGAGCGCTGCTGCCGAGCGCGGCCGCGGTGTCAGCGACGCTGGGGGAGAGATCGGCGAGGACGACCGCGGCACCGCGGTCGATGAGTTCGGCGGCCAGGGCGGCACCGATCCCACCAGCGGCACCGGTGACGATGACTGACTGACCGGACACGTGCGAGGTCATGATCTCTCCAGGAGTTCGAGGGCTTGGCGGGCAAGGTCTTCGACGCCTTCGCCGGCGACTTCGGGATCGAGGTCGAGGTCGCCCATCTTCCCCGTCGCCAGGCGGGTGTAGACGCCTTCGCGAATGCAGGCGAGCTTCCACATCGCGAACGCGGAGTAGTAGCCGACGTCGTGGACTTCGTGGCCGCTGACCTCCTGATAGCGGTCGATGAGTTCGGCCGTGGTGGGAAACCCGTCTGAGGCCCGCGGAACCCAGATGCTCGTGTACTCCTCGGGGACGGTGAGCATTGCGACGAAATAGCCGAGGTCGGTGAGCACTTCACCGATGGCGGTGAGTTCCCAGTCGACGACGGCATTGACCGCGCCGGTCGGGGAGAAGATCATGTTGTTGGGTTTGAAGTCTCCGTGCGCGATTCCCACCGGGGACCCGGCCGGATCGGGCATGGCCTCGAGCAGCGCATCGTGGACCTCGTGGATGGCTGGGGTCTCGCGCATGGCGATCGCCTCGACCTGTCCCAGCCAGCGTCGCAGCTGTCGTTCGATGAGTCCGCCGGGTCGTCGCAGATCGGACAGGCCGACCGCGTCGATGTCGACAGCGTGGATGGCCGCCAGTGCGTCGACCATTGCGAAGGCACAGTCGCGTCGGTTCGTCTCCGGCAGCTCCGCCCAGTCAGCGGGAGTGTTGAGCGGGGAACCGGGGCAGTGGTCCATGAAGACGAACGGCACGTCGAGGACCTCGGGATCGTCGACGATGTCGAGGACATTCGGCACCGGGACGGCACTGTCGGACAGGGCCGCCATGATCCGGCCCTCGCGGGCGACGTTGTGTGCGCTGCCGCCCTCGTGGCCCAAGGGCGGGCGGCGCAGCACCCAGCGGGGTCGACCGTCGACGGTGATGGTGAACGTGAGGTTCGAACGCCCGACGGACATCACTTCGACGTCGTAGTCGCTGATGCCGAACCTGCGTTCGATCCATCTGCCGATGCGCTGGGCATCGAATCCTGCCGGTTCCTGCGTCATCCTTGACCTTCCCGAGTGAACAATCGTTCAGTTGAGTTCACAGTATTCAAACCACGCGAGGGAGTCAAGCGGTGAAAGTGATCACGGTCACTGCCTCCGATGTGATAGAGGTGAAGTGATCACCGACACCGAGGCCGGGGTGGCCCCGTGTGTGACCAAGCAACAGTGAGGACACTATGAAAGCCATTCGCGTCACCGCTCTGACCGGTCCCGACGATGTCGAATTCGCCGAGGTGGAGCGTCCGGTCCCGGGACCGGGACAGGTGCTCATCGAGGTTGCGTATGCCGGGGTGACCTTCCCTGAGCTGCTGCAGACTCGCGGCATGTACCAGGTCAAGCACGACCTGCCCTTCACGCTCGGATCCGAGGCCTCCGGAGTCGTCGTCGAGGTGGGGCCGGACTCCCGCTATTCCGTAGGCGACCGGGTTGCGGCGATCACGGGGTCGGGCACGTTCGCCGAATACCTCGTCGCCGGTGACGAAGCCACGGTGAAGGTCCCCGACGCTGTCACGCTCGCCGATGCGGCCGGCATGCCGATGAACGTGCTCACCGCCGACTTCGCGCTGCGGGTGCGAGCGAATGCGCAGCCAGGTCAGAGCCTGCTCGTCCATGGCGCCGCCGGCGGTCTCGGCTCGGCGGCAGTGCAGCTGGGTCTGGCCATGGGGCTCGACGTCATCGCGGTCGTCTCGACCGAGGCGAAGGCCGAGGCGGTGCGTGAACTCGGTGTGAGCCATGTGGTCTTTGCCGAGGGCTTCAAGGATGCGACGAAGGAGATCCGCCCGAAGGGCGTCGATTTCGTCTTCGACCCGGTCGGGGGAGATCGTTTCACTGACTCCACGCGCGTACTCGCCCCGTTCGGACGCCTGCTCGTCCTCGGCTTCACGGCTGGGGAGATCCCCTCGATCAAGGTCAACCGACTGCTGCTCAAGAACATCTCCGTCGACGGCGTCGCCTGGGGTGCGGCGACCTGGGGCAGCCCGACCTATATCCACGAGCAGTGGGAGGCTGTGGGGGAGCACCTGGCGGCCGGACGCCTCAACCCGCTCAGGCATGCGACCTACCCGCTGACGGGCGCCGCCTCTGCGCTCAGGGAACTCGACGAACGCTCTGTCCGCGGCAAGGTCATCCTCGAAGTCGCCGGGGATTGAGCCGTGGACGTCTGACCGGGGCTTCTTCGGCGACGAACTGGTCCCGATAGGCAGCGGACCGAGACCACTCCGGCCCCTTGGACTCAGATGACCGACGGCGCTGCAGGCGAAGATTTCCGCTGCAGCGCCGTCGGTCGGGTCGGGCGTAGGCGATTCGTCAGGTCGACGCGTCGATCACTTCGCTCCGGAGAGCACAGGCTCATCGAAGACGATGTCGGCGCCCTCTTCGGGCAGACCGCATCCGCGCAGTGAAGCGCCCTTGGTCTCCTTCATGAACAGCGCCGCGATGAAGCCGATGAGGCAGGCGCCCATGACGAAGTAGGCCGGTATGAGTGTGTTGCCCGTGGCGCCGATGAGCGCCTCGGCCGCCGATGGCGCGGTGCCGCCGAACAGTGCGGTCGAGACGTTGTAGGAGATCGCGAAGCCCGCGAAGCGCACGGGACCGGGGAACATCGCCGGGAACGTCGCCGAGATCGTCGAGATCTGCGGAATGTAGAGGAGTCCGAGGACCGCCAGGCCGACGAGGGCCCAGACGAAGCCGTTGGCCATGAGCATGAACATCGGGATCGCTGCGACGAAGAGTCCGATGAGGGAGAAGTACCAGACGGGCTTGCGCCCGACCTTATCGGAGAGCATTCCGCCGAAGGGAATGAGAATCATCATGAACGCCTGAGCCAAGAACATCACGGTCAGCGAGGCATTCGATCCCATGCCGACGGGCCCCTGGAGATAGGCAGGCATATAGGACAGCAGCGTGTAGTTCACGACGTTGACCGCGACGACCATTCCGCCGAGGATGAGCAGCTGCTTCCAGTGGTCGGTGAACAGAATGCGGAAGACTTCCTTGACCGACTTGCCCTGTTCGGCGTTGTCGAGTTCCTCGTAGACGGGGGACTCATCGAGCTGCGAACGCATGTAGAGCCCGACGACGCCGAGGACACCGGCGAAGACGAACGGGATCCTCCAACCCCAAGCCATCATGGATTCTTCGCTGAGGCCCAGCTGCAGGAGCAGGACGAAGAGCGAACCGGCGGCCATTCCGGCCAGAGTGCCGAATTCGAGGAAGCTGCCGAAGAAGCCGCGGCGCTTGTCAGGTGCGTATTCGGCCATGAAAGTCGCGGCTCCGCCGTACTCGCCTCCCGAGGAGAAGCCCTGGATGACGCGCAGCAGCACGAGGATGATCGGTGCAGCGACGCCGATCGTCGCGAAGCTGGGCAGCAGTGCGATGCAGAAGGTCGATCCGGCCATGAGCAGGATCGTCAGGGCCAGGACGCGCTTGCGACCGAGTCGGTCGCCCATCGGTCCCCAGACGATGCCGCCGAGGGGGCGGAAGATGAAGGAGACGGCGAAGGTCAGCAGCGCCAGAAGTTGGCCGTGGCTGCCGGGAAAGAAGTGCTCGGTGATGTAGACGATGGATACGGCGTAGAGGCCGTAGTCGAACCATTCGGTGGCGTTGCCCAGCGCTGAGGCGCCGACGGCTTTGCGCACCGTCTTGAGGTCTGCCTCGGCAGGGGCCTGGGCGTCAGGATGTGTGTTGGGGTTACTCACAAGATCCTCCGATCGTGCAGGGCCATCATCGAGGTGGCCCTCAAGAGAGAAGCGATTACGAACGCTACGAGCATCGACGGGGCCTTTCAACGTGCCGGGTCTGTCAAGCCGGCGGCGTGTCTACGTCGACCTCCGAGGAATGTGAGCGTCTGACCTGGGGAAATACTCTGCCGACGGGGAATCGGCGCCCCCACGGGGTTTCCCAGGAAACTCTTCAGTTATCGTTATCTGAATTCTCTTGACACAAAGTCTCTTTCATGGCTGACTTCGTGCTGAGCGAAGTACGGAGTAGTGTTCGCGCTTTGGTGCTTCGCATCGACATCGGATCTCCCCGGCGCTCGGACGGAACCTTCGCCCGCGCAGCGATTTCGAACCGGTCGACGCCCCCTGGCGCTCGCCCGAAAGACGCGGGAAGATGGGGCCATGACGGAAACGAACGCGGATACATCAGTCATCTCTGACAGGGCCACGATGCGGGCCATCAGCCAGGACGAGCTCGGAGGCCCCGAAGTCCTCCATGAGGTCGAGCTGCCCGTCCCGAAGCCGGGCCCATCCCAGATCCTCGTCCGCGTCCACGCCGCTGGTATGAACCCCACGGACTGGAAGCACCGAGGCCACCGTGCCTTCCTCCCAGCACCGCCGTTCGTCCTCGGCTGGGACGTCTCCGGTGTCGTCGAGGCCGTGGGCATCGGAGTCACCCTGTTCAAGCCCGGCGACGAAGTCTTCGGCATGCTGCCGTATCCCTTCGGTGTGGGGGCCCATGCCGAATTCGTCCTCGCCCCGACCCGTGCCTTCGTCCCGAAGCCGGAGGGCATCGACCATGTGCAGGCCGGGGCGATCCCCCTTGCGGCTCTGACTGCGTGGCAGGCTCTCGTCGACACCGCCGAGATGGCAGAAGGCGACCGAGTCCTCATCCATGCCGCTGCGGGAGGAGTCGGCCATCTGGCTGTGCAGATCGCGAAGGCCCGGGGCGCCTATGTGATCGGAACTGCGAGCGCACCGAAGCACGGCTTCGTCCGTGATCTGGGCGCGGATGAGGTGATCGACTATCACGAGGTCGACTTCGCCGAGGCAGCGCAGGACATCGATATCGTCCTCGACACGATCGGTGGGGAGTACCAGCCGCGTTCGCTGCAGACGATGAGAAGAGGCGGAATCCTCGTCTCGACCATTCCGATCCCGTTGGAGGGCATGTCCGAGCAGGCCGCAGCGCAGGAAATGCGCATCGAGAACATCCTCGTCGAAGCCGACCATGCAGGAATGACGGCGATCGCCGATCTCGTTGAAACCGGTCAGCTGCGTGCCTCGATCGCCGGCACGTTCCCCTTGGAAGAAGCGGCCAGGGCGCACGAGGAGCTGCAGACCAATCGCACGGCAGGCAAGCTCGTCCTGACAGTCGTCTGAAAACGCCGGAGTGAGGGACACATCACGGCGCCTTCGTTGCCCGAATGCGAAACGCAGGCCCTAGACTGGGCCGCTGCGAATCCCGGCAGAACGATCGATGGCAACGTGCGGCCCCACCTCGAACAGCGGTTCGGTGGAGCCCGAAAGGCAGCAGAGACATGGACAGGACCGAAGCAGAGCCGCGATCAGTCGAGCAGGAGACGCCGCCGGCCGCGGTCGAGGACGGTGCGGCTCCCGAGGTGAGGACGCGCGGACGCATCGACCTTCCCGTGGCTGGCGCCAGCGTCGGCATCATCGGGCTCTTCGTCGTCTTCGCACTCATCCTCCCCGAGCAGATGTCATCGTGGGTCGGCACCGCATTCGCTGCGTGCGCGGACATCTTCGGCATGTACTGGCAGTTCCTTCTGCTGGCGACATTCCTCATCGCTCTCGTCCTCATCTTCACCCCCTGGGCCAAGGCGAGGCTGGGCAGTCAGGAACGGCCGGATTTCAATCGCTTCAGCTGGATCGCCATGATCATGACGACCCTGCTCGCTGCCGGAGGAGTCTTCTGGGCGGCGGCCGAACCGATGTACCATTACGCGACGACCCCGCCGTACTTCACCGACAGCGGCAGCAGCGGTTTCGACGCCGTGGCCGCCGCACTGGCCACGAGCTTCATCGACTGGGGGTTCCTCGCCTGGGCGATCCTCGGCTCACTGGGAACGATCGTGATGATGCGTGCCGCAGAGAAGGGCATGCCGCTGCGCCCGCGCAGCCTGCTCTACCCCGTCCTCGGCAAGCGTGCCGCCACCGGACCCATCGCCGCCGTCGTCGACGTCGTCTGCATCATCTCCGTGGCTGCCGGAACGATCGGTCCCGTGGGCTTCCTCGGCCTGCAGGTCTCCTACGGACTGAACTCCCTGTTCGGCATTCCCGATATCTACCCGGTGCAGCTGGTCGTCATCGCTGTGCTCACGGCCGTTGCCGGGGTCAGCGTCTTTTCCGGTGTCAGCCGAGGAATCAGATTCCTGTCAAGCGCCAACGTCTGGATGGCTCTGGGTCTCATGGCCGCAGTCCTTGTGCTCGGCTCGGCCTGGTTCGTCATCAAGAGCTTCTTCGGCGGTTTCGCTCTGTACATGACCGACTTCTTCAGCATGACGCTCTATCGCGGTGACACCGAGTGGCTTTCGGGCTGGACGGTGTTCTTCTTCGGCTGGTTCCTCGGCTATGCGCCGCTGATGTCGATCTTCGTCGCCCGCATCTCCAAGGGGCGCACCGTGAGGGACCTGCTCATCAGCACCACTGTTCTGCCTCCGATCGCGACGACCTTCTGGTTCACAGTCCTCGGAGGAACCGGCATCTTCCTCGAGCAGCAGTCCGCCGGGTCGATCTCCGGACCGTTGACGGACGGAGGACTGCCCGCCGCAGTGATGGCCATCAGCGACAACCTGCCGCTGTCGTTGCTCATCAGCCTCGGATTCCTCCTTCTGACGATGACGTTCGTGGCGACGACCACGGACTCCATGTCGTTTGCCATGTCGCAGTCGTGCATGCGGACTGGTGAGCCGTCTCCGAAGCTGCGGGCGACCTGGGCGCTGCTCATCGGCATCACCGCCGCAGTGCTCATCAGCCTCGGCGACGGCGGGGTCGACGCCCTGCAGTCGGCGATCGTCATCACGGCCGTCCCGGTGGCCTTCGTCATGCTGCCGTCGCTGCTCGCCGCGCCGATCTATGTCAGGCAGATGGCCAAAGAGCAGGACCACGCCAAGGAGCAGAACCGAGCCGAGTAGGGTATTCCCCATGCCCACTCTTCCTCACCGGACCGATGCCGTTTCGCCAGTGCCCGGCAACGACCGGACCTGGATCGCGATCGTGGCATGCGGCGTCGTCGCGGCGATGCATGTGTGGAAGCTGCCCGGCGCGTTGACTTTCATCCGCCAGGATCTCGGGATGAGCCTGGTCCAATCCGGGACCTTGCTGGGGATCGTCCAGGTCGGAGCGATGGTCTTGGGACTGAGCGGCTCCATCCTCTCCGAACGCATCGGTCTGCGCACGACGATGCTCGTGGGGCTGTCCATGCTCTCGCTCGGCTCACTCGTCGGTGCCCTCTCGCAGCAGACCTGGCAGCTGATGACCACTCGCGGCTTCGAAGGCATCGGATTCCTGCTCGTCACCCTCGTCGCACCACCACTGATCCGTCAGAACACGAGTCAGGACCGGGCCTCGGTGGCGATGGGATGGTGGTCGGCGTTCCAGGGCATCGCCGTGTTCCTCGCCGTGCTCGTCTCCACAGTTCTCCTCGATGGCATGGGCTGGGTGAACTGGCAGTTCTGGTGGATGGTCATGGGGGTGCTCACCGCGGCGATGATCCCCATCAGTCTGCGGACGGTGCCCGGCGATTCGACGCATTCGGTTGATCTCGGGCCGGCGCTGTCGAAGATCGGACACACCCTGAAGACGCTGATGCCGTGGATCATGTCCCTGATCTTCGCCTGCTACACGCTGCAGTGGGGTGCGATCATCGGATTCCTGCCGGACATCGTCGGTGGGCACAGCGGCCTCGTCGTCGGCCTGGCCACGGCCGTCGTCGGCGGAGTGAATGGTGTGGGCAATGTGATCGCCGGACAGATGCTCAATCGCGGCGTGAGACCTCGCGCGATGGTGATGACGGGTATGACCAGCATGGTCATCACCACTGTGGTCATCTTCGCTCCGGACTGGTCAGCTGTGTCCGGGGGAGTCTGGATCCAGCTGGCGGCGGCCGTGGTGTTCTCCGGAGTCGCCGCGCTGATCCCGGCGACCGTCACCCGGATCGCCGTGGATGCGGCGCCGGCAGACGGATCCGCCTCTGCGGTGATGGGGCTGATGATCCAGGTCTACAACGCGGCGAACTTCATCGGACCGGTCGTGCTCACCTCGATCGCCGCGGCGGCCGGGGGCTGGCACCTGTCCTGGGTCGTCACGATCGGTGCTTCGCTCATCGGCGCCGGTCTTGGTGCTTTCTTCCTCAATTCGCGGCGACTGACCATGTCCTTCACAGGTTGACGCGGCTGCGCGGCTGCCTCTCGACTGCCGCCGAGGAGCTCAGCCGCACCATTCCTTTTGGGTGGCACCGCGTTCGAGCTCGGCTGACAGCCGTCATGGCACAGTGCGCGGTCCGTCCTCATCGATCCAGACCCAGCCTTCGGGCATGGGTGCCCAGGCCGGCACATCGCGGTCGGCCTTGGAGCTGTCGGCAAGCACGATGACGCTGCGGGCGTGTTCGGCGATGAGCTCTTTGGTATGAGCTTCGTCGAGCGTGGGTTCGCCGAGCCCCTTGGCAGGATCGACGGCATCAGCGCCGAGGAAGGCGATATCGACGTGGATCCTGCCGAGGGCATGATCGCTCAGCGCCCCCGTCGTTCCATGCGACTTGGTCGAGACCTCGCCGCCGACCATGATCACCTTCGGGCCCATCGGCACGGCCAGCGCCAGAGCGATCTCCAAACCGCGGGTGACCACGGTGAGATCGCCCCGACTGCGGATGCGCTCGGCCAGACGCACCGTGGTCGACCCGGCGTCGAGGAAGATGGTGCGCACACTCGGATCGCTCAACCGGGCCAGAGCCCATGTGGCGATCGCGTCTTTGGCCTCGGCCTGGAGCTCCATGCGCTGGCCCAGCGGTGGCTCGACGTAACCGGCGGCGGTGGCACCGCCGATGGTGCGGATGACATCCCCGGCGTCGTCCATGTCGCGCAGGTCCCTGCGGATCGTCGACTCAGAGGTGTCGAGCTCTCGCGCCAGACGGGAGATCGTCCACGAGCCGGTCTTGAGCAGAGCGAGGATCTCCTCGCGCCTCTTCTGCGTGCCTGTGCGAATCGCCATGATGCACTCCTCAGCTCGGCAGGTACTCCGCTCGGATGCCGTCGACGAAGGGCGCGTAGCCGATGGCAGCCCGGTAGGCCGAGCGCATGGTTCCCGCATCGGCGAGCCCCTGCCCGGCGATGTCGAAGGCAGTGCCGTGATCGACCGAGGTGCGCAGGATCGGCAGCCCCACGGTGACCGAGATCGTCCCGTCGAAGTCCCAGGTCTTCGACGCGATATGGCCCTGATCGTGGTATTGGGAGAGGATGCCGTCGTACCGTCCGGTCAGTCCTTGGTGGAAGACGGAATCGGCAGGAACCGGTCCGGCGACTTCGAAGGCTCCGGCGCTGTTGACCTTCTCGACGGCGGGGCGCAGGATCTCGATCTCTTCATCCCCGAAGGCCCCGTTCTCACCACCGTGCGGGTTGAGAGCGGCGACGGCCAGCCTCGGCGAAGGGACTCCGTAGAGCTGGAGGGCCCGGTGGGCGCGTTCGATCGAATCGACCTGGGTGTCGACGGTAAGCGCGTCGAGGGCCTTGCGCAGCGACATGTGACGGGTGGCGAAGAAGATCTGCAGCTTGTGGTCGGGAACCTTCGTGTTCTCGACGACGAACATCGTGTCCTGCTTCGTCACTCCCGTGAGCTCGCCGAGCATCTCCGTGTGCCCGAGGTGCTTCGACCCGGACTCCCACACGGCCTCCTTGTTGATGGGGCCGGTGACGATGCCGGCGATCTGCTGGGCCATCGCCGCTTCGGTCGCGAGCTCGATGGCGGTGACCGCGGCCCGACCGGCACGGGCATCGACGACGCCCCAATCGGGCAGGTCATCGCCGAGGACTCCGATGTCGAAGACGTCGATGACTCCTTCTCCGGCGGATGGAGTGGACCAGTCGGAGATGGCGCGCAGCTCCACATCGAGGCCGAGCACCTCGACGGCGCGCTTCATCACCGACAGATCGGCGACGGCGATTCCATGCTGATCGTCGCGGCCGGCGAATTCGGCGAGGACCTGGGCGGTGATCTCCGGTCCGATTCCGACCGGGTCGCCTACCGTGACGGCGAGTGCTGGTGGGGTCATGTCGTACTCCTCAGTGTTGTTGTGGACGGATCGGGATATCAATGGTCAGGGACGCGTGGTTCGGGATACGGTGCTCAGGTGGTCAAGACACATCGCGGCAGTCGAGGAGTCGCCGATGAGCCCGCCCTTCGTCACGATCGGCAGCCCCGCGGCTGAGCCACCGGCGATGCGCCCGCCGACGGCCAGGGGGATGATCTCCGCATCGATCTCCATCCCGACAGCGCCGAGTTCGCTCAGCACCGCAGCGGTGACGTCTCCGCCCGTGGTGTACAGGCCGGCAACGGCGTGCGAGTCGATGACCTCAGAGGCGATGCGGGCCAGCCGCAGCGGAATGAGCTCAGACTGCTCGTCGCTGAGTTCGCGCAGGTCCGTGGCATCGACGACGGTGGCGACGATGATCGCACGCGCCGAGGTGACGGAGCCGACGGCGGCACAGGTGGCCTCGACGTCGGGCAGACCCTCGGAGTCGAGGACTGCTCGCATGACGGTGACGGAAGGGTCTTCGGAGAGTTCGGCCAGCTGGTTGCGGGTGACTTCGGTGGCCGACCCCGAGACGCCGAAGAGGATGCTGCCGGTGCGGTCGGGCAGGAGCGCTTGCGCCAGGGCCAGGGTGCCCGGACCCGGGTCGATGGCGACCCACCGGAGCCCTTCGCCGGCATTCAGCCCGGCCGCCGCCCGTGCGCTGCCTGCCGTCGCTTCGGCCGGACTGTTCGCGATCTCGCGCGTGAGTTCGGCGACGACGTCCCCGATGAGATCGACGTGCTCGGTGGTGAGAGCATCGACGATGATCACCTCGGTTCCGGCAGCGATTGCGCCAAGGAGCGCGGAGCGGATCGCTATCCGGCCGGAGAGCACGGTCGACAGGTCGATTGTGCGGCATTCGAGGTCGGTTCCGGTCGCGAGGACGTCGGCGACAAGCGAGGTCGTCACGGGGGAGCGGACGTCGTGGCGCAGCTCCGTGTCTTCGAGCAGCCGACCATGCATGAGCTGCCGGCCGCCGACGGTGACGCGTCCCGAGGAGGGGAAGGCCGGAATGCACATGCCGACGACACGATCGGCAGCCCGACCACCGGTGCTCGTCGCCTCGGGTTCGAGCGACCGACGTGCGGTCTGCAGGTCCGATTGTGTGCGCAGGGCCGCCTCGGCGGTGGTGCCGACATTGCCGCGCAGAGTCGTGTCGATTCGACACGAGAGAATGTCGACCTCACCGGCGGCGCGGATGATCTCCTCGGTGATCGCCTGCGCTTCGGCCGGCGGCAGATGCCGGCTGTTGGCGTTGACGACGATGGCATCGTACTCATCCAGAGCCGCAGTGATGGAGACGGCCCGGCCGGTGCCCGTGATGGTCATCGTGCGCAGACCCGCCTCGGCGAAGAGCGCACCGCAGGCGTTTCCTCCGGTGAGGTCGTCGGCGATGATGAGGATCCGGGAGCCCGACTGGGCGTGGCCGGGGCCGCTGTTCCCGTTCTGCTGATTCATACGACCAGATCGAGCACGAAGAGGAGCGGAATGGAACCTGCCCAGACGGCGGTGGTGATGCCCGACCAGCCCTTGATGGCGTTGATTCCGTCGAGACCTGAAAAGCGGGTCACGACCCAGAAGTATGAGTCGTTGAAGTAGGAGAAGACCATCGAACCGGCGGTGCACGCCATCACCGCCACCAGGGGACTGAGTCCCAGAGGGGCGACGAGAGGGGCGGACACAGAGGCGGCGGTGATCATGGCGACCGTGCCCGAGCCCTGCGCCACTCGGACGAGCGAGGCGATGAGGAACGGCACGAGGAGCGCCGGCAGGCTGATCGACGCGATCGCCTCGGCCAGGGCGTCGCCGACACCGGATTCGGTGAGCACCATGCCGAAGCTGCCGCCGGCACCGGTGATGAGCAGGATGAGGCCGGCTGAGGCGGCGCCTTCGGCGAGCCAGTTCTGCACATCGTTCTTCGGTGTCACCCGGGGCAGCAGCGTGTACACGGCGAGGACGAGCCCGATGATGAGGGCGACGACGGGGTTGCCGAGGAAGGCCAGGGGTGCGACCCACGCTGAGGGTTCGTAGGCGTCTCCGGAGAGTTCTCCCTGGGCATTCTTGTCGATCGCTGTCGACACGGTGTTGGCGACGATGAGCAGCAGCGGCACGATGAGAGGGAGGAACCCGAGGAAGGCTCCGGGCTTCTTCTGCGAAGTCGCAGCGGTCTCATCGGTGGGGGTGGTCTCGGGATCGTCTCCGGTGACGGTGTCGACTCCGCTGCCACCGGTCGGGTGCGGCCCGGCCGATCCTGCTGCTGCGACGCGTCCGTAGACATCGTGCCTGACCTGGGAGTTGAGGAAGGGTTCGAGCTTCGGCCCGATCCAGCGGGCGTAGATGACGACGACGGGCAGGAGGACGACGGTGAAGATCAGTCCGGTGAGGATGACGGCACCGATATCGGCACCGAGGATGCCCGTCGCCGCAAGCGGCCCCGGCGTCGGCGGCACCATATGGTGCGTCAGCGTCATTCCGCAGCCCAGCGCCAGTGCGAGGGTGATGTACCCGCCCCTCTTGACTCGGGCGATCGACCGGGCCAGCGGGTTCATGATGACGTAGCCGGAGTCGCAGAAGACCGGAATCGACACGAGGGAGCCCACAGTGCCCATGGCCCAGGGTTCCCGTCCCTTGCCGAAGGCGCGGAGGAATGCTCGTGCGAGGGAGTCGGCGGCGCCGGAGACCTCGAGGATCTTGCCGATTCCCACACCGAGGCCGATGACGATGCCGATGCTGGCGAGGGTGTTGCCGAAGCCGGTGGTGATGGCGTCGACGAGTGAGAGCAGATCCTGGCCGGCGACGATGCCGGTGACGATCGATGCGACGAGTAGGGCGATGAAGGCATCGAGTCGGGTGGCCAGGACGATGACGACGATCGTCACGATGCCGGCGACGAGTGCCAGGATGAGTTGCAGGTCCATGTGTGTCCTCCGCGGTGAGGCCGGTCCCGTTCCAGGGCCGGGGTCGATCCGGGGTGACTCTCGCAGCGTTCCCGCTGTCCGAGAGTCTGAGCGTCGATATGGTGCCGACGTTCGCCTGCCGAACCAGATCATCGGATGCCAAGTTGAGCAGTATGAGCAAGTATTGCGCATACATGAACATTTATGCAATGTACTTCGGCGGCTTTTCGTTTCGAAGCGCGGCCGGTGGCAGGCGCTGCGTCCGACCGCGGAGTGCCGACGCTTGCAATGCAATCGATTGCAAAAATGTGACTGACGCTATAGCGTTCTCATCATGTCTAATAGAAGGACTCAAGGACGAGCCGCCGGAAAGAGGAGGCCGAGAACCGCTGCGGAGGGGAGCCGCCCGATGGACCAGAGCGCAGAGGACGAACCGTCGACAAGTGAGACATCGGCATATGAGCTGCCGGATTGGGCGGACCGACTCGCCGCATCCCGAAGGACACTCGATTCCCTGCGGGATCCGGATTCCCGAGCGCGCGGCCTCAATGCGATCGTCGACGTGGACGCGAGCCGGGTCGATGAGACGCTGATCGAATCGGCTGCCCGCCGAGGCTCGCCGCTGGCGGGACGCATCGTGGCCATCAAGGACATGATCGACGTCGCCGGAATCGCCACTCGGTGCGGCTCGGATCTGTGTGCAGGGGAGCCGAAATCCGGGGACGCCGAGGTCGTAGCCGAGCTGCGCCGATCCGGGGCGATCGTCGGAGTCAAGACGACCACGCACGAGTTCGCCTACGGTCCCACCGGAGATGTGACGAACAGCGGACCTGTTCTCAATCCGCACGATGACACTCGGATGGCGGGCGGATCCAGCGCAGGGTCGGCGGCGCTGCTGGGCGAAGGTTCTGTCGATCTGGCGTTGGGAACGGACACCGGAGGTTCCGGGCGCACGCCGGCCGCCTTCTGCGGAGTCTATGGTCTGCGACCGACCTCGAACTCGCTGAGTTCGGTAGGCGTCTTCCCGCTTTCGAAGAGCCTCGACACGGTCAGCCCGATGGCCGGAAGCGCGGAAGGGCTGAGTGATCTGTGGACGGCGCTCACCGGAGAGATGACCGAAGTTCCAGCGGCTTCGGCCCGGCTGACGATCGCCGAACTCGAAGGTGGTCAGTGGTCACATCTGCAGCCCGAGGTCGCCGAGGCGATCGTGACCGTCCGCTCCAGGCTTGCCGAGATGGGACACCGGATGACGAGGAGAGAACTGCCTGAGACTGCACGAACCATCGAGCTCTACGATCTCGTCCAAGGCGCCGAAGCCGCTGCTGTGCACAGCGAGAACATGGCCGACCATCCCGAGCTGTTCCAACCGGAAGTCCGCGGCCGGCTCGAAAGCGCACGTAAGATCCCCGGGTGGCAGTATGTCAATGCCCTTGAAGAACTGACCACCATGCGCGAGCACTCCGACGGGGTCTTCGGCGGTGCGGACATTCTTCTGTGCGCAACGACGCCGGTGGCGGCTCCGCCGGTCGGCGCTCGCGCCGATTTCGCCGCAGGACGATCGACGGTGCGTGAAGTGGCACTGCATCACACCATTCCCTTCAGCGTGCTCGGCCTGCCTGCCGTGAACATCCCTGTATGGGGCGCGGGGCGACCGCTGCCCGTGGGCGTGCAGCTGATTTCCAGATCCGGAAATGAAGGTCAGCTTCTCGCTCTTGCCGAGGCCGTCGGCGACCTGCGCTGCGCGGACTGAGCAGCCGCTGGGGCGAAAACCACCACCTCGGCGGTGGAGGAAGTCGCCTCAGCAGGAGCAATGCACGTGTGCAGCGAGGAGAACAGGCGCCGATGTTTGTACGATGGGAAGATGCAGAGTCCACGCGGTTCCGAGGGTAGGCGAGCCAGCCGCATCACCATGGCGGATATCGCCGCTGCCGCCGATGCCGACGTGTCGACGGTCTCGCGCACGCTGGGCCGGGAACGGGATTCTATCCGAACCCAGAAGGGCAGGCGCATCTGGGAGATCGCCGACGAGCTGGGCTATTCGCCCAATCTCACCGCTTCGTCGCTGCGGACGAACACGACCAGGCTCATCGCCGTCTTCGTCCCACGTCTGCGCGATGAAGTCCTCGCCCTCATGTACGAGGGGATCGAGGAAGAGCTGCAGGGGCAGGGGTACCAGTGCATTGTGCTCTCGACGGGGGATGATCCGGAGGTTCAGCTGGCCAAACTCGACGTCGCGATTCAGCGCGGGGTCGACGGGATCCTCTTCGGTGATGCGATGGTCGGGTCCCAAGTGCTGTCCAAGGTCGAGAAGGCCGGTATCCCGTATCTGCTCTTCAACCGTCCCCTTGAAGGGCACCGGTCAGTGACCTGCGATGACTTCCACGGGGGAGTCCTGGCCGCCGAACATCTCATGGAACTCACCGATGGTCCCCTCGTGGTGTACAGGGCGATGGACTACGCCGAGAACCTCGTCAATCGGTCCGAGGGATTCATCCGAACGGTCAGAGAACAGGGTCGGACCCCGATCGACGGGTTCCACCTCAACGGCGGGATCTACGCCGAGGACGGAATCCTGGCGGCTCGGGAGATGATCGCAGAATGCGACGCACCCTTCGGCGCCTTCGTCGTCAACGACACGGCAGGGATCGGCGCTCTGGGCGAATTCTCGCGCTCCGGTCTGACTCCGGGAAGCGATGTATTCGTCGTGGGCTTCAATGACATCTCGTTGGCCAAGGCCACTCCGATCGCGCTCTCGACGATCGTCAGCCCCACCCGCGAGCTGGGACATCTGGCAGCCTCCTCACTGCTGAGGATCATCGGCGGGGGCGATCCGGAGTCGGTGCAGCTGCCCGTGGAGCTGGTGGTGAGGGAGTCATCTGTTCCGCTCGCGAACCAGCCGTGAACGCACGGGCTGCCCGGTCGCAAGGAACGACCGGGCAGCAGGGCGTGCTCGGTTCGCACAGAGAACTCGGATCATGTGGCGCGGGCGATGTGCTCGGGAGGTCAGGTGCGTTCGACGCGGCCGTGCTTCCAACCGCTGATGTCGATGCCGAATCGGCTGCGGACATGGGCGAGCAGCTCGTCGATGTCGTCGAAGACGAGATGCGAGCCGTTCCGGCCGCGCAGCGCCCACCGGTCCTGCATGGTCACAAGTGTCTGACCGGGAGGCAAGGCAGAGCGCAGCTGCCCCAACAGCCGATACTTCACGCCCTTCTCATTGATGTGGGCCGTGGCCTCCGACACTGCCCGTGACGAATTGCAGGCACCGCACATCAGGGCATCACATCTCCGCTGTTGGGTCCCAGCGTCTGCCCGGTGTAGAGATCGCCCCCGGGAGAGGACGCCAGAAGGAGTGCTGTCGGAGCCACTTCCTCCGCAGTACCGAAGCGACCGATCGGCAGCTCGGCCTGTTTTTCGCGCTTCCACTCATCGCTGAGGCCGTCGACCAAAGGCGTGTGGATCGGGCCGGGAGCGATCGAGTTGACGAGGATGTTCTCAGGAGCCAGCTCGAGGGCCATCGCTTTGGTCATGCCGATGACGCCGGCCTTTGCCGCGACATAGTGGGTCAGTCCGGTTCCACCCTTGATCCCCAGCTGCGAAGCGACGTTGATGATCCTGCCGCCGCCTCGGCGCTGGAGGTGCGGCAGTGCGAAGCGGGCGGCGAGGAAGACTCCCTTGAGGTCGATGTCGATCGTCCTCTCGAACGTTTCGACGCTCATTTCGGCCAGCGGAGTCTCGTCGAGTGTCCCCGCCGCCGAGACCACGATGTCGAGCCCGCCGAGGCGCTGCGCCACGCGATCGACCGCGGATTGCATCGATTCGGCGTCCGTGACATCTGCGGTGACAGCGATGGCGGTTCCGCTGTTCGACAGCGACGCGGCAGAGGCTTCTGCCGCCTCGCTGTTGATGTCGAGGACGGCGACCGCGGCTCCCTGCTCGACGAAGATCTGGGCGATCGCGGCTCCGATTCCGCTGGCGCCTCCGGTGATGAGCGCGACCTTGGACTTCAGCTGTTCCTGTGTCATGTGTTCCTCTTCCAGAAGGTGTGTCTCAGGGCGGTGTCTCAGCTGGGCCAGCGAATGGTCAGCCCACCGTCGACGATGAGTTCCTGGCCCGTGACATACGCGCTGTCATCGCTGGTGAGGAACCGGATGGTGCGGGCGCATTCGTCTGTGGTGCCGACTCGGCCCCAGGGGATGATGGAGCCCGCGGCCTCGAGTCCTTCCTTGCCCAGAGAATTCGCCCCGTCCAGTGACTGGGGACTCTCGATGAGCCCAGGAATGACCGCATTCACGCGGATGCCCTGCGGTGCCAGCTCGACGGCAAGAGACCGGCACAGACCGAGGACGCCGGACTTGGCAGCCGCATAGTGTGCGTGCTCTTCCCAGCCGTAGACTCCGCCGGCGATCGAAGAGGTGGCGACCATCGCTCCGCCCTTGCTCATCTTCGCCGCTGCTGCCTGGAAGACGCGTAAGACGCCGTTGAGGTCGACATCGAGCATCTCGCCCCATGAGTCGTCAGTCATATCGTCGAGGGCGTTGCGGCGGAGGATTCCGGCGGCAGCCACCGCGATGTCGAGTCGCCCGAACTCGTCGATGGCGGCCTGTGCCATGGCTTCGCACTCTTCGGTGCTGCGCACATCGGCGGGCAGCGCGATGCACCTGGCGCCTTCGGCTTCGACGGCGGTGATCGTCTGCTGCACGTCGTGATCGTCTCCGGGGAAGTAGTTGACCACGCTGTGGGCTCCGGCACGGGCGTAGGCCACAGCAAGTGCCTGTCCGATTCCGCTCGCACCGCCGCTGATCACAGCGACCTTGCCGGCCAGTCCGTCATCGTTACTCATTGGTTCCTCTCCTTGTGTGGGTGAATGGTTCATCAGACGCACCGCTCACCGACCGGGGCCGCTTCAGCCCTTCTTCCGAGGTGAGCGCTGAGCGAAGTCGGCTGCGACGTCCTTCATATAGGCGAATTCGACGCCTTCGTGCGCGGCCATGTGATCGAACAGGCGCTCGAGCATGAGGAGGTTCTGCGGACGGCCCGAGACATCGGGATGGATGGTGATGGGGAAGACGGCGTAATCCATTTCGCGGTAGACCCAGTCGAACTGGTCGCGCCACAGATCCTCGATGTCGCGTGGTGAGACGAAGCCGTGCGAGGTGAAGGAAGATTTGATGAACATCATGGGCGGCAGGTCATCGAGGTACCAGGAGGCAGGGATCTCGATGAGATCCGTCTCCGTGCCGCGGACCAAGGGCTTCATCCACTCGTGTGCTGACTCGGCGTCGTAGTCGATCTTGGTCCACTGGTCGCCGACGCGAACGTAGTAGGGGGTGTGGTCATCGTGCATAAGGGAGTGGTCGTAGAGGAATCCGCGCTCGGCGAGGAGCTCGTTGGTGACCGTGGAGAACTCCCACCATGGTGCGACGTAGCCGACGGGTTTCGTGCCGGACCGTTTGGTGATGAGGTCCGTGCAGTAATCGAGGATCTCCTCTTCCTGCTTGCGCGTCATGGCCAGGGGGTTTTCGTGCGAATACCCGTGGACGCCGATCTCGTGTCCGGCCTCGACGACCTTGTCGAACTGCTCAGGGAAGGTTTCGATGGAGTGACCGGGCCAGAACCAGGTCGCCGGCATGTTCCGGCGGCGGATGAGCTCGAGCAGTCGGGGGACGGCGACCTCGCCGGCGAACATGCCGCGGGAGATGTCGCCGGGGGAGTCCTCTCCGCCGTATGAGCCCAGCCAGCCTCCAACGGCGTCGACGTCGATTCCTACGGACACGAAGATCTTCTTTGACATGTGGACTCCATTTCTCCATTGATATGTGGTTTCGCAGCGGTCGATGGTCAGCGAACCGGGGTCGGGAGGATCGGTCTCAGTCGCCGTGCATTTTGCCGCAGCCTCGCATCTTCTGCATTCATTGTTGCAATCGATTGTAAAACCGATAGTGCGACTGTAGCGCAGACGAATGTGGCCCGCAACACTCCTTCGCGCGGTCGCGGTTGGCTGGGCGAGTGTGGCCGAGGGGAGTCGAGAGGGTGGCTGCGGATCCACGTCCCCGACGAAAGGAGGAGGTCCTCCCGTCGCTCTGCTCCGACACGCTGCGGTGTGGGGAGAGCGGCGGGAGGACCTGTTCGTGCTGGTGCCCGGGTGGTCAGGCTCGCGGATCGACGATGATCTTCACGTGCTGTTCGTTGTTGTCGATGAGTTCGTCGAATCCACCGGTGATGAGTTCGTCGAGGCCGATGCGAGCGGTGATGAATGCCGAGAGATCGATCTTGCCGCTGCCCGCCAACTCGATCGTCGACGGGTGATCGCCGGAGTAGCCGATCGTTCCGCGCAGGTCGATCTCTTTGAGGACGAGCTTCGGCATGTCCACTTCTGGTTTGTGGCCCCAGATCGAGACATTGACGATGACCCCGCCCGGTCGGACTGCGTCGAGGAGCATGTCGAGAACCACCGGGACCGAAGAGCACTCGAAGCCGACGTCGGCGCCCTTGCCGTCGGTGCGTTCCCGGACGGCCTCCGCGACGTCACCGTCGCGAGGATCGAAGACCTCGTCGGCGACGCCGGTGGTCAAGGCCATCTTCTTCCTGGCTTCGGAGAGCTCGGAGATGTAGACGGTCAGGCCTTCGGCCTTGAGCACCGCAGCCGTGAGCAGACCGATGGGCCCCGCGCCACCGACGATGGCGACCTGACCGGACTGCGCTTCAGAGCGGGCATAGGCATGGTGGGCGACGGAGAGCGGTTCGATGAGCGCCGCCTGGTCGAGGGGGATGTCTCCGATCGGATGCACCCAGCGACGCTGCACGACGATCTTCTCGGCAAGGCCGCCTCCGCGCCCGCCGAGGCCGATGAAGTTCATGTCCTTGGACAGCTGGTAGCTCTCACCGATGCTCGTGTCGACGTCGTCGGCGATGATGTAGGGCTCGACGACCACCGTCTGTCCGACCTTGAGGTCGGTGATGCCCTCGCCGAGGTCGGTGATCGTCCCGGAGAACTCATGCCCCATCGTCACCGGTGCAGATTCTCCGGAGATCGGGTGAGGGTGGCCTGCCGGTGGGACGAAGATCGGACCTTCGAGGTATTCGTGGAGGTCCGTTCCGCAGATTCCGCACCAGGCGACGTCGATGGCGACGGTGCCCGGCAGGAGATCCGGTTCCGGAATGTCTTCGATGCGGATGTCTTTGCGGTCGTAGAACCGTGCTGCTCTCATCATGTTTCCCTTCGAGTGGTGCCGCGGCAGCGGGTGTCTTCGAACGATAGGCCCGGAAGCCGCCGGAGAGCCAGGGTTGCACGAGATTGCGTGGTGGGGTGAATCACCGTTGAACAATACCCTATGGGGGTATATGTTGAGGGTATGGACAAGCATCGCACTCATCGGCATTCGGATCACGAGGAACACGGCGGTTTCGGCGGACATGAGGGTGCCGCAGATGGAGCCGGCCACGCGGATCATGCCGGCCACGCCGGCCACGATGATCATGTCGCGCAATTCCGACGACTGTTCTGGATGATGCTCGTCATCGCCGTTCCCGTCGTCGCATTCAGCCCGATGTTCGGCCATCTGGTCGGCTACGAAGTCCCCGATGCCGGGTTGGTCGGAGCGTTGTCGTGGCTCGCGCCGATCCTCGGCACGGTCATGTACGTCTGGGGCGGCAAGCCCTTCCTGACCGGAGGCGTCTCCGAGATCAAGGGACGCAGCCCGGGGATGATGCTGCTCATCGCCTTGGCGATCACGGTCGCCTTCGTCTCATCATGGGGATCGTCCCTCGGTCTCCTCGACCCGCAGCTCGACTTCTGGTGGGAGCTGGCGCTGCTCATCGTGATCATGCTTGCCGGGCACTGGATGGAGATGCGATCGCTTGCGCAGACCACCTCGGCGCTGGACAGTCTGGCGGCGCTGCTGCCGGATGAGGCGGAGAAGATCGAAGACGGCGAGGCGGTGGTGGTGTCGCCCGATGACCTTGTGGTCGGTGACGTCGTCCTCGTCCGTCCGGGGTCGTCCGTGCCGGCGGATGGTCGCATCCTCGAAGGGTCGGCGAGCATGGACGAATCCATGGTCACCGGAGAGTCGGCGACTGTGCGCCGTGGCGAAGGCGATGCCGTCGTCGCCGGGACCGTGGCCACGGACTCGGGGCTGCGGCTCGAGATCACGGCGATCGGAGAGGACACCGCGCTCGCCGGAATCCGCAAACTCGTCGCCGATGCCCAGAATTCCTCGTCCCGGGCCCAGCGCATCGCCGACAGGGCCTCGGCCTGGCTGTTCTGGTTCGCTCTCGGATCGGCCGTGGTCACGGCCGTCGTCTGGTCGCTCATCGGCATGCCGGACTCCGCGGTCGTCCGGACGATCACCGTCCTCGTCATCGCCTGCCCGCATGCCCTCGGCCTGGCGATCCCGCTGGTCGTGTCCATCGCCACCGAGCGGGCTGCTCGTGCCGGGGTGCTGGTCAAGGACCGGCTGGCGCTGGAGACGATGCGCACCGTCGACTCCGTCCTGTTCGACAAGACCGGAACCCTGACAAAGGGTGAACCGACGGTCACCGGCGTCGAGGTGGTGCCGGGCGCTCATTCGGCACGAACAGAAGCCGAAGTGCTCCGTCTGGCTGCCGCGGCAGAGGCCGACAGTGAGCACCCGCTGGCGCGGGCTCTCGTCCGGGCCGCGGACGAACAGGGCCTCGACGTTCCGTCCGCAGCCGAATTCTCCTCGTCTCCCGCAGTCGGTGTCAGGGCTGTCGTCGATGGTCGGACCGTCGAGGTCGGCGGGCCGAGGCTGCTGGCCGAACACGATGCTGCAGAGGCGCAGATCGCCGACCAGTGGCGGTCCGAAGGCGCCATCATCCTTCACGTGCTGGTCGACGGCGCGGTCATCGGCGCGCTGCGGCTGGCCGATGAGATTCGTCCGGAGTCACGCGACGCTGTTGTGGCCCTCCACGCCATCGGTGCTCAGGTCGTGATGATCACCGGTGACGCCGAGGCGGTCGCGAAGTCCGTGGCTGCCGATCTCGGCATCGATCGCGTCTACGCCGGCGTCCATCCCGCAGACAAGGCTGCCAAGGTTGTTGAGTTGCAGGACGAGGGTCGGCAGGTGGCGATGGTCGGCGACGGGGTCAATGATGCGCCTGCACTGGCGCAGGCCGACGTCGGCATCGCCATCGGCGCCGGCACCGATGTGGCGATCGGCTCGGCTGGAGTCATCCTCGCGTCCGACGACCCGCGCTCCGTGCTCTCGATCGTTGAACTCTCCCGGGCAACCTACCGCAAGATGAAGCAGAACCTGTGGTGGGCGGCCGGTTACAACCTGCTGTCGGTTCCGCTGGCAGCAGGCATCCTGGCGCCGATCGGCTTCGTCCTGCCGATGAGCGTCGGTGCCATCCTCATGTCGATTTCGACGATCGTCGTGGCGCTCAACGCTCAGCTTCTGCGCCGGCTCGACCTGCGTCCCGAATCCGCGGTCGAGCACGTGTCCTCGTGACGCTGATTCGCGCGTGAGGGGAGAGGCACCCGGAGGAATCGGGCTCAACCGAAAGCCAGCCGGCTTCCTCGCGGAGGCGTTCGGCTTTGGGGGTGCCGCACTCGGGCAGGGGCTGCACCGATAGGCTGGTGCCCATGAAGTCAGTTGCCCGTCTCATCTGCACAGCTTCGATTGCCTTGGTGCTGCCTCTGAGCGCTTGCGGCTCCAGCGACGAAGAGCCCGCGGCGGACTCGACTCCGACGCAGACCATGTCGGTTGTGACACAGGGCTTCGACTCGCTCGAAGACCTGTCCGACTATGTGGCGGAATCGCTGGATGGGGTCGAGGTGCATCTTGAATCGGAGACGAACCCGGACTTCGATGCGCAGAACGAAGCCGACCGCCTCCACGTCGATTTCACGTCGGACCAGCAGCGGGCAGCGGACATGGAAGCGACCGCACTCATCGTCCAAGCGGCCTCGCAGGCCGCCTTCGACTACGACATCCTCATGGTCACCGGTGACGTGTCGGCCGGGGAGTGGTCGTATCTCTACGACCGAGACACGGTCAAGAAGCTCACGAGCGATGGAAGCATCGTCGTCGCCGATGTCTGGGACGCTGCAGAACAGAGTTTCGACACCCTCCACCGCTGAGGCCGCCCCCTCAGGCCCGACTCCGGGGACAACAGGCCAACGACAGAGGCCGACGCAGAACCTCTGCGTCGGCCTCTGTCGGTTCCATTTCTCGAGGGGGGGCTCGACCTATTTCTCGACAGCGACCCCATCGGCATCGGCGAAGACCATCGCTCCGGGACGGATCGTCGCCCCGCCGATCACGACGGGCACGTCGATCTCTCCGACTCCGTCCTTCGCGCTTTTGCGCGGATTGCTGGCCAGCGCCTTGATGCCGAATTCCATCTCGGCCAGAGCTTCACGGTCGCGGACGGCTCCGTTGATGACCACTCCGGACCACCCGTTGCTGACCCCCGCCTCGGCGATCATGTCGCCCATCAGGGCGGTGGCGATCGAACCGTCGCCGTCGATGACGAGGACGGCGCCGTCACCGGGTTGGTTGAGAGTCTGCTTGACCAAGGCGTTGTCCTGGAAGCACCGGATGGTGCGGGCGGGGCCGGAGAATGAGATCTTGGCCCCGAAATCTCCGAAATTCAGCGCGACGGAGTACAGCTCATCGCCGCGCTCGTCCCAGAGGTCTGCTGTCGATACTGTCATGATTGCGCCTTCCGCTGATCGTGTGAGCGAGTGTATGCGTGGTGATCAGGCGAATGCCTGAGCCCGAGCATAGAGTCCGGGCACCCCACCGGAGTGGATGAAGACGACATTCTCCTCTGCGGAGAACCTGCCCTGCCGGACGAGGTCGATGAGACCGGCAGCCGCCTTGCCGGTATACACGGGGTCGAGGAGGATCCCCTCGGTGCGGGCGAAGAGTCGCACGGCCTCGACCATTCCTGCAGTCGGCAGGGCGTATCCGATACCGTAATAGTCGCCGAGTCCCACCGTGTGCTTCCGGGCGGCCGGGGACAGGCCGAGAAGCTCGGCGGTGGATCCGACGAGACCGTTGATCTTCGTCTCCTGGTCTTCGCGTGCGCGGCTGACATTGATCCCGACCACGGCGGTACTGCTGCCGGCCGCCTGGAGACCGACGATGAGGCCTGCCTGCATGCCGGCCGAACCGCTGGGTGTGATGATCGTCGTGGATTCGAGCCGCGCCGAGGCGAACTGATTGAGCATCTCCTGCGCGCAGTCGACATAGCCGAGGGCACCGATCGGGTTCGAACCGCCGACAGGGATGACATAAGGATTCTTGCCTTCTGACCGCAGGGACTCCGCCAGGGACTCGGCCTCACCGAGGAGGTCGGCGCCGTTGCCGAGTACCGTGACCGAATCGGCGCCGAGGAGATCGAAGAGCAGGAAGTTGCCCGTGAACTCCGGCGGATTCGACCCTGCCGGACCGAGGCCGGTCCCTTCGGGGCCGAGATCCTCTTCGACGATGAGGTGACAGTCGAGCCCTTCACGACGGGCCGCGGCGAGAGTCAGGCGGCAGTGATTGGACTGGACGCCGCCGACGGTGACCAAGGTGTCGGCTCCCTGCGCCAGTGCATCGGCGATGAGGAACTCGAGCTTGCGCGTCTTGTTTCCGCCTTGGGCCAGTCCCAGCTGATCATCCCTCTTGACCCAGATCTGCGGCCCGCCCAGGTGCGCGCTCAGCTGCGGCAGATGTTCGAGCGGAGTCGGTCCGGAACTGTAGCGGCGACGTGGAAAAGCCTCAAGAGTGACCATGGTCTCCGAGTGTACCCGCAGGTCCGGACTCAGTTCTCACCTCGTGAAGCGCGCTGTGAGCACGGCGCGATCCGCGTTCTTCGCAGCGGCATGCCTGTCCACTTCGAGAGTGAGCAGACGGCCGGTCGTCCGGTTGGCATAGACGGCGGTGGCCGTCGTCTCGTCGGCGTCGGCGGCCACGCGCTTCCACTGCTTCACATGAGCATCCCCCTGCGCAGTGAGAGCTCTGACGACTTTTGGCCGTGCTCGTTTCTCCAGGTCGCCGGTCGTGCCTGAGACCCACGCGCGGATGAGGCCGTCCGCATAGTCCGCGGCGGTGTTCGGGTGACCGACGCTGTGTGTGTCGGCTGCCGTTCGTCTCACTTCAGGCGCCTCCGACTCAGTCGATGTCGATGCGGTCGTCTGCGCGCCGGACGGCTCTCCGGCAACGGCCGGACCGGCCGAGAGCAGACCGCTGCCGAGGACGACGGCGGCCGCTGCGGCAGACACACGGTGAGCGGCGGTGATGAACATGGTGGCGAATCCTCCTGCAGATCGTGGTCATTGCTGGAGCTGAGTATCGTCCGCCCAAGTGAGAAGCACCGCCCGGAGCCTGAGCAAAGGCTTGGAAGCCGAAGTCCGATTGCGAATGTTTCATTGCGATCATGCGGCATCTCCGAGATATTCGACCAGGGCTCGGAGTCACCGACGATGAAGCCGCAGAAGTATGACGAAAACAAGTGACCTGACGGAATCAAATCGTGATCACGTCTGGTCGGCGGACGTCGTGTCGGCCGACGCTTCGGCGGAGGTGGCTCGTGCGTCCTCCTCCTGGTCCATCCAGTCCTTCCCATCGAGGATGCGAGCGACCATCATGGAGCTGGCCTGATCGCCGACAGAGTTCACGGTGGTCGCCGGCGGGTCGATGACTGTGCCGATGATCTGGATGATCGGCAGCGCTGCTGCCGGGAAGCCGTAGAGGGTGATGATCATCAGCTCGCCGATGAACCCGCCCGAGGGGATTCCGGCCATGACCATCCCGGCCAGCAGCGCCACAGCGACGCCGATGAGGATGTTGCCCGGGGTGAAGAAGTCGCGGCCGAAGACGGCGAAGAGGAAGGAGATCTTAAGTATCGCGGACAGGCTCGAACCTTCCATGTGGATCGTCGCTCCGATCGGAATGATCGTCTCCCTGACATCGCGGGGCACGCCGATGCGCTCGCCGGCTCGCAGGTTCGCCGGAATCGCCGCCACCGAGGAGGACGTGCCCAAGGAGATCGCCGTCGGTTCGATGATGTTGCCCCAGAAACGGGTGACTCCGCGACGGCCGCCTGCGAAGAAGGCATAGAGAGTGAACGCGAGGATGAAGTAGACGATCGCCACCGGGTAGTAGACGAGGAAGGCGCGCACATAGTCGCCGACCAGCTGCGCCCCGAGCTCGCCGATGAGGGCCGCGAAGTAGGCGCCCAAGCCGATCGGTGCGTAGTACATGATGATCGAGGTGAACTTGAGGAACACCTCGGAGCCGGAGTTGAGGAACTGAGCGAACGGCCTGCCCGCCTCACCGATCTTCGACGTGGCGATGCCGACGACGACGGCGAAGACGATGAGTGCGAGCATGTGCTCGGCGGAGAGGATCTTCGAGAAGTCGTCGACGACGAAGGTGGATACGAGCTGATCGCCGATCGATCCGACCTCCTCGACGTCGTCGGGCTGAGACATCTCGACCTGGACCCCCTCTGTGGCCTTCGTCATCCACAGGGCTGCGATCATGACGACCGAGGCGATGATGCCGGTGACCGCGAAGACTCCGAGCATGCCGCCGAGGATCTTTCCCAGTCGCTTGGCAGAGGACATTCCCGCTACCGCTGAGGCGATGGAGAAGAACACCAGAGGCACGACAAGGGTGAACATCATATTGATGAACAGAGTGCCGAAGGGTTTGATGACGGTGGCGCGCTCTCCGAAGACGAGTCCGATGATCGCACCGATGACGACCCCGGCGAGGATGAACAGCGGGAAGCGATAGTTGCGCAGGACCCGAAGGAGCCCCGACTTCTGCGGCTGATGGCCGGAGCCCGTCGGGCTCGAATCGACGAGGGAGGGCATAGAGCCTGCCTTTCACATAGTGCGTGGCGGCAGGAGAGACCGCCAGGAGAGATCATAGTGGGCATTCACGATCAGCTGGTTGGAATGTCGCCGTCGGAGGGACGACCGAGTGCTTGCGGCAGGCCATTGGCTGCGTGATCGCCATCACTTACCATGAGATATGGAGATCTTCGACTTCGCGCCGCGGCCGGATCAGTTCGCCTACACCTTCGGCGGTGTTGCACCGGTGGCCGCAATCGAACCCGGCACGGCATTGCGGCTGTGGTCCGAAGACGCGTTCAACAACGCGATCACCTCACGATCCGATGTGCCGAGCGCGCAGCTCGATCCGCACAGGCTCAACCCGCAGACGGGCCCCTTCTACCTCAACGGCGCTGAACCGGGCGATACCTTGGCCATCCACATCGTCGATCTGACGCCCGCCCGCAGCTGGGGCGCCTCGGCGACGATTCCGTTCTTCGGCGGGCTGACGGCCACAGACCGGACCAGTCTGCTCCACGACGCACTTCCGGAAGCGGTATGGATCTATGACATCGACACTGCCGCACAGACTGTGGGCTTCCAGACCCGGGCAGGCGATTTCGAACTCGCACTGCCTCTCGAACCGATGCTGGGCACGGTCGGAGTCGCGCCCGCTGGGGGAGAAGCGCACTCATCGCTGACTCCCGAGCGTTTCGGCGGCAACATGGATACGCCGGAGATGCGGGTCGGCAGCACCGCATACTTCGGTGTGAATGTCGAGGGAGCGCTGTTCTCCATCGGCGATGGTCACTACCGCCAGGGCGAAGGTGAGGCATGCGGCACCGCGGTGGAGGGGGCGATGAATTCGACGATCATCGTCGACCTCATCAAAGGAGGGGCTCCGCTGTGGCCGCGGTTGGAGAGCGATGAGCACTGGATGGTTGTGGGCTCGTCGCGTCCGATGGAGGATTCGTGGAGGATCTCTCAGGTCGAGATGATCCGCTGGCTCTCGGAGCTCTTCGGTCTGGACAGTATGGATGCTTACCAGCTGCTGACTCAGATCGCGTTGGTCCCGGTGGCCAACGTGGTCGACACCAATTACAGCGTCATGACGAAAGTGGCGAAATCTCTGCTGCCGAGTGCCGCGGCATTCGACGGCATCCACGCGGACCTGCGTCGGCGTGCACGGGAACTCCGGTAGCCGGAGGGGCGCATGTCACTGAGCCGAGTGATGTGCGTCGTGGTGAGTTCGGGAAAGAGGCACGACAAGTGGATCTGAGGATCGGCGGGAAGACCGCCATGGTCACGGGCGGAACGCGAGGAATCGGTCGGGCAATCGTCGAGGCTTTTCTCGCCGAGGGCGCGAATGTGGCCTTCTGTGCTCGCAGCACTCAAGAAGTCGCCGACACGGAACTGGAATGCGCAGCACAGGGGAGGGTCATCGGAACGGCGCTCGATGTCAGCGACAGCACGTCGCTGAACAACTGGGTCGAGTCCACCGCTGAGGAATTCGGCGGAATCGACATGGTCGTCGCCAATGTCAGCGCCTTGGCGATACCGGACACAGAAGAGAACTGGTACCGCTCATTCAACGTCGACCTGATGGGGACGGTGAACTTGGCGAAAGCCACGATCGCCCACCTCAAGGACAGCGAAGCCGGGTCGTTGATCGCCATCTCGAGTGTCTCGGGTCGAGAGGCCGACTTCGCTTCGGGCCCGTACGGGACGATGAAGACCGCAATCATCGGGTATATGGCTGGGTTGGCTCTGCAGCTGGCTGAGACCGGAGTGAGGGTCAACACCGTGTCTCCGGGGAACACATACCACCCGAACGGTGTATGGCCCGGCATCGAGACCGGCGACCCCGAACTCTTCGACTATGCGCTCGGACTCAACCCGACCGGACGCATGGGCACTCCTGAAGAGACCGCAGCCAGCGTCGTCTTCCTCTCCAGCCCGTGCAGCAGCCGAACGTCGGGCGCGAATCTCCTCATCGATGGTGCTCTCACGAGGGGAATCCAGTTCTGAAGAGGCGACTCAGGGCCCTGCCCAGGAACACAGCGGACCGGGCAGGGCCTCGTGCTTGCAACCGCGGTCAGTCCTTTACTGAACGAACGTTTGGCCTAAACTGAAGCTGTGACTGATGAAAACACCGGCAATGGCGTCGTGCAGGCCACCACAGAGTCCATCCTTTCGACCACCGACATCGATTTCCTTCTCTACGACTGGCTGAGAGTCGATCAGCTGTGCAGCAGGCAGCGCTTCTCCGACCACTCGCGTGAAGTCTTCGACTCGGTGCTCTCCGCGAGCGAAGAGTTGGCCAAGGAGCAGTTCGCCCCGCACGCGCGCAAATCCGACCTCAATGAACCGACCTTCGACGGCAAGACGGTGACGCTGATCCCGGAGATCAAGGCCGCACTCGGCCAGTTCGCCGACATCGGACTGCTGTCGGCGACGATGGACGAATCCTTCGGCGGCATCCAGCTGCCCCAGACCGTGGCGAAGGCCTGCTTCGCCTGGTTCCAAGCGGCCAATATCGCCACCGCCAGCTATCCGATGCTGACCATGGCAAATGCCAACCTGCTGCTCGAATACGGGACCGAAGAGCAGATCGAGAAGTATGTCCTGCCCGAACTCGACGGGCGCTTCTTCGGCACCATGTGCCTGTCCGAGCCCGAGGTCGGCTCCTCGCTGGGCGATGTCACGACGAAGGCCGTGCCCGATCCGGACGGAGGAGAAGGGGCTTTCCGCGTGCACGGGACGAAGATGTGGATCTCCGGCGGCGACCATGAGCTCTCAGAGAACATCGTCCACCTCGTCCTCGCCCGCGCCGAAGGCGACCAGCCCGGAGTCAAAGGACTCAGTCTGTTCCTCGTGCCGAAGCACCTCGTCGACGACGACGGCAGCCTCGGCGAACGCAATGACGTCGTCCTCTCGGGCCTCAACCACAAGATGGGCTGGCGCGGAACGACGAATACTCTGCTCAACTTCGGCGAGGGAGCCCACACTCCCGCCGGCAGAGCCGGTGCCGTCGGCTACCTTGTCGGGGAGCGGGGCAAGGGGCTGGCCTGCATGTTCCACATGATGAATGAGGCCCGTATCGGAGTCGGTGCGGGAGCCGTGGCCGTGGGCTATCACGGGTACCTCGACGCCCTCCGCTATGCCCGCGATCGTCGTCAGGGGCGTCCCGACGGAGCCAAGGGCGCCGACTTTCCGCCGGTGCCGATCACCGCGCATGCGGACGTCCGGCGCATGCTCATGGCTTCGAAGAGCTACGTCGAAGGCGGCCTCGGACTCACCCTCTACGCCGCTCGTCTCCTCGACGATTCCGAGACGGCCGAAACCCAGGCCGAGCGCGATCGCGCGGCTCTGCTGCTCGACGTGCTCACCCCGATCGTCAAGACCTGGCCGAGCGTATGGTGCCTCAAAGCCAACGACCACGCCATTCAGGTGCTCGGAGGAGCGGGTTACACCCGCGACCACGATGTCGAGCAGCTCTACCGAGACAATCGGCTCAACCCGATCCACGAAGGCACGCACGGCATCCAAGCCAAGGATCTGCTCGGCCGCAAGGTCGTGATATCCGGGGGAGAGGGACTGCGGGTCCTGCTCGAGCAGATGCGTACGACCATCGCCGAGGCGGCCGACACCTCTGCCTGGAACGACGAAGCCTCGGCGCTGAGTTCGGCGGCTGACCGGATCGAAACCGTGACCGCCGCGGTGTGGTCCGATGGGGATCCGGTCTCGGCGCTGGAGAACGCGTGGACCTATCTCGAAGCGGTCGGCCACACCGTCATGGCGTGGCTGTGGCTGCAGCAGGGCATGACCGCCGAGGCGACTGCCCAGGACCGCGGAGACTCATCTTTCCTGCAGGGCAAGATCGCAACCGCGCGGTACTTCTTCACTCATGAGCTGCCGCTGACCGGCCCGTGGTTCGACCTCGTTGAGAGCCGGTCGACGACGTTCGCCGATCTCGACGACTCCTGGTTGTGAGGCTGGGCTGAGAGCCGTGTGACTGTCGGGTTCGTCTGCGGGACGGCGGAACCTCGCGCCTCATCACGTCCGCAGGACGGGCCGTCGTCGGTCTGCCGCTATGAGGATGCGCAGGAAGAGTCCGCCCGCTAAGAGACCGCCGATGAGGTCGGTCGCCCAATGCCAGCCGAGAGCGAAGGACACCATGACGGAGTTCACGCTCACCGCAGCGACACCCCACCACAGCAGTCGCACGGTGCGGGTGGAGACGGTGCTGTAGGCACAGATGAGGTAGGCGACCGCGCCGTAGATGAGCACCGCCTCGGCGGCGTGTCCGGACGGGTAGCTGATTCCGCGCCCGCCGAGTCCGAGGAGACCGTCCTGGAAGAAGCGGGGGTCATGCAGCGTCGTCGCCGGTCGCGCGAGCAGGATCTTCATCGAACCGATGCCGAGATAGAAGGCCGCCTCAGTGGCGAGGGCGAAGAGGACCGGTCGCCACGACTGTCTCTTGCGCGACAGCACGATCGCGGTGATCGCGAGCACCGGCAGACAGACGGCCTGCCCGGCGATGGGATCGAGGATGTGCTGGAAGAACCAGACGAGATCGGGTTCGGCCAGGTAGAGCCACCGCCGGTTGAGTGTGTAGTCCCAGACGCGCAGGGGTCCGGCAGCGGCGGCCGTGACTGCAAGGAAGGCGATCGCGAGGGTCCAGATTGAGGTTGCTCGGGACAGCAGCCCCCGCACTCGAGTCTTCCAAGGACCACGATCTGTGGGGCTGCTGATCAGCTTCTCGGATTCGACATATGACTCAGCAACCATCAGCTACGAGTTTAGACGGCGTGGACAATCACTTCTGCTGTGGGTGATAAAGAAACGGTGAATTCTGCTCAGAATCCTCGGGCCCGGACGACCGTGGTCGCGACACGGACCCGATTGTCGGTGTCGAGTTTGATGTTGATCCTGTTGAGATGGGTCTTCACCGTGGCCAGACTCATGAACGTCTCCTCTGCGATCTGCTGATTCGACAGGCCTTCTGCCACGAGTGCGGCGATCTCCCTTTCACGGTCGGTGAGTGCCGAGAGCAGAGTCGCGGCTTCTCGCTGCAGGCGACGGTCGGAGTCCGAGGTGATCTGGGCGATCACCTGGCGCATGGACTGCGGAGCGAGGATCGGTTCCCCGGCGTGGACCTTACGGACCGCGACAGCGAGTTCCACCGGGCCGATGTCCTTGAGCAGATAGCCCGCGGCTCCCGCCTCGAGTGCTCGGAAGAGATGGTCGTCGCTGTTCATGCTCGTCAGTGCCACCACTTTCGGCGCCCGCACGCTGTTGAGCAGTCGCTCAGTGGCTTCGATCCCGCCGATTCCCGGCATTCTGATGTCCATGAGGACGATATCGGGATAGTGGAGGGCCGCGGCCTCAACTGCTTCCTCACCGCTCATGGCCGAACCGACGACCTCGATATCGTCGGCCGCCTGCAGGATTCCTCGGATTCCGGTGATGACCATGGGGTCGTCATCGACGATCATGACGCGGATCGGAGAGACGGTGTGGTTCATGTGCGTCACACTACCCGAGACCCGTGACACGATTCGCTGTGCCTCGGGCGCCTGTGCCCCATCACGGCCTCGCGGAGGCGTGCGACGGGCGCGCGGGCCGCGAGGGCGCGGCTCAGGTCTGCGGCGGGAACGGCGGGAACGGCGGGAAGCTCACCACGACGTGGAACTCCTTACCGCGCACACCGATCGACGCTTCGCCTCCGAACATTTCGGTGCGTTCGCGGATGCCGACCAGCCCGGCTCCGGACCCGGTCGAAGCCAGCTGAGGCTCCAGCGCGTCCGGGGTGCGGATGAGGGGATTGGTCACCGAGATCTGCACACCGCCGGCGGCCGAGACTGCGATATCGACCGTCACCGGCGAGCCCGGTGCATGCTTCATCGCATTTGTCAGTGCCTCTTGAACGATGCGATAGACCGTCCGGTCGAGAGCCGGCGGGCAGGACTCGACGTCCTGGATGATGATGAGGGGGCGGACGTGCGTTCCGGTGGACTGCACCGAGGCGATGAGCTGCGGCAGCGCGGTCATCGTCGCGCGGCTCGGCGGTGTCGAGGGTTCCTGCTGCGGTCGCGGATCGGACAGATTGCCCTCTCTGACGTCTCCCACCAAGTGGCGCAGATCCGCCAATGAGGCACGAGCCTCCTGCCGCAGAGCGGAGGCGGTCGACGCGACCTCAGGATCGGTCTGCGCCCCCACCTCCAGCGCGCCGCTGTGCAGTGAGATCACCGATAGGCGGTGGGAGAGGGTGTCGTGGAGTTCGCGTGCCAGCAGCTCTCGTTCGGACTGCCGGGCGATCTCGGCCGTGAGCGACTCATTGCGCAGAGCTTCACGCTGCGCGACCGATTCCACGGCTCTCATCCTCTTGGTCCGACGCAGAAGCGCACCGACTCCCAGCGCCGCCCCGAGACCGATGAGGCAGGCCGCAACCGTGATGATTCTGATCGCCAGGTGCGAATCGTCCGGCGGGATCGTGGCTTCGATGCCCGACACCTGCGCAGGGTCGGGCAGGAAGAAGATGCTGAAGGGATTGTACTCGGGCGGAGCCAGACACATCCTCACCGTGGCGAACACGACCAAGCCGGTGCCCACCGCCGAGGCAGTGATCGCCTGCCTCCTGGGTGCGCGGATGACGAGGTGGAAGACGGCGATGAGGAGGAGAAGCGCATCGCCCCAGGCTGCGGTGAGCAGGGCGCCTGCGATGAAGGGGCCCCACGGCCACCGGCGGCGGATGAACACCAGTGCCCACACCAGGAACAGCAGGAGGACCGCGACCAGCCCGGTGTCATTGAGCTCGCCCTCGGCGAACGCCCAGGAGTTGGCAGTCAGGGCCATTGACGAGGTGAGGATCCCGAAGAGATAGACAATGAGGCCGACGAGGAGGCTGCCGGCTATGCGCATGCCGCGAGGGATCGTCGGCGGAGGGGCGGGATGTTCTGACACATATGAATCGTAACTGCGGGCACTGACACACGTAGTCCACCATCGGGCTGGGGACGGTCAACCGTTCGGTCGGCAGACTCCAGCCCGAATGCGGACGTGCAGGACGGTCGAAGCGACGAGGCTGGAGAAGTCAGCCAGAAGCCGTCTCGAAGGAGCGTCATGTCCCAGCCGCAGAACCCCCAGAATTCCCCGCAGCAACCCCAGTCCTCGCAGCCTCAGTACCAGAATTCCCCGCAGTACCAGATCCCGCACAGACCGCAGGGCCAGCAGGCGCCCCATCCCCACGACCGGCAGCAGTGGGCGCCCGCACAGCATGCACCCGCATTTGGTGCCGGCGGCAACTACCCGCCGCAGCAGTCCGGCGGCTCCGCTCAGAAGCCGCCGAAGCCGAAGAAGCCACTGCTCAAACGCTGGTGGTTCTGGCTGCTCGTCATCATCGTCGTGATTGCGATCTTCAGCGCGCTCGGCGGTGGTGGAGACGAAACCACCACCGGTTCCTCGGCGGAGAACTCGGCCGATGCCGAGCAGTCCGGAAAATCCGCGGATGAGAAGGACGCGGACGAGCCTGCCGAGGATGCCTCGCACGGAGTCGGTGACACGGTGGCCGCCGACGATTGGGAGATCACCGTCGACTCCATCGAAGACGGTGTGTCGAAGGTCGGTGACGAGTATCTGGGTGCCGAAGCGCAGGGTCAGTTCGTGCAGATCGCACTGTCTGTGAAGAACATCGGATCGGAACCGGACTACTTCTTCGAAGACGACATCAAACTCGGCGATGACAACGGCAACACCTACTCGGCGGATTCCGAGGCCGGCATCTACGCCGCCGAGAACAACATCCTCTTCCTCGAAGAGATCAACCCCGGAAACACGGCGAAGGGCGTGCTCGTCTTCGACGTCCCCGAAGACGTCGACGCCAACCGTCTCACCTTCGCCGGCGGACTCTTCTCCGACCCGGTGGAGATCTCGCTGCAGTGACTCCTGGGTGCCGCGCGCCAGGCAAGCTGGGACCGGTTCGATCCGCGACCCCGGATCGAACCGGTCCTAGTCGCGCAGGCGCCGCGCTCGTGCGGTGATCGACCGGGCCGCGTTCACAGTCTGGTCGAGGAAGCCGCGTCCGAAGAGACGGACATGGGCGAGAAGCGCGAAGAAGCTGTGCGCCGGCAGATCCTCACGCCATCCCTCCGGCAGAGGATGAGCCTCCTCGTAGCCGGCGAAGATCTCCTCGAGGTGCGCAGTGCCGAAGAGGTCGAGCAGCGCCAGGTCCTCCAGCCGATGGCCGCCATGGGCGGCCGGATCGATGAGGGTGCCTCCCGCGGCCGTCCACAGGAGATTGCCTGACCACAGGTCGCCGTGGATTCGCGCAGGCTCCTCGACACCGTGACCGCAGATCCCGTCGAAGCTGCCCACGCCGATCGCCCACGCCGCCGAGGCGATCTCCGCTTCCTCCTCGCCGCTCAGCTCTCCTGAGAGGGACGACAGCAGCGGGAGGAGCCGTCGATCGGCCCAGAAATCAGCGAATGAGGACCCTGACTCAGTGCTCACCTCGAAAGGGGCATCGAGCGGACCGAAGAATGCCGAATCCGCCGGGGTCCACCCGAAGCCGGGAGCTCCCGCATCATGCAGCCCGGCCAGCTTGCGCCCGAATTCGCGTGCCGCGGCAGCGCTCGGGGCGACCTCGCCGAGCCGTTCGAGCCGCAGGAAGTCCGCTCCGTGGTCGAGGACCTCGACGACGGGAACGATTCCGGGTTCGGCCAGCCACTGCAGACCGGCGGCCTCGGCGGCGAAGAAGCCGGCCGGGGCACCGGGACGCTGTTTGATGAAGTCGGAAGACACGGTCTCAGGGTAGTGGGTGGACGCGGGGTGACGAGCCGAGCTCGGCGAGGAGCCCGGCCGCGACGGAGACGAGAGCGCCATTGCCGGACGCCTGCGTGCCGTCGATGAGGACCGGGGTGTCCTCCAAACCGGTGCGGATGCCGTGCCCGCGGCGGATGGCTCGCGCATTGACGACCCAGGAGGCGATGCCCTCACCGTGATGGACCTGAGGCAGGTCGACGTCCGCCTCGGCGAGGACCCGTTCGATGGCCGCAGCCTGAGCCAGGGCCGCATCCGGGTCGGTCACGGTGGGCTCGACGAGCACCCGACGGCAGCGGTCCGCCGCCCCCGAATCGACGAAGGTTGCCGCATCGCTGACACTGAGCAGACCCGCCTCGATTCCGACGCCGCGCCCGCTGAGCAGCGTGCACACCTCGCCGATCCCCGCTTCCCCCTGATTGGCGCTGACGAGGTCGGGCAGCTCGGTCCACTCGGTGATGAGGGCCAGCCGCTGCTGCGGATCGGGTGTGATCTCGGCCGAGGTACTCACGGAGATCGCAATCCCAGGGCAGGCGGCACGCACCGCGCGGATCGTGGTCGCGACCGCCTCAGCATCGAAGGTCTGCCGCCCCATCTCATCGAAGGGGTGGAAGTGGACCACCTGCGCACCGGATGCCACCGCGGCAGCCGCCTCGGCGGCGATCGTCTCCGGTGTGCGGGGAGTCACCGGATGGTCGCGATCACCGTTGACAGCGGCGTGCAGCAGCGGTTCGTTCGGGGTGTGTGCGCTCATCTGCCCACTGTCTCGCATTCCCGGCGGGGAGTACAGGCCTGGGGCGGGCTCACCTGTACGATCGGAGTATGGCTTGGCAGTACTGGACCGAAGCCGCCCGACGAGGGGCTTGGCGTGAGGTGCCGACCCCGCACGTCGACCCCGATGCGGCGGCACAGCTGCGGATCCGCACCACCGCCTCGGCGGTGTCGAAGGGCACGGAGACACTCGTCCACACCGGGCGGATCCCCGACCGGGTCACCGCTCTGATGCGCGCACCCCACCAGATCGGGGACTTTCCATTCCCCGTCTCCTACGGGTATCTCAGTGTCGGCATCGTCGACGAAGGACCCTCGGACTGGATCGGCCGCCGGGTGTTCGGTCTCCTGCCGCACCACAGCCACCACATCGTCACGGTCGACGACGTCCACGAGATCCCTGACGGCGTCGATGACCACCGCGCACTGCTGGCCGGGGCAGTGGAGACCGGGATCAACATCCTCTGGCAGCAGCCCCCGCGCTTCTCCGACCGGCTCAGCATCATCGGCGCCGGAATGATCGGCGCCTCCACCGCGCTCCTGGCATCTCGGATGCCCTTGGAACGTCTCGAAGTCATCGACGTCAATCCCGACCGCCGCGCAATGCTCGAGTCCCTGGGACTGTGCGCCCTGGCTCCCGAGGAGGCCTCGGTCGACAGCGACATCGTCATCCACACCTCCGGCCACGAAGCCGGACTCACGCGCGGGCTCGAGATCACCGGCGACGACGGCACCCTCGTCGAAGCCTCCTGGTACGGTTCGTCCAGCCCGACGGTGCCGCTCGGCGCGGACTTCCACGCCCGCCGGCTGACCATCATCGCCTCCCAAGTCGGAGAGGTGGCGGCCGGACACCGGGCTCGTCGTACCCGCGGGCAGAGGCTGCAGGCAGCACTGAGGGCCCTGGCCGATGACCGGTTCGACGCCCTCATCACCGGCACATCCGCGTGGCAGGAGCTGCCCGGGATCATCGACGAACTCGCCTCAGACGGCCACCTCGCCGCCGACACCCTGTGCCACATCATCGACTATCCTCAGCCCGGTTGAGCACCCGACGACCGGCCCCACCGGCCGGCCCATCGACCGGCCCACCGGCCGGCCGATCGACCGGCCGGGAACCGACCGCGACCGCACGCAACGAAGTGACCGCAGCGACAAGGAGACACCGATGTTCAGCCTCACCGTCAACGATCACGTGATGATCGCCCACAGCCTGCCCAACGAGTTCTTCGGCCCCGCCCAGGCCATGCACGGCGCCACGCTTGCCGTCGAGGCCACGTTCTCCCGGGAGAACCTCGACGAACATGCGGTCGTGCTCGACATCGGGGAGGCGATGAGCCTGCTCGATGCGGCCCTGACACCGCTGCGTTATGCGAACCTCGATGAGCATCCGGACTTCCGCGGTCGCCTGAGCACCACCGAAACCGTCGCCCAGTACATCGCCGACCGCCTCGCCGACTCCCTGAGCGGCCGTCCCCATATCGGCATCCGCGTCGATCTGCAGGAGAATCCGCGGGCATCCGTCACCTACACCGTGCCCGACCGCCCATGACCCTCCACCTCATCGAGCCCGTCCTCGGCCGCATCAGCGGGGGACTGGCGTTCAACCGGGCGCTGACCGAGGCATCCGAACGACGGATCGTTCGCCACCCCGTGCCCGGCGACTGGACCCGACCGGGAGAGGCGGAAGCGGCCGCGGTCGCCGACGCCATCCGCGCGGGGGCCGGGCCGATCCTCCTCGACGGTCTCATCGCCGTCGGACTGCCCGGAATCGTCGAATCGGCCGGTTCCGGTCACCCGCCCCGACCGGTGCATGTGATCGTCCATTCCCTGGCCGGAGACAGTCCGGAACCATCGGCAGAGGCCGAGCGGGAGCGACGTGCGCTCTCATCCGCGGCCGGTGTGGTCGCGACCAGCCGTTTCACCGCAGCGCGGCTGTCTTCGCGTTATGGGATCCGCGCCGAGGTGGCCCGACCAGGCAACCGGGTGCGTGCCCAGTCGGTCGGTGAGACCGGAGAGCACCTCCTGTGCATCGGAGCGATCACCCCGAACAAGGGCCAGCTGCTCCTCGCCGAGGCGCTGTGTGACCTCGGCGAGACTCCCCTCGACTGGCGCTGCAGCTTCGCCGGCCCCGTCGCCGACTCCGCCTACGAACAGCGGCTGCGCACCGCGTGCACGCTTCTGCCCACACACAGCACCGAGATCCTCGGTGAGCTGCCCGCTCCTGACATCGACGCGCTCCTCGGCCGAGCCGATCTTCTGCTGCTGCCCTCGCGAGCGGAAGCCTACGGGATGGTCGTCGCCGAGGCGGCCGCGGCCGGTGTCCCAGCATTCGTCACTGCCGGCACCGGTGCCGAAGAGCCTCTGCAGGCGGGCATCGCCCTCCCGCACGAACCCGCTGCCTGGACCCGGGCCCTGCACCGGTGGGCCGAAGACTCGCAGTTCCGGACACGCCTGCAGTCCGAGGCACGCGACCAACGGACACAAGCGGTGCGCAACTGGGCAGAGACCGTCGACGAGGTGATGGCCGCGGTGTCGACCCCCGGAGGAGACCCATGACCGCGGCCGATGCCGACTGGCTGGACCTGCGCGTCCCCGTCGACGACGCAGCCAAACAGCAGTCCCTGCATCTGCTCGACCACGCGGTGAGGGTGCTCACCCCGGCCTCGGCAGATGCAGCCCCGGCTTCGGCCGACGCGGCTCCAACGGATGCCGTCTCACCCGGTGCTGCCCCACCGGACGGCGATCACGAGCCGCTGCTCGTCATCGACATCGGGGCGGGCACCGGGAACTCGGCCCGATGGTTCGACGACCGACTGCGCGAACGCATGCCCGGCCGCGAGCTCGACTGGGTCTTCATCGACGCTGATCAGGCTTCCCTCGACCAGGCGGTTCGAACCATGCCGAAGGCCTCAGCGATCTGCGCTCAGATCTCCGAGTTGCCCGCCCTCACCGCCGACCTCCTCAACACCGCCGAGGCCGGCACCGCCGGTTCCCCAGCTTCAGGGAACGGCGAATCCGGCGCACCGCGACTGCTGCTCACCTGCAGCGCGGTACTCGATGTGCTCACCCGCTCCGACCTGGAGACGATCAGCGACACGCTCGTTCGCTTCCGCGGCATCGGGCTCTTCCTCCTCAGCATCACCGGCGGGTGGACCCTTGACCCGCCCCATCAGCACGACACGATCCTGAACGACGCGTTCACCGCCCACCAGCACCGCTACGGCAGACTCGGCTGCGATGCACCGGAGGCCCTGGCCCGTCTGGCAGCGGATCGCGAAGCGACGATCACGTCCGGGCAGAGCCCCTGGCTGCTGCACGCCCCACACGATCATGAGTTCCTCACCCGCTTCCTCAGCGAACGCATCGACGCTGCCATCGGCGCTTCCCCGCACCTGGCGCAGACAGGCCGGGACTGGCTCACCGCACGGCACTCTCAACTCCGTACCGGCCTGAGTGTGCGAGTCGACCACGCGGACCTCCTCATCGACGCGAGCGGAACCCACCGACCGTGACCTGGACCAAGAGGATCCTCATGGTCCTCATCACCGTCGCCCTGCTCCTGCTGACAGCGCGCGTCGTCGGTGCCCAAGCGCTTCTCGACGGATGGAGAGTGCTCAATGTCTGGACGGTTCCGACGGCACTGGCCTGCGGGTTCGTCATGACCGGGGCCCAGGCTCTGCGCTGGAAGCTGCTCCTGTCATTCAAAGGCACCGACATCGCCTGGCCCACGGCGCTCGCCGACTGCTATTCCTCGAGTCTGCTCAACATGGTGCTGCCCGGCGGACTCGGCGGCGATCTCGCACGCGTCGCGGTCTACCGACGCACCGGGCCCCGCAGATGGCTGTCCCCACTCACCGCCGTCGGCGCCGAACGGCTGAGCACGACGACTCTGCTCTTCGCAACCGCCTCGGTGAGCCTCATCGGAATCTCACCGTCCCTGGCAGGGGCAGCCGCAGCCGTCTCTGCGGCGACACTGGCGATCTCCGTGCTCGGGATGAGGGGGATGGACTGGCGTCTCGGAGTCATCGTGTGGGCATCATCGGCGCTGGGCATGCTCGCACTCTTCCTCCTCTTCCTCAGCGCCATGGTTGCGCTCGGAGGACCGGTGGTGCCGGTGCTCGCCGTCGTCGGTCTCGCCGCCATGAGCATCCCCATCGGCGTCGGCGGCTGGGGTGTGCGAGAACTGGCGATGAGTCTCATCGCCGGCGGGGTCGCAGTCTCGATGGAGACCGCAGCGACCGCGGCGACCGGCTACGGCCTGCTCGCGATGATCTCCACTCTGCCCGGACTGTTCACGGTGTGGACGGCGGGCAGGAACCGGTCCGCACCGGCCGAATCGGATCGTGCTGGGAATGATCGAGCGCGGCAGGACTGAGCAGGTACTCGGTGCAGATGTCCTCACCGAACTCCAGGCGACGGAACGGGGTGCGCAGCGCCTGCGCCATCACCTCAGAACCCTGGAAGCGAATGCCGGGCACACCGTCTCCGATGAAGACCGGTGCGGTGGTGAGGAACAGCCGGTCGAGGACACCGGCGGTGAGGAAACTCGACACGGTGCGGCCGCCGCCTTCGATGAGGAGGGACCCGTCGACCTCGTCGCGGATGAGGGAGACGACCGTGCGGGGATCCACAGGCTCACCGGCTGCGGCCGGCGGCAGGCGGAGAACCCTCACATGAGCGGCGATGCCGGGCGGTACGGCCGCCTCGGTGCCGATCATCCACAGCGTCGGGGTCGGGCCGGTCGCCAACACCGTGGCGGTGGCAGGCACCCGCGCGTGGGGGTCGAGGACGACGCGGACGGGATTCTCACCCTCGACCGCCCGCACCGTCAGCTGCGGATCATCGGCGATGACGGTCCGTGCGCCGACGAGGACAGCGCCGACACTGGCGCGGATGCGATGGAGATGGGTGCGGTCTGCCTGCCCGGACACGAAGCGGGCATCGCCGGTGCTCGTGGCGATGAAACCGTCCTGACTCTGGGCCAACTGGGCCACGACCTCGACCTCGTTCACCAGAGTGACATAGACATCGCCCGAGCCGGCGGACTCGGGCGGGAGATCATGGTTCATCCGCTGCCGCTTGCTGGTCAGGTACGCCCTGTTCTCGGGCCGGTCCTCCACCGGCAGTCGAACCCGGGAGACGACCTCGATGCCGGCGGCTTCGAGCGCATCCTGTTTGCTCGGATTCGAACTGAGCAGGCGCACGCGGGGACAGCCGAGGTCGGTGAGGATCGCAGCGGCAGCGGAATAGTCCCGGGCATCATCGGGCAGGCCCAGGGCCCGGTTGGCGCTGACCGTGTCGAGTCCTCCGTCCTGCAGGGCGTAGGCCTCGAGCTTGGCGGCCAGACCGATTCCGCGTCCTTCGTGTTCGGACATGTAGATGATGATCCCGGTGCCGGCCTCGGCGATGGCGGCCAAAGCGGCCTCCAGCTGGTCACCGCAGTCGCAGCGATGAGAGCCGAGCGCATCCCCGGTCAGACATTCGCTGTGGACGCGGGTCAGAGGAGCACCTTCGGACTCTGGGGAACCCATGCTCAGCACGGCATGAGCGATGCCGCAGTGAGTGAATGAGCGGATGGTGAAGACCCCGTGCTTCGTCGGCAGCGAACTGGGCGGTCCCGCCAGAAGCCTGGTCGTGCCGGTGCGGCCATGCATCGAAGCCATGGTTGCAGTATAGGCAGGTTGCCTGCGGTGATCAGGGATGCCGACCCGGTCCAGCAGCGTCGTGAACAGCAGAGTGGTGGCGTTCGAGCCAGACGATGTCACGCCCGAACGACCAGCTCAGCGCCGTCACAGCAGCACCCGCACAGGCGAAGCCGAACCATGGATGGGCCTGCGCCGGGGGAGAGCCCGCTGCGATGAGCAGAATGCCCTGCGCCGCTGCCACGACCTTGCGCATCCGCGAATACGGAAGCTTCTGCTGCCATTGCGTGCGCACGGCAGTGATCGCAGTGAACACGTAGTAGTACAGTCCCGGCAGCACCGTCCACACACCCCACAGCGGGATGAGGGCGAGGGAGAAGAGGAGGACGAACAGGGCATCGACGGTCTCATCGAAGGCCGCTCCCGCCTCGGTGGCCCGGGTGCGGCGGGCGATGTACCCGTCGAGGGCGTCGAGCGCCAGCGCCGCGGACCCGACGGCCACAGCAGACCAGCTCAAGCCGGGACCATCGGTGAGGAGCAGAGAGACGCAGACGACGGCGAGTCCCAAGCGCGTGGCCGTGACCGCGTCGGCGGGGGTCCACGGCGCACCGCGGCGCAGGCGGGCGACGCCGCCGATGGCCAGGACCGCCAGTGCCGCAAGTCCGCAGAGCAGAGACGGCTCGATGAGTGCGGCGACGATCACCGAGGCGGCCAGCAGCGACCACGGCAGAGGACCGTCCACGACGGCATCGGCACCGGTCGTCGTCCGTGTCCGCAGCACCGTCGTCCCCGTTCTCGTCTGGCGTTCGCCCGTCGGTTCGACCCAGACACTGCGGTCGCAGATTGCGATCGCCCGGGCAGGCTGTCCGTTCTCACCCTAGACGATGGGATGACCCGAATCGGCGCTGCCGAAACGATTGCCGGAGGAGACCGGACCGGTCATTCGCCGGTCACGGCTCAGACACACGACGATCACTGTCGAATGCGACACGGCGTGTTGCCGAAGAGGGGCTGGGCAAGCGTGCTGTGCCGTGTCAGGATGGACGAACCTCGAATGAGGTGTTTCAACAGAACTAGGAGCTCATCATGGCTTTCATCCTCTGGATCATCGCAGCGATCCTCGTCATCTCCGGCATCTTCGCGATCTTCCGCAAACAGCTGCTGTGGGGCATCGTCCTCATCGTCGTCGGCTGCCTCGTCGGCCCCGGCGGAGTCAGCGTCTTCACCTGAGTCGCACACGTCGGACTGTCCCCGGCACCGACTGAAGTCATAGGGTGATCCCAGAACCTGCACCATGTCGGCAGGACCAGAGCGAAAGGGGCACTCACACGTGACGAAGAGCGGAGACCCGCAGGCGGCCGGGGACCGGGTCATCACCCGGGACCCCAGTGCTGCCGAGGAATCGAACGGGGCCGGGGAGCCGAGCGGGCACGCATGCTGTGCCCCAGCCGCCACCCGTCGCGTCCCCGGCACGAACGCCGAGGCGACCGCTCCGTCCGACACAGATGTGGACTCCGCGGCCCGCCATGAGGAGCCCGCACCGGGCGAGGCCCTCGGTGAAATTCGGGGCAGCACCCCAGCTGCGTTCGCCGGGTTCGCCTTCGATTTCGTCAGCGCCGGAGGCGACTTCGACATGGGGGACCCCTACGGCGACGGCCACCCGGCAGACGGGGAGGGCCCGCGCCACAGGGTGAGTCTCAGCGCATTCGCCATCGCCACGACGAGCGTGACGAACGACGATTTCGCCAGGTTCGTCGCCGACACCGGATTCACCACCACAGCTGAGCGTCTGGGCACCTCGGCCGTGTTCGCGATGCTGCTCGAATCGAACCCGCAGGCACACAGCCACGTTCTCGGACAGGCCCCGGGCGTGCCCTGGTGGGTCGAAGTCTCCGGAGCGCACTGGGCGGCACCCGAGGGCCCCGGATCATCGATCGAGGGCCGTGGTGATCATCCCGTCGTCCAGATCAGCTGGGACGACGCACAAGCGTACTGCGCCTGGTCGGAGACTCGACTGCCGACCGAGGCCGAATGGGAATGCGCCGCCCGCGGCGGACTCAAGGGCCGACGCTACCCCTGGGGAAACCGTCTGCTCGTGGACGGACAGTGGAACTGCAACATCTGGCAGGGTGATTTCCCCCGCACGAACACCCTCGACGACGGGTTCATCGGCACTGCTCCGGCCCGCCATTACGAACCCAACGGGCTGGGCGTATTCAACACCGTCGGCAACGTCTGGGAATGGTGTGCCGACTGGTTCGAACGCGACTACTATCGGCGCTCGCCCCAGACCGATCCCCAAGGTCCCGAGACGGGGGAGAAGCGGGTCATGCGCGGAGGCTCGTTCCTCTGCCACGACTCATACTGCAACCGCTACCGAGTCGCAGCGAGGTCATCGAACACCCCGGACTCCTCGGCCTCGAACATCGGGTTCCGGGTGGTGCGCGACATCGATTCGGTCTGAGCGCCCGGCATCGGCACAAGCTGAGCGGCGAACAACGCCCCCTGCCGCCGGGCACCGGCTTCGGTCCCTCCCAGGCAGTAGGAACGACCTCGGCGACGGCCGCGGGAGTGCGCCCGATAGACTGCAGGCCATGTCGAGAATCACCTGCCCCGAACTGAGCACGAAGACCGTCCCCGCTGAGACCGCCGCCCGTCATATCGACAACGGCCAGCGCGTGGCGATGAGCGGATTCACCGGTTCGGGCTATCCGAAGGCGGTGCCCGCAGCGGTGGCCGACCGGGCACGTGCCGCGCATGAACGCGGAGACGACTTCAGGATCGAACTGTGGACGGGCGCCTCGACGGCCCCGGAGCTCGACGGAGTGCTCGCCGAGGCGCAGGCGGTGAGCAAACGACTGCCCTTCCAGTCCGATCCGGCCATGCGTGCGGCGATCAACTCCGGTGACACGGCCTATGTCGACACCCATCTCAGCCACTCCGCCCAGCAGGCCTGGTTCGGGTTCTACGGCAACCTCGATGTCGCGGTCGTCGAAGTCGCGGCGATTCTGCCCAACGGAATGCTCGTGCCCGGCAGCTCCGTGGGCAATTCGAAGACCTGGCTCGACCTGGCCGACAAAGTCATCCTCGAAGTCAACGACTGGCATCCACGCGGATACGAAGGCTTCCACGACGTCTACTACGGCACCCGCCGCCCGCCCGAGCGGCTGCCCATCCAGCTGCTCGAGCCCATGCAGCGCATCGGCGACCCGTACCTGCGCGTCGACCCGGCAAAGGTCGTCGCCGTCGTCGAGACGAATGCGCCCGACCGCAACCTGCCCTTCAAACCCGCGGACGAGGATTCGAAGGCGATCGCCAGCCATCTTGTGGACTTCCTCCGCCATGAGATCGCCGCTGACCGACTGCCGCCGGAGCTGCTGCCGCTGCAGTCGGGAGTGGGCAATGTCGCCAATGCTGTGATGGGCAACCTCGCCGACAGCGAATTCGAGGGTCTGACCGCCTATACCGAGGTCATTCAGGATGGAATGCTCGACCTCATCGACAGCGGCAGACTCGCCTCGGTATCGGCGACGGCGTTCTCCCTGTCCGCCGAGCGAGCCGCGGAATTCAACGAGAAGATCGAATCGTACAAGGGGCGCATCCTCCTGCGCACCCAGGAGATGTCGAATCATCCCGAAGCCATCCGCCGCCTCGGCATCATCGCGATCAACGGGATGGTCGAAGCCGACATCTACGGCAACGTGAACTCCACACACGTGAGCGGTTCGTCGATCATCAACGGCATCGGCGGGTCCGGCGACTTCGCCCGCAACGCCTACCTCAACTTCTTCGTGTCGAACTCCCAAGCCAAGGGCGGGGCGATCACCGCGATCGTGCCGTTCGCCAGCCACATCGACCACACCGAACACGACACTCAGATCCTCGTGACCGAACAGGGGCTGGCGGATCTGCGCGGGCTTCCACCGGTCGCACGGGCGCGCAGGATCATCGACAGCTGCGCCCACCCGGATTATCGTGACCGGCTCACCGACTACCTCGATCGGGCGATCGTCGCGAACCCGACGGGGCGGCACACTCCGCATATCCTCGGCGAGGCTCTGTCCTGGCACGAGAAGTTCCAGACGAGCGGGCACATGTAGGCCGGCGTATCGGTCCCCTCCGACGAGGGGCCGATATCAGCTGCCGATCGCCGTCGGCACGGCTGCGACTGCCCACGCCAGACCGGGCCCGATGAGGCACATGAGTCCGGCGTAGCCGATCATCTGCTTGTAGTAGTGGTCGCGAATGCTCGAATGGACGTTGGCCAGCAGCATCGCGCCGTTCGTGGAGAACGGGCTGATGTCGACGATCGTTGCGGAAATCGCAAGAGCCGCGACAAAACCGCCGACGTGGACCTCGCCTGATTCCAGAAACGGCACAGCAAGGGCAATGACGACCCCGATGATGGCCAGAGACGAAGCCAGGGCCGAAATCAGGCCCGACATATAGAACAGGAGCAGTGCCGCCAGGAGCGGCACGCCGATCGCCGAAATGCCAGCGGACACCCATTCGACGGTGCCGGCCTCCTGCAGCACTTCGATATAGGTGAGCACACCGCAGATGAGAATGACGATCGGCCAGGACACTCGCGTCATCGCGGCTTTGCCTGCGGCCGGATCGATGGCAGCGAGTGCAATCGAGATCGTGATCGTCACGAGTCCGACGTCCCAGCCGAAGACGATCACGGCCAGAGCCATCGCGGTGAGCCCGATCAGCGTCGGAATCTGGGAACGTGTCAGTCGGGTGGTCGGATCGACAACCGTCTGCGCGGTGGAATCAGCCTGGTTCAGGGCGTCGTCTGCCTCCGCGCGCAATCCCGGCCTGCGCCGGAGGACGAGGAAGACGACCACGGCAAAGGCGACGTTGAAAGCCAGTGGGGCAAGGAACAAGGACAGCGGTGTGGCAGTGAGCCCGTTCTTCGCCAGATAGTCGTTGATGAAAATGCCGTAGACGCTGATCGGGGAGAAGGCCCCTGCCAATGCCCCATGCACGACGAGCAGACCGACCATGAACTGATTGATCCGATGCCGGCGTGCGAAGGACAGCGCCAAAGGAGCAATGATGGCTACGGCGAAGAGCGCCCCGAGGGAGATGAGGATCGCAGTGAGCGCGAAGAAGATCCACGGCATGAAACCGACGCGCCCACCGACGAGCTTCACACACCAGTGAACGATCACTTCGATGGCTCCATTGTTCTGCGCGAAGCCGAAGAGGTAGGTCAAGCCCACGAGGGTGAGAAACAGGTCGACGGGAAAACCGGCAAGGAATTCCTCAGGGGCCTGATGCAGGACGAGGCCGCCGACTCCAGCCGCTGCGATGAATCCGAGGAAGCCCATATTGATGTCCCTCCACGTTCCGATGACGAACATCAATCCGAGGACGACCACGCAGATCAGTTCTGGACTCATAGACTCAGCTTCTCCTTCGATCTTCAGCCGGCGAGGGCCGTCCGTCGCCGGGCACCCGGCTCAAATTAGTACATGTCACCTGGCGCGAACATCCATATTCGCCATGTGAACTCATCACGCCAGCTCGGAGGCGGTGCTGCAGCTTTTGAATCACCACTGTGGACAATCAGGAGCCGAATTCATACACGACGGATAGTGCGGTCGATCACAAACTCGTTAGTGTGGCAGTCAGCCTCATCCGAACGTGCGTGAGACCCACCGGATCCGCGCGCTGTCCACTGTCCCTCCGCCTGCGAAAGGTCGCCGTCGACCATGAACGAATCCACACCGGCCTGCGCCGACCGCCGGGACCATGGCCACACAGAACCTCACGAGCACGATGTGCTCACGACGGTCTCGGCCACCGGCACCGAGGAGGCTGCACAGTGAGCTGGTACCGCCGACTCGAGAACCGCCTGGAGACCGGGCAGGATTCCGGTGTCATCCGCGGCACCCTGAGCGGGAGACGGATGTTCATGATCTGGCTGGCCGCGAACCTCGTCGTGACCACGATGCTCACCGGCACGCTGTTCGTCCCCGGCGTCGACTTCTCCACCGCGGTCGTCGTCATCGTCCTCGGCACGGTCCTCGGCACGATCGTGCTCACCCTCATCGGCAACATCGGCACCCGCACCGGGCTCGCCACTATGGCGATCACCCGCGGAGCCTTCGGCGCCAAGGGCAGCTATCTGCCGGTGGCGGCGAATGTCATCATCCTCATGGGGTGGAGCTGGGTGCAGGCCATGCTCGCTGGAATCAGCGTCGACTACGTCGTCGCTCAGACCACAGGATTCTCGAACCCGATCCTCTTCTCCGTCCTCTGTCAGGCGCTCGTCGTGGGCCTGGCGATCCTCGGGCACGAAGGCATCGAGAAGGCCGAGCCCTGGTTCGCCCTCCTCATCCTCCTCGTCATGGCCTATGTGTTCGCTGTCGCGTTCACCGGCCATTCGACCGCAGAGTATCTGCAGATCGAGAAGGACCCGGGCCTCGGCTTCACCCCGGTCCTCGCCCTGGACATCGTCATCTCCACCGCGATCTCATGGACCGTGCTCTCCGGCGACCTCAACCGCTTGGCCGGCAGTCAGCGCTCGGGGATCGTCGGTTCGGGACTCGGCTACATCACCTCGACCGTGTTGGCAATGCTCCTCGGACTCACGGCCTTCACCTTCATCCTCATCGACGAGGGTGCGCCGGCACCCTTCGACCCCACGGCGCTCGCCGATGAGTTCGGATGGGCCCTGGCGATCGTCATCTTCCTGTCCGTGATGGCGACGAACACCATGGTGGTCTACGGAATGGTCAACTCCGTCGTCGGAGCGCAGCGCAGGACGAAGCTGAAGTTCCTGCCGGTGGCACTCATCCTCGGCGCGATCTCGGTGATCGGGTCGACCTGGCTGGCGCTGCTCGACCAGTACACGGACTTCCTCACCATGATCGGCGCCTTCTTCGTCCCCGTGTTCGCGATCCTCATCGTCGACTACTACATCATCAAACGCGGGGTCTACACCCGGGACATCCTCCGCGACTCCGGGGACTCTACGCCTATGCCCGCGGAATCAACTGGGTCGCCGTCGGCGTGTGGGGCATCGGCGCGTGCGTGTCCTACCTGCTCACCTACGTCTTTCCGAGTCCGATCGGGGCGACCATCCCATCGTTCTTCATCTCGTTCCTCCTCTACCTCGGACTGTCATGGTCGAGTCGCGCCCGGTTCGCCGGCGCCGAGGCGGGACACCTGGCACGCATCAGCGGCTGAGGTCCGCTGTTTGCTATTGTCTGTGACAAGAGCGCGCCAGGTTCGCTGATCACAGCAGTCGACCGGAAGCACGGAGGGAGCCGCTGCCTATGGTCGTCAACCAAATGTTCGGTCGGTTCCTGCCCGCGAACCGCCGGCTCAACCCTGCGGCTCTGGGATGGATCGCCGTCGTCATCACCGCGATCGGCATGGTCGCCATCGAATCCTCGATCGCGGTCGGCATCTACGAAGCGCCCGTGGCCCTGGCCTTCGGCCTCAGCCTCATCCATGCCGGCACGATGCCGTTGTCGATGCTCCGTCCGCTCTTCGGGGCCATCCTCTCGTCCTTCGCCTGCGCCGCCCTGCCGCTGGTCGCGTCCCACATCTCCGGAGCTCCCTGGCCATGGATGGTGCCCGCGCTGATCACGCAGATCCTCGTCATCCTCATCATCGGTCTGCGCGCGCACTGGGGCATCGCTCTCTCCGCCGTGCTCGGCAGCATCGGCGCATCCGTCCTGGCTGTGGTGATCGGGCGCTGGCTGTTTGGCCACGAATCCTCCGATTCCGCGATCATCAACATCATGATCTACGCCTGCATCGCAGGGGGAATCTACGTCGCGGCCGTGGTCGTTCAGCAGTGGAATCTCATCCGCTCCCAACTCCTGCAGGAGCAGGAGAACACGGCAGCAGAGCACTCGAAGCGCGTCACCATCGAGGAGAAGGCCCGGATCGCCCGCGAGCTGCACGACATCGTCGCCCACAGCATGTCCATCATCAACATCCAAGCCTCCAGTGCACCATTCCGCCATCCCGGCATCGACGCGGACGTGACAAAGGAATTCGAAGACATCTCGACCTCGGCCCGTGCTGCGCTGACCGAGATGCGCGGTCTGCTCAGCGTGCTGCGCAATGATGATTCGACCCACGAGCTCGCCCCGCAGCCGAAACTCTCCGACGTCGAGGCCCTCGTCGACCATGCCCGTCACGCCGGGGTCCACGTATCCCTCGAACGCAGCGGAGAACCGGTCGAGGCTCAGCTGCGCGAAAGCACCGGACTCGCCGGTTATCGCATCATCCAAGAAGCGCTGAGCAACGCCATCCGGCACGCTCGGAACTCACACATCACCATTCGCATCCGCAGCGGCGGCGGTGCGGTGCGGATATCGGTGACCAACACTCGGGGCGACGGTCCCAGCGAGGTCGCCCAGCACGAATCGCACCGCGGGCAGGGACTGGTGGGGATGCGCGAACGCGCCGGCTCCGTCGGCGGCGAGATCCGCAGCGGCGAAACCGGCACGGGCGGGTTCGAAGTGGAAGCGGTGCTGCCCCTGAGCCTGACCGAACCCCAATCGAAGAGAGACGAGCGCGCATGATCCGCATCATCATCGCCGATGACCAGGCCATGGTCAGGGCGGGGTTCGCAGCGCTGCTCGACGCCCACCCCGACCTCGATGTCGTCGGCCAGGCCCAAGACGGTCGCGAATGCGTGGCGCTGGTTGCCGAGCAGCGGCCGGACATCGTCCTCATGGACGTGCGGATGCCGACGATGGACGGCATCGAAGCGACCCGGACGATCGTCGCGGATTCCCCGGCCACCTCGGCGACGGGACCGCGGATCATCATGCTCACCACCTTCGACATCGACGACTACGTCTTCGATGCGATACGGGCCGGCGCCAGCGGATTCCTGCTCAAGGACGCTCCACCCGATGAACTCGCCGAGGCAGTCCGCATCGTCGCCTCCGGCGAGGGCCTGCTCGCCCCGAGCGTTACGAAACGGGTCATCGAACACTTCGCAACGATCCCACAGACGCCTCAGCCGCCGAACCTCGCAGAACTGCCGGAGCTGACCGATCGCGAGCGGGAGATCCTCGTGCGTGTCGCCCGCGGGGAATCCAATACCGAGATCGCCGGTGCACTCGTCATCGCCGTGCAGACCGTGAAGACGCACGTCTCCCGCATCCTGTACAAACTCGACGCTCGCGACCGGGCCCAGGCCGTCATCGCAGCCTACGAATCAGGTCTCGTCGTTCCCGGCAGCTGAGTCCGAGTTCCGAGGTTCCACAGTCCCCTGCTGTCACCCCCTACCCGGGTAGGGGGCCGAAACGGCACCGTAGGGTGACGCGCAGGCAGGCAGCGCACTATAGCGTTGAGGATATGAACTCCTCCGACATGCTCACCACCTCCCTCCCGACGCCGGCCGCGAATCCCTCCGCCCGCGCCGAGGTGCTCGAACGGAGGCGTGCCAAGCGCGGCACCGCGGAGCAGGAATTCACCAGCGACTTCAGCGCGCTCATGGCCCAGGTGAAAGAGGCCGGACTGCTGGCCCGGCGCCCGGGCTGGAACGTGCTGCGATTCAGCCTCCTCGCAGTGGCCTACATCGTCGGCTTCGCCGTGCTCTTCCTGCTCGGCGACAGCTGGTGGCAGATCGCGACCGCGGTCTACTTCGGCGCGCTGTTCACCCAGACGGCCTACGTCGCCCACGATGCTGCCCACCGTCAGATCTTCACCAACGGCAAGGTGGGGGAGTGGGTGTCGACGATCATCGGCAACCTCTTCATCGGGCTGAGCTACGGCTGGTGGCTGAAGAAGCACAATGCTCTCCACCACGCCAACCCGAACAAGGCCGGTGTCGACGGCGACATCGCACCGGGAACTCTCGTGTTCGTGGCCGAAGATGCGCAGAAGCGCACCGGCTTCGCCAAATGGTTCGCCGCTCGGCAGGGATGGGCCTTCTTCCCGCTGCTGACTCTGGCTGGACTGCAGCTGCATGTGCAGTCGGTCCAGGCCATCCTCAAGGGACAGTCATCGATCAAGCGTCGTTGGACAGAGGGCATCCTCATCGCCGTTCGGATCATCGGGTTTCCCGCCCTCGCGATCTGGGCCGCCGGTCCCGTGGTCGGCAGCGTGTTCTTCCTCGTCCAGCTCGCGGTCTTCGGCATCCACATGGGCGGTTCCTTCGCCCCCAACCACAAGGGCCAGCCGATCGTTCCCAAAGACGTCAAGATCGACTTCCTGCGCCGTCAGACACTCATGTCACGCAACATCTCCGGTGGACGCCCGATGGGCTTCCTCATGGGCGGACTCAACTACCAGATCGAACACCACCTGTTCCCGAGCATGCCGAGCGTCAACCTGCACAAGGTCCAGCCCATGGTTCGCGAGTACTGCCGTGAGAAGGGCATCAAGTACACGGAGACGACGCTGTTCGAGTCTTTCGGCATCATCGTCCGCTACCTCAACCGAGTCGGTCTCGGCCAGGCGGATCCCTTCGACTGCCCGGTCACCGCGCAGTTCCGTTCACGTTGAGCACCCGGCCTCAGGTGAGGTCGTCGTGGGCGCCGGATACCCACTCAGCATAGCGCTGCGCCGAGGTCTGCACCGCTGAATGCGCCCCGGCCGAGATGACTTGGCCGAAGTTGCCGTACATCCGATCGAAATCGAGATCCGCCACCGAGGCGGCGATGCGTCGGACGACATTCGCCGACAGCGGCAGATAGTTCGGGAAGCTGCGCATGAAGGTCACCCATCCCTGTCTGGCCACGGGACCGATCGAATCGCCGCTGAGCATGACCCCGACACCGTCTTGGCCGCGCCACAGTGCGATCGCGCTGCCGGCGAAATGTCCGCCCACGCGCTGCAGAGTGACTGAGGGCAGCGGTCGGGTCTCGTGATAGTACTTCCAGATCCTCTCATCTGTGCGCTGGAGCCACTCGGCATCGGCTCGGCAGACGAAGACGGGTGCCGCGCCGAACGCGGCACTCCACTCGAGCTGGAGTCCGAACATGTGCGGGTGGCTGGCAGCGATGGCCTGCACTCCGCCGAGCTCGGCCACCGCAGCGACGGCCTCGGCGTCGATGTACGGGGGGACATCGAAGAGGAGGTTCCCCTCGGCGGTCTGCGCGAGGTAGCAGGTCTGGCCGATGCCGAGCTTCGGTTCGACCCGCAGCGCGTAGAGTCCGGGCTCGCGTTCGGAGATGGAGACGCGGTGGCCCTCGGACTCGAGCTGTTCACGGGTCGTCCAGATCTGTCCCTGATCGGGCATCCATTGGCGCTCATCGGCGCAGATCGGACACTGCTGCGGCAGAGGGGCCATCGTCTCCACCCCGCAGGTCCTGCAGATCGTCACATCGGTCAGTGCGCTCATCTCCGTGCCACCTCCTGTCTCGAGGATAGTCCCCGATGCCGCTGTCCACGAGTACAGTCCCAGGACCGCTGAGCTTCTTCGCATGCGCGCGGAGATGGCCGACGATGATGAGGACGATGCCGAGGGCGAACCATCCGAGGAGCACCCACCACTGCGCCGCCGTGGGCGAGTCGGGGAAATAGGAGAGATCGCGCAGAAGCGTGCCCGCCGCACCCGGAACGAAGAACTGCCCGATATCGCCCCAGGCGCCGACGAGAAACTCCTTCGGCTGCTGCAGCGATGAGATCGGGTTGCCGATGAACATCGTGAGGATCGCACCGACAGCGATGCCGGTCGTCCCGATGAGTGAGACGAATCCGTTGATGAGTGCTGCAGTCGATGCGACTGCGAGACCGGCGGCGAGGACATTGAGCCCGAAGTTGCCCTGGAGGATTCCGAACCACGACTGGAGGATGAGGGTCAGTGCCAGACCGCCGACGGCTCCGTAGACGACGACGGCGACCGCCCGCATCCGTCGCGAGTGGACGAGCATGCAGGTGAGCACGCCTCCGATGATGCCTCCGATGGTCAGCGGCAGCCCGGCGATGGCCAGTCCCGCCCCGGTCGAATCGTCATCGGACAGAGGCACGACATCGGTGACTTCGACCTGAGGAACCTCGATCGCCGAGGCATCGGCAGGCTGCCGGTCGGCTTGCGGCCCCTCACCCGGCTGTCCGGGCTGTGTTCCGGCCGCAGGCTGTGAGGCAGCCTTGAGTGCGTCCTGCATCTGCTCGAGCCCGTCCTGCAAGCCCGAGATCGCCTGCTTGTCGATCTGCTGCTGCATCGTCGAGGCCATCGCCCGCAGCTGCTGCGCGACAGCGGGCGAGGCCGCTGATGAGACGAGGATCTCCGGCTCGTCGCCGAGGACGAGGGCGCCGTAGACGTCCCGGTCTCGGATCATCGTCTCGGCCTCGGCCCGGGAATCGGCGTCCTTGAGATCGAGCATCCCGTCCGGTGCGTTTTCGGTCACTTCGTCGATCTGCTCCTGATCGCCGACCGCGGCGATCGGCAGATCCTTCGGATCCGAGGTGACGGTCGGCCAGCTGAAGGCGAGGAGGATGAGGCTGACGATCGCCGCGGCGAATACGGCGATACCGATCGCGCGCCCGATGCTGTGCTCGGGCAGCCTCGAATCGGCCTCGGCGGACAGGCGGTCGGAAGTGCCGTCATCGCCGCGGCCAGCGGCGGGGAGGTTCGTGCTCTCCGAACTGCGGAGAATTCTCGTGGCCATGAGAGTGTCCAATCGTCGAAAACGAATGCTCGTTCTTTTTACTCTTTCCGATATGATTTATCAAGAATGGTCATTCGTTTTTGGGGGAGCAGTGCCGAAGGTCACCGAAGAGCACAGACAGGCGATGCGCCTGCGGATTCAGGATGCGGCGTTGGCGTGCATCGCTCGCAAGGGGTTCGGCCGGACCTCAATGGCTGATATCGTCAAGGAGGCGGGCCTCTCCGCCGGCGCTGTCTATGTCTACTACTCCTCGAAGGCCGAGCTCACGACCGACGTCGGGCGTCGCGTGATGGAGCAGCGTGTGGCAGGCCTTGAGGACTTCGGCGATGCCGCGGAGGTTCCGGCACCCCGGGAGGTGTTTCCGCCCCTGCTCGACTCTCTCCTCGACGACGACCCCCTCGCCCCGACCCTGCTTCAGATATGGGGCGAGTCCGCCCACGACAAGGACTTCGCTGAGATAGCGGGAACGATCTTCGAATCTCTGTTGGGGCTCTTCACGGACTACCTCCGAGCCTATTTCCGGCGCTCGGCAGGCATGGACGGCGACGCTGCGGAGCTCAGGGCCCGTGAACTGGCTCCTGCCATCCTGGCGATGATGCAAGGCGCCGTCGTGCAGACCACGGTCTTCGGGCCGAGCGCGCGGGCATCTGTCGGCGCCGGGTTCAGGGCGATGCTCGCCCAACTCGAATGCAGCGCGTCACCGGAATCCCTCGATCCCGGTCTGCGCTAGACGGAGTCGCCGTCGGCATCGACGGAGTGCACGCGGTCTTCGCGCATGCTCACCTTGTCCACACCCGGCAGCTCGATGAGCTGCGGAACGAGGAGGTGCAGCGGCGGTTTGCCTTCGAACTTGCCGTCGATCTGGACCATCCGCACTCCGTTCTCGTCCTCGAAGCGCTTCGTGTCGACGATGGTGTTCGAGAATCCCATCCTGCTCGCCACCCCAAGGACGTCGCGCAGCACTCCGGACCCGTCCTTGTAGGTGATCCGCAGCAGCTTCTTGTGGTCGCTGTCGGGGATGCGCCGGATGAGCGGGGCGATGACGAAGAGGGTGAACAAATGGAGAGCGGTGAGCATCGTGGCTAGTGACAGCATGCCGGCACCACAGGCCATGCCCACGGCGGCGGTCACCCAGATCGTCGCGGCGGTGGTAAGGCCGCGCACCATGTTGCGGCCCTTGAAGATCACCCCGGCGCCGAGGAATCCGATGCCCGAAACGATCTGCGCCGCGATCCTCGACGGGTCGAGCCGGACATCGTTCTCGAGCACTCCCGCGAATCCATAGGCCGAAACCAGGGTGAATACGCAGGTGCCGATGCCCACCAGCACATGCGTGCGGTAGCCGGCGCTCTTCTGCCGGAACTGGCGCTCGAACCCGATGAGGGAGCACAGGACGAAGCTCACCAGAAGGAACTCGGCTTCCTGCAGGCTCGTGGAGCCGAAGAAATCTGAGACACTCATCATTCACCTCACATTAGTCCGGTACGAACACGACCGACAGCCCGGGGGTTTGTCGGTCGTGTTCGATGCGGCACTCGTGGCCGGTCTCGAACTCAGACGGTGGAGGGGATCCGCTCCTGCTCATCGGCCGCCTCGGAGGTGGGGCGCTTCAGGCCGTCACCCGCGGTCGGCGCGTGCGAGGGGCCGGGCTCGGGTGTTGCCTCGTCCTCGACGATCGAGCCCTGCACGGTCTCGGATTCCCACTCGCCTGGGTGCTGCCCCGACTCGAGCGCACGGTGGCGGCCCTCCTTGTTCCTCTCCCTCTCGCGTTCCAGGTGCAGGTTTCCGAAGTCGTGCTCCGTGCGCGGCGGCTTGATGCCGTCGATGAGGAACACCAGAGCCAGGGATACGAGGCCCCAGAGGCCGAGGACCTGCAGATGCTCGGCGACGACATTGCCGTCGAAGTAGAGGATCGAGCGGATCGTCTCGACCGACGCGGCCACCGGCAGGAAGTCGTGCAGGGTCGCGAAGAACGAGGGCACCATGTACTCCGAGAGAGCACCGTTCGACGCGGGCACACCGGCGAACATGAGGGTGCCGATGACGGGGATGATGGCGAACATCCCGATCAGCCGTTCAAAGACCATCGCGAACATCGAGATGCACGGAATCGCGACGATTCCCGCACCCCACAGGGCCGCGAAGTGGCCGTCGACCGCGCCGGTGATCGGTCCGGCGATGAGGGCGACGACCAGTGACATGAAGGGGGCGTAGATGAGGATGATCGGGATCATCCGTTTGAGCGGGCGGGTCCAGGGGTTCGCGTTCGCGGCCACGATGACGACCATGAATCCGGCGAGGACCCACCCCATGGCCACATACATGACGACGGGTCCCTCCTTCGGCGGCGCACCGCTTCCTTCGGAAGGGCGATTCGGCTGAGGGACGACGACGCTGATGAAGGACGGGTTGATGGGCAGGCAGAGCGACAGGGCACGCGAGGCGCTGCTCAATGCAGCCGAGGAGCTGTTTGCTCGGTATGGCATCGATGCGGTGTCGAATCGGCGGATCGTCGATTATGCGGGAGCCGCGAATCATTCGGCGATCGCCTATCACTTCGGCGGGCGCGACGGTCTGCTCGGTGCGCTCGTCACCCGCCACCTCGACGAGATGGCGGAGCGCAGGGACGCGCTCTTGGCCGAGCTGGGAGAATCGCCCGGAATCCGTGAATATGTTCAGTGCCGTCTGCGTCCGCTGTTCGAACTCCTTGACGACCAACCCCGTCCGAGCTGGCGTGCGCAGTTCCTCTCCCAGCTGCGATCAGTGCCCTCGGCGGTCGAAGTCGCGAAGGCTGTGATGGACGAGTTCGGCGTCCCCGATGACATCAGGTTCATCAACGGCGAGGAAGAGGGCATCCCGGAAGGCGTTCTGCGCGGACGCGCCTATCTGCTCGCGCACATGGTCATCGGCGTGTGTGCGGACCAGGAGGAGAAGATGGCCGAGGGATCTCACCAGGGCACCTGGGAGCAGGTCGGGCGCTTCCTCATCGATGCGGCGGCCGGCATGCTCGCCGCCCCCGTGACCGCCCCCGACGGGCTCGTCCGCTATCCTGCGAAGCCCTTGATCTGACCGGGACGAAGTTCGGCAGGAGCCCTCGGGTGACGGCTGTGCGGTGCCTGCCGGTGACGCAGGTGGTCGTGGAGGCCCGCGCTCCAGGGGCGGTTTCCGATCAGAAGAGCGCTTCCTGCGGCGGGGGAGTCCAGCTCGCCGGTGAAATCGCGAGTCTTCTCCCGGGCGCGGATTGCGTCTCCTCGTGTCCGCGGGTCCCCGTCGTCTGTGCCTTCTGCGTCGCGGGATGGTCATCATCGCTCGACCCCCGCAGTCGGTAGTGGTCAATGAGTGGGTTGATGCGCTCGGCGAGCCACCGACGGTAGTCCTTCGACGCGTAGGAGGACGTGGCGTACATGCGCCGGTACCGGGGGAGGAGTTCGGGGTGTTCGCGTTCGAGCCACTCGAAGAACCATTCGCGTGCGCCCGGCCGCAGGTGCAGTGCCCCGTAGACGACCCGGGCGGCACCGGCGTCTCGGATCGCTCTGAGCGCCGCGTCCAGATGGTCCAGCGAATCGGTGAGTTTGGGCATCACCGGCATGAGGAAGACGGTGACGTCGAATCCGAGTTCGGCTGCCGCCCTCACTGTAGCCAGCCGGGCGGCGGTCGTCGGGGTGCCCGGTTCGATCGTCTGCTGCAGCGCGTCGTTGTGGACGGCGAAGGACATGCTGATCTCCACGGGGACGTCTTCGGCGGCGCGGGACAGGAGCGGAAGGTCTCGGCGCAGCAGCGTGCCCTTGGTGAGGATCGACATCGGGGTGCCGTGCTCGGCCAGCCCGCTGATGATTCCGGGCATCAGACTGTATCGGCCCTCGGCGCGCTGGTACGGATCGGTGTTCGTGCCCAGAGCGACGAGTTCGCGGGTCCACTTCGGCTTCGCGAGTTCTGCGGTGAGCACCTCGGGGGCATTGATCTTGACGATGACCTGGCGGTCGAAGTCCGTCCCGGGGTCGAAATCGAGGTAGCGGTGGGTGTTGCGGGCAAAGCAGTACACGCAGGCGTGGGAGCACCCGCGATACGGATTCACCGTCCAGGCAAAAGGCATCGAGCTGGACTTCGGCACCTTGTTCAGAGCCGACTTCGCGAGCACCTCGTGGAAGGTGATGCCGGCGAACTCCGGTGTCCGCACGCTGCGCACGAGTCCTTTCACTCCGAACAGGTCGGGAGCACTCGGGCCAGCGTCATCGGTCAGTTCGTTCCACCTCATGGCCCAATTCGAACACGAGTTCGAATGAGCGTCAAGAGTGAGGCCCGGCGAGCGGCCCGGTGAGGCCGGTGCCGCAGGGGAGGTGTCAGGGAGTGCGCATGCCCTTGAAGGCGCTGCGGTGGAAGACCAGTGCCTCGGGGCCGTCCTCGTTGGAGGTGCCGAGGATCTCGAGCAGCGCGATGGTGTGGTCGCCGGCTTCGACTTCGTTGTAGAGGCGAGTCCAGAGGAATGCCGAACTGTCCGGGATCGTCAGCCCGCCGGCGGCGGTGACTTCGGGGTCGACCCCGGCGAATCGACGGCTGCGATCCTTCGAGGCCAGTTGCCGGGCCAAGGATTCCTGGTCCGTGCCGAGCAGTGAGATGCCCAGTTCCGGGGCGCGGCGCAGGGTGGGCCAGGTCGTCGAGGAGTTCTGCACGGCGATGCTGACCAGCGGGGGAGTCAGCGAGACGCCGACGGTCAGGGTGGAGGCGACGAGCCCGAGCGGGGTCCCGTCGACTTCGGCGCCGAGGAAGGCGACCCCCTGCGGGAAGTGGGAGAACGTCTCGCGAAGTGCTTCCGGGGTGACCTGGTTCGCCCTCGACGGATGTGTGGTGGTGGGGTCTGCCAGGATCGTCATTCCTTCACCTCTGCTGCTCTGTTGAGCAATGCTCATCGGAGTTTCCCGCGAGTGCGGGCTCCGGCGCGGATCGCTCGGTTGACTGTCGGTTCTGCGTGACGGCCCCTGTGTGAGGCCGTCGGAGACGATCATCGCAAACTGTGACGCCAGATGCAGCGGTCGAGGTCATATGACGACGACGTGTGACCCCATGTGACGGACGGTGTCGGGTCGTGACGACGTGCACGGCGGACCCCGAGCCGCAAAGCATAGATTGCTCAGCGAAACCGACACTGAACACCGATACGACATGCCCATTCGGGCGCACAGGAGCAGGCCATGACACAGAGTCCGGTCACCGAGCCGATGACGCAGGCCCCGCCTCGGCGGCTGCTGGCGGGAAAGAAGCGGGTGTTGGCCTCGGCCTTCGCCGGTACGACGATCGAATGGTACGACTTCTACCTCTACGGCACCGCTGCGGCGCTGATCTTCAATGTCCAGTTCTTCCCCTCCGACAGCGAACTCGGCAGTCGCCTGGCCTCCTTCGCCACCCTGGCGGTCGGGTTCTTCGCCCGTCCGTTGGGCGGCATCATCGCCGGCCACCTCGGCGACCGGGTCGGACGCAAGGCCCTCCTCGTCGTGTCCCTGCTGTCGATGGGCATCGCCTCGACTCTCATCGGCCTGGTGCCGAACTTCGCGACCATCGGCTGGTGGGCGGCCGGGGCCCTCGTCGTGCTGCGCATCGTCCAAGGTCTGTCGGCCGGAGCCGAATGGGGCGGATCGGCGCTGCTGTCGGTCGAACATGCACCGGCACGCAAGCGCGGACTCTTCGGCTCATTCACCCAGATCGGCTCGGCGGCGGGAATGCTGCTGGCGACCAGCGCCTTCTTCCTCGTGCAGAACCTGCTGAGCACGGAGCAGTTCGAATCCTTCGGCTGGCGCATCCCGTTCCTCGCCTCCGCCCTCCTCGTCGCCTTGGGACTGTGGATCCGCCTCGGCGTCTCCGACGCCCCGGAATTCCAAGAGCTCAAGGACTCCGGCCAGGTTGCGAAGGCACCGCTGCGTGAAGTCCTCACCGCCCACCCGCGCGTCCTGCTCGTCACGATCGGACTGCGACTGGCGCAGAACAGCGTCTTCTACCTCATCACCGTCTACATGCTCAGCTACCTGACCGAGAACCGCGGCGACTCGACCTCGGGGGTGACGGCCGTGATGATCGCCTCGGGCATCGGCCTCGTCACGGGGCCGGCCTGGGGCTGGGTCTCCGATCGACTCGGCCGGAAGCCGGTGACCATCGGCGGCATCATCGGCGTGGCCGTCTTCGGGTGGCTCTTCTTCGCCTACCTCGACGCAGGTCCGCTGAGCCTTCTTCCCCTCATCGTCATCCTCGGCATGAACCTCGCCCACGATGCGATCTACGGGCCGCAGGCCGCATGGTTCGCTGAGCAGTTCCCCATCGAGGTCCGCTACTCGGGCGTGAACATGGGCTACCAGCTGGGCACCGTCATCGGCGGTGGAATCATGCCGATGGTCGCAGCCCTGCTCTACGTCGCCGGCGGCTACACTCCGTGGCTCATCTGCGGATACCTCACCCTGCTGTGCCTGCTCTCGCTCATCGCCGCCGTGGCGGCGAAGGACCCGGCCCGAGAGCTCTCCCGCACCCCGGCCTGAACAGGCGACACACATCTGCACCAGCACCACGAATCACCGACACAGGAGACTCTCGATGACGAAACCGATCCAGCTCAACGCCTTCGACATGATGACCCCCGTCCACCAGTCACCCGGACTGTGGCGCCATCCGGAATCGCGCGTCGAGGACTTCACTCAGCTGTCCTACTGGACCGACTTGGCACAGACCCTCGAAGAAGGCGGGTTCTCGTCCCTGTTCCTCGCCGACATCCTCGGCGTCTACGATGTCTACGGCGGCAATGCTGATGTCACCAACCGCGGGGGAGTCCAGTTCCCGCTGCTCGACCCGCTGGTCGCCGTGCCCGCCATGGCCGCAGCGACGACGACGCTCGGCTTCGGCGTCACCGCATCGGTGACGTATGAGAAGCCCTACCTGCTCGCCCGCACCCTGACCACTCTCGACCACTTCACGAACGGACGAGTGGCATGGAACATCGTCACCAGCTATGTCGAATCCGCCGCCCGCAACCTCGGGCTGGACGGGCAGATCCCGCACGACGAACGCTACGACCGAGCCGATGAGTTCATGGAAGTCATGTACAAGCTCTTCGAAGGCTCGATCACCCCCGAGGCGCTCACGGCCGACGCCGAGGAGAACGTCTTCGTCGACCCCGCCGAAGTCCGCGACATCGGCCACGACGGCAAGTTCTTCACCGTGCCCGGCCAGGCGCTCGCCGTCCCGGGCCCGCAGGGCACCCCGCTGCTGTTCCAGGCCGGAGCCTCGAAGCGCGGACAGGAGTTCGCCCTCGACCACGCCGAGGCGATCTTCTTCTCCGGTCCGACACCGCAGATCCTGCGCAGCTGGGTCGACAAGGTCCGTGACGGACTCGAGGAACGCGGACGGGACCGAGACGCCGTGAAGATCTTCGCCCTGGCCACCGTCATCGTCGACGAAACCGATGAAGCCGCAGAGGCTCGGCTGGCCGACTACCGCCGCTATGTCGACACCGAATCCGCGCTCTCCCTCTTCGGCGGGTGGACCGGCGTCGACCTCTCCGGGGCCTCGCCCGACGACACCCTCGAATATGTGGCCACCGATGCCAACCAGTCCGCGCTCGCCTCCTTCACCACCATGGCCGGAGACAAGCCGTGGACCATTCGCGACCTCGCGGAGTTCGTCGCCCTCGGCGGCCGAGGACCGGTCATCACCGGATCGCCTGCCACGGTCGTCGACGAATTCCAGCGGTGGATGGACGAAGCCGATATCGACGGCTTCAACATCGCGGCCGCCGTCCGACCGGCCGACGCCGAACGTTTCACGAAATACGTCTCACCCGAACTGCGCCGCCGCGGCCTCCTGCCCGAACCCGTCGCCGGAGCCACGGTGCGTGAGCAGCTCACCGGGTCCGGGCCACGACTGGCCGACGATCACACGGGAGCTCGGTACCGCCTCGGGGAGGGTGCGCGCGTCTGACCGCGACGGAGTGAGCCGGGTGCCGGAAGCGGCCGTGGGGCATAATGGTCTGCGGCCGTTTTCCGATCCGTCGACCGAACAGAGACCGCATGAGTGCATCGACGCCGCTGACCACCACCGACATCGCCGAGGATCGCGGATACCGACGCAAGGCGCTGTTCGCCGCCGCCGTCGGCTACGGACTCGACGGCTTCGACCTCCTCATCCTCAGCTTCGCTCTCTCCGGCATCATCGCCTCCTTCGGACTCAGCGACGTCGAAGCGGGATCTCTGTCGACGATCACTCTGCTCGGCGCCGTGGTCGGAGGAATCGTCTTCGGCGCGCTGGCCGACCGACACGGTCGAGTCAGGGTGCTCACGTGGACGGTGCTCATCTTCGCCGTGTTCACCGGGCTCTCAGCCCTGGCCCAGGGGTACTGGGATCTTGCGGCGTACCGGTTCGTCGCCGGAATCGGCATCGGCGGTGAGTTCGGCATCGGGATGGCCCTGGCCGCCGAGGCGGTGCGAGCCGACCAGCGTGCCCGGGCCACCTCATGGGTCGGGGTGGGATTCCAGCTCGGTGTGTTCGCTGCCGCTGTCGTCTCTGCTCCCGTCATCGCCTGGTGGGGGTGGCGGGCGCTGTTCGTCATCGGACTCTTCCCCGCCGTCTACGTCTTCTTCGTCCGCCGCGGCGTCGGCGAACCCGAGGCCTTCGTCCGGGCGCAGGAGCAGACCGCCGAAGCCGACGTCGATGAGGAGGCAGGTTCCGGGGCGGGGCCCGCGGCCTCCTCGCGGGAATCCTCGGCAGCAGTCCGAGAGTCCTTCGCCGCGAAGATCGGCGCCCTGGCGAAAGACCGGGAGACAGTGACGATCACCTTCGCCCTGACGGTCCTCACCAGCGTGCAGAACTTCGGGTACTTCGGCATCATCACCTGGCTGCCGAACTACCTCTCGGAGCAGATGGGACTCGGCATCACGAAGGGCTCCCTGTGGACGGGCGTGACCGTGATGGGCATGCTCGCGGGAATCCTCATCTTCGGACAGTTCGCCGACCGCCTCGGGCGTCGACCCGCCTTCTGGATCTTCCAGTCCGGGGCGATCGTCACGATCCTCGTCTACAGCCAGCTCAGTGACCCGACAGCGCTGCTCGCGGGAGGGTTCTTCATGGGCGCTTTCGCCAACGGCATGCTCGGCGGCCATGGGGCGCTGCTCGCGGAGATGTACCCGACCGAAGTCCGCGCCACGGCCCAGAACGTCATCTTCAACATCGGCCGAGCCATCGGCGGCCTGGCCCCCGTCGTCATCGCTGTGCTGGCCGGATCCCTGGGCTTCGGATTCGCACTGGCGCTGCTGCCGACCATCTACGTCATCCAGTTCCTCGCCATGTTCCTGCTTCCGGAGAAGCGCGGGCACGCTCTCGTCTGAGCCGGCGTCGGTGAAGAACCGCGGGGGCCGGCCGTGCTCGTCGCATCGGTGACGAAGTGTGACGGCCGGAACCGACCCTCAGCGACGACGGAGTCATACTTGGCGACTGTGACTTCGACAGATCCCGCCGCCGACGCGGCTCAGACAGCATCAGCAGCTCCGGCGCCATCGGCCGCCCAGCCCCCGCGGATCGTGGCCTCCGCCGCCGACATCCACTCGGTCCTCGCCGAATTCGGGTCCCAGGGCACGAAGACGACGGCGGTCATCATCCTCGCCCTCGGCGGCATCTTCATGGACGCCTACGACTTCTCCTCCCTGGCCTTCGGGATCACCGCGATCCAAGAGCAGTTCGGTCTCAGCGGCTTCATGACAGGTCTCGTCAATGCCTCGATCATGGTCGGTGCTGTCATCGGCGCGCTCTTCGGCGGATACCTCGTCGACCGGTTCGGACGCTACAAACTGTTCATGGCCGATATGGTCTTCTTCGTCGTCGCGGCAATCGGCTGCGCGCTGGCGCCGAACGAGTGGGTGCTCATCGCCTTCCGCTTCGTCATGGGAATCGGCGTCGGACTCGACCTGCCGGTGGCGATGGCCTTCCTCGCCGAATTCTCCAAACTCAAGGGCAAAGGCAACCGCTCACAGCGCGTCAACGCCTGGTCTCCGGCCTGGTACTTCGCCACCGGCGTCGGCTATCTCGTCGTGCTCATCATCTTCATCACCCTGCCGTACGACCAGCACGCGATCCTGTGGCGCATCGTCGTCGGCTTCGGTGCCGTACCGGCCCTCATCGTGCTCCTCGTCCGTCGCCGCTACCTGGCCGAATCGCCCGAATGGCTGGCCAATCAGGGGGATCTGCGCGGAGCAGTCGAAGTCATGCGCAGCCACCACAACCTCAATGTCGAGCTCGCTCCCGCCGAGGATCGCGAGGCCGCGACCTCGACCTCGACCGACACAGTCAAGGGCGGACGGTGGAGCGGCTTCGCCGAACTCTTCTCTCCTCGCTACCGTGTGCGCACCATAGTCGCCCTCTGCGTGTCCGTGTTCTCGACGTTCGGCTACAACGCCGTCGCCTACGGCACCCCGCTCATCATCACCACGCTCTTCCATCAGACGCCGCTGATCACGATCATCTCCTCGCTGATCATCAACCTCGGCTTCGGCACGATCGGCGGTCTGCTGGGGATGAGCATCGTCAACCGCTTCGGCACCCGCAGGATCACTCTCGTCGGATTCATCATCCAGGCGGCATCGCTCGGGCTGCTGGCGATCGTCGGCATCCCGAACGGGGCACTGGTCATCGTCGCCGTCGCCATGCTCTCGGCCTTCGTCTTCGCTCAGGCCGGCGGTCCGGGAGCGAACCTCATGAACTACGCGACGCTGTCGTATCCGACGCGGCTGCGAGGAATCGGCATCGGCTTCAACCAGTCCGTGCTGCGTGCCTTCTCGATCGTCTCGCTCATCATGTTCCCGATCCTCGCCGCTTCGCTGGGCACCGGCGTGTTCTGGATCGTCGCCTGTGCCCCGCTGGCCGGTGCGATCGCCGTCGGCGTCGTCGCCTGGGACCCGACGGCCAAGGACGTCGAAGACGAAGCCTGAAGCCAGTCCGCGCCGCCGAGGGAAATGAATGGTATGCCATTCCCGTTTGCCTCGGCGGCACACTTCTCTTTGTGATCTGCATTGCCAATCGCGTGTGAGCCAGGTTACGCTGAACGAGTCAGATTTCGGCACTACAGCGCTGTGTTCCCACTTTTGGTATCCCAGCGTGGGGTGCGTTGGAACCGAGGAGTGGACGCATGAGGAAAACCGAGACGGCGGAGGCGGCAAAGCCCGCACGCCTGGGGCCCAGCCCCGAACAGCTGACAGCGCATGGGATCAGCCCTCGGTTCTACAATGCCGACCTTGCTCCGGCGCGGAAGGAAGGGCGCAGCTGGACGGCGTACAGCGTCTTCAGCCTGTGGGCCAACGACGTCCACTCGCTCGGCAACTACGGCTTCGCGCTCGGACTCTTCGCCCTCGGCCTCGGTGCCTGGCAGATCCTCGTGGCTCTGCTCGTCGGTGCCGCACTGCTGTTCTTCCTGCTCACCCTCTCCGGGTTCATGGGATACAAGACGGGCGTGCCCTATCCGGTGATGAGCCGGATCTCCTTCGGCGTCCACGGCGCGCAGCTGGCCGCCTCGGTGCGCGGAATCGTCGCCATCGCCTGGTTCGGCATCCAGACCTATCTGGCCTCGAGCGTGCTCAACGTTCTGCTGCTCACGATCATCCCGGGCCTGCAGCCGTGGGCCGATGCCGAGTTCCTCGGTCTGTCGGGCCTGGGCTGGTTCTCCTTCTCCCTGCTGTGGATCGTCCAGGTCATCATCGTCAGCTACGGCATGGAGATGATCCGTCGCTACGAAGCCATCGCCGGACCCATCATCCTCGTCACCTTCCTCGCCCTGGCGATCTGGATGCTCGTGCGCGTCGACTTCTCCATCGCCTGGTCGACCGATGACGCCCTGTCCGGGTGGCCGATGTGGATGCACATCCTCGGCGGCGGCTCCCTGTGGGTGGCCATCTACGGCACCTTCGTGCTCAACTTCTCCGACTTCACCCGGGCCGCGAAGAAGAAGGGGTCGATCGTCGTCGGCAACTTCTGGGGCATCCCGGTGAACATGCTCGTCTTCGGTCTCGTCGTCATCTCGCTCGCCGGAGCCCAGTACAAGATCGACGGCACCGTCATCACCTCACCGGCCGATATCGTCCAGTCGATCGGCAACCCCGTTCTGCTCGCCCTCGCCTCTCTGTCGCTGCTGCTGCTCACGGTCGCCGTCAACCTCATGGCGAACTTCGTCGCCCCGACCTACGCACTGACGAATCTCTTCCCGCGCCACCTCAATTTCCGCAGCGCGGCGATCATCTCCGCGATCATCGGATTCGTCATCCTGCCGTGGAACCTCTACAACTCACCGGTGGTCATCGTCTACTTCCTCGGCGGGCTCGGGGCGCTGCTGGGACCCCTGTTCGGCGTGATCATGGTCGACTACTGGGTCATCCGCAAGACCAAGGTCAATGTCCCGCAGCTGTACACGGAAGCCAAGGACGGTGAGTACTTCTACCATCGCGGCGTCAACTGGCGAGCCATCGGCGCGTTCATCCCGGCCTCTGTGATCTCACTGGTCTTCGCCCTCGTGCCCGCCTTCGCCGGATTCTCGGAGTTCTCGTGGTTCTCCGGCGCCGCGATCGCCGCCCTCATCTACTTCGTCATCGCCCGCCGCGACTTCACCTTCCGTGAGGTCGACGGTGAGGAGATCGCCGTCCCCACCCAGCACTGATCGGAGCGCCATGAGAATCCTCGTCGTCAACGTGAATACGACGCAGACCATGACCGAAGGCATCGCCGAGGCGGCCCGGCAGGCCGCTTCGGCAGGCACGGAGATCATCGGCCTGACCCCCGAATTCGGGGCGGAATCCTGCGAGGGCAACGTCGAGAGCTATCTTGCCGCCCTCGGCGTCATGGATGCCGTGCTCAAATACTCCGGCCAGTTCGATGCCGTGATCCAAGCCGGGTACGGAGAGCACGGAAGGGAGGGTCTGCAGGAGCTCCTCGACGTGCCCGTCATCGACATCACCGAGGCGGGGGCGGCTCTGGCGCTGTTCCTCGGCCACCGCTTCTCCGTGGTCACGTCGCTCGATCGAACCGTCCCGCTCATCGAGGATCGGCTGCTGCTGGCCGGGCTCGATGCGCACTGCGTGTCCGTGCGGGCTTCGGGGATGGCCGTGCTCGAGCTCGAGGAGAATCCCGATGCTGCGGTCTCCGCGATCGTCGATCAGGCCGCCGCGGCGGTCGAGAAGGATCGTGCCGAGACCATCGTGCTCGGCTGCGGCGGCATGGCCGACCTCGGCGAGACGATCCGCGAACGCTGTGCAGTCCCCGTCGTCGACGGCGTCGCCGCGGCCGTGCGTCTGGCCGAATCTCTCGTCGGTCTCGGTCTGAGCACCTCGAAGGTGCGCACCTATGCCCCGGCCCGGAAGAAGCGCCTGAGCGGTTGGCCGTTCCCTGAAACGCCCTCGGCCTCCTGAACGCCCTCGGCCTCTCAGCGACCCCGGCCGCCTGTTCGGCAACGGTCTCCTGACTGACCTCGGCCGCTCAGTCGGTCGGGTCCGACTCCTGCGGTGCGGCGGAGGGATCGGCCGGAGAACCGTCAGCTGAGTGGCCGGCCTGGGCCAGCCGTTTCGACTTCTTGTCGTGCTGCTCCTGGCTCGTGCCCAGGTGGCGGGCCGCCAGCGCGCCGGCGAGCTCCTGATCCCGACGGGCGATTGCGTCGAAGAGTTCAGCATGCTCGGTGGCCACGACGTCCAGGTCGTCATGCTGGCTCAGCTGCCAGCGCATCCGCGAATCGAGCAGGGTGCCGATCTCTGCCAGCAGCTCATTGCCGGAGAGTTCGACGACGATGGCATGGAATTCCGCGGCGCACCGGTGGGCTCCGACGACGTCGCCGGCGTCCGAGAGCTCACGGCCTTTGAGCATCGTCGCCTCGAGCCGTGCCAGACCCTGGCGAGTGTGCCTCTGGGCGGCGAGCTCGAAGGAGAGCACGTCGAATACCGTGCGCACCTCGTTGAGATCGGCGATGTCGCTGGGGGAGAACTCCCGGACCGTCGACCACGTGTTCGGCCGATTCGTCACGAGCCCTTCGGAGGCGAGCTTCTTCAGCGCCTCTCGGACCGGTACGCGTGAGACACCGAGCTCGGTCGCGAGATTGCGTTCGACGAGCTTCTCACCCGGTGCCCGGTCGCCGTCGATGATCTCATTGCGCAGCACCTCGGTGACCCGCACGGTCTCCGAACGCGGAGTTTCAGCAGACGTCATCTCACCTCTTCTCACTGCGTGCGCTTCATCGCACGGCCGAGAGCGTCGAGGCCGACCGAACCGAGACCCAGCGCACGAGTGTGGAACTCCTTGAGGTCGAAGTCAGCACCGGCGGCGGTCTTCGCCTCGTCCCGGTACTGCTCCCACAGCCGCTGACCGATCTTATAGCTCGGAGCCTGACCGGGCCAACCGAGGTAGCGGTCGAGTTCGAAGGCGAGGAAGGACCGGTCCATGGCGACATTGTCGGTGAGGAACTGCCAGGCCTTCTCTCGGTTCCAGATTCCCCCGCCGAGGCTGGAAGGGGCCTCGAGGCCGAGATGGAAGCCGATGTCGAGAACGACGCGAGCCGCCCGCAGACGCTGCGAATCGAGCATGCCGAGATAGTCGCCGGGATCGTCGAGGAAACCGAGATCGGCCATGAGCTTCTCCGCGTACAGTGCCCAGCCCTCACCGTGACCGGACACCCAGCACATGAGCCTGCGCCAGCGGTTGAGGGTGTCAGAGACGTACGTGGCCTGGCCGACCTGCAGGTGATGGCCGGGCACACCTTCGTGATAGACGGTCGTCTTCTCCTGCCAGGTGGCGAACTCCGTGACGCCTTCGGGCACCGACCACCACATGCGGCCGGGTCGGGAGAAGTCATCGGTCGGGCCCGTGTAGTAGATGCCGCCGGTGGCTGACGGTGCGATCATGCATTCGATCGTGCGCACGGGTTCGGGAATGTCGAAATGGGACTTGCCGAGTGCGGTGATCGCTTCGTCGGCCACCCCCTGCATCCACTCGCGCAGAGCATCGGCGCCCTTCAGGGTGCGGTCGGGATCTCTGTTCAGCTCCTCCATGACCTCGAACAGGTCTGCGCCGGGCAGGATCTTCGCAGCGATCTCGCGCTGTTCGGCATCGATGCGGGCGAGCTCTTCGAGCCCCCAGGCGTAGGTCTCGTCGAAGTCGACTTCGGCGCCGAGGAAGTCCCGGGAGTCCAGCGCATAGGCTTCGCGTCCGCAGGCTTCATTCTCTCCGCCGGCGGGCAGCAGCTGCTCACCGAGGAAGTCGGCAAGACCGGCGGCGGCTTCGCGGGCCGCCTCGGCGTGGGACTTCAGCTCGCCATGCAGAGTCTCGGGGACATCGCCTGCGCCGGTGGCGAGGCGGTCGAAGCTGCTGCCGGGCTCAGCGAGGGCACGAGCCTGTTCGATGACCTTCTCGATCTGTATCCGAGCGGCGACCTGACCGTCCTCGCGTGCCATCGCCAGCGACTCCTGATAGCCGGCGAGCGAGGAGGGCACCGCGGCCAGCGTGGTCGCGATGGTCTGCCAGTCGGCGACGGTGTCGGTGGGCATGAGGTCGAAGACGTCGCGGACCTGCTGGAGTGGGGATTCGATGACGTTGAGGCTGGAGTGCTTGAGTCCGGCTTCGTAGCAGTCCCGGTCGACACCGAGGCGATCTCGCATGGCATCGATGGTCACGAGATCGACCTCGTCGAGCTCGGATTCGGCCGCGGCCTCATCGAGTCGGGCCAGGGTCGCGACGGTGACATCATTGAGCGCGGCGAGCCCGGCGGGGGAGAAGTCATCGAGTCCCTGCTTGCCGTCGAGCCCGAGGTAGAGGGCCAGGGACGGGGAGAGGGCGAGCATGTCATCGACGTAGGCTTCGGCGACCGCGTCGACGGCGGACGGGGTTCTCTTCTGGGTCATGTCCTCCACCCTATCGCGAGCTGAGTCACATCCGCGGTGGACCCGAGCACTGTCGTGCTCTCGAACCCGCTAGTGTATCTAAGGTCCCGACGCACAGCAGAAAGAGAGGCCGAACTCCCGTGGCACGAGCGAAGCTGTGGACGAAGGACTTCATCGTCGGGATCGGTCTCAATCTGTCGATGTCGATGGTGTTCTACCTGCTCATGACGTCCATGGCCGGATACGCCGTCGCCCGGTTCTCCGCCGGGGAGGCTGCCGCCGGCTTCGCGTCCTCATCGTTCGTCCTCGGTGCCGTGGTCGCCCGTGTGCTCACGGGCAAGTATCTCGACTTCATCGGCCGTCGCACTCTGCTCATCATCACCATGGCGGTCTCGGTCCTCGCCTCGCTGGCGTATATGGCCGCCGACGGTCTCACACTCCTGCTCGTCCTCCGCATTGTCCACGGCATCGCCTTCGGAGCCGGGAACACCGCGATCATGACCGCCATCCAGAGCATCATCCCCGCCTCTCGGCGAGGTGAGGGGACCGGGTACTTCGGGACCGCGACGACTCTGTCGACGGCCCTCGGTCCGTACCTGGGGGTGATCATCCCCCGCGAATTCGACTTCGCGATGCTCTTCATCGCCTCGGCGATCATGTCCGTGTTCGCTCTCATCTCCTGTGTGCTCATCCGCCTGCCGGTCCAGGAGCTCAGCGACTATCAGCGCCGGACGAAATGGCAGCTCACCCTCGGCACGCTCGTCGACCGGGACGGTCTGCGCATCGGTTCGGTGATGCTGCTGGCCGGAACCGCGTACGCCGCGGCGCTCGTCTTCCTCGCCGGGTACGCGGCCGAACACGGAGTCGCTGCGGCGGCTTCGCTGTTCTTCGTCGCCTTCGCTGCGGCCTCACTGGTCGCCCGCCTGTTCGTCGGCCGGATGCAGGACGCCTTCGGCGACAATGCGGTGATCTTCCCCGTCTTCATCTGCGATATCGCCGGCAATCTCCTCCTGGCCCTGTGGCCGACGATGCCGGGAATCGTCCTCGCCGGTGTGCTCATCGGATTCGGCTTCGGTTCGCTCATGCCGTGCATGCAGGCGATCACGGTCAAATCCGTGCCGATGAGCAGGGTCCCCGTGGCCACCGCGTCGTTCTTCCTCCTCCTCGACGCGGGCTCGGGCATCGGCCCGGTGGTCCTCGGTTTCCTCTATCCGCTGACCGGAGGCAATGGCATGTTCCTCGTCTGCGCGGGACTCGTCGTCGCGGCCATCGTCGTCTACGTGTGGGTCCACGGACGTCGCCGAGGCGGTCGACCGGGCCGGGAATTCCTCGCCTGACAGGCACATGCCGCCACCGGGACCCCGTTCCGGGCTGCGTCGGCAGCCAGGTGGCTCCGCATGGTTGGGCTGTTCCGACGGCCAGGTGAGCTCCGCACGGTTCCGCCGGCGCGAGGGAGGAGATAGCCTGAGAGTGAACCGCAGGGAGGGCGCACCCTCCTTCGCACGCCCGTTTCCGGAGGATGAGAATGAAGTTCGCTCTCGCTCAGATCAACTCGACCACCTCGGTGTCCGACAACCTCGAGAAGGTTCGCACCTATGCGCATGAGGCGGCCGCTGCGGGCGCCCGGTTCATCGTCTTCCCCGAAGCCACGATGTCGGCCTTCGGGTCGGGACTGCGCGCCATCGCCGAGGAGAACTCCGAAACCTGGCGGACAGCGCTGCAGGAACTCGCCGTCGATTCCGGCATCACCGTCATCGTCGGCGAATTCGCCACGGCCGCGGACAAGGTCATCAATCTGCTGGCCGTGTACGCACCGAGCGGCGAACGCCGTGACTACGCGAAGATCCATCTCTACGACGCCTTCGGCTTCAAGGAGTCGGACACCGTCGAGGCCGGAGAGGAGCCGGTCGTCATCGACATCGACGGCGAAGACATCGGGCTGGCCCTGTGCTATGACATCCGCTTCCCCAAACTCTTCGCCGAACTCAGCCGACGCGGTGCCCGCCTCGCGCTTGTCGCCGCTTCCTGGGGCGCCGGTCCGCGCAAGGTCGAACAGTGGGAGATCCTCGCCCGGGCCAGGGCCTTGGACTCGAATATGTTCATCGCCGCCCTCGGCCAGGCCGATCCCGAAGTCACCGGAGTCGAGGTGCCGAAGAAGGGGCCGACCGGTGTCGGGCACAGCCTCGTGTCCGACCCCTTGGGCAAGGTGCTGGTCTCCCTCGACGGGGCCGAAGGCCTCGAGATCGTCGACCTCGACCTCAGTGCCGCGGACTCCGCCGCCGAGACGGTCCCTGTGCTGGCCAACGCGAAGCTCGGCTACTGATGCGCATGTCGACCGTGCAGCTCATCCGCTGACGGTTTCGGCCCGTCCCCGAGGCTCAACTCGATGACCGAATGGCCCGACCGGATTCAGCGGCGTCCCCGTTCGTCGACGGCGCACTGAATCCGGTTCGCTGCGGGAGCGATAGGAATGTGCCTCAGAACACGGTAGTTGCACTTGAGGCAAAAATGCACTGAGTGCAATACTGGGACCATGAGTTTCAGTTCCGACAAAGAGGAAGCGGCACCGTCCGAAGGGCTGCGTGAACGCAAGAAGCGCGAACGCGGCCAGGCCCTGCGCCGTGCCGCGATCGATCTGGCCCTGGAAAAGGGCTATCACAACGTCACCGTCGAAGACATCTGCGAACGCTGCGGAGTCTCCCGGCGCACCTTCTTCAACTACTACTCGTCGAAGGAAGAGGCCCTGCTCGGTCGCGCCGACACCGTGTTCGACGAAGAGGACCAACCGGCGATCGAGGAATTCGAAGCCGGCGGACCCCACGGCCGTCTCGTCGCCGATCTCGAACACCTGCTGTCCTTCATCGTCGCCACTCGGATGAGCAAACGCGAAGAGATGCACCAGTACCATCTCATGTTCAAACAGGACCCCTCGCTGCTGCAGCTGCAGATGGCGCGGATGGGCAACAACGAACGTCTCTTCCGACGGATCATCCAACGTCGCCTCGACGGCCGGCCCGGCACCGCCTCGGCGTCGGAATCCACAGGCACCGACGCGATCTTCTCCTGTTCGGAGACCGAGGACCAGGACGTCTCGGTGAGAGCCGAAGCCGTCGCCGCCCTGGCGATGATGGCGCTCAAGGCGACCTTCACGCGGATGCGCCGACTCGAAGGGGATCCGGGCCCGGTGGTCGACCGGCTCTTCGATGAACTGCGTGAGATCTTCAAGGAGGACGAAGAATGAGCACGAACGTGCAGCCGGCCGAGAAGTCCCCGATCGTCCTCACGAAGAAGACGATCGTCCTCATCTTCGCAGCCCTCATGGCTGCGATGTTCCTGGCCACCCTCGACCAGACGATCGTGTCCACAGCGATGCCGACCATCGTCGGCGAACTCGACGGTGTCGAACATCAGGCCTGGCTGGTCACCATCTATCTGCTCGCGATGACCATCGTCATGCCGCTCTACGGCAAGTTCGGCGACATGTGGGGACGCAAGATCATCTTCCTTGTCGCCATCGCGATCTTCGTCGTCGGCTCCTTCGGCTCCGGCATGTCCCAGTCCTTCTGGGAGCTCATCGCCTGGCGCGGATTCCAGGGCCTGGGCGGCGGCGGACTGATGATCCTCTCCCAGGCGATCATCGCCGACATCATCCCCGCCAGCGAACGTGGAAAGTACATGGGCCCGCTCGGCGGCCTGTTCGCGCTCTCCAGCGTCCTCGGGCCGGTGCTCGGCGGATTCTTCACTCAGCACTTGGACTGGCGCTGGTGCTTCTGGATCAATGTGCCCATCGGCATCATCGCCTTCCTCATCGCACTCTTCGCTCTGCGCCTGCCCAGCCACCGCTCCGACCAGAAGGTCGACGTCCTCGGCATCGTGTTCATGATCGCCGCGACCTCGCAGCTCATCCTCGTCACCAGCTGGGGCGGCCACGACTATGACTGGGACTCACCGACGATCATCGGCCTCATCATCGGCACCATCGTGGCCGCGGTGATCTTCGTCATCGTCGAATCCAAGGTGTCGAACCCGATCATCCCGATCCGGCTGTTCAAGAACCCGACCTTCGTGCTCTCCACGACGATCGGTCTGCTGCTGGGCCTGGGGATGTTCTCCGCGATGGCGTTCCTGCCCACGTTCATGCAGATGGCTGCGGGCACCGATGTCACCGGGTCCGGGCTGCTCATGCTGCCGATGATGGCCGGCGTCATGCTCACCTCGATCGTCTCGGGCATCATCGTGTCGAAGACGGGCAAGTACAAGATCTACCCGCTGCTGGGCACCCTCATCGCCGGGGCCGGGCTCGCGTGGATGACGACGATGACCGCGGACACTTCGATGGTCCTCGTCGGCACGATGATCTTCACCATGGGCTTCGGACTCGGCTTGGTCATGCAGATCATCGTCCTCATCATCCAGAACTCCGTCGCCCCGGCGATGGTCGGCACGGCCACCTCGACGAACAACTACTTCCGGGAGATCGGTGCGTCGGTCGGCACGGCACTGTTCGGATCGATCTTCACCTCCCGACTCTCGGACAAGATCGCCGAGGCGATGGCAGGCCTGCCGGCGGATGCGGCCAATGCCGCGGCGGGCGCTCCCACGACGGATTCGCTGACGCCCGAGTCGGTGGCGAGCCTGCCCGGTCCGATCCACGACCTCGTCGTCAACGCCTATGCCGATGCGCTGGCGCCGTCGTTCTGGTACATGGTTCCGGTCTTCCTCCTCGCCTTCGTCCTCGCCTGGTTCCTCCCGCAGCTCAAACTCTCCGATGTCGCCGGGATGGTCGCTCGCGGTGAGGCCGTCTACGGAGAGGACATGGGCGGAGCCGCACGTGGGGACTCCGAGCCGCAGGGCCAGCAGCGACTGAGCACGATCTCGGTCGAGGAGCAGTCCCGTCCCGCACCCGGGGCCGAGACCGGCACGATCCGGGTAGCACCCGACACCGGTGCGCTGGGGACTGAGCCCGGCACGACCCGGGTGGCACCTGAGACCGGCGCGGATCCGGCTAAGGAACAGTACCGCCTGCGATAGTCGCGGAGTGTCGGCCCTGGCCGACCGGCGGCACCGAAAGGACCGCTGCGCGTCGAGCGGACCAGTTGCAACCGGTCCGCTCGACGCGCAGCGGTCCTTTCGGCGAGGCTCGTTCCGAGATGCGGTGCCGGCGGAGACACTGAGGGCACCGACAGTCGATCTGTCGGCGCCCTCAGCGAGCTCCTGCGGCGAGTCGTGTTCTGCCGAGAGGTCAGCGTCCCAGTTTCTGGGTCCAGGTCTGGGGGAGACGTCTGCGCACATTCCGGCGGGGAGCCCGGAAGCCTGCCAGGTCGCCCTTGCGGGTCTCGGATTCGGCTGCGGCTTCGGCCTGCTGCGCGGCGTAGGCGGTCGCCACCTGGCGGATTGCGACGACGGCGGCTACGGCCGCGGCGCTGGCCATCTCATCGCTGATCGGCTCTCCGTCATCGGCATGCACCCGTGATCGACTCTCGACCGAGGGCACCCGCAGCGTCTCCGGAGACTCCGCCACCGCCTCGGCGGTGTGGTCCGCTTCGATGGAGGTGGTCACTCCAGCTGCGGGGTCCGCTTCGGTTGAAGTGCTCGCCCCGGCGGTGTGGTCCGCTTCGGGCACGGCTGCGGAATCGGTGTGTGCATCCTCGCTCATAGTGGGATGTTACCGTGCTTGCGCGCGGGGGCGTCGACATGCTTGTTCTTCAGCGCCCGCAGGGAGCGCACGATCCGGTTGCGGGTTTCGCTGGGTTTGATGACGGCGTCGATGTACCCCTCTTCGGCGGCGAGGTACGGGTTGAGCAGCGCATCCTCGTAGTCCTGGATGAGTTCAGCGCGTGCGGCCTCGACGTCCTCACCGGCCTCTTCGACGGCCTTGAGCTTGCGTCGGTAGACGATGTTCGCCGCACCCTGGGCGCCCATCACGGCGATCTGCGCGCTCGGCCAGGCGAGGTTGATGTCGGCACCGAGCTGTTTCGAACCCATCACGCAGTAGGCACCGCCGTAGGCCTTGCGGGTGATGAGCGTGACGAGCGGGACCGTGGCCTCACCGTAGGCGTAGATGAGCTTCGCGCCCCGACGGATGATGCCGCCGTACTCCTGGTCGGTTCCGGGCAGGAACCCGGGCACATCGACGAAGGTGAGGATCGGGATGTTGAAAGCGTCGGCCAGGCGCACGAAGCGAGCGGCCTTCTCCGAAGCGTCGATGTCGAGGGTTCCGGCCAGCTGCATCGGCTGGTTGGCGATGACGGCGACACTGACCCCTTCGACTCGGCCGAAGCCGGTGACGACGTTGGGAGCGAAGAGTTCGGAGACCTGCAGGAACTCGCCGTCGTCGAGGACAGCGGTGACGACGTCGAGGATGTCGTAGGGCTGCGACGGAGAATCCGGCATCAGCGTATCCAGCGCCTCGTCTTCGGCCGTGAGCGTGAGATCGGATTCGAACTCGTCGGCATCGGCCGGATCGAGGTTGTTCTGCGGCAGGAAGGAGAGCAGATCGCGCACATAGTTGAGTGCGTCGTCCTCATCGCTGGCGAGGTAGTGGGCATTGCCCGAGACCGTGTTGTTCGTCCGGCCGCCGCCGAGCTCTTCGTGGCCGACCGACTCACCGGTGACGGTCTTGATGACGTCGGGGCCGGTGATGTACATGTGGCTGATCTGATCGACCATGATCGTCACGTCGGTGAGCGCGGGGGAGTAGACCGCACCGCCGGCCGAGGGCCCCATGATCAGCGAGATCTGCGGGATGACGCCGGAGGAGGCGACGTTGAGGCGGAAGATCTCGGCGAAGAGGGCGATCGAGCCGACGCCTTCCTGGATCCGGGCGCCGCCGGAGTCGTTGATGCCGATGATCGGGCAGCCGAGCTTGAGCGCAAGCTTCTGCACCTTGACGATCTTGCGTCCGTTCGCTTCGGCGAGCGACCCGCCGAGGACCGTGAAGTCGTGAGCGAAGACCGCGACGGTCTTGCCTTCGATCGTGCCCAGGCCGCAGACCACACCGTCACCGTCGGGACGATTGTTCTCCATCCCGAACTGGTGGTTGTGGTGGCGGGCGAATTCGTCGATCTCCTGGAAGGAATCGTCATCGAGGAGAGCGTCGATGCGTTCACGGGCGGTCTGCTTGCCGCGCTTGTGCTGATTGTCCACCGAGCGCTGGTTGCCGGTGTGAGCCGCGTCCCGGCGCTGGATGAAAGCGTCGATGCGTTCGGCTGTAGTCCGTGGGGTATCCGTCATGCCTCCACAATAACGATGGAAGAGGCGATCATTGTGCACTCTCACCAAAAGAATCTAGAGTGGACTGGTGAACAGCCAACACCTTCCTCTTCTCGTCGACGCCGACTCCGTGCTCCGCGCAGCGGCGGACCGTGGGTTCTCGCTTCCGCCTCTGATCTGGGACGATGACTGTCCGTCGACGAATGACGACCTCGCTCGGCTGGTTCGCGAGAACGCAGCGAACGGCACCCCCTTGGCCGAGTTCACCATCCGCGGCACCGATTTCCAGAACTCCGGGCATGGTCGACTCGGGCGCACCTGGACTGTGCCTGCCCGTCGCTCGCTGACTTGGTCGATCCTCCTCACGCCCCCGGCCGGATTCACCCGCTGGGGCTGGATTGCGCTCATCGCAGGAGAGGCCGTGCGCTCTGCCGTCGCCGAGGTGGGGGTGCCCGCCGTCATCAAATGGCCCAATGATGTGCTCACCGCCGAAGGGAAGAAGCTGTGCGGGATCCTCGCCCGCATCGAACCCCTGGCCAGCGGTCCGCAGATCGTGCTGGGGATCGGGCTGAACACGCGATTGGAACCGGCAGACCTGCCGCGTGCCGATGCGAGCTCGATCGCCATAGAAACCGGCAGACACGGTTCAGAAATTGATCATGAAGCGTTGCTAGTCTCAATTCTGAGCACCTTGATTCCCTGTTTGAGAGAGCTGGCTGAGTATGGCGAGACGGATTTCCGTTCCAGCACTGCGGCGCAGAGAGTACGTGAGCACATGGTGACGCTCGGGACGCGAGTCCGAGTGGAGAAACCCGACGGCTCGGACCTCATCGGCATCGCCACCGGCCTCGACTCCGACGCTGACCTCATCATCGACGACCGCGTGTCCGTCAGCGCCGGCGACGTCCACCACCTGCGTCCCGTCGCACCGCCGACGGCTCCGACCGAAGGCGAGCGGTGATGGCGGTCTCCGATTTCACGGCCGGCTTCGACATCGTCGACCCCGAAAAGCTCGGCACCGCAGAAGTCGGGGCCGCCGACAGCCGGGACGAAGTCTCACAGTCGCAGAACACCGGAGGGCAGGCGGAGGACCGCGCAGCGAGCCCTTCCGACATGGAAGCTGATGTCGACGAGGCGGCAGCGGGCGCGAGCGACTCGACCAGTGCAGAGCCCCGTGCCGCCGAGTCCGGAGAGTCCGACCCCGATGTGCCGGTGGACGAAGCCCCTGCGTCGTCGACCGAGAGTGGGAACCGATCCGGCACCCGCGCCGAGGCCGATTCCGCCACCGATTCCGCCAGCGATTCCGCCAGCGAGGCGGGAGCCCCGTTCGAACCGAACTCGATTCCCGTCATCACCGAAGACCGACCGCCGACTCACTCGGCCGACGACTCGGGGCCGCAGGGCAGTGCAGCAGCCGCCTCGGTGCCGGGGATCGAATACGGCGATGACGATCTGGTCCGCGGAATCGAGACCACCGACGCAAGCGACTCCGCAGGCCGGGGCGCAGGCGAGACGAACACGCGGGCCGACGACGAGGAGGACTTCTTCAGCGGACTGCGGGAGGACCCGCGGACCTCGGCGATGCCGACCGTCGAGGACGACGACGGGAGCGCATCGGTCAACGTCGATGCCGACGCTCCGGACTTCGATGACACGATCTATGAGACGCGGACGGCGGCTGAACGCCTCGAAGAGATCCTGCTCGACGGCAAACGCGTCCTCGACCGGCGTGAGGCCGCGAAGCTCGGCGGGATCTCGACGGTATCGGCACGCAAGATGTGGCGCGCGCTGGGCATGTCTCAGGCGAACGAATCGGACAAGGCCTACACCGTCAGTGATGCTCATGCGCTGCGGATCTGGGCGAAGCCCGTCGCCGACGGCCTCATCGACCAGACCACTGCGCTGTCGCTGGCGCGTGCGATCGGACAGACCACGGACCGTCTCGTCGTCTGGCAGATGGAGACGCTCGTCGAGTTCCTCACCGAGGAGAAGGGACTGACCGATCCGGAAGCCCGACGTGATGCCCTGCAGGTCGTCGAGGACATGATCGACCCTCTGCAGAAGATGCTCACCTATTCATGGCGACGCAACCTCGCCGATGTCATGGGGCGACTCAACGTCAACGTCTCCGACGGGCTGGCCATGGACAACCGTCAGGGCTGGTACGACTCATCGATGCCCTTGGCCAGGGCCGTCGGATTCATCGACCTCGTCTCCTTCACCCGTCTCTCGCAGAAGATGGAACCGCGGCAGCTGGCGAACATGGTCCAGGAGTTCCAGGGCATGGCCTACAACATCGTCGCCACCGGCGGCGGCCGCGTCATCAAGACCGTCGGGGATGAGGTGTTCTTCGCCGCCTCGACGCCGCTGGCCGGAGCCGAGATCGCGATGACGCTCATGGAACGGGTCACCGCGGCCGAAGACCTGCCGCAGGCGCGGGTCGGGTTCGTCTGGGGACGTGTGCTCTCCCGCCTCGGCGACATCTTCGGTTCCAGCGTCAACCTCGCGGCACGGCTGACGGCCGTCGCCGATCCCGGCACGATCTTCACCGACGAAGAGACGGCGCGGGTGCTCTCGGCCTCCGACGACTATGTCTACGAACCGCGTGATTCGATCTCGCTCCACGGTCTCGGGGAGACCTCGATCGGTGAGATGAAGCGCGGCACCGCGACGCGGATGCGCCTCGATCTCGACGACGAGGGAGAGGGCTGAGCGCCCCGAGATGTTCGACGGACTCAGAACAGTGCTGAGCCGTCATCGTCCTCATCGTCGTGGGAGACGATGACGGCGTCCTCGTCATCGAACTTCGCCCGGGCGATCTCGTCCTTCGCATCATCGAGATCGAGTTCGAGCCCATCGAAACTCGTCGCCAATCCCTGCTGACCACGCTGTCCCCTGCCCGCAGGCTTCTTGCCCCCGGACTTCTTGCCTGCGGGCTTCGCCTTCCCGGCGCGCGGGGCAGAACCGGAACTCGCCTCGGCGGTCGATTCTGCAGTATCGGTCGTCGCCTGGCCACCGGTCTCGGCGTCCTCCGCCGCGTCTGCTGCGGAATGGTCGATGCTCTCGGCCCCACCGAGGCGGGGCAGAGTGCCGATGACGTCGATCTTCGACTCCAACGGGGATCCCGTGCCGTCACGCCGCGACAGTTCCGCGGGCAACGTGCGAGCACCGCCGGCCGAGGCTGCGGCCTGCGGCGAATCCCCGACCCATGCCAGAGACAGCTCGGTCTCTCCCTTGAGGAACTTGTGCGCCCGCACACCCGAGGTGGCCCGGCCCTTCGTCGGGAACTCGGAGAACTCACTGACCTTGATCGATGAGGACGGGGCGCCGTAGAAGTTCTCCCCGCTGGCGATGGTGACGACGGCGAAGCTGCCGAGTTCGGCGTCCGCAGCTCCGTCTTCATCGGTCTTCGCGGCCTTCGGCGTCATCCCGAAGAACACCACCCGGGCGTCGGCTGCGACCTTGATCCCGGCCACGCCCGAAGCATTCCATCCCTGCGCCCGCAGCCCGGAGGCGTCGAAGGCGAGCAGCTGAGCATTCGAGGTCACGAACACGGCCAGAGAATCATCGATGTCCTCCGGCTGGGCGACGCCGACGACGGTGTCCTTGCCTTTGAGAGTGATCGTCTCCCACTCGTTCTTGTTCGGTCGTCCGGCCACCGACACGCGCTTGACCACGCCCTGGGCGGTGCCGACGACGAACTCGCGATCGAGGTCGATGAGCCCGAGGATCTTCTCGTTCTTCTCCAGGGCCGCATACTCGGCGATCTTCACACCACCGGCGACATTCGGTCGCGCGGCGGCCGGAGGCAGTGCCGGAAGGTCGACGACATCGACCATATGCAGGCGTCCGGCCGTGGTCACCGCACCGACTTTGCCCTGGGTTGTGGTCACGATCTCCGAGGTCAGCGCATCATGGCTCGAGCGTCGGCCCTCCCGCGCCAGGGGTGCGGCATCCGAGGTGCGCGCGATGCGTCCGGAAGTCGACAGCAGCACCCGGCAGGGGGAATCGGCGATCTTGAGGTTCGTCGGCGCCTTCCTGCCCTTGGCGGTGAGCTCCTTCATCGACCCCTCGATGAGGACGGTCCGCCGCGGCGTCCCGATGATCTCAGCGGTCGCTTCGAGCTCGGTGGCGACGAGTTCGCGCAGCTTGGCCTCATCGGCCAGCAGCGACTCGAGGTAGTCGATGCGCTTCTTCAGCTCGTCCCGCTCGGCTTCGAGCTCGAGGCGGGAGAACTTCGTGAGCCGGCGCAGCTGCAGGTCGAGGATGTAGGTCGCCTGCAGCTCGGAGAGCTCGAAGACGTCCATGAGCCGGGTGCGTGCCGTGGCCGCATCATCGGAGGAGCGGATGAGTTGGATGACCTCGTCGATGTCGAGGATCGCGATGAGCAGACCCTCAACGAGGTGGAGCCGGTCCTTGGCCTTGCGCAGCTGGAAGACCGTGCGCCGACGGACGACGTCGATGCGGTGGCTGAGGTAGACCGTGAGCAGCTGCCGCAGCCCCAGCGTCGAGGGCTGGCCTTCGACGAGGCAGACGTTGTTGATGCCGAAGGACTCCTCGAGCGGAGTCTGCCGGTAGAGCTCGGCCAGCACCGCCTCGGGGTTGAAGCCGTTCTTGATCCCGATGACCAGACGCATGCCGTTCTTGCGATCGGAATAGTCGTCGATCGAAGCGATTCCCGTCAGCTTCTTCGCACCGACGGCATCCTTGACCTTCGAGACCACCTTCTCCGGGCCGACGAGGTAGGGCAGTTCGGTGACGACGATGCCCTTGCGGCGGGCGCTGATGTTCTCGATCGAGACGGTGGCGCGGGTCCGGAAGGTGCCGCGTCCCGTCTCGTAGGCCTCACGCACACCGTCGAGGCCGATGATCCGACCTCCGGTGGGCAGGTCGGGTCCGGGGATGAAGCGCATGAGCTCGGCCAGACCGGCCTCTGGGTTGCGGATGAGGTGCGCACAGGCGGCGATGACCTCTCCGGGGTTGTGCGGGGCCATGTTCGTGGCCATGCCCACGGCGATGCCCGAAGCCCCGTTGATGAGCAGGTTCGGGAAGGCGCTCGGCAGCACTTCGGGCTGGGTGAGCGTGTTGTCGTAGTTCGGAACGAAGTCGACGACGTCCTCGTCGAGACCGGCGATCATCTGCATCGACGCTGTGGTCAGGCGGGCCTCGGTGTAGCGGGGTGCGGCGGGACCGTCGTCGAGGGAGCCGAAGTTGCCGTGCCCGTCGACCAGCGGCACCCGCATGATGAAGCTCTGGCTCAGACGCACCAGTGCGTCATAGATCGCCGAATCGCCGTGGGGGTGGAGCTTGCCCATGACATCGCCGACGATGCGGGAGGACTTCACATGACCGCGCTCCGGGCGCAGCCCCATATCGCCCATCTGGTAGACGATGCGACGCTGCACGGGTTTGAGGCCGTCACGAGCATCAGGCAGTGCGCGTGAGTAGATGACCGAATACGCATACTCGAGGTACGAGCTCTCCATCTCTGAGGAGACGTCGACATCGATGACTCTGCCTTCGGGCATGGAACTCCTTTGACACACGAACTGTTCGATTCGGACGCCTGCCCGCTCCGAAGCCGTGCCTCAGCGTGGGCGTGCACCTGTCGATTCTAGCGTTCGATTTGCGTTCTCCGGTTCAATCGGGAGTTCCCGGAGGTTTCGTGTCGGAAGTTCAGGCTTCTTCGCGCGTTGAGCGAAGCCAGACGAAGAAGTCCTTGAGGTAGGCCTCGACGTGGGAGCGTTCAGCGGTTCCGGCAACGAGTTCGCTGAGCATCATGCCCGCGACCGAGCTGTTGACCCGCCGCGCGTATTCGGCGTCGATTCCCGCGAAGCGCATGATGAAGTCCTGGATCGCGCGGAGGTTCTTCTCCTTGGCGATCACGGCCTCCGGCGGCAGCGCCGGATCGAGGCTGAGCATCATCATCGTGTAGAAGCGGTTGCGGTCGGTGGTCAGCCAGTTCATGCAGAAATCGATGGCGACCTCGATCGGATCGGCGTCCGGAGAGCGCATCAGCTCGGGAATGCGTTCGAGCTGCTGGGAGTTCAGTTCCCCGATGCGTTCCATGATTCCGGTGATCAGGGCGTCCCGGGTGCGGTAGACATTCGAGGTCGATCCGACCGGCAGCTCTGCCAATGCGTCGACTGCTCGGTGGGTGAGTCCGCGGACACCTTGTTCGGCGACTACGGCGATCGCGGAGTCGGTGACGACGTCTCTGCGCGAAATCATGACTGTGAGGCCTCGCTCTCGTGGGACATCCGCAGGTCGCCGGTGCCGTGGACGGTGAATGGTCAGGATGCTGACCACAGATGGTGGCCGCCGGAGCGGCCACTCATGGAAAACACGAATTCATAACTATTCGTGTCGAATGGATACAGACACTACCCGTCAAGTCTGCGAATTGGTATAGGACTCGCCAATCTGAGAGTCGGTTCCCAAAATTCGGAGCCGGTCTCGGGCCGGCGCAGATTCCGCGTTCAGTTTTCGCCGCCGTTTCGGGCTCAGCTGAGGAGCCGTCGAGTCCCGTCGATGCGGGTGGGATCCGGCAGCAGATCGACGTGGGCGCTGAGCACGTGGGACTCGGTTTCCGTGGCGACCACGGGGTGGATGACGAGCTCGAGGATCTGCGGGTGATTCTCCACCAGCACCGAGAGCCTCTCGATCACCGTGCGCAGAGGTTCGATGTTCATCGGCGGCAGGCCCCGGTAGCCGAACAGGCGTGGGGAGGACTTGATCGAGCGGATCATGTCCTCGGCCTCTTTGTCCGTGATCGGGGCGACCCGGTGCTCGACGTCTCCGAGGAGCTCCGTGGAGTCGCCGGCCAGAGAGAAGGCCAGCAACGGACCGAGCAGCGGGTCCTCTCCGGCTCGGATCACGCAGGGCACACCGTGTGGGGCCATCGCCTGCACGTCGACGAGCGGTTCGTCCTCATCGGTGAGCTGACGGATGGTGTCCTGGACGGCGGCGAAATCCTCGGCGAGCTCTTCCGGAGAGTCGATGTTCAACCGCACACCGCCGAGCTCCATCCGGTGCCGCAGCATCTTCGTCACCGCCTTGAGGGCAACGGGATAGCCGATGGTCTCCGCCGCGGCGAGCCCCTCTTCGACCGAGGACGCCGCAATATAGGGCAGCACCTCGATGCCGTAGGCGTTGAGCAGGGCGCGGGTGTCATCGCGTTCGAGCCGTACCGGAGCGCCCGGCTTGGCGCCGTCGAGCGCCGAGTCGATGATCGAACGCACCTTCTTGTCATCGATGTCATCGAGTTCGACGTACGTGCCGTGATCGGCGGCCCGCCAGCGGGCATAGTCCGTCGCCCGGGCCAGCGCCCACACCGCGTCCTCGGGACCGATGTAGCTGGGCACGGTGTGGGAGACGCGGTTGCCCTCGTCATCGGTGAGGAAAGTGGTGAGTTCGTCGTGGACGCCCTGGATGCCGAGGAAGCACGCGACCGTGGTCTTGCCCGACCTCGCAGCCGATTCGGACAGCAGCGCGGCGATCTCCGCTTCCTCGGCCCCCGCCGACGGGGTGAACGTGACGATGACCGAATCGACGTCGTCGCGGTCGTACATCGCATCGAGTTCTGCGCGGAAGGTCTGCGTATCGACCTCCGGGTGCAGGGAGACCGGGTCCGTGTCGACGCGCAGACCCTCGGATCGGGCCCGTTGCATGATCAGCGTGCCCATCGCCGCGGAGTTGCCGATCACACCGACCCGGCGGCCGGCGGGCAGCTTCTGCGAGGAGAAGACCTGAGCGAGGTCGAAGAGGCGGTGGACGGTGTCGGCGCGGATCACGCCCGCCTGTTCGAGCACCTGATCGAGCGTGTTCGGGGCCAGGGAGGAGGTGCGCACGATATGCCCGGGCGGCAGCTCTCGCCCAGTGAGGTCGGACTTGATGACGATGACCGGTTTGACGCGCGAGACCCGGCGGGCGATGCGCGAGAACTTGCGCGGATTGCCGATCGATTCGAGATAGAGGCCGACGGTCTGCGTGGCCGGGTCCTCCTCCCAGTACTGGAGCAGGTCGTTGCCCGACAGGTCGGCCCGGTTGCCTGCGGACACGAAGGTGGAGATGCCCAGGCCGCGGTTCTTCGCCGCCGCCAGCAGCGCGGTGCCCAAGGCCCCCGACTGGCTGAACAGTCCGAGTGTGCCCGAAGCGGGCAGGAACGGTGCGAGCGAGGCATTGAGGGAGATGTCTTCGGCCTCATTGACCAGGCCGAAGGAGTTCGGCCCGACCACCCGCATGCCGTAGGCGCGCGAGGTCGCGACCATCCGCCGCTGCAGCTCGGCGCCCTCGGGGCCGGTTTCGGCGAAGCCGGAGGAGATGACGAGCACGGCCTTGACCCCGTGCACGGCACAGTCCTTGACCACCTCGGTGACGGAATCGGCCGGAACGGCGATGACGGCGAGGTCGGCCTTGCCGGGCAGATTCTCCAGGCTCGGGTAGGCCTGGACTCCGGCGATCTGATCGGCCTCGGGATGGACGACCCAGAGGTCGCCGGCGAATTTTGCGGCCGTGATGTTGCGGATGAGCAGATGACCGGTGGAGTTGCGCTTCCGGCTGGCGCCGATGACCACCACCGAGGTGGGGTGGAGGACCGTGCGCACGCTCAGGGCCTCGGCCCTGTGTTCGCGGGAGGCCTGGACCTCGATCGAACGCGCCGTCGGGTCGATGTCGAAGTTCACGGCCACGACGCCGTCGTCGAAGCCGCGGGAGACCTCGTAGCCGGCGGCCTGGAAGACCTGAAGCATCGAGCGGTTCTGAGGCAGCACCTCGGCGGTGAACCTCTGGATCCCCGCCTCACGCGCGGCCGCGGCGAGGTGCTCGAGGAGGATCGAGCCGATGCCGCGTCCCTGGTGGGCGTCGGCGATGTTGAAGGCCACCTCGGCGTCGGTGTCGGAGATCTTGTCGAACCGGCCCACGCCGATGATGTCATCGCCGATGAGCATGATCAGAGCGACACGATCGTGATGGTCGACGTTGACGAACCGGTCGAGGTCGCGCTGCGGCAGCCGCGGCAGCGGGGCGAAGAAGCGCAGATACACGGACTCCGGCGACTGGGCCTCATGCATCCGGGACAGGGCATCGGCATCAGCGGGAGTGATCGGACGCAGATGGGCGGTGCCGCCGTCGCGGAGGACGACATCGGCTTCCCACCCGGCAGGATAGTTTTCCATGTTCCCAGCATATGCGTCTGCTCACGTTTGTGGCCGACCGTCCTCGGAAGTGTCGGGGGCGCTGGGAAGTGTCAGGGGAGTGGGGCACAATAGTGGGCATGGCATTACCCGAGGTTCTCGTTCACGATCTGCAGTCGGCCGGCTACTATCCTCAGCTGACCCAAGGCATACTCGCCGACTCCCTCTTCGACGAACCGGTACTGGCCCACTTCGTCCACATCGACACCCATGTCGACATCGAATCCATCCACCGTCACGTCACCGCTTTCGTCCTCACCGAGACCCGGCTGCTGCTGGCCCACGTCGATGACGATCCGAACGCCGAACCCGGGTCCAAACCGCGGGCGGTCACGAGCAGCGAGGACATCGACCTCGACCGGCTCGGCACCGTGATGGTCGGCCGCACCTTCGCCGATCCGGCCGCCTACAAACCCGGCGACAAACCCGTCGAGGTCTCCCTCACCCTGTCCTGGGGAGCGTCGAAGCGGATCGAAGCCTTCCCCGAGACGTGCGGGGATCCCGACTGCATGGGCGACCACGGCTACGGCGGATCGATGTTCGCCGAGGATGTCATGCTCCGAGTCTCCGCCCAAGCCGAAGGCCAGGCCGCCGTCGACCGGATCACCGAATTCGCCGGCAAGCTGCGCGCCGCGGTCTTCCACGCCCGGCTGCGGTCACGCCGCTGATGGGCGACGCGGCCGCGCAGACACCCGCAGGCAACGGTCTCTTGGGCCCACCGGACTATTCGGGGCCCATCCTCTCCGACATCGTGCCCGCCGCCGCGCTCAGCCTCGGCGCCGGGGGCATCTTCGACGCCGAGGCGCGTGAGCGGGCTCGGGCCCTCGGGCTCGACCGGGACTCACGGACCACGATCGTCGTGCTCATCGACGGCCTCGGTGAGCAGCAGCTGCGCCGCTTCAGCGGATACACTCCGTTCTTCCGGTCGCAGGCAGAGGCCCGCCGGACTCTGTCGGCCGGGTTCCCTTCGACCACCGCGAACTCCCTGTCCTCCTTGGCCACGGGCCGGCTGCCCGGTGCCCACGGGGTCGTCGGCTATCGCGTCCTCGACCCGGAGAAGGACGCGGTATTCAACCAGCTGACCTGGAACCTCGACGTCGACCCCGTCGCCTGGGTCCCTGATGCCACCCTGTTCGAACGACTCACCGACGTCGGTGTCGATGTGGTCAGCCTCGGTGAGAAGAAGTTCGCCGGACGCGGGCTCAATCGCGCGTCTCTGCGCGGTGGCCGGTTCCGGGATTCGAAGACACTGGAGGATCGCTGCGCGCAGGCCCTCGCCGAAGCGAAGGCTCCGGGCCGGCGACTCGTCTACCTCTATTGGGGAAACCTGGATAAGACCGGTCATGTGCACGGTTCGGATTCGGCGGCCTGGACCGAAGAGCTCGAACGCGTCGACCTCGCCCTGTCCCGGCTCGCCGCGGACCTGCCCCACGATGCGACGATGCTCGTGACCGCCGACCACGGCATGGTTGACATCGATCATGACCGACGCCTCGACCTCGCCTCGGCTCCCGATCTCAAGTCCGGGCTGCGCCACGTCGGAGGGGAACCGCGAGCTCTGCATCTCTATGCCGAGCCCGGCGCCGAGGCCGACGTCGAATCCGCGTGGTCAGAGACGCTCGGCGACCGGGCGCTGATCATCCCGAAGTCCCAGGCCATCGCCCGCGGATACTTCGGTCCCGTCGCCGCACACGTGAACCCGCGGATCGGGGACTTCGTCGTCATCTGCTCCGACGGATTCGCCGTCGTCGATTCGGACGTGGAGTCCGCCTCGGCGCTGGCGCTGATCGGCCACCACGGCTCGACGACGGAACGCGAACTGCAGATCCCGCTCCTCGTCCTCTGAGATCGACAGTTAGGATGACAGACGTGACTTTTCCTCGAATCGGTGTCATCGGCGGCGGCCAGCTGGCACGCATGCTCGCCCCCGCCGCAGAAGCCCTCGGTGTCCGCTTCTCCGTCCTCGCGGAGACCGCCGATGCCCCCGCCACCCAGGTCATCAATGAGGTGAGCGTCGGCGACTACACGGACTATCCGACGCTCAAGGCCTTCGCCGAGACCGTCGATGTCGTGACCTTCGATCACGAGCACGTCCCGCCCGAGCATCTCGAAGACCTCGTCGAGGCCGGCCATGCCGTGCGCCCGGGACCGCAGGCGCTCATCTTCGCACAGGACAAGATCCGGATGCGCACGAAGATGGACGAGCTGGGACTGCCGAACCCGGCCTGGGCAGACATCACCTCGGAGGCCGATATCGCGGCCTTCGCCGATCGCGTCGGCTATCCTTTCGTCCTCAAGACGCCGCGCGGCGGCTACGACGGCAAAGGCGTCCGCGTCATCGAGAGCTTCACAGAAGCCTCCGAGTGGCTCGCCGAAGTCGGGCAGCTGCTGGCCGAAGAGAAGGTCGACTTCGCCCGTGAGCTCGCCGTCATGGTCGGACGCTCCCCGATGGGCCAGACCGCCGTGTGGCCGGTCGTCGAGACCTGGCAGCAGAACGGCGTCTGCAAAGAGGCCCTCGCCCCGGCACCCGACCTGTCGGCAGAGAAGTCCCGGGCCATCACCGAGGCGATCCTCACCGTCGCCGGAACCCTCGAGGTCACCGGTGTGATGGCGATGGAGATGTTCGAGACCGCCGATGGATTCCTCATCAACGAGTTCGCGATGCGCCCCCACAACACCGGGCACTGGACCCAGGACGGGTCGGTGACCAGCCAGTTCGAGCAGCATCTGCGTGCCGTCCTCGATCTGCCGTTGGGCAGCCCCGCGGCCAGAGAAGACGTGTCTGCGATGGTCAACATCCTCGGTGCCGAGCACGAGGACCTCTACCAGCCGTACCTGCACGTCATGGCCCACGATCCGGCGGTCAAGGTCCACCTCTACGGCAAGAGCGTGCGTCCGGGCCGCAAGGTCGGCCACGTCAACGCCTACGGTGACGACCGCGAGCTCGTGCTCGCTCGGGCCCGCCATGCCGCTGACTTCATCGCCGGGGTCGATGTCGACCCGCACCCGCGGATGCCCACCCCGGAGAATCTCCTGGCCGACCGGGAGTCGAGCACGGGCTGAAACCCAACCGGCTGTCACCGACCTGCTGCCGAACCACATCGGCAACCGCCGATCCGGACGGCAGCGAACGAGATCCCGCACCGCCTGCGACGAAGGAAGCACAGATGACCACAGCACACGACTCCACAGCAACAGCGGCTCCGGTCGGAATCGTCATGGGCTCGGATTCAGACTGGCCGACGATGAAGGCCGCCGCCGAGGCACTCGACGGACTCGGCATCGCCTCGAGTGCCGAGGTCGTCTCCGCCCACCGCATGCCCGAAGACATGGTGGCCTGGGCGAAGTCCGCGGCCGACCGAGGCGTACGTGTCATCATCGCCGGAGCCGGGGGAGCGGCCCACCTGCCGGGCATGATCGCATCGATGACCTCTCTGCCGGTCATCGGCGTTCCCGTGCCGCTGAAATACCTCGACGGAATGGACTCCCTGCTGTCGATCGTGCAGATGCCCGGGGGAGTGCCCGTGGCGACCGTGTCGATCGGCGGAGCGAAGAATGCGGGCCTGCTCGCCGCACGCATCCTCGGCGCGGGAGACGGCGACGAAGCCGCCGCTGTGCGGCAGCGTTTGGACGGCTACCGAGACGAACTGCGGCAGGTCGCTCTCGACAAGGGCCGGGCTCTGCAGGAATAATGGTGTTACTGAACGTCCGATAAGCATTAGGAGAAGAATGTTCGACCTCTACCAGCCCAGCGAAGAGCATGAAGAGATCCGTGCGGCCGTACGCGATATCGTCGAGAAGAGGATCACGCCGTTCGCGGCGGAGGTCGATGCGGATTCCCGCTACCCGCGAGAAGCTCATGAGGCGCTGGTCGAGACCGACTTCTTCGCCGCCCACATTCCCGAAGAATACGGCGGAATGGGTGCCGACGCGCTGGCCGTGGCGATCATCATCGAAGAGGTGGCCCGAGGCTGCGCCTCGTCTTCGCTCATCCCGGCCGTGAACAAGCTCGGCAGCATGCCCGTCCAGCTCGGCGGCAGCGAAGAGATCAAGAAGAAGTACTTCCCCTCGGTCGCCTCCGGCGAGGCCGGCTTCTCCTACGGCCTGTCCGAGCGGGAGGCGGGCTCGGACACCGCATCGATGAAGACTCGCGCCGTCGCCGACGGTGACGACTGGATCCTCAACGGAGTGAAGACCTGGATCACGAACGCCGGGGAATCCGACTACTACACGGTCATGGCCGTGACCGACCCCGACGGCGCCCGCGGTCGCAACATCTCGGCCTTCGTCGTCGAGAAATCGGATGAGGGCTTCACCTTCGGCGAGAAGGAACGCAAGCTCGGCATCAAGGGTTCGCCCACTCGCGAACTGCTCTTCGACAACGTCCGGCTGCCGGGGGACCGGATCGTCGGACAGCCCGGAGAGGGCCTGAAGATTGCGCTGCGCACCCTCGACCACACCCGTGTGACGATCGCCGCTCAGGCTGTCGGCATCGCCCAGGGCGCGCTCGACTACGCGCTGTCCTACGTCAAGGAACGTCAGCAGTTCGGCAAGTCCATCGCCGATAACCAGGCCATCCAATTCATGCTCGCCGATATGGGCATGAAACTCGAAGCCGCCCGTCAGCTGACCTACACCGCGGCCGCCAAGAGCGAACGCGGCGATGACGACCTCACCTACTTCGGGGCGGCGGCGAAGGCCTACGCCTCGGATGCGGCCATGGAGATCACCACGGACGCCGTGCAGCTGCTCGGCGGCGCCGGCTACGTCGTCGACCACCCGGTCGAGCGGATGATGCGCGATGCGAAGATCACCCAGATCTACGAGGGCACGAACCAGATCCAGCGGATGGTGATGGGACGCCAGCTCCTGCGCTGAGCCTTCAGCCCGCGTGCGAACCCCGGCGAGGGTGCTGCGACTCGACGAAGATGGTCGGGACGCAGCACCCTCGCCGTCGTCTGTGAAGAATCGCACAGCAGCGCAATCCGACATGCACGGCGCGGATTTGCCGGAATCCACGGCCCGCAGGCGACACAATGGATGAACACAGTGGACTCTGAAGAACGTTTGGCACAGTTGTCTTCGCCGCACGTCCGGTCAGAGACCGTGTCGCTCGTCGTCGAGGCGCGTGCGACTGTGTGCCGGAAGCCGTGAAGACCGCCGAGGAGACGAAGGGAAGGCAGTGGCCGAAACGAGATACGTGGACCCGATCCGCTACCCTTCGTACGCCTCGCAGTCCACACGGGATGTGCGGGCCTGGCTGCTGCTCCTCGTCACCGTCGTCGTCCCCGGCGGCGTCCAGCTGCTGTTCGGACATCGTCGGTGGGCGAAGATCTCCCTGTCGATCACCGCGATCAGCTGGGCTCTGGCCATCCTCGCCGGAGTCACCGTCCTCATCAACCGGACGTTCCTGTTCACCATCGGCACGAACCCCTTCATCCTCACCTTCCTCACGATCTGGGTTCCGGTCATCGCGATCAACTGGGCCGTGTGCCTGTTCGACTCCTTGCGCCGGATCCGACTCGTCACGATCTCGCAGAGGGCCCGCAAACGCTTCGTCGCGGCGTTCTGTGCTCTCCTCCTCATCGTCGTCGGCCCGCTGGCCTGGGGGACGTCGATGCTGAACTCTCAGCGCGGTCTCATGAGCGACCTCTTCGCCTCCGGCAAGGCCCTCAAACCCGTCGACGGCCGCTACAACATCCTGCTTCTGGGATCCGACGCCGGCAAGGGGCGCACGGGCATCCGTCCGGATTCTCTGTCGTTGGCCTCGATCGACGCGAAGACGGGCAAGACCGTGATCATCGGGCTGCCGCGCAATATGGAGAACGTGCCATTCACGGAGGATTCGCCGCTGCACAAGAAGTACCCGCAGGGGTACAACTGCGGCTCGGAGTGCCTGCTCAACGCCGTATTCCAGCAGGGCGAGCAGCACAAAGACGAATTCGACGACCCGGAGCAGGCCGGCGAGCAGGCAACGATGGACGCCGTATCCGCGATCACCGGGCTTGAGGTCCAGTACTACGCGATGATCAACCTCAAGGGATTCGAGCACCTCATCGACTCCCTCGGCGGAATCACTCTGGTCTCGGGCAAGCGGGTGCCGATCTCTTCGAAGGTCGACCGGAAGACGGGCCAGCACGGCCCGGTCAAAGGGTGGATCGAGCCGGGCAAGCAGAAGCTCGACGGATTCCACGCACTGTGGTTCGCCCGCTCCCGAGAGTTCTCCAGCGACTACGAGCGGATGATCCGGCAGCGCTGCGTGCAGACGGCCATGGTCAAGCAGCTCGATCCGGCTACGGTGCTCACTCGCTACCAGGCGATCGCCAAGGCCACTCCGGGGGCTGTGGCCACGAACATTCCGTCCTCCCAGGTGGACTCCTTCGTCGACTTGGCTCTCAAGGTGAAGTCGCAGAAGATTGAGTCCCTCGACCTCACTCCGCCGCGCGTGACACCGTCGAATCCGGACTTCGATGTGGCACGACAGCTCGTAGCCGATAGGATCGAGGAGGCGTCGAAGTCCTCGAAGGAGGACAAGGACGCATTCTCGGCTTCCGGAAGCGATCTGTCAGCTGCCGCCGGAGTCGATGCGGGACTCGATCCGAACCCCGGTTCCGGGCCGCAGCTGCTGGCACAGAGTGCCGGCGACAACTCTGCTGACAACGGCGATGAAGCCGACGCAAAGGCGATCTGCTACGTGCCGTGAGGCACCGGAAGCGGCTCGGGCGGCCGAACAATGACCGAAAACGTCCGGCCGACGACGATTCCGGGAAAAACTTTTGCTCGGTGTGTCCCTTGCCAATACTGGGAACCACACTCGTGTAATTAGAATATTCCGCTCTGTGGCTAGTCTGACACGCCGAAAATGTGTAACAATTTTGAGATGTTGGGGTTGCCCGCCGTACTGCCAACGGTGCAGGGGACCTCGAGGCCTGAACTTCCCTGTCTTCCTCGAAAAGGCTGTAACGATGAAATATCTATTGCCCACTGTCGCGGGCTGCGCTTCTGTCGCACTCGTCGGCACCTTAGCGGTCACGGCATCGACGGCCTCTGCGGCCACGACGTCGCCTGACGTGTCCAAAGAGGCGCTGAACGTCAGCGAAGAGGGACTCAACGTCCCCGGTGCCCGTGATTCCAGCGATTCCACCGCCACTGCCGCCAACCAGAGCGCCACGAGCAATCTGCCGAACATCTTCAAGTCGCAGACCGCTTTGGCCGGGACCAAGGTGCCGGAGTTCGTCAACGCATCCGCCTCGGCAGACACCGGGTCGGCCGTCAACGCCTCCGCTGCGACCGGGACGGTCAACACCACATCCGCCGGACTCGCCTCTGAATCCGACGAGACCGTGCCGTCCGAGGGTTCCTCCCCGTCCGAGACGGAGCAGACCCCTGCCAAGAAGTCCGAAGACTCCGAGGACGAGGGCGGGCAGGACTCCGCCGAGGAGTCGGAGGCCAAGGACGACGAAGACATCTCCGGCTCGGTCCGGCAGAAGACCGAAGACGGCGTGAACATCGCACTCATCTCTGATGTCCTCGATGTTCCGACGAAGAACCCGAGCCTCGTCGGGTTCACCTTCTCCGAGTCGAAGTCGAACATCCGCATTCAGATCCGCATCAAGCACGGATCCGAGTGGGGCAGCTGGGACACTCTCGACGAAGAGGAGCAGGACGAAGCCGAGAACAAGGGTTCGGAGCCGATGACGGTGACGGACGCCTCCGGAGTGCAGATGCGCATCCTCGGTGATTCCGCACCGAGTGACGCCGAGCTCGTCCTCGTCGATCCGAAGCGCGACTCCGGTGACGCACAGGCCGTCGCCGAGAACGCCCCCGTCGACCTCGAACAGCAGAACGCCGACGACGCGGAGACCTCCGATGCCGCGTCCGAGGAATCGACCGACGCCGAGGCGGCCGAGGCCGAGAACCTCAGCGACGTCTCCGGCGCGACCGTGGCCAACCAGAACTATGTGCCCGGTTCGTCGACGGTGTCCACCGTCGCGAAGAAGGTTGCGAAGCCGAAGATCGGTTCGCGCAGCTCCTGGGGTGCGAAAGCCTACCGGGGCAGCCCTGACTATGCCAGCGGGATCAAGCAGGCCGTGGTCCACCACACCTCCGGTTCGAACAGCTACTCAGCCGAGGACGTCCCGGGAATCATCCGCGGTATCCAGGCCTACCACCAGGACGGCCGTGGGTGGAGCGATATCGGCTACAACGTCGTCGCAGACAAGTACGGTCGCCTCTGGCACGCTCGCGGCGGTGACGTCTCGAAGGCCGTCATCGGCGCACACGTGGCCGGACACAACACCGGAACCTTCGGTATCTCCGTGCTGGGCACTTACAACAGCGCAGCTCCTCCGAAGAAGACCCGTGACGCCGTGGCTTCGGCCATCGCCTGGAAGTTCTCGCTCAACGGAATCTCCAAGGCGACGAAGTCGAACCTGGTCGGCCACCGTGACCTGGGCAGCACCGACTGCCCCGGTGATGCCTTCTACGCAAAGCTGGGCGAGGTCCGCTCAACGGTCAACTCGATCCTGAAGACCGGCGAACAGCCCAGCGACAAGAAGGACGACTCGAATAAGGACGATTCCAAGAAGGATGACTCCAAGAAGTCTGAGAAGCCGAAGACGAAGACTGCGATCGAGAAGTACGCCGAGAAGAACAAGCTCGGCAAGGCTGTCGGCAAGGAATACGCGGTCAAGGGCATCTCGGGTGCCAAGGCTCAGAAGTTCGAAAAGGGTGTCGTCTACTGGTCCAAGAAGACCGGCGCCTACCACCTGTCAGGAGCGATCGCCTCGTCGTACAAGGGCGACGCGGTCACCAACTTGGGGCTGCCCACCTCTGCGGAGAAGGGCGGCTTCAAGGACGGGGGTGTCGCACAGCGCTTCGAGAAGGGATCCTTCTACTGGTCGAAGGCCACCGGCGCCCACTACACCACCGGTGCGATCATGAAGTACTGGGGTGACAAGGGGACTGTCAAGGGCCACCTGGGCTACCCCAAGTCCGACGTGGTCTTCAAGGACGGTCGCGGCGAGCAGCTCTTCGAAGGTGCTCGACTGGTCTGGGCCGAAGGATACGGCACCACCGAATTCTCTCCCAAGGGTTCGATCGCCGGCGGAGTGACGGATGATAATGCTTCGGGCGACACGACACCGCCGGGAGACAAGTCCACCGATGGCGATTCGCCTGCAGACTCCGGGGAAGGTTCTGCAGACGACGAAGACTCGAAGGATGATGAGTCCAAGGACGATTCCACAAAGGATGACTCCAAGAAGGACGATTCGAAGAAGGACGACAAGTCCAAGGACGACTCCAAGAAGGACGACAAGTCCAAGGACGACTCCAAGAAGGACGATTCGAAGAAGAAGGACGACAAGAAGAAGGATAAGCCGACCAAGGCAGAGAAGATCGCGGCTCAGCGTGCGTCCGTGATCAAGGATGCCAAGGCCAACCTCGGTGTCAAGTACGTCTGGGGCGGCACCTCGCCGAAGTCCGGTTGGGACTGCTCGGGCTACACCCAGTACGTCTACGCCAAGAACGGCATCAAGCTGCCGCGCACGACCAGCCAGCAGCGCTCTGCGGGCAAGGAGATCCCCATCAAGGACGCGAAGGCAGGCGACCTGATCTGGATCCCCGGTCACATCGGAATCATCTCCGAGACCAAGGGGCAGATGTACGATGCGGGATCGACCCGGACGAACACCACGAAGCGCAGCTACAGCTGGATGCTCAACCGTGGAGCGAAGGTCATCCGCGTCATCGGCTGATCGACAGCCTCGCAGCGGGAATTCCAAGGCCCCACTGACAGTGCCCCCGCGGGGATCCGGTTCCGGAACCCCGCGGGGGCACTGTCAGGTTCTCCTGCGGATTCTTCTCGCCCTCTCAGCGGGCCGGATACGTCCTTGCAGGTGGCGGCGGTGAATAGTGTGTGACTTCGGCTGAACAGTCAGTGAAGTGCCGGGTCCGAACGCGCTGGTGACGCTATCGTGGACAGTGCACACCCGGAACAGCCGGATGTGGTTTCGACACCGATCCATCCAAGGGGGCCTCCAGTGCACCGCTTGCACAACACGGTCAAGAACTTCGAATGGGGCAGCACGGACGCGATTCCCGCGCTCCTGGGCACCGCCCCCGACGGCACCCCCTGCGCGGAATTGTGGCTGGGTGCCCATCCGATGAGTCCTTCCCGGCTCGATATACACCAGGATCGGACCCGCGCGGTCGACGAACGCCGCAGCCGCCTCGGCGGCATCGACTCGACTGGAACGGTGGCGACGGAGACCGCGCGCGAACTCGGCCCCAACCTCATCGAATACCTGGCTGGAGACCCCACGGGTCTGCTCGGGCAGGAATCCGTCGAGGCCTTCGGTGCTCGCCTCCCGTTCCTGCTCAAGGTGCTCTCGGCCCGGAAGGCACTGTCGATCCAGGTCCATCCTGACCGAGACCAGGCACGGGCCGGATTCGCCGCTGAAGAGGCCCACGGGCCGACACTGGATGCTCCCGAGCGCAACTACAAGGACGCCTCGGCGAAACCGGAACTCATCTATGCACTCACTGACTTCCACGCTCTCACCGGATTCCGTCCGCGCAAGGCTGTCCGAGCAACCTTCGAACGGATGCTCTGCCAGCCGCTGACGCCGCCTTCGCTGGACTTCCTCGGCAACGTCATCGGCGCGCTGAAGTCCCTCGGAGAGGGCCGAGCGCTCTCACACGCCGTCGAACTCGTCCTCGGCGATCCGCGGGCCGCAGGACTCGTCGACGAGGTGGCCGCGCACGGGATGGACGAACTGCCGGAACGGCACGTGAGCCGACTCGGCAGCGCCGTCGACCCGGCGCAGACCTTCTGCGAGCTCGTCGACGACTACCCGCACGACCCCGGTGTGCTCGTGGGGCTCATGCTCAACCGTGTGCATCTGCAGCCGGGGGAGGCGCTGGCTATGGAGGCCGGGGTGCTGCATGCCTACCTGTTCGGCACCGGCATCGAGATCATGGCCTCGAGCGACAATGTGCTGCGCGGGGGTCTGACCTCGAAGCACGTCGATATCGCGGAACTGACGAAGGTCGCTGACTTCCGCGCGGGCAGACCGCGCATGGTCGAACCCGACCGTGCCGGCGTCATGTTCGGAGCCACAGACGACTTCGCTCTGCAGGCGCTGCGTTGCCCCAGGCTGGCCACGCTCGAACGCCGCGGAGCCGCTATCGTGTTGTGCACCGCGGGAACGATCACGCTGAACTCGCTGGGCTCCTCGCTCACCCTCGAACGCGGCGAGAGTGCCTTCATCGCGGCCAACGAGCCGATGGTGACCGCCGACGGCCACGGCGACCTGTTCGTCGCCACCACCGGGCTCGCCCCCTCCGGACTCGCCCCCGCCGGACTCGCCCCCACCCCGTCTCTCGCCTGAGCGAAGCTATCTCACGCTCGTGACGCGCGGGGCTTCCTCCGGCTTGGCGCTCACAACGAGAAGTGGTCACGTTCGGATACCAGAACCGAGATTCCGTATCCGAACGTGACCACTTCTCTGTTGTTGGGCGTCTCTGTCGCTGGGGAGGCTCGCCTGCTGTCACCGAGAAACGGGTCGCGTGCCGAAACGCGGGTGTACACGGTATGTGTCAACCCGTTTCTCGGCACGCGACCCGTTATTCGGCGAGCGGCCCGGCGCTACTTGGTCAGCGGCCCGGCGCGTTTCAGTCAGCGGCCCGGCGCTACTCGGCCAGCGGCCTGGCGCTACTCGGTCAGCGGCCTGCCGGACATCCGGAGATGCTCAGGCGGCGACCTCGATAGTGGGCACGTCGTCGGGGACGATCACCTCTGCGGCGGTCTTCTCCTTGACCTCATCGACGGTGACGCCCGGAGCGAGTTCGACGAGGGTGAAGGAATCACCGGAGACGTCGAGGACCGCGATATCGGTGACGATGCGCGAGACCACGCCCTTGCCGGTCAGCGGCAGGTCGCAGGACTTGAGCAGCTTGTGCGATCCGTCCTTGGCCACATGGTCCATGATGACGATGACGCGCTGAGCACCGTGGACGAGGTCCATCGCACCGCCCATGCCCTTGACCATCTTGCCCGGGATCATCCAGTTCGCGATGTCGCCGTTGACGGCGACTTGCATCGCGCCGAGGATTGCGGCGTTGATCTTGCCTCCGCGGATCATGCCGAAGCTCGCAGCGGAGTCGAAGTAGGCCGCGCCCGGGTTCATGGTGACGATCTCCTTGCCCGCGTTGATGAGGTCGGGATCGATCTCGTCCTCGGTCGGGTAGGGGCCGACGCCGAGCAGGCCGTTTTCGGACTGGAGCACGAGGTGGACACCCTCGGGCAGGAAGTTCGGAACCAGGGTCGGCATGCCGATGCCGAGGTTGACGTAGCTGCCGTCTTCGAGTTCCTGGGCGGCACGGGCCGCCATCTGATTGCGTGTCAATGACATTGCTGTGTCTCCTCAGGCTTCTCGTACGGTGCGCTTCTCGATGGGCTTGTCAGCCACCTGTTCGGGCGTCAACGGCACCACACGGTGGACGAAGACCCCGGGCACGTGGACATCATCCGGATCGATCTCGCCGGGTTCGACGAGCTTCTCGACCTCGGCGATGGTGACGCGTGCGGACTGGGCCGCCGGGGGATTGAAGTTGCGGGCGGAGGAATGGAACACGAGGTTGCCGTGACGGTCGCCGACCGCGGCGCGCACGAGGGCGTAGTCGGGCGCCAGCGACTCTTCGAGGACGTATTCCTTCTCTTCGCCGAAGGTGTCGAAGACCTTCGTCTCCTTCGCAGGAGACTTCTTGACGACATTGCCCTCGGAGTCGTACTTCCATGGCATTCCGCCCTCAGCGACCTGCGTGCCGGCACCGGTGATGGTGTAGAAGCCCGGGATGCCGGCGCCTCCGGAACGCAGCTTCTCCGCCAGTGTGCCCTGCGGGGTGAGTTCGACCTCGAGTTCTCCCGAGAGGTACTGACGGGCGAATTCCTTGTTCTCACCGACGTAGGAGGCGATGATGCGGCGGAGGCGTCCGTCGGCGAGCAGAATGCCCAGACCGCGACCATCGACACCTGCGTTGTTCGAGATCACCTCGAGGTCTTTGGCACCCTGGTCCTGCAGCGCACGGATGAGGAATTCGGGTACGCCCACGACACCGAAGCCGCCTACGGCGATCGATGATCCATCTGCAATGTCGGCCACCGCTTCTGCGGGGCTATCAACTACTTTGTCCATGTGCCCAGTGTGCCATGAAGCACTCCGAGGCCGTGGGCCAGGTCCGTCATACGAGCATCGTCGACACTGCTGGTGAGGAGGAGTTCACCACCGCCGAGGAGATGCTGCAGCAGCCGCGGCCACTCATCGGGCCGTGGGGTCGAGTTCGACGCCAGCAGACCCTGCGGTCTGCCGCCGACAGGAGCCGCCTGCTCTGCTCCCGCCCAGTCGATGATCTGCCCGTCGACTTCGAGAGTGCCCGAGGCGTCGAGGCGACGTGAGGCGACATCGGGATAGGCCCGAATCGCCGAATTGACGTCGATGAAGTCCTCATCGACCGGCGTGCTCAGAGCCAGCGCCGGCGGGTTGAAGACGAAGACCTCTTCGGCATCGGCCACGGAACCAAGGTCCTCGTGGCCGAGCGGAACGAAGGCCATGAAGTCCTCCGTCGGCGGTTCTTCGCCGATGCAGACACGACCGCCGGCGAGGAGGACGCTGAGCAGCGCGACGAGTTCGCGCCAGTGCAGGCGTTGTGGAAGGGGCGCGAAGAGGGTGAAGTCGGGTCCGAGGTCATAGTCGCCGAAGAGTCCGACGCCCTTGTTGACCCAGTTCGCCACGACCGGCCCGGTGAGGTCGAGGCGGTCGTGGTCGGGTCCGCGCCAGATGAGGACCGGCCCGCCGGTGTTCGCAATGACTGTCAGATCCATATCCGTATCCATCCTTGAGTGTTGACAGTTGTGGCACGGCCGTCTCCGCCCGCCGAGGCGGCACCTGCGTAGGACAGGACCGTGCCGTTCAGGGGACGATGAGTCCGATGTCGATGGTCACTCCGCGCGGGAACGCGCCGAGTTCGCCGTCGACCCAGTGGTACCTGGTGGAGGCGCTGAGATCCTCGGCGAAGAGCGCCGTGTGGAGTCGCTCGACCAGTGACCCGAGTCCGACCATCGCTTCGAGCAGCGGGGGACCTCCCGACTGCGCTGTTGCCGGCGAATCCGAGGGGTTGAGGGTGATCCGCGAGCCCGCGCCTTCGATGCGCATCCGCCATGCCGCATGGCCGGGTGTCCGCGACTGCCCGGCGCGCACCAGTCGGATCGCACGTGAGACGCGCTCGAGGATGTCATCGCTGCTGTCCCCGGCGGGCGCCCCGCCGGGAAGTTCGGTGACGCCGAGGCTGCGCTGGACGGCTTCGACGTGTCCGTAGCGGAACCAGTCGTCGCCGAGCTCGCGCGACAGGGCCTTCGCTCCGTCGCGACCGTTGTCGAGGTACCCGCCGGCGCCGCGCACGAGAGCCATCGGCAGACCGCGGGAAGAGCCTTTGACGAGATCCGCGGCTGCCGCGATCTCATCGGCGATGGCTCGCACCGTCACAGTCTGGACGCGGCCGTCGTCGTCGGGGCGTCCGCGCTGATCGTCGAGCCCGGAGAAGCCGGACAGACCGAGGGCGATGTCGCCGACGCCGATCCTCCACGGTCGAGAGCTCGTGTCGGAGACGACGAGGCCGATGCGCACGGAGAACGCCTGCTCCACCCTCAGCCGCAGCCGGTCGGCCGAGCGATCGCTGTCGAGCGGGTGCATGATGACGGCGCCGGCAGAATTCGACTGGTCGAGTCCCGCCGCGGCCTGCACGGTGCCGGCCGGGGTGCGCACGACCTGGACGGTGGTGCCGGAACCATAGGAGCGTTCGGCGACGAGATGTGTGCCGGTGGCTGCGACGAGCTCTTCGAACTCGCTGCGATCGGCGACGGTGCGCAGACGGCCCTCGGCCTTGGACACGACCTTCGAGGCGACGACGAGGATGTCGCCGTCCTTGAGGTCGATGCGATTGCGTCGCAGGGCGTTGATGAGGATCGCGGCGAGGTCGGAACCCGGCGCGATGTCCTCCTCGACGGGAGGAGCGTAGACGGTGAGGAGTCGGTCATTCATGCTCGGCCGCCGGTGATTCCACTCTCATTCCTCCATAATCCCATCGACGGCGCGTTCTTTCTAAATTCTCCAGGTTTGCTCAGGCGGATCCCACAGGTTGTGCTGGGGCTCAAGGGCTCTCCCTACATATGGTGTTCCGGGCGCGTGTGCATGTGAACGTGTGTTCTATTCGGGTCTCAGGTGCTGTCCCAATACTCCATGAGGGCTTGACGGAGCGGTAATGACACGCGTGTAATTTATACCTAAAGGGGAACGCGCCGAGCATGGATCTCAGGATTCGACCGTACATCGGACTGATCGGCTCAGTCACGGTGAAGGACCTGCTCGAGCGTGAGAAAGGGGAAGACCGTGCAAAGCGCACAGAGAGAATGGCGGGAGAGAGAAGACTTCACCGCCGCACCGGGAGTCACCTCCCGCCGTGCCGAAGACTGGTTCATCGAACCGGGAGCACGTACACCCGAGACGCTGCCTGATCCGCTCGCCGTCGATCCGAGTGATCTGACGCCGCTGCAGCAGGACAACGCCGCGGTCTCGCCGCTGTCGTTGCTTCTCGGTGCCGCAGAAGACGGTGAACTGTCGTGGCAGGACCAGGCCCTCTGCGCCCAGACCGACCCGGAGGCGTTCTTTCCCGAGAAGGGAGGATCGACTCGCGAAGCCAAGCGTGTCTGTGCATCCTGCGACGTCCGTTCCGAATGCCTCGAATACGCTCTGGCCAACGATGAGCGTTTCGGCATCTGGGGCGGCATGTCCGAACGCGAACGCCGCCGGCTCAAGAAAAAGGTCGTGTGAGGCCAGCCGTCACTGTCGTTGTCACCTCCGGTGACGACGCCAGCAAGGTCGAGCTCGAAACAGCTCTGCGTCCGCTTTTCCCCGAGATCCCAGTCGTGGATCTCGGGGGACGGACGCTGACCGAGGCAACCGAGGATCCCGCTGTCGCGAACTCGGACTATCTGTGGTTCCTCACCCCCGACTGCCGACCGGAACCCGGCTGTCTCGATGAGCTGCTCGACGCCATCGGGGAAACCGAATCCATCGCCGCCGTGGGCCCGAAGCTCATGCGCGGCGATCGCATCGTCTCCGCCGGTGTGAGCACCACTCCGGCGGGGGAGCGCTTCAATCCCGTGGGCTCCGGCGAAATCGATCAGGGGCAGCGTGACAGCCGCACCGAAACGCTCGGCCTCGACCTGCCCGGCCTGCTCATGGCCACCGCCGAACTGACGCGCATCGGCGCCCCCTCTCGCGTCCTGGGTCCCGCATATCGCGGGATCGAATACTCCCGTCGGCTGCGTGATCTCGGGCGTCGTGTGCTGTTGGCCCCGGGAGCACGGATGGAGATCTCCGCCGAGGCGGCCGCTCAGCTCCGGTCCTCTCCCCAGCCCCCGGTTTCGAAGTTCCAGATCCGCACCGAACAGCGCTACCGACTCAGTCTCGCCGGTCAGGGTCAGGCTGCTCTGCTCTTCCTGCTCGCCTTCTCGAACTTCGGGCACATCCTCGGTGGGCTGCTGTCGAATAATTTCCGGTCCGCCGGTTGGTACCTCGGTGCCCTCTTCGGTCTGCCCGCGGACGCGAGGACCACGGCGCCGCTGCGCCGCGCCAATGCTCGGCGCAGCCGATCGGCCAAGCGCACCTCCACCTCCCACGTCGCCGCACTCTATGCCGATGCGGACGAACTGGCCGTCCAGCGTCGGTCGATGGGCGACGTGGACGATGACTCGCATCCAGCCGAGGTGCCCACCGGCGGGCCCGACGCCGATGCCGAGCTCAATCCGATCGGCGACACCGAAGAGGCCATCGACTCCTTCTCCCGACTCGAGATCTCCGGCGGTTCGAGTCTGCTGCGTGCGCCCCTGACCTATGTGGTTCTGGCCGCCGTGGTGATGAGCGGCTTCATCAGCTACCGGCTCTTCGGACCCGGCCACCTCGACGGCGGCGCCCTGGGGACCACGGATGTCGGCCTCGGTGAGATCTTCTCCCGCCTGCTCGGCCGTCACCTCGATGTCTCGACCGGCGCGGCAGCCCCTGCCGACCCCTACCACCTCGTCCTCGGGACTCTCTCACTCCTCTTCTTCGGCCATGTCGACATCATGGTCCGCACCCTGCTGCTCGCGGCGCCGATCCTCGCCGGGATCACCGCCTATGCCGGGGCCGGAAGCGTGCTCCCACGCCGCTGGGTACGCGGATTCGCCGCTCTGCTGTGGATCGCTTCACCGCTGTTCACCTCCGCTCTCTCAGACGGCCGCCTCGGTGTGGTGCTCGTCTGGATCTGCGCGCCGCTGCTGGCGCTGAGCCTGCGACGGAGTCTGCGCACGGGATCGATCGCGGCCGCGGCCGGCAGCGGACTGCTGCTCTTCGTCATCATCTCCGGCATCCCGCTGCTGCTGACCGTGGCGGTCCTCGGCACTGCGGTGCTGCTCGTGGCCGGGCGCGGGCTGCGCCATCTGTGGCTGCTGGCACCGACACTGTTCCTCGCCTGGCCCTGGCTGTGGGCTCTCGTGCGGGAGCCCGGAACGCAGCTGACCATGCCCGGACAGACCATAGCGGCCGAGACCGCGCCGACCTACCTGCTGGCCGTCGGATTCCCGGGACCGATCGACCTGTCCTGGTTGGCGGACCTCGCCGAACACTTCGGACTCGGCGGAATCAGCCCGGGAGCGCTCCAGCTGTGGGCACCCGTCCTCGTTCTCCCGATGCTCATCCTCGCCTTCTTCACTCTCATCGAGGCCAGGCTCGAACTCACTCGGCTGACCTGGGCGGTGGGACTCTACCTCGGCGGGCTCATCCTCGCCGCCATCCAGGTGCACCTGCCCGCACAGACCGGCCCATTCCATCTCATCGGCTCCTACCCGGCCGCCGGCCTGACCCTGATCAGCCTCGGGGCGATCCTGCTGCTGTCCCTGGGGGCCGATCGCACCTCGGCGAGTCGGACCGGCAGCGGACGGATGCCCATGCGCGGCCTCGTCGGCCTGGTCGCCGTCGCCTCCATCGGACTCATCGCCATCGGCGCCGGCCGGGCCGCGACCTCGCCCGAGGCCGTCACCGCCACCGAGGACAGCACCGTCCCGGCCCTGGCCGCCGACCGTGCCGAAGGGGACGCGAAGGCTCGCACCCTGCGCCTGGACAATGTCGACGGGGAGGTCCTCGCGACTCTGCTGTCGGCCGAGGACGGAACCGTGTTGGGCACCTCGACGGTGACCGCAGCTGAGACCGTCGGCGGATGGCCGTGGCAGCGACGCCCGCTGCCGATCCCTGACGACCAGGTGCTCGTGGCACAGGCGGCGGCCGCCCTGTCGGCCGACGACGCCGGAGACGTCAGCGATATCCTCGGCGAACTCGGCGCCGACTTCGTCCTCGTCGGCACCAACGCCGAGGGGCTGCAGAAATCCGTCTCGGTCGCGCAGGGGCTGATCGCCGTCGGGCCCACCGAATCCGGACAGCTGTGGCGAGTCGACAAGCCCTCCAGCGGGCGCTTCCTCATCCGCGATGCCGATGGACGGCTGAGCACCGCACCGATGCACGGCACCACCGCCGAGGTGCCCGCCGGTGAGGACGGACGCACACTGATCATCGCCGATGCCGCAGACGGGATCACCGCCCGTTCGAACGGCGAAGTGCTGCCGCAGCCGGAAAATTCCCAGGAGACCTGGGTGAGCGAATTCGATCTCCCCGCCTCCGGCGGCCGAGTCGAGCTCTCACTCAATTCGCCGGCCTATCCGGTCGGGGTCATCGCCGGCTGGGTGCTCGGTGCGCTGAGCATCATCGCAGCCATCCCCTTCGGCGGATCTCGCAGACACACCCGCGTGTCCAGCAGGCAGTCCGGCGCTGCGACCGGGCAGACGTGCCGGACGAGCCGGACGACCGAGCGGACGGGCCGGACGACCGGGCAGACGGGCCGGACGACCGAGCGGACGAGTCGGACGACCGAGCGCACCGACGGCCACGGCAGCAAGGAGACGAGCGCATGAAGAATCTGCGCAGCATCATGACCTTCGGGGCCATCGCCGTACCCGGAGTGCTCGTGGCCACGACCTCATTCCTCGCGCCAATGACCCCGGGCACCCTCGATCGCAGTCCGGAACAGGTGCGAATGCCCACCGCCGACACGCGCGTCGTGTGCCCCGGCCCTCTGCTCACCGACGGAACGGCCGAGGGCACGGACGCGGAGTTCGTCGACGATTCGAAGGTCTCGACGCGAGTCGTCGCCGCTTCGGCACCGATCGGGGCCGCGGACGGATCGACCTCCTCGGCGAGGCTGCAGGTCGCCGACCTCGGCGGCTCGGTCGACTTCGACAACCCTGCCGGGCAGGGTTTCGTCTCCGGCGACGACAGCATCGACTCGACGAAAGTCGTCACGGGATTCGCCCGCCCCGGCGCCCCCGCTCTCACCACCGGTCTCGAAACCGTCGAAGGCAGCTCCGGCGACCTCACCGGTCTGGCCACACTCACCTGCGCACAGGCCGCGAGCAGCTTTCGCATCCTCGCCGGCTCCGGTGCCACCGGCTCGAATTCGCAGCTGCTGCTGAGCAACCCCGGCGACGCTCCCGTCCAGGCTGAAGTCAAGCTCATGACCCCCGGTGGAGGCGCAGCCGAGCCGACCGAACTGAGCATCAAAGCCGGCGAACAGCGCGCCGTGCGTCTGGCCGGACTGGCAGGCGGAGCCGAAGCCCTGGCCGTCGATGTCACCGTCGACGGGGGAGTCCTTGCCGGCTCCGTGCAGGAGACCGTGCTCGACGGGCTCAAACCTCAGGGAATCGACCTTGCCGCAGCCGGCGCGGATGCCGACCGTGAGCAGGTGCTCACCGGCTTGAACGGCAAAGACGTCCGGGTGCGTGTGGCGAACCCGGGCAAGGGGCTGGCCGAGGTCGGACTCAAGGCCTTCGGCCCCGATGGCGAAATCGACATTCCCCGACAGTCGATGACCGTGGTCGGACACGGAGTCGCCGAAGCCGATCTCGGTGACCTCGAGGCCACGAGTCTCGTCATCGACGCCGATCAGCAGATCCAGGCGGGAGCATTCATCGGCCAGGACGGCAAGAAGGGCGCCAGCGATTTCGGCAGCGTCCAAGCCAGCGAATCCCTGGCCGAAACCCAGATCATGGCGCTGCCGCGCACCGGAGAGACCTCCCTGCACCTCTCACCCGGACAGGGGCGCGTGCAGGTGCAGGGCATGCTCGACAACGGTTCGCTGACCGACCCGCAGACGGTCGACCTCAACCCCACCGGAACGACGGTGGTCGACACCGGCACGGTCTCCGAGGAATCGGTGCGCGCTCTGGTCCTCAAGGGTTCCCAGGCCTCGGGCTCACGCGCCGAGGGAGTGCACGCCACCGCCGTCGTGACGACCGACGATGGAATCTCCACCGTCGCTCCGGCCCCGGCACCGACCGGTGTGGCCTACCGCGACATCCGCCTCGGCTGAGTCGGCTGCACGGTTCGGGCTGAAGCCGCTTCGGCTCCGAGTCTGTGGGGACCGCGCGGACACGGCCGTCACGTACGGCGGAGGATATCGACCTGATCGGCGACCACCTCGGCGATGAGCGCGTCCCTGTTCTCTGTGCCGGCGTGATCTTCGATGACCCGTCGGTAGAGGACGATATGGGTCGCACGATTCGCCGTCGCCGGGAACACTCGACCGAAACTCGGCTCGGTCGAACTCGCCGGTGGAACCGCATCGACGGCCAGCACCACCTCGGCGAGGAGATCCGGTTCGCGGGTGCGCATCCGGGCGAATTCGGCGGCAGCGGCCTGGGCGAAGCTCTCGGCCCGACTCAGCTTGGCCGGTACCGCGGCCCGGTGCAGCGGGGAGCGCAGGCCCCGTCCGTGCCGGTCGCGATGTCGCCTCGATCTCATAGGACGCCATTCTACGTGCGAGGCCGCCGCGCCTGAGCGAATCGGTCGAATCCGGCGTGTAGAGTATTGGACTGTGTCAGCCGTGAGAATGTGTTCAAAAGTCAGCTGCTCGCGCCCCGCCGCCGCCACTATGACGTACGTGCACGCTGATGCGACCGTCGTCATCGGGCCGCTGGGCAGGCGCGCCGAGCCGGGTGCCCACGACCTGTGCGCCGAACATGCTGCCAAGCTGACCGCGCCCGTGGACTGGCAGCTCATCCGCATCGATTCCGGGCAGGCCCCGCCCGAGCGCAGTCGCGACGACCTCTTGGCCATCGCCGATGCTGTGAGGGAAGCCGCCGACCGTGCCGACCGGACCCCGGCCCGCGGCGAACAGACCGGCGCGAACGATTCCGCGCACTCCGGCCGCAAGCACGGACACCTGCGCATCATCGGCGACTCATGAGCCCCACCGGCTCGTCCTCGTCCGAAGCCTCGCCCGAGACACCGAACCCCGCTTCGAACGACGCGGGCCCGGCCCCGCACCGCACCGCCGCCCTCACCGCGGTCGTGGGCTCCTATGACATCCGCGGGCGCATCCCGGACGAGCTCGACGATGACGTCCTCTTCGCCCTCGGCTTCGCGACCGCAGCGACGATGGCCGAGCTCCACTCCACCACCGAGGTGGTCCTCGGACATGACATGCGCCCGAGCTCGCCCGGGTTCGCCCACGCCTTCGCCGCGGGAGTCGAAGCCGCCGGATTACGACCGATGCTGCTGGGACTGTGCTCGACCGACCAGCTCTACTTCGCTTCGGGGATCTTCGACATCCCCGGTGCGATGATCACTGCCAGCCACAACCCCGCCGACTACAACGGGATCAAGATCTGCGGCCCCCGCGCCGCCGGGGTCAGCCTCGCCTCCGGTCTGTCCCGAGTCAGGGAGCTCGCCGCCACGGCACCTCTCAACGATGGCCGTGCCGTCGCCGTCGACGAAGGGGCAGCGAAGACCATGCGCGAACAGTACGTCGCGCGGATGCGGGCACTGACCCGCATCGAAGAGGTCACGGGACTGAAGATTGTCCTCGACGCCGGCAACGGCATGGCCGGCCGGCTCCTCGGGGAGGTCTTCGGCACCGACGCGGGAGCCGCCTCGGTGCCCTTCGAGGTGATCGGGCTGTACACGGAACTCGACGGCACCTTCCCCAACCACGAAGCGAATCCGCTCAAGCCCGAGAACCTCGTCGACGCCGCCCACGCCATCGTCGAGACCGGGGCGGATCTCGGACTCGTCTTCGACGGCGATGCCGATCGCTGCTTCTTCATCGACGAGACAGGAGCGACGATGTCGGCTTCGGCCGTCGGCGCCCTCGTCGCCGAACGAGAGATCGCCCGCGCACGAGCTCAGGGCAACGAACAGCCCACCGTCATCCACAACCTCATCACCTCCCGCAGCGTGGCCGAGACGATCACGGCCGCCGGCGGGCGTGCCCTGCGCTCGAAGGTCGGACACTCCGGGATCAAGACCCTCATGCGCGAAACCGGAGCGGTCTTCGCCTGCGAACACTCCGCCCACTTCTACTTCGAGGAGTTCTTCGGCGCGGACTCAGGCATGCTCGCCGCCTGCCACCTCATCTCGGCCCTGGCCGAGTCCGGAGCACCCGCCTCCCGACTCGTGGACTCCTTCGACCGTTTCGCGCAGTCCGGGGAGATCAACTTCACCGTGGCCGACCCCGACGCCGTGCTCTCGGACTTCGCCGCACACGCCGGAGACTTCCCGGACAACACGGTCGACGACCTGGACGGCATCGGACTCCAAGGTCACGACTGGTGGGTCAACCTGCGCAAGTCGAACACCGAACCCCTCGTCCGGCTCAACGTCGAAGCCGCGGACGTCGCCCGGATGCAGGAACTGCGGGATCGGGTCAGCGACTTCGTCACCGCTCGTGCCTGACCGACCGGTTCTCTGTCCGCGGACCGGGCCGGGTGGGACAAGCCAGCTGTTCGGGCAATAGACTCGAACACGATCCGACAGCCCGCCATATGGAGGTACCGTGCTCGATTCCACCGACTTCAAGGTCGCCGATCTCACCCTTGCCGAGGCCGGTCGGCACCAGATCCGCCTGGCCGAACGGGAGATGCCCGGGCTCATGGCCTTGCGCGACGAGTTCGCCGCCTCAGCGCCTCTGTCCGGTGCCCGCATCGCCGGCAGCCTGCACATGACCGTGCAGACCGCGGTGCTCATCGAAACCCTCGTGGCCCTCGGCGCCGAAGTCCGTTGGGCCAGCTGCAACATCTTCTCCACTCAGGACGAGGCCGCAGCCGCCGTCGTCGTCGGCTCCGGGACACCCGAGGCTCCGGCAGGGGTCCCGGTCTTCGCGTGGAAGGGCGAGACGCTCGAGGAGTACTGGTGGGCGGCCGACAAGATCTTCGATTTCCCCGAGGGCCCGAATCTCATCCTCGACGACGGCGGCGATGCCACCATGTACGTGCTCAAAGGCACTGAATTCGAGTCCGCTGGGGGAGTGCCCACCGCAGCCGAGGACGACCCGGAGGAATTCAAGGTCCTGCTCACCCAGATCGCTGCGGCGATCGAGGCGAACCCGGGCCGCTTCGCCCGGCTGGCCACCGGCATCAAGGGCGTGAGCGAGGAGACGACGACCGGAGTCAACCGCCTCTACCGCCTCGCCGAGCAGGGAGCGCTGCCGTTCCCCGCCATCAACGTCAATGACTCGGTGACGAAGTCGAAGTTCGACAACCGCTACGGCATCCGCCATTCCCTGCCCGACGGACTCAACCGCGCCACCGACGTGCTCATCGGCGGCAAGATCGCCGTCGTCGTCGGCTACGGAGACGTGGGCAAAGGCGCCGCAGAAGCCCTGCGCGGTCAGGGGGCGCGCGTCATCGTCACAGAGATCGACCCGATCTGCGCACTGCAGGCGACGATGGACGGCTACCAGGTCTCCCACCTCGCCGAGGCGGCACCACAGGCCGACATCATCATCACCACGACCGGGAACACCCGAGTCGTGAGCGTCGAGGTGCTGCAGACGCTCAAGCCCGGAGCGATCGTCGGCAACGTCGGCCACTTCGACGATGAGATCGACCTGGCCGGACTGTCCCGGCTGCCCGGTGTGGAGAAGATCGAGATCAAACCGCAGGTCCACGAATGGTCCGTTCCGGTGCCCGCCGAGGTGGGACTCGACCGGGCGCGGACGGACTTCCTCGTCCTCTCCGAAGGGCGGCTGCTCAACCTCGGCAACGCCACCGGGCACCCGTCGTTCGTCATGAGCGCGTCGTTCGCCAATCAGGTGCTCGCCCAGATCGAACTGTGGGCCGCCCACGAACGCTACGATGATTCGGTGCACCGTCTGGCGAAGGAACTCGACGAGAAGGTCGCACGTCTGCACCTGCCCGCGCTCGGAGCGAAGCTGAGCGAACTGAGCAAGGAACAGGCCGAATACATCGGCGTCGACGTGGCCGGACCGTACAAACCCGATCACTACCGCTACTGACGCCGCCAGCGGCCTCAGTGCGCTTTCGCCGGCATATGCAGTGCGACGCCGCCGGGCAGGCTCAGCACGCTGTCGTCGACGCGCTCAGCGCCCTGCTGGCGGCTCGCTCAGCGGCGGTGGAGGCTCAGGCCGTGGGGGAGCGTGTCGACCCCGGCTCTGAACTTCTCCGCCCGGGCCGCGCGCTGCCGGAGCGTGTCGACTTCGGCGGCGCGGATTCGGTGGATGACCGCGGACAGGAACTGTTCGGGGAAGGTTCCCTCCGGTGGTGCCGGCGCGACATAGGGGTTGAGTTCGGTGGCGAGTTCGATCGCCCGCTGCCATCTCGATTCGTTGCCGAGCTGCGGCGCCATGGCGAGGAACTGGACGATGCGCCGGTGCAGGCCCGCGGGCACTGCGGACACGTCCGTGCGGGCCAGCCACGCCTGCAGCTGCGGTGCCACATGTGTGTGCATCGGCGGAGGCGGAGCGCTGCGTTCGCTCACCGCCACGGTGCCGGCCAGATAATCGCCGAGGCGCTTCGCCTGAGGTGAGACGAGCCCGGACAGAGCGGCGATACCGCCGCCGGTGGACAGGATCTCGAAGGGCCACAGCAGTGCGCGGATGAACGAATGACGCAACCGCACGGCGCCGCCGTCGTCGCGGACGATGCGCAGCCCGAGGATGAGCTTTCCCAGCGACCGGCCGTGGCTGAGCACCTCGACGAGCATCGGCAGCAGCACGAACACGGACACCGTCATGATGGTCATGATCGAGGCCAGCAGCAGCCCATTGACGTCGAGCGCGGCCAGCAGCAGCCAGAACGTGGCGATGAGCAGCCCGATGTTCACGAGGGAATAGACGATGTAGTCGATGAGGCAGCTCAACGCGCGTGCCGCCAGCGCGGCTGGCTGGACGTTGAGTTCGACGGCTTCACCGGTGACCAGAGTACTCACCGGTCCATCGTGTCATATCCGGCCGAGAAATCGTCATGAGGCATGCGGTCTCCGATAGAGTGGAGGCATGGATCCGAACCTTCTGGCCGAGCTGCATGGCGATGACTGGCAGGAGCTGTCGGCACTGGCGAAGAAGAACACGCTGACCCCCGATCAGACGACACGGTTCCTCGACCTCTACCGGGCGGCGTCGAAGGATCTCTCTCGGATCATGACCGTCGCCCCGGACTCGCTCGAAGCCGCCCGGCTCTCCGCGATCGTCCACCGTTCCCGCAACCATCTGTCCTCCGTACCGAGCGGGGGACTGTCGGGTCTGTCGCGTTTCTTCGTCATCAGCCTGCCGCTGTCGCTGTACCGCCTGCGCTGGGATTTCGTCATCGTGGCCGCGGCGTTCCTCGCCGTCGCCGTCGTCTCCGGAGTGTGGGCGGGAATGCACCCGGAAGTGCTCGAGACCTTCGGCGACCGTGAGTTCCGCAGACAGTTCGCCGAACATGACTTCGTCGACTACTACAAGGAGAACCCGAACGGATTCTTCGCGGTGGGCGTGTGGACGAACAACGCGTGGATCGCCGTCCAATTCGTCCTCCTGGGCATCACCGGCGTCTATGTCGTCGCCGGACTGTTCTCCAACGCGATCAACGTCGGCTTCTCCGGCGCCATGATGTTCGAGTTCGACCGAGCGTCAGACTTCTTCCTCTACATCCTGCCGCACGGGATCCCCGAGATCAGCTGCATCATCCTCGCCGCAGCCGCCGGCCTGCGACTCTTCTTCGCCTGGGTCGTGCCGGGGCCCCGACTCCGTCGTGACAAGCTCGCCTCCGAAGCCCGGTCGCTGCTCATCGTCGCCGGCGGACTCGTGATTCTGCTCTTCGGTTCGGGCCTCATCGAGGGGTTCGTGACTCCGAACCCGATTCCGCCGGTGCTCAAGATCGCCATCGGAGTCCTCTGCACCGCGGCCGTCGTCCTCTATGCCCGGCACTTCGGCAAACGCGCGGCCGAGGCCGGGCTCAGCGCCGATCTCGACGAACATCAGGCCGGTTATTCCGTCATCTCCACCGACCATTAGAACACCCGGTCAGCGGCCGCCGACGGGTTCGTGTGAGCTGGCAGATGAGTCCGGGGCCGGGAACCCGTTCACAGGCCCCCGGTGACCTTGAGCCGGATGTAGAGGTCGGCCAGGGCACCGGGAAGATCCTCCGGTGCGGCCTGCACCGAGGACACACCGAGCCCGCGCAGACGGGTCCGCAACGAGGTCGTCGTCAGCAGCTCCGCCTCGGCGGCGGCCGCGGTGTAGATCTCCTCGGCATCACCGCGAGCCTCGGCGAGGTCACGCAGGGAAGGATCCTCGACACTGGCCACGACCACCCGGTGACGGCTGGTCAGGGTGGGCAGGACCGGCAGAATGTCGTCGGCGAGCGTCGACTCATCGAGCTGCGTGACCAACACGACGAGCGCCTGCTGACGAGCCGTGGCCAGCACCGAGGCGGTGATCGACTCCCAATCCGCGTCGAAGAGCTCCGGATGCACCGGGGTCAATGCCACCGACAGGTCATGGACCGGGTCGTGGGCGCGTCGGCTCGAGGCCATGGCGCGCACCCGGGCATCGGCGACGATGACATCGACGCGGTCGCCTGCTCCGGTGGCCAGGGCGGTGAGCAGCAGAGACGCTTCGAGGGCCGCATCGAAGACCGTACCCTCACCGCAGCGGCGGGCGGCGAAGCGGGAGGAGTCGACGACGATGACGACCCTTCGGTCCTTCTCCGGTCGCCACGTCTTGACGACGAGATCCTGAGCGCGGGCACTGGCCCGCCAGTCGATGGAGCGCACATCATCACCGTCGACATAGTCGCGCAGCGAATCGAACTCGGTGCCCAGGCCGCGGATCATCACCGCGGACCGGCCCTCGAGCTCACGCAGCTTCTGCGTCTTCGACGGCAGTTCCCGGCGAGAGGCGAACGGGGGCAGCACACGGACTTCGGCGGGGACCTCGATGCTCTTCTGGCGGGCGATGAGACCGAGCACGCTGCGGCTGCGCACCGTCACCAGATCGGCCGGCAGGGCTCCACGCCTGACCGGCTGCAGTGCTGTGCGCACCTCGGCCTCCTCGCCGGGCGCCAGGTCATGATGTGAGCGGGTCCTCACCGCTCCGGCGCTCGGCGCCCACGCGTCACGGACGTCCAGTCGCAGTCGCCGCGGCGAATCGTTGATCAGCGTCAGCGTGCTGTGGGTCCCGGCGCCGAGGCGGACGAGGGGGCCCGGTGTGCGCTGCAGCCGCAGATCATGGATGCGGGGGACGAGGAAGAAGTCGAGGACTCCGACGATGATGAGCACCCCGATCACGATGAGCCCCATCGTCCAGGTGGGCACGAGGAGGATCGGGACGAGACCGAGGAGAGTGAGCAGGAACAGCCGGGCGGTCATTCAGCGCGGAACTTCGGTGGTGGCGATGATCGAATCGAGGACCTGATTGACGTCGAGGCCGTCCATCTGCGCCTCGGGCCGCAGGATGACACGGTGACCGAGCGTCATATGCGCCAGTGCCTTGACATCGTCGGGGGTGACGTAGTTCCGTCCGCTCAGCCACGCGTGGGCGCGGGCGGCTCCGAGCATCCTCGTCGCTCCTCGGGGGGAGACACCCAGCGCCAGGGACGGGGCCCGGCGGGTGGCGCGGGCGAGATCGACGACATAGGTGATGATCTGCGGCGCGATGTATATTCCCGCGATGGCCTCACGGGCGCCGGCGATGAGGTCGGCGTCGACGACCGGGCGCAGGCCCGCCGCCGAGAGCTCGGCGGCATCGAAGCCGCGAGCGTGGCGCTCGAGGATCTCGAACTCGTGTTCACGTTCCGGCAGGTCGAGGACGAGTTTGAACAGGAACCGGTCGAGCTGGGCTTCCGGCAGCGGATAAGTGCCTTCATATTCGACGGGGTTCTGCGTGGCGGCGACGAGGAACGGTTCGGGCAGCCGGCGGGGACGACCACCGACGGACACCTGGTGCTCCTCCATCGCTTCGAGCAGCGCCGACTGGGTCTTCGGCGGGGTGCGGTTGATCTCATCGGCGATGAGGATGTTCGTGAACACCGGTCCGGGACGGAACGAGAAGTCAGCGGCCGAGGCGTCGAAGACCAGCGAACCGGTGACATCGCTGGGCATGAGGTCAGGGGTGAACTGGACGCGTGAACTCTCGAGGGAGACGGCGGCGGCGAAGCTGCGCACGAGGAGTGTCTTGGCAACTCCGGGCACACCTTCGAGGAGGACATGTCCCTGGCTCAGCAGAGCGATGAGCATTCCGGTGACCGCTTGGTCCTGACCGACGACGGCTTTGGCGATCTCGGTGCGCACACCGGTGAAGGCCTCGCGCAGCGGATCCGGTCCCGGCGCAGTCACCTGCTGGGCGGGGGCCTCGCCGCCGACCGGGGTCTGCGGAGCAGGGGGCGTGTCCGGTTCGGGGGCCTCCGGCGCAGCGGGAGTCTGGGGTGCGGAGTTGTCCTGCGGCGACTGGGTCATGGGATCTCACTTTCGATCTGGGTGAGTTGATGGACGAGGTCGGTGAGTTCGGCATCCGTACGCACAGGAGCCGAGACGAAGACATGATGGAGCAGAGCCGGATCCGCCCCGGTGGTTGCGGCGATGCGGTCGAGGATGTCCGGCATGCGGGCATCGGGGCTCAGCGCCAGACGTTTGGCGATCCTCAGCAGCGCCGCTGTGCGCAGAGTGTGCAGAGCACCGGCACGGTCGTGGCTGCGGGAGCTCAGGGCAGCACGGCCGTGGACTGTCTCCACAGCGGGCACGATCGCGGGCAGTCGCTCGACGGCCAGGGGGCCGAACCTCCGCCCGAGGACGAGGAGGAGGACGAGCGTGCAGGGGATGAGCCACAGGGCACCGGCGAGGAACCACCTGGGCACGTAGTCGATGAGCGACGGCGGCGGTTGCTCATCGGCGTCGAACTGCGGGTAGTACACGACGAGATGGTCGGTCTCCGACAGCGTCGAGAGGGCCAGGGCGGCGTTGCCCTCCTCATCGATGTGTTCGTTCGTCACCCACTCCGGATTGCCGATCACGGTCAGGGGGACCGGACCACCGGTATCGGTGACGAGCTGTCCGCGCGCGGATCCGGGAGCCACCTCGGCGCCGTCGACCTCCGTCACACCCGGGCCCGCGAACGGGTAGCACGCGGTGATGCCGTCGGTGCCCTTCGCCGTTTCGGCGTATTCCATCTCACCGGTGGTCACGGTGCCGGCGGCACGGGCACTCGGGGCCGAACAGTCCGGTTGTGACACCGGGTCCGGGGTGCTCAGCGGACTCCCATTGTCATTGACGGTGATGCGGTCGGTGAATGAGGCGACGTTCGCGCCCGGGTCGACGAGCGCGAGCCGATTGGCGTGCTTGCGCAGAGTGAATTCGAACCCGTTGATGTCCCCGGCCGACAGGGCATCGGTGTTGGCGGGGATGAGCAGGGTCGTATCGGGACGTGCGGCTGCGGTGCGTGCCGTCTTCTTGTCCTCGGTGGTGGTCACCTCGACGCCGTGGGCGCGCAGCGTCTCGACAAGAGCCTTCGTCCCGCTCCGCGAGGTCGAATCAAAGTGGAGGGGCTCGTCGACTTCGTCATCGGTTGTGAGGACCATCATCGCGATGACGACGATGAGGATGACGATGGCCGCTGTGATCCAGACTCCGACCGAACGCATCCGGGTGCCGAAGGGGATGCGGGTGCTCGAACGGGTGCCGCGGGTGGCCACATCCAGCTGTGCGCTCATGCCGGTGCCTCCTGCCTGTTGCGGACCGGCAGCGCGCTCAGGCTCCGGTCGAGAGCGCACTGCTGCGCGTAAACCGCGGACAGGTCTCGGTCCGGTCGCGACCGCTGTGCGGTCCTCTGTCCGTAGAGGAGGTCGTTGAAGACCTCAGCGACGCGGTGCAGGTCCGGGCCGTGGTCGGGCAGGGCCGCCTCGGCGTCGTGGGCGATCTCATTGGCCGTCGCCGAGGACTCCAACGACACGATCTGCTTGACCGAGAGGACCGCGAAGATCGCGCGGGACTCGTCGATGACCGCAGTCTCGAAGTCTCCCGCGGCCGCGGCCCGGGCCGCGCTCTCGCGCCACGGACCGGGTTCGGGCAGGGACACGACCGGGTCGAAGGCCGACAGCGGGAGGCCGGTGCGGCGGAACCCGGCACGGCGGATGCGCCAGATGATGAGGGCGATGATCGCGATCACGGCGAGCACGACGAGGAGCAGCAGCCACGGCGAATTCGCCCCCAGCGCGGCGCTGACGAGGGAATCCCACAGGGAGGACAGCCACTGGCCGATCTGCTCGAGCGGGGTGAGGTCGTTGGCCGCGTATTCCTGCTTCGACAGTTCATGTTCGACCCATTCGCGGCCGGTCCTGCGGTCGATGCTCGCCGAGGCGGCGCTGAGCTGGGCCACCGAGACCGCGGTGGTGAAGAGGCTGCCGGTCATCGCTCCTCCTCACTGCGGATGAGGATGAGGTCGAGACCTTCGGTGCGCATCTGCTGGTCGAAGTAGCAGACCGTGACGAGGCAGGAGAAGTAGGCGAAGAGCACGGCTGAGGAGATCAGCGTCAGAGCCAGCAGCAGACCGCCGGCGACGACTCCGAGGACGAGCTGTGCGGTGTCGTTGCCCTCCGTCGTGGCGAAGCCGAGGCCGACGGCGATGGAGATGACGAAGACCAGCGGTGAGATGACGAGCTGGACGAGCTGATTCGACAGGAAATAGCCGAGCGCCAGCTGACCGAGCAGCCTCCAGTACCCGCGCGATGTCAGCGCCCACGACCGGCGGATCCCGGCGCGCACATTGAGATCCTCGACGACGATCGATGCGCCGAGGAAGGACAGGCGCAGATTGATCCACAGGAGTGCGAGCAGCCACAGCAGCACGGCGATTCCGGCCCAGACGAAGGCGAGAACCGGAGAATCGATGAGAGCGAACAGAGCGGTGGGGGCGGCGAGGGCGAGCAGCAGGCCGAGGTTGATCGCCGACATGAGCACGGTCGCTGAGACCAGGCGCAGCCGACGGCCGGCTAGGGCCTTCCACGCCTCGGACAGGGTGGTCCTGCGTGCTCCGAAGGAGGCGCGGGTGCCGGTGGCGATGAGTCCGGAGAGCAGATGTGCCAGTCCGAGGCTGAGCAGGCTGAGAGCAGCCGATCCCAGCTGGGCGAGGGCGAGGAAGCCGGAGAGGGCCTCGTCGTTGCCGCTGAGATCGTAGAGGAACGGCAGGAACTGCACGGCGACGAATGTGCCGATGGCGGTGAGCAGAAGGCTCCAGAGCGTGAAGACGATGAGGGAGGAGCCGATGCTCAGCCCCGGCGCGAATCGCAGCAGCCGAAACCCGGAATCGAGTGCCTCGATGAAGGTCAGCGGACGTTTGGGCAACAGTCCGCGAGGCGGCGGAGGCGCCCAGCTGTGATGCGGGGCGGATGCGGTGCGGGCCTGCCATCGGCCGGTGTGCCAGTCGACCTCCGAGGTCCATGCATTCGAGCGTCCCATCACTGCCAATCCTGCCATGATTCTCCTGTTCGTGCCGAGCAGAGGCCACGTGATGACCGAGGTGGTCGGCTCGGCCCGATAGGGTAGGAGTGTCGGGAACGAAAGAACAGGCGAACATAAGGGACAATGGGAGCATGAACGCTCGAATCCTCGTAGTTGATGATGACACGGCTTTGGCCGAAATGATCGGAATTGTGCTCAAAAGTGAAGGCTTCGAGCCCTTCTTCTGTGCCACAGGCGACCAGGCGTTCGAGGAGTTCCAGAAGGTCAGCCCGGACCTCGTCCTCCTCGACCTGATGCTGCCGGGCAAGGACGGTCTCGAAGTCTGCCGAGAGATCCGCGAGGTGTCCTCGGTGCCGATCATCATGCTCACGGCGAAATCGGACACCGTCGACGTCGTCCTCGGTCTCGAATCCGGTGCCGACGACTATGTGCCGAAGCCATTCAAACCCAAGGAGCTCATCGCCCGTGTCCGTGCCCGCCTGCGGATCTCCGAACCGCAGGCCCCGGAGCTGCTGACCGTCGGCGATGTCGTCGTCGACGTGGCCGGCCACACCGTGACCAAGGGCGGTTCCCCGGTATCGCTGACTCCCCTCGAATTCGATCTGCTGGTGGCCTTGGCCCGCAAACCCTGGCAGGTGTTCTCTCGTGAGACTCTCCTCGAAGAGGTCTGGGGCTACCGTCATGCCGCCGACACTCGACTGGTCAACGTGCACGTGCAGCGGCTGCGGTCGAAGATCGAACGCGACCCAGAGAAACCCGACATCATCGTCACTGTCCGCGGCGTCGGCTATAAGGCCGGCAGAGCCGCGTGAGTTCCGGGTCGGCAGCGGGCGGGCCCATCCGCACCGCGGCCTCGGCACTGCGAACGTTCTGGAGTTTCATCCTTCGATCGTTCAGCCACTCCCTGCAGGTCAGGATCGTCGCTCTCACCATCGTGCTCACTTCGGTGGCGATCTTCGGAGTCGGCACCTATATGTCCCAGCAGATCGCCCGCGGCCTCTTTGACACCCGTCTGGACTCTCTGTCCTCACAGGCCCGGTCGATCCTTTCCGAGCTGCGTTCTCTGGCTCCCGTCGATGGTCAGGCGGTGACTCAGGACACCCTGTCTTCGCAGTTGTCGTCGATCTACAACCGTTCGGCCGGGTCGGTGTATTCGCTGACACTGGAGCCGAAGGAACCGAACTCCTCGTTCACCACGATCACCGCCGGCGTCGCCGAGGAGGACGGGGAAACGGCGAAGGTGCCCGTCACCGACGAACTGCGCGAAGCCATCCGCAAAGCCCCGACCGATGACAAGCTCTACCAATCAGTGAGTCTGCCGGACGGCAACGGCCCCGGACTGCTCATCACCCAGGAGCTGCAGATCCCGGGCGCCGGCCAATTCCAGCTCTATTACCTGGGCGATCTCAGCGAACAGCAGGACACCCTGAACTTCGTGCAGAGGTCGATGTTCGTCGCCGCACTCGTCCTCGTCGTCCTCGTCGGTGCCGTCGCCTGGATCGTCACACGCCTCGTCGTCACCCCTGTGCGCACGGGGGCCGAAGTCGCCCGCCTCATCGCCGACGGTGACCTCGACGAACGCATGCCCGTGCACGGCAACGACGAGATCGCGGTGCTCGGTGAGAGCTTCAACGACATGGCCGACACTCTGCAGCATCAGATCGAGCAGATGGAACGGCTGTCCGTGCTGCAGCGTCAGTTCGTCTCCGACGTCTCGCACGAACTGCGCACACCGCTGACGACGATCCGCGCCGCCGCGGACCTCATCTACGACTCGCGTGACGAACTCGACCCCGTCACCGCCCGCAGCGCCGAGCTGCTGAATTCGCAGGCCGAACGCTTCGACAATCTGCTCTCCGACCTGCTCGAGATCTCCCGCTACGATGCCGGTGCCGCAGCGCTCGTGGCCAAACCCGTCGACATCGGGGCCATCGTCACCTCCGTCATCGAGACGGTGTCGATGGTCGCCGAGCAGATGTCGACGGGCATCGTCGTCCACGCCCCGTCCTCGCCGGTGATGGCCGAGGCCGACCGGGTGCGCATCACCCGCATCGTGCGCAATCTCGTGGTGAATGCGATCGAGCATGGTGACGGCAACCCGATCGACATCTATGTCGCCTCCAATGCCGAGGCCGTCGCAGTCAGCGTGCGCGACCACGGTGTGGGCATGAACTTGGAACAGGTCGAGCATGTCTTCGACCGGTTCTGGCGCGCCGACCCGGCCCGCAAACGCACCCTCGGCGGTTCCGGGCTGGGCTTGGCGATCTCACTCGAGGACGCTCACCTGCACAGCGGGTGGCTGCAGGTCTGGGGCAAACCCGGCGAGGGGTCCTGTTTCCGTCTGACGATTCCGCGTCGCCCGGATCAGGAGATCACCTCCTCACCGCTGCCGCTGCCGCCCCGCGATGCGCAGATCCAGGGTGCCGCCCTCGTCGCCGGTCCTCTGTCTTCCGATGGATCCGTGCGGATCCAGACCGGGTCGATCCCGATCGTCGTTGAAACCGATCAGACGATGGCCGCCGAGGACGAACAGCAGGACACCGATGCCGCCGAGGCGGCGGATTCCGATGAGGACGACAACCGCCTCGGCGACGCCGCCGAGACCGATGGCGAAGGCGAAGGAGGCCGATCATGACATCGCTGCAGTCACGAAGGTTCCGCGTGCGGACGATCCTGGTCTCCGTATTCGCCTCTCTCGCCCTTGTCGGCTGCTCGTCGATCCCGACCTCCTCACCGGTCGGCCACATCGAAGACGATTCGGGGGATCCCGGGGCCAGCAATGCCCGCATCCCCGACGGGCCTGAACCCGGCGACAGCATTTCGGAGATCGTGCGCGGATTCCTCGCCGCGGGCGCGGGAACCGGCAACAACTTCTCCGTCGCCCGTTCATTCCTCACCGAGGCCGAAGCGCAGGAGTGGAGTCCGCAGGAATCCGTGTCGGTGCTGCCCAACGACACGGACATCGATTCCTTGAACCAAGAGGTCACCTCCGACCAGAAGACCCTGAGCATGTCGGCCCCGGTGGTCGGCCTCGTCGACTCCTCCGGCGTGTACAACTCGACGAAACCCGGCACCCAGTCGACTCTGGAGTTCTCGCTGCGGCAGGAGAACGGCGAATGGCGGATCTCCTCGGCCCCGGACGGCCTGCTCATCAGCCAGTCCGATTTCCGCACGATCTTCCTCAACTACTCGCTGCAGTTCTTCACCTCCGACTACTCGTATCTCGTCCCCGACTCCCGGTGGTTCCTCCGCTCCTCGTCGACCCCGACTGCGCTGATGAACGAACTGCTCAGCGGGCCGGCCCCGTATCTGTCGGGCGCGGTGATCACCGCTGTCCCGGACGGCGCGAAGCTCAGCGAATCGAACGTTGTGACGATCGAGAACGGGGTCGCACATGTGTCGTTGGGACCGCAGAGCCCCGCCCTCTCGGACCGGGAGAAGGGGCTGATCCGCCAGCAGATCTCAACGACTCTTCAGGTCATCCCCTCGGTCTCGAGCATCGAACTGAGCATCGGCGGGCAGACGATCTCTGCGAGCCTGCAGCCGAAGACCGACACGTCCATCCAGGTCGACGGTCCTCCCGTGGTGCTCGCCGACAACCGGCTCTCCCGGGTTTCGGGCACCACCGTGGCCAAGGTCGAGAACAGTCCGAACCTCAAGGGGAAGAAGGCCAGCGATCCTGCGGTCTCGCTCGATGATTCCCTGTACGTGTACCTGCAGAACGAGCGCCGGGAACTCATGCGGTTGAAATCTGACGCGGTCGACGCCACCCCGATCCTCGAGGGCAGACAGCTCGTGCGTCCGAGTATCGACCGGTTCAACATGACGTGGACCGGGGAGGCCGCGAACAAGGGCGAGCTCAAGGCGGTGGGCCGTGACGGCAAGGTCTTCACCGTGGCCGTGGACTTCCTCTCCGGCAGGCAGCTCGCCGACGTCGAAGTCTCCCGCGACGGCACCCGAGTCGCCCTGCTCAGTCGCCACAAGGGGGAACCGGACCGCATCGACGTCGTGGGCATCCCCCGGGACAAGGCCGGAAACCCGTCCGGCCACGCCTCCGAGACCCCGATCTCCGTGGGCGCGAACTTCGACGAGGTCAAGGACGTCTCCTGGGCCGGTTCGACCAATCTGGTGGCTCTGGCGGCCGAAGAGGGCGACTCCGCGCAGCCGTTCCGCATCGGCGTCACCGGTCCCTCGGAGCAGCTCGGTGAGGTCTCCGGCGGAAGCCGTATCGCCGGTGGCGCCGATGGCCGCTCGATCCTGGTCACCGGCTCCGAGGGGGCGCTGTATTCGTATAACTCGAATGCGTGGCAGAAACTCGTCGATGTTGCGGCGAAGGATCCGTCCTACCCCGGCTGACCGCTAGGCCCGTGGGGTTGCGGGCGCATAGTAGATTGCTCCCATGGGGCTGCTCGAGGAGGTCGGCGAACTGCTCCTGCCCCGACGATGCGCCGGATGCGGGCGGGAGAACGTCTCGCTGTGTACGAGTTGCCTGCAGCTGCTCGGCGGAATCCCGCGGGCGATGGAGCCGCGCTACGGTCAGATTCCGATCGTCGGCGTCTGCGAATACAACTCGCGCATCTCGCGGATGGTCGTCGGATATAAGGACGGAGGCCGCCGCGACATCCTCGATCCCCTGGCACTGGCCCTGAACCGCTCGGTCGTCGCGGCCCTCGACCTCATCGGCTACAGGGGAGGGGCGATCAGACTCTTCCCGGCCCCAAGCTCAGCTCGTGCCAGGCGTCGTCGCGGCGGTTCCCATACCGCCGCTCTGGCGCGGAGGGCGCAGGAGCTGGCCCCGGAGCTGCCGTTGGAAGTCCATGACGTGCTGCGGGCCGAACGGTCCCGGGACCAGGTCGGGCTCGGAGCGAAGGAGCGGTCGAAGAACGCCTCTCGCACCCAGCATCTCGATGCGGTGGAACTGGAGATCATTCGGTCATCCGAACCGCGTGACCGGCGGCGGGCCGCCTCGGCGGACATCCTCGTCGATGACTTCTCCACGACCGGTGCGACCTTGGCAGAAAGCGCACGATTATTAGCATCGGTGCAGATCAGACCCGCTGCAGGAGCCGTTCTCGGGCTCGGCCGCGGGGGCACTCGATTTGTCTCTCCCTTTACTGTATAACGGTGTTTACCCATCCAAGGGCATGGGATCGGATGAATCCGACGAGCGAGTCGCTAAGGACACATCATGGACATCGTTGTCAACGGCCGTCAACTGACCATCTCCGACAGCTTTCGAGCCCACATCGAGGACAAGATCGCGAAGGTCGAACAGCTCGCTCCCCGAGCTCAGCGCGTCGAAGTGCACGTCACCCACGAGAAGAACTCCCGCCAGCCCGAGACGAGCGAGAGGGTTGAACTCACCGTGGTGGCGAAGGGGCCGGCGATTCGGGCTGAGGCCATGGCCAGCGACAAATACGCGGCCCTCGATCTGGCATGGGCCAAGCTCGTCGAGCGGCTGAGGCGCGCCAGAGATCGGCACAAGGTTCCGCGTTCGGGTCACCACCGCAAGGAATCCACCGCCGAAGCGTTGGCGAAGATGCCGATTGCCGAACCGCTGATTCCCGACCCTGACGCCGACTCTTCGGCCGCGGCAGACGATCAGCCGACGAACGTCGACAAGACGAACGGTCGGATCAAGGCCGAGGGCGATTCGCCGGTGGTCCTGCGGGAGAAGACCTTCACCGCCGCACCGATCGGCATCGAAGAGGCCCTCAACCGGATGGAGCTCGTCGGTCACGACTTCTACCTGTTCATCGATGAGGAGTCGAGCAAGCCCTCCGTCGTCTACCGCCGCAAGGGCTGGAGCTACGGAGTCATCGCCCTCGACCGCGAACTCGAAGAAGCAGCCGACTAACCTCCCCTATTACTACGTGACGGCGGCCCAGCAACCTCGCGCGAGGTTGCTGGGCCGCCGTCACGTAGTAATAGGGGAGGGGAATGTAGCGTGGGATCATGCAGAAGATGACACGCGCGCAGGCACGCAGGACTGCCATCGCGGCGGCCGGACTCGACCGGCCGCGACCGCAGCGGGTCACGGCTCGCCACCTGAGATCAGTCTTCGCCACGATGGGGCTGACCCAGATCGACTCCGTGGCGCGTGTCGTCCGCTCCCACTACCTTCCATTCTTCTCCCGCCTGGGACCGTACCCACGCGAGACGCTCGACCGCCTGTTCTATTCCTCGCCGAGGATGGGCGTCGAATACTGGGCCCATGCGGCGGCGTTCGTGCCCCCGCAGACGTGGAACCACTTCGCACGCAACCGCGCCGAGTGGTGGCGAAACGACTACGGACAACGGCACCCCGAATCCGGTGCCGCCTTCCGTGGGCTGCAGACCTCCGTGCTCGACGTGCTGGCCGCAGGACCGAAGACGGCGCGCCAGGTCTCCGAACTCGTCGACCATGATCTGCCCGAACGGCATCGGGGGCACTGGGGCTGGAACCCCAGCCAGGTCAAACTCGCCCTCGAGGCGCTGTTCGCCGGAGGCGTGATCAGCGCCTCCGGGCGCAATGATCACTTCGAACGGATCTACGCACGCACGAAACACGTGTCCCCGGAACTGCCCGAGATCCCCTTGGCCTTCGGGACCCCTGAGAACCCGGACCTCGGCCTCGACCCCGTCGCTTCCCGTCAGCGGGGAGTCTCCGGCGTCGACAACGACGTCCTCGCCCTGACCCGCACCGCCTCCCGTGCTTTGGGAATCGCCCGTCCCGACGATATCGCGGACTACTTCCGACAGCTGCGCGCACCCACCGACACCGCCATCGCGGAACTGCTTGCCACTGGTGAACTGCGCGAAGTCGAGGTCGACGGCGTCACCGCCCTGCGCTGGCATGAGGCACGCACCCCGCGCACAGTGGACGCGCGAGCACTGTTGGCTCCCTTCGACCCACTCGTCTTCTACCGGCCGCGCATCGACTGGCTCTTCGACTTCCACTACCGCATCGAGATCTACACCCCCGCTCCGCAGCGCGTGTACGGCTACTATGTGACGCCGTTCCTCCTCGGTGATCGGCTCGTCGGCCGCGTCGATCTGCACCGGGACCGTGCGGCGGGCACCCTGCGTGCACACCGGGTGACATGGGAGCCGGGGGAGGAGCACACAGCGGAGCTCGTCCAAGAGCTCCAGGCGATGGCCACATGGCTGGGCCTGAGCGGAGTGGACCTCGAAGGCACTCACCTGCCATTAAGCTAGAGACTATACAGTCGTTCGAGTTGTTGTCCGGCAGTCATGCCGATTAGGAGAAAAGTGGCTAATTTCCTCGAGAAGCTTCTGCGCACAGGTGAAGGCAGAACTCTGAAGAAGCTCCGCCGATACACGGATGCCATCAATGAGCTGTCCGACGAGTTCAGCGAGATGTCCGACACTGAGCTGCGTGAGGAAACCGGCAGGTTCAAGGAGCGCTACAAGGACGGAGAGAGCCTCGACTCCCTGCTGCCCGAAGCCTTCGCCGCGGTGAGGGAGGCCTCGAGCCGCACCCTGGGCCTGCGTCACTTCGATGTCCAGCTCATGGGCGGCGCCGCTCTGCACCTGGGCAACATCGCAGAGATGAAGACCGGTGAGGGCAAGACCCTCGTGGCCACCGCGCCGGCGTACCTCAACGCACTGACCGGGGACCCGGTCCACATCATCACGGTCAACGACTATCTGGCCACCTACCAGTCCGAGCTCATGGGCCGTGTGTTCCGCTTCCTCGGTATGGAGACCGGCTGCATTCAGGCGAACATGCCTTCGGACCAGCGCCGGAAGCAGTACGCTGCGGACATCACCTACGGCACGAACAACGAATTCGGCTTCGACTACCTGCGCGACAACATGGCCTGGTCAGCCGACGAACTCGTCCAGCGCGGACACTCCTTCGCCATCGTCGACGAGGTCGACTCGATCCTCATCGACGAGGCACGCACCCCACTGATCATCTCCGGCCCGGCCGAAGGCGATGCGAACCGCTGGTACGGGGAGTTCGCCAAGGTCGTCAAGCGGCTGAAGACCGATCGCGATTACGAAGTCGATGAGAAGAAGCGCACCGTCGGCGTGCTCGAACCCGGCATCGAGCGTGTCGAAGACTACCTGGGCATCGGCAACCTCTACGACGCGGAGAACACTCCGCTCATCAGCTTCCTCAACAACGCCATCCGCGCCAAGGAGCTGTTCAAGAAGGACAAGGACTACGTCGTCCTTGACGGCGAAGTCCTCATCGTCGACGAACACACCGGCCGTGTGCTCAAGGGCCGCCGCTACAACGAAGGTCTACACCAGGCCATCGAGGCGAAGGAGAACGTCCAGGTCCAGGCCGAGAACCAGACCCTGGCGACGATCACTCTGCAGAACTTCTTCCGCCTCTACGACAAACTCTCCGGCATGACGGGCACGGCAGAGACCGAGGCCGCGGAGTTCATGTCGACGTACAAGCTCGGTGTGGTGCCGATCCCCACGAACAAGCCGATGCAGCGCGTCGACCAGTCGGACTTCGTCTACAAGAACGAGGTCGCGAAGTTCGCAGCCGTCGTCGACGACATCGTCTCTCGACACGAGGCCGGCCAGCCGGTCCTCGTCGGCACGACGAGCGTGGAGAAGAGCGAATACCTCTCCAAGCATCTGGCCAAGCGCGGGGTCAAGCACGAAGTCCTCAACGCAAAGAACCACGCTCGGGAAGCCTCGATCGTGGCGCTGGCCGGCCGCAAGGGCTCGGTCACCGTGGCCACGAATATGGCCGGTCGAGGCACCGACATCATGCTCGGCGGCAATGCGGAATTCCTCGCTGTCGCAGAGATGGAGCGGCGGGGTCTTGATCCGGCTGAGAATGAGGACCAGTACGAAGCCGAATGGCAGGATGTGCTCAAGGAGGCGGAGAAGAAGGTCAAGGCCGATGCGGAGGAGGTCGTCGAACTCGGCGGTCTCTACGTGCTCGGCACCGAACGCCACGAATCCCGCCGCATCGACAACCAGCTGCGCGGACGCTCCGGACGTCAGGGCGATCCGGGCGAATCCCGCTTCTACCTGTCGCTGACCGACGACCTCATGCGCCTGTTCGGTTCCGGCGCCGCCGAACGCATCATGGCCACGGCCAATGTGCCCGATGATGTGCCGCTGGAGTCGAAGATGGTCAGCCGCGCCATCCTCTCCGCCCAGTCGCAGATCGAACAGCGCAACGCCGAACAGCGCAAGAACGTCCTCAAATACGATGACGTACTCAACCGTCAGCGCACCGTCATCTACGACGAACGTCGCCGCGTCCTCCACGGAGCCGACCTCAAAGAGCAGGTCGCGAACTTCCGCGAAGAGATCATCGACGCCTACGTCGCCCAGGCGACGAGAGGACCGGTCGAGGACTGGCAGGTCGACGAACTCTTCGAAGCCCTCGGCAAGATCTATACTCCGTCGATCACCTCCGAAGACCTCGCCGAGGAGGTCGGCGGACTCGGCAACCTCACGAAGAATCGACTCAATACGGAGATCCAGTCGGACCTCGAAGTCTTCTACTCCCAGCGAGAGGAAGAGCTCGGTGAGGATGCGACCCGCGAACTCGAACGCCGTGTCGTGCTCTCCGTCATCGACAAACGCTGGCGCGAGCACCTGTACGAAATGGACTACCTGAAGAACGGCATCGGACTGCGCGCGATGGCGCAGCGTGATCCGCTGGTGGAATACCAGCGGGAGGGCTTCGACATGTTCACCACCATGCAGGATGGGATCAAGGAGGACGTCGTCCGCCTCACCAATACGCTCAAGGTCCAGGTCAGCTCCTCACCGGCGGAGTCCGGGGACGACTCCGAGGTCGAAGTCGACGCCGAGGAACTGCGGCATACGACCCCGAAGATGCAGCTGTCGGCCCCATCGGAGAACGGCTCCTCCTCGATCTCCGAATCTGAGGACGACGACGAACCGGCTCCGGCCAATCGGGCCGAGCGACGCGCGAAGAAGAAGGCCAAGAGCTGACTTAGGGGCGCGCAGACTTCACATCGTCTGCAGCGCCGTCAGCGTCCACCGGGTGGTGAGCAGCTCCAAACGGACTGCCACCGCCCGGATGCGGTTCGGGCTGCGGACGATGACCGTGACTTCGGCGATCCCGGGACTCACCTGGCACACATGTGCCCTCCCCGGCTGCACCGCCGGCTGCGCGCCGAGACCGCTGGCCGGATGTCGCGGCGCCACCTCTGCGCGCAGCTGAGCGCGGTGATCGATCTTCGCCAGCAGTTCGGGATCGACCCAGCGGGCGATCGTGTCGCTGCGTCGGACTCCGGCGAGGACTTCGAGGCAGGCCACCGCCAACGAGGCGGCCGTGGCCGCTATCCGCTGCCGTTCGTCCGCGGACTCATCGTCAAGTCCGCTGACCCGTGCGCTCACCCGGCGTCCCGATGGGGACGTGGACAGCGGTAAGGAGTTCCGCCGGGGCGCAGCTTGCGGCGCCTGCGGACGGGTGAGAGTGAGCGGGGCGGTCATGGCTGAATCTCCAATCTCTGACCTGCGATGATGAGGCTCGGGTCGGGCCCGATGATCTCGCGGTTGGCGGTATAGACGTCGTCGACAAGCTGCGGGGTGTCCTCTGGGGCATCGACGAGTTCGGCGGCGATCGACCACAGGCTCTCCCCAGGCTCGACCACGTGCACAGTCGGCGAGGGGGCTGCAGCATCCGGTCGTGATTCGGGATCCTCGGCAGCAGCGGGATCGTGCACGTCGTCGGCGGGTTCCCGGTGGTCGGTTCGCGGTGGTGCAGACGGATCCTCAGGCGGAGCAGCGGCTTCTTTCGGAGGTTCGGTGGGCCAGGCCGGATCATGCAGGTCCTCGTCCGCGGGCGCATCGCCATCGGAGTACTCACCATCGGCGGCCGAGGCGCCGCCTTCGACAGTCGGCCATCCGGGATCGGCGGGCGCAGCGGTCGCCGTGTACGGGCCCGCCGCGGGCATCGCGTCTCCGAGGTCTCCGGCGACCGGAGCGGCCTGCGCGGCCTGGACGACGAGACCGGCCGACACTGCGGCGAGCACGCTCGAGGCGAGAAGCCGCGGCATGGCTCTGACGAGGCAGTCCGCCAGGAGTGCCCTGAAGCGGCCGGAGGGAAGGAGCCGCAGCAGCAGGGTGAGGAGGGAGACGAGACCGAGACGTGAGAATGCCAGAGCGGCGGCGCCGATGATGGTGATGACGACGAGATCATTCGTCGTCCGCGGCTGCGGCAGCTGTGCCCACGCGGTGCAGAGTGAACCGAGCAGAACCAGCCAAGACCCCGCGCATGCGATCAAGAGATACATCTAGACATCCTCCATTGGATATTGATTCCAATGATGTCGTTAGATGTGATTTGTTGTCAATAGATTACGAATAACTACACCACTGTAGTTCTCACGCGCTTCGTTCCGGCTCTTGAAAGTCGACTACAGCTGGGGCAGGCTTAGCGATTATGGATGATCGCATCGATGCACTCCTGGCGGACGTCGAAGCCGCCGAGACCGCCGCCGAACGGCACGCCAGAAGGGGAGAGTTCGGTGACGAAGTAGCCGCTCAGGCCGCCGAGCGAACACTGCTGGAAAGGATCCGAGGGGCGCTCGGGCAGGCGGTGCAGGTGGTCATGCCGGCGCGGGAGATCGCGGGCACGGCCGACTTCCTCGGTCGCGACATCCTCGTCGTCGACGGAGCCGAGACCTCCGTCATCGCGATCAGCTGGATCCGCGGACTGCGGGCGGACTCACGTGTCCACCGCCTCGAGGCGGGAGGGCTCGAGCGCTTGGGTCTGGGTTCGGCGCTGCGCCGCTGGGCGGCAATGCATGAGGAAGTGGCGATCGACGTCGCAGACCGTCCCGGGCCGACACGCGGACGCTGCACTCTCGTCGGTGCCGACTATGTCGAGATCGCGGGCCGGATGATCCCGTTCGCCGCGATCGCCGCCGTCCACGCCCGAACCAACCCCTTCGGGTGAGTCGGCTGTGGAACTTGGGGTACGGGCAGAGGCGGAGTCAGTCCTCGATCGAGCCGGTCTTGATCTGGTGCTCGGTGCGCTCGTACATGCGCTGGATATAAGCCTCGATCTCCGACTTCTCGACGCGCCATTGGCCGCGTCCGCCGACCTTGATCGCACGGAGGTCGCCCGAGCGGACCAGGGCCCTGGCCTGAGCGATCGAGACATTGAGCAGTTCGGCCACATCGGTGAGCGGCAGGAAGCGGTTTTCGACGACCATGTGGTGACTTCTCCCATTCCAGATGTCTGTCTGCTTGTTGATTCACTTTGCCAAAAACATTGCTTTGGCATCATTTGATGCCTAATACTATCACTGAGAAACAGTTTCTGTCAGCGAAACTTCCGCGAATCTGGAGATGCAATGGAGCTCTCGAAGCGAATCCGCCGCCCCAAATGGACCGACACCCGACTTCTTGTGGGCGCGATGCTCGTCGTCCTCGCCGTGGTCGGCACCTATCTGCTCATCGCCGCGGCGAATTCCACCACCCGCGTCTGGGCAAGCGCTCATGCTCTCGTCCCCGGTGAAGTCCTTGATGCGACGGACCTCAGGGTGGCCGAGGTCAATCTCGCGGATATCGGCAGCAAATACCTTTCGGCGGATGAGGACCTGCCCGCAGGGACGAGCGTGCGCAGCGTCGTGGCCGCAGGGGAGCTGTTGGCCGCCTCGACGGTCGCGCCTCTGACGGAGCTCGAAGGCCGTGTCGTCGCCATCGATGTCGCCGGCTCCGTCCCCAGCGTCGTCGCCGCGGGAAGCCTCGTCGATGTGTGGGCGCAGCCGGAGCAGAACGGCCTCGACGATGACGGGCCCGCACCGCGTCAGCTCGTCGAATCCGCACCCGTCGCCCACATCACGCGGGACGTGGGCAGCTTCGGGGTCGGCGACGGAGCGCGCATCGAGGTCTTCGTCGAGACCGGGCAGCTCTCCGACGTGCTTGCCGCCCTCGACGGGCGCAGCGTACTCTCCGTGGTCGGGGCGCCCTCGGCGGTCGCGGCAGACAGCGGGCAGTGATGACTCAGGTCCTGCTCGCCGTCGACTTCGAATACGACCTCATCCTCTTCGAACTCCTCAGCGACATCGACGACGTCACCATCGTCGCCCGTCCCGCCGACGAGGTGGAGCTGCTGGCACACTGTCGGACCGGCAGCGCCGAGGTCGTCATCATCGGCCGCTACTTCCCGGGGCTCGATGCCGAGGTGGTCGCTGCTGTCGCGGCCACGGGGGCGAAGGTCCTCGGCTTCGGTGATGATGCCGACGCGCTTGCCGGGCTGGGCATCACCGTCCGGGTCGGCACCGACGCCGATGCGGCCGCTCTGGCCACGGCGCTCGACGATCTCCGCGCCTCCACCGTCGTTCCTCCACGACCGACAGCGCCTCCCGGCCCGGTCGGAGGACAGGGGAGGATCATCACGGTGTGGGGGACCGGCTCTTCGCCGGGGCGGACCCTCACCGCGGTCAACCTGGCCGACCAGGCCTCCCGCCTCGGCCGACGCTCCGTCATCGTCGACGCCGACACCGTTTCGGGGATGGTCGCCGCCACACTCGGGCTGACCGAGGAATCCTCCCATCTGGCCAGCCTGTGCCGGGCGCAGTCCGATCGGTCCGTCCCCCTCGACGGGCATTCCGTGCCCCACGCCGTGGTCCGGGAGGACTTCCACGTGATCACGGGACTGACGAAGCCCGAGCGATGGCCGGAGATCCGAGCGTCAGTGCTCGAAGCCGTGCTGCATCGGCTCGCGAGGCTCTACGATCTCGTCGTCGTCGACGTCAGCGACCGCGTCGATCCCGATGACGAGATGGCCGACCCCTTCTACGACCGGCATTGCGCCACCCGGGCGGCGCTCGCAGCGGCCGATGTCGTCCTCGTGCTCGCTGCAGGAGAGCCGATCGGTCTGCAGCGTCTGGTCAAGCTGCTGGGCACGCCGCGGGCAGAGGAGCTGCGGGAGAAGATGCGTCTGGTGATCACGAAGCTGCGACCCGGCGCGGTCGGTCATCCGCCCGAGGCGAGGATCCGCGAGGTCCTCAACCGCTTCGTCCGCGTCACCCCCGACTACGTCCTCAGCGATGATCGGGCCACCGCCGATGCCGCAATGCTGGCGGGCAAGACCCTGCACGAGCAGAATCCGCGCTCCCTCCTCTGCCAGGAGATCGCGGCCATGGCCGAGGATCTGCTGCCCGGCCGCAAACGCAGCCGCCGGACCGGGGGCGGAAGGGGCCGACGGGACGGCGGCGAAAGGAAGCAGGGCCGCAGGCCCGGCAGATCCAGGGTCCGATTGTGACGGGACTAGGATGAGGGCATGGCCATCCGCTGCTACATTCCGACCACCCTGAGCGCGCTGCGCACGGGACTGACCGACATTCGGGCTGTTGCCCCCGATGAGCACGGCCGCAGCCTGCGCGGCGAGGAGTTCGAGACCGCCGAATTCGACGCCATGTGCATCGCCGCCGCTCTCGCCTCCAGCGCGGCATTCGGTGCCGAGGAGTCCGGATCCGCAGTTCCCCTCGCCGAGGCGGGGCCCGCCGCCCGTGTCATCGTCGCCTACGATGCACCCGAGTCCAGCTCACGCCACCGGCTGACCGACGGATTCGAACTCATCGGCATCGACACCCTCGACATGTCCGCAGTCGCCAGCTTCCACCTCGACGAGGAAGCGGTCTGGGACGAAGCCGTGGAACTCGCCCGAACTGCGGGTGCGCAGGCGGCGGAGGACCGCCTCGGCGAGTCGGATCTGCTGTGGTACGACGTCACGGAACTGGATCAGCTCCTCGCCGAGGAGGGCTGAGTCGGAGTCGACTTCAGAGGGTTTCGAAACGGCGGAGACGCTCGCTCAGCCGCTTGTCCAGGATCGGCACCACGGCCTGTTCGATCATCGCCCCGAACATCGGGATCGACGAGCTGATCTCAGCGTGCGCCGTCAGCTTCGTCTCCGAGTCCACCTGCCTGAGTTCGATCACGGCGTCGATCTCCACGGGAACCCCGGCGGCACGTGCGGACATTCGGATCTCCGCCTCATCGCCGAGGACGTCTCCGGGGATCATGTAGACCTCGACGAGCTCGGTCTCATTCGGCAGGCGGGAGGCCAAGGCCGCGGGAAGTTCGCCTTTGGGCATCGGAGTCCGCACGGTCATCTCGGTGTCGGGATCGATGTGCTCCGAGCTGGCCCGGGATCCGAGCTTCTCCCAAGAGCCGACGTCGGCGAGTTTGGCCAGGAATGTCAGGAGGTCGACCGAGTAGTCATGATTGAGGGTCAGAGTTCGCATAGCTCTAGTTTGCCAGCGAATGAACGGTACACCACATCAGGCCGCTCGGCGTGCCTTTCTCGATATTTGGGCATAGTGTGGGAGATGGCGGTTCGAGGACGAACCGCGTGACGATTGCTCGGTTCTCATAGAGGTGGCACAGTGACTCAGGTCTCAATTTCGGACGTTGCAGAAGAGTGGAGGAAGCTGCGAGGGCAGGGTGCCCCCGAGAATTTCCTCGACGCGTACTATCCGCGATTCGAAACAGGGGCAAGCGACCCCGAGGCCTATGCCGCGGCAGCGGCTCGACACTTCGCCGTCGGCACCGAATATGACGGGCAGACGCCGGCGATCGCGATCTACAACCCGGCCGTCGACTCACCGGAATTCCGGGACAATCACACGGTCGTCGCGCTGGTGCTGGCAGATATGCCGCACCTCGTGTCCTCGATCGTCAGCGACCTGGCGGCGGCCGGTCGAGCCATCCGCCGCGTCCATCACCCGATCATCACCGTCTCCGGTTCCGGTTCCGACCTCTCGATTGTGTCCCCGGCCGAGGCCCCCTCGGTGACCGCTGATACGGCAAGCCTCCCGCAGGTCTCCGCAGCGCCGGACGCTCAGTCCTCCGATGACCCGCAGCAGCAGTCGTGGATCCGTCTCGAGATCGACCGGATCCCCGAAGACGACTTCGCCGAACTCGAGCAGCGGCTGCGTGAAGTCCTCGCCTACGTCGCTGCCGCCGCCCGCGACGCGCAGGCGATGGCGAGCAAAGCCAAGGACATCGCGGCCGAACTCTCCGCCCATGCTCCCCGCCCGGAGCTGGCCTCGGAAGCCGAAGCCGCAGCAGCCCTGCTCAACTGGCTCGACGGTCACTTCACCTTCCTCGGCTACCGCGAATACGACTACACCCACGATGCCGAGCACAGCAGCCTCGAACCGATCGAAGACACCTCGATGGGCATCTCCGCTCTGCGCCCCCTCGTGAAATCGCCGCTCAGCCGGGCCGTGGCCGAGAAGGCACTCGAACCGCATGTGCTCGTGCTGACGAAGGCGAACTCGCGCTCACGCGTCATCCGCTCGTCCTTCATGGACTACATCGGGGTGAAGACCTTCGACTCCTCCGGCGAGATCGTCGGCGAACGTCGCTTCGTCGGTGTGTTCAAACCCGAGTTCTACAACGACAGCGTCCTCAACATCCCCGTCATCGACCGCAAGGTCTCCCGGATCCTCTCCGCCAGCGGCTTCCCCGCCGGTTCGCACTCGGCCAACGAGCTCCTCGGCGTGCTTGAGACCTACCCGCGCGAAGATCTCCTCCACGAGGACACCGAAGAGATCTTCGACGTGGTCATGGAGATCGTCGACATGCAGGAGCGACGGGAGTCGCGGGTCTTCGTCCGCGCCGACCCGTACCAGCGCTTCGTCTCTGTCATCCTCTACCTGCCCCGCGACCTCTACAACACCGATGCCCGCGTGCGCGTGCAGGAGGTTCTGCGCGAGTTCTACAATGCCGACAGCGTCGACTTCGACGTGCTGCTGAGCGAATCGGCGCTGGCGCGCATCCACTTCGTGGCTCGTATGGCTCGCGATGAGCAGCTCCCGCAGATCAGCGCCGAGGATGTCGAACGACGCATCGTCGGTGCCGTCCGTTCGTGGTCCGAAGATGTCCACGCCTTCCTCATCCCCGCCGAACACGGCGACAGCGGAACGACGAATGCGCGCGCCGACCTGTGGTCGAAGGCGTTCCCGCCCAGCTACGGCGAGCATCACACCCCCGCCGAGGCGGTCGCTGACGTCGGCCGGTTCGAGGCCCTTGACGCGGGGCACGGTTCGGCGGTGCGCCTGTACCGGCCCGAACGCTCGGCCGACGCCTCCGTGCGCCTCGTCCTCTACCGCTACGAGCGGGTCGGCCTGTCCGAAGTGCTGCCCTTCCTCACGGCGTTCGGCGCCACCGTCATCGATGAGCGCCCGCACGAGCTCGACCTCGCCGACGGCAGCCACCGTTATATCTACGATTTCGGGCTCAGCTTCTCCGAAGAGCTGGGCGACGACGACTGCGAACGCATCTCCGACGCGTTCATGGCCGGATGGGAAGGCAAGAAGGAAGCGGGCGTCTTCGACCGCCTCATCGTCACCGGTCTGTCCTGGCAGCATGTGACGATCATCCGCGCCCTGGGCAAATACCTGCGCCAGGCCGGGTTCACCTACTCCGACGCCTATGTGGGTGAGGTCTACAGCGACCATCCGGAGATCTCGAAGCTGCTCGTCGACTACTTCGCCGCGAAGTTCGATCCTGCCGCCGACGACGAGAGCCGTGAAGGTGCGATGGCCGAGATCGATGACGCGATCGAAGCCGCACTGTCCGAAGTCGCGAGCCTCGATGCCGACCGGGTGCTGCGCTCCTCACTCGAGCTGCTGCGCGCCACTCTGCGCACGAACTACTACATCGATGAGTCCGGTGAGCTGCCGACCGCTCTCGTGCTCAAGATCCGGCCCACCGAGCTCAGCTTCGTCCCCAAGCCCAAACCGGCCCTGGAGATGTGGGTGTACTCGCCGCAGGTCGAAGGCGCGCACCTGCGCTTCGGCGCCGTCGCCCGCGGCGGTCTGCGCTGGTCGGACCGGCGCGATGACTTCCGCACCGAGGTCCTCGGCCTCGTCAAGGCGCAGATGGTCAAGAACGCCCTCATCGTCCCGACTGGCGCCAAGGGAGGGTTCTTCCCCAAGCAGCTGCCGCCGATGAGCGACCGGGACGCGTGGATGGCCGCCGGTCAGGCCGCCTACGAGGTGTTCATCGAGAGCATGCTCGAGGTCTCCGACGACCTCACCTACGGTGCCGACGACTCCAGCGTCGTCGTCCACCCCGACCGTGTGGTCCGCCACGACGGAGACGACTACTACCTCGTCGTCGCCGCTGACAAGGGCACTGCACGCTTCTCCGATGTGGCGAACGCGATTGCCGAACGCCGCGGGTTCTGGCTCGGGGATGCCTTCGCTTCGGGCGGATCGGTCGGCTACGACCACAAGAAGATGGCCATCACCTCCCGCGGCGCCTGGAAGTCCGTCGAACGGCACTTCCGCGAACTCGGTCTCAACACCGCCGCCGACGACTTCACCGTTGTGGGCATCGGCGATATGAGCGGCGACGTGTTCGGCAACGGCATGCTGCGCAGCGAGCACATCCGCCTCGTCGCGGCCTTCGACCACCGAGACATCTTCCTCGATCCGAACCCCGATGCCGCACGCAGCTTCGTTGAACGCCAAAGGCTGTTCGATCTGCCGCGCTCGAGCTGGCAGGACTACGACCGGGAGCTCATCTCCGCAGGCGGCGGGGTCTTCTCGCGGTCGGCGAAGTCGATCGACCTCAGTGCCGAAGCCGCCTCGGTGCTCGGAGTCGACCCCGGTCGTCGCAGCCCCGCCGATCTCATGTCCGAGATCCTCAAGGCTCCCGTCGACCTTGTCTACAACGGAGGCATCGGCACCTACATCAAGGCCTCGACAGAGAGCCATGCGGAGGTCGGGGACAAGTCCAACGACAGCATCCGCATCGACGGCGCCGATGTCCGGGCGCGGGTCATCGGGGAGGGCGGCAACCTCGGCGTCACCCAACTGGGCCGTGTCGAAGCGGCGCTGAATGGGGTCGAGATCAACACCGATGCGGTGGACAACTCGGCCGGCGTCGACAGCTCCGACCACGAGGTCAACATCAAGCTGCTCCTGCGCACCCTGGTGCACAAGGGCGCCTTCGCCGCCGAGGAGCGTGAACAGGTGCTCCACTCGTTCACCGATCAGGTGGCCGATCGGGTGCTGTCGAACAACTACTCGCAGAACGTCGTCCTCGGTGAGGCCAGGGCACAGACCGAAGCGATGTCCGGTACCTACGGCCGACTGCTGAATTACCTGGAGAAGCACGCCGACCTCGACCGTGCCGTCGAATTCCTGCCCAACGCCGACGAACTGGCCAAGCGTCGATTCGGCTACTACGTGTCGCCGGAGCTGGCCGTGCTTCTGGCCTATGTGAAGATGCACGCCGCCGACGAGATCCTCGACAGCGTCGTGCCCGATGAGATGTGGATGCGGCGGGAACTCGTCTCCTACTTCCCGGAGTCCCTGCAGGAGAAATACGGGGAGCTCATCCCGGAACACCCGCTGCACCGCGAGATCGCCACGGCGAAGCTGGTCAACCGCCTCGTCGACCGCGGCGGCCTGACCTACATCTACCGGATGCTCGAGGAGACACCCGCCTCGGTGCCGCAGATCGCACGTGTGTTCGTCGTCGTCTCCGAGATCTTCGGCCTCGACGACTACTTCGAGGCGGTGTGCGCACTCGACAACGAGGTGCCCACCGAGGTGCAGGTGAAGCTCCAACACGACTATGTGCGTCTGCTCGACCGGTCCTCGCGCTGGCTCGTGCAGCAGGCCCCGGACACCCTCGACGTCGATTCGGGCATCGAGATGTACGGCAAGGTGGTCGAGGCGCTGCGCTCCCGCGTGCCCGAGCTCGTCGACGGCTACGATGCGGAGTCCATGCAGGCGAAGGCGCAGGAGTACATCGACGACGGTGTGCCCAGCGATCTGGCATGGCGAGCGGCGGCTCTGCTCGATGAGTTCGTGCTCCTCGACATCACGCAGCTCGCGGCACGGGCGAACGAATCCGCTGAGGACGTCGCCGAGGTCTACTACGCGGTGAACGAACACTTCGCCGGGTCGCAGGTGCTCACTCTCATCGGCGGGCTCGACCGCAGCGACCGCTGGTCGGCGCTGGCGCGAGGCTCGATGCGCGACGACTTCTACTCCGCTATCCTCTCGGTGGCGGAAACGGTGCTGGCCGCCACGGATTCGCCGATCTCGGGCACCCCGGATGAGCGGGCGAAGCAGCGCGTGGCCGAATGGCTCGAACGCAACGAGACCGTGGTCTCCCGCGTGATCGAGACGACGGAGACGATCCTCGGGCTCGACTCCGTGACCCAGGCGCCGCTGTCGGTGCTGCTGCGGTCGCTGCGGTCGATGGTCCGCTCCTCGACGTGGGAGAGCGAACACAACTCCTGACTCCACGGCTCGGGCCCGGCCGAACAGTGCTCGGTCGGACCCGAACTGCCTTCCGGCCGCCTCGGCGAGTCCGGAGATGGGCGGATGAAGTGGTAGCGTCTGATCATCGACTCATCAGCAGATCCGAGGGGAACCCGGGTCTGCTGATCTCACCTGGGAGGAACGTATCGTGCTCAACGAACTGCTGGCGGCCGAGGGTCTCACGGATGAGTCAGACGTCGAACACATCCATCTGCTCGTCGGGGACTGGCAGCTGCTCGCCGATCTCTCCTTCGCCGACCTCGTGCTGTGGGTGCCCTCGCTGAGCGGCGCGTACACGGTGGTCGCCCACGCCCGATCGACGACCGGGGCGACCCTGTTCAACCGGGATCTCATCGGAGCCCGCGCGACCGGGATGGAGAAGGAGCTGCTCGACGAAGCCAGCGACACCCGCACCTACGTCACTCAGGTGGAGACGGCCCGTGACCTGGGGGTGAGCGCGGGTTCGGCCGATGTCGGCATCCTCGCCGAGGCGGTCCCGATCGTCCGGAACGGCGAGGCGATCGCGCTCGTCGTCCGCTACTCCGAAGAGGTTCGCCGCCGGGGTTCGTCCCGACTGGAGAAGTACTACCGCGAAACGGCGATGGCCCTGATGCGGATGATCGTCCAGGGCACCTTTCCCGATCGTGCCGCCCCGAGCGGGGCGCGGCACGGGGAACCGCGGGTCGGCGACGGCATCTTCATCCTCGATCGCGATTCCCATGTGCAGTATGCGTCCCCGAACGCCGTGTCGCTCATGCACCGGCTCGGCCACGGGGGAGAGATCGAAGGCAGCTACCTCGCCGAGGTGGTTTCGAGCCTGGGCGCCGAGCTGCGGCAGGTCGACGAGACCCTGCCGCTGGTGCTCACGGGGCGGGCCCCGTGGCGGACCGAACTCGAGGTCGGGCGCACGAGCATCTCTCTGCGCGCCATCCCGCTGACCGATGAGGGGGAGCGGGTCGGAGCGATCGTGCTCGCCCGTGACGTCTCCGAGATCCGGCGCCGCAAACGCGAGCTGCTGTCGCGGGACGCAATGATCAAGGAGATGCACCACCGGGTGAAGAACAACCTGCAGACCGTGTCGGCTCTGCTGCGTCTGCAGACCCGCCGGATCGACAGTCCCGAGGCCAAGAGCGCACTGACCGAAGCGATGCGGCGAGTCTCGATCATCGCCGTCGTCCACGACGTGCTCAGTCAGGGTGTCGAATCCGAAGTCGACTTCGATGAGGTCGTCGACAAAGGTCTGCGCCTGACGCCGGAGCTGACCAGCCCACTGGTGCACATGGAACTCAAACGGTGCGGCAGCTTCGGTGCGATCTCCTCAGCGGATGCGACCTCTCTGGCACTGGCGATCACCGAGCTGATCACGAACGCGATCGAACACGGTTTCCCTGCCGAGAAGCAGGAGAGTCTGGCGCCGGGGGAGACGCTCGACGGGCATGTGTGGGTGACTCCCGAACGCGATGGTGACCATCTGCGGGTGACGATTGCCGATGACGGTGTCGGACTCGGCGACTCACAGAATCCGGGCAACGGGCTCGGCACGCAGATCGTGCGCACCCTGGTGTCGGCGGACCTGGCCGGATCGATCCAGTGGGAAGCCCGTGAAGGAGGCGGCACCGTGGCGACTCTCGATGTTCCGCTTCGTCCGGACTCCTACGACTGAGCGGCTGACTGTCCGTCCCGATCATCCGGGTTCCGGCTGCAGCATCGCCGGGGCTGTCCAGGGCCTCAGTGGCTTGCGGGGCGGGCGCAGTGCAACGCCCGCGGTGTCTCAGGTGGTTCAGCCGGCGCGACGGGCACGGGCGGCGCGGCGCTTGAGTGCGCGACGCTCGTCTTCGCTCAATCCGCCCCAGACTCCAGCATCCTGACCGGATTCGAGTGCCCACTGGAGGCAGGTCTCGGCTACTTCACAGCGGCGGCAGACGGTCTTCGCTTCCTCAATCTGGAGCAGAGCGGGTCCGGTGTTGCCGATCGGGAAGAAGAGTTCCGGATCCTCATTGAGGCATGCTGCACGGTGTCGCCAATCCATGGTGACCTTTCGACGAATTCGGTGAACGCGGTTGACCGCGCCCGAATTCCGAGCGCGCAACTCTCTCAGTCAAGGTTCACATAACGCAATTGGGCGCACAAGGGTCCGGCAGTGTGAAATTTCTGACAAATATTTTCCCTATTGTCCTGCTATGGACGCGATCGCGCAAATCGGTCCGCTATGCGTCCCGACCGACCGTGTCAGGGCTCTCGGATTAGACTGTCAGACGCAAGCAGACAGTTCGTGAACCAATGGAGGACTCATGACCAACGACCTCGCCAGCCCCCGCATCGTCTCCGTCGGCGGGCACACCCCGCACGTCGATCCCGAGGCGTTCGTCGCCGCCGGTGCCACCCTCGTCGGTGATGTGCATGTGAAGAAGGGGGCGAGCGTCTTCTACGGCTGCGTGCTCCGGGCCGAAGCCGCACCGATCACGATCGGCGAGGACTCGAACGTCCAGGACAACACCGTGATGCACACCGATGCCGGCAAGCCCGTGGTCATCGGCGCCCGCGTCTCGATCGGCCACCAGGCGCTCGTCCACGGGGCCGTCGTCGACGACGATGTGCTCATCGGGATGCACTCGACCGTGCTCAATGACGCTCATGTCGGCAGCGAATCCCTCGTCGCCGCCGGGGCCGTCGTCCTCGAGGGCACACAGATCCCTCCGCGTTCCCTCGTGGCGGGAGTTCCGGCGAAGGTGCGCCGGGAGATGGACGACGACGGTGTGGAGAAGGTGCGGCAGAACGCACTGTCGTATGTGCTGCTCTCGACCCTGCACAAAGACACCGCCGAGGTGGTCGATCCGTCGTGATCGGACCGGGCGGATCGTGAGTCTCCGCTTCGGGCCGTGAGCCTCGGTTTCGGATCGCGAGCCCGATTGTGAGCTCGCGAGCGGGAACACCGGGGTTCCGTTCGCAAGGTCCGTGGCGATTTGAGACAATCGCAGTGTGAACACTGAATTTGATTCCACTGCAGATCGCGTCGTCATCATCGGCGGCGGCCCCGGCGGCTATGAGGCCGCGCTCGTCGCGGCTCAGCTGGGCGCCGATGTCATGCTCATCGAGCAGAACCGCTGCGGAGGCGCGGCGGTGCTCACCGATGTGGTTCCGTCGAAGTCCCTCATCGCCACCGCGGAGATGATGGATGAGATCGAACGATCCGACGGCCTCGGAATCCGGATCGAGAACGATGATGAGACCGCGGCCGATGCCCGCCGGGTGACCGCCGACCTCGAAGCCGTCAACAAGCGCATCCTGTCGCTCGCCGACGCGCAGGCCAACGACATCTACGAAGGCCTCATCCGGGCCGGGGTCAAAGCCATTCAGGGCAAAGCGACGCTGGCCGGTCGCGACCAGGTTCACGTCGTCGAGTCCGGCGGCACCGAGTACACCCTCGATGCCTCGACCATCCTGCTGTCCGTCGGCGCTCACCCGCGGGAACTGCCGACCGCGCAGCCCGACGGCGAGCGGATTCTCACCTGGACGCAGCTCTACGACCTCGACGAGCTGCCCGAACACCTCATCGTCGTCGGCTCCGGTGTCACCGGTGCCGAATTCGCGTCGGCCTACCGCGCCCTGGGCACCGAGGTGACTCTCGTGTCCTCGCGTGAGAAGGTTCTGCCCGGTCAGGACGAAGACGCGGCCGATGTCCTCGAATTCGTGTTCCGCAACAAGGGGATGAACGTCCTCTCCCGGTCCCGAGCCTCCTCGGTGACCCGCACCGACGACGGAGTCGAAGTGGTGCTCGCCGACGGCCGCCGTGTCGAAGGCTCCCACTGCCTCATGGCCGTCGGTTCGATCCCGAACACCGAAGGCCTCGGGCTCGAGAAGGCCGGTGTGCGGGTCAGCGAATCCGGACACATCGTCGTCGACGGGGTCTCGCGGACCTCACGGGCCGGAATCTATGCCGCCGGTGACTGCACCGGCGTGCTCCCGCTGGCCTCTGTGGCCGCGATGCAGGGCCGGATCGCGATGAACCACGCACTGGGCGACGCCGTGCAGCCGCTCAAGCTGCGCAACGTCGCTTCGAACGTGTTCACCGCTCCCGAGATCGCCACCGTCGGCTTCACCCAGCAGAACTACCGGGAGAACCCGACCGACATCGACACGGTGATGCTGCCGCTGGATACGAACCCGCGCGCGAAGATGCTCGGCATCGAAGACGGCTTCGTCAAGATCTTCGCGCGCCGCGGATCCGGCTCCATCCTCGGCGGAGTCGTCGTCGGCCCGCGGGCCAGCGAACTCATCCTGCCGATCACGATGGCAGTGGAGAACCGGCTCACCGTCGACCAGCTCTCGGCGACGTTCGTCGTCTACCCCTCGGTGAGCGGTTCGCTGACCGAGGCGGCGCGGAAGCTCCACCGCCACCTCTGATCTGGTCGATTCTGCGAACGCAGGAAAGTTTTTCTCCGCAGCTGTCGATCCGATCGCTCCTCGACCGTCATCATGGTGTCAGGCCGCCCGGCATGACATGGGAAACGACGGAGGAGAACGACATGAAGTACGCACTTCTGCTCATGGGAACCACACAGGATCCCGAATGCGGTGAGGACGGCGGAGCGGATCCGACCGAGTTCATGGCATTCGACAAGGAGATCAGCGAGGCGGGGGTCGTCGTCGGCGGCTTCGCCCTCGAAGGGCCCGAACTCGGGGTCCGCGTGAGCGAATCCGGAGGCGAGTGCCTTGTCACCTCGGGCCCGTTCGCCGAATCGAACGAGTTCGTCGGCGGCAGCTACGTCATCGAGGTCGCCGACATCGACGAGGCGATCGCCTGGGCGAAGAAGAGTCCCGCTGCGAAGTCCGGACACATCGAGATCCGTCCTGTGGCCGACTACTGATGGGTCCCGACCCCGATTCGGCCGCCCGAGTCCTCAGCGCCATCGGCGAGGAGGACTTCGGGCGGCTGCTCGCGGCGTTGGTCACCCGGTTCCGCGATTTCGACCTCGCCGAGGAAGCCCTCCACGACGCAGTGCTCCGCGCGGTCGAGACATGGCAGGGGCGAGGAGTGCCCGAACGTCCTCAGGCGTGGCTGATGGCTACGGCGAAGAACCGCGCCATCGATCTCATCCGCGCCGACGAGGTGCGCACCCGGCACCTCGCCCGGCTGCGCATCGAGGACGAGCTGCGACCAGGTGACCACGACGACCACGCGGTGCGCATCGGCGAGGAGATGGACGCAGCGGACATGCCCGACGAACGCCTCGGGCTGTTCTTCACCTGCTCCCACCCGACACTGCGTGAGGACGAGCGCATCGTCCTCATCCTTCGCTTCCTCTCCGGACTGACCACCGCCGAGGTGGCTGCCGGGTTCCTCGTCGAAACCGCCACGATGCAGCAGCGGATCGTGCGCGCCAAACAGCGGATCCGCAAGACCGGGATTCCCTTCGGCCGCCCGGCACCCGATGAGCTCGGCGACCGGCTGCCCGGGGTGTTGCGCGTCCTTTCCCTCATCTTCACCCAGGGCATCAACGCCACTGCAGGTCCCGCCCATACACGAGTCGATCTGCAGCAGGAAGCCATCCGCCTGGCCCGACTGCTCGTCGGATATCTGCCCGAGCAGACCGAAGCCCGTGGTCTGCTGGCCCTGTTCCTGCTCACCCGGGCACGCGACCGCTCTCGGGTGACCGCGGAGGGGCGGCCGGTGCCGCTGGCCGATCAGGACCGCAGCCAGTGGGACTCCCGCCTCATCGCCGAAGGCACCGCACTCGTCGGTGCGGCCGCCGGTGAACCGGCGGCCGGTGCTTTCACCATCCAGGCAGCGATCGCCGCCCTCCACGCCGACGCCGTGAGGTTCGCCGACACGGACTGGAAGCAGATCCTCGTGCTCTATCGGATGCTCTCCGACCTCGACCCGTCGCCGGTCGTGGCCCTCAACACCGCAATCGCCCTCGGCCAGGTTTCAGGCCCCGAAGCGGCCATGATCGCCCTGGACGAACTCGCCGACGATCCGCAGCTGCTGCGGCACAGGCCCTTCCACATTGCGAGGGCGATCACCCTCGGCGAACTCGGTCGCACGGCCGAAGCCGAGGACGCCTATGCCGCAGGTCTGAAATGCCCCGGCAACGATGCCGAATCCGAATACATCACTGCCCGGATCACCGATCTTCAGCGGTGACCCGGGCAGGGATTTCTGTGTTCGGGACTCCTGCGTTCGGTCGCCGGCGAACACAGGAAGTCGCAAGTCCTCAGGCGGCGAAGCGGACGATCGCCTCACCGGACTTCACCGAGGCGCCTGCGTCGACGAGCACCTCCGATACGGTGCCGGAATGACCGGCCTTGAGCGGCTGCTCCATCTTCATCGCTTCGATGACGGCGAGAGTGTCGCCGGCCTCGACGGTGTCACCGGGGTTGACGGCGACGGAGACGATGGTGCCCTGCATGGGGGCGTTGAGCGCGTTCGAATCGTCGGCGAGCTTCGCACCGTTGCGGCTGCTGAGGCTGCGCTTGCGCCGCGGCACGCTGGGGCTGGGCACATGGCCGAGATCGGAGATGACGTCCTTGGGGACCGACACGGTCATCCGACGGCCGTCGACCTCGACGACAACGCTGAAACTGTCGGTTGGAGCACTCATGACTTCTCCTGATTGGGAATCGGCGAGAGGGTTGACGAAAGCGGTTTCGAGCCAGTTGGTCCAGACCTTGAAATCAGCGGCGAAGGCAGGGTCGGAGACGAGGACGCGATGCAGAGGAAGCAGCGTCGAGACACCTTCGATGCGGTATTCCGCCAGCGCCCGACGGGCACGGGCCAGAGCTTCGTCACGGGTGGAGCCGGTGACGACGAGTTTGGCCATCATCGGGTCGAAGTCCGTGCCGACGACGCTTCCCTCTCCGATGCCTGAGTCCACACGCACGCCGGGACCGGACGGGGCGCGGTAGTTCTTGACAGCACCGGTGACGGGGAAGAATGTCGCGGGATCCTCGGCGTTGATCCGGAACTGCAGCGAGTGGCCGCGCACAGCGGGGAAGTCATCGGGCAGGGACTCGCCCGAGGCGATGCGCACCTGCCAGCCGACGAGGTCGACTCCGGTGATCTCCTCGGTCACGGTGTGCTCGACCTGGATGCGCGCATTGGCTTCCATGAAGATGATCGTGCCGTCTTCACCGAGGAGGAACTCGCAGGTGGCGGCGCCGACGTAGCCGACGTGTGCGAGCAGCCGGGCCGAGGCCTGGCTGACGATGCGTTCCTGCTCGGGGCTGAGGAACGGTGCGGGTGCCTCTTCGATGATCTTCTGATTGCGGCGCTGCAGGGTGCAGTCGCGGGTGGACACGATGGCGACATTGCCATGTGCATCGGCCAGACACTGCGTCTCGAGGTGACGGGGACGTACGATCTGCTTCTCGATGAGGCATTCGCCCCGACCGAACGCGGCCTGGGCCTCACGGGTGGCCGCAGTGTAGGCGCTTTCCAGGTCTTCGGCCGAAGCGCAGGCACGGAAACCGCGTCCGCCGCCGCCGTGGACGGCCTTGACGACGACGGGGAAGCCGATGCGTTCGGCCACCGAGGCGGCCTCGGCCAGATCGGCCACAGCACCGTCGGAACCGGGTGCGACAGGGGCATCGACGGCTTCGGCGACGCCGCGGGCGCCGGACTTGTCGCCGAGGAGCTCGATGGCGGCCGGGGGAGGGCCGATCCAGATCAGCCCGGCGTCGATGACCGCCTGCGCGAAGTGCGCGTTCTCGGCGAGATAGCCGTAGCCGGGATGGATGGCATCGGCGCCCGAGCGCTTGGCCAGTGCGAGGATCTTGTCGACGTCGAGGTAGGTCTCCCCGGCTCCGGAGCCGTCGAGCAGCCAGGCGTCATCGGCGAGGTCGACGAAGTCGGCATCCGAATCGGCGCGGGTGTACACGGCGACGGCCTTGATGCCGAGGTCGTGTGCGGCCCGGATGATGCGCAGTGCGATCTCACCGCGGTTGGCGATGAGGACTCGGCGGACGGCCCCGGTCGGCACAGTGGTGCTGAGTACCGTGGTCGCTGCGTCGGGGAGGACTGTGGTCATGGCGCTCCTTTGTATGATCACAGATCAATTTAGAGAAGGGCACCAACGGTTTGTAGGACACCGATAAAAAATTCGGGCGAGAACTTCAATGGCGTCGGGCGTGTCACCCTGCCGCAACCGAGTCTAGTGCTGATGCGACCAGAGATCGGGCCAGAACAGGCCGCTATCGGTGACCAATTCGCGCACTGCCGGCAGGCTGAGTCCGAGCACCGTGAGGTGATCGCCGTCGAGGCGGTCGACGAAGGCACCCCCATAGCCGTCGATCGTCAGTGCCCCGGCCACCTGAAAAGGTTCCTCCGTGGCGATATAGGCCTCGAGTTCCTCGGCGCTGGGGGAACCGATGAGCACCGAGGTGGTCGACCGCTTCGAACGCAGCGCGCCGAGTTCGAGTTCCGTCGCCTCGGCTTCGGCACCGGAGGCGCGGTTGAGCACGGCAACCGTGTGTCCCGAATGCAGCTGCGTCCACTCGCCGGCGATCGCCGACCAGATGGTGCGGGTGCGTTCCGCGGTGCCCGGCTTGCCGATGGCGTGTCCGTCGAATTCGAGCAGCGAATCCCCGGCGATGACGACGATGGTCTCCGAGCTGTGCAGCACCGGGGGAGGGGAAGCGATGATCCGGTCGACGACCGCCTGGGCCTTCGCCTCCGACAACGCGGTGGTGAGATCGCCGACGGAGCCGGTGAACTCCTCCTCGATGGCACGTTCGTCGACGTCGGAGACGATGATGAGCGGATCGATGCCCGCGGCCGTGAGGATCTGGCGACGGGACGGAGACTGTGAGGCGAGGACGACCGGGATCACGAGACGGCCGCCGACGGGTGCGGATCCTGGTCGGGAGCGAGTTCTTTGCGGCGAGCGGTTTCGCCCTTCTCCGGGATGTCGAGGCTGCGATCGACGACGACCGGCGCTTCGATGCGTTCGGCGATCGCGGCGAGCAGAGTCGACGACAGCTGCGCGTAGCCGAGTTCGCTGGGGAAGCGCCCGGACTCGTTGAGCAGGGACCTGCGTGTCGTGCCGCTCAGAGACCCGGTCGACCGCAGCGGCACGGCGCGTGCCGCCAGGGCGGCCAGCCACTGGGAACCGGCGAGGACCCGTGAGGTGCGGCGCAGCGAGGTCTTGAGCGGGTCGCGCAGTCCCGGCAGACCGCCGAGGTTGGGGCACACGAGGACGAACACCGTGTACCGGCCCTCCCGCTGGAGACGGTTGATGGCCTGATTGAGCACGGGAATGCCGATCGTCGCTTGGATCGGGTGGATGATGTCGCCGGTGCCGATCGAGATGATGGCGAAGCGACGGTCTTCGCTCCAGCGGTCGGACAGCTGGCGCGACAGCCATGGTGAGCGCAGCACTTCGTCGACCTGCCTGTGCAGGTCCTCGGACAGTGCTGAGGGGCGTGCGGTGGTCTGCACGCGAACGGTGGTGCCGAGCATGCGAGCCAGTCCGCGGCCGATGAGTGTGGGCGGGGCATGTTCGGGACCGACGTCGACCCCGCACAGCCAGGAATCGCCGATGACGGCTAAGGCGGCGGAATCGCCATCGTCGCGGTCTCTGGGGGCGGCGATCGCCTCGGCGAAGGTGGAATGGCGACGATTCTCATCGTCGTCGAAGGACCGACGCAGCGCACTCGCCTGATGGCGGAGGAGTCCGACCGCCGATGCACCGGCGCCGACCGCCGTGGCACCCATGGTCGCTACGGCAAGAATCATGCGTCTTCCCACTGATTTCCCTCCTCAGGCGTCATCATTCCACCTTAGTCAGTCTCTCAACAACTATTGTTGAGGCATGACCGATAACGATCAGCAGCATCCTACGAACCGTTTCCGTGGTGCCTGGGAGGCCTTCCGGCGAGGACGCGGTTCCTCCCGTTCCCGGCCCGAAGCAGAAATCTCCCCCGCCCGCAGCGTCAGCCCCGAGGAGATCGCCCTCAGCCGCATCGAAGCCGAAGCCAAGCCGTATGTGGCCCCGGGCCTCAAGCTCGCAGCCGCGTGGTCGTGGCGGTCGCTTCTCGTCCTCGTCGCCGTCGGCGTGGCGCTGTGGCTGCTGTCGAAGATCTCCAGCGTCGTTCTGCCGGTACTCATTGCGCTGCTGTTGGCCGCACTGCTGGCACCCCCGACCGGGTGGCTGGCGAAGAAGGGCATGCCCCGCGGTGGCGCGGCGGCGATCTCATTCGTCGGGTTCATCGTCGTCGTCCTCGGACTCTTCGGCCTCGTCGGGCAGCAGATCTATTCGGGCATGCCCGACCTCGTCAAACAGGTGATCGCCGGTGTCTCAGGCATCAGCAGCTGGCTGTCGACGAACCCCTTCGGCATCGACTCCACGACGGTCTCGGGCTACATCGAAAAAGGCATCGAGACCGCGACGAACTTCTTCCAGAACAACAGCAGCCAGCTCCTCGGCGGGGCGCTTGAGGCCACCTCCTCGGTCGGCACCTTCCTCACCGGGATGGCCGTGTGCCTGTTCACGACGTTCTTCTTCCTCTACGACGGAGCGAACATCTTCAAATGGGTGGTGGGCCTGCTGCCGATCCCCGCCCGCCCCGTCGCCACCGGTGCCGCTCAGCGGGGGTGGACCACGCTCGTGCAGTACGTGCGGGTGCAGATCCTCGTCGCCGCAGTCGACGCGATCGGCATCGGCATCGGTGCGGCGTTCCTCGGGATTCCGTTGGTCATCCCGTTGACCGTGCTCGTGTTCCTCACCTCGTTCGTCCCCGTCGTCGGCGCCATCGCCTCCGGTGCGGTGGCCGTTCTGGTGGCTCTGGTGTCGAACGGGTTGGGCAGCGCCGTCATCATGCTGATCGTCGTCATCGCCGTGCAGCAGATCGAAAGCCAGGCCCTCCAACCGTTCCTCATGGGCAAGGCCGTCTCTGTCCACCCGCTGGCCGTGATCCTCTCTGTCACCGGCGGCGGTTTCCTCTTCGGCATCGTCGGCGCGCTCTTCGCCGTGCCGTTGGTGGCCGTGCTCAACAGCGTGGTCGGCTACATCGCTCGCGCTGACAGCGCCGCCGGTGATGATGACGCGGAGGACGCGGAGGGCCCGCCGAGCGATCCGAAGGCCCGGGAGGCCGCGGCCGTGTTGGACGCGGCGAAGGAACGACTCACCGAGGCGGTCCATGAGTCCGCCGAGGATGACAGTGCGGGTGGAGCCGGATCGACCGCGACCGATCCCGAGGAACTCGGACCGGATTCTGCGGATGCCGATGGGGAGAGTCCCGACGATTCCGACGGTCGAAGGAAATGATCTGAGAACAGTTGTGGGCGGGTGATCTCACCCGCCCACAACTGTTCTGACACCGATTCAGCCGGTGAAGGCCTCCACGGATTCGACCTTGACCTCGATGGTCTTGCCGTTGGGAGCCTCATAGGAGCTCGTGTCTCCGGCCTTGACGCCGAGCACGGCGGCACCGAGCGGTGACTTCTCCGAGAACACGTCGATGTCGGAATCTCCGGCGATCTCGCGGTTGCCCAGCAGGAAGCGCATCGAGTTGCCGGCGACGCTGGCGGTCACGACGGTTCCGGGAGCCACGGTCTTGCCGTCGCTGTCGCTGGAGCCGACCTTCGCGTTGCGCAGCAGCACCTCGAGCTGGCGGATGCGTGCTTCCTGTTTGCCCTGCTCATCACGCGCTGCGTGGTAACCGCTGTTCTCCTTCAAGTCACCCTCGTCGCGGGCGGCTTCGATCTTCTCAGCAATCTCTGCACGACCCGGTCCGGAGAGATGCTCGAGTTCCTTCGACAGGCGGTCAAAGGCTTCCTGGGTCAACCATGTCTCTTCCTGGGTGACTTCCTCGGTCATGACTTCTCCTTCTACGGTTCGGTGCGCTGACGGGCATGTCAGGCAACGAAAAAACCGGGCGTATGGGCACGCCCGGAAGTTGAATGAAACTACAGTGTAACGCATCCGTGAGCGAAAACGATGAGCTGAGTCACGTTCCCGCAATCGAGTCTGCCGGTGCTGCGGCAGAACCCTGATGCGTGCGAGACCTATTCGAAGGGATTCGCGCTATTCGAACCAGCAGGAATCGACGTGTCCCGATGCGGCCAGCTGTGTTGTCGCCAATTCGACCTCGACGCGTTTCGGCGAGTTCGGATCGTTGTCCGCGGAGGCCGGGACGGTCACCTCGGTGAAGCCGACGATCGCTTCGCTGTCGTTCGTGGCCTGGATGATGCAGTGGACATCGCGCTCCCGGTCGGGAAATATTCCGACGCTGACGTGCGTTGCAGAGGAGTCGACAACGGAATAGTCGAGGGTCTGCGGTGTCGTGGGATTCGTCTGCGGACGGAACGCCCACACGGCGATGACCGCGGCGACCACGAGGAGGACGATGACGGAGATGATCCTGGCTCGACGGCTCAGACCGCGTTTGTGCGTTCGGGGTCGACCGTAACGATCATCCTGCAGCGGTTGGGCCACTGTTACCTCAGTCATTGAATTCCTCTTTAAGTACTTCGCGCACTAATCTAGAGTAGTCGATCCTCTGCCGGCGATCATGTCAGACCCTGTGCCGGCAGCAGGTGGCGACCAGGCTGATTCGAAAGGGACATCTTCATTATGACTTCGCTTCCGTACCATGGGCTGCGACTGCTCGCGGTTCATGCCCACCCCGATGATGAATCTTCCAAGGGTGCGGCGACGAGCGCGAAGTACGCTTCTCTGGGGGCCCGGGTCCTCATCGCCACCATGACCGGCGGCGAGGCCGGAGACATCCTCAACCCCGCACTGCTGCAGAGTCCGAAGGCCAGTCGTGACATCGCCGGTCTCCGGCGTGAGGAGATGGCTGCCGCGGCCGCCGCGCTCGGTGCCGAGCACGTCTGGGTCGGCCATGTCGATTCGGGTCTGCCCGACGGCGACTTCGACAACCAGACTCCGCCCGGCTGCTTCTATCGGGTGCCGGACGAAGTGGCGATGCTGCCGCTGGTCCACATCATCCGCACCTTCCGTCCGCAGGTCGTGACCACCTATGACGAACTCGGCGGGTACCCGCACCCCGACCACATCAAGAACCATGCCGTGACCATGGCCGCCGTCGAAGCGGCAGCCGATGCGGATTCGCATCCCGAGCTCGGCGAGCCGTGGCAGGTGCAGAAGGTCTATTACAACCAGGACCTGTCAGCCAAGAAGTGGATCACCATCCACGAGAAGATGGCCGAGGCGGGACTCGAATCCCCTTTCGCCGACCACCTCGAGGACTTTAAGAAGCGCGACAGTGCCCGTCGCAACTGGCTGAGCACCCGAATCGCCTGCTCGGAGTTCTTCCCCGCCAGAGACCGGGCGCTGCTCTCACACGCCACCCAGATCGACCCCGAAGGCGGATTCTTCTCCGCTTCGCGCAATGCCGCTCGCACCTACTGGCCGACCGAGGAATTCGAACTGGCCGTCGACCGCACCGATCGTGCGCCGCTGACTCCGGACGTCGATTTCCAGGAAGAAGACCTCTTCGCGGGAGTGACCCGCGACGACGGGCGGCGTGTTCCGGACGAGGGGATGCTGCCGGATTCGCCAGCCGGTGAGGACACCACCGCCGCTGACTCCACCCTGACCGAAAGCGATACTCACGCATGATCCTCCTCGCCTCCACTCCAGCTCCGACCACCGACGGAGGCTCTCCGAATCCGGATCTGGTGACCCCGGGAACGATCGGTTTCCTCGCGACCCTGGCCGTGGTGGTCGTGACGATCTTCCTCATCCGCGATGCTCTGCGCCGAGTCCGTCGGGTCCGTGCACGTTCAGGGGCCAGCGATGCCTACCCGATTCCGCTGCGCAGGCACGTGGTTCCGAACCAGTCGAAGCTCTCGGGACCGGACGAGCCCGAACAGGCCCAGAAGCCCGCAGGCAACGAAGCGACAGGCAACGAAGCGGCAGGCGACGAAACGCCAGGGGCGAAGCAGGCGGACGAAGCCACGGAGGCGACAGGGGCGCAGGAGCGCACCGAAGACTCCGACAAACAGTCCTGAGACTCTGCTCGGCAGGGCCTGCTCGGCATCCCGCCGCCTCGGTGTGGGGATCAGTATGCGGCGACGGCCGCGACGATGAGCGCGGCGAGATGGCAGCCGTAACCGAGGATCGTGAGGATGTGGAAGATCTCGTGGAAGCCCAGCCACTTCGGTGACGGGTTCGGACGCTTGATGCCGTAGATGACGGCACCGGCGACATAGCACACGCCGCCGAGGACGACGAGGAGACCGACGGAGAGGTTCGTCGCCCAGATCTGCGGGATATAGCCGACTCCGGCGACTCCGAAGCCGACATAGATCGGTACGAAGAGCCACCTCGGTGCGGTGGTGAAGATCGTGCGGAAGGCGACGCCGAGCGCGGCCGCGCCCCACAGCACAGACAGGAGCAGGATGGCCTGATCGGTGCGGAGCATGAGCACGGCCAGCGGAGTGTAGGTGCCGGCCGTGATGAGGAAGATGTTCGCGTGGTCGAGGCGTCGCAGAACGAGGCGGACGCGGGTGCGCCACCGACCGCGGTGGTACACGGCGGAGGTGCCGAAGAGCAGCATTCCGGTGATCGCGAAGATTGCCGCCGCGATGCGCGATTCGATCGTCGGAGAGATGATCACGAGCGCGAGTCCGCCGAGCATCGCCAGCGGGAACGCACCGGCGTGGAACCAGCCGCGCAGCTTCGGCTTGACCTGCCCGGCGAGCTTGGTCAGTTCGGCACGCAACGCCATGCGACGGCGGGCGATGCGCTGGTGATTGCCTGTCGAAGCAGCGTCCGCGGAAGTATCGCCGATGGGCCGGGAGGCGTCGGGAACGATCGGGGACGGACCTGTGACGGGAGCATTCATGACACCATGGTAACCAGTGAGTCTGAAGCCTCATTCAGCGACGGCGGCTAGTAGTCTGTACAGTGTTCGAATCGACCGGAGACCAACGCGAAAGAGGACAGCCGTGGCGCGACCAGTGAACCTGCTCTATCGGCTGTATGAGCGACGGCTCAAGCGTGAGCTCGACAAGTCGGTGCCGGTTCCGCGCCATGTCGGGGTCATCACCGACGGCAACCGTCGGTGGGCGAAGGAATTCGGGGCGACGACCGCTGACGGGCATCGGGCGGGGGCGGCGAAGATCGTCGAGTTCCTCGGCTGGTGCTTCGAGATCGACGTGGAGATCGTCACCCTCTATGTGCTGTCCAAGGAGAATCTCGCACGATCGGCCGAAGAGGTCGCCATTCTCATCGAGATCATCTCGGACCTCGTGGAGAAGATCGCCGCACTCGACGGCGTCGGAGTGCAGTTGGTCGGTGACCTGGACATCCTCCCCGACGATCTGCGGGCCCGCCTGGAAGCGGTGACCACGAACACCGATGACTGCGGGATGCGCGTCAACGTCGCCGTCGGCTACGGCGGTCGGCAGGAGATCGTCAACGCGGTGAAGTCCCTGCTGCGGGCCCGCCGGGGTGAGGGCACGGATCTTGAGACGATCATCTCGGAACTGTCGCCGGAACAGATCGGCGAACACCTCTACACCAAGGGCCAGCCCGATCCCGACCTCATCATCCGCTCGTCCGGCGAGCAGCGACTCTCCGGATTCCTCATGTGGCAGAGCGCGTACTCCGAGTTCTACTTCTGCGAAGCCTACTGGCCGGACTTCCGGCGTACGGACTTCCTCCGCGCCGTCCGCGACTACGGTCTGCGTCAACGCCGCTTCGGCAAATAGGCAATGGTCATCCTCGTGCCCGCCGGCAGGGCATCGAGTACAGACAGCAGACCACGGTTTCGGGATGCGGACCGGGGCATCTCGCATTCACGCGAAGTTCACGACCTCGACGTGCCCGACCGCGCGTGCCGACACGTGATTGCGGTCGAATCGGGTTAGGTTGACAGTAGTTGGTCGACACCAACCCGAGATCGGGGGATGTCAGAACCGGATCTCGGCGGAACTCACGCCACAGAGGTCCTCATGGCTGAAAATGTTCACACCTACGTTCTCGACACCTCAGTGCTGCTCTCGGATCCCGGCGCACTTCTGCGCTTCGCCGAACATCACGTCGTCATCCCACTCATCGTCGTTTCCGAACTCGAAGCCAAACGCAACCATTCCGAGCTCGGTTTCACCGCCCGCAGAGCCCTGCACATCCTCGACGACTTCCGCTCGGAATTCGACCGACTGGACCAGCCGATACCCGTCGGCGAAGCGGGTGGGACGCTGCGCGTCGAACTCAACCACATCGACGCTTCGACGATGCCGGTGGGTTTCGACCGCACAGAGAACGACACACGCATCCTGGCGGTGGCCCGCAACCTCTCAGCCGAAGGCCACGATGTGGTCGTCGTGACCAAAGACGTGCCGATGCGGGTGAAGGCCTCTGCGCTGGGACTGCATGCCGAGGAGTATCTGGCGGAGCTGGCCGCCGATTCGGGCTTCACGGGAATGAGCGAACTCGCTCTCGACGAGGAGCAGATGAGCGAGTTCTACGAATCGGGGGCGATCGTCACCGAGGCGGTGTCCGAGGAGGTCGTCAACACCGGCGTGGTCATCACCTCACCGCGGGGTTCGGGTCTCGGGCGGGTCGAGGCAGGCAACCGTGTGTCCGTGGTCCGCGGGGACCGCGACCTCTTCGGAGTCCGCGGACGTTCGGCGGAGCAGAGGATCGCCATCGACATGCTGCTCGACGACGCATTGGGAATCGTCTCGATGGGAGGGCGAGCCGGAACGGGGAAGTCCGCGCTGGCCCTCACTGCCGGACTGCAGAAGGTGCTCGAAGAGAACAAGCACTCGAAGATCATGGTGTTCCGGCCGATCTACGCCGTGGGCGGGCAGAACCTCGGATACCTTCCCGGCAGCGAAGGGGAGAAGATGAACCCCTGGGCCGAGGCGGTGTTCGACACCCTGAGCGCACTGGTGAGCAAGAACGTCATCGACGAGGTGGTCAACAGGGGCATCCTCGAGGTGCTGCCGTTGACGCACATCAGAGGACGTTCGCTCCATGATGCCTTCGTCATCGTCGACGAGGCGCAGTCCCTGGAGCGCAATGTGCTGCTGACGGTGCTCTCACGCATCGGGATGAATTCGAAGGTGGTTCTCACCCACGACGTCGCGCAGCGGGACAATCTGCGGGTCGGCAGGCACGATGGAATCGCTGCGGTGATAGAGAAGCTCAAGGGCCACGACCTCTTCGCCCACGTCACGCTGACGCGTTCGGAACGATCGGAGATCGCGGCGCTGGTCACCGACGTGCTCGAGGAGTTCGATCCCTTCCGGGGCTGAAGAGCACGAAACGGCGCCCGGACGGGTCTGTCCGGGCGCCGTATGCTGATCGGCCGTGCCGAGTGCTGACCAGCATGGGCCGTCTGCTGATCAGAGAGGCCGGGTGCTTACTTGTAGTCGCCGATCATCGTCGTGACGTCGAGCGCCTGATCGAGATCCGCCTCGGTGATGGAGCCGTCTTCGACGAAGCCGAGGGCGATCGTCGCCTCCTTGACGGTCATCTTGTTGGCCACAGCGTGCTTGGCGATCTTCGCCGCAGCTTCGTAGCCGATCACCTTGTTCAGTGGGGTGACGATGGAGGGGCTGGCCTCGGCGAGGAAGCGAGCGCGCTCCTCGTTGGCGGTGAGCCCGTCGATCATCTTCTCGGCCATGACGGTCGAGGAGTTTGCGAGCAGGCGGATCGACTCCAGGAGATTGGAGGCCATGACGGGGATGCCGACATTGAGCTCGAAGGCACCGTTCGTCGAGGACAGGGACACCGCGGTGTCGTTGCCGACGACCTGGGCGGCGACCTGAATGGTGGCCTCACAGATGACCGGGTTGACCTTGCCGGGCATGATCGACGAACCGGGTTGCAGGTCGGGGATCGCGATCTCACCGAGACCGGTATTCGGGCCCGAACCCATCCAGCGCAGGTCGTTGCAGATCTTCATGTAGCCGTAGGCGATGGTCCGCAGCTGACCGGAGGCCTCGACGAGCCCGTCGCGGTTGGCCTGCGCTTCGAAATGGTTGCGCGCTTCGGTGATGGGCAGACCGGTCTCTTCGGCAAGGATCTCGACCACACGCGAGGAGAAGCCCTTGGGCGTATTGATGCCGGTGCCCACTGCAGTTCCGCCCTGCGGCACTTCGGCAACACGAGGCAGGGAGGCCTCGATGCGTTCGATGCCGTAGCGGACCTGCGCGGCGTATCCGCCGAACTCCTGGCCCAACGTCACCGGGGTGGCGTCCATGAGATGGGTGCGGCCGGACTTGACGATGGAGGAGAACTCCTCGGCCTTCTTCTCCAACGAAGTTGCCAGGGTCTGCATGGCCGGAACGAGCGTGTTGACGAGTGCCTTGGTCACGGCCAGGTGCACCGAAGTGGGGAACACGTCGTTGGAGGACTGCGAAGCATTGACATGGTCGTTCGGGTGGACATCGACACCGTCGGCTTCGAGGGACTTGGTCGCCAGCGAAGCGAGCACTTCGTTGGTGTTCATGTTCGAGGAGGTGCCCGAACCGGTCTGGAAGACGTCGATGGGGAAGTGCGCGTCGTACTCACCGGAGATGACCTTGTCGGCCGCGTCCTGGATCGCCTTGGCGCGGGCCTCGTCGAGGACGCCGAGTTCGAGGTTGGCCTTCGCAGCGGCCTTCTTCACCTGGGCGAGGGCCGCGATGTGCGCCGATTCGAGGCTCTTGCCGGAGATCGGGAAGTTGTCGACGGCGCGTTGGGTCTGGGCACTGTAGAGAGCGTCCTTGGGGACCTTGACCTCACCCATGGTGTCGTGTTCGATGCGAAATTCTTCGCTCATTGTTGTCCTTTCCGTTGGGCTGTCTGAGTTTTGTCGATGTGATCGACCACCGAAGTGGCCGAGCGTCAGGAGGCGTGGTGCGAGACTGCCGCCTCGTCGCCTCCGTATTGGGCGACGACGGTCGTGCGACCGTCGTGGAGCTGATAGGTGAGACCGACGATGATGAGTCGGCCCTCTTCGACTGCGGTCCTGATGATCGACGACAGCTGCATGATCTTGTCGACCGTGTCGATGGTGTTCTGCGCGACGGTCTCATTGACCGTGGTGCGTTTGTTCGTCCGGGCCCGGGCCACGGTGGGCAGGATGCGCGCGACGACATCGGAGATGAATCCCGGGGGCGTCTCACCTGAATCGTAGGCGTTGTAGGCTGCCGTCACGGCTCCGCAGCTGTCGTGGCCGAGCACGACGAGCAGGGGAGTGCCGAGGAGTTCGACACCGTATTCCAACGAGCCGAGGGTGACCGGATCGACGACCTGGCCGGCGTTGCGGACGACGAACATGTCGCCGAGGCCGACGTCGAAGATCATCTCCGCAGCGACTCGGGAGTCCGAGCAGCCGAAGAGCGTGACGAAGGGCGTCTGATCGCTCGACAGCGCTTCACGCCGTGCCGTGTCCTGATTGGGGTGCTGTGGAACGTCGTCGACGAAACGCCGATTTCCCTCCAAGAGTCGATTCCAAGCCGCATTGGGCATTGTTTTCGAACCTGCTTCCGATTTCGAGATGGTTGCGTCGCACCCGGGCTCGGGTCCGGCAGGGATGTCAGATGAGTCCGCGTCGGGCTGCTTCCTCGGCGGCTTCCACGTAGGAGTGGGTCTTCGCGGACTGATGCTCGGCGAAGACCTGACGGACAGTGCCCGACTTCGAACGCATGACGAGCGAGTGCGTGGTGACGTGACCGCCCTGGAACTTCACTCCGTCGAGCAGGTCGCCGTTGGTGATACCGGTGGCGACGAAGTAGCTGTTGTCGCCGGTGACGAGGTCATCGGTGTTGAGCACCTGGTTGACGTCCAGGCCCGCGGCCGCTGCGGCCTCGCGCTCGGAATCGTCCTGCGGCCACAGTCGACCCTGGATGACTCCGCCCAGAGCCTTGATCGCACATGCGGTGATGATGCCTTCGGGGGTGCCGCCGATGCCCATGAGCATATCGACTCCGGTGCCGGGGCGGCAGGCGGCGATGGCACCGGCGACGTCGCCGTCGGTGATGAGCTGGATACGCGCGCCGGCGGCGCGGATCTCGTCGATCATCTGCTGATGGCGTGGACGGTCGAGGATCATCACCGTCACCGAGGTGGGATCCTTCGTTCCCTTCGCCTTGGCGACCCGGCGGATGTTCTCAGCGATCGGCAGACGCAGATCCACCGCATCGGCGGCTTCGGGTCCGGTGACGAGCTTCTCCATGTAGAACACGGCGGATGGGTCGTACATGGCGCCGTCCTCTGTGACAGCCATGACCGAGATCGCATTGGGCATGCCCAGAGCGGTCAGGCGGGTGCCGTCGATCGGGTCGACGGCCACATCGCAGTGGGGTCCGGTGCCGTCTCCGACCTGCTCACCGTTGAAGAGCATCGGCGCTTCGTCTTTCTCGCCTTCGCCGATGACGACGGTGCCGGCCATCCGGACGGTGGAGATGACATTGCGCATGGCGGCCACGGCCGCTCCGTCGGCGGCGATCTTGTCGCCGCGGCCGACCCAGGGGGCGGCGGCGATGGCCGCCGCCTCGGTGACTCGGACAAGTTCGAGGGCGAGGTTGCGGTCGGGAGCGTCCTCTCCGACCTGTGCCTTCTGTGACCAAGCATCGGTCACTGCGACAGGGGGAGTCTCGTCATCGACTCGTCCTCGGTCATGGTGAGATTTCACGTCAACAGGCTCTTTGGAGTCACTCATGCTCTCAATTGTGCCACCCCTGTGATCGAGGTCGCGACAGCGGCACCGGGTTGTGGCCGCAGTCACCTCCGTGCTGTGGGATTGGCTCTTCGCGCGCGAGCCGAGGACAATGGCGGTGTGAATGTCCGAAATGCTGCCGACGAGACGGGAGCCCGAGCAGTCGTCGATGACACGGCGCGGGTCCCTGAGGGAGAGTCCATGGCTGACGAGTCCGGAGTGATGCTGCCAGGATCCCGTGAAGAGATGCGCTTCCTGAGGAAGAACTCCAACTGGGTCAACATGGTCATTGCGATCCTCGCCTGCCTGGCGGTCGCGGTGGGGATCCTGTTCCTCGCACCCCAGCCGGAGGTCGATTCCGAACGCGTCGTCGACTACCAGGGCATCGCCGAACAGTCGGAGGGAAACGCCGACTTCGATCTCATCGTTCCTCAGATTCCGCGCGGATGGACGTCGAACGAAGCCAGCCTCGATCGGCTCAATGACTCTGAATACACCTCGTGGTACATGTCGTTCATCGGCCCCGAGGACCAGTGGGTGAGCATCGAACAGTCCAAGTCGAGCGAGAACTGGGCGAAGAAGAAGACCGACGGCGCGATCGCCGCCGAGAAGGTCACCGTCGGCGGTGCCGACTTCCAGATCTACCGCACCGATGATGCGAAGGAATACTGGGTCACCAACAAGGGCGATGTCTACGTCGTGCTGACCGCAACCGCCGCACCCGATACCATCAACACCTTCGCCGACCAGGTCGCCGCACAGCTCAAGTGACCGCTGTGGGCCGGACTGAGTGATCAGTCGGTGCCTGCACTGTCGACCTGTGAGAGGTGGTCAGTGCTCAGTCGGCGTCGTCGGAGGTTTCCTGGCGTGCCTTGTCGAGGCGTTCCTTGGCCCCGTCGAGCCATGACTGGCAACGATCGGCCAGTGCCTCGCCGCGCTCCCACAGCCGGAGAGACTCTTCCAGCGGCAGATTGCCGGTCTCGAGACGTTTGACGGTCATGACGAGTTCTTCGCGAGCCTGTTCGTAGCTGAGCGAATTGATTTCGGGCTGATCCTGCTGGGTCGTCGGTTCGGTCATCGGAGTCTCCTTCGTGGAAATGGTGGAACTGTGCTGGTCTGTCTGTGCGGAGCTGGGGCGGTGTCGACGAACGGGATCGTCCGGTGAACCTTCAGCTCTCGGATCCGTTCGCCGTCTCGGCAGCGTCGGTGGAATCGGATGCGGGTTCGGGGGTGACGTCGGTGACCGCGGCATCGAAACGGCCATGGGCGACGCGCACATGCACCGCATCCCCGCTTGCGACCTCGGCGGCGCTGCGCACCGCCTGTCCGGCATCGGTCTGGACGACTGCGTACCCGCGTTCGAGGGTGCGCAGGGGCGAGAGTGAGCGGGCCTGTGAACGGAGATGGTGGATCTCGTTCTGCGCCTGAATGACAAGACCGGTCGTCGCTTGCAGGCTGCGGCGACGAATCGTCGCCAATTCGTTCTCATGAGCGATGATCATCGTCTGCGGTTCGGCCAGGACCGGTCGAGAGCGCACCGCGGTGAGCATCTCCTGTTCGCGGTCGAGGATGCGATGGACTGCGGCTTCGAGTTCGGCCCGGGCGCGCAGCAGGTTCATGCCCTCCTCGGCGACGTCGGGAACGATCCGCTTGGCAGCATCCGTCGGGGTCGAAGCTCGCATATCTGCGACTTCGTCGAGGATGGGCCGGTCGGCCTCATGCCCCACTGCAGAGACCACCGGAGTGCGTGCGGCGGACACGGCACGGACCAGAGCTTCGTTGGAGAAGGGAAGGAGATCTTCCATGCTGCCACCGCCGCGGGCGATGACGATGACGTCGATCTGCGGGTCCTCGTCGAGTTCGGCGAGGTTCTTCATCACTCCAGGCACCGCGTCAGGTCCCTGGACCGCACAGTTGCGGATCTCGAATTCCGCGGCCGGCCAGCGCAGGTGCACATTTCGCACAACATCTTTCTGCGCGTCGGAGTCACGGCCGGTGATGAGCCCGATCCTATTGGGCAGGAACGGCAGTCGCAGTTTGCGGCTGGGGTCGAAGAGCCCTTCCGCGGCCAGCTGCTTCTTCAGCCGCTCCAGACGAGCGAGCAGTTCGCCGAGGCCCACGGCGCGGATGTCGTTGGCGCGCATCGTGAGTCGACCGGTCTTCGTCCAGAAGTCGGCTTTGAGGTTGGCGACGACATGACTGCCCTCGGTCAGCGGAGCACCGGTGCGCTCGAGGACGTTCTTCCAGATCTGAACGGGCAGGGACATTTCGACATCGGTGTCGCGCAGGGTGAGGTAGCTGGCCTTGCCGCGATGGTTGAGCTCGACGACCTGTCCTTCGATCCACACGCTCGACATGCGATCGATATAGGACTTCATCTTCGACGAGAGCAGGCTCAGCGGCCACGGGTTCTCCGCGGTGGTCTCGGCCGCGGTGGCCGCGAGCTCCTTCGGCTCGACGGTTTCGCCGAGTGTGCCGGGAGTGCCGGAAATTCTTTGCGCCATGGTAAGTCCCCTTCCGAGCCCCAAGCCTAACGAACGACACGGACACAGCCCATTTCTCGGCTCTCGCCAGTCCGCCGCTTCTTCGGCGGGCATCCGCTTCTGCACCGTGCGTGCGGTAACCCTGGCCGCCACCGCCGGCCCCTGCTTAGACTGGAGAGGTGACTGCCGTTTCCGTACCCACCCCGACGATGCCGCGCCGGCGTGTGCCTGCCAGCGATATCCGCACCCCCGAGGGCACCGAACAGCGGGTGCTGCTGGCTGCCCCGCGCGGCTACTGCGCCGGGGTCGATCGCGCGGTGATCGCAGTCGAGCGTGCCCTTGAGCATTTCGGTGCGCCGATCTATGTGCGCAAGGAGATCGTGCACAACCGGCATGTCGTCGAAACCCTGTCCGACCGCGGTGCCGTCTTCGTCAATGACACTGATGAAGTGCCGGAAGGGGCACGGGTCGTATTCTCCGCTCACGGAGTCTCACCGGTCGTCCACGCCGAGGCAGCCGAACGATCACTGTCCACGATCGATGCGACCTGCCCGCTGGTGACGAAGGTCCACAAAGAAGCGATCCGGTTTGCTCGCGACGGTTTCCGGATCCTGCTCGTCGGCCATGCCGGACACGAAGAGGTCGAAGGAACCATGGGAGAGGCGCCGGAGCACATCACGCTCGTGCAGAGTCCCGACGATGCACGCACCGTCGAAGTCCCTGATTCAGAGAAGCTCGTGTGGATCTCCCAGACGACGCTGAGCGTAGACGAAACGATGGAGTCCGTCGAGATTCTGCGCGAGCGTTTCCCGCACCTGCAGAATCCGCCCAGCGATGACATCTGCTATGCCACACAGAACCGGCAGGTCGCAGTGAAGAAGATTGCTCCCGAGGCGGATCTCGTCCTCGTCGTCGGTTCGGCGAACTCCTCGAACTCTGTGCGTCTTGTCGAAGTCGCGCTCGAACACGGGGCGAAAGCCGCGCACCGTGTCGACTTCGCCCGCGAGATCGACGAAACCTGGTTCCACGATGTCGCCACCGTCGGGCTCACCTCAGGAGCGAGTGTTCCCGAGACTCTTGTCCAGGACGTGCTCGGGCTGCTGGCCGACTACGGCTTCGACAGCGTTGACGAGGTCATCACCGCCGAGGAAGACCTCCTGTTCTCCTTGCCGAAGGAACTGCGCAAACTCGGCTGAAGCTCCAGCCCCTGTGCGGCAGGGCAACCCGGGGCCGCCTGCGGTCGACTGTTCAGTGCGTACCGGTCTGTCGATCGCGCAGATCTGTGGGGCCACTGTGGTCGAATGCCGTCGAGTGAGGACGCGACAGCTCTTCGGCACTGACGCCTCGAGCACGGGTATCGAGTTCGGCAACGGTGTCGAGTTCATCGGCGACGATCCCTGTCGACGGGAACTTCCGCGCTGTGACGAGGAACCGGGACTCCAGGGAGGAGACGAACCGGTTGTAGTCCTCGACGGACCGGTCGAGGCTCGCACCCAGCCGCGACACATGCGTGACCAGTGTGCCGATGCGTTCATAGAGTTCTGTGCCCAGCCGCAGCACCTCGGAGGCCGAGGTCGACATGTCGGCTTGGCGCCAGTTGAGCGCGACCGTCTTGAGCAGAACGAGCAGTGTTGCCGGTGAGGCGAGGACGACGTTCTTGCCCAACGCATGATCGATCATCTTCGGGTAGCTGGCTGCGGCCGACGAGAGGAGACCGTCGGTGGGGACAAAGCAGACGACGAAATCAGGGGAGGAGTCGAAGGATTTCCAATACTCCTTCGACGCCAGCGCATCAACATGCCGCAGCAGCGCTCGGGCATGGTCATGGCCACCCGCCGCAGCCCCGCCGGCTGCCTCGGTGGTCTCTTCACTGATTCTGGCCGACAGGGGTGTCTTCGCATCGATGACGATCGTGCCGCCGCCAGGCAGGTGGACGACCATATCGGGGCGATGACGCTTCCCGTCGCGGTCGGCAGTGACTTGAGTGTCGAAGTCCACGTGGGGGAGGAGCCCCGCATATTCGACGATGCGTTTGAGCTGCACCTCACCCCAGTCACCACGGTGAGTAGTCGAATTCAGGGCGTTGGCCAAGGACCCGGTCGATTCCTGGAGTCGAAGGTTCTGCTGACTGAGGTGGCCGATCTGGGAGTTCAGCCGGGTGATCTGTTCGATCTGCGTGCGGTCCTGGGTCTGGAGATTGTCCTGGAGGCTCTTCACACTCGCCGCCAACGGCCCGATGGCTGCGGTGATCTCACCGGCCATCTGCGCATCGGCTTCGAGGTCTTCGGTGCGTTCGGACAGGATGCGGGAGGTCGTCTCCGCTCGGGTGATCCTCTCAAGGTAGCGCGAACGCGTGAGCGTGCGCCCGAGGAGGAACCCGAGGACGGCGGCGAAGAGGATCGCCACGACGAAGGCGATGATGACTCCGGATGCGGGGAAAGCATTCATGACTCCAGGGTGACAGAGGGCACGGACACGAGAATTCGAGGACCACCTCGGCGGCGGCTAGACTTGGATATCGTGGCTTTGACTATTGGAATCGTGGGGCTGCCGAATGTCGGCAAGTCGACCATGTTTAACGCACTGACCAAGAACCAAGTTCTCGCGGCGAACTACCCGTTCGCGACGATCGAACCGAACGTGGGCGTGGTCCCTCTGCCCGACGTCCGATTGACGCGGTTGGCGGAGATCTTCGGTTCCGAACGCATCCTCAACGCGACCGTCGACTTCGTCGACATCGCCGGGATCGTGCGCGGTGCCTCCGAAGGCGAGGGCTTGGGCAATCAGTTCCTCGCCAATATCCGCGAAGCCGACGCGATCTGTCAGGTCATCCGTGGGTTCGTCGACGACGATGTCGTCCACGTCGACGGCAAGATCAGTCCCGCCGATGACATCGACACGATCAACACCGAGCTCATCCTTGCCGACCTGCAGACGCTGGAAAAGGCGCGGCCGCGGATCGAGAAGGAAGTCAAGGGCAAGCGTGCCCCTGCCGAGCAGCTGACCGCGATCGACGCCGCCACCGAGATCCTCGAAGGCGGTCGGACGCTGTACCAGGCGATGCAAGCCGACAATTTCGATGTCTCAGCTCTGCGTGAGCTGCAGCTGATGACCGTCAAACCGTTCCTCTACGTGTTCAACGTTGATGACGATGTGCTCGGTGACGAGGGCAAGAAGAACGAGATGCGGTCCCTCGTGGCCCCGGTCGAGGCGATCTTCCTCGACGCGAAGTTCGAATCCGAACTCGCAGAACTCGATGAGGAAGAAGCCCGGGAGATGCTCGAGTCGACCGGTCAGGACGAAAGCGGGCTCGACCAGCTCGCACGTGTCGGCTTCGACACTCTCGGTCTGCAGACCTACCTGACGGCCGGCCCCAAGGAATCCCGAGCCTGGACGATCCCGAAAGGTGCCACCGCCCCCGAGGCAGCCGGGGTCATCCACACCGACTTCCAGAAGGGCTTCATCAAGGCTGAGGTCGTCTCCTTCGGTGATCTCGATGCCAACGGAACGATGGCGGCGGCGAAGGCCGCCGGCAAGGTCCGGATGGAAGGCAAGGACTACGTCATGGTCGATGGCGACGTGGTGGAGTTCCGCAGCGGATTAACCTCTGGGGGCAAGAGGTAGCGCATCCCAGCGGCACAGCCGCCTCGGGCGTCATCGTGAGAGACGATCATCGACTACGAGGAGGCTCGCATGTCCGCCGAGTCCAACGCCCGATCCCACGCTCAAGGCTTCTACTGGTGGCGCGGAGCACCTGACCTCACCGAGGCTGAGGCCGAACGCCGTGACCTCGAAGCCCTGAGCGATGCCTGTGCTGATCTGCTGAACGAAATCGACGGCTGAGAGGTGACGAGGTGGATGCCTTCGAGCACTGGTGCGAGGTCTGCGGTAAGACCGAAACCCTCACGACCGAGGACGCGTACCTGCGGGACGTGCCCAATGAACCGGACAGTCTGGTGGGCGGTATCTATGGACGGCTACGACGTCGAGCAGCTCAGCCCCGTCCAGCGCATGGTCGCCGCTCGCATCATCAACGAGACGCCCGACTGACGTAGCGCATGTCGGGGTTGTGACTCTTGGAGTCGAGCCCAGCCGAGACCTGTGACACGCATGTTCTCCTCGTATGTCAGGTCAAGAATGATACTTACTGAGACAATGAGGGGCATGAACGACGGACTTCTGAACACTGCGGACGAAGGCGCGCTACCAGCCAACGACTACGACGGCTTCGCCGCCGCTTACTCTGCCGAGAACGACGACAGCCTCGCAAACGCCTACTACGAACGGCCGGCCATGCTGGCGCTGGCCGGCGATGTATCAGGCCGCAGAGTCCTCGACGCGGGGTGCGGCGCGGGTGCAATGAGCGCGGCACTGCACGACCGAGGAGCGGTCGTCACGGGCATCGACGCCAGCGCCGGGATGCTCGACCACGCGAGTCAGCGTCTCGGCGACGAAGTCGATCTCCGTCAGGCCGATCTGAACGACCCGCTGCCGTTCAACGATAGCTCGTTCGACGATGTGATCGCCTCGCTCGTGCTGCACTACCTTGAGGACTGGGCACCGGCGTTGTCCGAGATGCGGCGAGTCCTTCGGCCGGGCGGCCGACTGTTCGCATCCGTCGACCATCCGATCGTCGCGTACACCATCCAGGAGCATCGACCGAACTACTTCGAGACCACCAGCTACGGTTTCGAGTGGGAGTTCGGCGGCAGGCGCATCCCGATGCGGTTCTGGCGCAGGTCCCTGCAGCAGATGCTCGACGAGTTCGCCTCGGCTGGGTTTCGGCTCACGAGCATCACCGAGCCGCAGCCACTGACAGAAGCTCGCGACCTGCACCCCGAGGACTTCGCCCGAGTCACGACTTCTCCCTGCTTCCTCTTCTTCGTGCTCGAAGCGGTACATGGATAGTTCTGATCACCTGCGCCACTTCGGCCACTTCGGCATCCCGCGACCGCGCCAGGTCTCTACCAGCGCCGTGAACCAGCGGACGGAGGTGAAGAGGGCGTAGCCGACCCCGGCGAGGCCAGCGCCGACTACGAGCCAGCGCCCGATGCCGAGCCACACGCTCCCGTCCACGTCCAACGCCCACTGCGCGCCGGTGATGAGTCCGGCGACGGCCATCCAGAGCCCGGCGACGACCACGGCCACCGGCAGGAGGACGAGGCACATCGCGGCGGCTGCCGACCAGAGCTGACGGGCCTCCAGCTTCGCCGTCGCCGCGATGATCCGCTCGGCCCTCTCGTTCGAGGCGTCGAGGTTCGCCGTAACGACCTGCCCAGCCTCCCCGGCGACCTGCTCGACGGCCTGGGAGACCCGCTCCTCGGTGCGCTTCTCGATCCGCTGCACCGCGCCGCCGACCTTGCTCACGAGCTCCTGGTTCGCCTCGGCCTGCCCCTGGAGCTTCTCAGTCGCCGAGGCCGTAGCCGCGTGATTCTTCTGCGCTTCGGCGACCAAACTCTGCGAGGCGGCGTTCAGCCTCTTCCCGTCGAGACTCTGCGCGAACTCGCTGAGCGTGCTCTCGATCTCGCTGAGCTTGCTCTCGACGCCTTCGATCTGCGGCGACGTGCTCGCGGAGGGCTGCGAGGTCACCGCGCGGTCGATCCGCTTCGTCAGCTCCTCGTCCATGATCTTCTGATGCCCGGTGAGCTCCTTCACGGCCTTCGTCAGCGTCGTGAGCTGCTGCTCGACGGCGGCGTGCTTCGAGGCCAACGTCTCCAGCATCTCCGAACTGCGCTCCTGCTCGTCGGCGGCCCTGGCCTTGTCCATCAATCCCATGATCCCGCTCCATCCTCTTCCGGTTGTGCTCGAACATCGCTTTTGCCTGGTCCGGGACGAACTCGGGCGAGAGCCTCGTCACCGCGTGCCGCAGCTCGGCCCGCTTCGCCTCGTCTCGGTCGTCTTCGATGTAGAGAGTCCAGCGCTCCTTACCCGCGATCTTGCCCTTCGTCGCCGTCGTCGAGTGCAGCCGCATCCGCGGCACCCGGTCGCCGTACTCGTCGGCCTGATCGTTCTGCTCGGCGATGACCTCTCGCAGGCCCTCGACATCAACTGAGCGCTTGTCGAGCAGAGCGGCCTCGAACCGGTCGCCCATCTGCTGGGACAGCGATCCCTCGGCGAACTCCTCCCGGCGCATGTCCCAGTCCTTCGCGGAGAGCTTCCGCTCGCGTGCGACGGTCAGCCCGTGCTCGGTCATCAACTCGTCGTTGACCGACTGGACACCGCGCTGCTGACCCTGGTCCGGCCGGTCCTTGAACGTGCGGTAATCAGACAGCGCCCGGCCCGTCTCGTTGTCGTGGTTGATGATCAGAATGTGGTTGTGCGGCTTGCGGCCCCGACCGTCCGTGTGGGTGACCACGAGGGCGTCCGAACAGGGATGCATCCTCTTCGCCAACTGGTAGCCGAGATCGTTCACCCGCTGCACGTCCTCGGCTTTGTCGGGGTCGAACTCGACGGCGTCGAAGGACTGCCGATAGTGCAAGGCTTCGACCTCACGGTCATTCGCTGCTGCCAGGGCCCCGGCGCGTCGCGAGAACGCCCCGGGGCCGCCAGGCACGTCGCAGGTGACGGCGACGCCGCGGTCGTCGGTCAGGCCGCGGACATAGCTCTCCGACGACGCCGCCGACCGGCTGGGCGCGTAGTGCGTCGTGCTCATCGTCCCGCGACCCGATCACCGAGCAGCTCCCGGACATCGCGGAGCACCTCGACCAGCTCGGACACCTCGTCCGAGAGCGTCACCGCCTGACCGGCGAGGGCCTTCGCCGCCAGAGTGTTGACGTTGACCGCGAGCGGGCGCACCTGGGCGGCAAGAGCGCGAGCATCTGCGTGAGCCTGCGCCGTGCGCTCGGCCTCGATCTGCGCGGTCCGCATCACCGCATCCAGTTCGTTCGACCGACGCGCATCAAGGGCGTCGAGCATCACATCGCGACCCCAGCGACTCGGCTTCACGCCGAGGCGCTGGGCACGTCGGCGGATCGCTTCGCGCTCCGTCTCCGTGAGCCGCACATCCAACGAGACCCGGCGTCGCTCGGGGGTGGTCTCGTCGGCTGCGCGGCTGTCGCTCACCGGTGCCTGCACGGTGGAGTTCGCGACGACGCAAGCAGTAGCCGTGTCGGACATTTCGCTGACGCTCATGTCCTCCCCGGCTGCTTGCGAGGGGGCTCCACCCCCTTCGATCCCCTGGAAGAGCGCATCACGTTCGGTGCTCATCGCGCACCTCCCGCGACCAGCAGCCCGCCGTTCGCCCGGAGGCGATCGACCTTCGCGTCGAGGGCCTTCCGCCTGGCGTCGGCACGACGCTCGCGCTCTTCCTCGGAGAGCGCGGGGCAGTCGTCGCCATGACGCGCGTAGGAGCCCGACTGCGGTGCCGAACAGGTGCAGAGCCTCAGCTCACGGTTGTGCTCCTCCAGCTCGGCGAGCCGCTTGCGCTGCTGCCCCTCGACGATCTCGCGATCACGCCTGGCCACCTCCTCTGCGGCGGCGATCTCCTCAGCGCTCGGCTGGATCGGCTGGCCGACCCCGGCGAACTCCGCGAACAGATCGTCCCCGTCGATCGCGTCCAGCTCCGGACGGGCGATCCGATCGTGCTGCTCGACGATCGGCGCGACCGTGCGCGCCTCGATCTCACCGCGCACGCGCTCGCGCTCCGCCGTGTCCTTGATCGCCTTGCACTTGCGAGCCAGCAGCTCCAGGTCCTGGCGCATGTGCTCGTACCGCTCGTAGCTCTGGTACTCGCGGGTGCCGTTGAGCACGCCGGAATTCACGAAGATCGAGAACTCGCGCTCGGCGACCGGAATGATCACCGGGAAGCGGCGGAACCCCTGCCCGAGGTTCTCCGCCTGATGCTTGACCCGCACGCCGCCTTGCATCGACTCGTACTCGCCCGCCAGACCCCGGAGGAACTCCTCGTAGCATTCCGGCCCCGTCACGATGTTCACCTGGTTGAGCAGCTGGGTCTTCGATCCCTTGATGTTGACGATCGGCTTCTCGTCCGCCTCGCGCCAGGGTCCCAGGATCCGGAAGAGCATGCCGCGACTCTTCGCCGTGCGGATCATGTCGCCAACGCGCATGTCCTCCCAGATCACGGCCGGCTCGCCGTCGTATCCCTCCCACGAGACGTTCTCGCCGCCCACCTTGAAGTACGGCTTATCCGCGTCCGGGCCCAGGGCGCGCGCGAGCGCCTTCGCGAGCAGATCCTTACCCGTGCCGCCCTCGCCAAACACGTAGAAGTTCATGACCGACTCCGGCGCGTCCTGGTACGCGAGGAAGTCGCCGCGCAGCTTCTGGAAGTGGGCAAGGTTGCCCTTCCCGAAGTAGATCGCGGGCTCCTGATTGCGGACCTGCCTCAGCGTCAGCGAACCCTTGCCTACGGCCTGGAAGAGCTTGTTGAGCTTCGCGCCTCCGCCGCCCTCCGCGGCGTTGCGGCGCATTGCCGTATGCGCATCCAGCTCCCGGCCAAAGTCGAAGTTCGCGACGATCCGCCCGCGGCCGTACTGGTACTTGCCGGGATTGCCCTCCTGTGCCTTGTCCACGAGGTAGTGCCGATCCGACTGATGGATGCCGGGGATGGCGTCCTTTCCGCGCGACTCGTGCGGCAGGTACTCGCTGAGGTCGAAGAACGCCTTCTCCGCCGCGCCGCGGCCCTTGTGCTCGGTGCCGTCCTGCTCGGCGGTCTCCTTCGGCGACTTCACCCGGGCCGAGGGGATCGAGAAGGCATCGGAGACGGTGCGGATCGTGGGGCGCGGACCATCGGCGTCAGCGACCCACAGCACCATGTGAGCGTGCAGGCCCTTGATCCCGCAGCACACCGTCTCGCCGGTGCCCTCGTCCACCTCGATCAGGCGGTCATATGGGTGCCACACGTAGGCCCAGCGGTGGAGGCGGTCGCCCAGCGCCGTGAGACCCTCGTCGATCTGCTCCTGCGTCAGCATGGTCTCGTCGGTCTCCGGGTGCTCCCGGTACTGCATCACCGAGAACACGCGCGACTGCATCCGGGCGCGCTTCACCTGCTCCGGGCTCTCAGCGGCCTTCGCGGCGGCGAAGAACGCCTTCGCCTCGGCGACCTGAGCGGGCGTGGACTCGACGACGAACGCCTCGACATCATCGCCAGGATCGGCCCCCGGCACGTCCAGCTCGGCGAAGTCCATCCCTGCAACCGAGGTAGGCGCCTGTGCAGCCGTTTCCGAAACGGATGCGCGCCCACCCAAGGAAGGCCGCGCATACAACACGGCGTCAGTTCCCTGGTCAGAGCTGGGATCGGCGGTCATCCCGGAGCCGTCGGAATCAGTCGGTGCAGCCGTATAGCCGTTTCCCGCGAAAACCTCCTCGACAACGAGAACCTGGTTCCCGTCGTTCGGAACGGCAGCGGGTGCCAGGTCAGGCCCTCCGGGCGGGGTCAGGGTCGAGGGCTCGGCATGATCGCCATAGTTGCGACGGCTCCTCATCACCGATCACCACCCAGCAGGCTGGCCAGCTTCTCACGCTGTGCGTCACTGAGCGGGGGAGCGGCGGCGACGATCCTGTCGATCGCCTCATCGACCTCGCGAGAAAGCGTCGAGCAGGTCGGGACGCCGAGGGCGTCGAGGTCGGACTGGCGGACCTTGAGCAGACGGCCGACTCGTCGCGCTGGGAGCTTGCCCTTGGCGATGTACTGTCGAAGAGTCGAGTAACCGCCATAGCCGTTATCGACGGCGAACTGAAGCGACCGCAACGGGTCGATGGCCTGGGTCTGTGACACTGGAGCCTCCAGAGACAAGCACGCCGAACGTGCTGCTGTCTCTGGCTGACGCGCTCACAGATGACGGTCTCTGTCCCGTCCGCGCTGCCAGATGGAGAACTCCCCGGCGGTAACCTCTGGCCGCCGTCCCAGCCTCCGACCGTTTCATTGACCCTGCATCACCCTGTCGGGTTCTGCGTCGAGGTGGTCTCATCCCTCGGGTGATCTCTTAACGGGCTGCGAAACCCGACATGCCTCTGTTGTTGAAAGGCCGAGTTGCCTTGTCATTCAATCGTCTCACACTCAGCGCCACTAAGCCATTCATGGCGCTTTGACTCGTGAGACTCATCGCCAGTCGATGGTGACTGTACTCGGATCGAATGCCTTGTGGCCGCGAGGGTGTGGGAACAGCTTGACCTTGCACAGCACGTCGATCACGCTCCGGCGCAGGGCGAGGTCGGCCTCGTCAAAGGCGTCGCGCGGCTTCTCGGCGCTGAGGACAGAGTTCAGCACCGAGGCGCTGGACAGACTCAGGCGTTCGGACTCCAGCGCCGCGATCTTCGTCTCACGATCGGTCGTGATCTTGTTCAGCATCCGAGAGCTGATGCGTTCGTCGTCGTTGTCGCTGTCGTAGTCACGCTCCGCCCTGGCGATCCGGGCACGGTGAACGCCGATCTCTTCTTTGATTTCCTTGATCCTGGGCTCGTCCTGCCCTGGCAGGAGGTCGTGAAGGTCGGGGCGGGCCAGCCTCCGCCGAATCACCTCGATGACGAACCCATCGACCTGCTCCCGTGAGCGCATCACGTGACCGGCGCAGCGATAGCGGGACGAGTGTCCGCGCACCCTCGTCTCGCACTGCCCGCACAGGTAGAGCCCTGAGCCAAGGTGCTTACGGTCCGTGCCCTTCTTGTTGGTCACCCGCGCCGGGTCGTCGAGCCGGTCCTGCACGTTCTCCCACACGTCCGGGGGCACGAGGCGCTCCCACTGCCCGGCGACCGGGGCACCGTCATCGTCACGGATGATTTGCGCCCGCCACGTCCGGCGACGATTCCCGTCCTTCTGTATCTCCTTCGGCGTGTAGGTCGAGTACCCCGCATACCGGGGGTTCCGCAGAATGCCAAGCACGGTGGACGGTGCCCAGGGGCCATCGTCAGGCACTGGACGCTCCGCATAACCTTCATCGACGCGCTTCGCATTACGCTCGATGGCCAGCGTGCGAATGTGCTTCTGGAGGCGCGGCACATCGGGCAGGTCGTCCCGGTCGGCACCTGAGAGGGCCATGGCCAGCGAGCGGAGAGATGCCCCGGCGTTGAACGACTCGTACAGTTTTCGGACTGCCTCGGCCTCGTGGTCGATGACCTCACCACCGACCGTGTACCCCAGTGGCCTGACCCCCTTCGGTGCTCGGCCCATCATCGCCCGTTGACGCTGAGCGAGGGTCTGGCGCTCACCTTTGGTCTCGATCTCATTCTGTGCGACCTCGGCGAGGATGCCCGCCGTCATCCGGCCCGAGGGCGTGGACATGTCGAGATCGGAGCCGCGGACCAGGGCGACCTTGGCCTTGGCCTGCTGCCCGGTCTCGATCAGTCGCACGGTGTCGGGGCGGTTCCTCGTCAGCCGGTCCCAGTTCCACGCGATGACCACCGCGATGCGACCGGCGGTGACTGCGGCGAGGAGAGCCTCGAACCCGGGCCTCTTCTTGCCCCCAGCCGCAGAGATGTCGTTGTCGGTGAACACCTCCGCGACCGTGTAGCCGTTGGACCTCGCGTAGTCCTCGGCCGCCTCCCGCTGCCGATCGACGCCGAGCTGCTCGCCGGTGAGGTCTCTGCTGATCCTGAGATAGAGTGCTGCTGTCGTCATGTCTCCATCATAGGTTATTCTGTTACGGAACGCGGTGGAGTTCCGGTTCAACGTGTGATCCGTGCTGGGGTGGAACCTCGTCAGTTGACGGTCTGCACGACCTGCACCAGATGTCCGTCGAGGTCCTCGACCCAGGCGATGAGCAGACGGTCGAGCCATGGCTCGGGCAGCTTGATGGGCGTCGCGCCGAGCTTGACCAGACGTGCATAGCCGGCAGGAACGTCGTCCGTCCAGAGGATCAACGCTGCACGCTGGCCGTCCGCGACAGGATCGAGCCCGTGGTCATCGCGGGTGCTGGTCTCGGTCGCGAGTCCGATCCGGTACTCGTCGAGGACGAGATCGACGTGGATCGGTGTCCCTGTCCGGGGCGTGCGGAACACTTCGTCGAAGCCGAGGCCACGATAGAACTCCGCTGCACGGTCGATGTCGCGCGTGAACAGAACGACCTGGGGTGTTCGAAAGACCGTCATGTCGTCAGTTTGCCATGGGCAGGGATGACAACAGGATGAGAGAGCAAGCCCCCAGGCGCGAGCTGCCACCTGGTCGGCGCGCAGATCAGGGAGTTGTGCCACCTGAGCCTGGTGAACCGACCATTGCGCCGATGTCGAGGAGATGGCCGTATGTGCCGGAACACGGTGAAGATCCGGGTTAACGTCTAGCGTTATTGACGGTTGCCGTTATACAATGGGTTCATGATCAGATCGTTCGGGAGCAAGGACGCCGAGCGGATCTGGCATGAGCAGTACGTCAAGAGCGTTGACCGGACGGTGCAGCGGGCGACCTTGCGGAAGCTGGAACTCATCCACGCGGCGAAGGATGTCGAGGACCTCAGGGCACCGCCAGGCAACCGCCTGGAGCGTCTGGTCGGCGACCGACGCGGGCAGCACAGCATCCGCGTCAATGCGCAATGGCGTCTCTGCTTCGTCTGGAGAGATGGAGGTGCGGACAATGTCGAACTCGTCGACTACCACTGAGAGCGACCTGATCGAGCCGATCCACCCGGGAGAGATCCTGATGGAGGATTTCATCGAGGGCTTCGGTATCACGCAGAACAAGCTCGCCGTGTCCATCGGTGTGCCGCCGCGCCGGATCAACGAGATTGTGCACGGCAAGCGGGGGATCACCGCTGATACTGCGATCCGTCTGGCGCGCTACTTCGGAACGTCCGAGGAGTTGTGGATGAACTTGCAGTCGAACTACGAGCTGCGGCTCCAGCGCCGTGCACTGCACGACAAGGTTGCCGCGATCACGCCGTTGCAGGTCGCATGAGCAACTCGCTCCAAGGAGACATGGACGGTCCGTAACAGCAATGGAGTGGTCGTCGGTGCCACGCTGATCGATCGCCACTTTCCGTATGTCGCTGAAGTGCACCTCACCGTCGTCGACCGGTCAGTTCACGGGACCGGCGTCGGCACCGCAATGCTCAGGGCCGTCGAAGTCGATGCGGTTTGCCGTGAGGTGCGGCTGTTGCAGGTGAAGACCGTCGGAGCCTCGCACCCAGATCCCGGATATGCGCGCACTCGGCTCTTCTATGAGCGGTGGGGTTTTCTGCCGCTTGAGGAGACCGCGCTCTGGAGTCAAGGCACCCCTGTCTGATCATGGTGAAGTCGCTGCCTCGCGAACAGCAGGTACGCCCTGACGATCCCTGTATCATCGAGGTTTTGAGAGGTATGCGGGCACGAGCGTTGCGCGAGTTCCACCCAGAAGTTGGTATCGGTCGGAACTCGGTGGAGTTCCGGTTCAACGTGTGAGTCTCGAAGCGACAGAACGGCCTCATTTGCTGAAGCAGACGATGCCGTTCCGCTAATCGACCATGGCCGTATGCGGGGGAGCGGACCGGTTTGCTCGACGTGGCTCGTGGCGCCACTGTTGGCGGTGGAGCTCGGGGCCAGGGCTGCCCTCATCACCGGAATCGAGCCGACCTGCCCGCGTCGACGTCGAATGGTCAGGCTGAGTCAATCAGCCCCATCGAGCGCGGGCGCCGCATGAAGTCATGGACTACCGGACCTCTAGATCGTTCAGCTGATCGGTGATGCTGCGGGGTTCGCGCTCCAGGAGTCGCGAGAGTGTGGGGTCCGCACCTGAGAAGTGTCCGCTCCTGGTGGCTTGGAACATCGATAGGGTAAAGCGCGCGACGGCCTCGGGCATTCCGCTGGTGGTCGCATCGGACACCCATTTCTCGTCTTCGATGACGATGCGATCGATCTGGCGGCCGGTGATCTCGGACGCGGAGGCGGCGAAGTCCGCGAGGGTGACTGGCTGAGGCAGCGTCAGATCGATCGGCCCGTCGAAGGGGTCATCAGCGGTGAGGATCGCAGCGGCGGCCTCTGCAGCATCTCGCCGATCGACCCAAGAGAAGGGGCCGTCGGCGGGCATGGCGATCACGCCCGTTTCCTGCCACGCGCCGAGCAGCTGGGCGGGATCGCCGTAGAAGCCGTTGCGCAAAGCAGTCCAGGCGACTCCGGATGCTGCGAGATGCTGTTCGGTGGCGGCGTGGATCGCGAGCGGCGGGTACGGCGTGTCGAAAGCCGTCCCCTGGGCGCTCGTGTACAAAATCCGCTGTGCTCCTGCATCGACGGCAGCATCAATCGCCCTATGGTGCTGCGCGACGACGTCAGAAGAGAGGTCGCTCGAGGAGACCAGGAGGACCTGCTCGGCGTCAGCGAAGGAGTGGCGCAGGGCCGGGGTCGTCGTAGCTGCCTTGCCGCACGCGGACTCCGCGAGCGGCAAGGTGCGCCGCACGCGTGGGGTCACGGACGCTGACACCGATCTGGTGTGGCGGCATCCGCTTGAGGAGGTGGTCGACCGTGGCCCCATTGAGAGTGCCTGTAGCTCCGGTCACAACAATCATCTGAACGTCCTTTCGTGCGGCGGTGACCCGGCATGCTGCTTTGGTCGAACGCCGGGCGGGGATGAACGTGAAGTTGACTCTCATGGTCAACTTCCCCGCGATCCATCCTGCATTAACTTGACTGCTAGGATCAAGTTAGTCGTCGATCCGGAAGGAGCCTGCACCATGACCGACTCTCGAGGCGCGTCAGCTCTGCGGGCGGATGCCCGCCGAAACGTCGATCGGATCCGGCATGCGGCGGCGCAGGTTTTCCGGGAGCAGGGGTTCTCTGCACCGCTCGAGGAGGTCGCCGCAGCCGCCAAAGTGAGCAAGGCGACCATTTTCAATCGGCTCGGCGGGAGGATCGGGCTGATCGATGCCGTCATCGACGACGTCGTCGCGGTGAAGCTGCGGGCCATCATCGAGGATGCGCGGTCCGTTGTCGAGGTCCGAGAGCGGATCTGCTCCTACGTTGGAGCGCTCCGGGACCTGCAGTATCGACTTCCAGCAGTGAATGATGTCCTGCTGCAGGTGTACCGCGACTCCGAGCCTCTGCTCGCTCTGTGTCATGCTGGGACGGCTTTTCACGACAGCCTCGTCGCTCAAGGGCATGCCGCAGGCGTCCTGGCTCCCGACTTCACCCCTGCTGACTTCCACGCACTCGCTCGAGACAATGCTCTGGCCCTCAAGCACGGTGGTCGGCCGACTCGGGCCGACTACGATCGCCGAACCGCGTTCGTGCTCGGTGGGATCTGCGCATCGTCATGTGCGTCCGATTAGCCTCGCGGGGTCGAAGAGACTGCCCTGGGTGCAGGGTGCTCTGCAGTCTGCAACATCCCGCTCCTCGTCTTCGCCGCACACGAAACAGCAAGATTGTGCGAATCGACCTGAGTTAGAGTGACCCCTGGCATCAGCATGTGATCGCAACGATGAGATCTGCGTTAGGGGAATACCAGCCCGAAAGATCGAAAGTCGAGGACCGAAGATGACAGGCAACAAGAGTTCGTCACAGCTGTCGGTGTCGCAGAACGTCGCCCATACACTTCGAGCCACAGGTCTCATCCTCGCGCTCATGCTGGGTGCGATCTCTGCGGTCTTCGGCCTCGCATCGCTCATTCCCGGGCTTGGCCCACTCAGTCCGATCGCGTCTCGATGGGCTCCCACCGTGGCGCCGCCGGTAGCGCTGGCGGGGTTGATTGCGCTCCTGATCGGAATCGCTGCTGTGCGCAGGGGTACTCGACGAACCGGAGCGGTCGCAGCAGTGCTGGGCGGGGTCGGCACGCTGGGGAACTTCGCGGTCATCATCGTCCTCGTCGGCGCCATCTCGGCCGCCGGCGGCACGGTGAACCTTTTCACCGCAACGTTCGGGCTGTCCGCAATAGACGCGGCGACGCCCGATCGACAGGAAGTGTACGACAAGACCGGATCCGGCGACGACCTTTCCGTATCGATCTACGAACCGGAGGGCGTGACAGGCTCGGCACCGACGATCATGTACGTTCACGGGGGCGGTTGGATCGCGGGCGAGCCGAACGCTTCGAGCTCGGAGCTCCGCGAACTCGCTGATCACGGCTACCTGGTCGTCTCGGTCGAATACGAACTCGCGAGCCTGGACAACGCAACCTGGCAGAGCGCGCCCTCGCAGGTTGCGTGTGCGGCGAGCTGGATTCAGACCCACTCAGATGCGCTCGGTGCAGATATGGACCGCCTCGTGTTCTGGGGCGAGAGCTCAGGCAGCAACATGGTCGCCAATACCGCCGGCGCCGCAGCCCAAGGCACCGCCGAATCGTCATGTGGTGGGAAGGTTCCGGTTCCGGCCGCTGTCGTCGCAGATTACCCTGCGTTCGACGTGACTGGCCTTTACGAGAACGCTCCGGCCGGCCCTGGAGCGGGAGCCGGCACTCGCCTTTTTGCCACCAGCTACACGGGTGGCACACCGGAGGAATATCCGGAACGCTACGCAGCGGTGAATTCCGTTACTCATCTCGAGGATCCCGCGCCTCCGATGCTCATGATGACTGCGATGCGCGATGACGTCATCACCCCAGCCGACCAGTTTGCATGGGCGGAAGCGGCCCGAAGCCGTGGAGTCGACGTCCAGACCGTGCGTATTCCACTCGCCAACCATGCCTACACGCAGAAATCGAAGAACTCACTCGGCAGTCAAGGTCATCTGAGCATCGCAGAGGCATACCTGTCCGAACGGCTTCGCTGACCCCTGCCTCCCGACCCGAAAAGCGCTTCGGAGGTGCGCAGGAAGCTTCAGGACAAGATTGATGATCACCAATTGGCTATGGTGGTGCCGGAAGGGGCATACCGGTCCCACCCATATTCGAATCAGGAGTCTTCGATCATGAGCTTCAGCGTCTATCTCTCCGGCGAGATCCACACCGACTGGCGTGACGAGATCCAACACGGTGCCAAGGCGGCCGGCCTGGATGTCGTGTTCACTGCACCGGTGACCGACCACCCTGCCAGCGATGCCGCCGGCGACCACCTCGGTGAGAATGACAGCCAGTTCTGGCGGGATCATCAATCAGCCAAGGTCAATGCGATCCGCACACGTACCCTGATCGAGAAGGCTGACATGGTTGTGGTGCGCTTCGGCGACAAGTACAAACAATGGAATGCTGCCTTCGACGCTGGATACTGCGCCGCACTGGGCAAACCCTATGTGACTCTCCACGACGCCGACATCATCCACCCGCTCAAAGAAGTCGACGCCGAGGCCAAAGCCTGGTGCACGACAACCGATCAGGTCGTCGAGACCCTGCGCTACATTCTCAGGGACTGAGCCTGTCACCATCTCGTCATCGACTCGGCGACGACGTACCTTTCCGACGACATCACCTGCCGTGCTCCAGGAGTAGATTTGGACGGCAAAGACGCCGATCAGAAATTCATCGGCGGTTTCGCCCCAATACTCATCGGTCCGCCCGAGCAGAACTGAAGCGAGTACATGGCATGACTCCCGAACAGAACATTCTCATCGAACGCATCCGCGCCCTGCTTGTCGACGATCCGTGACAACAGCCAGCTGTCCTCCTGGGTCGAGATCGCGATGGAATACAATCGCGCCGTGACGGGCGGACGCTCGTGAGTGCAGTTCAATGACTTCTGCCCCGCTGGCGGGCAGGGAGGTCCGATATGTGTGACAACTCGGTGATCCCATCGTTCAACCCGAGCGAGGACTGGTACGCAGACTGGCCGCACGGAGTGTCGACGTCGGTTCAGATCCTCGCCTCTGTCACCGGAGCGGCGGCGACACGTGCGGTACAGCATTTCCTGGAACCCCTCACACACAACCCCGATGCCCGAGTGCCAGCCGGCGTCGACCTCTACTACCAGGGCGGTTTCACCGTCGAGACCATGCCGACGGATGATGCTGGCGCTCTGCAGATCGTTCTGGCGTCGGCAGGTGAGGACGGATTCGACTCGGTGCTGAGCGCAGCCGATGACCTCACTGCGGCACTTCGGGAAACCTCGGGTGAGGTCCGGCTCACCTGGCACGAGTTGGCAGCCACCAGAGCGCCCTGACCCGAGACCTGGAATGACGGGCCCACCAGGGTGAACCCGACGCCGAGGCCGAAGCCTGGTGCACGACAACCGATCAGGTCGTCGAGCCCCTGCGTTGCATTCTCAGGGACTGATCCCGTCACCAGCTCGTCAGTGCCGGTGACGTTCCCGGAATCCATCGATGTGATTGGATGGGGCCATGGCACACCACCTCGATCTCAACGATGATGACCGCAGGCACCTCGAGCGCTGTGTGGATTTGGCACGCGAGGCTCTCGACGCAGGAGACGAACCCTTCGGCTCCGTGCTCGTCTCCGGTGACGGGCGTGAACTCTTCGCCGATCGCAACCATGTCGCCGGCGGAGACCACACCCGTCACCCCGAGTTCGAAATCGCTCGCTGGGCGGCCGAGCACCTCGCCCCGAAAGAACGAGAGAAAACGACCGTGTACACCTCGGGCGAGCACTGCCCGATGTGTTCGGCGGCGCACGCGTGGGTCGGCCTCGGACGCATCGTCTACGCCAGCAGCAGCGAACAGCTCACAACTTGGCAGAGAGAATGGGGAGTGGCACCCGGGCCCGTGCTGCCGCTGCCGGTGCGAGCCGTGGCCCCCGGACTCGACGTGGACGGACCAGACTCGGAACTCAGCGAGCAGGTGCGAAGGCTGCAGGCACGGCTGCACGGGATCGAACTCTGAACTCGGCCGGCCGGACGTGCTCCCCACGGAGCTGAGCCCTGCGATACAGTGATCTGGATCATACTGCTAGTTCGACCTGCACCCGAGGAGTCCTGCCGTGGCGATTGATGAAATCGACTTCACTTCGAGCAACGACCGCGATACCATCCACGGCTGGCTCTACACACCGACCACCACGCCGACCGGAATCATTCATCTCATCCACGGTCTCGGCGAACACTCCCGACGCTACCTTCACCTCATCACAACCCTCCTCGACTCCGGTTTCGCCGTCGTCGCCGATGACCATGCCGGGCACGGGAGGACGGCGATGCAATCAGGGATCTGGGGCGACGCCGGCGACGAAGCAGCCCGCATCGTCGTCAGCGATGAGCTGACGCTGCAGCGTAAGGCCCGTGAGATTCTCCCGGGCCTGCCGTACATCGTGTTCGGCCACAGCTGGGGATCGATGATCGCCCGTGTCATGGCCTCCCACCCGGATGCCGACCTCGCCGGGCTCGCCTTGTGCGGGGTCGCTGCGCAGATGCGCGGGATCGACCAGACCATCGACCGGGATGAGCTCGCCGAGGCGGCCATCGGCGACCGACGGGCCGACCCTGCATCCGATCACTTGGTGGGCCAGCTCTTCGACGGATTCATCGAACGTTTCGGTCCGGATGCCGGCCCCACCGCCTGGGTCGCCCTCGACGAGGCTGTCGTCGCCGATCATGGGCGCGACCCCTTCAACAACTTCGGCGCCCCGATGAGTGCGCGATTCCTGCAGGGGTTCGTCGACCTCTATGACGGTGCCAATGCCGATTCCTGGTACGCGACGATCCCCAGCGGTCTGCCGGTGCTCATCCTCGCAGGTGACCAGGATCCTGTCGCGAACTACGGCGAAGGCGCCTATCACGTCGCGAACCGCCTCCGCGCGACCGGACACGACGATGTGCGCACCCGCGTCTTCGCCGGAGTCCGCCACGAAGTCCACAACGAACCGACCACCCGCCTCGAGGTCGAGGCGGAGATCGTCGACTTCGCTTCCCGCGTCAGCAATCGGACGAGGCCCGTTCAAACGAACGAGAGCTGAATCCGTGAACCCGGCAGAAAGCTCGAACCGCAGTGTGAATTGGCCACGGGCGACACCCATCGTCACCGACAGGCTGCAGCTTGAGCCGCTCGCAGTCCACCATGCGTCGGAGATGGTGGAGACACTGTCCTCACCCGACCTATACACCCATATCGGTGGGACGAGCCCGAGCCTGTCCGAACTCGAACGACTCTATGCACTCCAATCCGCAGGTGCCTCTCCGACCGGTGACGCCGGCTGGCTGAACTGGATCGTTCGCGAAACGGCTGAGTCCGCTGCAGTCGGATATGTCCAGGCCACAGTGACAACAGTCGAAACCGGTTATCAAGCCGACATCGCTTGGGTCATCGGCGTCGACAGTCAAGGGCAGGGATTCGCAACCGAGGCGGCCCGAGCCATGGTCGATTGGCTGGCGGATCACCTCGTGACTGTATTGCAAGCGGCCATCCATCCTGACAACGCCGCTTCCGCCCGAATCGCTGACCGTCTCGGACTGCAGCCGACCGACGAGATCGACGACGGTGAAGTCATCTGGCGAGCAGAGACGAGGACAGAGGAATGACCATGTCGAAACCGACTACGACGGACCTGCCGGGCATCATCGACACCGTCGGGTCCTGGCAGCGCGAAGGACTGCCTCTGCAGGTTCATCCCGGCGACCTGGGCTGGTATCAGCGTTTCGGAGCCGAAGCGCTCGCCTCGGCCCTGCGGGTGTGGACGGTCGGTGACGACCCCGCGGCCGTCGGATTCCTCGACGAATCCGAACTCATCCGAATGGCCATCTCACCCGATCACTCCGATGACCAAGCGCTCGCCGAGGCGATCTTGGCCGACTTCACCGGAGATCTCACCGAACTGCTGCCTGCAGGGAAGGGCATCGTCGAAGCTCGATTCGGATCCGCCCTGCAACATACCCTCACCGAGGCGGGATGGGGATCCGACGAAGCGTGGACCACGCTCCACCGAGATCTGAGCGAACCGATCCCATCCGTTACCCAGCGGATCGAAACGGTCGACCCCGACAGAGCAGATAACCGTATCGCCGACCGTATCGCGGTCGAATCCTCGGCTTTTCCCGGGTCCTCATTGACTGCGGACCGTTGGCGGTCCATGGCCGACGGTCACGCTTACAAGCAGGCCAAATGTCTCGTCGGATTTACCGCCGACGGCGCTCCAGCCGGTGCCACAACCGTTTGGTCGGCCGGCCCTAGGCGCCCCGGTGTCATCGAACCACTCGGCGTCCACGGCGACCACCGGGGTCACGGATTCGGAGTCGAGATGACACTGGCCGCGGCCGCGGCGCTGAGGGAGATGGGAGCCTCGAGCGTCACCGTTGCCACGCCGACATCGAACACAGTCGCCGTCGCCACTTACCGTGCGGCTGGGATGAGCATCCTCGGCGAAGTCAGGGATTTCTGTCGACCCTGAACCGTATCAAACAGACGCACCTGCGATGAAGGCCGCCTGCGCGACATGCTGGATCGCATCGTCGATGATCGAGACCATCCGAACGCCACGAGTGACTGCGGGAGTCCAGTTCCTGTCGATGACTTCGTCGAAGTCATCCTCGGAGAGCGTCTTTGCATAGTCGGTGAACGCGTTCAGAGTAGCGGCGAGGTAGTCGACGAGCAGCTGTTGATCGTCGACCTTGATCTCTGCCGCCTGTTCGGGACTGTGTCCGTAGCCGAAGGTCTCGCCGATCTCGCCGAGATCGAACCGGTTCCGGAAGTCCTCCCACTGCTCGGGCTTGCCCGTGAGGGCTGAGAGCTGCACGTCGATCTCACGGCCGCTGTGCCACAGCAGCCAGGCGACGGAATTCGGATGACCGCCCAGACGGCTGTTGAGCTGTTCGGGGGAGAGGTCGGGCAGAGCTTGTGCTGCCTGGAGAGGGCGCTGGGACAGGTCGGTGAGAATGTCGATGCTGTTCATGTCGCCCATTCTGCTCTTCACGTCAACCGCTGTCACCACCGGGGCTCAATCGAGACGGGGCCTGCGGCGGTTGCGTTTGATCTCCGAGCGGCGCTGTTCGGACCTGACTCGTCTGCGCCGGGAATTCCTGGACGGCTTCGTTGCTCGTCTCTGCACCGGCGGAGCCAGCGCATCGCGCAGCAGCTGCGCCAGACGCCTCCGCGCGTCCTGGCGATTCTTCAGCTGAGAACGCTGCTTCTCCGAGGTCACGGTGAGTACCGTGCCCGACAGGCGAGGCGACAATCGGCCGAGCACCCGCTCGCGCTGAGTCTCGGTGAGGAAGCTCGCCGAAGCCAGATCGAGGCTCAGCTGCACCCGCGAATCAGAGGTGTTGACATGCTGGCCGCCGGGGCCGGAAGACCGGGAGAACTGTTCGGAGATCTCTGCTGCGGGGATGACGAGTCCGGTCGGGATCCCCGGCCCGGACGGCACCCGCACATCACCGTCCATCTCAGTTCGACTCCGCTTCGCCGCTGCGCGGATCTGCTTCGGGGCTCTCCTCACGCAGACTCGGAACGATCTGCAGATGCGGGCGGATGCCGTGCTTGTCGGCATAGAACGCGCGGATCCGGTCCATGTCATGGACCAGGTCATCGGTCATGTCCAAGGTCGGGCCGAGCCCAGTGGTGTGTGTGGCCGAATCAAGATATCCCAAGGTCACGGGCATGCCGGTCTGACGGGCGATGCGGTGGAAGCCGGATTTCCAATGCGAGTGTCCGCCGCGAGTGCCGTCCGGGGTGATGACGAGGCCGAAGACTTCGCCGGCGCGGACACGTTCGACCATCTCGGTGACGATTCTGCTGGGATCGGACCGATCGACGGGGACCCCTCCGAGTCCACGCATGATCGGACCCCGCCAGCCGGTGAACAGAGAATGTTTGCCCAGCCAATGCACCTTCACCCCCAAGCGCCAGGCGATGGCGAGCATGAGCGCGAAGTCCCAATTGGACGTGTGCGGTGCGCCGATGAGTACGGTCGGGCGCTGTGGGGCGGGCTCGCTGACGAGCTTCCACTTGCTGAACGTCCAGAATGTGCGAGCGAGGAGGCGTCGGATCATGATCTCAACGGTAGAGCACGCGCATCTGCAGGCCTACCGGCGCCCATGAATGCGGGGTGCGAATCGCGCATGGGCGGCCGCCAGCACCGGGTAGAGCCGACGATGGCTGAGGACGAACCCGCCCTTCACGAGCAGCCGTGGGTTGAGGTTGCGGCCGCGCCGTCGACGGGTCGCGTCCTCAGTGAGAATATAAGCCAGTGCCTTCGGCCCTCGGCGCACCGCCTGTTCGAAGACAACCTCCACGATGTCGTGCCAGGGCAGCAGCGTGCCGGGCAGAACCTCACCATGCCGGGCCAACGCGACGCCTGCGGGGGAGAGAACGAGGGACTCGCGCCTGCGCATCCGCACCACCACAGCGATCGGTGCGACGACTAAGCACCCGACGATGCCGACGACGAGAGCCCAGATGCGCAGATTGGCGACGATGAGCCACCAGGTGCGCCCGTCCTGGAGCGTTGCGGTGACGATGAAGACGAAGAAGGCGAGCAGGCCGATCCCGATGACAAAGGCAAGGACCAGAACGAGGATGGAATGTCGCTTCGAGGAGGGGATGAGCACCGATCGACCGTGCTCCAACGTGGCCACGACAGCGGTAGGGGAGAAGTCGTCGGCCATGGTCATCAGAATACCCCGCGCCGGCGTGGTCCGAACCGAAGAGCGGATGATCATCGTCGACGGCTGAGATGCGCTCGCCGAGGCGGTCGACGGCTCCGGTCTCACCTGTCCGGGAATATTCGCGCCGGAGACATCGCTGTACCCAGCACCAAGCATCACCGACAACGGAGGTAGATATGTCTGATTCAGCTCGTGTCGTCATTCTCGGCGGCCATGGAAAGATCGCGCTCCTGGCAGCACCCAAACTCACGGCTGCGGGCTTCGCCGTTGACTCAGTGATCCGCAATCCTGACCAGTCCTCCGACGTCGAAGCCGCAGAGGCCAACCCGGTCGTGCTCGACATCGAAACCGCCGACACCCAGGCGCTCGCCGACGTCTTCGCCGGAGCCCAAGCGGTCGTGTTCTCCGCCGGTGCCGGCGGCGGCAACCCTGACCGGACGAAGGCCGTTGACCTCGACGCTGCCAAGCGCTCTGTCGATGCCGCCGAACAGGCCGGCGTCAAGCGCTTCGTCATGGTCTCCTACGCCAGCGCGAGTGTCGACTCCGACCGCGTCGATCCGGACAGCTCCTTCTACCCCTACGTGCAGGCCAAGAGTGGTGCCGATGAGCATCTGCGAGCCAGCTCGCTCGACTATACGATCCTCGGTCCCGGCGGGCTCACCCTCGAACCTTCCAGCGGCGAAGTCCTCATCGCCGACGCCGCTGGTGACCTCGACGGGCAGAAGCCGGCAGACGATGTGCGCGTGACCTCCCGCGAACTCGTCGCTGACGTCATGACCCACGTCATCGCCGAAACGGTGGCCGTGCGTGAGACCGTGAACTTCTACGACGGGCAGACCCCCATCGCCGAGGCGATCAGCTGACCTGATCATCCACACGGACACAGCCCCGTGCGATGGCCTGTCGTCTCCGATCGGAGACGACAGGCCATCGGTGTATTCAGTGCAGGTATGTCGAAGCTGCCGTCGAGGCCTTCCCAGAGCCAGATCCCGCGGCCGTCGAAGTAGGAGAACAGCGCCTGCGCTTGACCGATCGGCTGGTCGAAGGTGACGAACTCGCCGGCAGCGAAGCCGTCGAGGGAGACGAAGAGGTTGTTGACACACGCTTTGGCCATGAGCACCCCGATGTGATGGTTCGGCTGATGTCTGCAGTCGGATGGATAGCGTCGGTTCCCGGGAAGTGGACCCAGTGTAAGATTAAGTAGTTTCAGAATGCAATCACTGGAGGTGGATCGATGCCTGCACAGCCGCGCTCAGGATGTGCGATCAACGCCGCCGTCGAAGTCCTCGGCGACAACTGGTCGCTCATCGTCCTGCGCGACATCATCTTTGGCAATCGCCGGCACTTCCGCGAGCTGCTCACCCACAACAATGAGGGCATAGCCTCGAACATGCTCGCCAGTCGTCTGAAGAAGCTCATCGACGAAGGGCTGCTGACAAAGGCGGAAGCCGCACGCGGGCAGCGAGCCGAATACTCCCTCACCGAGGCTGGAATCCAGACTCTGCCGGTCATGGTCGCTCTCGGGAGCTGGGGGATGACCCACCGTGAGACCTCGCGGGAATTGACGATCCGCTCCCGCCTCATGGCAGAAGATCCGCAGCTCGTGGACGGCCTCATGGATGAACTCCGAGAGACCCACCTCGGAGTGCCCCGCCCGAACCCTGGTGCTCCGCGTTCCTCTCAGCGACTGCAGGCCGCCTACGAGGCGGAGATCGCCGGAAGTTGAATCAGATAGGGGCTATTGTCTCGGCAGTCTCAGCCGCTCCAGCTGCTTCCTTGAGGTGATCGAGACGATGCCGACCATTCTGCCGTCTGCCACGGTGCATGCCATGAATCCCAAGCGGCGGCCGCTCGGCGTCAAAACGAGGAGACCTGGCTCGCCGTTGACGTTGACCTTTCGAATTTCGATCCTGTCCGGATCGCCTCGCCGAATCGCTGTGAGCACCTCGTTCGCACCCATCTGGACCATGTGACCGCGGGCGGTGGTGCGGTGCCAAGTCAGACTCGGGTCGAGGATGTGCAACAGGGCGTCGAAGTCACTGTTCCGTGCGGCAGTGAGGAAGGCGTCGACGACAGCACGACGCTGCGCGAGCTCTCCTGAGGGACTTGGTGCGTCCTTGACCTTGCGCCGCGCCCGACTGGCGGCCATCTTCGCCGCCGCCTCCGAGGAACCGATGACGGCGGCGATCTCAGCAAAGGGCACTGAGAACATGTCATGCAGAACGAAGGCGAATCGCTCTTCCGGGCACAGTGAGTCGAGCACGATGAGCATGGCCGGTCCCAACAGATCCGACAGCGTCGCACTCTGCTCAGGAGTCAGCTCATCCTCGTTGACGATGGCTTCATCGACCCAGGCGTCAAGCGACGATTCTCCCCGGGCGGTACGGCGGCGGAGCATATCGAGACAGATTCGTCCGACGACACGGGTCAGCCACCCGCCGAGATTGTCGATGGACTCCGAACTGTGTCTCTCCCAGCGGAGCCACGCCTCCTGAACGGCATCCTCGGCGTCCGAGTGGGATCCGAGCACTCGTGTGGCCAGCGCGGTGAGGCGAGGGCGATGAGCTTCGAACTCTGAGATCGAAGGTGACTCCGCGATGGCTGTTACCTTTCCGGGCGGCGGTGCGTCATCGGAGTGAGAGCCAGACCGGGCTCTTTCGGCAAAGGAGAATTGCAATGATGGATATCGTACTATGGGTCGTCGCCGCCGCGATGGCATTGGCTTTCGGCATCGGCGGAGCCTCGCAGATCGTCCTGCCAAAGGAGAGATACCGTGCGCTCGCTCGCAGCCAGCACTGGGTGGATGATTTCGGCCCTGGGCATATCAAAGCCATCGGAACCATCAAGCTCCTCGGCGTGCTCGGGCTGATCGTACCGCCACTCGTCGGGATCCTCCCGGTGCTCTCACCGATCGCGGCGTGTGGACTCATGCTGGTGATGACAGGGGCGGCGACGACACGATTTCGTCGCAGCGAATGGGGCCTCATGGCAGGGGACACCGCATACCTGCTGGTGTTTGCGTTCCTCGCGTGGGGTCGATTTGCCCTGGCCCCGTTCGGCGGCTGAGTTGAACATCGCTCTTGTCCCCGGGGCCGATGTGTGCTTCTATGGAACAAGTGATTGCAAACTGCAAGCACCTATACTCCAGGCTGATCCCGAAGGAGCGATCATGTTCACAGGACTCATGGCCAATATCGTTGTCACCGGCGAGAAAGAAGCGACCGAATGGTACTCTCGACTCTTCGAAAGGCAGCCGGATGACAAGCCGATGGCGGGGCTGGCCCAATGGTGCTTCGACGAGAAGTTCGGCGTCCAGATCTGGGAGGACCCGCAGCGAGCCGGAGGCTCCAATGTGGTCATCGACGTGGACGACCTCGACACGATGGCCGAGCATCTGCGAGCGGCCGGAATCGACCACGACGAGCCGAGCCGCGGTGGCGGACAGCGCATCCTCCCGGTCAGCGACCCGGATGGAAATCAGGTGGTGTTCTTCGGTGAGTGACGCATCTTCCGATCAGGGTGCGCCGGTGGCCGCCACGATCAACCTCGGCGCTGATTTCGATCAGCCTGTCTCGAAGGTGTGGAACGCCTTCGCCGATACGAGGCAGCGCGTGCAGTGGGGAGTCCCCGAGGGAGAGGAGATGATCTGCGATATCGACGAGTTCCGCCCCGGCGGAGCGAGCCGCGCCCGTTGTGGGTCACCAGGAGTGTTGGAGTTCGTCTCCGCTGGGCAGTACTGCTCACTTGCGCCAGAGCGTCACCTCGTGACCACTGAGACCCTCACCAGAGACGATGAGATCCTCTCGACCGCGATCATCACTTGGACGTTTGCCGCGACTCCGACCGGCGCCCGCGTCGATCTCGTCGACCAGGTCGTGTCCTTCGCCGGTCAGGGGATGATCGACGGCCACCGCAGCGGCCACGAAATCTGCCTGCGACAGCTCGCAGAATTCCTCAGCTCTTCAGGTCCTGGGCCCAGGGAAGGTCGGCTCCTTCGCGACTGACGGTGATCGCCGCCAGCGCTGTGGCCCGTTCGGCCAGCGTCGTGAGCTCCGCTGCACCGAGACCGGACAGTCCCTGTGCTGAAGCGTGCAGATCGTGGATGAGAGAGACCATGAACGTGTCCCCGGCGCCGATCGTGTCCTTGACATCGACGTGTGCCGAGGCCACTGCCACTCGCGCCGAGGCGGTCGCCACGGTCGCGCCCTGACCCCCGCGAGTCATCGCCACGAGCGTCGGGCCCAAGCCGAGCAGGTGGCCGATCTGCGTCTCTTCGTCGAGGCCGGGATAGAGCCAATCGGCATCGGCATCGCTGAGTTTGAGGACATCGACGCGTCGAGCCAGATCCTCGAACCGCGGCAGGGCCTCCTCATGGGAGCCGATGATCGACGGCCGGATATTCGGATCGAAGCTGATGAGAGGACGACGTGACTGTGGCCCGGATTCCTCCGCAGCAGTGGTGAGGAGCCGATCGATCACGGCGGCACCGGGTTCGAGGAACGCTGCGATCGACCCGAAGTGCAGGACGGATCGCCCACTGCTGTCGAACAGCGAGGCATCGGGATCCCACCGCAGTCGGAACGTGTACTCGGCCGAACCGTCCGCGGCCAGTCGGGCGAGTGCCGTGGAGGTGCTGCCACGCGGGGAGGTGAGTACGGTGACCTCGGACTCACGCAGATGGGCGAGAAGGAATCCACCGTGGAAGTCATCACCGACATCGGTGAGGAACTCGACCTCATCGCCGAGGCGGCCCAAACCGAGAGCGACATTCGCAGGCGCTCCGCCGGGCGCGTAGCGGTCAGGGGCACCGGGGGTGCTGACGATATCGATGAGGGCTTCACCGACGACGAGAATGCTCATGGTCACGATTCTAAGATGAAAATCATATCTCCACTGTGACCTGCGGCAATAGGACGAAAATCGGTGACTGCTGTGAGATTGATCGATTTCGTGTCAGTGCCGTCTGGAAGTGTGCGGTCATGGACAAGAACACGATTGACACAGACGTCAGAACGATCATCGACGGCGCTTCGGCCCGCATCCTCACCCCTCGGCCCGGCGAATGCCTGGTCTGCTATGTCTTCCGCCAACTCAGCGAATTCGGCTGCAACGGCACTCACCGCTTCTCGCGCATCTTTCGGGATCAGACGGCCCCGCGGGCCACGGCCCTGTTCGATCGGCTGAGGAACATGGGGGCGAGCTGCTGCGACGGAGAGATCTTCGGCAATGCCTACCAGCTTTCGACGAACCCGTGGATCATCGAAGCCGGCTCCTTCGCCGAAGCTCTCGGCACCCCTATCAGGACGGTCGAGGTCGATGAAGGCAAGAGCCTCGAGGAGATCGATGAGGCGAAGGAGAGCACGAAGTACCTGTGCTGCAAGATCGTCAGGCGCGGTTCAACGCAGCCCTGCGGGAACTGGAAGCGCATCCCCGGGTGGTGACCGGAAACGTCCGGCAGAATGGAACCATGTCTTCCACTCTGCCGCTGTTCCTCGACTGTGACCCCGGGATCGACGATGCGCTCGCCCTCGCCTACCTGTGCTGCCAAGACGACGTCGATGTCGTCGGCATCGCGGCGTCCGGAGGCAATGTCGCCACCAGGCAGGTCGTTGAGAACACCCGCCGATGGCTGGCACTGGCGGAACGCTCCCACATCCCGGTCCATGCCGGCCACGAACTTCCCCTGGCCTGGCAGACTCCGGCGACAGCGCCGGACGAACCATTGGAATACGCCGACCTCACACACGGTGACACCGGCTGCGGGTACGCCCAGCTGCCGGGAGCCACCGTCCCAGTCAGTTCGGTGTCGGCCGCGCAGGCCTGGGTCGATGCGGCTCACGCTCATCCCGGGCAGCTCCTCGGCGTCGTCATCGGCCCGGCGACGAACCTCGCTCTGGCGCTTGACATCGACCCGGAACTGCCGCGACTGCTCAAACGGATCTTCATTATGGGAGGTGCGTTCAACTATCGGGGCAATACCCGCCCGACGACGGAATGGAACGTCACCTTCGACCCGGAATCCACTTCTCGGGTCATCGCCGCTTTCGGATCGGTCCATGCGCACGCTCACCCCGAACATCTTCCTGTCATCGCACCGATCGAAGCCACCGAAGCCGTGGAGATGACCTCTCAGCGATTCGAGCACATCCTCGACGGAGCTCTCTGCACCGGAAAAGCATGGCAAGCGGTGCTGAGGCAACTGTCCGAGGCGCTGCGGTTCTACTTCGAATTCCACGAATCCGATGGGCTCGGCTACCTCGCCCACATTCACGACCCGTTCGTGCTCGCCTGCGCCCTCAACTGGGCTCGAGAGCACTCCAGTGCGTCGACCGACCCGACACCGGAGCGACCCAGCGCCGGCGAAGGGCCGCGAGCAGCTTCGGCAATGGGGAACGGCACGACCGGCTCACTTCCCTGGGCGAGGACGCTGTGGGCGCCGGTCGATGTCGAACTCACGGGTACACTCACACGAGGCGAAACCGTCGCCGACTGGCTGGGGCGGTGGAACCGGCCCGTGAACGCAGAGATCATCCGCGGAATCGATGCTCCCGCATTCCTCGACCACCTCAGCACCACCCTGATGAAAGGACCACCCGCATGACCACACACTCCAGACGGTCTGGGCAGGGGCCGACCACCACGGTCGGTCCCGGACAAAACCGCAACCTCGCTCTTCCCCTCACCCTCACGCTGCTCAGCTCCCTCGTCGTCATCGGCACCTACCTCGCCGTGCTCCTCACCCAGCCGGCCGACCTCGGAATCGAACTCGGCCACACCACCTTGTGGGTCATGCTCGGCTACCTCGCCGGAGGAGCCCTGCTGGCCTCCGGCACCCTCCCACTCATTCCCCGCAGTGTCCTGGCGCTCATCCCCGTCGCCGTCGCGCTCAACATCGTCATCGGTCAGGTCATCGGCAATTACACTCCGGTTCCGCTCTACCTCGACTCCATCGGCACCGTTCTCATCGGCGTCCTCGCCGGACCGGCGGCGGGAGCCTTCACCGGAATCATCTCGAACCTCATCTGGGGTGTGACCTTGAGCCCCAGCGTCATCGCCTTCAGCTCCGGAGCCGCGTTCATCGGTGCCGCCGCCGGATGGGCCGCACGACTCGGAACCTTCCGCACCCCGTGGACAGCGGTCCTCGTCGGAGCCATCGCCGGTGTTCCCGCAGGAGCCATCGGAGCCCCTGTCGCCGCCTACGTCTTCGGCGGTGGTCTCGGCGCCGGCACCGGGGGAGTCGTCGCGATCCTCCAAGCCGCTGGCCTCGAGATGTTCAACGCCACCTTCGCCCAGAGCATGGTCTCCGACATCGCCGACAAGGCACTGATCTTCGCCCTGGCCTGTGTCGTCATCAGGTCCCTGCCCAGACGCATCATCGGGCGCTATCCTTTCGCCCTGCACAGTCGCCCCCGCGCCGAGGCGGCCCGAGAGGATTCGTCGACATCACCGGTCGGTTCGGTTCCCCGAGCGGAATGAGTCCCGTTCGTCCCGAACCCGCCACACCTGAGGACGACATCATCAGACCCGCACGCCGACTGCATCCGGCTACGGAACTCGTCATCCTGCTGTGCGGTCTGCTGCTCGTCTTCGGGGTGCCCTCACCGATCGTGCCGACACTCATCATCGTCGGCACGATCGGGACCGTCCTCTCCTCGTCGAAGATGAGTCTGCGGTCGTGGTCGCTGACGGTGGGTCTGCTGTGCCTGCCGACTCTGCTCGTCCTCGTCGTCGTCCAGGGGCTCTTCTACCCGGGCACGGAGGTGCATGTGCTCTGGCAGGCCGGACCCGCCCACCTCAGCGTCGAAGGACTGAGCATCGCCGTGCAGATCTGGCTGCGCGTGGCCGCCCTGATCGGCCTGTGCGCCCTGTTCGGGCTCGGATCCGATTCCGCACGGCTCTTCGACGGGCTGCGCCGACTCCGCCTGCCCGCAGGGCTCGCCTATGTCTGTGCCTCGGCCATCGGCCTCATCCCGCTCATCGGCGCACGCACCCGACACATCATCGACGCCAGGAAGGCCCGCGGGTGGGCAGCGGACTCCTGGACGGTGCGGATCCGACTGCTGCCCGGGATCGTCGTCGGACTCGTCACCGCGGTCCTCCTCACCGTCGAACAGCGTCACGAAGTGCTCGAACAGAGCGGACTCGATACCCGCCCGACCACGGTCGCGCTGCAGGACCACAGAGACGGACCGGGCCAGAGCCTCCTGCGCATCCTGACTCCGCTCGCGACCCTCGGACTCATCATCGCCTCGGTGGCGGGACTCCTGCCGCTGCCGGGAGCCTCACAGCTCATCGGCGGTGCCTGAGATGACCGCCAGAATCACCGACGCCGGCTTCACCTTTCTCGGAGAAGCTGATCCCGCGCTGACCGGTATCAGCCTCGAACTCAGCGGCGGAGCCATGACCGCCGTGCTCGGCCCCATCGGTTCGGGCACTTCGACGCTGTGCCGCCTGCTGGCCGGCGAACTCGCCGCCCGGGGCACGCTGTCCGGCACCATCGACTGCGCCGGAACGGTCGCCCTGCTCGGTGACGATCCGGAAGCGCAGCTGAGCGGAATGACCAGCCACGTCAGCGATGAGACGCAGCTGGCATGCCGACTGCGCGGATACGCCCCGGCCGATGCCCGAGCCCGCGCCCTGCACATGCAGCGACAGCTGGGCATCGACGAATTGTGGGACCGACGGGTGGACACGCTCTCCGGCGGGCAGAGGCAACTGGTCGCATTGGCACGGATCCTTGCACCCGGCCCCGACCTGGTCGTCCTCGACCAGCCCGCGCAGTCTCTGGACCCGACGATGCGGGCTCGCCTGTCGACCGTGCTCAAGGAGTTCTGCGCTCACGGAGGATCGGCGCTCATCACCGGTCATCAGATCGACGAACTCACTCGCGACTGTCGGGCAGTGCACCACCTCGACTCCGGACAGCTGCGGCCGGCGACCGCGTCAAAACAGTCCATCGGCGTCTGGGACACTCGTCCCGATGCTGCCGAGCCCGGTCGGAAAGCACCGACTCCGCGGAGGGATCCGCTGCTCACGGTGCGTGACCTGAGAGTGGAGCGGGGGCGCACTCGTATCCTCGACAGTGTCGACCTCGACCTGCGCCCCGGCGAGCTCGTCACCGTCACCGGAGCCAACGGTGCCGGAAAATCGACTCTCTTGAAGGCGCTCGTCGGACTCCTCGAACGGACGGCAACGGTGACGGGCACGATCACGCTCAGCCGCCTCGGCGAGGTGACGCATGTGGATGCGCTGCCGGCTCATGAGCGCAGCACCCACCTCGGGTGGGTGGGGCAGGACCCGGGACTCCAACTCTGCGCGGCCACGGTGGCAGATGAGCTGCTGCACTCGGCACCGCTGCCGGCCCACCGACGGCGTGACCGGACCGAAGTGCGCCGCCGACGACGCTCGGTCGTGGATTCCGTCCTCACCGACGTCGAGCTGAGCTCCGTTGCCGAAGAACATCCGTTCGATCTCGATGTGCCCCGACGCAAAGACGTCGTCATCGCCTCGGCGCTGATGACAGGAGCACCTGTGCTGCTGCTCGACGAACCGACGATCGGGCGCGACCTGGCCGGGATGAACCGGTTGAATGCGATCATCGGGCGGGTCCTCGGGCGTGGGGGCGCCGTCGTGGCGACCACCCACGATCAGCGCTGGGCAGGTGAGTCGGCGCACCGCAATCTGCGGCTGGCGAACGGTCGAGCGCAAGCATGATGGAATGGTGAACAGATGTTCGCCTGCGGAAAGGACGCACCATGATGCGAGGACCAGCGCTGATGTTCATCGCCTGGACGCTGCATGACGCCGAGGAGGCGCTGACCTTCCCCGCCACAGCGAACCAGCTGGCCGAACTCACCGGCATCGATGCGCTGCGGATGAGTACGAGACAGAGTCTGGCAGCCATCGGGCTGGTCGGCGCGGTCGTTGCAGGGGCAGGTATCCGTGGGGCGCAGACCAAGGGGGAGTCACCGTTGTACCGATACGCGGTCGCCGGTCTTGAAGCCCACGTCTTCACTCACCTGCTGTCGTCGGCCGTGCTGCGACGCTACACGGCTGGAGTGATCACTGCCGTGCCGATCATGTTGCCGGGAGCGGCCTTGGCCAGACGAGAGCTTGCCGCACTGGGGCGACCACTGACCGCAGCCGACTGGCGAGGTGGCAGTGCACTGATGGCAGCGGTGGCTGCGGCCGCCCACCTGGCTGTGCGCACCGATTGGTCTGTCGGCTTCAGAAATCGAAGGAGTCGTCGCCGGCCGCTGCGGGGCTGCGAAGCCTCTGCAGGTGCAGGTGCCTGATGAGGCGGATGACCGGGCGGATGAGCATCTCCACACTGCCGATGACGAACAGCCACGTTCCCGTATACGTGAGGGAGTCGGAGAAGAACATGAAGCTGCCGACGAGGAACCACACACCGATGAGCACATCATTGGAGATGCTGATGACCTGGTAGCGCTGCCGGATGACGAGCTCCTCACGCCCGATCCGCAGATGAATGTCCCGGTTGCTCTCAGCCATCGCGCTGTCCCCTCTCCATCGAATAGTCCTCTCAGTGAGCCTACTGGCGCAGTCGGCTGATCTGCTCAGAATCTCGTGTCAGCAGCGACGTCTACCGTGAGGACATGGATCAGAACACGAACTCATTCGACGCTCTCTACAACGACGCGCACGAGCATCGACCGCTCATGCGCTGGGACGAGCTGCTCGCCTTCGTTCGCCGATTCCCTCAGCTGGCGGCCTTCAACGCCGCTCTCATCGCCCAACAGCGGCCGACTGCCACCTTCGTCGAGACCGAGGACGGATGGCGGGAGCGATTCGGCCGAAGCGTCGAGGCCGACGCCACCTCCATGGTCATCCTCCATCCTTTCGGGCCCGTCCGCTTCGTCTACGACATCGCCGACACCACAGGGCCCGAACTGCCGACTGAAGTGTCCACCCCCTTCGCGGCGGTCGGTGCACCCACCTGGGACGGACTGCACCTCGTCGTTGCCACACTGCGCCGGAAGAACCTGCTTCCCGAGCACCTGCCGCAGACACGCAGCGCCAGCGTCATGCTCACCCGTCTCCTCACGGAATTGGCGCTCATCTACAGCGGGCACCGCGGTTCGCGGCCCGAACTCGCCGTGAGCGCAGCCGACCCGCATGTCGAGCGGTCACAAGTGCGATTCGAAACCGAGTGCATCACCTGGCTCATCGCCGGGAGGATCGGGCTGCGGGCGGCAGCGACCGGTTCGCTCAAGGGCTACCTCAAACACGGTGAGCTCATGCCGCCGGTCTCCCGCGACCGTGTGCTGCACACGGTCAACGCGATCGAGCGTCTCTTCGGCGGGGCGCTCGCCTTCGGGACGGCCGTACGCCACGAAATGCCGAGCCTGTTCGATCTCGACGAGCAGTTGGCGGTCTGACCTCGGGGACCGAAGCCGACTTCAGAAGTTCGGGGCCGGACCCTGGTGTCAGGAGTTCGGAGAGCGCACAATAGGGTCGAGGTCGGCTCATTTCCACGATGAAGAGGACGCTATGAGCAGAACAGTCCAAGTCACTTTCGACTGCCACGATCCTGGCAGACTTGCCCGCTTCTGGGCCGAAGTCCTCGGCTACATCGTGCCGGGCCCGCCCGGGGTCCGACTCGGTGCCGACGACGACCCTCTCGACGCGTGGAAGGAGTTCCTCGCCGGCCTCGGAATCGAACTGCGGCCAGAGGACATGCGCGCCGCCATCGAGGACCCCGAGGGGACCGGCCCGCGCATCTTCTTCCAAACAGTGCCCGAAGCCAAGACGGTGAAGAACCGGGTCCACCTCGACGTGCGTGCCGCGCCGGGACTCGACGGCGATGAACGAATGGATGCCTTGGAAGCCGAATGCTCCCGGCTGGTGGAGCTTGGGGGAGGTCGGCTTCGACGGGTCGATCCGGATCCTCCATTGGAATTCGGGTTCATCGTCATGGCCGACCCCGAGGGCAACGAATTCTGTCTCGACTGACCGCCCCCTCCCAGCCGGGATGGTCACATTGGGTCCTCTTCGGGAAGGACACGTCCGACCGGATCCGCAGGATGTGCAGATGAGACTTCTCTCAGAAACGTAGGGTCAGCCGCAGGCGACTGTTAGCGTGTGAAATATGAAGACGAATCGCATGGCAATGAGCACAGTGGCAGGACTCGCAGCACTCACTCTCGGCCTGGCCGGGTGTTCCGGAAGTGACTCCGGAGACGGAGCCGATGAGGCTCAGAATTCGCCCGCGGCCAGCGAATCGACCTCCGACAGCACCACCGAGGACGCCGAGGACCAGGGCGAGGACACCGGCGATGACACGGATTCCGAGCAGGGTTCGAAGCAGGATTCGTCCGGGGACGGTCTGTCCGCCGATGCCGACCTGAGCAAGGACACCCCGGCAACCAGTGCCGAAGATGCGATCAAGACGGCGGAGAAGAAGGTCGGCGACGGCATCGTCCACGGCATCGAACTCGATTGGGACGAGAAGGACCAGGCGTGGCAGTACGAGGTGTCCATCCTCGACGGCAGCACCGATCATGACGTCGAGATCGACGCCGATTCCGGCAAGATCGTCAAACATGAGCAGGATTCCACCGACGACAAGGAGAAGGCCATCGATCTCAACGATCCGATGACCTTCGACGAAGCACTCGAACTCGCCCAGAAGAAGGCGTCCGGGAAACTCGTCGGCTGGAAGCTCGAATACGATGACAACATGAAGGAATTCCAGTTCGACTTCGACAAGGGCGGTGAAGAGACGGAGGTCACCGTCGACACCGAAACCGAGCGTGTCACCGTCGACGACTGATTTCGGCCGACTCGCGGTCATCGCCGGACCCATGTTCTCCGGGAAGTCCGAAGAACTCATGCGCCGGGTCCGGCGGGCCACGATCGCTGGGACGAAGGTGCTCGTCGTCTCTCATTCCCTCGACACCCGAGTGGACATCGCGACGATCACCTCCCACATCGGGATGAATATCCCTGCCGTTCCCCTCGGCGAGGCTTCGGCCCTCGCCGAGGCGGCGCGGGCCGCTGACTACGCCCTCATCGCCATCGATGAGGCCCAGTTCTTCGGTTTCGAGCTCATCCCCGTCGTCGATGATCTGCTCAGGAGGGGAATCGACGTCATCGTCGAAGGCCTGTGCGTGACCTTCGACGGGCAGCCGTTCGAACCGCTGCCGAGCTTCATGGCCTCAGCCGAAGACGTCCTCAGACTCACCGCAGTCTGCACGGTCTGTGGTCGTGATGCCGTCTTCCACCAGCGCACCGACTCGTCGGATCTCGCTGCAACCGCCATCGACGCCCGGCACATCGGCGGATCGGACGCGTACGTCGCCCGGTGCCGCGAACATTTCACCGGCGCCCCACACTAGACCGCAGCCTGTGGTCGACGACCCGGGTCGTCACGAGCCGCGACCGGTGCGACGGAACTCAGTCGTCGATGCTGTCCCAGACTTCGCGCCAGATCCGAGCGAGGTCGGCGACCTGATAGTGGGCGTTGAGACCGCTGGGCTGGGGCACCACATGCAAGGCGACCTCTCGGGGCCAGCCGTCGATGAGCGAGGTGTCCTGCCGACCGAACTGCGCCTTCGGCTGCCGGTAGCCGATCCGGAACGATGTGATGCCGGCGATCGCCACCGCACGCGGACGGATGTCAGCGAGCCGGTCGATGAGGTGACTGGCACCATGACGCAGCTCCTCGCGGGAGAGTTCGTCGGCACGCACGGTGGCCCGCCCGATGAGATTGGTCAGACCGATGCCGCGGCGCAGCAGCTGCTGTTCATCGGCCGGGTCGAGTCCACGGGAAGCATCGACGAGGTGGTCGGTCAGGCCCGCCTGATGCAGAGACGGCCAGAACCGGTTGCCGGGCCGAGCGAACGGGGCGTTGACCGCGGCCGTCCACAGACCCGGGTTGATGCCGACGATGAGCATCTTCAACCCGGAGGAATCGCCGGGCAGAATGTCATCGATCGCATTCGGATCATCCGTGGCGAACGCGGCGAGGTCGTCCTTCGTCGGTTTGCGACCGCCCAAGGGGGAGGGGCGGCGGCTGCTGACACTGCTTTCCTCACTCACGTCTTTCACACTACCGTCGTACCATGAGCCACGAACATGTGCGACAGCGGGCCGGGGAATCCGCTCCATTCCATTTCGACGACCGGTGGACGGTTGAAGCCGGGAGAGAGTCGGTGTGGGCGGTCCTGGAGGAAGTCGAAGCCTGGCCGCAGTGGTGGCCGGGCCTGGCCGGAGCACACTGGTTCGAGGACCGAATCATCCCCGGCAGCCGGGCCGACATCCAGGTGCGCACCCCGATCGGCATGTCGCTGTGCTTCACCATCGCCGCCGAACACGTCGACGCACCGAGGCGCATCAGTTTCAGCGCCCATGGTGATCTGCGCGGCGAAGGAGTGTGGACGCTGACGCCCCATGGCTCGTCCACGCACATCGATTCGCTGTGGTGTGTCACGACCACCCGCCCGGTCATCCGTGCGCTGCGGCCGCTGTCCGGGCTCATGCACGCACTCGTGATGCGAGCCGGTGAACGCGGTCTCCGTCGACGACTGTCCGGACGTGCCTGTGCGTGACTCAGGAGTGCCTGACGCGGGTGCGCCTGACTCGGGTGCGTCTGGCTCAGGAGAAGCGGCCGGCAGCGTCCTCGCCGGTCTCGTCCTGGGCCGCCCAGGCGTCGATCCCGCCTGCCAGGGACCGCAGCCGCATCGCGGGCGGTGCGTCCTTCGTGAGCAGAGAGACTGCCTCGGCCGAACGCACCCCTGACTTGCAATGGACGACGACCTCGCGCCGGGCAGGCCCCTCGGCCGCAGAGTCGCACACCTCGGAGACGGCGTCCCAGCCGTGTTCGCGGATCTGCTCCAAGGGCAGATGGAGACTGCCCGGGATGACTCTCAGCGCCCGCTCCCAGTCCTCCCGGACGTCGAGGAGCACCGTCGTGTCCCCGAGCGAGAGCAGTTCGGCCGGGTCGATCTCCTCCACTCCGGCCGCTGAGCCGTCGGCCGCGGCACTCGTGGATGCGGTGACAGCACAGGCGGCGGCCACCTCGGTGAGGTCGGTGACGGTCGGCCGATCGGGATCGGGGGAGAACCGCAGCGTCGAATACTCCCCGGCCAAAGCGTCATAGCGCAGCAGCCTGCCGATGAACGGTGTGCCGATGCCGCAGATGAGTTTGATCGCCTCGGTGGCCATCGCGGAACCGACGGTCCCGCACAGCACACCGAGCACCCCGCCCTCGGCGCAGTTGGGCACCGAATCAGGGTCGGGGATGTCGGGGAACAGGTCGCGCAGCATCGGTCCGTGGCCGGGCACGAAGGTGCTCACCTGGCCGGAGAACCGGAAGATCGTGCCCCACACCAGCGGCGTGCCGGTGAGCTCAGCGGCATCATTGGACAGGTAGCGGGTGGCGAAGTTATCGGCCCCGTCGAGGACCACATCGTGTCCGGAGAAGAGGTCGAGCGCATTGTCCGGATTCAGACGGCCCTCGATCGTCCGGACGGTCAGATCCGGGTCGAGCCGGTGCAGTGCGGCGGCGGCCGATTCGACCTTCGACCGGCCCACATCGGCCGTGCCGTGGATGATCTGGCGCTGCAGATTCGAGGTCTCGACCACATCATCGTCGACGATCGTGATCGATCCGATCCCGGCCGCCGCCAGATAGTTGAGCACTGGGGAGCCGAGTCCGCCGGCACCGATGACCAGCACCGAGGCGGCCCGCAGCCGCCGTTGACCCTCGAGTCCGAAACTCGGCAGGCTGAGGTGACGGGAGTAGCGTGCGATCTCCTCCGGTGACAGCGGTGGCCCGGGGGCCACCAGCGGAGCCAATCGGGAGTCGGCGGCGGTCATCGTGATCCGACCATTCCGTCCAGCGGCGAGGACGCCAGCGCCAGCGGCCGCTTCGGGATGCGTCCGGCACCGGCGGCCAGATGCCCGGCCTTGACGGCCAGGGACATCGCCCGGGCCATGGCGTGCGCATCATGAGCGCGGGTGACCGCTGAGGCCAGAAGCACCGCGGTGCACCCGAGTTCCATCGCCAGGGCCGCATCGGAGGCGGTGCCGACACCGGCGTCGAGGATGATCGGCACCTCGGCCCGGTCGACGATGGTTTCGATATTGTGCGGGTTGAGGATGCCCAGTCCGCTGCCGATGGGCGCACCGGCGGGCATCACCGCCGCCACTCCTGCATCTTCGAGGCGTTTGGCCAGTGCAGGGTCGTCGTTCGTGTACGCGAAGACGGTGAAGCCGTCGAGGACGAGCTCCTCGGCGGCGGTGAAGAGTTCGATCGGATCCGGCAGCAGGGTGTCCTCATCGGCGATGACTTCGAGCTTCAGCCAATTCGTCTCGAGTGCCTCCCGGGCCAGCTGCGCCGTGAGCACAGCATCCCGGGCGGTATAGCATCCGGCCGTGTTCGGCAGGATGCGGATGCCCAAGCGGTCGAGCAGCTTGAATACCGAATCACGTGACTGCGCATCGAAGCGACGCATCGCCACAGTCGTCAGTTCCGTCCCCGAGGCCTGCAGAGCGGCATCGAGGATGCTCAGCGAGCTCGCCCCTCCGGTGCCCATGACGAGCCGGGAGGTCATGTCCACACCATCGATCGTCCAGGTCATCTCAGCCTCCCTGCACCGCGGTGACGATGTCGACGGTGTGCCCGTCGGACAGAGTGAAGTCGGACCACATGCCGCGACGGATGACCTCGCCGTCGACGGCCACGGCGATGCCCAGTCGTCCTCCGTCGGCCGGGGTTCCGTCGCTGTGCAGCTGCCGTCCGGTGACCTCGGCGACGAGGTCGAGCGCCGAGGATGTGGTGAGCTCACGGCGTTCCCCGTTGAGAACGATGGACGGTGAATGGGCGGCTCGGGGTGTCGATGCGGATCGGGTCATATCGGGCTCCTCTTCGAAGTGATGATGGTCGGGGCTGAACAGGTGGCGGGTGAACACGGCATCAGGCATTCGACACCGGCGCCGCCTCGGAGAAACGATGTGGGGAGACGGAATCGAGGGCACCGTCGGGCAACCAGTCCGGGGAGATCCCGAGGGCGAGCTCGGCCCCCAACCGTCCGCCGAGAGGGGCGAGCAGAATTCCGTGACGGAAGTACCCGGTGCTCACGACACAGCCGTCGTCGGCACGGCCGATGAACGGCAGATCGTCGGGGGAGCCGGGGCGGGCCCGAGTCGTGACCTCGGTGATGTCACAGTCGAGGATGCCGGGGACGAGGCGCTGACCGTCCTGGAGCAGACGGTGCACAGCCCCGGCAGATGTGGCGGATCGACCGTCCTCACGGGAACTGGCCCCGAGCACGATCTCACCGTCCGGACGCGGAACGAGGTAGACGGCCCGACCGTTGACCAAACCACGGATGGTGCGAGTGAGCAGGGGAGTGTGCTCGGCCTGGGTCCGTAACCGGAGCACATCACCCCACACCTGTCGCACGGGCAGGACCGGAGCACCGGTGATCGATGCGCTGCCGGTGCTCAGCACCACCTGGTCGGCCTCGAGACTGCGCCCGTCGGCCAGTCTGACTCCGATGGTCGTCTCGCCACGGCGAACCACCTCGGTGACTGTTTCTCGGACAAGCGTCTCCGTGGTCATCGACAGCAGCGCCGCGCTCAGTCGCCGGGGATCGACCGACCAGTCGTCGGGGATGTCCACGGCGCCGATGATCGAGGGGGCCAGAGAGGGCTCGACCGCCCGGGCCTTCGACCCGGAGATGAGTTCGGTGGTGAACCCGGCTGCTGACTGGGCCCCGCGCAGTTCCCGCAGGGTCTGCAGATCGGCCCGGTCGCCGGCGCACACGAGAGTCCCGGTGGAATTGAGCCCCAGCTCGGCTCCCGTTGCGCTCGCCACCTCGGCAGTGAACCCGGGGTACAACTCACCGGATGATCGCATCAGCGGATACAGGGGAGTCTGACCCCACACCACTTCGGCGGCCGGGGCGATCATCCCCGCCGCGGCATGGGAGGCTCCCTGGGCGGGGGTGGGATCGATGATGGTGACGACTGCACCGAGGCGGCGCAGATGCCAAGCCGTGGCCAGGCCGATGATTCCGGCGCCGACGACGATGACGTGCATGGATTCTCCCTCCGGCGGCATAACCCGCATCAGGTCTGACGGTCGGCTCTTACGCCCTCTCAGCCTCGTTGGGAGGCTCCCGCGAACTCCTCTACTCTATGACCATGACCACAGATATTCCACCGCGCACCGAAAGGCCCGGAACACTGCGGGCCCGACGGGAAGCCCAGTTGGCAGATTCCACGCTCTACCTGTGCACCGATGCCAGAGGCGACGAAGGGGATCTGCCCGACTTCCTTCGGGCCGCCTATGCCGGGGGAGTCGACATCATCCAACTTCGCGACAAGACCCTTGAGGCCAAAGCCGAGATCGCCGCCCTCGAAGTGCTGCGCGACATCGCCGCCGAACACGGAAAACTCTTCTCTGTCAATGACCGTGCCGATGTCGCACTCCTCACCGGAGCTGACGTCTTCCATGTCGGACAGGGCGACCTCACCAGCGCCCAGGCCCGCACCGTCCTCGGCCCCGACGTCATCCTCGGCCGCTCCACCCATTCCCTGGACCAGGCGCTCGCCGCCGAGGCGGATCCGGAGGTCGACTACTTCTGCGTCGGACCGGTGTGGGAGACGCCGACGAAACCCGGCCGACCGGCCGTGGGCAGGTCTCTGCTCACCGAGGTGGCCGCCTCGGTGAGCACACCCTGGTTCGCCATCGGCGGGATTGCGGCAGGACCGCGGCTGACGGCGATCCGGCAAGCGGGCGCGAACCGGGCGGTGGTCGTGCGTGCGATAACCTCGGCAGAGGACCCCGCTGCGGCCGCACGGGAACTCAAGGAGGCGCTGGAATGACCGAGACGACGAATGCCCGACCCGACGGACCCGCGATCCTCATCGCCGGGGCCGGAGCCACCGGTGGGGCTTTCGGGTCCTACCTGCTCGAGGCCGGCCGCGACGTCACCTTCCTCCTCCGCGAGGCCAAGGCGGAGCGGATCCGCGCCGCCGGACTGCGCTTCGTCTCACCCGACGCAGACCGGACGAATTCCGTGAATGTGCTCACCGCGGCCGAACTCCACGAGGCTCCGCGTGCGTTCGACCTCGTCATCATCGCGGTCAAAGCCAATGGACTCGACTCGGTGCTCACCGACATCCGCCCTGCCGTCGGTCCGGAGACGAAGATCATCCCCTTCCTCAACGGCATGGCGCAGATCGATCGGCTGGCGGAGGACTACCCGGGGCAGGTGCTCGGCGGGCTCGTCAAGATCGTGGGCACGATCAAGGACGATGCGGTCCATCAGCTCACCGACCTGTCCGTGATGACGATCGGCGACCTCGACGGGACGGCGGTGCCCGCCCCGATCACCGCGGCTCTCGACGTGCCCGGGTACCGGCTGCAGGTCATCGACGGCATCATCGACGGGCTGTGGGAGAAATGGGCTTTCATCGCTGCCGCCGGCGTCGTCACCTGCCTCTTCCGGGCCCCGGTGGGCGCGATCATGAGCGCCGGCGGACGTGATCAGGTGCTGCAGATCATCGACGAGATCGAAGCCGTGGCGAACGCCGCCGGGCACCCGGTGTCGGAGAAGTCGCACGCCGTGACGGTGAAGATGCTCACCGAGGAGGGGTCGGCGTTCACCTCATCCCTCTACCGGGACGTCACTGCGGGTCTGGACAGCGAAGCCGAGCACATCCTCGGCGATCTGGCTACGAAGGCCGCCGGGCTGGGAGTCCGGACCCCGCTGCTCGACCTTACGCTTGTGCAGCTGCGTGCAGGTGCAGCCCGGAAGCAGCACTGACCTCGGCCGCTCCCGTGTGCAGCATCGCCAGATAGGGTTCGCTGGGCTGAGTGTGCTCGATGTCAGCCGAACCATGCGAAGCAGTGAATGTGACCATCGGAACGTCGTCGAGCGTGTCGAGGACGATGAGAGTCTCATATCCGCCGGGGCCGACCGAATGCGAGGTACCGGCGGGCAGGTCGAACACGAGGCGCTCCAGCGGGGAATCGGCGGCCGGGGGCCGATTCATCTCTTGGGATGCGACATCGGCGAACTGTGCGGCGGTGATGAGATAGGCCTTGGCCGGGGTGGGGCCGGGCACGTGATGGTCATAGAAGGCCATTCCGCCGCCCCAGACTCTCGAAGCTCCGGCGAAGTAGATCGTGCCAGGCAGTTCGATTCCGGCCTCGGCACGGGGCAGAGTCGTGTCCCGTGCTCCCGGATAGGTGACCTGGGCTCCGGGTGGTCGCCCGCCCTGCAGATAGCAGGCGAGCCGATCACGAGCCATGTTCGAACCGTAGCTGACGTACCACACATGCGTTTGAGACATCACCTCCATGATGCCATCTCCGCCCCGCAACGCGTGGAACCGGGCGGCGCGGTTCGCATCGCGGTCGGCCCGGCCGGAGCCGAGACTCCGTGCCTAGACTGGCGGTTCCGCGATCGTGAGCTAGGAGAGAGATGAAGCGTCGATTCCCCGACATCAGAGAGCTTGCCCCGCTGCTGCAGTTCGAGCCGCCCCGGTTCGATCGCGTCGCGGCCAGACTCGAATCCGCCGCCGATATCTGGGACCTTCGCCGCATCGCGAAACGGGTGACGCCGACGGCGCCCTTCGACTACGTCGACGGAGGTGCGCTCGACGAGCACACGCTGCGCAAGAATCGCCAGGTCTTCGCCGACGTCGAACTCCTCCCGCGGATTCTGCATGGAGTCGACGTTCCGAACACATCGACGACGATCGCCGGTCAGGACACTGCGCTGCCATTCGGCATCGCCCCGACCGGCTACACGCGGATGATGCATTCCGAGGGGGAGATCGGGGGAGTTCGCGCCGCGGCGAAGGCCGACATTCCCTTCTCCCTCTCAACGATGGGCACGCGGTCGATCGAGGAGGTCGCGCAGGCGGCACCGGGATCGACGCGGTGGTTCCAGCTCTATCTGTGGAAGGACCGCGAACGCAGCCTCGACCTGCTTCAGCGCGCCCAGGCCAGCGGATATGAGACCCTGCTCGTGACCGTCGACACTCCGATCACGGGACTGCGTCTGCGCGATAACCGCAACGGACTCTCGATTCCGCCGAAGCTGACCTTCAAAACGATTCTGGACGCCTCCTACCGACCCGGTTGGTGGTTCAACTTCCTCACGACCGAACCGCCGAAGTATGCCTCCTTGTCGAGCTCTTCGCAGTCCTTGGCCGAGTTGACGCGGACGATGTTCGATCCGACGCTTGATCTCGATGACCTCAGGTGGATCCGCGAGCAGTGGAAGGGCCGACTCTTCGTCAAAGGCGTCCTCACCGCCGAGGATGCCAGCAGGGCCCGGTCCATCGGTGCCGACGGCCTGGTCGTGTCCAACCACGGAGGGCGCCAGCTCGATCGCGCTCCCGACTCCCTGACCGCGCTGGCAGAGGTGCGTGCGGCGGTCGGAGAGGAGATGGAGCTCATCCTCGACTCCGGAATCATGTCCGGTACCGACGTCGTGGCCGCGTTGTGCGCCGGAGCGGATTTCGTACTCATCGGCCGGGCTTATCTCTACGGACTGATGGCCGGCGGACAGCGCGGGGTGGAGCGGGCCATCGACCTGATCCGGACCGAAATGCTGACTGCCATGGGGCTGATGGGCGCCCGGAATATCTCCGACCTCGGGCCGCAGTTGGCCAGAGGGCTTCCGACAGCTGCCGATTTGCCCGACGAGGCACCGGGCTGGCGCCTCACGCCTGAAGCAGACGTTTGAGCAGACGGAACTGCTGACCGGCGGCAGCCTCGAGGTCGCCGCCGGTCAGCCTGTCGCCGTCGACCTGCCGCAGCGCCGATTCGTCGAAGGCCGTCAACAGGGTCGCAGCCGCCAGGGCCTGGAGGTCTGCCGGGCAGTCCGCATCGACGGCGCCTGTCTCCCGTCCGACCTCCAACACCGACGAGATCCACGTCCTGTAGTCGTGGTCAAGACTGCTCACACCGGGATCGGCCCGATTGGCATGCACGATCCGCCACAGCAGTTCGAGGGCCCGACTCTGCGGCCAGACATGCAGGGCATCGTCGAAGATGTCGGCCGCAGTCGCCCAGAAATCAGAGGCGAAATCGCTCGGGTCCGGGGGAGTCCACTCCTTCCTCGCCTGCTCCCGAAGCTCATCGACGACCAGTGACAACAGTGATTCTTTGGAGTCGATGACGTGGTAGAAGGAGCTCTTGCTCATTCGTGCTCCGGAGATGATGCCGTTGAGAGAGGCCTGTTCGAAGGGACGGGAGGCGAATTCCTCGGCGGCGGCGAAGATCAGCGCCTGCCGCTTGGCGCTCGGCATACGTGCGAAGGCAGAAGCTGACACGATCTCTTCCTCACACTCTCTGGACCGGGTGGTCCATGCAATGCTAGCGTGATTGGACCAGCTGGTCCAGAGCGGGTCTGTCGACTGCGCAATTCTGAGGTTGACCGCGGAGTCGGGAACCGACTGCAGGAGATTGCGACACGAGGAGACGTCATGATCACGGAGGTGCCCTTCGATGAGCAGTATGAGGCCACCACGAGCGATGATCTGCGCATCCTCGTCGTCGGTGCCGGAATCGCGGGAATCACGGTCGCCCAGCTGCTGCGGAGGCAAGGCCGTCATCCCGTGCTCATCGAGCGGTCCCGAAACTCAGAGACGATGACCGATGACGACCATGCCGGGTACATGCTCGCTCTCATGCCGATGGTCGACCCGATCTTCGCCGAACTCGGTGTCCGTGAGCACTATCGCGAGGCCAGCGTGGCCATCGACCGGTACGCGTTCCACGCCCACACCGGCGAAACGCTGCGCGAAGATCGTCTGGGGAGCCTGCTGGCTCGCTATGGGGAATACCGAGGAATAGCCAGAGGGGAACTCATCACGGTCCTCTCGGCCGAGACCTGTCCCGTGGCCTTCGACTCATCGCTGGACTCCCTCGCCGCCCCCGGCTCCGACTGCGCCACCGACCTCGGCTCCGCGACCGGCCCGGAATCACGTCCGAACCGGGTGGAGGTGCGCACCGGAGTCCACGGAGGGGAAAATCGTGTGCACAGCGCGGGATTCGACCTCGTCATCATCGCCGACGGTCTGAACTCCCACAGCAGACGTCTCGTTCCGGGAGGCTCATCCGAGAGCTCGGTCGACACGGCGTGGGGCGGATGGGTCGCCTGGGCTCCGGCAGATGCGGAAACCGATCGGGTCGACGAACTCTGGGGCGACGGATTCTTCTTCGGTGCCTACCCGGTCAAGGACAGAATCGGCATCTTCCTCGGCGCTCCCGATTCTCGAGAACCTCTCGGCGCCGAACGCTTCGTCTCCGAGGTGCGCAGGCGGCTGACCACTGTCAGCCCCCGGATCGACGCGGCGCTGACCGCAGTCGCCGAGGCAGATGACCCGTACTTCTGGTCGCTCCGAGATTTCCGCAGTGCCCAGTGGACCACAGGAAGGACGGTCCTCCTCGGAGATGCGGCAGCGGGATTCCTCCCCACGGCCGGAATCGGCGCCGGGATGTCGATGGAGTCGGCGCAGATGCTCGCAGCATCCCTCGAAGGCATCCTGCCATCGCAGCTGCCCGCCGCATTAGCCCGCTACGAGGCCGTCCAGCGGCCCCGAGTCGAACAGGCACAGTCCACCTCTCGACAACTGGCCGGCCTCATGTTCCACCTGCCCAAGATCCTGACCGGTCCGCGAGAACTCCTCTTCCGACTGGTGAGCATCAAGGCCGCACTGGCACCGATCATCGACCTGCTCAAGCACCCGGCTGGAACGGACAAGGTGCGCAGCTCCGACAACTGAATGTGGTAAAAATGGCCGGGGCCCGAACGGGACGCCGGTCGCACGACAGTCAAGGGACACGATGAAAACAGCAGCCGCCTCGGCGATGGAGAACCGCGAACTCAAACGGGGGCTGAAGTCGCGTCACCTGCAGATGATCGCCATCGGCGGAGCCATCGGCACCGGACTCTTCCTCGGATCCGGCGGCACCATCTCCCAAGCCGGACCCGGCGGTGCCCTGCTGGCGTATGCGGCCATCGGTGTCATGGTCCTCTTCGTCATGCAGTCGCTGGGGGAGATGTCGACGCACCTTCCGGTGGCAGGTTCCTTCCATACCTACGGCGCGAAGTACGTCAGCCGCTCCTTCGGCTTCGCGATGGGCTGGAACTACTGGTTCAACTGGGCGATCACCCTCGCTGCCGAACTCGTGGCCGCCGGAGTCATCATGTCCTTCTGGTACCCCGGCGTGCCATCGTGGATCTGGGCGGCCAGCTTCCTCATCCTCCTCGGCGGTCTCAACTTCCTATCCGCGAGGGCCTTCGGCGAAGGCGAATTCTGGTTCGCCGCGATCAAGGTCACCGCAGTGCTCGCGTTCCTCGTCCTCGGCGTACTCATGATCATCGGCATCATCGGCGGTTCCTCGCCGGGGGTGGAGAATTGGACGACGGGGCAGGCCCCGTTCGTCGGCGGGTGGATGTCGGTCGTCAGCGTGTTCATGATCGCCGGCTTCTCATTCCAGGGCACAGAGCTCGTCGGCGTGACCGCCGGGGAATCCGAGAACCCGCGCCGAGACATGCCCCGGGCCATCCGGACCGTGTTCTGGCGCATCATGCTCTTCTACATCGGCGCGATCATCATCATCGGCTTCCTCCTGCCCTACACCGACCCTTCGCTCCTGGCCTCGGCGAACAACGAGGACATCACGGCCTCACCTTTCACGCTCGTCTTCGAGCGCGCCGGAATCGCTGTCGCCGCGGGTGTGATGAATGCCGTCATCCTCACCGCGATCCTGTCTGCCGGCAACTCCGGTCTCTACGCTTCGACCCGCATGCTCTACGCCATGGCGAAAGAGGGAACCGCGCCGAGGATGTTCGCCCGACTCAACGCGCGCGGAGTCCCCGTCATGGCACTGCTGGCCACCGCGGTCATCGGCCTGTTCGGATTCCTCACCGAGATCATGGGCGACGGCGGTGCCTATACGTGGCTGATGAATGTCTCCGGCCTGTCCGGGTTCATCGTCTGGGTCGGCATCGCCTGGTGTCACTTCCGCTTCCGCCGTGCCTATGTGCGCCAAGGCCACAGCATCGACGATCTGCCGTACCGGGCGCCGCTGTTCCCGATCGGCCCGGTCATCGCGCTCATCATGCTCATCGTCGTCATCATCGGCCAGAACGTGCAGGCCATCGTCAACGGGCAGCTGCTCCAGGTCGCCAGCGCCTATGCCGGGCTGCGGGCGTTCCTGCTCCTGTGGCTCATCCACCGCATCCTCACCGGCCGTGCCTCCGGCGTCGTCGCCCTCGACGAGATGGACGTCGCCGGGTTGAAGATCACGGATTCCGAAAAATGAGTTAAGCTAGGCTCGCCTAACTACTTGAGAAGGAATCCATGCGCCGTATTCTCGCCCCACTGTTCGCCTCTGTTCTCGTCCTTGCCGGCTGCGGCGGGGGAGGTGCTGCCGAGGAGGCCTCCGGGCCCAGCGTCGAGACGAAGTTCGGTTCCGTCGAAGTCCCCTCCGACCCGCAGCGCGTCGTCGCTCTGGGCTGGGGCGACGCCGAGACGGCCCTCGCCCTCGGGGTGCAGCCCGTCGGTGCCTCCGACTGGGTCGAATTCGGCGGTCAGGGCGTCGGCCCCTGGGCAGAGGATCTCTACGATGAGGCTCCCGAGATCATCGCCACGATGGAACCCGACTACGAGGCGATCGCCGCCCTCGAGCCCGACCTCATCCTCGACACGAAGAGCTCCGGCGGGCAGAAGCGCTACGACCGTCTCTCCGAGATCGCCCCGACCGTCGGTGCGCCGGAAGGCGGAGACAACTACCTGACGACGATGGACCAGCAGGTTGATCTCGTCGCCGAGGCCCTCGGCAAGGAAGACGACGGCAAGAAGCTCCTCGAGGACCTCGATGAGAAGTTCGCATCCGTGCGCAAGGATCACCCGGAGTTCGCCGGCAAGTCCGTGACTGTGGGGTCGAAGACCTCGGAAGGCTGGGGCGCCTACGTCGAGGGTTCGGAACGTGTGGAGTTCATGAAGAACCTCGGCTTCGAGCCGTCGGAGAAGATCGCGGCGCTCAAACCCGAAGGCTTCAGCGTGAGCATCTCCGAGGAGAAGCTCGACCAGCTCGACGCCGACCTGCTCGTCGTCTTCCCCATCTATATCAAGGACGCCGAGGTCACGGACGATCCCGCGTTCAAACGCGTGCCTGCGGTCGAAGACGGCCACGATCTGGTGCTCACCGAAGACCTCGACGATGTGCGTCAGGCCTTCTCACTGAATTCCGTGCTCTCGGCTTCCTTCGCCGCGGATGAGATGCCCGATCTCATCGCGGACACGCTGAACTGAGGCGAACGGGCCGCCGGCTGAGCCGACAGCCGGCCGAGGCGAAGAAACCGGCCCCGAGGACTCTGTGCCTCGGGGCCGGTCGCGTTCTCAGTCTCGCCGGTCGCCGCGCAGCGCCTCCAGACCGACGTTGATGATGCGGGCATGGCGGATGTCGGTGAGAGACTCGATCGCCAGCCATTCTGCCCGATCCGTAGTCCCGTCGACCTCGAGCGTGCCCAGAGTCCCTCCGGTGATCCGCGCCTCGAAGACGACACGCACCCCTTTGAACGGCCGAGCCGTCGAAGCTCCGAATGCGGGATTGCGGCGCGATTCCGTGAACGAATGCGTGGTCAGAGGACGGACGAGCTCCGCATCGTAGCCGGTCTCCTCTTTGATCTCCCGGATCGTGCCCTCTTCGATGCTCTCGGAGAACTCGATCCCGCCGCCGGGCAGCGTCCAGATCGCGTGGGAGTGATCCCGCCCTCCGTTGAACCAGCTGAGGAGGATTTCGTCGTCATCGTTGACGATGATCGCATAACCGGCAAGGCGAGTGTCATATTCGGAGAAGTGCATGCCCTCACCCTACCCGCGCCCCGTTCCGAGGCCGATGGGACCGAATCCGATGAGGCGAGCTCGACCGCATCCCCTCACCGGATAGTCTGGAGGGGTGACTTCCATCAGCAGCAGACTCATCGGTGACTCGGGCCCGCGCATCGTCTTCCTCCACGGGCTCTTCGGTCGCGGCAAGAACTTCACCCAGATCGCCAAGGCACTCGAACCCGAGTATTCGAGCCTGCTCGTCGACCTGCCCAACCACGGCGACTCCGACTGGACCGAGACCTTCGACTACATCGATATCGCCGATGCTGTGGCCGGCCATATCGTCGAGGCGATCGACGACGATCGCAGGCCCGTGCATCTGGTCGGACACTCCCTGGGCGGGAAGGTCGCCATGGTGCTCGCACTGCGCCACCCGCAGCTGATCAACAGACTCGTCATCGTCGACATCGGACCCAACGCAGGCGGATCGACCGGCGTCTTCGACCACCTGCTCTCCAGCCTCGCCGCCCTCGATCTGGATCAGGTCGGATCGCGCAAGGACGCCGACGCCGCACTGCGAGAGCCGATCCCCGAGGCGGCGATCCGGGGATTCCTGCTGCAGAACCTGCGCCCCACCTCGGCGGGCCTCGCCTGGCAGCCCAACCTCGCACTGCTGCATGCCAGCCTTGATGTCATCGGCGACTTCCCCGACCTCGGTGACGCAGAATTCGACCACCCGGTCCTGTGGGTGGCCGGTGAGAGATCCGACTATGTCAGCCGCGAGGATCTGCCCCAGATGCGGGCGCTGTTCCCCCGCACCACGCTGCTCACCGTCAAAGGGGCCGGGCACTGGGTGCACTCAGAGAAGCCGCAGGCCTTCGTCTCGGCGCTCGTGACATTTCTCGGCCGACCCTGAAAAGGGAATATGCTGGCTGAGCACGACGTTGCCCCAACGAGCACGTCACCGTGACTACATTTCAGGAGGAATGCGTGAGCACTTCGATCCCGGCCGATCCCACACCGAAGTTCGCCGAATACGCGGACGGAACCCGACTGGTCAGCACCGATTGGGTCGCTGAACATGCTGGCGATCCCGGACTCGTCATCGTCGAAAGCGACGAGGACGTACTGCTCTACGAGACCGGCCACATCCCAGGAGCGGTCAAGGTCGATTGGCACACCGAGCTCAACGATTCCGTGACCCGCGACTATGTCGATGGGGAAGGCTTCGCCGCGCTCATGTCGCGTAAGGGCATCTCCCGCGATGACACGATCATCGTCTATGGCGACAAATCCAACTGGTGGGCCGCCTACGCGCTGTGGGTCTTCACTCTCTTCGGTCACGAAGACGTCCGCCTCATGGACGGCGGTCGCGCCAAATGGCAGGCCGAAGGCCGTGAGATGACGACGGAGAAGCCGCAGCCCGAACCCACCGAGTACCCGGTCGTCGAGCGCGACGATTCGGCCATTCGCGCCTTCCTGCCCGAGGTCCGAGACAGCCTCGGTGACCTGCCGCTCATCGATGTGCGCAGCTCTGAAGAATTCTCCGGAGAACGCACCCACATGCCTGCCTACCCGGAGGAGGGAGCACTGCGCGGCGGTCACATCCCCGGCGCGAAGTCGATGCCCTGGGGCAAGGCAGCCAACGAGGACGGCACGTTCAAGTCGGCGGCCGAGCTGCGCGAGCTCTACACGGAGCAGGCCGGACTGGGCGAAAGCGAAGAGGTCATCGCCTATTGCCGCATCGGCGAACGCTCCAGTCACACCTGGTTCGTCCTCACACACCTGCTCGGCTACGACAAGGTCCGCAACTACGACGGCTCCTGGACCGAATGGGGCAATGTCGTGGGCGTGCCGATCGTCACCGGCTCCGAGCCCGGGGAGGTCTCCGGACGCTGATGGCCGAGACCACCACCCCCGAGACCGCCGACCTGCCCGAGGGCCTGGCCGAGATCGTCACCGATTTCGCTGAGACACCGGCCGACGATCGTCTGCAGGTGCTGCTCGAGTTCGCCACGGATCTGCCGGACCTGCCGGAGAAGTACACGGATCATCCCGAACTGCTTGAGCCCGTGCCCGAGTGCCAGTCTCCGATCTTCCTCGTCACCGAGGTCGAATCCCCCGAGGCGGGGGAGCAGGCCGAAGTGCGGCTGCACTTCTCCGCCCCGCCGGAATCGCCGACGACTCGCGGATTCGCCGGGATCCTCCACGAGGGGCTCGACGGGTCCACCGCCGAGGTGATCCTCTCAGTTCCTTCGGATCTGCCGCTGCGACTGTCGCTGTCCGATATCGTCAGCCCGCTGCGGCTGCGCGGCATGAGCGGAATGCTCTCCCGGATCCAGCGCCAGGTGTCTGAGAGGATCGGCAAGATCACAGTTCGGTGAGACCGATTTCGCTTGGCTGAGGTGGATCAGTGGGTTACAGTGTGGTTAGCCTGCCCTTAGTCCACTGATGATCAGCTTAACTGCGAAGGACCACCCCGATGACCGGTTCTGCCACCACCGCTGCGGCGGAACCGCACTCCGACACAGGCCGTTCGACCGTTCGGAGTCTGTGGGTCAAGCGGGTTGTGGGGCTGGTGGCGGCCGTCATCGCGCTCATCGCCGTGGTGATGGCCTCCCTGGCCGTCGGAGCTCGCGACATGCCGGTCTCCGAGGTGCTCGCAGCCTTCTTCAACCCCACGGGCAGCGATGATCAGCTCGTCGTCCTCGAACTCCGTCTGCCGCGGACTGTGCTCGGCATCCTCGTCGGCATGGGGCTCGGATTGGCGGGCGGACTCATTCAGGCCCTGACCCGCAACCCGCTGGCCGACCCGGGCATCCTCGGAGTCAATGCCGGAGCCTCGTTCGCGATCACCATCGGAGTCGCCTTCTTCGGCGCCGAAACGATCACCGGATACATCTGGTTCGCCTTCGCCGGTGCGCTCATCACCACCGTCGGCGTCTACATCATCGGCTCCGCGGGGCGCAGCCGCACCGTCGACCCGATTCGACTCACCCTGGCCGGAGTCGCCGTAGCCGCCGTGCTGACCGGACTGACCAAAGGCATCCTGCTCACCAACGAACGCGCCTTCGACTCATTCCGCTCCTGGGATGTCGGAGCCGTCGCCGGACGTGATTTCGACACCGTCACCGCGATCCTGCCGTTCATGATCATCGGCACCGTGCTCGCTGTGGGCTTGTCTCATTCGCTCAACGCGGTAGCCCTCGGCGATGACCTCGCCGCCAGCCTCGGCACCTCGGTCAATCGGACGAGAATCCTCTCGATCCTCGCCGTCACCCTGCTCGCCGGCGCGGCCACTGCGGCCGCCGGGCCGATCGGATTCATCGGACTGATGATCCCGCACATCGCCCGGTGGATCGTCGGGCCCGACCAACGGTGGATCCTCGGCTACTCCCTGGTGCTCTCACCGATTCTGCTGCTGGCCTCCGACGTCATCGGCCGAGTCGTGATGAAGCCCGGAGAACTCCAGGTTGGGGTCGTCACCGCGTTCGTCGGCGCACCCGTACTCATCGCACTCGTACGTCGGAAGAAGGCGAGCGGCCTGTGAAGTCCACCGACTCAGCGGTGCACGACCGCACACTCGCACCACGCCCGAGCACTCTGCCCGGAGAGAAGATCGACTTCGGCCGCCCGATGCTGCGGATCTTCGGATTCCGCATCGACATGCGGGTTGTCATCACTGCAGGCATCCTCACTCTGCTCGCACTGGCCTGCGGTTTCGCCGGTCTCATGCTCGGCAAGTTCTCCCTCACCCCGGCCGAGGTGTTCCAAGGTCTGTTCGGCGTGGCGGAGAAGCGCATCGTCAACACCGTGGTCGGGGAGTGGCGGGCCCCGCGGATCATCGCCGGCATCGTCCTCGGTGCCGGGCTCGGCGTCTCCGGTGCGGTCTTCCAGTCGCTGACGCGCAATCCGCTGGGTTCCCCGGACATCATCGGCTTCTCCACTGGTGCCTACACCGGCGGTATCGTCACCATCATCGTCTTCGGCTCGAGCTTCGTGTCCACGGCCGCCGGGGCGATCCTCGGCGGGCTCCTCACCGCTGCGATCGTCTACCTGCTCACGTGGAAGGGCGGTGTGCAGGGGTTCCGTCTCATCATCGTCGGCATCGCTCTGACCGCGATGCTCAACGCCTTCAACACCTGGCTGATCCTCCGCGCCGACCTCGACCTCGCAATGGCCGCCGCCACGTGGGGCGCGGGTACGCTCAACGGCATGGGCTGGCCGACGATCGTCCCGGCCGCCGTTGCCACGATCGTCCTCGGCCTAGCCTGTGCTCTCTTCGCCCGAGACCTGGGCACGCTGGAACTCGGCGACGACACTGCGAAGGCGCTGGGCGTGCGCAACGAACCGGTGCGTGCCGTCCTCATCGTCATCGCGGTCGCACTCGTCGCTGTGGTCACCGCTGCGGCCGGCCCGATCGCCTTCGTCGCATTGGCCGCCCCGCAGATCGGACGACGGATCGCCCGGGCGCAGGGCACCAGCCTGCTCACTTCTGCGGCCGTCGGTGCTCTGCTGCTCGTGGGCGCTGACCTCATCGCCCAGCACGCATTCGGTGACATCCAGCTGCCTGTCGGTGTGATCACCGTGAGCATCGGCGGCATCTATCTCATCTGGCTCCTCATCCAAGAAGCTCGGAAGGCATCATGAGCGCTCCTCATCTCTCCGGCGATCAGTCGCCGCTGGTTGCCCAGAATCTCGATCTGGCCTACGACCACCGGCAGATCGTGACAGACCTCGATGTGAGCATTCCCGACGGGAAGTTCTCCATCATCGTCGGACCCAATGCCTGCGGAAAGTCGACTCTGCTCAGGGCCCTGGCCAGGTTGCTGCCGCCGGCCAAGGGGTCGGTGCTGCTCGACGGGCACAATATTGCGCAGATGAAGACGAAGAAGATCGCCCAGCGGTTGGGTCTGCTTCCGCAGTCGTCCATCGCCCCGGAGGGGATCACCGTCGCTGAGCTCGTCTCCCGGGGCCGTCATCCGCATCAGTCGTTCCTGCGCCAGTGGACCGATGCTGATGAGGAGGCTGTGCTGTCTGCTCTGCGAGCGACGAACACGGAGATTCTGTCCTCGCGGTTGGTCGACGAGCTCTCAGGCGGTCAGCGTCAGCGTGTGTGGGTGGCGATGGTCCTGGCGCAGGAGACCTCCCTGCTGCTGCTCGACGAACCGACGACCTTCCTCGACGTCGCCTTCCAGATCGAATTGCTCGACCTGTTCTCGCAGCTGAACAACGAATATGGGCACACGCTGGTCGCCGTGCTCCACGACCTCAATCAGGCGTGCCGCTACGCCGATGAGATCATCGCGATGAAGGACGGCGCGATCGTCGCTCAGGGATCGCCGGAGCAGATCATCACCGCTGAGCTCGTCGATGAGGTCTTCGGAATCAGGTGCACCGTCATCGATGACCCGGTGACCGGTGCCCCGATGATCGTGGCCGGAATGCCGAAGAAGACCTTCGCCTGAGACTGCTCCACCTGGCCAAGCGGCGGATTCCACCTGGCCCGGGGCGTCTTCGCCGGGCCAAGCGGCTTTCCATGCTGCGTTCAGGCTCTGGGAGCGGCGTGCTCTTCGCCTTCGGGGCGGTCCTCACTGTTGTTCTTCTTGTTCACGGTGAAGAGTGCCTTGGCGCCAACGATCACCGCGACGACGATCCCGCCCCAGATTGCTCCCAAGATGAGGGAGAAGACAGTGTTGACCACCCAACCGAGGATCCCGCCGATCGCGGGAACCGCCGCGGCCGGCACCTCGAGGTGGTGGACGAAACCGTAGAGGGCATGGAAACCGAGCTCGTCGGTGCCGACGAGGATGATGTGCCCGCCGACCCAGAGCATGGCGAAAGTGCCGACCACGGAGAGCAGCGTCAGCAGCTTCGGCATGGCACCGACGAGGAAGCGACCGAACCTCTGCGGACCGGGCGAATCCTTCTTCGCCAGGTGCAGTCCGATGTTATCCATCTTCACGATGAGCGCGACGACACCGTAGACCCCCAGGGTGATCGCCAAAGCGACGATGATCAGGATGACGGCTCGACTCGTCAGGGACTCGACGGCCACCTCATTGAGGGCGATGACCATGATTTCGCAGCTGAGCACGAAATCGGTGGTGATGGCCGAGCGGACGATCTTCTTCTCGGCGGCTGCGCCATCGGCGGCTGCGCCATCGGCTGGCGTGTCCGCACCGGCTGCTTCCTTCTCATGGTGGGCGATCCATCCGAGCTTCTCGAAGACTTTTTCTGCGCCTTCGAAACACAGGTATGTGCCGCCGACCATGAGGAGCGGGGTGAGAAGCCACGGCAGGAACTGACTGAGCAGCAGGATGATCGGCAGAATGATGACGATCTTGTTGACCAGCGAGCCCAAGGCGATGCGTTCGATGATCGGCAGTTCGCGTTTCGGGCTCACGCCTTCGACGAATTTCGGGGTTACGGCGGCATCATCGATGACGACGCCGGCTGCTTTCGCGCCTGCTCGTGAGGCGCCGGCGGCGACATCATCGAGACTGGCGGCAGAGAGCTTGACGAGCGCGGCGACGTCGTCGAGCAGTGCGATGAGACCACCGGCCACTCATCGACCGCCGAGGGTGTAGGTGGTGCCCGCCGGCTGCCGGTGAAGATCGCCGAGGTGGTTGTCGGCAGCGTCGAAGAGCTGCAGCCGATCTCCGTCGGGGGAGACCCTGCGGGCTTTGGGGAGCCACGTGATCATTCCGGGAGCGGCTTTCAGCGTCGTCAGCGAGGGCTTGATCGTGATGCCCTCAGACTCGAGCGTCCATGAGGTAGCGAGGGCATTGGCGCCATCGCTGCCGCGCAGCGTTCCGTCCTCTTGGAATTTGAGGAACGCCCTGTCGTTCTTCTCGGCAACCCAGCGGCCGATGACTTCCTGTGTCATTTCTCTTCCTTCTCCAGACCGCCGATGACCTTGCCGTTGCTGTCCTGGACCTTCATCACGGTGCCCTCGATCGTGGCCGAGGATGCCTTGCTCAGCCAGGGGTCGACACCGGCACAGGCCTTCTGCGTGGTCATGAAGGAGTCGATGGCGATCTCATCGTCCTTGACCTCCCACGTCGTGACGATCGCATTGCAGCCGTCGGAGCCTTTGAGCGAGCCGTCATCGGAGAACTCGAGGAACGGATCGCCCTTCTCCGGGGAGGTCCATTTGCCGACCGGGTCGAGTGCAGCCGCGTCATCACTCGGAGACGAAGTCTCGGTCGATTCGCTCGGCGTCGGGGAGCTCGGATCCTGAGGGTCGGTTCCCGAGTCGCAGGCGGCCAGGGGCAGGGCCAGCGCCAGTGTGGCGATGCCAAGCGCCAGTCTGGACGCCAGACGAGGTGTGGCCGGTGTGCGAAGTGAGGTGTGGTTCGACATGCCCCTGATCATAACGGCCTCGATTCGGAGTCGTCTGCAAGAACCGCTGGAGCAGGGCATCTGGCGACTTCTGTACGTTGTGTTCACTCACAACTCTCATTGTTCTTGCTATGCGTCGTGATCAAACCGTAACCTTTCACACGGTTGAAAATCTGACACCAGAGGCACGAAACATCGGTAACCGTGGATCGTGTTGAGGTACCGGACAATCGAAGCATCGACAACGATCAAGGGAATCAACAGTATGCAGAAGAAACTCGTGCAGAGTTCACTGGCACTGAGCGCCGCCGCGGCGCTCGGCCTGGGCAGCGCGTTCGTCGCGACACCCGCGATGGCCGACAGTGCCCCGCAGAAGCTTGACCTGCAGAGCGAAGCGCACGTTCAGAAGGCGCTGTCCGGAATCGAAGGCGTAAACGCCTACGGTGCCGAAGACGGCGAGCTCAACATCGGCGTTGCCGAAAAGACTGACGAGATCAAGGATCTCGAAAAGCAGTACAAGAACATCAACGTCACCGAGGGCATCAAGGAACTCAAGCCCTACGCGGACAACGACCTCGTCGGTGGCGCCGGTTACCTCGTCAAGGCCGGCGAGAGCGGCGGAGCCTGCTCCACCGGCTTCTCCGGTTGGGACGGCGACGGCAAGCCCGTCGTGCTGACCGCCGGACACTGCTCGAAGATCATCAACGAGGACTCAAACGAGTTCGAAGGTGACACCACGGTCGACCAGACCGAGACGCCCTCGACCTCCGCTGCCAACGGCGGTGAAGGCTTCCAGGCCTCCGGCAACGGCGTCATCGGTAAGTGGGGCTTCGCAAACTTCGGCGGCGATCTTCTCGAAGGTGCCGACGAAGAGGAGTGGCCGAATCCGAGTGAGTCCGACATCGACTTCGCCGTCATCAACGTCGACGAGTCGAAGTACAACGTCAAGGGCGGAATCACCGACTGGTCCACCGCTGATTCGGATGACCTGGCCAAATCGACGACCGAGATCACCAAGGTGGGTGCGCACAAGGAAGGTGCGATCAGCAAGTCGGGCCGGACGACAGGCAAGACCGAGGGCAAGGTACTGCCCCGCGAGTCCTACGACTTTGACTATCAGAACGTCGGCGGGCGCTGGGTCCACGGCTTCGGCGTGACCGCACCGATCGACAAGCCCTTCTCGCAGCCCGGCGACTCCGGCGGAGGCGTCTACCAGGGCAACACCGCGGTCGGTGTCATCTCCGGTGGTGGAGACCTTGACGCGAACACCTCGTTCACCTGGGTCGCCGACCTCGATCACTCGCTCGAGGAGTCCGGCACGGACTTCAAGCTCGAGAAGCCGGGTGAAGAGGTCCCCGATGCTCCGAAGGCTGAGGACCAGACCATCGAGCCCGAGGCGAAGGTCACAGGTCAGGCTGAGCCGGGTTCCAAGGTCAAGGTGACCTGGGAAGCCACGGGTGAAGAAGGCACCGGTGCCCAGGCTGAGGAGCAGGGCTCGAAGACCGTTACGGCGAATAAGGAAGGCAACTTCTCCGTCGAGGGGCCGAAGGCCGAAGGTGACTACAAGTTCACTGCGACTGCGACCGTCGACGGACAGGAGTCGAAGACCACAGAGTTCGACGTGACCGTCGAGAAGGATGAGTCTGAGGCCCCTGCTCCCGCCGAGCGCGAGATCAGCATCGACCCCAAGCAGATCACCGCTTCTGACTTCGTTCAGGAGAAGAAGGGTGTGACGATTACGGTCAAGGGCTTTGACGAAGGTGAGAAGGCGACACTGAAGGTTGCTTCCGGCCCCGAGAACGTCGAAGGCATCACGCTGGATGAGATCGCTAACGAAAACGGCGCGGCTGCATTCTCGATCTACGGCACCAGCGCATCGGATCCCGAGGCTTACCTCGGCAAGTACGATGTCGAGGTCACCGGTGCCAATGACACCGAAGATGAGTCCGCACTGACCGGAACCTTTGAAGTCGTTGCCGATGAAGACGGTACCGGCGGTGGAACCGGCGGCGATGACGACGGAAACAACGACAACGGCAATGACGACGGAAACGGTGACGGCGGATCCGATCTGCCTCGCACCGGTGCCGAACTCACCGGTCTCGCTGCCGGAGCCGGTCTCCTCCTCGTCGGTGGAGCCGCAGTCGTTCTGACCATGCGTCGCAAGAACAACAACTGAGTGCAGTGATGCTGACCGAATGACGGTCCGCTGAGAACTCAGCACGAAGCCCCCGGTCGTGTGACCGGGGGCTTCGTCGATTCACTCAGACTCGAAGGAGACGGCACGGAACCGGAGGGTTCTACACCGCCTGAAGTTTCGTTCATTTAGTTCACAGTTTCGGACGTACTTTCTTGGTAGTCGCTGAGGATTGCCCGTAACCTTATCGTGACTTAGGTCATCGATTTGTAACCTTGATCCCTCAGAAAAGAGAGACAACTACTTATGCAGAAGAAACTCATGCAGAGTTCGCTTGCACTGACCGCCGCCGCGGCGCTCGGTCTCGGCAGCTCGTTCGTCGCCGGCCCGGCTGTTGCTGACAACGGCCCGCAAGAGCTGAATGTGCAGAGCGACGCCAAAGTGCAGGACGTTCTTGAGGACGTGGGCGGGGTCAATGCCTACGGTGCCAAGAACGGTCAGCTGACCATTGGTGTGTCTGGTGACAACGACAATGCTGACGCCTTGGAGAAGAAATACTCGAACGTCAAGGTCATCAAGGGAATCGACGCACTCGAGCCTTACGCCGCCGAGGATCTCGTTGGTGGAGCAGGCTACCTGGTGACAGCTGGGGCCAGCGGCGGCGCCTGCTCGACAGGGTTCTCTGGCTGGGATGCCGACGGAAAGCCGATCGTGCTCACCGCAGGGCACTGCGCGAAGATCATCAATGAAGAGACGAACGAGTTCGAAGGTGACACTACGGTCGATGAGACCGAGCAGCCTTCAACAGCCCCGGCGAACGAGGGCGAGGGCTTCATCCGGTCCGGACTCGGAGTCGTCGGACAGTGGGGCTACCACAAGTTCGGTGGAGAGCTTGTGACGAGCGACCAGCAAAAGCCTGAAGAAGACGACATTGACTTCGCCGTCATCAACGTTGACGAAGCGAAGTACAAGGTCAAGACCGGGGTGACGGATTGGTCGACCGCAGACAGCGAGGATCTCGGCGCGAAGCTCGCCACTGACATCACTAAGGTCGGAGCCCACACCGAAGGAACGGTGGAGAAGGCCGGCCGTACGACCGGACTGACCGAAAACGAGACCTGGACGGCTCTCAACGAGGAAATTGACTTCATGAATGTCGGTGGACGCTTTGTCCACGGTTTTGGTGTCAAGGCGCCTCTCGGTGACCCCTTCTCGGCCCCCGGCGATTCGGGCGGAGGTGTCTTCCAGGGGGATACAGCTGTCGGCGTGATCTCAGGCGGCGGCCCTATGACCGATGAGAATGGTGACGCCATCGATGCGAGCTGGGTCGCCGACCTTGACTACTCGCTTGAGAAGTCGGGCAAGACGATCTCGTTCGAAGATCCCAATGAGGAACCCCCGGGCGACGACGATAAGGATACTGACTCGGACGCCGCTGCTGACGGCAAGGATGCTGACTCGGACGCCGCTGCCGACGGCAAGGATGCCGACTCGGACGCCGCTGCCGACGGCAAGGACGCTGACTCGGACGCCGCTGCTGACGGCAAGGATGCTGACTCGGACGCCGCTGCTGACGGCAAGGATGCTGACTCGGACGCCGCTGCTGACGGCAAGGATGCCGACTCGGACGCCGACGGCAACGAAAAGCCCGAAGCTCCTAAGGTCGGCGACCAGACCGTCGTCGAAGGCGGACAGATCACCGGTCAGGCTGCTCCGAACGCCGAGGTGAAGCTGACATGGAAGCCCGCTGGCGCCAATGCCGGTTCTTCTGAGGTCTCCGCCCACGCCGCACCGGCTCAGGGCAGCACCACCGTCAAGACCAATGCGAACGGCAAGTTCACGACGGAAGCTCCCGCTGAAGCCGGTGACTACAACTACACCGCGGTCGTCAATGTGAACGGACAGAACTCCGCGGAAGCCGAGTTCACCGTGACCGTTGAAGCCGAAGAGGCTCCCGCTGAGCGCAAGCTGACTGTCGATCCGAAGGAGATCTCCGCTGCGGACTTCGTGAAGGAAGACAAGGGCGTGCAGATCACCGCTGAAGGCTTCGAAGAGGGCGAAAAGGTCACTCTTGAAGTTGTGGCCGGTCCGGAGAACGTCGAGGGAATCACCCTCGACGAGACCGCCAACGCGGATGGCGTTGTCGGCTTCTCGATCTATGGCACCAGCGCATCGAACCCCGAGGCCTACCTCGGTAAGTACGAGCTCGAGGTCACCGGAGCTAATGACACCGCCGATGAGTCCGCTCTGACCGGTTCGTTCCAGGTCGTTGCCGACGAAGACGGCAACGGCGGCGGAAACGACGGTGACGACAACGGCAATGACGACGGAAACGGTGACGGCGGATCCGATCTGCCTCGCACCGGTGCCGAACTCACCGGTCTCGCTGCCGGAGCCGGTCTCCTCATCGTCGGTGGAGCCGCAGTCGTTCTGACCATGCGTCGCAAGAAGAACAACTGAAACACCCTCTGACGGTCACCAGCTGACCCACTGAGCGAAAGTGCCCCTGACCATCCGGTCAGGGGCACTTTCTCATATGCGGAAGAAAGCGCGCAGGGAAGAGCCGGCAGCCGCGGATGCCTCCGTGAAGCTCAGCGAAGTGTAAAACGCGGCGAGGGCAGGGTCATCATCGGTAAGCAGGACGGTCTGGCGAATATCGTCGAATGGCTCGAGCACACTCCGGATGAGTTCGGCACCGATTCCACGACGCTGCAGTCGCGGATCGACAAGAACATCCTGGACATAGACGAGAGTGCCGAAATCGCTGACAATGCGGGCCAACCCGACCAGCTCCTCATCGACACGTGCACACACGACATGCGCTGACCCGTTGAGGCTGCGCAGCAACCGTGCCGGATCCTCGGTGTAGGCCGACCAGCCGACCGCATCGTAGAGATGGAGGAGCTCGCCGAGGGAAGGCAGGACATTTGACGCATAAGTGATCCCGGCGCTCTTCCGTGGCCGAAAGCGGGGACGATCCTGCCAGTGCACGCCGAGAGTGCGCCCTGCCTGCCACTCCTCACGCAGAATCGCACAAGCCACAGAGGCCAGCCGGACGCCGTCAGCTGCCGGCCATGCATGACGGTAGTGCGCCTCCTGCGTCCACCCGGCCCGCTCGAACACCACACGCATTGCATGATTGTCTTCACGGGTCTGCCCCTCTATGCGGAGTGCCCGAGTAGTTGAGAACACATGGCCGGCAATCGCATTCAGCGCATCGACGCCGAGTCCCTTGCCCCGGTGCTGTTCGGACAAGCGCAGATCGAACATCGGGGTGTCATCGCGAAGATCCTCGAGCCGCACGTATCCGACCCGACCGAACTCGTCGTGGTCTAGCCAGAACGCGGCATTGTCAGCGTTGAGGAAATACCCGACCGCAATCCGTTCCATCACCGTACCGGTTGACCAGGCGTCTGCGGCGACATGGAACGGAAAGGACTGAGACGAGAAGAACTCGACAAGTGCGTCCCGGTCGGCTCCTGTGGGATCGATCGCAGTCAGTTTCACGCCCATACCCTTAGACTAGGGCAATCCTCTTTGCCACGGGACAGCTTCTCGGCGGCAGGTCGCTGGCTCAACCGATGAAGGAGTCCACCCGTGAGTCTAGACGACGATCCGTTCGACTAGCAGATCACCAAATCTGGAGTCCTGCTCATTCGCCGAGGCGGCCATGCCGTCATGGAACTCGGCGGGAAGAAGGCCGCCGCTCTAATCCCCAGGCTCGGACGCGATGCCGATACCAACCAGCAGCTGCTGGCCCGGGCGACAGGCAATTATCAACACGGCAACGAACGTCGGCCCCGTCACTTATGACACTTGCTGGACGTTCGTTCAGTGCTTGATAGTCTTACGCTATGACCCACGACACTTCCAGCGAATTCGCCCGCGCCACCGCCGTCGAACGGAACGGCGATCACAGCTTCACCGCCGACCTCGACGCCGGGTGGAAGGTCGCTGGTGCTGTCAACGGCGGATACCTGCTCGGCGTCGCCGGACGTGCCCTGCGCAACCTCCGTCCGCCAACCCCGGATCCCTTGGTGATCTCCACCTTCTACCTCGGCCCAAGCAGAGAAGGCCCCGTCGACATCACCACACGCACACTGCGCGAAGGCCGGTCAACGGCAAACTGCGGCATCGAACTCTCACAGAACGGGGCGCCGACGATCGCAGCGATGGCCACGATGGGCAACCTCGGGGAGCTTCCCGACGATGTCGCCACCACCGCCACGCCGCCGCAGATGCCGCCACCGGAAGAGTGCATCAGTGTTGCCGAGGCCAGCGAAGACTTCAAGAACGCGGCACCGATCATCGATCGGTTCGATATGCGCCTGGATCCGGCGACCGCCGGATTCGCCGTGGGCAAACCGAGCGGAAGGGGCCTGCTGCAGGGCTGGATCCGACTCGTCGATGGGACTGACCCGGAACCGCTGTCGCTGCTGACTTTCCTTGATGCCTTCCCTCCGGTGATGTTCGACCTCGGCCGATTCAACTGGGCACCGACAATGGAGCTGACCGCTCATGTTCGTGCCCTGCCGGCACCGGGCTGGATCGGCGCCCGCATCTCCACGAAGAACATCGCCGGCGGCATGTTCGAAGAGGACTGCGACCTGTGGGACTCCTCCGGCCGCCTCGTCGCGCAGTCGCGCCAATTGGCACGGCAGCCGCGCGGCTGAACCGAAGATGACGCAGGATAACCGTCGATGACGAGGCCGGCGATCCGTGTCCGTGGTCGGGGCTAGAGTCGGAACCATTCTGACCCTACGGTGAAAGGACCACGCTCATGGCGTCGCTGTCATCACTGAGCATCACCTTCGACTGCCTCGATGTCGAAGCGCAATCGCTCTTCTGGGCCGAGCTCCTCGGCGCGGACCTCGACCCCGGGGCCGACGAATTCGTTGCCAGCATCGGCGGTGTGCACAATGCCGAATCACCGACACCGGGCATGCTCTTCCTCAAGGTCGACGAACGCGTCGAGGGGAAGAACCCCGTGCACATCGACCTCGATGACCCGCACTATCCGGCGGATGTCGATCGAGCAGTGGCACTGGGGGCGGAACGACTCGGATCCTTCTCCGAGTACGGAATCGAATGGACCACGCTGAAAGATCCCGAAGGAAACGTCTTCGACATCGGCCGTCGCACAGTAGACTGATGTCCCGACCTCGTGACCGACGGATGCGCCCGTCGGGAAGCGGGGGACTTGTCTGCGCATGATCAGAGAGGCTCAGCGTGACACTTCCATTGACCGACCCGAAAAAGGCCCCGGCCGAACGGCAGGGACTCGAAGAGTTCCTCGACTATTTCCGGCAGGTCGTGAGGCGCAAGGCTGAAGGGTTGACTCCGGCCCAGCTCACCCATTCGGTCGCATCCTCGTCGCTGACGATCGGCGGCATCGTCCGACACCTGACACTCGTCGAAGAGTCCTGGTTCGTCGAAGTCCTCCAAGGCGGAGAACTCGGTGAACCATGGGCGAGCGTCGACTGGAAGTCCGAACCGGACTGGGACTTCGACAGTGCAGCAGGTTCGACAGCCGAGGAACTGCTGGCAACGCACGCACACGCTTGTGAGCGTTCCCGTAAGATCCTCGCCGAGGTGGACGACCTCGACGCGCTCACCGTGCGCAGCGGTCACGACGGAACGAAGTTCAACGTCCGCTGGATCCTCATCCACCTCGTCGAAGAATATGCCCGCCACGCCGGACACGCAGACCTCATCCGCGAGGACATCGACGGCCAGACGGGCGACTGAGCCCTCACCGTGCGTGGAGGATGCATCCTCTAGGCTGGGAGCCATGACGAATACTCCGACTGCCGGCGCCGAGACCGCGCCCGATCGACCCAAAGCGCTCATCCCGCTCGACCTTGCCCGCGGTTTCCTCATCGGCAGCGCCGAACTCGTACCCGGAGTCTCCGGAGGCACGATCGCGCTCGTGACCGGAGTCTACGACCAGCTCATCGATTCCGCCTCCCACGTCGTCTCCGCGGCCAAAACCCTGGTAACCGGACCCCACCGGGTCTCCGGAGCCCTGGCCGAGCTGAGACGCACGGACTGGTTCCTCGTCATTCCGGTCCTCCTCGGCATGGCCACTGCCGTGTTCACCATCGCCGGTGTCATGGAGTCCTTCGTCTCCTCCAACCCCGAGCTGGCCCGAGGACTCTTCTTCGGTCTCGTCGCCGCCAGCATCGCCGTGCCCCTGCGGATGCTGCCGGCGCGCGGGCCACGCCAGCCCATTCTCCTCGGGGCCCTCGCGTTCCTCGCCGCTGCAGCACTCGCGTTCTGGATGACCAGTTTGGCTGGCGGAGCCGATGTAGAGAATCCTCCGCTCATCGCTGTCTTCTTCGTCGCGTCGATTGCCATCTGCGCTCTTGTCGTCCCCGGCGTCTCAGGATCGTTCTTCCTCCTCGCCGTCGGCATGTACTCCACGACACTGCGTGCCGTTGACGACCGCGACTTCGGATACCTCGGGATCTTCATGCTCGGCGCGATCCTTGGCCTGGCGGTCTTCGTCAACATTCTCAAATACTTCCTCCACAACCACCGATGGTGGACTCTCCTCGTCATGGCCGGACTGATGCTCGGCTCACTGCGTGCCCTGTGGCCCTGGCAGGCCGAAGCCGAAATCGGTGCCGACGGCGAAGCACATGGAGCCGGCGGACTGCTGGCACCGGCCGACCCCGTGCTTGGCCCGCTTCTGCTCGCCGCCCTCGGCGCGATCGTCGTCGTGGTCCTCATCATCGTCGAAGCGAAGTTCGCCGCCGAGAAGGCCGAAGCCGACAGTGCATCTGCCGGCTCATCTTGAGTCGCCAACCTCCTCGATGCGCGCGGCTCGCAGCCCAACAGTGAACGTCGGAACGGTCATGGGCGCCTCTCACGTAGAGTGGGAGAGACAGCAGTCAGCTCTGAAGAAGGAGAGAGACAAGCATGGCCAACACAGCATTTCAGGGAACTCCGGTCAAGACCGTCGGCGATCTGCCGGCCAAGGGCGAGCAGGCACCGGCCTTCAGCCTCGTCGGTGGCGACCTCGGCGAAGTGAACTCGCAGGACAACGCGGGCAAGCGCGTCGTGCTCAACATCTTCCCCAGCGTCGACACGGGAGTCTGCGCCGCCTCGGTGCGCAAATTCAACGAACTCGCGGCAGGGCTGGAGAACACCACCGTTCTCTGTGTGTCCAACGATCTCCCGTTCGCCCAGGGCCGCTTCTGCGGTGCCGAAGGCATCGAAAACGTCGTCGCGGCTTCGGGGTTCCGCAGCTCCTTCGGCAAAGACTTCGGTGTGACCATGGTCGACGGTCCGCTGGCCGGTCTCCTGGCTCGATCCGTTGTCGTCCTCGACGAGAAGGGCACCGTGACCCACACGCAGCTCGTCGACGAGATCACCACCGAACCCGACTACGACGCAGCGATGGCCGCTCTGGGCGCCTGAGTCACCTCAGGTGACCCCGCCGGGCGATCGGTCGTTCGGCGAGCAGCGTGACAGCAGAACCGGGCGGGACGTCCTCCAACGTCCCGCCCGGTTCTCGTATGGGGTCCGAAGCTCACATATTGACGACCGTGACCGGAAGTGCGTAGTCGACTCCGGCAAGCTCCCCACCGGAGGCGGTGATGTCGGGAATCATGTCCTTCGGAGCCGGATGGTCGGGCAGCGCCTCGAGGTAGACCTCGTGGGCTTCGAGCGATCGCACACCCCGGTCGACATGTGCGGCTGTCAGGGCCACAGCATGGGTGGGCTCGGCACCGTTGATGAGCAGACGGTCCGCCTTCCACGCCTCAAGGCCCTCGTCCTTGAGCTCGGTGAAGATCCACGGGTTGTCGGCGTCTCGGATCGCGTCGACGGTGGCGATGCCGGCATGCCGGTGATCGACATGGTTGAGCCCCCACCGCACCTTGAGGTCGAAGGTCGTGACGACCACCGCATTGGGGCGGAACTGGCGAATCTTGCGCGCAATCGCACGTCGGAGCTCATGATCGGGTTCGAGGAGCCCGTCGGGAAAATCGAGGATCTCCAGGTCATCGACGCCGACGAGGTTGCACGCCCGCCGCTGCTCGTCGGCTCGCAGAGCGGCTACCTCCTCCGGAGACATGTTCCGGATACCGGCCTCACCGCGCGTCAGCAGCAGGTACGACACCTCCTTTCCCTCATCGGTCCATTTGGCCACGGCCGCCGAACCGCCGTATTCCATATCGTCGGGATGGGCGACCACGCACAGGATCCGGTCGACATCGCTGTCATCGAAGAGCGGGAGTTCAGTCATGCCTCCAGGCTAGGCGGCAATAGAAGGTTCCGCCAGAGACCCGAGGTCCGGTGTCCGAAAGTGATCGTGGGTACGATATGGAGGAATCTCCGACCGAATGAAGGCAGCCGATGAAGAACAGCGTGCTCGTAACGGCGATGGTGGGGTTGGCGATGATCCTCAGCGGGTGTTCGGCACTGAAGATCAGCAGCACCGAGGAGGCCGGACCGAAACCGGCGCACGTGGGAATCGATGACGGCAAGTCCACCGCCCAGCCGAGTCCGACGAAAGCACAGATCCCCGACGGAATGACCCAGACCACCGTCGACCTCGGCAGCCAATGTCCCGTCGAGGTCAGTTTCGCCGTGGGGCCGGACTGGACGGATGAGTCTGGGTATGACGGGTACCGGCTCTTCACCAGCGGTTCGGAAGCCATCATCACGGTCGACTGCTTCGAAGACGATGAGCCATCGGCGAGCAAGCTGGTCGACAAGGCCCGGGAGCGGATGTTCAGCACCCCAGGTTCGGCCCGGGCCAGCGAAGCCGCCGGGGCACTCGACGGCGGCGAGTACTGGGTCGTTCACGGCCGGCTCGCCCCTGAGGACATGCGAGCCGTGGACGAACAGGATTCGGTGTTCTTCGGAGTCGTTGCTGGGATCTCCGTCGACGGACGACTGTTCAAAGTCAGCGTCGACATGCTCGCGCCAGCCGATGATGCGGAAGCTGCCGACGATTTCCGACAGATGCTGCCGACAGTTCGCTTAGACGATCAGGAACTCCGGGTGCCCGACCTCACATGAACTCGGTCAGCTCTCGGCGGTGTTTCCTGCGGACTCGGGACCCAGCTCAGCGCCGGCTTCCGGGCGCGAGGAGCGTGGCGATCGTTGTCGGCCGGACATCCGCTTGAGCAGCTCGCGCGCGGCGATCCTGCCGGCACGGGTGGCGCCGAGAGTGGAGCTGGCCGAACCGTAGCCGACGAGGAAGAGCCGGGGATCGTCCCTGACCGCCACCTCGGTGTCCATGGCGATTCCACCTTCGGGGGTGCGCAGGTGCAAGGGGGCAAGATGTTTGAGTGCGGCGCGGAAACCGGTGTTCCAGAAGATCACGTCGATCTCCTCGACCCGGGCGGTGGCAAACGGTGCCCACGATTCGGGAACCGCGAGGACATCGTTGGCTGATGGCCCCAGGCCGTCCGAGGTGGTCGGCGGCGGGGATTCGGTGGTCCCGGGGAAGTGCACGCCATGGGGGAGGATGCGGTCGAACATTCCGCGGGAGACGAGGACCCCGGAGTCGACACCCTCACGGAATTCGCGACGGATCGGCAGACCTGTCGTTCTCACGACGCTGGCCGGGGCCAGACCGGACAGTGTCCTTTCGCGGACGGCCCGTTCGACTTCGAGCCCCCATTGGCCGTCGAACTCTCTGGTGGTGAAATTCGGCGGACGGCGAGTCGCCCACACAGTGTCGGTGACTTCGGCGAGTTGGAGGAGGAACTGGGTGGCGGAGATGCCGCCGCCGACGACGAGAGTGCGCAGTCCGCGGAAGTCCTCGACATCACGGAAGTTCACCGTATGCAGTTGGCGGCCCTCGAAGTCGCCGATCCCCGGGACGAAGGGAACATACGGCTGGGTCCATGTCCCTGTGGCGTTGATGAGGAAATCGGTCGACAGCCGTACCCGCTGACCGTCGATGTCGGTGGTGATGTGGAGAATTCCCGCCCTGCGTTCTTCAGAGGTCACCGAGGAGACGTCGGCGGGACGGACGACGCAGAGTTCGAGTTCGCGTTCGAACTGGTCATAGTAGTCCGAGACGACTCGCGAGGCGGGCACATTCGGATTCGGCCGGCCGAGGGGGAAGCCGGGCAGGTCGGAGATGTGGTTCGTCGTGCCCAGGGTCAGGGAGTCCCAGCGCTCACGCCAGGCGCCGCCCGGTCCGTCTCCGGCGTCGAGGATGATGAAGTCTCTGCCGGGGACCAAGCCGTCGCGCCACAGGTAGTGCGCCGCCGACAGGCCGGCCTGGCCTGCGCCGATGATGACGACGGACCAGTGTGAGTCGACGAGGAGTTCGTTTATTCGGCACACCATGGCGCCATTGTTTCAGGTTCCCACGGCCATGTCGCCGGCGGCGTGCTCTGACCGCCGTTCGGATTGACCAGACGGTGGAATGGGAGAAAGATGATGCGGTGAGCTCTCAACAGAACGCTGTATCGAATCCGTGGCGGGCGCTGTGGGCCCTGTGCCTCGGCTTCTTCATGATCCTCGTCGATTCGACGATCGTGTCCGTGGCCATACGCGAGATCATGGACTCCCTGGACGCGGATATCAACGCCGTCATCTGGGTCACTTCGGCGTATCTGCTCGCCTACGTCGTGCCGCTGCTCATCACCGGCCGTCTCGGGGACCGGTTCGGCCCCAAACGCGTGTATCTCGTCGGGCTTGTCGTGTTCACGGCCAGTTCGCTGTGGTGCGGACTGACGACCACGGTCGCTGCGCTCATCGTCGCACGCGTCGTGCAGGGGCTGGGCGCCTCGGCGATGACTCCGCAGACGATGGCCGTGATCACCCGCATCTTCCCACCCGACCGACGGGGTGCGGCGATGGGCATGTGGGGTGCTGTCGCCGGAGTCGCCACCCTGGTCGGCCCGATCCTCGGCGGGGTGCTCGTCGACGCCCTCGGCTGGGAATGGATCTTCTTCATCAACGTTCCGGTCGGCATCATCGCCCTGGTCATGGCGATCTGGCTGGTGCCACGGCTCGAGACGCATCCGCACCGTTTCGACTGGTTCGGCGTCGTGCTCTCTGCCGGCGGGATGTTCCTGTTGGTCTACGGGATCCAACAGGCTCACGGAGTGAACTGGGGCCCACTCATCGGGCCGGTGACCGTGCCATTCGTTCTTGCCGGCGGGGTGGTGTTCCTCATTGCCTTCGTCCTGTGGCAGAGGGCAAACCGCTCAGAGGTGCTGGTGCCGCTGTCGCTGTTCAAAGACCGCAATTTCACGATTGCTGCCATCGCGATGCTGACGGTCGGGTTCGGCGTCACGGCGATGGCGTTCCCTCTCATGTTGTGGGCGCAGACGGTGCTCGGCTACTCACCGACTCAGGCGGCGCTGCTGTTGGCGCCGATGGCGATCCTCTCCGGTGTGCTTGCCCCGTTCGTCGGCCGTCTCGTCGATCATGGGAATCCGCGACTGTTGGCCGGTATCGGACTCGGTTCGTTTTCGGTCGCTCTGTTCTGGCTTGGGGCGATCCTCGGTGCGCACACTTCTCTGTGGGAAATCATCCCGCCGGTGCTGCTGCTGGGTGTGGCCAACGGGTTCATGTGGGCACCGATCAGCTCCACGGCCACGAGGAACCTTCCGCTGCATCATGCCGGGGCCGGGTCAGGCGTGTACAACACGGTGCGGCAGGTCGGTGCGGTGCTCGGCAGCGCCGCGATCTCCGTCGCGATGGAGTCGCGGCTGGCGGCGAATATCGGTTCCTCGAGCGGCGCGGTCGGTGGCGCCGGCGCCGAGGCGGGTGCGGGTTCCGCTGAGGCAACCGGGGGAGCGTCGGCAGGAATGCCGGAAGCCATCGCCTCTGGTTTCGCTCATGCTATGGGGCAATCACTGTGGGTGCCTGCCGGGCTGGTCATCGTCGGATTCATCGCTGTCATGTTCTTCGAACGACCGAAACCGCGCGTGCACAGCTGAATCGCTGTGCCCGATGTGGTGCGGTCCCGTCGACACCGAGATGTCAGGCGGAGTCGGTGTCATCGGGCAGAGCGGGTGCAGTCAGGTCCGCGGGGATTGGTGTAGCAGTCCTCGTCGACGAGGTAGCGGTGGTACCGGTAGACATCGATGCCGATGTCGTTGCTGGCGACGTGGGCGAATCCGTCGATTGGTAGCCAGGGACCTCCGTCGACGGAGAATTCTCCGCTGAATGTTGCCGTCATCGACACCGCGACCTTCCCTGACTTCTGGTATTCGTGTCCGATCTGGGGGCTGTTTCCGGGCAGCGGTTTCGCCCCCTTCGCCGAGGTGGTCGTGCCGGTGCCGTCACCGAAATCCCAGTTGTACCGCTCCGGGATGACCTTCACCGTGACAGCGTAGGTCAGCAGAGTCATGTCGATGTAGCTGACTTCGGTGTCGGTCCAGAAGGCCGCGGGTTTGCCGACGACGGCCCAATCCTTCGGCCATGCATAGATCGTCGGAGCAGGAATGTCGAAGTTCTGGAACTGCGACTCGGGGATCCGAGTCGGCGGTTCGGGACGAGCCGGAGCGCCGCCACCACCGGAGCCTCCACCGCCGGGGCCGGGTTCGATGACACAGAGATGGCCGACTACTTCAGTCGGGCAGTCTGGGAGTGCAGCGCCGCCTCCACCACTGCCGCCGCCGGATCCGCCTCCTGAGCCACCGCCAGCTGAACCGCCGCCAGCTGAACCGCCGCCACCTGAACCTCCGCCACCTGAACCTCCGCCGGAGCCGCCCCCTGGGGGTGGTGCCGGTGCCGGAGGTTTGACGACACTGCAGTTACGTTCTTGAAGGGCGTCACAGGCTGGACCGCTATTAGCGTTGGCGGGAACTAACGGGTTAAGGATCACCGCAAGTATGAACGCGAATGCGGCGAAGAGGTGGGAACCTACTCGCACTTTTCGCTCCATAGCTCCTGATTAGAGATTTTCCATTTGCCTCCATGCTTGCTCGCAGTTTGCAAGATCGTAAGGCTTTTGCTCGTCTGGCTTGGCATAGATTTGCCAGTCTTAACGACGGCATGTTTGCTGTCGTGGGAGCAGAAAAGAATCTTGACCGAGTCCTTCTCCGGAGATTTAGAGTCAAGAGTTGTCTCGTGAATTCGGAGGTTGTAGTAGTCGTACTCACCCGCCATGTATTTGTCTTCTTTTTTCAGACCGTTTGCGCTGTCTTTTAGAGATCGGAGCGAATCTTTAGCAGCAAAGGTGTCTATGCCCTTCATGTCTGTCCCGCCCGAGGAGAACACGCGGTTGATCGTTTTGATGTAGCCAACAAACGCCACCAGTGCGCCGTCGACAGCTTCCTTCTCTTCTTCCGATAGGTCGAGGTCAGTCTCGTATTCGGGGACCTCCACCTCGGCGGTGCCATCTGTCGAACTATCATCAGACTGCTCTTCAGGCAGAGTCGACGTCGGCACAGCCACGGGGGAGCTGCCTGCGCACCCCGCCAGAGACAGCAGGCTCAATGCGGCAAAAAGAGCAACGAACAGCAGAGCAGGTCGACGATGCGGTCGGGTCGTTCCAGTTCTCATTCCACGCCTCTGTGGTCTGCAACTGTGGCGCGGCCCCTTCGGCCGACACCCGGAACCCCTACATTATTCGACGGGCGCGTCTTTTAGAACAGGCGAAGTCAAATCTGTGGATAACTTGCGGAGGGGTGAATTCGACCCTACTTCTTCGCCACCTTGGCGGCCTTTGCCGCCGCCTTCTGCTGCTTCTTGAAAGCACGCACTTCCAGCAGTGTGTCTTCATCAACGACATCGGCGATCGACCGCCGGGTGCCCTCAGCCCCGTAATCTCCCGCGGCTTCCTGCCAGCCCTCAGCCTTGAGCGCGAATTGCTTGCCCAACAGAGCGAGGAAGATCTTCGCCTTCTGATCACCGAAACCTGGCAGCTTCTTCAAGCGTTTGAGCACCTCGGCGCCACTCGGATCACCCGTGGTCCAGATCGCCTCGGCATCTCCGTCATAGTCATCGACGATCGCCGCAGCCAACTTCTGCACCCGCGCTGCCATCGACTTGGGGAACCGGTGCACAGCAGGCGTCTGCGCGAAAGTGTCGAGGAAGTCGTCGGGATTCATCTCGGCGATCTCATCGACGTCGAGTTTCCCCAATCTCTCGGCCAGCTTCGCAGGCCCGGCGAAGGCGCTCTCCATGGTCACCTGCTGGTCAAGCAACATGCCGATGAGCAGAGCGAAACGGTCTTCGGCCAACAGCGCATCGGCCTTCGGGTCTCCAGAGAGGAACACTGAACTCATGAGACCATCCTCGCACGCAAACGCCGGTCGTTCATCTCCGGATATCATCGTCGAATGATCTGCCCCTGTTCTGGGATGCCGCCTGGCACCGACTACGACCACTGCTGCCGGCCGGCACTCGACGGTGAGAACTGGCCGACCACCGCTGAGGCGCTCATGCGCTCCCGCTACACCGCATTCGTCCGCAGAGATGAGAACCACCTCTTCCGCACCTGGCACGCGAAGACTCGACCCGTCGACCTCGGCGTCGACGAGGACACGGAATGGCGCGGTCTCGAAATCCTCCACACCACGGACGGGGGAGTCGGCGATGCCACCGGAACGGTGCACTTCCGTGCGAAATTCCGCGACCACCTCGGCGACCATGTGCTCGAAGAGAACTCCTCGTTCGTCCGCCGCGCGGGACGATGGATGTACTTCGACGCGCTCGAGAACTGACGGGAACTGTGTCTATACTGAACTTCGGCGCATCCAACGCCCAGCCGAGGTCGTGGTCCCAGCACATCGACCGCACGGCGAAGGGGAGAAGATCCTCGGACGAATCTGGCACGGTGAATTCCTGACCAGGTTTCGTGCTGGGAGAGACTTGGTCGAAGAGGAACAGACACCATGACCAAGGACAAAGACTTCAAGAAGCTCGTCCGTTCGCGGATGACCGAGACCGGTGAGAACTTCACAACCGCTCGCCAAACCCTGCTCGACTCGGCCAACAGCGCGACGAACCCCGCCGTTCCGAATGCGGCCGAAGCCATCGACCAGAGCGTCTTAAGATTCCGCACGAAGACACTCAAGACGTTCATGTCGTCGGGCCGCATCACTGCCATCCCGACCAAACGCCGAGCCCTCAACGAGCACCTCGCCGACTTCCACCCGGACTTCGCGCTCCTGCGGCGAGAACTCATCGACTACCGACTGCTCGAACGCAACCCGCACACAGGACGGTACTGGGTCAACCCGAACCCTTCGACGCCCACGGGTCCGCAGGCGCAGGAGATGGCCGGGTTCGAGGCATTTCTGCGCTGAGACGGCGACGGCGTATCCTTGAAGCTCGAGCCAACACCGGGCAGACACGAGGAGTATTCATGGCCTACCATGCCGATTCGACTGATCTCGACGAAAAAGAGATTCTCAGCTGGGATATGTTCGGCCAATCGGCTCGGGAGATGGCCCAGACCATCGCGGATTCCGACTACGATCCCGAGATCGTCATCGCCGTCGCCCGTGGAGGTCTGCTGCCAGCCGGTGCCCTCGCCTACGCCCTCGGGCTCAAGCTCTCCGACGCGATCAACGTCGAGTTCTACACCGATGTGCACGAAACTCTGCCCGATCCGATCCTCCTCGCTCCGATGCTCGACATCGAAGCGATCAAGGGCAAGAAGCTGCTCGTCGTCGACGATGTCGCCGATTCCGGTCGCACTCTGGCACTCGTCCTCGAGCTGCTGCGCAAGCACGGCGCCGAGGCGCAGTCGGCTGTCATCTACGCCAAGTCAGCGTCGATCATCGACCCGGACTTCGTGTGGAAGCGCACCGATCAGTGGATCGTCTTCCCGTGGTCGGCTGAACCCCCGGTGGAACCCAACAAGTAAACTGACCGCATGAGTGAGGATTCACGGGACTTCCTCGCCCCGTGCGGACGGGTCCGCGCCTATGCGTACGACGATGTGATCCGAGCACGGGGCATCCGCTACGCCCACGCACAGCGATTCCACCGGCCCGTCGACGCACCGCCCGTCGACTTCATCGACGGCGGCGGTCCCGGCCCCGCGAGTCCGCAGCTGCGTCGGGACCCGAACGCGGGAATGACCTTCGACCAGCTCGGCGGTCTGCCCATCAGTGAGGACTGCCTCCGCCTGAGCGTGACGATCCCCAAGGACACCGACACCGAGGCGGGGCTGCCCGTCCTCGTCTGGATCCACGGCGGAGCCTACGTTGCCGGTGCCGGGGATGCTGAGATCTACGATCCGCACACCCTCGCGGCCGAACAGAACATCATCGTCGTCTCCGTGACCTACCGCCTCGGTGTCCTCGGCTACCTCGGCACCGGCAAGCCCGAGCATTCGAACCTCGGAGTGCTCGACCAGATCTCCGCCCTGCGCTGGGTGCAGACGAACATTGCCTCCTTCGGTGGGAACCCGGAGAACGTGACGATCGCCGGGCAGAGCGCCGGAGCCGATGCCTGCGCCCATCTGATGATCGCCGAAGGCACCGAGGATCTCTTCCGCCGAGTGCTCATGGCCTCAGCCCCCTTGGGGCTGGCCGGCGGCACGGACACGATGAACTGGGCGATGGCGAAGGTCGCGCAGAAGATCGACCCCGACGCCAGCGTCGACGACATACTCGAAGCTCAGGAAGAGGTCCATAGAGCCGCTCTCGTCGGAGGCCTGCACGCCGGAATGTGCTTCGGAGTCCACTACGGCCGGTATCCGCTGCCGACACGTGCAGACGCGGCAGCGGCTTGGGCCGAAGTCGCACCGAAATACGACGTGCTCATGACCCGAACGGAACGCGAGATCGCCTTCTTCGCCGGATTCGTGCCCGCGCTGCGCCGCCTCCACGACCGAACCCTGACCTCGCCCATGCTCGAATCCCTCATCGCCGGATTCACCTCGGCGGTATACACCCGCGCCGGAAGAGAGTTCTACGATCGGCACAGGATGTCAGGTGGACAGGGAGCACGTCTGCTCATCGTCTCCCGCGGCGACGGCAGCTTCTTCGACGCAGCCCATTCCGGCGATCTGCCGCTGATCTTCCCTGGCGAGATCTGGCATGACTCCTTCCTCGACTACGGTGAGACCACCGCCGTCGCCGGTCCCGAACTGCGACGAATCTGGGGTCGGTTCGCCGCTTCGGGGGCATTGCCGCGCGTTCCAGTGCCCGGCCTCGTCGACATCATGGGCTGAGTCGATCGACCGACTTCGAAGCGTTTGCCGGACCGTGGTCGCGGGGTGAACGCGACTGAGACTGTCGGGCGATGTCAGGTTCCCACAGTCGTCGTGTCACCGGCGTCGACTACCGTTGGACCATGGACGCACACCAGATCTCGGCCGCACGTCTGATCTCCCAAGGACTCGCCGGACCTCCGCCCCCATCGCCGACCGGCAGCGGACTCTCACCGGCCGGGGCCGTCGTCGAACATCTCGGATGCGTCCAAGCCCAAGCACTCGGCGGTGCCCTGGCCTCGGTCGCACTGCGCCTCGGCGCCGGGGCAGCCGCTGGTGTGGCCGCCGTGAGAGCCGCGATCGACGCAGGCGAGATCGTGCGCTCCTGGACCCAACGCGGCACCATCCACCTGACCACAGCCAAGGACCTCGGATGGATCCTCGGACTGACCGGGGCACGGACGATGAAATCCACGACGAAACGCCGGGAGGTCTTCGGCATCACCGATGCCATGCTCGAATCCGCTGCCGAACTCGCGGTCGCGGCCCTGCGCGACCGTGGGCCCCTGACCAGGGAGGAACTGCTCGAAGCCTTCGCGCCGCTGAGAGCCGGAGACGAATACGGTCACGCTCGGTACCTCATCACCTCACTGGCGCTGAACAACCTCATCGTCCAAGCCCCCATGATCGAGGGGAAGGACGAAATGCGGTACGTCCTGACCGCCGAATGGGTCCCCACTCCCACAGAATTGGACGCCGAGGAGGCCCTGCACGAATGGATGCGACGCTACGTCACCGGCCACGGCCCGGTGACGATCGACGACGCCACCCGGTGGACAGCACTGCCGAAGACCCAAGTGAGAAAAGCCATCCAGGCCGCCATCGACGCCGAAGAGATCACAAATGTGCGAATCGGCGACACCGACTATGTTCAGGCCCCCGACCTCGAGGACCGACTCAGCGAATGGGAATCGGACGCGCACAAGACGATGCTGCTGCCCGGATTCGACGAGCTCATCCTCGGATACAAGGATCGCAGCGCGACTCTCGACCGGGAGTGCGAGAAGCTCGTCGTGCCCGGTGGCAACGGAATGTTCAAGAATACGGTCGTGAGCGGAAGCCGCGCCCGCGGCACCTGGAAACGCTCACCGCGCAAAACCGGTCCGCGCGTTCTCGTCGAGGCCTTTCCTGATCAGACGATCGACACCCGTGCTGTCGAAGAGGTCGCCGCCACCCATCCGGCCTTCGAATGACAATGCAAGAACCAGTGGAAGGCCGAGCCGAGACTGTCCACCCGATGACCGGCATCGGGATCATCGTCAACCCGAAACATGCCCCGACCCACCGTTCTTATGCCGTTCTCACCGCCGGGCTGCGCCGACTCCGGATGCGGTATCGGACGATGACGACGACCGAATCTCGTTCCGGACGATGGCAAGCAGAACAGCTATTGGCCTGGGGGGCAGAGACCATCATCCTCCTCGGAGGAGACGGCACCATTCGGGCCGCAGCACCGGTCCTCGCCGAGGCCGGTGTCCTGACATTCCTCATCCCGACGGGAACGGCGAATGTGCTCAGCCGCCACGTGGGAATCAGTTCTGCACGGGAGGCGATCGACCACTGTCTGCACACCCTGCCCCTGACCGCAGATCCGAAACCCGGGCACCGGCCGTCGAACCAGGCGGGCAAGCACGCAGACACCATGACAGTGGTCTCTGCAGCCGCGACGAATCACGGGCGCAGCATCCCGATCAACACTGTCGAAGCCAGGGGCGCCGACGGAAGCTGGACCCGACATGACTTCATCAGCCTGGCCGGGATCGGGGGCGACGCCCGAGCCGTCGCCCATCACCATCGTGCGCCCGGGCTGCTCGGCTACGCCTGGGGTGCAGCGCGTGCTCTCTTCGCCGCCGATCTGGCCTCACAGACGCGGCGAGCCGTCGAAGCATCCGCACCGGAATCGATGTGGTCGATGATGGCGTCGAAGGTCGCTCGCCCCGCCGGGCCCATCTCGGTGTTCCCGGATGCCCGGATCGATGACGCCGAATTCTCCGTGCTCAGGGTCGGCCCTCTGCCGCGCGGCACTGCTCGACGCTTCCTGGCCTGGGGCGGCATCGCCTCGGCCTGCCTCCAAGGACGCCCCGCGCAGAGTCCGTTCATGCACTATCGCAGGTCTGCCTCGGCGACGGTGAAGCTCACGAGGCCCGCACCCGCACAGGTCGACGGGGATCTCATCGGTGACTGTCTCGAACTGCGGGTGAGCGCCGGTGAGAGCCGATTGTGGGTGTCAGCGCCTCCCTCGTAAGGGGTCGGAGGTTCCGAGGCGGCCATGACTCGAACGTCACACCGCGGCACCGAGGCGTTGGAGGAAACCTGCATGGACCCGCGGATCTTGTGCTAACTCCGGGTGGAAGGTGCCGCCCCAGAGGTTGCCCTGGCGCACCAGCACCGGGCGGTCGTTGTGACAGGCGAGGACCTCGGTGTCGGATCCGACATCGAGGATCTGCGGGGCCCGGATGAAGGTCGCGTCGAACGGGTCGGCCAATCCTGAGACGTCGACCGGTGCTGTGAACGAGTCCCGCTGCCGTCCGTAGGCGTTGCGGACCACGGTGATGTCCAGACCGCCGAGGCGTTCGAAGCCGCCCAGCGAATCGTCGCTCAGCCGGTCAGCCATGAGGATGAGCCCGGCACAAGTGCCGAAGACAGGGAGCCCGCCGTCCATCCGCTCTCGCAGACGGGCGAAGAGATCCGTACCGGAGGCGATGCGGACCATGGCCGTGGATTCGCCTCCGGGCAGGATGACCGCATCGACGTCGGAGACGTGTTCGGCTCGGGTGACCGGGCAGGAGTCGACCCCCAGGGAGCGCAGCATGATCAGGTGCTCACGGAACGCTCCCTGGAGGGCGAGGACCCCGACTCTCACCAGCCGCGCTCGGCCAGGCGGTGGGGAGCGGGAACGTCGGCGACATTGATGCCGACCATGGCATCGCCGAGCCCGCGCGAAGCCGCCGCCACCGCCGCTGGGTCATCGAAGTGGGTGGTGGCTTCGACGATGGCCTTCGCCCGGGCCTCCGGATTGCCGGACTTGAAGATGCCGGAGCCGACGAACACGCCGTCGGCGCCGAGCTGCATCATCATCGCCGCATCGGCCGGGGTGGCGATGCCGCCGGCCACGAAGGTCACGACGGGCAGACGACCGAGGCTCGCAACCTGCTTGACCAGGTGGTACGGGGCGGCGATCTCCTTAGCCGCAACGTAGAGCTCGTCTTCGCTCTTGGCGCCGAGGGCACGGATCTCGGAATTGATGGTCCGCAGGTGACGCATCGCCTCGGAGATATCGCCGGTGCCGGCTTCGCCCTTCGAGCGGATCATGGAAGCGCCTTCGGTGATGCGGCGCAGCGCCTCACCGAGGTTGGTCGCCCCGCAGACGAAGGGAACCTGGAAGACGGATTTGTCGATGTGGTTGACGTAGTCGGCGGGGGAGAGGACCTCGGATTCGTCGATGTAGTCCACCCCGAGGGTCTCGAGGATCTGGGCTTCGACGAAGTGGCCGATACGAGCCTTCGCCATGACCGGGACGGACACGGCGTTGATGATCGAATCGATGAGATCGGGATCGCTCATCCTGGCGACTCCGCCCTGGGCGCGGATGTCTGCGGGAACGCGTTCGAGGGCCATCACGGCCGATGCTCCGGCGGCTTCGGCGATGCGTGCCTGCTCTTCATTGACGACGTCCATGATGACGCCGCCCTTGAGCATCTGAGCCAGTCCGGTGTTGAGCAGGGTCTGTGTCTCGGTCATTGGGTGTATGTCCATTCACTGTTGCGGAGATGATCCGAGTCGACCCAGCGCTGCAGCAGATTGCCGCGGGCTGTCATGGGGTCGAGGATCGAGTTTCTTCAGGGGTGAACGGCCGTTCCTTCTCAGCCTAAACGGCTCGGTGGCTCAACGAGAGAGCCAGAAAGCAGGAAGGATTTTAGGCCAGATGATCATTGGGGGACTACTATCGACGGATGGATGCGAGCAAGCAGGCTGAGGGGATCGCTCTTCCCGTGAGCGTCGACAAGACCCGACCGACTCCGCTGCCCGATCAGCTGACCCAGGAGATGCGGCGGCTCATCGCCGAAGGCACGCTGCGCTCCGGAGATGCTGTGCCCTCGAGCAGGCGTCTGGCTAAGCACCTCGGGATCTCGCGAGGCAGCGTCGAGACCGCGTACGGCCAGCTCGCCGTCGAGGGATTCCTCGTCAGCGCTGAACGGTCGATGACTCGGATCAACCCGGAGCTGCCGTCCACGCCGGAGCGTGCCCGTCCGCGGTCCCGAGTGCCCGACTCCCCGCGGCGGCGTCTGCGCAACTACGTCGACCTGCGCCCCGGTTTCGGCGGTGACGACCCGCTGCGGGAACCGGCGTTCCGGCGCGCTTGGCGGGAGTCACTCGACCTCGATCCGGGCCCCATCGACCCGTTGGGCCAACCGGACGCCCGGTGGGCCATCGCCGACTATCTGCGTCTGACCCGGGGCATGGCCGTCGATCCCGACGAGATCATCCTCACCAGCGGATCCCGCGATGGACTGCGACTGCTGCTCAGCCTCGGCGTGACCGGGACGATCGCGGTGGAGAACCCGGGCTTCCCCGGTCTGCGGCAGGCGATGACGGACCAGGAACTCGTGCCGCTCGAATTCGACGAGTCGGCGCCGGCACCGCACGGGGTGGGTGCGGCCGTTGTGACTCCGAACCATCAGTTCCCGCACGGAACGCCGATGCCGGTCGATCACAGAGTCCGACTTCTCGACTGGGCCGCGGCGAACAGCATCGTCCTCGTCGAAGACGACTACGACAGCGAAGCCCGCTACACCCGCACCGTGCTGCCGACTCTCTTCGAACTCGCGTCGTCAACGGGCAGTCGCGCCCAGGTCGTGCACATCGGAACCTTCTCCACCCTGCTGACTTCGGCCGTGTCGACCGGATACCTCATCGCCCGAGGTGAACTGTCCACCCGTCTCATGGGGATGCGCACAGCACTCGGACCGGCGTTCTCACCGATCCTGCAGATGGCCATCGCCTCCTACCTCGGTTCCGGGGGACTGCGTCGGCGCATCTCCCGCGGCCGACGACGGCTGCGGGCGGCCGAAGGCATCGTCGCCGGCGTCGGGCCGATCCCCGGGCTGGTCCACGAAGGGAGGACACTCGTCATCGAAACCTCCGAGGCCCAGGCGCACAGCCTGCTGCGACAGCTCGCCGAGCGCGGCATCCTCGTCGCGTCCCTGGCCCGAGGCTGGACCGGTGGGGATGAGGTGCGGCATGGACTCGTCATCGCCCATTCGAACGTCGAGGCCACGGTGCTGCAGGGGGCTCTGGCCACCGTGCAGGAGCTGTTGAGTAGGATGCAGGCATGAGGAAATCCGGTTTCGCGGTCGACGGCACGATCAAACTGGTCCTTGCCGTCCTCGGCGCAGTGTTCTCCAATGGTCTTGCGCACTTCTTCCTGTCACCGCGCTGGCTGGTCATCACCGCCATGGTGCTGCTGTTCCTCAGCGCTGCGACTCAGATCTCCTACGCCGTGAGTAAAGGGGAGAAGCGCTACCTGAAGTACCCGATGATCTTCGACGCCCTGATCATCCTGGCGATCGTCATCGGTCTCGTCCTCGCCGCAGCTGCGAATCCTGCTGGTGCCTGGATCCTCTTCGGCCTCGTGATTGTGGGATCACTGGGCATCGCCGTGGTATTCACAACGGGAGAGAACGGTCCGCGGTTCAACGACTGAACCCGCGGCTCAGCGGTTGAACGCGATCGCTGCGACGTGCCCGGCGGGGATCCCCGAATCGAGGTCGTGGATGTCGATATCCGGGTGCGGTGACTGCGGCTGCGGTCCGCAGCCGACATAGTCCATCCCGGGATCGCGAGCCAGCCCGGTGCTCAGTGCCCGGAGGAATGCCTCCTTGCGCGCCCACAGCCGTGCGAACGTGACAGCCAGCTCGGATTCGGGCAGTGCCTCAAGCTCACTGCGTTCTGTCGGATGCACGAGGCTCAGCGCTTCGAGGGCCATCGCGGTGTCCGGAGCGGCTTCGATGTCGAGGCCGACCGGATCCTCACAGACGGCGACGATCACGAGCCTGCGCGATCGGGACACGGAGAACTCGCAGTCGTCGTTGCGGGGTTTGCCTGCCGAGTCGAGACGGATCTCGATCCCGCCCGGGTCCTGGTCCAGATGCGATCCGAGCACGTGCCGCAGAACGACACGGCCGGCTGACCAGGTGGCGGCCGCCTCGGCGTCGAATTCGCGGGCATAGTTGCGTTCCTGCTCGGTGAGCACGGAATCGTCTGTGCGCGTCCAGGCCGCCTCGGCGGCGGTATCGGCGAGGATGAGGGTCGCGGGCAGCGTGGTGGACAACTCGGTGAAGCTGGGATGGAACGGCATGGTTCAGCGGCCCAGTGCTTTGTGGATCTTCTTCAGCTTGCGGCTGAGGACGAAGATTCGCACCGAACCGAGGAGTCCGGCAATGAGGATGCCGCCGATCGCGGCAAAGAGCATGGCCACGCCCAGGGGCAGTTCGAATTGCCAGCCGAAGTACTTGAACTCGGCGGGCACATTGTTCTGCAGGATGAAGATGAGGAGCAGTACGACGATGATCGCCCCGATGATGAGGGAGATCCACATGCCCGCCGACATTCCTGTGCCGCCCTTCGTCGATGGCAGGTCGTCGGTGTGCTCGGCCGGAGGCTGCGTCGATTCGGGCGGCTGCGTCTGCCCGTGCGGATCGATCTCTCGTGTCTCACGGGTCGCGGGAGTCTCGTTCCCGAGCACGGAATCGGTTTCGGCCAGGAGCTCTTCGGGCGTCTGGGATTCGCCGCGCGGGTCTTGAGTACTCATGCTCCCCATCATAACCGCTGATGGGGAGCATGAGTCGGGTAGTGCAATGAGTGTCCCAGAACCGTTGTCAGGGCACTGTGGGAACGTCGATCAGGAGATCAGACGTTCTTGCTCAGCGAGGAGATGATCTCGTTGAGCGTGGCCGAGGGGCGCATCGCCGCGGAGATCTTCTCTTCGTTGGGGTAGTAGTAGCCGCCCAGGTCGACCGGGCTGCCCTGCACCTCGAGGAGTTCGGCCGCGATGGTCTCTTCCTTTTCGGCCAGAGCCTTCGCCACCGGTGCGATGGCCTCGGCCAGCGCTTCGTCGGAGGTCTGCTCGGCCAGGTTCTCCGCCCAGTAGAGGGTGAGGTAGAAGTGGCTTCCGCGGTTGTCGATCTCGCCGACCTTGCGTGACGGGGACTTGTTCTCTTCGAGGAACTTGCCCGTGGCGGCATCGAGGGTGTCGGCGAGGACGCCGGCACGTTCATTGCCGTGAACATTGAACTCGTGGCGGAACGATTCGGCCAGGGCGAGGAACTCACCGAGGGAGTCCCAGCGCAGGTGGTTCTCCTCCACGAGCTGCTGGACGTGCTTGGGAGCCGAACCGCCGGCACCGGTCTCGAAGAGTCCGCCGCCGGCGATGAGCGGAACCACGGAGAGCATCTTCGCGGAGGTGCCGAGCTCGAGGATCGGGAACAGGTCCGTGTTGTAGTCGCGCAGCACGTTGCCGGTCACCGAGATGGTGTCCTTGCCCTCGCGGATGCGGTCGATGGAGAACTGGGTCGCCTCCGCCGGGTTCATGATCCGGATATCGAGTCCCTCGGTGTCGTGGTCGCGGAGATATTCCTCGACTTTCGACCGGATGTTGTTGTCATGCGCACGGGTCTCGTCGAGCCAGAACACGGCCGGGGTGTCCGAGAGACGGGCACGGGTGACAGCGAGCTTGACCCAGTCGCGGACCGGGATGTCCTTGGTCTGGCAGGCGCGCCAGATGTCACCGGCGGCGACCTCGTGGCTCATGAGCACCTCACCGGCGGAGTTGACGACCTCGACGACTCCGGGCGCGGCGATTTCGAACGTCTTGTCGTGACTGCCGTACTCTTCGGCCTTCTGCGCCATGAGACCGACGTTGGGCACGGTGCCCATGGTCTGCGGGTCGAAGGCGCCCTTGGCCTTGCAGTCCTCGATGACGGTCTGGTAGACGCCGGCGTAGGAGGAGTCGGGGATGACGGCCAGGGTGTCCTGGGTCTGATCGTCCTTGTTCCACATCTTGCCGCCGACGCGGATCATCGCGGGCATCGAGGCATCGACGATGACGTCGGAGGGGACGTGGAGGTTCGTGATCCCCTTGTGCGAGTTGACCATGGCCAGGTCAGGTCCGTCGGCCAGGCCCTTCTCGATTCCGGCCTTGATGCCGGCTGCAGCGTCGGCAGGCAGGGTGTCGAGGCCGGCGAGGATCGCGGCCAGTCCGTTGTCGGAGGTCAGCCCCGCCTCGGCGAGGACGTCTCCGTATTCGGCGAACACCTCGGGGAAGAAGGCTTCGATGACCTTGCCGAAGAGGATCGGGTCGGACACCTTCATCATCGTGGCCTTGAGGTGGACGGAGAACAGGACTCCGTCGGCCTTGGCGTGCTCGATCTGCTCCTTGACGAACTCGTCGAGAGCGGCGACATCCATCTTCGTGGCATCGATGATCTCACCGGCGAGGACGGGCAGGGACTCCTTGAGGACCTGCGTCTCACCGGATTCGGTGCGCAGGCGGATCGTCAGCGTGTCATCGGCATCGATGATCACGGACTTCTCGTTGTCGCGGAAGTCCTGCGAGTCCATGGTGGCCACGCGGGTCTTCGATTCCTTGGACCATTCGCCCATCGAGTGCGGGTGGGCCTTGGCGAAGTTCTTCACGGCCTCGGGCGCGCGGCGGTCGGAGTTGCCTTCGCGCAGCACCGGGTTGACGGCCGAGCCCTTGACCCTGTCGTAGCGTGCCCGAATGTCCTTCTCTTCATCGGTCGAAGGCTCTTCCGGGTAGTCGGGCAGCTCGTAGCCCTGTCCCTGCAGCTCGGCGATGGTGGCTTTGAGCTGCGGCACGGAAGCCGAGATGTTCGGCAGCTTGATGATGTTGGCATCGGGCGTCTGGGCCAGAGCGCCCAGTTCGGCCAGGGCGTCGCCGACCTGCTGATCTTCGGGCAGGCGGTCACTGAACTGGGCCAGCACGCGCGCGGCAAGGGAGATATCTCGCGTCTCGACCTCGACGCCGGCCGATGTGGCGAAGGCTTCGATGATCGGTTTGAGCGAGTAGGTCGCCAGAAGCGGTGCTTCATCCGTGCGCGTGTAAATGATTTTAGCCATAGTTGTGGACTACTCCGCATCTTCTTGGGGTTTGTCGCCTCCATCTTACCTTCCGGACGATTTCGGTAGTCGGTCCGGGCCGATGATGGTGCTCACACCCCGCCCGGCACCGGGTAGTCTTCTGTGTCGGCACGGACAACAGAAAGAGGATGACAGTGGCCAAACTCTACTTCCGGTACGGGGCGATGAATTCCGGCAAGTCGACCGCTCTCCTGCAAGCTGCCTTCAACTACGAGGAGCGCGGACAGCGGGTCCTGTTGGCCAAACCGGTCGTCGATACGAAGGGCGCCTCCGAGATCGTGTCGCGTTTGGGCGTGACTCGGGAGGTCGACTTCCTCATCCCTCCAGACGGCGATGCCGAGACCATCTACGCCGAGCACGCCGACTACGTGGACCATGATGCTCTGCTCGAGTCGATCGACGCACCGAAGACTCCCGTCGCCTGCCTGCTCATCGACGAAGCGCAATTCCTCACCCCCGTCCAAGTGGATTCGCTCATGCGGATCGCCACGAATGCTTCGGTGCCGGTGATGTGCTACGGAATCCGCACCGACTTCCAGACAAAGGCCTTCCCCGGATCGGCACGGCTGCTCGAGATCGCCCACACCCTCGAAGAGCTCAAGACGATCTGTCGCTGCGGACGCAAGGCGATGTTCAACGGTCGCCTCGTCGACGGTCAGTTCATCTTCGATGGTGATCAGGTCGCCATCGACGGCAACGCCGTGACCTATGAGTCGCTGTGCCCACGCTGTTATCTCGAGTACTCCGGCGGTAGGCTGACATCGACAGACTCCTGACCGATCGCGACGTCGCCCTCCCGTCGAAATCCTGCCCCACCTCTTCTCTAGGAGCCTCCCATGCGCATCGCCGTCCGTGCCTTCAACGACAATCCCGGTTCTCCCGTCCTCGTCTTCGGCAACGCCCTGGGCACACGGATGACCTTGTGGTCGTCTGTGGCCGCACGCTTGGCCGATGATTTCCAGATCTACGTCTCCGACCTGCCCGGACACACCGTGCCGGGGCCTGAGCCCCTCGCCGAGGCGGCCGAACCGCCCACGATCGATCAGCTGGCTTCCGGCCTCGTCGAGTCCCTGGCCGCCGAGGGCGTGACCTCCTTCGCCTATTGCGGGGTGTCGATCTCCGGTGCGATCGGGCTCTCGCTTGCGCGCAGCCATCCCGACGCGCTGACCGGGCTCGTCGCGTGTGCGACCGCGGAGAAGTTCGGCACACCGGATTCCTGGCAGGAGCGGATCGGTGAGGTGCGAACCTCCGGGACCCGCGGCCTCGTCGATGACACCGCCGATCGGTGGTTCGCGGCGGGATTCCTCGGTGAGGACATCGCCACCGGCCACCTCGTGCTCGCCGACCTCGCCCTCATCGACGATGACGCCTACATCGGAGCCGCCTCGGCGCTGAAGTCCTATGATCTGACCGGGCTGCTCTCAGCGATCACCACTCCGACCCTGTTCATGGCGGGAGCCCAGGATTCCGGGTGCACCCCGGAGGCGATGCGGGCCATGGCCGATCAGGTCGAGGGTTCGCGCTTCGTCACGATTCCCGACTCCGCGCACCTGCCGATAGTCGAACATCCGGACATCGTTGCCGACCACATCCAGGAGTTCTGCGACGGGCTCTGAGATCGGAGCAGCGAGGGTCAGAGCACTTTGCATCCGATAGGGAGACCGCCGCTGCAGTAGGGTGGTGCGAAAGCACAGGCAACTCTGCTCGTAGAGGAGCGAAAATGTCCCCGCGCTCGAAAACACCTGAGTTCAGCTCCACCGAAATCGATCTGCGGTCTCCCGGCGAACGAGAACCCGGCATCAGCCGCAGCACGTTGCGGATCCGGTGGACCGGATTCCTGCTCGGGCTCATCTTCTCCACCCTCATATATGCGATCATGCCTGCTGGTGTGGGTCATCCCGCGAAGCTGACCGCAGCCGTCGCGGTGCTGATGGCCGTCTGGTGGATGACCGAGGCGCTGCCGATCGCAGCGACCTCGCTCGTCCCGCTCGTCGCTTTCCCGGTGCTCGGCACGGATGTGGATATGGAGACGGTGGGTGCCTCCTTCGGCAACCCGATCATCTTCCTCTTCCTCGGCGGCTTCCTCATCGCTCTGGCGATGCAGCGATGGAATCTGCACCGCCGGATCGCGCTCGTGACTCTGAGCATCATGGGCGATCGGCCAGGGCCGATGATCGCCGGTTTTATGATCGCCACCGGATTCATCTCGATGTGGGTGTCGAACACGGCCACCGCGGTGATGATGCTGCCGATCGGCATGTCGGTGCTCATGATCGTGTCGAAAGTCGTGGGCACAGCGCTCACCGACAGTGCGGGCAAAACTGCGGATACGGACGAAGGCGATGACGCTGACCGAACCGCGGCTGACGAAGCCGCAGATCAGGCATCTGCCGGCGGCGATGACACCGGTCTCGGAGCGGTGGTCAAGTCGAACTTCGGCACCGCGCTGATGCTCGGCATCGCGTACTCCGCATCGATCGGATCGCTGGGGACGATCATCGGCACTCCTCCCAACCTCTTTCTCGTCGGGTACCTCAAGGACAATCACGACATTTCCATTGGCTTCGCCCAATGGATGATCGTCGGTGTGCCGCTGTCGATCGTCATGATGGCGATCGCCTGGTTCCTGCTTGTCAAGGTCCTGTTCAGACCCGAGATCGATCACATCCCCGGCGGGCGCGAACTCATCCGAGATGAGCTGAGCAAGCTCGGGCCTATGTCAACCGGTGAGAAGCTGGTCCTCGTCATGTTCGTGCTTGCCGCCGCGAGCTGGATCTCGCTGCCTCTGATCTTCGACGAACCGCCGATCAGTGACGAAGGCATCGCAATGGTCATCGGCCTACTCCTCTTCCTCATCCCGGGAGGGGCGAACCGCGGGGTGCGCCTCCTCGACTGGGATACTGCGGAGAAGCTCCCGTGGGGTGTGCTCCTGCTCTTCGGCGGCGGTCTCGCGCTCTCGGCGCAGTTTTCGGACTCCGGACTGACCGAGTGGATAGGCAAGACGACGAGCGGCCTCGGCGTTCTGCCGGTCGTTCTCGTCGTCGCGATCTTCGCCGCCATCATCCTGTTCCTCACCGAACTGACCTCGAACACAGCAACGGCGGCGACATTCGTACCCGTTGTCGGGGGAGTGGCCATGGGACTCAACTTCGACCCGCTGCTGCTGACGGTCCCCGTCGCCCTGGCCGCGACCTGCGCGTTTATGCTGCCCGTAGCCACCCCGCCGAATGCGGTGGCCTACGGTTCCGGATATGTCACCGTGGGCCAGATGGTCAAGGGCGGCCTGTGGCTGAACATCATCGGCATCGTTCTCATCACAGCCACCGTCTATCTGCTCGCCGTACCGGTATTCGGGATCGCTGTGTGAGCCCGATCGGAACTGGCAGACTTGAGCCATGACTGAGCTCTTCACACCGCTGACCCTGCGTGGCATCGAGATTCCCAACCGCATCTGGCTCGCCCCGATGTGCCAGTACTCCTGCGAAGCCGAGGACGGTATGCCCGGTCCGTGGCATCTGGTCCACCTCGGCGCCAGGGCTCAGGGCGGTTTCGGTCTCATCCTCACCGAAGCCTCTGCCGTTGTCCCAGAGGGACGCATCTCTCCGCAGGACGCGGGAATCTGGAACGACGAACAGGCCGAATCCTGGTCGGCCGTCGTCGACTTCGTCCACTCCCAGGGCAGCATCATCGGCATCCAGCTCGCCCATGCCGGCCGCAAAGCGAGCACGTACCGGCCATTCGCAGGCGAACCTCGGGGCAGCGTCCCGGAGTCCGCCGGCGGATGGCCGACCGCCGGTGCCAGTGCTGTTGCCTACCCGGATCTTGCCGAGCCGCAGGCGATGACGAAAGACGATATCGCCGAGGTGGTCGCAGCCTTCGCATCCGCAGCCCGACGTGCTGTTGACGCCGGGTTCGACCTCGTCGAACTCCACGCGGCCCACGGGTACCTGCTCCATTCGTTCCTGTCCCCGCTGTCGAACCAGCGTGAAGACGAATACGGCGGCGACCTCGCCGGTCGCTCCCGGCTTCTGCACGAGGTCAACGCGGCAGTCCGCGCCGAGGTCGGCGAGGACGTGCCGGTGTTCGTGCGGATCTCGGCCAGCGAATGGACCGAAGGCGGCTTCGACATCTCCGAGGCCGCCGAGGTCTCCCGCAGCCTGTCCGAAGCAGGCGTCGACCTCATCGACGTCTCGTCCGGGGGCAATCATCCGGTACGCATCCCCATCGGTCCCGGCTACCAGGTGTCCCTGGCCGCCGCCATCCGCGCCGAAGGCGTACCGACGGGCGCCGTCGGCCTCATCACCGACCCGGAGCAGGCCGAGACCATTCTCAGCACCGGCCAGGCCGATGCGATCTTCATGGCTCGGGCCGCCCTGCGCGAGCCGTCGTGGCCGCAGCGTGCCGCACATGTCCTCGGTGTCGAACCCGGTCCCTACCCGCCGCAGTACACTCGAGGAGCCTGGTGACCTGCCACTGATCCCTGCGGACGGACCGCAGACAGCGCACTCAACCGTGCACAGCGTGAAGAGGAGTTGGGAAATGAACACGATCGCAACCGAGCACGTCGTCATCCGATCGATCGCAGTCTCCGAGATGGAGAACAACGTCTACCTGATCACGGCGAAGGAGACCGGTTCGCAGGTGCTCATCGACGCGGCCGACGACATCGAGGCGATCTCCGGGCTCGTGGCCGCCGGCGCCGCGGACACCGAGGCGCAGCCGGAGCTGCGGGCGATCATCACCACGCACCGGCATTGGGATCATATCCGCGCATTGCCGGCCGCCTCGGCGAAATATCCGGATGCGATGACGATCGCCGGGTCCGAAGACGCCGCAGCGATCGCCGAAGCCGAGGGAGTGGAGATCGCACACAGAGTCGACCACCTCGACGTCGGGGACTTCGGCGGCTTCGTCCTCCAAGCCATCGGGCTGCGTGGGCACACCCCGGGGTCGGTCGCGCTGCTGCTGCGCGACGGAGGACATACGATCCTGTTCGCCGGTGACTCGCTGTTCCCCGGCGGGCCGGGCAAGACCTGGTCGCGAGATGACTTCACCTCGCTCATGGACGACCTCGAGGAACGGGTCTTCGCTGCGCTGCCCGATGACACCCTTGTGCTGCCCGGACATGGGGCATCGACGACGCTCGGCGATGAGCGCCCGAAGCTGGGGGAGTGGCGCGAACGCGGCTGGTGACTTCCACCTGCCTGTGCTGCCACGCCCGGTGGCTCGTTCAGCCGGGCAGCGTTGCTATTCCCACTACGGCCCAGGCCGCGGCGAGGAGGCCCACGACGATGATGCCGAGGTTCCACCGCGTCTCGATCGTGCGCTTCCCGCCCGGGTTGGCCAGCTCTTCATCGCTGAGACCTGAGTAGCGGTCGAGCACCGCATCGACGGCCGGGCTCGGGCTCTCGACGAGCCGACGCATTTCGTTCTCATCCTTCTCCCACTTCTTGCCCTTGCCGGCCAGCGGCCAGGACGAGAACCTCTTCTCATGGGTACGCACGGTCAGGCCGAAATGCGTCTCGAAGCCATCGACGAGGTTCCAGGGGATGGTCACGGTCTGCATTGGGTTAACCTTGATCCACCGATGCGAGTAGCCGGATCAAGCCGCGCGTGAAATGGAAATGCCCCTCCTGAACTGGGAAAATGGTGATGTTCTAAGTCTCCATATCCCACACAGAAAGGGGCACCTCTCAG
>NZ_RHFH01000038.1 GCF_004745075.1 Brevibacterium sp. S111
CTGAGAGGTGCCCCTTTCTGTGTGGGATATGGAGACTTAGAACATCACCATTTTCCCAGTTCAGGAGGGGCATTTCCATTTCACGCGCGGCTTGATCCGGCTACTCGCATCGGTGGATCAAGGTTAAGTTAGTGGAATGACGGTCAGTTCTACGAGTAGTGGTGCCTCGGGCCGTCGATGGTGTCGCTTCTTGACGGGCCACTTCGACGGTCAAGTGAGCCTCGATCACATACCGGGTGCGGTGGAAGATCGGATTAGCCCTCAGATCTGTCTTCGACATCCGGAAAACTGCTCAATGTGCCACAAGTCGTGATAGCTGTATAGAACGGGCTTTCGGTAGCACGCGTGTAATGAAGCGGTAGCGGCTGTGCGGGTATGTGAAAGCACCTATACGGTGCCCTGCCCCTGAGTCCAAATAGTCGAACTCATTTGCCGTATGCGATCGAGTATCTGCCGTCCAACATGAGCTGCGCACCACCTACAAGTACCGCAGTCTTCGGGACAGCTCATGCTCGGGCCTATCTGCATCTCAAAAGCGCTTGCCACCGGAACCCTCGGTGGAATCGCTGATGGACCGGATGATCTCGACATCCTTGTTACATCCCTGGACGTCGTCCAGACTGCATACGCAAACCCCGCCGAGAGGCCACCAGCGCGGTACCGGTTGGTGCCCGTTCTCCCGGATACAGGCGTTGGAGATGGCAGCGCCGAACAGCTCCGATAGACGCATCCTTCATCAGGTTTGCTTGCTGCTACCCGGCGTACACTGCCGTTACCGTTTCGATACGCGCGCGCTACCGGAAGCCATTTCCCAACAATAGCTGCCGACCACCTCAGTAGCCGGCATCGTCGCCGCCGGAATGTTCGTCACGTAGCCCTTGAACCCGGTCAGCTTCATCGCCCACTCGTAAGCCTTCTCGTCGAATGCTTTCTCCTCATCCGTGACCTTCACGCAACGGGCCCTCCTCGCCAGCTTGTTACCGTCAATAATCGCCAGCGCCCGATTGCGTTGTAAGTTCAGAGTCTGCTCATCACGCATCGCTCTCTTACGTCGGTACTGCTGAGTATTCGGTCTTTTGAGCGCCACCGCCCTCGCCTCTCAGCGCCACCTCGCCTGGAGCTCAAACGGCGTCGTGAGCGCCACCGAATATTCGACTTCAGCGCCACCTGTTTCTAGGCTCCTTCTACCGCGTGGCCACTCACGCGGTAGAAGGAGCAAAACGAATGGTACGCAAAATCAAAGCGAAGTTGGTGCTTCGCCTCCGATCTGAAGGACTCTCTCGCCGCCAGATCGCCGCTCAGGGCATGTCGAGACATTCCGTCGACGCCGTCATCGCCGCCGCTGATGCCGCGGGGCTGTCCTACGACGAGGCAGCCGGGATGCCGGATGCCGATGTCTACGCTCGACTGTTTCCTGGCCGTGGCGAACATGAGAGTGTCTACGCCCAACCTGATTGGAGTGAAGTCCACCGCGAACTCGCGCGCGTCGGGGTGACCTTGAAACTATTGCACAGCGAGTACCGTGACGCCTGCGCCACCGCAGACTCGCCGGCGATGGGCTATGACCGTTTCTGCAAGACCTACCAGCACCATGTGCTCGTTTCCGGGCTGGCCTCTCGAGTCGGACACAAGGCCGGCCAAAGCGTCGAAGTCGACTGGTCGGGCAAAACGATGATGCTTGCCGACCCGGTCGCGGGGACACAGACGAAAGTCTTTCTCTTCGTCGGTTGCCTGCCGTTCTCGCGCTATGCGTTTGTTGAGCCGGCCCTGGATATGAAGCAGGACACCTGGCTGCGGGCGCATATAGCGATGTTCGACTGGTTCGGCGGCAGCGTGCCCCGGATCGTGCCCGACAACCTCAAGACCGGCGTGATCTCCCATCCTCGGGAAGGACAGATCATCCTCAATGATGCCTATCGTGAGGTGGCTGCACACTATTCTGCTGCCGTCTTGCCGGGCCGAGTCAGGAAACCCAAGGACAAGGCCAGTGTTGAAAACACGGTCGGCAATATCGCCACCCAGGTCATCGCGGCACTGCGCGGACAGACCTTTCGAACACTGCCTCAGTTACGTGAGGCGATCTATGAACGAATGCGGGCCTATAACGCCCAACCGTTTCAGAAACGTCCTGGATCACGGGCAGCGGTCTTCGACGCCGAGGAACGGCCACTGCTGCGGCCGTTGCCGGCGGTTGCTTATGAGATCAGCCGCTGGATCTATGGGAGGAAAGTCCGCAAAGACGGGCACGTGGTGTTCGAGAAGAACTTCTACTCGGTGCCCTATGCGCATGTCGGTTCCAGCGTCGACTTACGGATCACGGAAACGACAGTCGAGATCTTCGACGGGCACACGCGGCTTTCGAGTCATCTGCTTCCGCCGGCAGGAGTCATCAACTCCCATCACACCCAATGGCGACCTGCCCCATGGTGAGAGGTATCAGCAATGGGACGGGCCTCGCGTGCGGGAATGGGCAGGTCGTATCGGACAAGACACGACGACGGTGATCAACCGGATCTTCGAGTCCGTGCCCGTTGAGGAACAGGGACTGAACGCGGCGCTGGCGGTGCTGCGCTTGTCTCGCCGGTTCTCTCCTAAGCGAGTCGAAGCAGCCGCTGGCATCGCGTTATCGGGTCGGATTCGATCACCACGGTATGCGCATTTGCGGCCGATTCTCGACAGTGGGCAAGACATGCCGGCCAGCAAGCGCAGACGAAGTCCTGAACCGTCTGGGCTGCCCGCTGTTGGACCAACGCCCACGGTCGGTTTCGTTCGTGGGCCAGACTACTACGCAGGAGGACAACGATGACTCGTCTCGATGACGAAACGAAACGGAAACTGCGTGAAATGGGGTCAACAAGCCTGTTGAGCGCATTCGATGCCCAAGACGACGCTCTCACCCTGGGGATGCCATTCGAAGAGCGCATCCAGCTCGCTGTCGATGACGCTCATGCTGAGTTCACCCATGCGAAAGTCGAGGGGCTCATCCGTCGGGCGGGACTGCGATATCCCGATGCGGATCTGCGTCGGATCGATCTGATCGACCAGCGTGGCCTCGACCGTGACGTCATCGCTCAACTCGGAACCGCCTCGTTCATCACCCGGCAGCAAAACGTTGTGTTCCAGGGGTTCACCGGGTCGGGCAAGTCGTATCTGGGGTCGGCGTTGGCGAAGCAGGCCTGTCAGCATCGCTACCGTGCCTACTACATTCGCATGCCCGATCTTGAGGAGGCCTGGGCCACTGCGCAGGACAAGCCGGGCGGTCGGGAGAAATGGTTGCGCAAATACTCGGCGTTCACGCTGTTAGTCATCGATGAATGGTTGCTCGACGAACCCGATGACGATGTCCGTTCGATGCTGCTCGAGCTCCTTGAACGTCGTTACGATACGACGTCGACGGTGTTCTGCACCCAGTATGCGAAGAAAGACTGGCATCAACGACTCGGGTCCGGTGTCCACGCGGATGCGATCATGGATCGTATCGTTCACAACACGATCTGGATCACGACCGGGGAGATGAACATGCGCGAACACATCAGTACAGCCACGCAGTGACCAATTGTCGGTGAGCGTCGGGTGACGGCCTGGCGCTCACCGCCACGACCCGGTGGCGCTGAAAGGCAATATTGGGTGGCGCTCAACCGCAATAGTCAGTGGCGCTCACACCACCGAATACTCAGTACTGCCACACCACCCGCCACCGATCCTTGCATCAGTCCCGTTAGCCTCGGGATTTCATGATTAGGGGCGTCCAGGTCCCGGACAGAGAGAAGAAAAGTGCTCCTGACCAGGGATAATGATGTTTGCGACGACATCAATATTCTCTGGAAAGGGGTATCCATTTAAATCCCGAAACCGGGATCCTGGTACCGAGGTAGGCTGAACAGACGAATAGAGGGCTCCCGCGCTGCGCCAACAGCCGGGAGCGTGGACATACACCAGGAAGGGGTGTAC
>NZ_RHFH01000039.1 GCF_004745075.1 Brevibacterium sp. S111
TGAATACGAGGAAGGCCCCGCCCAACCCCCACACAAACAGGAATCAGACGAGGCCACCCCCACCAAAAAATATTGCGGCAGTCACTTACTCTCCCACAACCACCAAGTTGCAGTACCATCAGCGCGCATGGGCTTAGCTACCGGGATCGGAACGGTTAACCGGGCGTTTCCCCACCACTATCACCACCGCAAAACCAACAGACCACCACCACACCCAACCCACAAACAGGTCAGGCGGTAATGGTCCAAGAACCGCACAGCGAACGCGAACACCAACAACAGTCACATAACATGCACCCCACAACAGGGTGACTTCTCAAGCCAACACCACGTGCAACCCAAAAAGACTCTCACGCACACACCAACCCCAACAAAAGAGTTGATGAGTGATCGGTGTATTAGTACCAGTCAACTCCACACCTCACAGTGCTTCCATACCCGGCCTATCAACCCCATCATCTATAGGACACCTCTCCCACACAAAATGTATGGATGGAAATCTCATCTCGGAGCAGGCTTCCCGCTTAGATGCTTTCAGCGGTTATCCATCCCGAACGTAGCCAACCAGCCATGCTCCTGGCGGAACAACTGGCACACCAGAGGTTCGTCCGTCCCGGTCCTCTCGTACTAAGGACAGACCTCCACAAATTTCCTACGCACGCAGCGGATAGGGACCGAACTGTCTCACGACGTTCTAAACCCAGCTCGCGTACCGCTTTAATGGGCGAACAGCCCAACCCTTGGGACCGACTCCAGCCCCAGGATGCGACGAGCCGACATCGAGGTGCCAAACCATGCCGTCGATATGGACTCTTGGGCAAGATCAGCCTGTTATCCCCGAGGTACCTTTTATCCGTTGAGCGACCACGCTTCCACAAGCCATGGCCGGGTCACTAGTCCCAGCTTTCGCTCCTGCTCGACACGTCCGTCTCACAGTCAAGCTCCCTTGTGCACTTACACTCGACACCTGATTGCCAACCAGGCTGAGGGAACCTTTGGGCGCCTCCGTTACTCTTTAGGAGGCAACCGCCCCAGTTAAACTACCCATCAGGCACTGTCCCTGAACCCGATCAGGGTCCGAAGTTAAGGAATCCACTATGGTCAGAGTGGTATTTCACCGATCGACTCCACCTGATCTAGCGACCAAGCCTCATAGTCTCCCACCTATCCTACACAAACCACACCGAACACCAATACCAAACTATAGTGAAGGTCTCGGGGTCTTTCCGTCCTGCTGCGCGTAACGAGCATCTTTACTCGTAATGCAATTTCGCCGAGTTCGTGGTTGAGACAGCAGAGAAGTCGTTACGCCATTCGTGCAGGTCGGAACTTACCCGACAAGGAATTTCGCTACCTTAGGATGGTTATAGTTACCACCGCCGTTTACTGGGGCTTAAATTCTCCGCTTCACAGTAACCTGTTAACGAGTCCTCTTAACCTTCCAGCACCGGGCAGGCGTCAGTCCGTATACATCGACTTACATCTTCGCACGGACCTGTGTTTTTAATAAACAGTCGCTTCTCTCTGGCCTCTGCGACCACCACCAGCACATCCCGCAGCAAGTGCGGTTCACCAGGATGGTCCCCCTTCTCCCGAAGTTACGGGGGCATTTTGCCGAGTTCCTTAACCACGATTCTCTCGATCACCTTAGTATTCTCTACTCGACCACCTGTGTCGGTTATAGGGTACGGGCAACACACACCCTCACGTCGATGCTTTTCTCGGCAGCAGAGGATCACCAGATCACCCCACCACAGTGGGGCGCCCATCAGCTCTCACACACAAAGCGGGGACGGATTTACCTACCCCCGCGTGCTACAACCTTAGACCGTGACTACCATCGCACGGCCTGGCTACCTTTCTGCGTCACACCACACGCTTACCGACTCCACACTCAGGTCCCACATACCTCGCCAAACCCTCCTACCGAAGTACGAGAGGGCGAGGGACATGGTTAGTTTCATGTGTTTTGGTACTGTCGGTTGTGTGTCGGTACCAGAATATCAACTGGTTGTCCATCGACTACGCCTGTCGGCCTCGCCTTAGGTCCCGACTTACCCAGGGCGGATTAGCCTAGCCCTGGAACCCTTGGTCATCCGGTGGACGGGTTTCTCACCCGTCTTTCGCTACTCATGCCTGCATTCTCACTCGAACCGCTTCCACCACTCGTTCACACGGCAGCTTCACCAGCGACTCGACGCTCCCCTACCCAACACCACACCATTACGGATACACGTGGTGCTGCCACAACTTCGGCGGTGTACTTAGCCCCGCTACATTATCGGCGCTCAATCACTTGACCAGTGAGCTATTACGCACTCTTTCAAGGGTGGCTGCTTCTAAGCCAACCTCCTGGTTGTCTTCGCAACTGAACATCCTTTCCCACTGAGCACACGCTTAGGGGCCTTAGTTGATGGTCTGGGCTGTTTCCCTCTCGACAATGAAGCTTATCCCCCACTGTCTCACTGCCACGCTGAACCTTGACTGGCATTCGGAGTTTAGTTGACGTCAGTAACCCGGTGGGGCCCATCAGCCATCCAGTAGCTCTACCTCCAGCAAGAACCACGCAACGCTGCACCTAAATGCATTTCGGGGAGAACCAGCTATCACAGAGTTTGATTGGCCTTTCACCCCTAACCACAGGTCATCCCCTCCATTTTCAACTGAAGTGGGTGCGGGCCTCCACGCGCTCTTACACACGCTTCACCCTGCCCATGGCTAGATCACTCCGCTTCGGGTCTAGGACACGCGACTGACAACGCCCTGTTCGGACTCGCTTTCGCTACGGCTACCCCACACGGGTTAACCTCGCCACGCACCGCTAACTCGCAGGCTCATTCTTCAAAAGGCACGCCATCACAGTCATCTAGATACTGCTCTGACGGATTGTAAGCACATGGTTTCAGGTACTCTTTCACTCCCCTCCCGGGGTACTTTTCACCATTCCCTCACGGTACTTATCCGCTATCGGTCATCAGGAAGTATTTAGCCTTACCAGGTGGTCCTGGCAGATTCACACGAAATTCCACGAGTTCCGTGCTACTCGGGCACACGCACACTACGCCGGCGTCACTGTTTCGTCTACGGGACTCTCACCCACTCCGGTCCTGTTTCCCACCAGGTTCGACTACACCAACACCAACACAGACTGGCCATGCTGGACCAGACCGTACATACCCCACAACACCGTGCACGCAACACCAGCACGCTTGACACGCACACGGTTTAGGCTCATCCAGTTTCGCTCGCCACTACTCCCGGAATCATTGTTATTTTCTCTTCCTGCGGGTACTGAGATGTTTCACTTCCCCGCGTTCCCCCCACGTACCCTATATATTCAGGCACGGGTCACTACCCTCACAGGCAGCGGGGTTTCCCCATTCGGACATCCTCGGATCAACGCCCGTTTATCGACTCCCCGAGGCTTATCGCAGATTTCCACGTCCTTCATCGGCTCCTGATGCCAAGGCATCCACCATGCGCTCTTACACACTCACCACACCCCAAA
>NZ_RHFH01000040.1 GCF_004745075.1 Brevibacterium sp. S111
GCGACGGCGTCGGCCTTGAACTCCGAGGTGAACTCTCTGCGGGGCCGCCGCGGGGATTGGCTGGTAGTCATGTGCAGCAGTTTCCTTTCATCGGGTTCTGCTGTCTACTCAAATCATGACACCCCAATCAGCCCCAATGCCTGATCGTCACTGAGTTCGGTGGTGACGCTGACCATCACATGCCCCTTTCGTTTTCCTCTAGACAATCATGTTCGTCAACAGGTTCTCCAGGCATCACTGGCCGCTGACGTGGGGACCCATTCAGTCTCCCCACGTCAGTGGCCAGTATGAGAAAAGCAATCTTCACCCTCGTCGCCGCGGCCATCGCCGCATTCTTCCTCTACACGAACGTCGTCGACACTGACTCCACGAAGGCCGCCGATGAAGCCGCACCGGCCGGCCCTTCAGTCTCTGTCGAACTCAACGACCTCATCGGATCGGATGGTACAGCCACCATCGGCACCGTGGACCGGCAGAAGGCCACCGCCCTTATCGCATCACTGGAGACCAAGGAAGCCTCATCGATGGACGGCTACGATCGTGTCCCGCAGTACGGAACCTGGCTGACCGGTGATGATTCGTCAGACCCATCGTTCTGTGGCGACACGCGAAACGACATCCTCAACCGAGACTTCGACGACGTCACCTATTCCCACGACGATGATTGCCAAGTAGCCACCGGCACACTTGATGACCCCTACACCGGTGAGACCATCGAATTCACTCGCGGCCCGTCCACCTCCTCAGAGGTTCAGATCGAACACATCGTCGCACTCGGGTACACCTATCGCATGGGCGCCAAAGATTGGTCCCAGGACAAGCGCGAAGCAATCGCGAATGATCCCGACAACCTCATCGCTGTCGATGGTCCGGCCAACCAGTCGAAGTCCGACCTCGGCCCCGAAGAGTGGATGCCCACCGACTCAGGCAACCCCGCCTACGACTGCACATTCGTTGCCAGGTACGCATTCGTCGCCGACAAGTACGAACTACCTGTGACACCGGCAGATCGCAAGGCCATGACATCGACGATCGAGACCTGTGAGAACTGATCAGGTCGATCTATTCAATAGATAGCGGGCATCGTCTCTGACGCCATGATCGTGCTCATGGCACACCATTCTGCAGACCGCCCCCGGCGACCAAGAGTCTATTCTTCTGAACCGTGCAAGAACCTGTTGCCCCCATTTTTCATAGTTTCATTGCATGCCCAATGCGCAATATTGCCTGATAGGCAATATTATTCTAAGCTGACGTCATGACAACAGGGCTGAGGGAGAGTAAGAGACTTGCACTGCGAAATAGCCTGAGCCTCACGACTGTGCTTCTTGCTCGAGAACGGGGCCTGAGCAATGTGAGGGTCGTCGATATTGTCAACCGTGTGGGCGTGTCTCGGCGAACATTCGGCAACTATTTCTCCAGCAAGGAGGATGCTATTGCCGATCGCCATGTCTCGCGCACCCAAGCCGCGGCGGACGCTTTGTCAATCCGACCGGCCAGTGAACCAATATGGACAGCAGTGACGCACGTGATTCTCGAACCGTACAAGACGGAATCGAAACACACATCTCCGTCGCAGTCCGAGCGCGACGAACTTCTTCAAATACTCTCTGACCCAGAAATGCAGTCCGCGGTCGACCGCGGAGCTCGGGCTGCTACTGCAACGCTCGGCGCAGCAATAGCACGTCGGATCGGCGTGTCAACCACGACCGATCCACGCCCCTGCCTCGTTGCAAACGCGGCACTATCAACTCTATTAACCACGTTGGAACACTGGCTCGGACTAGAAGAGCCCCAGCCGCTCCTCTCCCAGTTGTCCGAGTCCTTTCGACAACTGGGAGCGGGTCTAGATCACACTCTCTGAGCCACACATTATTCACCCAATCCAGAAGGAACTCTATGTTTGATGTCATAATCGTCGGCGGTGGCCCAGTCGGCGTGTTCGTTGCATGCGAACTCAAACTCGCAGGTGCAAAACCACTCGTGATAGAACGACTCACTAGCATCAGCCAAGACGACAAAGCACACGGTTTGACCGGACAAGTCGTTCGTTTGCTTGATCACCGTGGATTGTTCGAACGAGCCAGCGGTACATCGATTCCAGAAGCTGCTCCAGGGTTCTTCTTCGGCGCAATGCCCCTTCCACTGCATATGCTGGCCGACGATAACCCCATGCATTTGTTGCCAATTAATCAACGAGATTTTGAACAAATGTTGAACGTTCGTGCCGAGGAACTAGGCATCGAGATCCGCCGAGGCATCGAAATGAAGTCGTTTACGCAGGCGGATGACCATGTCGAAGTCACCCTGTCGGATCTAGAAGCTGGGACCGAATCGATTATCACCGCTGACTACCTGATCGGCAGCGACGGGGCCAGGAGCAACGTACGGAAGGAATCCGGGATTGGATTCCCCGGTCATACTGACCGCCATATAGTCGATCGCACCGCGTTGATCGCTCCGTCCAACCAGTTCATTCCGGTCGATGGAGGCGAGGTAGATGTAGCTGGACTTGGGAGAATTCCGGGAACCTTCTACAGAACAGAGCAGGGCGTATTCACGATCGCCATGCTGGACCCACAGAATCCTGTAGTACACACCATGGAATGGGAAGAGGAACCTGACGGCAATTGCCCGGGAACTGGTACACGCATGTCCATGGCTGAGATGGAAAACAGCATCGAAAGAGTCATTGGCGCGCCAGTGAAACTGACACCTCCACCGATTGGCCGCCCAACTCTGCTGCGTCGGCTCAGTGGACGCAATACTCGCTTGGCCGAACGGTACCGCGACCGCCGTGTCTTCCTCGTTGGCGACTCTGCCCATGTGCACTCCGCTGCAGGCGGACCCGGTTTGAATCTTGCTCTTCAGGATGCCGCGAATCTGGCGTGGAAGATTGCCGCCGACATCGACGGCTGGGCACCCAAAGATCTACTCAGCACATACGAGTCTGAGCGTAGACCGTTGGGAGACAGAGTCTTCATGCAAACTCAAGCACAAACGGCTCTAATGTCCCCGGGCTCCGACGTCACCGCGCTTCGAGAACTCTTCAGCGAGCTTCTCAACAACAAAGACAATCTTCAGCTCATCGCGGACCTGATTGCTGGATCTGACGTTCGTTTGGGGTGTCATGATTTGAGTAGACAGCAGAACCCGATGAAAGGAAACTGCTGCACATGACTACCAGCCAATCCCCGCGGCGGCCCCGCAGAGAGTTCACCTCGGAGTTCAAGGCCGACGCCGTCGC
>NZ_RHFH01000041.1 GCF_004745075.1 Brevibacterium sp. S111
TGTGTTTTGTCAACTTTTTTCCGGCCAAAAGAGCGCCGAAAATCCAGCCAGGCGAGCATGGTTTCCAGCCGTGTGAGCTCCGCGTCCGATACGGGGAACGTGCCTACCCGTGCAGGGCTGCGGATGGGAATCTGTCCGCAGCCCTGACCTTCGTGGTTACTACCAGCCTTGATGGTCCGCAATCTGGTCTTTCAGCGTTTCGATCTCCGCCAGCAGGCGCTGGTAGTGAGTTCCGTGGTGATCGGGGCCGAACAGGAATTGGGCGGCTGATGAGATCGCGATCTGGCCGTCGAGACTGCTTCGGCGCAGGATGGTTTCAGCTGCGTAGAGGACGGTTTCGCATCGTTGGAAGAGCTCGTCGGTGCTGACAGAGTTCATGGTTGGTGTCCTTTCGGTGTCTGGTGGTGGGGTCATCTCATGAGTGCGTTCTTGACGCGGTAGGACTGGCCGGTGAAGTGGAGGAGTCTGCCGTGGTGGACGATGCGATCGATGATTGCTGCGGCCATGTTGTCGTCGCCGAACACGGTTCCCCACCGGGCGAACTCGAGGTTCGTGGTCAGGATGAGGCTGCGTTTCTCGTAGGCGTCGGCGATGACCTGGAAGAGGAGCCTGGCGCCTTCGGTATCGATGGGCAGATATCCGAACTCGTCGATGATGAGCAGTTTGTTCTTACCCAGCAGGGCCAGTTCCTTATCGAGTCGTCCTTGATCGGCTGCTCGGCGTAGATGTGTGACGAGGCTGGCGGTGGTGAAGAATCTGGCGGGTATTCCCCGGTGACAGGCGTGAGCGGCTAAAGCGATCGCCAGATGCGTTTTCCCGCATCCGACGTCGCCGTAGAAGACGAGGTCGGAACCAGTGGTCAGGAACTCGAGGTCGGTCAGTCGAGTGCGGCCGTAGTCGGTGGGGAACTTGATGTTTGTCCAGTCATACCCGTCGAGGGTTTTCAGGGTGGGCAGTTTCGCGGCTTTGAGTAGCCGGGTGCGGCGCTGATGGGCTCGGGAGGCGTGTTCGGCGGTGAAGAGGTCGTGGAGGAGTTGTCGTTGTTTCGGAGTTGCTTTGGCGGCGGCTTCGGCGACGACGGTATGGCTGATGCCGGTGTGTCGTCCCGCGTCGATGACGTCTGTGGTCGTGATGGTCATGCTGGTTGTTCCTGCCGAGTAGTGGTGAAACGGTCATAGAGGCTTAAATCGACGTTCGATGCTGGTGGTTCGCTGCCTTGACACAGGCGTCTGGCCAGCATCGGCAGTCCTGGGCCGGTGGGGTCATCGCCGAGTCGGATGAGCCTGTCAGCAGCCTCGACGGCGGTGTTCCAAGACGTGGCTTGGGCACTGGCATCGAGACGGCCGAAGAACTCGGAACGAGCCCGACTATCGGCAGCATCGGCCCAGTCACGGACAGGGTCGGACACCTGGGCACGGACTGGTGAGTTCGACCAGGCTCCGGGTTTGGTCATCAACGCGGCCAGAAGCGTATCGGGAGTGAACACGGTCGGCCCCGGCTGGCCCCAGGCGCGGTCGAAGCCGATGACAGGTTGAGATCGTTCGTTGAGGATGCTGATGGCATCGTGACGGATCGCGACGGTGAGCAGCCTGTTGTGGTAGTCGGGGCCGGCGAGGTAGGAATGACCATCGATGACGATGGTGCCGGTCTTATCGGCCTTACGCGATTCGTAGCGAACCGGGTCGAAGGCGATCCCGGGCAACGCGAGTCCCGCGGCGATGTCGTGGGCGAACAGGTCCTGGATCTTCTGGCCCTTCTTCCAGTGATCCTCGGAGCCGAGTCCGTCGCAGTAGGCCAGAAGGTCCGTGTTGAAACCGGCCAGGGAGACCGCGGTGGGTTCGGGGACCATGAAGTTGCGGCGGATGAATCCGACAGCGTTTTCGACGTTGCCTTTCTCATGCCCCGAATAGGGGCTGCAGTAGCGGGCGGTAGTCCGATAGTGGGCTTTGAACGCGGCGAAGAGTCTGGCTTCGGTGATAATCGTGCCACAGCGTCTGCCAGCACCGGTGGCGTTATCGAGGATGAGTTCGACGGGCACGGTATTGATGTGGTGAAAGATCGTGGCCAGGCCCTGGCCGATGCATTCGCTGGTTTCTCCGCGGAAGGCCTGAGCGAAACGCATATTCGAAAACGGGAACGTAATGACCAGCAGGTGGAGGACTTCACGGATGCCGTCGACGATCGCTTCGGCCTGACCGAAATCGACTTGCGCGTGTCCGGGTGCCCATTCGAGTTCGAAGAAGCCCTGACTGCGGGCCCGGTGCATGGTCTTGTAGTCCTTGATGAAGCGCTGCACGGGTGAGTAGGAGCCTTGATAGTCGTGTTCGGCGACGAGTCTGTCGTAGACCCGTTTGGATGTGTGGCGCTGTTTACGGGGACGGCGGGCATCGTCGGTCAGCCACTGTTCGATGATGTGGGTCAGTCCTGCCAGGACGGCAGCACCGGCCTGACGGGTCGGGGCTGGTGGTTGCGGAGAGAAGTCGTCTTGGTTGAGGTATTTCGCGACGGTTTCACGATCGATGCCCAGATCGGTGGCGATCTGGCGTCCGGATCTTCCTTCGGCGTCGAGGCGCCTGATATTTTCGATGGTAGTCATGGGTGTGGTCATGGTCTTTCTGGTTCCCTTCTGACACCCCGGTTCGATCCTGCTGCAACGGGATCGGGGTGTTCGTTTGGGAACCTAATCGATGAGAGCGGCCACGCCCATGACTTTGTGTTTTCTGGGAGTGGCGCACAGAAGCAGAGACGGGCTGTTATGGCTGGAATCCAGCCGCTGTACTGGCTGGATTCTGGAGCTGAACCGGCCTACTTAAAGTTGATCACACACA
>NZ_RHFH01000042.1 GCF_004745075.1 Brevibacterium sp. S111
GGAGAAGCGGCCGCCGGGAGTAGTGGGCCCGCGCCGACGGCCGGGGAGTCTGGAAGTCGTGCCGGAGAAGCGGCCATGGCGAGCCGCGGAGGACCGGGACTCCGGGACTTAAATGGATACCCCTTATTCGGGAAAGGTGCAACGCGGTCCGACAGCTCCATAAGCAATCTCAAAAGAGACCACAAAGAAGTGAGCAGAAAATGAGTGCAAAAGTCCCGGAACTCCGATCAGTCGAATTTGTTCCACACAACGAGCGGCATGGACATCCCGCCGGCCAGTTCCCCCTCTGGTTCAGCGTCAACATGATGGTGTTGACCACTCTGACTGGAGGTATCGGAGTTCTCTCCGGTCTCAACATGTTCTGGAGCGTCGTCGCAATCATTTGCGGCAATCTCCTCGGCGCATTCTTTGTCGCCGGTCACTCTGTGCAAGGTCCGGTTCTCGGAATCCCCCAGATGATTCAGAGCCGCGCGCAGTTCGGAGTCTTCGGCGCAGCCATCCCTTTGCTCGCAGTACTCATCATGTACATTGGCTATTTCGCAAGCAATTCAGTTATTGCTGGAGACGCCATCGACGCGGGCACACCAATAGGAAAGAATTGGGGCATCGTCATCTCAGGCCTGGTGATTCTCGTAATCACCTTCTACGGTCACGACCTCATTCACAAGATCGAACGCTGGTTCGCCATCATTCTCGGAGCAGGGTTCCTGGCTGTGACAGCAGTGGTGATACAGCACGGCCTTCCGTCAGACTCTTGGAATGCCAGCAATTTCAACGGTACCGCGTTCCTCCTGCTCATTGCTGCGACAGCAACCTGGCAATTGACGTTTGCCCCGTACGTTGCGGACTATTCGCGATACCTGCCAAGCAGCACCAGCGGAAAACAAACATTCATTTTCACTTATCTGGGCCTTGTGGTCAGCACCACGTGGCTGATGACGCTCGGCGCCATGTTGACGACGATTTTCCCCGAGTACGGCGCCCAGCCCAGTCAGACTATTGCAGGGCTCTTCCCAAGCGCGCTAGCTCCCGCAGTCTATATATTCATCGTGATAGGCGTCATTGCTACAAACGTATTCAATCTGTATGGCGCATTCATGTCGCTGACCACAATCGTTGATACCTTCAGACGAGTCAAGACAACCTTGTCTGCTCGAGCGGTGCTGTTCCTCATCGTCTTTGCCGTCGCCACTTTGGTGGCCGTATTGGCGAGCAGCGACTTCATGACCTTCTTCGAGAACCTACTGCTTGTTCTCGGCTACATGTTGTTCCCGTGGACCACCATCAACCTCGTAGATTTCTTCTTCGTCCGAAAGGGTCGATACGTCGTCGGCGACATCTTCGATCCCAATGGTCGATACGGTCGATTCAATTCGCGTGCACTGATCGCCTACGGCGCAACAATCCTGGTTGAGATCCCGTTCATGAGCACTGCGTTCTTCACCGGATTCCTCTTCGAAGCAGTCGGCGGAATCGATTACGCCTGGATCATCGCCCTGACCTTGCCGGGAATCATCTATTTCGTGCTCATGCGCCGAACGCGACGCATGGCTGATCGCCTGGAATCGGACACCACCGTCGACAAGATGAGCTCACCGCTCGAATCCCTCACCGACATAGATGAGAACTCACCAAGCATCCCTTCCGTCAATCGTCCAGAAAACAATGAGCCGGTCTGAACTGGCTGCAATCAAAAGGAGAGAATCAATGGCACGTTTTGAAAACTCGATCTTCATCGTCACTGGCGGTGGATCCGGTTTGGGCAGAGCAACTAGCCTGCGCTTGGCCTCTGAAGGAGCTCGCATCGGCGTATTGGACCTGCAACTCAAATCGGCGGAGACGGTGGCGGAAGAAATCAATACCGTCGCTGACGGTCGTGCCATCGCGTTGGAAGCCGACGTCACCGAGGCCGACGCAGTCGAATCTGCAGTCGCCCGGGCCACTACTGAGTTCGGTGGGCTCCACGGCGTCGTCAACTGTGCAGGGATTGCTCTCGGGGAGGGAGGAGTGGTGGACTGCACTGAGAAAGCGTGGGACACGATGATGAATGTCAACGTCAAGAGCATCTTCCTCACCGGCAAATACGCGATTCCAGAGATCATCAAGTCTGGGGGCGGCTCGATCGTCAACATCGCTTCGGTTTTCGGCTTCGTCGTCAACAAGGACGAGTGCGCCTACGCTGCGTCAAAGGGCGCAGTCGTCAACCTCACTCGTCAGATGGCATTACAGCACGCTTCAGACAAGATTCGCGTCAATGCCGTCTGCCCTGCAGACGCAGACACTCCGCTCATTGATGGACTCATCGGTAAGACCGGTGCTGACCTAGAAGCTGAAAAGGCTGAGCTCGCCGCCCCGATCCCCATGGGACACCTGACGAAACCAGATGACGTGGCCGCCGCAATCAGCTTCCTCCTGTCTTCTGACTCAGAGTTCATCACAGGTGTTTCACTCCCAGTCGATGGCGGATTCCTCGTTCAGTAGCCCCCGCTATTAAGCCTTGATCCACCGATCGGTATGGGAGCCGTGGTGTGAATCCGGTTCTCGCAAAATGTCGACAAATGGGCAGGGAACATCGTCCCGGTCTCTCACCAGTCTGATTCCACTTTTCAGTTCCCGTA
>NZ_RHFH01000043.1 GCF_004745075.1 Brevibacterium sp. S111
TGGCGCGTAGCGCTACTTGGTCCCGATAGTCCACGTACCTGGTATCAGTTTTCTGGATAGGTGGTACTGCCGTGATTTCGGTGGTCTTCTGAGCGGTGGGGCGGCACGTCCGTGTCGCCCGTCACTGAGTCGGAAAGGCCCTTGGTATGGTCAACTATCGGGCGATCATGGAGCTGGTGCTCGCAGATCGCAGTTACAGCGAGGTCGTCGAGACCGTCGGATGCTCGCGACGCGACGTCTCTCGTGTGAAGCAAGCCCTCACCCGGCACGGAGTGACCTCGGCTGCGGCGGTCGGTGATGCCGAGCTCGCGGCGTGGTTCCCGGACGGACGCCGGCGGGTCTCGGTGGAGTACGCGCAGCCTGACCTGGCGCGCGTGCTGACGTCGATGAAGCAGAACCGGCACTTCACGCTGCTGCAGGCATGGCGCCGCTACGCCGACACCCAGAGCGGCGGGCAGAAGAAGTACGGGTATTCGCAGTTCTGCGCCCTGTTCGCCGACTACGTCAGATCGCATGACCTGGTCGCCGTGCTCCACCACGAGCCGGGACGGGCGATGCTCGTCGATTGGGCCGGTGACACGCTCGATCTCGTCGACGCGGTCACCGGGCAGGTCACCAAGGCGTACCTGTGGGTCGGGGTGCTTCCCTACTCGGGGGTGTTGTTCTGCCGCGCCTACGCGAACATGAAGTCGCCGGCGTGGCTGGACGCGCACGTGCGCGCGTTCTCGTTCTACAGGGGCGTGGTCCAGCTGGTGGTCCCGGACAACCCGACGACGTCGACGCATCCGCGGCGCAAGGGTGACCGGGAGCGGATTGTCAACGCCCGCTATCAGCAGCTCGCCGACCATTACGGGACCGCGATCGTCCCGGCCCGGGCGGGCAAGCCCCGCGATAAGGCCGCGGCCGAGAACGCCGTCAACGTGGTCAACAAGCGTGTCATCGGCTACCTCGAAGACGAGGTCTGGACGAGCCTGTCCGAGCTCAACGACGCGATCGAGCAGCGCGTCGACGAGATCAACCACGACCTGCGTCGGGCCGACGACACGACCCGGTGGCAGCGATTCGAGGCCGAGGAGCTGTCTTTGCTCGGTCCGCTGCCCGATGCGCGGTTCGAAGAGGTCGAGTGGAAAGAGCTCAAGGCAGGGCGGAACTACCACGTCACCGCCGATTCCCAGCGCTACTCCGTGCCCTATCAGCTAGCCGGGCGACTGTTGCGGGTCCGGCTGACGTCGTCGCGGGTGACGGTGTTCGACGGCACCGCGATCGTGTGTGAGCACCCCAGACTGTGGGGCCGCAAGGGCCGGTACTCGACGCTTCCCGAGCATGTGCCCAAGCAGCATCAGGGCATCGACGGCCTGTGGTCGAGGCGCTGGTTTACCGATCGTGCCCGCAGCGCCGGCCCGGCGACCGTGACGGTGATCGAGCAGGTCCTCGACCGGCAGACGATCGAGGCGCAGGGATATCTCGACTGCCAGAACATCCTGAGCGGACTCGGAAAGCAGAACCGGCAGCGGCTCGAGGCCGCCTGCCAGGAACTCGTCAACCGGGGCGGGTACGCCACCTACACGACGCTGAAGCGCATCATGGCTGCGATCGACAGCGACCAGAAGAAACCCAGGGCGCCGATCCCGGCCGCGTCCACACGCAAACGCGCAGCCAGCGCACCGAATGGACCCGATGTGTACGTGCGCGACGCGTCTCACTACGAGACCGGAGGGGAGGAGGCCCGGTGACGTTCACGAGCATCGATTACGACAAGTTCCGCCAGCTGCGGGTCACGCATATCGCGACCCGGTTCGAAGAACTCATCGACGACGAAGCCAACGACACGCTCACCCCGGAGCAGATCTTTCTCACCGCTACCGACGACGCACTCGAGCAGCGCCGGATCCACAAGGTCGACAAGCTCATCCGTGCCGCCGGCTTCCCCCTCCCGCAGGCATCGATCGCGGAGATCGACTACCGCGAGGATCGTGGCATCACCCCGGTGCGGATGCGTCGCTACGCCGCACACGACTGGCGAGCAGATCCCACCAACCTGCTGATCACCTCACCGACCGGCGGTGGGAAGACCTATCTGGCGTGCGCGCTCGGCATCGCGGCGTGTCACAACGGCCACTCCGTCGTCTACGCCCGGATGGACGACCTGGCCAGGAGGTTGGTGATCGCCCGCGGGGACGGTATCGCCCACCAGAAGCTGCTCAACGACCTCTCGCACACGGATCTACTCGTGATCGACGATTTCCTCACCGTCGGGATCGACAGCGACGCTGCCAGCGATCTGTTCGCAGTGCTGGCGAACCGGGAACACCGGCTGCCAACGATGATCGCCTCGCAGACGGGGCCAGCGCACTGGGTGGCCGAACTGCCGGACCGAGTCGCTGCGGACTCGATCGTGAACCGGCTGTCGAACCAGGCCCGAAAGATCAGCCTCGGCCAGATCGACATGCGCAGGCTCCGCCACGAGCAAGCCCGCGCCGACGACGGCTACTGGGAGTAGCCGCCAGGACGACAGGTGCCGGCCCCGAGCACACGCTCGGGGCCAGTACCACTCCCACCGAGCACCAGTACCAGGTACGTGGACTATCCGTACCAACCGACGCTACGCGCCA
>NZ_RHFH01000044.1 GCF_004745075.1 Brevibacterium sp. S111
TGTCTTTCAGACTGTGTTTCCGGCGGGGCAACGAGATATAACTCTAGACCAGGCAAACCCGTCCACGCAAATCCAAACCCGCCATTCCCCACGTGACACCCACCACACGGACTGCCGGGGAACAGGCGCAGGAAAGTCTAGCGTCGGGGCAGAGAGCGTCGTGCGCCACGGAGGTCAGAAACCCGGCTCTGCTGCTGCCCGCAGGCGATCGCTTTGAGTCTCGATGACAGGACCCACCGCGTCGCGCTCCGAGCGGCGGATTCCTCTGCCGGCCGCCAGAGGGTTCCAATTGGCGACTGCGTCGACGACTTCGTGGATGATGGTCCGCGCGGCCGGTGCGGTCAGGTGACAGAGTGAAGCGAAGTCAAGAAGTGCTCCGGCCTCATCGTCTGCTGAGACCACTCCGTTGATCGCTGTCTGCCGTTCGACTGCCCGTTCAGGTTCGGTGTTGATGTCGAAGGCCGGGCTCAGCTGCCACCCTGCCTCTGACCGAACGAAGCCGTGGTTTCGCAGATGGTCGTCTGTATTGTGCACTGCGACGGAGAAGACCACTCGTCGGTACAGTTCCGCGCAATCGCGCTTCCAACGCCGGCTGTGGTCTTCGATTGCCTCAATGATGTCGAGGTAGTCGGCGGCTTCTCCATCGCGTCGGCCGGTCGCTGTCATTGCGCTGATGTATCCGATGCGTTGTTGGGCGTCCCGGTCGAACCTTTCCAGCAGGAGCACGGATCGACCGTCGATGGTGAGCGTTCTGCACCTTGGGACTTCGATCCCTGCCATTCGCGCGAGCTCGAGTGCCACCCCCTCCCACGCAATGACGTCCCACTCATCGGCAGGGCGCGTGAACTTTGCGATATGCAGCGCTCCCTCGTCGTCGGTCACGGACGCTTTCGGCCGAGCTCCACCCAGTGATCCGGTCCCAGCGTCGAGGAGGCGTTTCACAGCCCCAGCGGAGCCCTCTAGGACGCCATCCGCTGCGTGTTGCAGCTCGGGCAGGGCAAGGAGTTTCGGTACTCGACTGTTGTCGCTGAGAAGGGGACCATCGGGACCGCGACGAAACCGAAGAGAGCCTTGTCGGGTACAGTCGCTGACCCCGAGAAGGTAGTCGACATCTGTGAGTCGGCGGTCGCTGACGGCCTCTTCAGCCACTAATCGCCGGTGCTCCTTGGCAACAAGGTTACGTCCCCACCGGTCCGGGGCGCAGTCAGCGAAAGCGCCAGGCAGACCCGGGACGCTGAAAGGTGCCGTTGACAGAGGGAGTTGAGGATCTATCGAATACGCCCACCTGGCCGATGCATATTCATCGGAGTATTTGAAGGTGGTCGAGATCTGCCCTCGTCCGATGTGGAAATAGGCGGTCCCAACGTGAACAGGTCTGCCGTCATGGGTCATTTCCACACGCACCTGCTCACTCATCGGCGAACTCGCTCCGGAAGCGATTCGGACGAGCGCAGTCTTCCGACATCGGTGCTCAACGGGTCAAAGGAGTCGGCTACGTGATCAAGCTGTCCCAATGCCTGCATGACCGACATGACTGCGCCGAGGGAGACGCCGGCGTCTCCCCGTTCGATCTTCTGCAGAGTTGATCGCGAGATCCCGGCACGCTCAGCGACTTCAGCAGCTTTCAGTGACTGCATGAGTCGCCATCGTCGAATCGATGAACCGACTTCGCCGAGGCGGCGCTCCACCTGTCGGGTGACGGCCATCTTTGCTCCTAACGGCTCAGATAATAGTCACTATAGTCATTACTGACTAGGATACGCATCATTGCGAAAGCCGACAAGAGCTCACGGGGCACATAGGGACTCCGCGCGGCCAGGGACCGGCAATCGCATCCTCTCCCCCGCGAAGCCCTCCACCCCGGAGGTCGAACACGGAGATGATGGGGCCGGCGATCATTGACCCTCATGCGGCGCACCCAACGGGATCGAGGCGGCTGAGTGCCGGACGCGACGGAGTGCTGGGCACGTTTGTGGTCAGCAGCAACACGACCCATGAATACGAGGAAGGCCCCGCCCAACCCCCACACAAACAGGAATCAGACGAGGCCACCCCCACCAAAAAATATTGCGGCAGTCACTTACTCTCCCACAACCACCAAGTTGCAGTACCATCAGCG
>NZ_RHFH01000045.1 GCF_004745075.1 Brevibacterium sp. S111
CCATCCGCAGCCCTGCACGGGTAGGCACGTTCCCCGTATCGGACGCGGAGCTCACACGGCTGGAAACCATGCTCGCCTGGCTGGATTTTCGGCGCTCTTTTGGCCGGAAAAAAGTTGACAAAACACACGGCTTCGTCGAGGATCTTTGCCCAGGTGCCGTCCATGGTCCAGATCCTCAGCCGTTCGTGGCAGGTCTTCCACGGACCGTACCTGTCGGGGACGTCTCGCCATGGTGCTCCGGTGCGTAGTTTCCACAGGATCCCATTGATGACCTGTCGATGATCGCGCCACCTGGGCGGGACTGATGCAGGGTTAGGTGACATCTAATCTGGCTTGTTTACAGGCAAGCCTGGAAGGATAGACACCATGCCACAGCCCTACCCGAAAGAATTCCGCGACGACGTCATCCAGGTCGCTTTGAACCGGGACTCGAAGACGACGATCGGACAGATCGCCAAGGACTTCGGGATCCACGAAGGCACCATCAACAAATGGATCCGCCAAGCAGAAATCGATGCCGGCAACAAACCCGGCAACACCAGCGACGAGTCCGCCGAACTACGAGAGATGCGTCGGCGCAATCGTCTGCTGGAGCAGGAGAACGAGGTCCTACGCCGCGCGGCCGCCTATCTGTCACAGGCGAACCTGCCGTCAAAAGGCTCTACCCGCTCGTGAGAGAGCTCGCCGTCGACGGGATCCCCGTCGCGGTGTCGTGCCGGGTATTGAAGCTCTCCCGCCAGCCCTACTACCGGTGGCTGGCCGCGCCTGTCCCTGATACCGATCTCGTTGAGGCATATCGGGCCAATGCGCTCTTCGATGCCCACCGTGATGATCCCGAGTTCGGGTACCGATACCTCGCCGACGAAGCCGAAGCGGCCGGCCAACCCATGGCGGCACGCACTGCGTGGCGGTTGTGTTCGGCCAATGACTGGTTCTCCGCCTTCGGCAAGGGCCGGGCCAAGAACGGGAAGAAGCCGGGACCACCGGTCCACGACGATCTGTGCGCGGTTGTCGATGCCGACGGACGGACCAGGCACGAGTTTAGAGCTGATGGACCGAATCAGCTGTGGTTGACCGACATTTCGGAGCACCATACGAATGAGGGCAAGCTCTACCTCTGCGCGGTCAAGGACGCCTACTCGTCACGCATCGTCGGCTATTCGATCAGCTCGAGGATGAAGGCGCGCCTGGCCGTTGATGCCCTCGAGATGGCTGTGGTTAGGCGCGGTGACGTGGGCGGATGCGTGACGCACAGCGACCGCGGCAGCCAATTCAGATCGAAGAAATTCACTCGGGCTTTGGCCCGTCACGGCATCATCGGGTCGATGGGACGAGTCGGCGCAGCGGGCGATAACGCGGCCATGGAATCGTTCTTCGCCCTGTTGCAGAAGAACGTTCTCGACCGTCGCCGGTGGGACACTCGCGACCAGTTGAGAATCGCGATCGTGACCTGGATCGAGCGGACATATCACCGACGTCGCCGACAAGCCCGGTTGGGTCGATTGACACCAGTAGAGTACGAAGCAATCATAGAGCCAGCTGCACTCGCAGCATGACACTCACGCTGTCACCCTTCTTTGCATCAGTCCCGGCCCTTGCCGTTGGCCGGTAGCAGTGGTGCGATGGCCTCCCATGCTTTGTCGGTGAGTTCTCCGCGTCCAACCATGTGCCCAGGTGAGCAGAAATCAGGACCGATGAATAGCAGCCACGCCGCTGGCACGAACACTTACAGGACACGCGCTAGTCGCTCCCCTAGCCTGGAATTTTCACATCATCGTTAGGTTTGATGGCGTGCAGAGAGACACTTCTCAAGCGGAGCGCAGTTTGGTTCCCCGCATTTTCATCGATCCTGCCCGAGAGTCGCTGACTTCTTCTTCCGAGGACCCTTGCTCCGGGAGACGATTCCCGCGTGGGGCCTCGATCGCGAACTCCCCCGCTCCCCGAACCCCTGCCACCATGGCGACAAGCGGCCAAATACGACCCATCAAAGAGGCTCTTCCCGGTTCGTGGTGATGGGGAGCGTCGCGTCGTTGACGTAGAACGGCTCGTGGTCCTGCTGTGATGGGTGTTGTCAAGACATCCGAATCTCAGAGGACCACGAGCCTGTGCACGAGAGTA
>NZ_RHFH01000046.1 GCF_004745075.1 Brevibacterium sp. S111
TGAGTATTCGGTGGTGTGAGCGCCACTGACTATTGTGGTTGAGCGCCACCCGATATTGCCTTTCAGCGCCACCGGGTCGTGGCGGTGAGCGCCAGGCCGTCACCCGACGCTCACCGACAATTGGTCACTGCGTGGCTGTACTGATGTGTTCGCGCATGTTCATCTCCCCAGTCGTGATCCAGATCGTGTTGTGAACGATACGATCCATGATCGCATCCGCGTGGACACCGGACCCGAGTCGTTGATGCCAGTCCTTCTTCGCATACTGGGTGCAGAACACCGTCGATGTCGTATCGTAACGACGTTCAAGGAGCTCGAGCAGCATCGAACGGACATCGTCATCGGGTTCGTCGAGCAACCATTCATCGATGACTAACAGCGTGAACGCCGAGTATTTGCGTAACCATTTCTCCCGACCGCCCGGCTTGTCCTGCGCAGTGGCCCACGATTCTTCAAGATCGGGCATGCGAATGTAGTAGGCACGGTAGCGATGCTGACAGGCCTGCTTCGCCAGCGCCGACCCCAGATACGACTTGCCAGACCCGGTGAACCCCTGGAACACAACGTTTTGCTGCCGGGTGATGAACGAGGCGGTTCCGAGTTGAGCGATGACGTCACGGTCGAGGCCGCGCTGGTCGATCAGCGCGATCCGACGCAGATCCGCATCGGGATATCGCAGTCCAGCCCGGCGGATGAGCCCCTCGACTTTCGCATGGGTGAACGCAGCATGAGCGTCATCGACAGCGAGCTGGATGCGCTCTTCGAATGGCATTCCCAGGGTGAGAGCGTCGTCTTGGGCATCGAGTGCGCTCAGCAGGCTTGTTGACCCCATTTCACGCAGTTTCCGTTTCGTTTCGTCATCGAGACGAGTCATCGTTGTCCTCCTGCGTAGTAGTCTGGCCCACGAACGAAACCGACCGTGGGCGTTGGTCCAGCAGCGGGCAGCCCGGACGGTTCAGGGCTTCGTCTGCGCTTGCTGGAAGGCGTGTCTTGCCCACTGTCGAGAATCGGCCGCAAATGCGCATACCGTGGTGATCGAATCCGACCCGATAACGCGATACCAGCGGCGGCTTCGACTCGTTTAGGAGAGAAGCGGCGCGACAGGCGCAGCACTGCCAGTGCCGCGTTCAGTCCCTGTTCCTCAACGGGCACGGACTCGAAGATCCGGTTGATCACCGTCGTCGTGTCTTGTCCGATACGAGCTGCCCATTCCCGCACGCGAGGCCCGTCCCATTGTTGATACCTCTCACCATGGGGCAGGTCGCCATCGTGTGTGTGATGGGTGTTGATGACTCCTGCCAGCGGAAGCAGGTGACTCGAAAGCCGCGTGTGCCCGTCGAAGATCTCGACTGTCGTTTCCGTGATCCGTAAGTCGACGCTGGAACCGACATGCGCATAGGGCACGGAGTAGAAGTTCTTCTCGAACACCACGTGCCCGTCTTTGCGGACTTTCCTCCCATAGATCCAGCGGCTGATCTCATAAGCAACCGCCGGCAACGGCCGCAGCAGGGGCCGTTCCTCGGCGTCGAAGACCGATGCCCGTGATCCAAAACGGTTGGGCGTTGTAGGCCCGCATTCGTTCATAGATCGCCTCACGTAGCTGAGGCAGTGTTCGAAAGGTCTGTCCGCGCAGTGCCGCGATGACCTGGGTGGCGATATTGCCGACCGTGTTTTCAACACTGGCCTTGTCCTTGGGTTTCCTGACTCGGCCCGGCAGGACGGCTGCCGAATAGTGTGCAGCCAGCTCACGATAGGCATCATTGAGGATGATCTCTCCTTCCCGAGGATGGGAGATCACGCCGGTCTTGAGGTTGTCGGGCACGATCCGGGGCACGCTGCCGCCGAACCAGTCGAACATCGCTATATGCGCCCGCAGCCAGGTGTCCTGCTTCATATCCAGG
>NZ_RHFH01000004.1 GCF_004745075.1 Brevibacterium sp. S111
GGCTACTGGGAGTAGCCGCCAGGACGACAGGTGCCGGCCCCGAGCACACGCTCGGGGCCAGTACCACTCCCACCGAGCACCAGTACCAGGTACGTGGACTATCCGTACCAACCGACGCTACGCGCCAACGATCGCCGAGGTGCTCGACCGCACCGAGGACCCGGTCGAGGCGCTGACACGCCATGTGCTCTCGCTCGGACGCGAGCGGGATCGCATCGACCGGCAGATCGCATCCGTCACCGCGACGATCACGCATTTGAAAGCAGGTGAACCGCTCATGGCGGAAGAGATGTTCGATGGCTTCGACCATCGGCAATACGAAGAAGAGGTGACCGAGCGTTGGGGCGCCGACGCGTACCGACGCTCCGATGAATGGTGGTCCCGGAAGAGTCACACGGACAAACAGGTGTGGAAATCGCGGGTCGCCGTGCTCTCCCAGGATTGGATCGCCGCCGCAGAGGCGGGGGCGCGGCCCGAATCGGACCGCTGCCAGGAACTCGCCCGCCGTCATATCGAATGGCTGAAGGCGATTCCGGGCACCCCGGCCCATGATCCCGCAGGGGATCTCGCCGGCTACGTGCGCGGCCTCGGCCGAATGTACGTCGACGACCCACGACTCGGTGCGAACTACGGCGGGACCGCAGGCGCCGAGTTGGTCAGGGACTCACTCGACCGCTGGCTCGAGGCCCATCGGATCTGAGACGGCCCGCGACGGACCTCATCTGGTTCAGGGCAGTTCGGAGAGTGCCTGACGGATCTTCTCTGCAGGCACCTCCAACTGCTCCGGGGTCTGCATCGGAGCTCGATCGGAGATGTCGAAGTCGTCCATCGAGTTCGTCGGCAGAACGTGGATGTGCAGGTGGGGCACTTCATAACCGACGATGAGCAGACCGATGCGCTCGCAGTCGAGGGCCCTCTTCTGCGCTTCACCAAGCCTCTTCGCCACGGTCATGAGATGGTTCATCAGCTCCTGGTCAGCATCGATCCAGTGCGAGATCTCCTCACGCGGGACCACCATGAGATGACCTTCTGTCATCGGAGCAACGTCGAGGAAGGCGACGCACTTCTCGTCCTCATGGACGAAGGTGCCGGGAATCTCGCCATTGATGATCTTCGTGAACAGCGTGGCCATGTGGAGTCCTCCTTGCAGTCCCCGCGGAGCGTGGACCCGCCCGCGGAATGTGGCTCGAATTTCAAAGGCAGGAGACGGCCGCAGCGAAATCCGCGCCGAAGTCGCGGGTCTCGGTGCGAGCGACCTGCCTGCCACTGACGATCGTACCTGTCGGGGCGATCACGAAGACCCCGCGCTCGGCGACGCCGTGGATCGGGTCGAAGACGCCGAAGGCACGGGCCGACTCACCGTGCGGCCAGAAGTCCGACAGCAGCACGATATCGGTGTCGGCGTGCCGGGCCCAGGCGGCCAGGGTGTACTTCGAGTCCACGGACACCACGACCACCTCGACAGCCCGCCCGCGCTCGCGCATCCGCTTCTGCCACACATCGAGTGCGGCGAGTTCGTCACCGCAGATCGGTGAGAACGCAAACGGGACGAAAACGAGCACGACCACGCGAGGTCGGGCCGCCTCGGTGAGGGTGAAGACCGATCCGAACTGATCGGGAAGGGCGAGATCCGGGGCCCGGTCACCGGGCCTGAGGATCATGAGAAGTTCTTTTTGCCTACGAGTCGGAAACCGGCCCAATCATCGGCGGCACTGACCGTCGACGTCACGTGCATCCCGGCGGTCGGAGCCGCCTCGGAGATGTCGGCTGGGCTGATGTGGCCGGGGCGGTTCGCCTTCGGGCTGAGCAGCCACACGACTCCGCCCTCCTTCAACGTGGCCTGGGCGTCGACGAGGCCGTCGATGAGATCATCGTCGTCCGATCGCCACCACATGAGGATCACGTCATAGACATCGTCCTCTTCGCCGTCGGCGATCTTGTCTCCGATGATGCTTTCGATCGCCTCGCAGAGTGCCTGGTCGACATCGTCGTCATAGCCGATCTCTTGCACATAGTCGCCCTTGCTGAAGCCGAGGTTGTGTCCCAGCTCGTTCGCGAGGGTCGAAGTGGAGGATGTCCTTTCAGAAGCGGAGTTGCTCATGCCTGTATTGTTCCGTCAACAGTGGTCAAGGTGCAAATGATGTCCGCGCCCGCGCGCCGCAAGCGCAGTCAAAGGGCATCTAAGCACGCATTTCCGTCAGGGAAATCACAAGTGAACGGCACAGCGAAGTTTGCCTGCCCGTACTAGGCTGACCTGTGTATCGGGTGGACCCTGGGCTCAGACATCCTGCGGACCACACTCCATCTGATGGACATGATCTCTACACCAATGAAGATCGTGGAGCTGAAGAGAGGACCACATCGTGGACAATCGGAATCAGGGCGGCCCCATTCTCAACGGCCTGCCCAGCCAGGTGCCCGACATCGACCCGGAGGAGACCGAGGAATGGCTGGCCTCCCTCGATGGCCTCATCGATGAGACCGGTCGAACACGAGCACGCTACATCATGCTGCGCATGCTCGAGCGCTCACGGCAGAAACAGATCGGTGTCCCCAGCCTCACGGCCACCGACTACGTCAACACCATCGGACCCGAGAACGAGCCATGGTTCCCCGGCGACGAAGAGGTCGAGCGCCGCTACCGCCGTTGGAACCGCTGGAATGCCGCCATGCTCGTGCACCGGGCCCAGCGTCCCGGCGTAGAGGTCGGCGGACACATCTCCACCTACGCCTCGTCCGCGACTCTCTACGAGGTCGGGCTCAATCACTTCTTCCGCGGCAAGGACCATCCCGGCGGCGGTGACCACATCTTCTATCAGGGTCATGCCTCCCCCGGTATGTACGCTCGTGCCTATCTCGAGGGGCGGATGAGCGCCGAACAGCTCGACGGGTTCCGTCAGCAGCAGTCGCACTTCATCGACGGCAAGCCGCAGGGGCTGCCCTCCTACCCGCACCCGCACCAGCTGCCTGACTTCTGGGAGCACCCCACGGTGTCCATGGGTCTGGGGCCGATGAACGCGATCGCGCAGGCTCAGTTCGACAAGTACCTGCACAACCGCGGCGTCAAGGACACGTCCCAGCAGCAGACCTGGGCGTTCCTCGGCGACGGCGAACTCGACGAGCCCGAGAGCCGCGGCATGCTCCATGTCGCCGCTTTCGAAGAGCTCGACAACCTCAACTTCGTCATCAACTGCAACCTGCAGCGGCTCGACGGCCCCGTCCGCGGCAACGGCAAGATCATGCAGGAGCTCGAATCCTACTTCCGCGGTGCCGGCTGGAACGTCATCAAGGTCGTCTGGGGACGCGAGTGGGACGCCCTGTTGGCCAAGGACCGCGACGGTGCGCTCGTCAACCTCATGAATGTCACGCCCGACGGTGACTACCAGACCTACAAAGGCGAGTCCGGCGGGTTCGTCCGCGACAACTTCTTCGGCCGTGATCCGCGCACGAAGGCGATGGTCGAGAATTACAGCGACGAGCAGATCTGGAACCTCAAGCGCGGAGGCCACGACTATCGCAAGGTCTACGCCGCTTACAAGGCAGCCCTCGAACACACCGGTCAGCCGACGGCGATCCTCGTCAAGACCGTCAAGGGCTACTCGCTCGGACCTCACTTCGAGGCCCGCAACGCAACGCACCAGATGAAGAAGATGACCGTCGACGACCTCAAACTCGCTCGCGATCACTTCCAGATCCCGATCTCGGATAAGGAGCTCGAAGAGAATCCGCAGCTCCCGCCGTACTACCACCCGGGTGTCGACGCCCCCGAACTCAAGTACATGCAGGAGCGTCGTGCCGAGCTCGGCGGATACTCCCCCGAACGTCGCAGCACCCACATCGACCTCAAGATGCCTTCCGAAAAGGCCTTCGAGGCCGGGCGTCGCGGTTCGGGCAAGCAGCAGATCGCGACCACGATGGGCTTCGTGCGCGTGCTCAAGGACCTCATGCGGGAGAAGGAGTTCGGTCACCGGATCGTGCCGATCATCCCCGATGAGGCCCGCACCTTCGGCATGGACTCGTTCTTCCCGACGGCGAAGATCTACAACCCACACGGTCAGAACTACATTTCTGTCGACCGGGACCTGTTCCTCGCGTACAAGGAAGCCACTGACGGTCAGCTTCTGCACGTGGGCATCAACGAGGCCGGCGCGACCGCAGCACTGACTGCGGCGGGCACCTCGTACGCCACCCACGGCGAGCCGATGATCCCGTTCTACATCTTCTACTCGATGTTCGGCTTCCAGCGCACCGGCGACTTCTTCTGGGCCGCCGGCGACCAGATGGCCCGCGGATTCGTCCTCGGTGCCACCGCAGGACGCACGACACTCGTAGCCGAGGGCCTGCAGCACGGCGACGGCCACTCGCATCTGCTCGCCTCGACGTACCCCTCGGTCGTGTCCTACGACCCGGCTTACAGCTACGAGATCGCCCATATCGTCAAGGACGGCATCCACCGGATGTACGATCCCGCCGATGAACGCGACCCCGACGTGCTCTACTACATCACCATGTACAACGAGCCGATGGTCCAGCCGGCCGAGCCGGAGGGCCTCGACGTCGAAGGCGTGCTCAAGGGCCTCTACCTGCTCAAGAAGGGTGCCGACAACGGTGGGCCGAAGGTTCAGCTAATGGCCTCCGGTGTCGGTGTCCAGTGGGTCCTCGAGGCTCAGGAGCTGCTGGAGAAGGACTGGGGAGTCTCGGCCGATGTGTGGTCGGTGACTTCGTGGACCGAGCTGCGTCGTGACGGCCTCGACGCCGAGAACGAGCGGCTCAAGCACCCCGACGCCGAATCGCGTGTGCCCTATGTCAGCGAGAAGATGGCTGAGACCGAAGGCCCGGTCATCGCGACCTCGGATTACATGCGAGCCGTGCCCGACCAGATCCGCCAGTACGTGCCCAGCCACTTCACCTCGCTCGGCACCGACGGCTACGCGATCTCGGACACCCGTCCCGCGGCTCGTCGCTACTACCTCGTCGACGGTCCGTCTGTGGTCACCCAGGCGCTCATCTCCCTGGCCGACACCGGGAAGATCTCGGCTGAGAAGGCCGCCGAGGCGGCGAAGAAGTACCAGCTCGACGATGTCCGAGCGGGCAGCTCGGGATCGACCGAGGGAGCAGGAGCCTGATCTCCTGAGATTGCTCACGCGTTGAGCCCCGATATGGCCGGAGTCTCCAAGACTCCGGCCATATTTGTCTCAAATTCCCACTGGTTGTATGTCGCTGACAACGTATTTGTGAGTAATCATCTAAAGTCGTACTCATGATGTCTGATGCCGAGTCCGTGCGCCGTCGCGCCGAAACCGCCCGTCGACTGCGGGCGGGAGTCGGGGTCCTGTCGTCGGTGACGCTGCAGCGGCTTGAGACGCAGCTGCCCTGGTACCGCACGATGTCGTCCTCTGACCGGTCCTGGGTAGGCTTGCTCGCCCAGTCGGGCATCTCCTCATTCGTCGACTGGTACCGCAAACCCGATAAGAACCTGCGCGTGGTCTCCGACCTGTTCAAGACCGCTCCGCGCGACCTCGTCCGCGCCATCAGCCTGCAGCAGACACTGCAGCTGCTCAAGATCGTCGTCGAAGTCGTCGAGGAGCGCGTTCCGGACATCGCCCGTCCTGTCGAGCAGCCGGCCCTGCGCGAAGCCGTGCTCGTCTATTCGCGCGAGGTGGCCTTCGCCGCCGCCGATGTCTACGCCCGCGCCGCCGAAGCCCGCGGCAGCTGGGACGCCCGACTCGAGGCTATGGTCATCGACGCTCTCGTTCGCGGAGACTCCGTCGATGAGCTCGCCAGCCGCACCGCTGCCTTCGGCTGGCAGTCAGACGGCCCAGTGTGCGTCATCGTCGGGCGTGCCCCGCAGCGCTCGGCGAACAAGGGCCTCGACGGAATCCGGCGCAAAGCCAGCAGGTGGGCCGACGACGCCCTCGTCGGCATCCACGACAACCGGCTGCTCATCGTCCTGGGCGGGGTCACCGAAGTCGATGAGGCCGTCGAGGATCTGTCCGACTGCTTCGGTCCCTCCGAAGTCATCGTCGGACCCACGGTCCCGGCGCTGGCCGAGGCGGCCACCTCGGCGAAAGCGGCGATCCGCGCACTCAAGGCCGCCACAGCACGCCCTGACTCCCCGCGGCCGGTCAAGGCCGATGACCTGCTGCCCGAAAGGGCACTGGCCGGAGACCGGATCGCCTTGGGCGAGCTCATCGACCGCTATTACGCACCATTGACGTCGGGCACCGGGCAGCTGCTGAAGACCGTCAGCGCGTATGTCGAATTCGGATCCTCGCTCGAAGCCACGGCCAAGGCGCTGTCAGTGCATCCGAACACCGTCCGCTACCGTCTGCGCAAGATCACCGAAGCCATCGGACTCGACCCGACGACGTCTCGCGATGCGTTCGTCATCCACATCGCATTGGTCTATGGGCGACTGTCAGAAGACGGCGTATTGTCGAACAGCGACAAATCTCATTGAAATCGGTCCGACGTCCATTAGATTGGCATCTGGAACCCAACGAAAAGAGAACTGAGTGCTAGCAATCACCTGCCCGGGCCAGGGGGCCCAGAAGTCCGGCTTCCTCAACTCCTTCCTCGAGCTCGATACCTTCTCCGCACAGATCGACGTGCTCTCGACCGCCTCGGGGATCGACCTGCGCCTGCACGGCACCGAATCCGATGACGAGACGATCAAGGACACGGCGCTGGCACAGCCGCTGCTCGTCGCCTCGGCGATCGCCTGCGCCGCCGAGCTCGGTGTCAGCCCCGACGTCGTGGCCGGACACTCGGTCGGTGAGATCGCGGCCGCACAGCTCGCGGGTGTCTTCTCCCCCGCCGATGCCATGCGGTTCGTGTCGGTGCGTGCCACAGGCATGGCCGCCGCCGCTGCCGCCACGCCCACCGGTATGGCCGCCGTCGTCGGCGGACAGCCCGAAGACGTGTTCGCCGCCATCGAAGCCGCCGGTGCCAGCCCGGCCAATGTCAACGGCGGTGGACAGACCGTCGCCGCCGGTTCCCTCGCTTCGCTGCAGACCTTGTCGGAGAACCCGCCCGAGCGAGCACGCGTCATCGCGCTGCCCGTCGCCGGCGCCTTCCACACCGAGTTCATGGCTGCGGCGACCGAGGACCTCGCCACCACCGCCTCGGCGCTGGAGGTCACCGACCCGCAGGTGCGCATCCTCAGCAATTCTGACGGCAGCGCTGTTGCAGACGGCCGCGAATACGTCGACCGCCTCGTCAAGCAGGTCACGAACCCGGTCCGCTGGGACCTGTGCCAGGAGACCCTGCTCGACTCCGGAGTCACCGGAATGATCGAACTCGTGCCCGGTGGCACCCTCACCGGCATCGCTCGACGCGCCATGAAGGGCGTGGAGACATTCCCCATCAAATCAGCCGCCGACCTCGACGGCGCGCGTGAGTTCGCGGCAGCTCACGCCTGAGAATCGAAGGACAACACAATGCCAACACTGCAGACAGCCGAGCTCGGCACCTTCTCCCGCATCGCCGGGATCGGCGCCTACCGGGCAGAGAACCTCGTCACGAATGACGATATCGCCGGGCCGATCAACTCCTCGGACGAATGGATCCGTCAGCGCACCGGTATCGTCACCCGCCGTCGTGCCAGCAAGGACGTCGGCGTTCTCGACATGTGCGAGGAAGCCGCACTCGAAGCCATCGCCTCGTCCGGTCTCAAACCCGAGGACATCGGCGCGATCATCATCTCCACGGTGACCTTCCCCTACATGACCCCCTCGGCTGCCGCCGCCCTCACCGATCGCCTCGGCACCGGCCCGATCCCCGCATGGGACATCAGCGCCGCGTGCGCGGGCTACTGCTACGGCATCGGCCAGGCCGATTCGCTGGTGCGGTCCGGAGCCATGGACAACATCCTCGTCATCGGTGCTGAGAAGCTCTCGGACATCATCGATCCTGAGGACCGTTCGATCTCCTTCATCCTCGGTGACGGTGCCGGTGCGGTCGTCGTGACCTCGTCCGACGAGCCCGGCATTTCGAAGACCGTGTGGGGCTCGAAGGGCGAGAACTGGTCGACCATTCGGATGACCGAATCGCTCATGGATGTCCGCGACGACCGTGATCTTCCGTTCCCGACCCTGCGCCAGGACGGTCCGACCGTCTTCCGCTGGGCCGTGTGGGACGGCGCCGAGGTGGCCAAGGAAGCCCTCGCCGCTTCCGGTGTCGCAGCCGAGGATCTCGCAGCGTTCATTCCGCACCAGGCGAACATGCGCATCATCGATGAGCTCGCCAAGCAGCTCAAGCTGCCGGACTCGGTCGTCATCGCCCGTGACATCGCCGACAACGGCAACACTTCGGCAGCGTCGATCCCGCTGGCCACCGAACGTCTTCTGCGCGAACAGCCCGAACTCAGCGGCGGGCTCGCCCTGCAGATGGGCTTCGGCGCGGGCCTCGTCTACGGCGCGCAGGTCGTCCGCCTGCCCTGAGACACACCATTCACGGAAAACTCTCCGTGAATGTCCTAAGATATTCGGCGGGACACTCGTCGAAACGTTCCTCAAACGGTCGAAAAACCCTCGGCCGAAATCAGAAAGTAGGAAAGAAATGGCATTCACCGAAGCTGAAGTCCTCGCTGGGCTCGCAGAGATCGTCAACGAAGAGACCGGCCTGGCCGTTGAAGCAGTCGAAGCCGACAAGTCGTTCACCGATGACCTCGACATCGACTCGATCTCGATGATGACCATCGTCGTCAACGCTGAGAAGAAGTTCGGCGTGAAGATCCCCGATGACGACGTCAAGGATCTCGTGACCGTTCAGGACGCTGTCGACTACATCAACAAGGCGCAGGAAGCCTGAACCACAGCAGCCGAACACGGCCCGTCCACCGACGGGCCGTGTCCACACTATCGACGAGGTTTGTACCATGACAGCTAAAGTTGTCGTCACCGGCATCGGTGCGGTAACCCCCCTGGGCGCAGACGCCGAGGCCACGTGGCAAGCCATTCTGGCAGGCACCTCAGGGGTCCACACGATGGACAATGATTGGTCGGAGAAGTACGGCCTCGCCGTGGACTTCGCCGCCCAGGTCGACCCACAGGTCGTTCCCGACAATCTCAAGCGAGTCCAGGCGAAGAGACTCGACCCTTCGAGCCAATTCGCGCTGATCTCCGCCCGTGAGGCGATGGCAGATGCCGGCCTCGAAGAGACCGACCCTGAGCGCACTGCCGTCTCCTGGGCCACCGGAATCGGCGGCGTCTGGACTCTGCTCGATGCCTGGGACACGTTGCAGGAGGAGGGCCCTCGCCGGGTCATGCCGCTGACGGTCCCCATGCTCATGCCGAATGGTCCGGCCGCGGCAATCGGCATGGAGTTCGCAGCTCGTGCAGGCGTGCAGACTCTGGTCTCTGCCTGCGCGTCGTCGACCGAGAGCCTCGGCCACGCTTACGATGTGCTCGCGTCCGGCAGGGCCGATGTCATCATCGCCGGCGGTTCCGAAGCGGCGATCCATCCGATCACCCTGGCCGCGTTCAACTCGATGCAGGCCCTTTCACGTCGCACGGACTCACCCGAAGCAGCTTCGCGCCCCTATGACGTCGACCGTGACGGATTCGTCATGGGAGAGGGCGCGGGTGCGCTCATCCTCGAGACCGAGGAGCATGCGCGGGCGCGTGGAGCGAAGATCTACGCCGAGGTGGCCGGCTGGGGCATCTCGAATGATGCCTACCACATCACCGGCGGCGAACCTGAGGGCAAGCATGCGCTGGCTGCCATGCAGCAGGCTCTTGACGCCGGCGGACTGAGGGCAGCTGACATCAAGCACGTCAATGCCCATGCCACGTCGACTCCGGTCGGTGACATTCCCGAGTCGCTGGCGATCACCGAGCTCCTCGGCGACAATGTCGGCGAGGCTTTGGTTTCGGCTACGAAATCGATGACCGGGCACCTTCTCGGTGGCACCGGAGCCGTGGAGGCGATCCTCACGGTCAAGGCACTGCAGACTCGGAAGGCTCCCCCGACCATCAATATCGACGAAGTCGATCCGAAGGTCGTGGGCATCAACATCGTGCGCGACACTCCCGCAGAGCTGCCCACCGGTGACATCGCGGCAATCACGAACTCGTTCGGCTTCGGCGGTCACAACGCCGTTGTCGCGTTCCGCTCCGCCTGAGTCTCTGCCCAGCTGCAGACGGCGGCTACGGCACATTTCAGGTACGGCCTGTCTGCGGTTCAGTACGCTCTAGGTGCGGCTGTCTGAGCTTCGGCACACTCTAGGTGCGACGATCTGAGTTTTGGCACACTTTAGGGTGGATAGCCCAAGTTTGAAACTGGGCTATCCACCCTTAAGTGTGCCGTTTCCATTGGTGCCCGTCTCCGGCGAGGAATCGACTCATCAACTCGGCAGCAATATCCGCCGATCCCAGGATGGGCGCTGCTGGTTCCCCGCGTGGAGACTGCGTGGCTCACTGCGCCAATGCCGCCTGCGGACACGCGAAATGGGCACACCCGAGGTAGGAAGGTGTGCCCTCAGACGGGTCGAACTCGATCGGAGTCTTTGGGAACTCCGCACGAACGACGTGTGAGTCGGTTCAGCCGACCTTGGTCAGCCACCGCACGGGTGCACCCTCACCGGCGTGACGGAACGCGTCAAGTTCCTCATCCCAGGCTTCGCCCAAAGCGATGGCCATCTCTGAGGAGAACTTCGCGGGGTCGCCTGCTGCGCGTTCCATGACGGAGCGGATGCGATCTTCGGGAACGAGGATGTTCCCGGCAGTATCAGTCACAGCATGGTAGATGCCGAGATCGGGCGTGTGGCTCCACCGGCCACCGTCGACACCCGGTGAGGGTTCTTCGGTGACTTCGTAGCGGAGTGAGTCCCAACCGCGCAGTGCTGAAGCAATACGAGCCCCGGAGCCTGCGGGCGCGCGCCAGCAGACTTCTGCGCGCACAAGCCCAGGTGCTGCCGGCTGGGGTGTCCAGTCGAAGCGTGCTTGTGCGCCGATGGCCCCGCCCGCTGCCCACTCGATGTGAGGGCACAGCGCACGAGGTGCTGAGTGGACGAAGAGTACGCCCTGTGTCATATCCATTTCTGCCTCCTACCTCGGATACGTCTTCCCCTACGATCCGCAAGGAGGCACTGCCCACATGATAGTCCATGTTCGACCTGCAGCCAAGCATCGAAGACGCTGGTGGTGGCGGGTGTCTGTCAGTCTCGAGTGAACGGCGTGACGCTGTGGAGACGATCGCAGAGGAAAGGGGCAGAGTCGGCCGGTCCGAGACCATTCGGATGTTCCCTGACTATGCGCACACCGTAAGTGAGAGCCGAGGCGGGTGGACGGTCGGTGCCCCCGGTCGGACTTGAACCGACGACCAAGGAATTATGAGTTCCCTGCTCTGACCAGCTGAGCTACGGGGGCCAGCCGAGTCAAGATTAGCACCAAGAATGCGCCCAGACCCACTTGTCCGATGCCGCCGCTCCGAGAACTTCGCGGACGTGTCTGTCCGACTCAGACCCCCTGAAACGAGGCCGAGGCGGTCAGTGGGGCAATACGGGTGAGCACGCTCCGAGCTGCGTCCACACAGGTGTAGCGATCTGTGGTGATGTAGACATCGAACACGGTCTGCCCGTCACTGCCGGGGTCATTGCGTTTGGAGGCAGCGACCATGCCCGACCAGTCCGGGCCGACGACAACGACTCCGTGTTCGTTGCGCATGGGATCCGAGGCATCGACGAGTCCGGTGCGCACACCGGGGATGGGTGGTCCGTCGAATCCGCCGGAGAACATCGCGGTCATTCCGACGGTGTCACGGATCTTCTCGTACCGCAGTCTGGTCGCTTCGGAGAAATCCTCGTCCTCCCCGAACACTCCGAGCGTGATCGTCGCCGTCCCGGAAGCCAGGGCACGCTCTTCGAGGGCTGCGATCTGAGCGATGAGGAGCTCTCGATTCATCACCAGCGGCTCCCGGCGCAGCCCCTGCGAGATCGAGTAGGGAGTGCCCAGTGCGGGCAGGTTGCGCGAGTAGTGGGAGACGAGAGCGTCTTCGCTCGGCTCGGAGAACGGCTGCGGCTGTTTCGTGGCCTCACCGAAGTACGGTCCGGACATGAACCGTGCGCCCAAACCCCGCACTCTGTCCAGATCGTCTTCGGTCTCCACACCGTCGGCGAGGATGACTGCTCCTGTGCGCTCGAGGTGGGCGTGAAGCAGCCGGTTGAGTTCAGCAAGGTGCGAGTCGCAGTCGATGCGCAGGACATCCGGGTGGAGTCCGACGACAGAAGGGTTGACCAAGGGAACGAATGAGGCGCTGCGCAGATCGGCCCCGACCGATGACATGCCCACGCCCCAGCCGAGCGACCGAGCCGAACGAACCGAGCGCAGCACCGAGGCGGGAGAGGACACCACGCGATGGGCGTCGAGTTGGAGGATGACGGAACGGTCGGGTTCACCGGTGCGGTCCTCGAGCGTGGCGAACGATTCGGCTTCGGCGTGGAGGAAGAGCCGATTCGACTTCGGCAGTCCGGCGCCTTCGGCCGTCCGCAGAGCCGTATCCCGCAGAGACGCATCGATGTCGCCGGTGATCGTCGATGAGCGCATCGCGCGGCGCAGATTCTCCGACTCCGCACGCCCCAGTTCCGGATCCCCTGTCGGAGCCTGCAGAATCTGATGTCCCACACGATGGAAGGTCAGGGCGTCGACGACGGGCGCGAAGTAGGTTTCGATGCCTCCGGAGCGGACGAGCTCTTCGAGCGCCGAATCGTCCTCGGGTACGGCCAGGGACACTGTGTTTCCTTCCGTGGGCTGTTGTGCGTTCACAGTCTTCCACATTCGCACACAGCGGATTGTCTAAATTCAGTAACATTATTGCGCTGACAGCTGAGGGTATTCGGCGCTCGGCCGAGCCGCGTGCCGGCCTGTCTCAGCGTCGGCGCGAACCGCCTCGGCGAACCTCGACAAGGCCGACGATCCCGGCGAGGATGACGACGACGGCGATGGCTGCGAAAGCGCCGATCATGCCCATGTGCCAGTTGCTGACCGCGGTGATGGAGAACGCGAGCGCGGTCATGATGGCCAGACCCATCGAGGTGCCGATACGCTGCCCTGTCTGCAGCACACCACCGGAGGAACCCGCGTACTTCAGCGGCACCTCGTGCAGGGTCAGTGTCTGGTTCGGACTGATGACCATTCCCTGCGCCGTGCCGATGAACGCAAGGGTGAACAGCATCCACCATTCGCTGCCGATCCCCTGCGAGAGCAGCACGACGACGGCGATCGTCGCGAGGAGGCCGAACAGGCAGGTGACGATCCCCCACACGACGAGGCGGCGCCCGATCTGGAACACGAACCGACCCGACACGTCGGCGGAGACCGCTGACAGGAGTGCCGCGGGCAGCCCGATCATGCCCGCAGCCAGGGCCGAATGCCCCAGCCCCTGCTGCATATAGATCGCCACGAGGACCCAGACGCTGGTCACGCCGAGGAAGTAGAGGGTGATGATGATCGAGCCGTTGCTGAAGCTGGGAATGCGGAAGAGGTCGAGGTCGACCATCGGCGGTCTGCCGAGGCGGGCATAGCGACGTTCCCATTTCGTCCACACCCAGATCGCCGCCAGTCCCACCGGAAGCGCCAGCCAGATGAACCATCCGAGCGAGGATTCGACGAAGGGCAGGAGGATGAGGAGGACTCCGACGCCGAGTAGGAGCACACCGACAGGATCGAGGTCCTTGTCGTCCTTGGCGTCGGCGGCTCCTTCGGCCACGGCGGGGCGCCAGGCACCGCTGGGCAGCCACGCGCGAGCCAGGAGGAGGGAGACGACGGCGAAGGGCACGTTGACGAGGAAGGTCGCCCGCCAGCCGAGGTCGTTGCCGAACAGAGCGATCAGCGCCCCGCCGAGAACAGGACCGATCGCCACTGAGAGGCCCACCGTGGTGCCCATCATTCCGAACGCTCGGCCGCGCGGAGGTCCCTGGAAGTACTGCTGCAGAAGGCCGACGACCTGCGGGTTGAGCAGTCCGGAGCCGAAGCCCATGACGACGCGCGCGATATTGAGCGTCAGCGGATCCGGCGCGATGCCCGAGACGAGGGAGGACAGCCCGAAGAGTCCGACTCCGGCGATGAACAGCTGACCACGACCGAAGACATCCCCCGCCCGACCGGCGGCGACGAGGACGACACCGAACGAGAGGGCATAGCCGGTGAGCACCCATTGCAGCGCCGAGGTCGAGGCGCCGATGTCCGCGGCGATCGAGGGCAGGACGACATTGATGCTCGACACCGACAGCAGCGACATGAAGAGCGGAACGAGGCCGATGAGCAGGATTCGCTTCTGCGTCTGCGACATTCCCGTGCTCTCGCTCACATGGTCTCCTCTTCGCCCGCGTGGGAGAGGATCACTCGTCGACCACGCGGCTCTCTTCGTCTTTCAAGCTATAGACCACATCCTATGGTGCTCCTCCGAAAGTCTCGTCTGGATCCAGCTGATATGGGATTCGAAGTTCAGGAACGGAGCTGAGAGTTCGGCACCCACCCAAGAGCAGGTGCGATGTGTTCGGCGAAGGATTCGAGGATGTGCAGGTTGTAGTCGACCCCCAACTGGCTGGGAATCGTCAGCATCAGGGTATCCGCAGCCGCGATGGCCGCATCGGCTTTGAGTTCGTCGATGAGGCGATCGGGTTCGCCCGCATAGGTCCGGCCGAAGGTCGAGCGGGTGTCGTCGATGATCCCGATCTGATCGCCCTGGCCGGCACTTCGCCGACCGAAGTAGAGGTCGTCGAGGTCGGTGGTGATCGGGAAGATGCTGCGGGACACGGAGACGCGCGGGTTCCATCCGTGTCCCGCTTCCCGCCATGCCTCCCGATACCGGTCGATCTGCTCGGCCTGCAGGTCTCCGAATGAGGCTCCGGTCGCCTCGGTGAGCAGGGTCGAACTCATGAGATTCACCCCCTGGTGTGCCGCCCATTCGGCGGTCGCCGCGGAACCTGCACCCCACCAGATGCGTCGGTCGAGTCCGGGTGAGTGCGGTTCGACCCGCAGGCTGGCCCCGGGTCCGAACTGCTGCGGGTCGGCCGGAGCCAGCCGTTCACCCCGGACCGCCCGGAGGAAGCGGTCGAACTTCTCCCGGGCCATGTTCGCGGCTTTGGGTTCGCTCGGGTCCTCGTAGCCGAAGGATTCCCAACCGCGCAGAGCAGGTTCGGGCGATCCCCTGCTGATGCCCAGCGCCAGCCGCTGGTCGGAGAGCAGGTCGAGGGCGGCGGCCTCCTCGGCGAGGTAGAGCGGATTCTCATACCTCATGTCGATCACTCCGGTCCCGACCTCGAGGTGCTGAGTCCGGGCGGCGATCGCTGACAGCAGCGGCATGGGCGAAGCCGCCTGCGTGGCGAAATGATGGACGCGGAAGTAAGCACCATTGACACCGATCTCGTCGGCGCCGACGCCGATCTCGACCGCCTGCTGCAATGCCGCCTTCGCTCCATACCCCTCGGGAGCACTGCCGGTGCCGTAATGACCGAAACTCAAGAATCCGAAAGACTTCATACATCCGCCAACCTGGTTGATGCTCGAGGTATTCCCCTGCCCGGGCACGACGAAGGCCCCGTCCGAAACGGACGGGGCCCGGTCTGCTCCCCCGGCTGGGCTCGAACCAGCGACCCTTCGATTAACAGTCGAATGCTCTGCCAACTGAGCTACGGAGGAACGTCGCAGTCTCCTGCGGACGTGTGTTCCAGCTTAGCAAACACCGAGGCAGGCGAACAAAACGGCGATGAGTGCTTTAGCTCACAACCCCTGAGGGAAACCCCACCGCCCCGGTCGGTTAGCCGTACAGTCGTGACGAATACAGGCCATGGGCCCCCTCGCAGCGCAGGTGCACGGTAAACTCGAAGCGATCCTCGCACCTTCTCCATCCGCTCCGAACCCGGAAGATTCACCGTGACCACAGTGGCAATCGCCCTCGCCGTGCTGGCGGCCGTGGCCCTCGCCTATGGCGCTCTGTACCAACACGATGCCATCGCCGGTCAGGATGATTCCCACAACGGACTCAGCTGGGCTCATTTCACAGAACTGCTCGGCAACGGGCGCTGGCTGCTCGGTCTGCTCATCCTCGGTTTCGGCACGGCCGGCAATTTCGTGGCCCTGGCGCTTGCCCCGGTGATGGTCGTGCAGCCGATCGGTGCGTTCTCGCTCATCGTGTCCGTGCTCTTGGGCGTCCGTCACCGCGGGCTCAGGGTCAATCGACGGCTCGTCCAGTCCGTCGTCTGGTGCACGATCGGCGTGACGATCTTCGTCGGGCTCTCGGCCACGACAGCACGTTCGGAGGTCCACCTCGGCGCCGATGCCCTGCCGCTGTTCTGGATCACCGCCGTCGTCGTCGGTCTCGGCCTGGTCATCATGCTCGCTTTCCGTCATGCGCCTCAGCTCGTCCTCATCGTCGCCGCCGGACTCCTCTTCTCGTGCGTCGCCACGAACGCTCACCTCGTCAGCGTTCAATTCCTCCAGGCCGGTCTCGCCGAGGTCACCTGGGTGAATGTGGCAGGACTGCTCGCCGCAGTCGCTCTCGGCTCCTGGTTCGTTCAGAACGCGTACGCCGCCGGCCCTCCCGAAATGGTCATCGCCGGGCTCACCGTCATCGATCCGATCGGCGCCGTGATCCTGGGTACCGTGGTCCTCGGTGAGGCTGCCTCGGCTCCGCTGTGGCTGATCGCCGTCATCACGGTCACTGGATTGGTCGCCTGCGCAGGTGTCGTTGTATTGTCGCGGTATCATCCCGATGTCAAAGATCGAGAAGCTCAGCGCAGGGACGCCCGCCGTTCCAACACCATGACCGACACCGAGGAGAGCTGAATCCTGTCTGCGCACCGACCCACTCCAGCCCGCCGCATCCTCATCCCGGCAGAGACGTACGCGCCCGAGGTCAATGGTGCCGCGAAGTTCGCAGAACGTCTGGCCGCCGGACTCGCCGCGCGCGGCAATGATGTGCACGTCGCGTGTCCCTCTGCCACGGGCAAGCCCTCGGTCAGCGTCGAAGACGGAGTCACCGTCCACCGCCTGACCGCCCACCGTTGGCCGCTGCATCCGACCTGGATGATCTGCATGCCGTGGGAGACGAAACCCGAGATCTCCCGGCTGCTCGACAGCCTCCAACCCGATGTCGTCCATACTCAGGCCCATTTCGTCATCGGCCGCTATGCGTTCTCCGAATCGATCCGACGAGGCCTCCCGGTCGTCGCGACGAACCATTTCATGCCCGACAATGTGCGCCCGTACATCAAGGCTCCGAAAGCCGTCCTCGACGGCGGTACCGCGATCGCGTGGTGGGATCTGCGCCGGAAGTTCCAGTCCGCCGACTTCATCACCGTCCCGACGCAGCTGGCTGCAGATCTGCTCACCGAGAACGGGTTCACCTCCCCGATCCGGGCGGTGTCCTGCGGAATCGACCTCGAACGCTTCGCCCATCTGCGCGAACTCGAACCGCAGGCGCCCCGTTCCACTCCCCCACGGGTGCTCTTCGTCGGTCGCCTCTCCTCCGAGAAACATGCCGCAGATATCGTCGAAGCAGTCGCCAAGACCGACCCCGAAATCGGCCTCGAGGCCGACATCGTCGGCGGCGGTGACCAGGAAGAGCCCCTGAAGCAGCTGGCAGCCGAGCACGGGATCGCCGACCGGGTCCATGTCCTCGGCAAGATCAGCGACAAGGCTCTGATGGACGCCTACCAGCGCTGCACCTTCTTCTGCATGCCCTCGACAGCGGAGCTGCAGTCGATCGCCACTCTCGAGGCGCTCGCCTCACGCAAACCCGTGGTGTTGGCCGACGCCGTGGCCCTGCCTCATCTCGTCCGTGACGGGGTCAACGGCTACCTGTTCCCGCCGCACGACATCAACGCACTGGCCGATCGTTTCACCCGCATCTGCCGAATGGGCGACGCCGAACTCGATGCGTTCTCCAAGGCGTCGCTCGATGTCGTGGCCAAACACGATATCGAATACACCTTGGACACGTTCGAGGCGATCTACGACGGCGTCATCTCCGCGGCTGCGAACTCCTCCGCAGCCTGAGACCCACGACTTCAGGAGTCGGCCGGCGGGATGAAGACCGTCGGCGAGGTCGGCATCTCAGCGAAGTCGACGCCGGAGATCATATCGTCGATGTCCTTCCACCGCGGCCCCGTCATCGTCGGCGCCAAGGACTTCTGCATCCAGGCGAACACATCGGCAGCGGTCCAGCCGAGGCTGCGCAGCTGCTGATAGGTGACTGCACCGTCGCGTTTGGCCAGACGCTGACCGTTGTCGTTGAGCACCAGAGGCACATGCACCCAGTTCGGTTCGGTGATCCCGAGGAGTCGTGCGAGGTAGGCCTGCCGAGGTGCCGAGGAGGCGAGATCGTCACCGCGCACCACCTCGTCGACTCCGCTCGCTCCGTCATCGACGACCACGGTGAGGTTGTAGGCGAAGACTCCGTCGCCGCGTCGCAGCACGAGGTCGTCGACCGGGGCTACCACCCGGCCCAGCAGCGCATCATCGATGTGATGTGCACGGTTGTCGGCTCGCAGCCGCAGGGCCGGCTGCCGCCCGTTGTGTGCGAGTCTCTCCCGCTGCTGCCGCCGCTCGTCCTCGCCGAGGCGGCGGCACGTTCCGGGATAGGCCCCTGGTGGGCCGTGCGGTGCGCTCGGTGCTTGAGCGATGTCCTTGCGCGAGCAGTAGCATTCGAACACCAGCCCGGCGGCATCCAACTCCGCGATGGCTGCGGCATAGACATCATGACGCTGTGATTGGATGAGCGGCTCTTCGTCCGGGGTGACGCCGAGTTCGGCGAAGACGTCGAGCTGCGATTGTGCTGAGCCGGCTCTGACCCTGTCAAGGTCCTCGATGCGCCACAGGAAGCGGCGTCCCGTCTGCCTGGCACGGACATAGGCCAACAGCCCTGAGCGGAGGTTTCCGATATGCAGGTCGCCGCTCGGGCTCGGTGCGAAACGGCCTGCACCGGATGCTGGTTCGGGCCCTGTCACTGTGGGGCCGCGAGGTCACCGTACTGCGGGAACCGCTCGAGGTAGTCCTGGACATAGGAGCAGGTCGGCACGATTCGGCCGCCGCCGCTTCTGATCATGTCGAGGACTCGGGTGACCAGGGTCCGGGCGAAGCCGCGGCGGGAGAAGTCCTCGGAGATGATCGTGTGCTGAAGTTCCACGGTGTCCTCGTCGATCCTCTGATAGGCGAGGAAGCCGATGAACTCTGCCGGGGTGTCATCGGTGAAGAGCTCGAACCTTTCACGATCGATGTTCTTGACGACCTTGACCGGTGTGGGGCTGATTTCGGGCTGCGGCATTCTGCGACTCCTTCGTAGCCGACTCTCACTGTGAACGATACAGGGTGCCGGCAGGGCGGCGCCGCGGCCGCCGCCCTGCCGGCGTTGCCTGCTCTCAGTCGACGATCTGCGTAGTCAGTCCCTCCGCCTCGGTGTTCGCTGTGGTCTTGCGCTGCAGGCGGGCCTCGAGCCAGCGAGCGAACCCGGCGACGATCATATTGATGATGATGAACAGGACCGCTCCGACGATGAATGTCGGCAGCAGGTTGTTGTACTCACGGCCGATGAGGTTCACCTGGTAGAGCAGGTCCTGATAGGTGACGATGAAGCCCAGTGCCGAGTCCTTGAGGAGGACGACGATCTGGGCGATGATCGTCGGCATCATCGCGCGCAGGGCCTGCGGCATGAGCACGAGGCTCATCACCTGCCCGGGACGCAGTCCGATGGCCATCGCCGCTTCCCGCTGCCCGGTCGACACCGCGAGGATCCCGGCGCGGATGATCTCGGCCAACACCATGCCGTTGTAGAGGGTGAGGCCGAAGACGACGGACCAGAAGGGTCCGATCTCGTTGCCGAACATGAGGAACATCGCGAAGATCAGCAGCAGCACGGGCACGCCGCGGAAGAACTCGAGGACGATGGTGCCCGGAACTCTGATGACCCTTTTGCTTGAGAGCCGCAGCAGGGCGAACACGACGCCGACGACCATCGCCAGTGCCGAGGCGACGACGGCGACCTTGAGAGTCGCGAGCATGCCTTGGAGCAGCACCGTCTGGATCTGTGCGAAGGTGAACGGATACCACTTCTCGGGCTTGAGCTGGCCCGCGTCAGCGAACTTCCAGATGACGAACGCCACGAGCGCCAACAGGACGATCGCGGAGATGCCGGAGAGGATGATGTTGTTGCGTCGGGACTTCGGGCCCGGCTCGTCGAACAGCACTTGGGTGGGGGCGCTCATCGCAGGATCACCAGCTTCCTCTCCAGGTAGTCGAAGACACGGCCGAGCAGCAGAGCCAGGATCAGATAGGCCACCGCGGTGCCGAAGAGCAGCGGAATGACGAGGTCACCGCGGACTTCGATGGCATTGCGCATCGCCGAGATCAGCTCCCGGTTGTTGAACGCCGAGGCGATCGACGTGTTCTTGAGCATCGCGATGATGACGCTGCCCAAGGGCGGGATGACCGTGCGGAACGCCTGCGGCAGAACCACTTCGTTCAACGTCTGACCGAAGCTCAGGCCCACGGCTCGGGCGGCTTCGGCCTGCCCGACGGGGATCGTGGCGATACCTGATTTCAGGGTCTCTGCGACGAAGCAGGCGGTGTAGGCGATGAGAGCGATCGTGGCGTAGACGAAGGAGTTGAACGAACTCGTCGAACCGAACCGGATGTCGAGGAACGGCAGTCCGAACGCGCAGAAGAACATCACCAGGGTCAGCGGAGTGTTCCGGACGACGTTGATGTACGTCGATGCGGCGATCCGGAGCACCGGGGTCGGTGAGACCCGCATGGCCGCCAGCACTGTGCCCAGGACCAGAGAACCGACCAGGGCGACGGTGAAGAGTTTGATCGTTCCCCACGTACCGGAGAGGAACATCTGGAGCAGCTCCAGGAAATCCATAGCAGATTCCTTAATCGATGCGAGGACACCGGCTTCGGTGCCCTCGCATCATGTCAATCTGTGGACTGGGTCAGTAACGGTCGATCTCGGGCATATCGACCCCATCGGTGGAACCGAGGGTGTATTCGAATGCCTTCTTCCAATCGCCGTCGTCCATGCCCTTCTCCAGAGCATCGTTGACCGCGTCCCGCAGCGCCTTGTCGTCCTTGGGCAGACCGACGCCGTAGGGCTCCTCGGTGAAGGGCTTGCCGATGACCTTGAACTCACCTTCGAACTGCTGGGCGTAGCCGCGCAGAATCGCGTCGTCGGTGGTCACCGCGTCAACGGATCCCGACTGGAGATCGGTGACACACTTCGAGTAGGCATCGTAGGTGACGAGTTCGGCCTTCTTGTACTTCTCCTTGATGTTCTGCGCAGGCGTCGAACCGTCGACGGAGCAGACCTTCTTGCCGTCGAGGTCCTCGGGTCCGGCGATGTCGGAATCAGCGGCGACGAGCAGGTCCTGGCCCGCCACATAGTAGGGTCCGGCGAAGTCGACGACCTTCTTGCGTTCGTCATTGATCGTGTAGGTCGCGACGATCATGTCGACATTGCCCTGCTGCAGGAACGGCTCACGGTTGGCCGAGACGGTCTCCCTGTATTTGATCTCGTCGGGTGAGAAGCCGAGCTGTGCGGCGACCATCTTCGCGATCTCGATGTCGAAGCCCTCGGGCTCCTTCGAACCGGCCGAGACGTTGCCGAGGCCCGGCTGGTCGTACTTGACGCCGATGGTGATCTCGCCGGAGTCCTTCGCCGCCTTCCACGTCTTCGAATCCGCAACATCCGCGCTGTCGTTGACTTCGTATTCCGGTGCTTCGGCCTTGGCACCATCGCCGTCGGCCGGAGCATCCGGTGTTCCGCCCTGGCCGCAGCCGCTGAGCGCCAACATTCCGACGGCCACCGAGGCGACCGCCAATCTGAGCTTCTTCATTGTCTCTCCTTGTCAGTGAGGTGAATCGGTGTGAAAGGGGTGGGTTCAGTTCGTCAGGATCTTCGACAGGAAATCCTTGGCCCGGCTGCTCTGCGGGTGGGTGAAGAACTCCTCGGGTTCGGCGACCTCGACGATCTCCCCTTCGGCCATGAACACGACGCGGTGTGCGGCTTTGCGGGCGAATCCCATCTCGTGGGTGACCACGACCATGGTCATGCCCTCCTTCGCGAGACCTTCCATGACGTCGAGGACTTCATTGATCATCTCCGGATCCAGTGCCGAGGTGGGCTCGTCGAAGAGCATCACCTTCGGTTTCATCGCCAGCGACCGGGCGATCGCGACACGCTGCTGCTGTCCACCGGAGAGCTGTGCAGGGTATTTGTCGGCCTGATGGGCGACGCCGACGCGTTCGAGCAGGGCCATCGCCTGTTTGTCCGCTTCGGACTTCGACAGCTTCCTGACCTTGATCGGTCCGAGGGTGACGTTCTCGAGGATCGTCTTGTGGGCGAAGAGGTTGAACGATTGGAAGACCATGCCGACGTCCGAGCGCAGCTCAGCCAGCGCCGCGCCCTCGGCCGGCAGCTCCTTGCCGTCGATCGTGATGCTGCCTGAGGTGATCGTCTCGAGACGATTGATCGTCCGGCACAGGGTCGATTTGCCCGAGCCCGAGGGCCCGATGACGACGACGACCTCGCGTTCGGCGATGTCGAGGTTGACATTCTTCAGGGCGTGGAAGTCACCGTAGTGCTTTTCGACGTTCGTCATCGACACCAGTGGCTGTGATTCAACTCTCATGGAATTTGATCCTAGTGAATGCGGGCACACAAACGAAACTCATGCCCGGTCCGGGTTGAACTGCAACCGACTTGTGATCTCCAGTGCGATCCGGCTGCAGCTCATGCCGGATCCCATTCGGTACTCAGACGGCGGCGTGCGCGATCTTCTCGCCCTCTTCCCGGAGGTCGACCTTGCGGATCTTTCCGGACACGGTCATCGGGAAGGAATCGCGGACCTCGACATAGCGGGGAATCTTGAAGTGGGCGAGCTTGCCGGAGCAGAATTCGCGGACTTCGTCGGCACTCAGCGAGTCGAAGCCGTCCTTGAGGATCACCCAGGCCATGAGCTCCTCGCCGTATTTCTCATCGGAGACACCGACGACCTGGACGTCGCGGATGGCCGGGTGGTGGTAGAGGAATTCCTCGACCTCTCGCGGGTAGACGTTCTCGCCGCCGCGGATGACCATGTCCTTGATCCGGCCGGAGATGTCGACATAGCCGTCGTCGTCCATGATGGCCAGATCACCGGTGTGGATCCACCGAGCCGCGTCGATCGTCTCCGCTGTCTTGTCCGGCTGCTCCCAGTATCCGAGCATGACCGCGTAGCCGCGGGTGCAGAACTCGCCCTTCTGCCCCCGCGGGACAGCCTGTCCCGTGACGGGGTCCGCGATCTTGATCTCAAGGTGGGGCATCACGCGGCCCACCGTCTGCGTGCGCTTCTCCAGAGAGTCATCGACTCGGGTCATCATCGACACCGGCGCCGTTTCGGTCATGCCGTAGCAGATGGCGACCTCCGACATGTTCATGTCATCGATGACTCGGCGCATCGTGTTCACCGGGCAGGGCGATCCTGCCATGACCCCGGTGCGCAGGCTCGAGAAGTCGAATTCGGAGAACCGCGGGTGTTCGAGTTCGGCGATGAACATCGTCGGCACTCCGTACAGCGAGGTGGCCTTCTCCTCGGTCACGGCGGACATCGTCGCCAAGGGGTCGAATCCGGGAGACGGCAGCACCACGGCCGATCCATGGCTGAGTGCGGCGAGGTTGCCGATGACCATGCCGAAGCAGTGGTAGTAGGGAACGGGAACGACGACGGTGTCGGCAGACGTGTAGGAGAGCATTTCGCCGATGAAGTACCCGTTGTTGAGGATGTTGTGGTGGCTGAGCGTCACGCCCTTCGGGAAGCCCGTGGTGCCGGAGGTGTATTGGATGTTGATCGGCTCGTCTGCCGAAAGGTCGTCGAGCACCTGCCGCAGTCGCACTCCGTACTTCGCATCCGCATCCTCCAGCAGCTGCCGCCCCTGCCCGATGAGGTGGGCAAAGGATTCGCGTTCGTCGATCTTCGCAGCCCCGATGAGGTCGTCGGGCACGGAGTCGAGGAACACGAGGTCGAGGGCGGGGACCTTCGCAGCGACCTCGGTGGCGATGGCGTGGAAATCCGAATGCGGAGGCGCTAAGACCTGCGAGATGAGCAGCGTCATCCCGGACTGTTCGACGACGTATTCGAGTTCATGGCTGCGGTAGGCGGGATTGACGTTGACGAGGATCGCGCCCATCTTCGCGGTGGCGTACTGGACGAGGGCCCATTCCGCGACGTTCTGCGCCCAGATTCCGACTCGATCGCCCTTCTTCACTCCGCGCCGGATCAGACCGATGGCCAGCGCATCGGTGTCGGCATCGAACTCGGCGTACGTCCACCGTCGGCTCGAGTACCGGTCGACGAGAGCCAGGGCATCGGGGTTCGCCTCTGCGATGCGCTTGAAGTGCTCTCCGATGGTGATCCCGAGCAGGGGTTCTGTCGATGTACCCGAAGAATAGGACAGTTCGGCCACGGCGTTGTGCTCCTTGAAATGTCAGTGACTCAATGTGACTGACTGCACACTATTCCGTCACGGTCCATTATGCAAAAGCTGCGCAGGAAGCTCTGCCCCGCGCCCGCTTCCCCGGGATCGACCCGCCCCACCTGGGAGGACAATGCCACAGCCCCATTCTCAATGAGGACGAGCTCGTCGGCCAATGACACGACGTCGTCGATGTCATGGGTGATGAGCAGGGCGCTGCGACCGGCGAGGAGCTCCGCGACCACCTGTCGGGTCTCGACGCGGACGTCCACGTCGAGTGCGGCCAGGGGCTCATCGAGCAGGAGCAGCTTCGGATCGACGAGGAGGGCACGGGCCAAGGCGATGCGCGCCGCCTGTCCCCCGGAGACGGCTTCGGGCCGTCGCTTCGCGCAATGACCGACGCCGAGGCGGTCGAGCATGGACTGCGCGCGTCGTCGAGCGGGACGGTGGGCCATGCCATGGGCGCGCAGTCCGAAGGACACGTTGTCGATGACGTTCAGATGAGGGAACAGCAGCGGGTTCTGCGCGAGGTGGACGATGCCGCGCGCGTGGACGGGCGGCCAGTGTCCGGTGTCGAGGTCGAAGATCGTGTCGTCGCCGATGCGCAGGCTGCCGGAATCGGGCCGCATCGCACCGGTCAGTGTCTGGAACAGGCTTGATTTTCCGGCGCCGTTGCGCCCGATGATGGCAGTGGTTGCGCCGGAGGGAACGGCGAAGTCGAGAGCGATTCCGCGCTCAGCCAGACGAATCGATCCGCTCAGGCCACCGCCCTCCCCCGGTTCTGCCGGGGCCCGATCGCCGAGAGCTCGGTCGTGAGCTGTTGCCGGGGGCTCCGCCTCGATGCGGGTGTGTTTGAGTGCTTCCCTCGCGGCGCGGTCGTCGACCGGGCCGCTGGCGCCCGCCTCGGCGGCGGGGACGTCCTCGGAGAGAATTGATGGACCGGGCCGACGTCCGAGAGTGAGGCGGGGTGCGTGCGGCGACCGATAGGCGAGGACGATGATGATCACGGCGATGACGACGAGCAGCAGGGACAGACCGATCGCCGCCTGTGGGTCGGACTCGCGGACGAGGTAGATCTGCAGCGGCATCGTGCGGGTCACTCCGGACAGGGACCCGGCGAAGGTCAGGGTCGCACCGAATTCGCCGAGCGAGCGAGCGAAGCAGAGGACGGCTCCGGTCGTGATCCCATGCCGCAGCAGCGGCAGCGTCACCGTGAAGAACACGCGGTTCGGTCTCGCACCGAGTTCGGCGGCGGTGAGTTCGAACCGGCGTCCCAGGGCCGTGGCGGCGGTCTCGACCGACATCACCATGAACGGCAGCGAGACGAAGATCTGCGCCATGATCACCGCCGAGGTGGTGTAGGCCAGGCTGAGGCCGAGTGCCTCCAGGCTCTCGCCCAGCGCTGCCGAACGCCCCCAGGTGTAGAGCAGCGCGAGGCCGCTGACCACCGGCGGAAGCACGAGCGGCAGGAGGATGAGGGTGCGCACGATTCGCTGCCCGGTGAATTGCCTGGTCGCGAGCAGGTAGCCCAGCGGGAACCCGAGGAGGACGCTGACGAGCGCCGAGATCACCGATGTCAGCAGAGACAGCCGCATCGCCAGGAGGGATTCCTTCGCGAGGACGACGTCGAGGAGCCCCTGCGGTTCGACGCGGGTGATCATCCCGATGATCGGCACGAGGAGGAAGACGATCCCAACTGCTGCGGGAATCCACAGCCACCCGGGAATCGTCGTATGCCCTCCCCCGGAATGCTTGGCAGCCATATCAGGCAGCGGCGAATCCGGCGTCGCGCAGCAGCTTCTGGGCGCTGTCGGAGCCGAGGAACTTCACGAACGAGTCGGCCTGCTCTTGATGCTCGCTGGCTCTGACGGTGGCGGCCGGGTACTTGTTGATGACCTTGTCCGCGCCGTCGAGGTCGACCTGCTCGACCTGGCCGTCGGCACGGGCGATATCGGTGACGTAGACGATTCCGGCGTCGGCCTGACCGGCGCTGACCTTGCCGAGGACATCGGTCACGGAATTCTCTTCGCTGACCGGGTCGAGTGCGACCTCGTTGAGCTCTGCCCACTTCTGGGTGGCGGCACCACAGGGAACCTGGGGCGCGCAGACGACGAGGTCGAGCCCGGGGAAGTCCGTCGAGCCCTCGACCGACTTCGGGTTGCCCTCGGCCACGGCCAGGGTCAGCGTGTTCGAGGCGAACATCGAAGGGTCTCCGGCAAGCAAGTCGTCGCCCTCCAACGTGTCCATGGTCTTCTCGTCGGCGGTGGCGATGACGTCGGCGGGGGCGCCCTCGGTGATCTGGGAGACGAGGTCCGAGGAGCCTCCGAAGGAGAACTTCACTTCCGGCCCGGCCGGGTCAGAGTTCTGGAACTCATCGGCGATGTCTTCGAACACCTCGGTCAGTGACGCTGCTGCGAAGACGGTGATCTCGCTCGGGGTGCCCGATGCGGACTGCGGATCGGAACCGGAGGAGCAGGCGGAAAGGGTCAGGGCAGCGACGATGCCGAACCCGAGCAGGGTTTTCTTCATACTCCCATTGAAACCGCATCTGCGGCATTATGTCGATCCGAGAGGCGAGATTGAGACATATTTTTCGATTCTTTTCCCGAAATGCGGCTTCAGTCGTGGTCTCGGGGCGATGTTGATCAGCTGTCGGGCACCGTGTCGATGGAGACCATCGTCGCCTTCACCGAGGCGGTCGCAAGGCTGCCCGGTTCGAGTTCGAGCTGGCGGCAGGCCTCCGCCGACATCAGGGACACCACTCGGAAGGGCCCGCACTGCAGGCTCACCTGAGCCATGACGCCGTCGATGACGACATGGGTGACGAGTCCGGCGAACCGGTTCCGTGACGAGCTCACGACTCCGCTGGGGTCGGGCAGGGCAGCTGCGGACGATTGTGCCAGCGCCGCGAGTTCGCTGCCTGAGACCACGGCACGATTGGAGGCGTCCTTGAGCTGAGTGAGACGGCCGTCGGCGACCCACCGGCGGACCGTGTCGTCGCTGACACCGAGGAATCGTGCGGCATCGCTGATGCGCAGCTGCGTCATTCGAGGGCCCCGACCCACTCGTCGCTGCCGTCGGCGAAGTGCTGGTGCTTCCAGATCGCCACCCGCGCCTTGACCTCGTCGATGAGTTCGGAGCAGGCGAGGAATGAGTCCTTGCGGTGGGCGGAGGCGACGACGGCGGCCAGCGCCACATCTCCGATGGTGAGGTCGCCGACGCGGTGGATCACGGAGAGGCGGACCTGCGGGTGGCGGGCGGCGATGTCGGCGGCCACCTCGGCGATCTGTTCCGCCGCGACGGGGTGGGCCTCATAGTGCAGGGACGCCACGCCGCGTCCCCCGTCGTGGTCGCGGATGACTCCGGAGAAGCTCACGACGGCTCCGCAGGTGTCAGTGAGGACTTCGGGTTCGAGCGCGGCGGTGGAGATCTCGGTCTCGACGACCCCGGTGGTGATGACCGTGCCGGGGGCGCTCATGTCTGCCTCGTCCAATCTCCGCTCCTTCCGCCTGACTTCGCGATGACCCTGATCTCGCCGATCACGGCCTGATTGTCCACGGCCTTGATCATGTCGAAGATCGTCAGTGCCGCAGTGGTCACGGCGGTCAGGGCCTCCATCTCGACCCCGGTCTTCGACACGGTCTTCACTGCGGCGGTGATGGTCACCGACTCGGCACCGAGTTCGAATTCGACATCGATTCCCGTCAGCGGCAGCGGATGGCACAAGGGGATGAGGTCGCTGGTGCGTTTGGCCCCCATCACAGCGGCGATGCGCGCCACGGGCAGGGCATCGCCCTTGGGCAGCCCCGCCTCGGCGATGAGGTCGATGACGTCGCTGCGGGTGGTGATGATCCCGGCCGCAACGGCGCGTCGTTTGGTCACGTCTTTGTCACCGACGTCGACCATCTGGGCGGTTCCGGACTCGTCGACGTGCGAGAGCTTCATGCGATCTTCCACGTCATCAGCCTATCGTCCACGGCTGAGAACGGATTGTCAGCTCCGGGCTCGTCGGGTGAGACGAAGACGAGATGGGTCGCCTCGGCATAGCTGTGGAGTAGGTGGGAGCGCGAGTCTCCGACGAATTCGAGGCCGGCCTCGGTCAGCCGGGCGCGACGGATCTGGAGCTTGCCGACCGGTGGCCGTTCGTCGAATCCGTGTGCCAGACGGTGGTGGGCGACCTCGCGGGGTGCCTCGTCGCCGGCAAGGCCGAGCAGGGCGGGACGGATGAACATCTCGAAGCTGATGAGGGTGCTCACCGGGTTGCCCGGCAGCGCCACCCACGCGTGGTCGGCCAGCCGCCCGCATCCCTGCGGACCGCCGGGCTGCATGGCGATGGGTTCGAACACGACGTCGGAGTCCGGGTCGAGTTCGGCGGCGAGTTTGACCACCTCATGGGCACCCTTCGAGATCCCGCCGGTGGAGATGACGAGGTCTGCCTCACTTCCCCGCACCCGGTCGAGGAGCAGCTGCGGATCATCGGGGACGAAGGCGACCTCTGTCTCCACCCCGAGCCGGCGCAGTCCGGCTGAGAGCGTCACGGAGTTCGCGTCGTTGATCCCGGCTGCCGCTTCGGCGGCGATCTCGTCGCCCGTGCTCACGACGAGCACCCTCGGCAGGGAGAGGACAGGCAGAGCGCCCACTCCGCAGGCGGCGGCCACGCCGAGGTGGGCGGGGCTGAGCATGGTGCCCGCGGTGAGCACGATCTGTCCGGTGCGGACGTCGCTGCCGCGGGTGCGCACGAACGCCCCGGGTCCAGGTGGGCCCGCCGGGGTCCCGGGCACCGGTGTCTCGGCCGGGCGGTCGATCGTGATGGCTGCGGCGCCGAAGGTTCCTGGTGCGGTGTCTTCGATCCTCATCACCGTATCGGTGCCTTCGGGAAGTGGGGCTCCGGTCATGATCTCGACGGCGGTGCCGGGCTCGACCTTGTCGCCGCGTGCTCCGGCGGCGACCCGACCGCGTACGGGGATCGGTCCGAGTCGAGTGGACCCGGCGGAGGACCTGTCGGCGGTGGCGGCGCCTGCGCAGACCGCCATGGAGGCGGACGCAGCCGTGGACGCCGCTGCCAGTGTCTCGGCGGCCACGGCGTATCCGTCCATGCTCGAGTTGTCGAAGCCGGGGACGTCGATCGGTGAGGCCACATCGGCGGCAAGCCGGCGCGGGGCGTCGAGAAGTTCGCTCAGCGGCAGCGTCTGCGTTTCGGTCAGTGGAGCGATCGTCTCGAATACCCGTACACGATGCATCTTCGCAGTAGTCATGGGACGATGATAACGACACGCTTTCAAGGAGGATGACGAAATGGAGAAGATCGGCCTGCCGATGCCGGTGCTGAGAACTCCGACTGTCGATCCCGGCGAGGAGTTCACCGGACACAGCGAGGATTCGCTGCTCGACACCTATGGTCGTCGAGCCAGGGACCTGCGCATCTCACTCACAGACTTCTGCAATCTGCGCTGTACGTACTGCATGCCCGCCGAAGGTGTGGAGTTCATGTCTCGTGATGCCGCAATGTCGCGCGACGAGATCATCCGGTTCGTCCGCATCGGGGTTGAGAAGTTCGGCGTCGACCAAGTCCGGTTCACCGGCGGCGAGCCCCTGACGCGCAAGGACATCAACGAGATCATCGCTGGGGTCGCGGCGCTGGAGCCGCGACCGAACATCGCATTGACGACGAACGCAATCGGCCTCGACAAGAGGGCAGCCGGGCTCAAAGCCGCCGGTCTCGATCGGATCAACGTCTCGCTGGACACCATCGACCCTGACACCTTCGAGACCATGGCCAGACGTCCCTTCCTCCATCGTGTGCTCGAGGGCATCGACGGGGCGAAGGCCGCCGGCCTCGACCCGGTGAAGATCAACGCGGTCCTCCTGCCCGGAATCAACGATGCGCACGCGCCCGATCTGCTCCAGTGGTGCCTCGGCGAGGGCCTGAGTCTGCGGTTCATCGAACAGATGCCCTTGGACGCCGGCCATTCCTGGGATCGGGGAGCGATGATCACCGCCGCCGATATCTTCGCCCTGCTCGAGCCCCGGTTCGTGCTCACCCCCGATTCGGCTCCGCGAAACGGTGCCCCGGCCGAGAAGTTCCTCGTCGCCGACCGGAAGGATCCGGACACCGTGCTCGGAACCGTCGGCGTCATCGCGTCGGTGACCCGTCCGTTCTGCGCCGACTGCACGCGCACCCGCCTGACCGCGGAAGGGCGTGTGCGCACCTGTCTGTTCTCCCGCACCGAGGTCGATCTTCTCACTGCGATGCGCAACGGCGCCGATGATGAGTCGATCGCGGATCTGTGGAAGGGCGCTCATTGGAAGAAGCTCGCCGGCCACGGCATGGACACCGATGAGTTCGAACAGCCCCAACGCCCCATGAGCGCCATCGGAGGATAAGTGCCCACCATCACCGTTCGGTTCTTCGCCGCCGCCCGTGAAGCCTTCGGAGCTCGCGAGGCCCGCCTCAGTGCCGGATCCGTCGACGAACTCGTCTCCGCCCTCGCCGAGGCGGCCGATCCCCAAGCGGCGACCGTGCTGTCGCGCTCGTCCTTCCTCGTCAACTCCGTGGCCGCGACCGATCGGTCTGCGCCTCTGTCCGACGGGGACACCGTCGACGTCCTCCCGCCGTTCGCCGGAGGCTGAGACGGGCGGGTTCCGTCGTCAGTCCTGCTGAGCTGCGGGCTGTGACAGGTAGGCGAGATAACCGCCGTTGACCGACGTCACGGGCAGTCCCTGTGCCCGCAGCTGGGCGACGGTTTTTGCCGACCGCATCCCCGACCTGCAGTACAGGGCGACGCCTGTCTGTCGTGCGTGCTGCCGTCCGGACTGAGGCGATTGCTTCGCATCGGACGATTCCTCGGTCCCAGATCCGGTAGGCAGTCGACTCGGGTCGGCGATGAGTTCGTCCATCGGGATGTGGATGGCGCCGGGCACCATTCCCGCGGTGACCTCGTCATCGTCACGGATGTCGACGAGGATCGCGTCCCGGGCCAGTTCGGACCAGCCGAGCGCGGCCGCTCCCATGTCGACGGTGTGCTGCGCGTAGTCGCCGCGATGGGAGTCAAGGTCCGTGATCGGCTGCCTGCCGGGAATCCTGGAGACGGGGACGGTCTCCCACCCTGCGTCAAGGCTGCTGTGGACGGCCACCGCGTTCACCAGCGGAGTGCCGATCCCGGTGAGGATCTTGATCGTCTCCATCGCCATGGCAGAACCGATGCTCCCGCACAACGGCCCCAGGACACCGGCCACCGAGCAGTCGGGCACACTGCCGGGTGCCGGCACCTCCGGGTAGAGGTCACGCAGAGTAGCGCCCTGGCCGGCGTCGAAGACGGCGACCTGACCGTCGAATCCGAGGATGGTCCCCCACACGAGCGGAATGCCGAGGATCTCGCAGGCGTCGTTGGCCAGGTACCGGGTGGCGAAGTTGTCGCTGCCGTCGATGACGACATCGACACCGGTCAGCAGGTCGAGGGCATTGTCCGGGGTGAGAAGGACCGCGTGGGTGCGGAGGTCGATCGACGAGTTGATTCCTGCCATCCGCTCGCGTGCGGACTCGATCTTGCGGGTGCCGATGGCCGCCTCGGTGTGGATGATCTGCCGATGGAGGTTGCTCAGTTCGACGATATCGGGGTCGATGACGGAGATCGTGCCGATGCCCACGGCGGCGAGGTAGCTGAGTACGGGGGCACCGAGTCCGCCGGCGCCGATGACGAGGACGTGCGAGTCGAGCAGGGCCTCCTGCGCGGCTTCGCCGAACCCGGATAGGCGGATCTGCCGGGCATAGCGGGCCCGAGCGGCGGGATCGAGACGAGGTTGTGACATGTCTTCCATCCTAATTCCCCGAGACCCGACGGTCCTGCGTCGACCGGCCGAACCCGTCTTCGGCATTCACCAAGGATCTGGTTTCAGCACTCGAGATAGTCGACGATCGCACCCGGGAGCAGTCGTCCGGTGCCGCGGGGAATGCGAATGATCACTTCTGCCGCGGCGAAGTTCGGCAGTCGGGCTCCGTCCACGGCGCGGATCTCACCGGTGGCCGTGAAGGCACCGGGACGAACCTTGACCGCATGCGGATGCTGGCCGAGTTCGGACCCGGTGTAGAGGCCCTTCTTCCACCTGGCGCGCAGCGGCCGACCTTCCAACAGCGATCGGGCGAAGAGGTGGAAGGCGACGAACGCTCCCTGCGGAGTCCCCGGGAGGTGCAGCAGGGGCAGACGTCCGAGACGACCGTGTCCCTGCGGTGAACCCGGTCGCATGCCCAGACGCAGAAAGGTCGAATGCTCGCCTTCCAAAGTCTGCCGCACGACTTCGAAGGCTCCGGCGCTGATCCCACCCGTGGTGATGACGAGATCTGCCATAGGTGCCAGTTCGTCGAAGACGGCCCGCAGTGCATTCGGATCATCGCTGCATGTCGCTTCGATGGCTTCGGCTCCGGTCGAGCGGATCGCGGAGGCGAGCATCGGCAAATTCGAGTTGAGGATCAGGGCTCCGGCCGCCTCGGCGGCGGTGTCGCGCAGTTCGTCTCCGGTGACGATCACGCCGATGCGAGGCCGCCCGTCGACGTCGATCTCATCGATGCCGAGCATCGCGAGCGTGCCGACGCCGGCCGCGGTCAGACGGGATCCGGCCGGGAGGATGACGTCACCGGCCGCGATATCCTCGCCCACCGCGCGGATGTTCCAGCCGTTCGCGACCTGCTGGGGCAGGGAGGAGATGCGGATCGTCTGCGGGGCCGCGCCGGTCTGGTCAGCATCGGTGAGTTCGACGGGAACGACCGCCTCGGCGCCGGTGGGGATCGGAGCTCCGGTCATCACACGCACCGCAGCGCCTGGGCGCAGCAGCGCGGCTTCGTGACCGGCGGGGGTGTCGCCGCTGACGCGGATGGCCGTGCCGCGCTGTGCCTCCTGCAGAGCCGGTCCGTCGAGGGCGAATCCGTCCATCGCCGAGGTGGGAAAGGCCGGCACCGCCCGATCGGCGACGAGGTCGGCACGAAGGGTGCGGCCGATCGCCTCGTGCACGGCCACGGTCTCGGAGTGCACGCTGGGGGCGAGTTCGGCGATGAGTTCGGAGTAGTCCTCGGGGTCCAATGGTGTCCTTCCTTCGCTGACGATCCTACGCGGCTGGCTCACCGACTCGTCGACAGTGGTCGGATGAGATCGGGGCAGGTTCGTCTGCGGTTTCGTCTACAGTGTGGACCGTGGACACCGAGCATGCAGATTCCGTCGAGACCGCACGCCGTGGCCTCCTCAGCTGGGAGGCGGCTGCGACCGCGCTTCTCGCGCTCGCCGCGGTCGTGCTCTTCGGGCTGGGCACCACCTTTCCGCAGGTCCGAGCGTTCGGTTATGTGCCGATGGTGGCGGGAGTCGTCATCGCGTGGTCGGCGAACCGCCGTTTTGCCCGTGATCACAGCATCATCACCGCCTGTCTCGCGCTGATCTCCGCGATCTCCGTCGAGGCCGACATCTCGTGGACGAACATCGCGCGGATGGGTGTCGTCCTCTCCGCTGTCGTCGTCGGGCCGTGGCTCGTGACCCGGTATGTCTTCGATGATCGGACGATCCAGTTCCCCAGGCGTCGCGGCCGACCGTGGTCGCGGTTCGAGTGGGCGTGGCTGGCCTTCGTCGTCGTGGTGGCCTGGACGGTGCTGCCGCAGTACTTCATGCGCACCGGCGTCTACCTCAACTGGCCGCCGCTTGATGGCTGGTCGGAGATTCTGCGGCTGTTCTTCGGTGTCAACGCCGTCGGCATCTGGGATGAGCTGTTCTTCATCTGCACGGTCTTCGCACTGCTGCGCAAGCATTTCTCGTTCTGGACGGCGAACGTCTTCACCACGATCATCTTCGTCTCGTTTCTCTGGGAGCTCGGCTACCGGTCGATCGGACCGCTGCTCACGATCCCCTTCGCCCTCGTTCAGGCATTCATCTTCACCCGCACGAAGTCACTGCCCTACACCGTGACGGTGCATCTGCTCTTCGACGCTCTCGTCTTCCTCACGATCGTCCACGCCCACCATCCGCAGGCGCTGCCGATCTTCATCGGAGTGTGAGCCCCGGGGCCACGGCATCCATCACCGTTCGCGTGACAACCCCCTGCAGGACCACGCGGTTGTGCTGCACCCGGTGACTGATGACCCCCGGGAACGCCGAAGGCCCCTCGCACCCAGCGGCGCGAGGAGCCTTCGAATCGGACAATTGTCAGCGGATGCCGCGCAGCAGCTTGAGCATCGGCTTGGTCAGGGTCAGGGCCAGCAGACCGAGCACGATCGAGGCGCCGCCGATCGACAGCCAGTACGGGGTCTGGTTGTCAACCGAGAAGTATCCGCCGAGCACACCCGACAGCGCCGTACCCACACCGGAGGAGAGGAAGAACACGGCGATCATCTGCGACTGGAACACCTTCGGCGCCACCTTCGTCGAGAACGACATGCCCACCGGCGAGATGAGCAGTTCACCGAAGACGAACACCGCCAGCGTCAGCGCAACCCACAGCAGAGGAGTCTCATTGGGTCCGGCCTCGGCGTAGGGCAGGAACATGAGGAAGCCGACTCCGATGAACACCAGCGAGAGTCCGGCCTTGACCGGGGTCGAGATCTGCTTCGGTCCGAGCTTCGTCCACATGATCGCGAACAGCGGGGCGAAGATGATGACGAAGAGTGCGGGAATCAGCTGGATCCAGTTGATCGGCATCTCCCAACCGAAGATCGACCGGTTGAGCTGGGTGTCCGAGTAGACGGTGAGCACACCGAAGATCTGCTGGTACATCGACCAGAAGATCACGCTGGTGAGGAAGAACGGGATGAATGCGATGACGCGGGACCGCTCATCAGGATTCGTCTGCGGCGAGGTGTACATGACGATGACGTAGCAGGCGGCCGCTCCGGCGGAGATGCCGGCGATCCACCAGTCGATGTTCTCGGCGTTGACCAGACCGGTCGTCCACAGCACGACTGCGACGATGACGACGGCCACGACGGCGCTGATGAAGAGGTAGAGCTTCGACTTCGGCAGCGGGTTGACCGCGACCCGGGACTCGGGAGGAAGGTTCTTCCGACCGGTGACGTAGATGATCAGACCCAGCGCCATGCCGACTGCGGCGGCACCGAATCCGTAGTGGAAGCCGATCTGTTTCTGCAGAATGCCCGTGAGCAGGGGTCCGAGCATCGCACCGATGTTCACGCCCATGTAGAAGATGGTGAACCCGGCGTCGCGTTTGGGGTCCTTCTCTTCGTAGAGCTCACCGACCAGCGCTGAGGCATTGGCCTTGAGTCCACCGGAGCCCAGGGCCACGAGGATGAGTCCCAGTGCGACTCCCCCGAACCCGGGAATGAGCGCAAGGCAGATGTGCCCGGTCATGATGATGATCGCCGAGTAGAAGAGGACCTTCTCGGCTCCGGCCAGACGATCGGCGATCCAGGCACCGAGGATCGTAGCGAGGAAGACCGCACCGCCGTAGGCGCCGACGATGCCGACCGCTGTGCCCTTGTCCAGGCCGAGTCCGCCCTCTGTGACAGTGAAGTAGAGGTAGATGGCGAGGATGCCGTTCATACCGTAGTAGGAGAACCGTTCCCACAGTTCCAGGCTGAACAGCTGCATGAGCGGCAGGGGGTGTCCGAAGAAGCGGGTATCGCTGCGGACGACCTCGGTCGACGAGGTGGTTGAAGACATTGTGTGCTTTCCGTAGTGGTGTGAGACGCCACGTTCCGTGGTGCGTTTCACGGTGGACCAGCGGTCATATTACTCTCCGCCGAACCACCGGTCACACCTGGCAGACACTGGGACACAGCGTCCCAAAAAGCGGAAAGGACGAGTGACTCAGGTCTCGTTCTCACCGTCGAAGACGACCCTGCGTCCGGACCCAGAGCCCTTGCGCCGAGCCCTGAGACGGATAGCGAGATTGAGTGTCCCGGCGAGGAGGACGATCGCCGAGGCGGCCACGGGCACAGCCATCGCCGTCGCGGTGCCCTGCTCCTCGGCGAGGATGCCGTTGATCGCCGAGGCGACCGACTGGCCGACGATGATCGCCGACCCGGCCATGGACATCACGGTAGCCGACCGTCCCCGCGGTGCACGCTCGGCGGCGAGGCTGAACAGCGTGACGAGGCTCGGCCCGATCGCCGAGCCCATGAGCAGCAGCGCGAGGACGATGATCGGCATCGACTCGGTCGAGGCGAGCACGACCGAACCGGTGAGCAGGATCGGAGCGAAGCACAGCAGCCTGGCCCAGAGGGCGAATGAGGTCGGGAAGGCCGCCACCGAGATCGCGAGGATCGCCGAACCGATTCCCAGCACTCCGTAGACGAGCCCGGCTTCTTCCGGGCGTCCGATGTCGTTGGTCAGCGCTGTCAGCGCCGTGAGAGTCGACCCGAACACCATCCCGACACCGAAGACACCGAGCACGACGACGAAGACTCCCGCAGTGAACATGTCCTTCGCCGGAGCACGCTTCGCCGCCTCCGAGCTCATCGCAGACGACCGGGCCCGGCCCGTCGGGTGCAGGGCGAAGGCGGAGACGAACACGAGCGTCATCACGATCGCCCCGATGATGGGAGCGACCGGATCGAACAGGGTGGCGAGGAGGCCGACGAGGAAGGGGCCGAAGACGAAGATGATCTCGTCGGCAGCGGATTCGTACGCCATGGTGCCGTTGAGCACCTTCGGCCGGCGTGAGAGCGGCAGCGCCGTCATGATGATGTCGACGACGCGTGAGCGAGACATGGGCGCCACCTGCGGCGAGGTCGCGCCGATCGCGAAGGCCGCGATGAAGACGACGACGTCGGGCAAGGGACTGAACACGACCCAAGCCATGAATGTCAGCGCGATGCAGTTGAGGAAGCCGACGACGAGCAGGACGTAGCGCTGTCCCCATCGGTCGCCCGCCGCACCGATGAAGGATCCGAACAGCGCGGTGCCCAGACCGACCATGGCCGAATTGATGCCGCCGAGGCTGAGCGATCCGCGGCCGGCGACGACGAGGGTGAGAACGCCGACGACGATCATCGCGAACGGCATCCGCGCGACGAAGGCGATCGGGAAATAGCTGCGCCCGACCACCGAGAACAGGGTCGGCGCGGACTGTTCGGGAGCAGGTGCCGGTGTATTGCTGTGAGTCATACCAATCCAGTTTCTCCTCTCGGCTGGCCGAGAGGCCGTGCCGCCGTGGTGACCTGGATCAAATCACTCGGTAGATGCACTGAGGTCTGCGGACCAGAGGGCCCGGCCTTCAGGCTACTGGGTTTCGACTTCCGATTCGAGCAGATCGCCGATCTCAGCGTTTGAACTGCATCACCACGGCACAGACGTCTTTCCCATCCGCGACTCAGAAAGAACGCAGATCGGTCTGACAGGATGACGATTATGAATTTCTTCTCTCGCGTCATCGTCAACGCTTGCGCGATCTGGGTGGCGGCCTGGATTCTGCCGGGAGTGACGATCACAGGGAACCGCCTCGTCGAGGAACAGACCGGGACGATCCCGGCCATGATCATCTCCTATCTCGTCATCGGACTCATCTTCGGACTGGCCAACGCCTTCATCAAACCGATCCTCAGCTTCGTCTCCGCCCCGATCACCTGTCTGACCCTCGGACTCTTCTCGATCGTGATCAATGCGCTCATTCTGGCGCTGACGAGTTGGCTCTCCGGATTCACACCCTTCGTGTTCACCATCGATTCGTTCTTCTTCTCCGCCATCTTCGCCGCGATCATCGTCTCGATCGTCTCGGCTCTCTTGGGCTGGTTGGTCCCGGACCGAAGCGCCGAACGCGAACGGAGATGAGCAAAGTTCTCTACGCGATGTAGACTGGAGCCAAGCGTCAGCTTGACCACCAGAAACTTTGCCGGAGGAGACCATGTCCAATATTGCCGCCCCGAAGCGAACCCGCAACTCAGCATCGTTTGCCGATGTCATCGTCTTCGTCATCTCGTTCGCTGTCTTCCTGTTCGGCCTCTACCTCTTCGGTGCGGCCTTCTCTGCCCCTGAGGGCACCGAATTCTGGGTCTTCTGGGGCGGTCTGCTGGCGTCGAGCTTCGCCTTCATCATTCCGATGGTCTATCACTGGGTGCGCGACCCACGCCCCTGATCTCCGACTGACACCCGAAAGGGGCCGTTGCGTACGCACGCAGCGGCCCTTCTTCTGTGTCTCGGGCGGGCTGAGGTCTCGCGAGCCGTCCGGCGCTTCCCTCCGCAGATGGCCGTCAGACTCATGCGCGGCTGCGCACGAAATCCGCAATCGCCGAGGCGGCCGCTTCCGAGCGCTCGTAATGCACGAGGTGACCGACCCCGACCAGTTCGACGAAGCTCGGGTCCCGCAGGTCCGCGGCGAAGGATCGGGTGGCGTCGATGGGGGCGATCGCGTCGCTGTCTCCGGCGATGACGAGCGTCGGCATCGTCAGCGCATCGGCCACCTCGGTGACGGTGTGGGACACCGAGGTGTCAAAGGCTTCGGCCAGTGAGGCGCGGTCGGAGAAGGCCGAGAAGTACTTTGCGTGCTGATCATGGATATAAGAGCGCAGCCCCGGATCGTCCGTGGTGGCCATGACTTCGCTCATCACTCGTACGATGACCGGACTGGACAGCAGCGCCCGCCCGGCCCGCTGCGGCAGTTTCGCACCGAGGCGGTAATAGGCCCTGGTCAGCGCGGTGGCGAACCGTGCCGATCCTTCGAGCGCCGGGGTCGTGATCGGGTTGATGAGGATGAGTTCCGGTGTCGCTTCAGGCTGCTGAGCGGCCAGGTGACTGACGAGGATCGACCCGAAGGAGTGCCCGAGCACGATGGGCGCCCGTCCACCGGTGCGGACCACCTCGGCGACGAGTGCGGACAGGAAGTCGACGTACGACTGCAGCCCCAACCCGTTCTCCAGCGGCAGGGTCTCACCGAACCCCGGCAGGTCGGGGACGATGACCGGCCGGTCTCGGATCTCTCCGGCGATGAGATCCATGCCGTGGTGGTCCCCGCGGAACCCGTGGATCATCAGCAGCGGTCGTTCCTGTTCGTCCCCGCCGTAGATCCACGCTGCCGTCTCGTGGCCGTCAGCGTTGAGGCTCAGACGCCGGGACTCGCGCAGTCTCAATGCGGTCGGACCGGGCTGACTGCTCCCCGTGGCACGACGACCACCGGGACCGGCAGGACTCGCAGCAGGCGTCGGGCGCGTGCACCGATCGCGACTCTGCCGCCGTGCCCGAGTCGGCTCGAACCGATGAACGCGAGCTCTCCGGGGAGCCATTCGATGCCCTCGGCGGCCTCCTCGATATCGGCACCGGCACGGGCCTTCACCGTCGCCCGCCCCGCCTCGAACATCTCCGAGGCACGTTCGGCGAGGACCGCTCCCCCGTACTGTTCGGCGAATTCCGCCACCTCGGCGACTTCATCGTCAACCAGCCCGTCGTCTGCGATGAGCGAGAGCAGGCGCAGGTCCACGTTGAGGCTGCTCGCCGATTGGACAGCGGCACCGATGAGGGACGAAGCGCCGGGGCGGGCACCGAAGAGCGCGGTGACCCGGGAGATCGGGCCGATATCTGACTTCTCCGGCGGAGCGAGGACGACCGGCACGGTCGAGGAATGCAGCAGCGCGGAGGCGACTGTGCCGATCCGCAGCTGTCGCATCAGGGTGGCCGCCCGGGCACCGATGACGATGCCCAGAGCTTCCTCGGCTTCGGCGACCTCCATGAGGCCCTTCGACTCATTCGAGGCGACGCGGATGACGCCCTTGGCTGAGACGTCGTCAGGGATGAGTGACATGGCTTCGTCGAGCCAGTCGTCGATCTGCTGTGCGACGATGCCGGCGCCGTCCTGCGGCACTGCACTGCCGGCCATGATCGTCGAGGACTCCGGTCGCACGATGGTGACGACCAGTTCGATGTCGATCGACCGGGCGATCGAGATGGCGAGAGCGATGGCATCTCGGCCCCGATCCGTTGCGATGTAGCCGACGACGAGCCGTCTCTTGGTGGCGGTCTCTGACATTCTCAACTCCCTTGAAGATGCGTGATGCACGGATGCGGATGCACGTCTGGTTCGATTCTACGTCGCCGGGTTCGACAGCATCGACTTCGAAATCCGCCGTCACCGATTTCCGAATGAAAAATTGTCGGAGAAAATAATGAACAAAACTTCCACAGGCATTCACTGCTGTGATAAATTCGACAGTGCAATTACGGATTCGCAGACAAAACCTTGATTGCACACTGACCATTGTGAACGCTGACGCAGTTCACGCGAGATCCACGACCAATGAGAGGAGCGCAGTTTCGATGATGATGACAACAATCGCAGGCCCCGGACTTCGACGGCATGGATTTGTCAATGCTGCCTGCCCGATTGGCGGACAAGGACTCGTCGGCTGACCCCAGCCGTCTTTCGCGTCTTTGCCACCGGTTGGCTTCTGACCACCGGCGCTCACTGAGCCGACCGGTTGCCTGGAATCCGGCATTGAGCCACTACGGCCTGTTCGCAGATCCACATGATCTGCCCGCCGCCGTTTCAGTATTCCCACGCCTGGCCTTCGCTGCCGCTTGACGACCCTGGCCGTATTTCGTCCAAGACCGTCGTGGGCTCACGATTGCTCTGCGGTCGTGAGCATGCTCAATCGGAATCCTGGAACACGTCCCCCTTGCGACCGAACAGTCCGCATTCATCGCATTCATTGCGAATAGCGCAGCTCGATTAGCGTGACCCGATCAGCGACGCCTTTTGCGAATGCATTCATTGATCGCCATTTCGGGATACCTCCTGCCTTTTTGCAGATATCCCTGTCTGAAATCACAGAGGAAGAATTGTGTCGACCGCATTTCCGTCCACCTATCCGCGCCGCTGGGCACTGAGCACTGGGATGAAACTCATCCGCTGGGCACGTCGTCCAGCCGTCACCGCTGAGACTCGTGCAGAGAGGTCCGCTCGCAAACAGGCCGCACGTCTCAAGGCGCACGCTCGCGACCAACGAATCCGCGAACTGCGCGAGCGTGACATCGTTCGCTACCTCAGCCAGGTCAAGCCCTACATCTGAGAGCAGGCGGCTCGAGCCCACCGGACTCGAGCCGCCTGCACCGGAGTGTGGGCAGCGTCACCTTCTCTCGATTTGGCCTGACACCCACATCTGGGTAATATTGTTCAGGCAAGCGGGGGTATGGCGCAGTTGGTAGCGCGTCTCCATGGCATGGAGAAGGTCAGGGGTTCGAATCCCCTTACCTCCACCGCAGAAGGGCCGAGATCCGAAAGGGTCTCGGCCCTTTGTCGTCCCCACCTAATTGCTACCTGGCGGGGTCCCAGCAACTTGGCGCCAGGTGGCTGGGACCCCGCCAGGTAGCAATTAGGTGGGGGTTTCTAGGGTGAGAAGGTGTCGCTTCTTCACCTCGCCCCAGGCGTAGCCGGTGAGTGAACCATCGGCACCGATCACACGGTGGCACGGCACGATGATGCTGATGGGATTCTTCCCGTTCGCCGCGCCGACCGCCCGGGCCGCGCTCGGTCTGCCCAGCATCGCTGCCAGCTGCCCGTACCCGACGGTCCGGCCGTAGGGGATCTCGGTCAGTGCCTGCCACACCGAGCGTTGGAATTCGGTGCCCCGAGCGGCCAGCATCAGGTCGAACTGTGTCCGCTCGCCGGCGAAGTACTCCCCCAGCTGGGTGGCCGTGCGGGTGAAGATCTCGAGTTCGTCGTTCGGAGTCGGCTCGACTCCGAAGGCTTTGCACAGGCGCTGGATGGTCGCTTCGGAGACATCGAGGTAGACGCCCGTGAGGTGGATGCCGTCCGAGGTGGCCAGCATCGGTCCGAGCTCCGAGTCGAGCACCGTCGAATACACCGGCACCGAGGCGATCGGCAGCTCGAGTGGACCGCTGATCGAGGCTGTCTGGTCCGGCCCGGTGGTCGTCGTCGACTTGGTCGTGGTCTGCTGCTGAATCGTGTGTTGAGAAGTCATGGTCTCTCGTCCCTTCTTCAAGGATGGTGGGCGAGTCGAGTCGGTCTCGTCGTCTGTCATTTCGATCCGGTCGTCTGCGATGTCAGTGTTGCGCCTGGGCGTGTCCTGCCCACAGGAGATGAGTGAGGTAGGAGCGCCATGGGCTGCAGGCGGCGACGACGTCCGCCCAATCGCCTGCCGGAGCCGATTCGGTGAGCTCGGCCACGGACTTCTTCACTCCGAGGTCGGAGCCGAGGAAGACATCGGGATCTCCGAGTGCGCGCATCCGGATGTACCCGTTGCTCCACGGTCCGATCCCCGGCAGGGCGAGCAGATCCCGGCTCGCCGCTTCCCGATCGCTGCCGGCGCCGAGGTCGAGGCGCCCCTCGGCCAGGGCTGTCGCGAGGGCGTGGATCGTGCGGATGCGCGAGGCCGGAAGCGCCCAGTCGTCGGCGGGGACCGCGGCAATCGCCTCGGCTGTGGGGAAGAGTCGATCGACACAGTCGGTCCGCAGCTCCTCGGGAAGGGGCTCCCCCGCCCCTGCGACGAGCCGCTGAAGATGAGTGCGTGCCGCGGCCAAAGAGATCTGCTGGCCGAGGACCGTGCGCACGGCCAGTTCGACGGAATCGCAGTGTCCGGGCGAACGCATCCCCGGATGCCGGTCGATGAGAGTTCCGAGTCCTGCCGCGCGCAGAGTCTGGGCGACCGCCACGGGATCCGCATCGAGATCGAGGATCCGCCTGGCCCTGGCCACGGCACTGCCGAGATCACGGGTGTCCGCCAGTCGCAGTCGACACTCGACGAAGTCTCCGGCTGCCTGTCTCAGCGTGATGACCGCCGGGCCGTGTGCCAGGCGCATGGATCGGGAGTAGGCGCCGTCGGCAACGGTCTCGATTCCCGGCACGGCACGCACGGAGTGGTAGGCCAGGAGGTACTCGAAGTCGAAGGGCGGACGGTAGGCGAGGCGGAGGACCAGCTGGTCGGCGACGGCACGGTCAGATCCTGTGGTGCGCAGCTCTCGCGGGCTGATCGAATACATGTCTCGGAAGGTGTCGTTGAACTGACGGATGCTGGCGAATCCCGCGGCGAAGGCGATCTCGCTCATCGGCAGCGCCGTGGCTTCGATGAGGGTCCTGGCCGTGCGCACCCGTTCGGTCCGGGCCAGCGCCAGCGGTCCGGCGCCGAGCTCCTCGTGCATGAGGCGAGACAGCTGTCGGGAACTGTAGCCGAGTTCCGCGGCCAGGGCCTCGACTCCCCCGCAGTCGATGATGCCTTCGCGGATGAGGCGCACGGCCCGGGCGACGACATCACCGCGTGTGTCCCATTCGGGGGAATTCGGGCTGGCATCGGGTCGACACCGTTTGCAGGCGCGAAAGCCCGCTTCGGCGGCGGCCGCGGCGCTGATGAAGAAGTCGACATTCTCCCGTCTCGGGGTTCTGGCCGGGCACGACGGTCGGCAGAAGATCCCGGTGGTGTGCACCGCGGTGAAGAACATGCCGTCGAAGCGTCTGTCACGGGAAGTGACCGCCTGATAGCACTGATCGGTGGTGAGCATGCTCCCATTCTGGTCGCCGCAGGTGACAAATACTAGCGGATTTCAGACATGGCAGTGTCGGGGATGAGCCTCGGCAGCACGCGGACGAGCAGGAGGAGGAACAGCAGTTCGATGAGAGTCTGCGTGACCACAGTCGCCGGTCCGATGCCGTCGCCGGTGGCCGCTCGCACGATCGGGAGCATGACGAGTGAGTTCCTCGTCACCGCCGACAGCACGACCGAACGCGCCTGTCGGGCCCCGAAGCCCAACGCACGAGTCACGGCCCATGCGAGAGCACCGATGACGAGTGCGAAGACTGCGAAGGCGATGGCCACGGTGGTCAGCTGAGCGATCGCGCCGACGATCAGCGGTGTCGATGAGGCGGTGATGACCAGAAGCGTCAGAGTCATCACCGGGGTCATCAGCGACGAGGAGGCCTTCACGAGTCGTTTCACGCGCAGTGCGCGTCGCGAGATCGAACGGACGATGATCGCTGCGGTGAGAGGGACGAGGATGAACAGAAACAGCGCCGAGACCAGTGCGCGCACCGGCAGGTCGGCGCTCAGATCACCGCCGGTGATGGCCCACAGGCTCACGGGCAGGAGGAGGAGCTGAGCGACCGTGAGCACCGGGGTGAGCACGAGGAGATGCTCGTACGCACCGCCGGCGGCGCGAGTGAAGACGATGACGTAGTCGATGCACGGACACAGCAGGACGACGAGCGTGGCCAGCAGCATGGGCTCGTCGATGTCGAAGACAGCGACGAAACCGGCCACGAGGACCGGGACGACGAGGAAGTTGAGGACCGCCACGGTTGCCAGGAACCGGACATCCTCGAAGGCTTTCGCCGCCCTTTCGAACGGAAGTTCGAGGAAGGTGAGGAAGAGAAGCACGATGAGACACGGTGTCACCGCCCACCCGGCGGCGTGGCCGAGAGCGGGAAGTCCCGCCCCGAGCAGAACACCGAGGGCGAGTCCACCCACCCACCAGACGGCCTGGACCGATGTCGACAAACCGGTCGCGGCTCTCAGCCGTTCTCCGGCCAGTAGTGGGAATCGGGAACGGAACGCCTGCCGAAGATCGCCTGGCCGACTCGCACACAGTTCGCGCCCTCTTCGATGGCGACCTCGAAGTCCCCGGACATGCCCATCGACAGATGCCCCGGCCCGATGAGCTCGGGATCGGTGTCCCGCGCGCGGTCACGCAGCTCGCGCAGCATCTGGAAACAGGGGCGGACGCGTTCGACGTCTGAGGAGAATATCGCCAATGTCATCAGTCCCTGCACCTTGAGAGTGTCGAATTCGCGCAGCTGCCTGAGGAACCCGCTCAGCTCCTCCGGGGGCATCCCGAACTTCGAATCCTCCGCAGAGGTGTTGACCTGGACGTAGACGTCGAGGCTGCGGCCCTCGCTCTGCAGCCGACGATCGAGGGCACGAGCGACCTTGATGCGGTCAAGGGCCTGGAATTCGGCGGCGAACTGGGCGACGAACTTCGCTTTGTTCGACTGCAGGTGCCCGATGACCGCCCAGTCGATGTCGAGATCGGCCATCTCCTCGGACTTCCGGTGGGCTTCCTGGACCTTGTTCTCACCGAGCTTGTGGCAGCCGGCCGCTGCAGCGGCCCGGATGCGCTCCTGCGGCACGGTCTTGCTCACCGGCAGCAGTTCGATCTCGTATCGATCCCGGCCCGCCCGCTTCGCGGCCGCAGCGATCCGCTGCTCGACCTCGGCGATATTGGACCGGAAGTCCTCGACGCTCACGGCCGTCGAATACTGTTCGTCATGGCTGAGTCCGCTGTTGTCTCCCATGTCCTCATGATAGGCAGGCGGCGCAGCAGCCACCGGCTCACGGCGCATGCTGATACGCCTGCGTCCACGATTCCGGCGGACAGACGGTGCACGCACGGAGGATCTCGGCCACAATGGGTCACGAGGGAGACTCTTGAGGAATGAGAAAGCCGCCGAATGACATCGACACCCACGCCGAAACGCCAGCTGGCCAATGTCGGCCCCATCGAACAGCTGCGCGGGGGCCGGCTGTGGCGACGCATCCCCCAGCTGCTCATCGGCCTCTACCTGTTCGGGGCCTCCATGGCGATGATGGTCAATGCGGGTCTGGGCATGATGCCGTGGGACGTTCTCAATGCCGGCATCCTCCGACATGTGCCGGTGACCTTCGGCACCGTCGTCACCCTGCTCTCCTTCGTCGTGCTCCTCATCTGGATCCCGCTGCGACAGCAGCCGGGCATCGGCACGGTCCTCAATGCACTGCTCATCGGGCCCGCGCTCGACCTGACCCAACTGTTCCTGCCCGAACCCGATCACCTCGGGTGGCAGATTCCGCTCATGCTCGCAGGTGTCGCCCTCAACGGGCTCGCCTCGGCGATGTACATCGGCTCCCAGTTCGGCCCCGGTCCGCGTGATGGACTGATGACCGGACTCGCCCGAGTCACCGGACGGTCGATCCGGCTCGTGCGCACCCTCATCGAAGTCACTGTCGTCGCGATCGGCTGGCCGCTGGGCGGAGTCGTCGGCATCGGCACCGTTCTCTATGCGGTGGGGATCGGCCCGATCACCCAGGCGCTGCTGCCGACCTTCACCGTCGAACTCCGCCCCCGACAGAAGCGCTGAAGCCCAGAAGAGGCGCTGACTCCTGAAGAGGCGCTGATCCCGGCCTGCGCCGGAGGGGACGAGAACCGCCCGCCTCGGTTCACTCCATGGTGTCGAGGATGTCGACAAGGTCCTCGAATGTGGTGAGCGGGTTGACGATCGCGAACCGGGCGTTCGGACGCCCCGCATGGGAGCTGGGCACGACGAACGCCCGCTGGTCCTCGAGCAGTCGATCCGACCACGCATCGTAGTCCCCACGCTGCCACCCATCGCGTTCGAAGACGACGACGGAGAGTTCGGGTTCGCGCACCAGACGCAGGTTCTCCCGCCGTCGGATCTCCGTGGCGATCTGCCGCGCCAAATCGATCGAGTGCCCGATCGCCTCTCTGTAGGCCTCGACCCCGTAGCTGGCCACGGAGTACCACAGCGGCAGTCCGCGAGGTCGTCTGGTCAGTTGGATGGCGAAATCCGACGGGCTCCACTCCTGGGCGTCGGTGAGCGTGTCGAGGTACTCCGCCTTCTGCGTGTGCGCTCGCCTGCCGGAGTTCGGGTCCCGGTAGATCAGCGCGCAGGCATCGAAGGGAGCGAAGAGCCATTTGTGGGGATCGACGATGAGGGAATCGGCCTCCTCGACGCCGGCGAACTTGTGCCGTGCCTGCGGTGAGAGCATCGCGGCCAGTCCGTAGGCGCCGTCGATGTGCAGCCAGAAGTCGAACTCCTCCTTGAGCGCCGCGATGCCGGCGATGTCATCGATGGTGCCGAAATTCGTCGTCCCCGAGGTGGCCACCACCGCGATCACGGCATCACCGTGCTCCTGCAGCGCCTCCTTCACCCCTGCCGGCCGGAGGATCCCGTCCTCACCTGTGGGCACGGGGGCGACATCGACGTCCATGACCTCGGCCGCCGAGGCGATCGACGAGTGGGCTTCGGCACTGCACACGATGACCCAGCGTCCGGGGCGCTTGTCACCCAGCTTCTCCTTCTGCGCATTGCGTGCGGCCACGAGGGCCGAGAGGTTGCCGATGGTCCCTCCCTGGACGAACACTCCCCCGGCGGTCTCGGGCAGACCGAACTCCCCGGCCAGCCAGCGCAGCACTTCGTTCTCCGCATGGACGACACCGGCGCCTTCGAGCCATGATCCGCCGTAGAGGGCGCTGGCGGAGACGACGAGGTCGAACGCAACGGCCGCTTTCGTCGGGGCGCTGGGGATGAAGGACAGGTACTTCGGATGGTCGGTCGAGATGCAGGCGGGAGCGAAGATGTGCTCGAAGATCGCCAGCGCCCGCGCCGACCCGAGCCCCTCCTCGGTGACGGTGGGACCGGCCAGACGTCGCAGCTCGGCTTCCGAGGTCGGGTGGTCGAGCGGAGTGTCCTCGGCCAAGGTGCGACGGCGGGAGTATTCCAGGACGAGATTCACGAGGTTGCGGGTTTCGTCGGAGACGACGTGCATGCGGGAATGAAGACTGTCGGTCATGGGTGGCTCCTCGTCGGGCTCGATGATGGTGGGGGTCTCCCACCGTCTATGAGACTAACGTCATGCGCGGGATTTTGGGTGGAACCACGGGCTGATCGCAAGTTTTGATTTTCAGTCATTTTTACTTGCGATCACTGTCGGATCTGAGGTAGGTTCGCCCCATGAGTGGTGATCAGCCTCCCGAAGTGACAGCGGCTCGGGCGAGGGAAGCCATCGGCTGGAGCGGCCTGTCTCAACGACGCGTCGCCGAGGCGATCGGCATCGACGAGACGAAACTGTCCAAAGCCCTGGCGGGGCGCCGCCGATTCACCGCCGAGGAGCTCCTCGGCCTGGCCACCGCCACGGGCGTGACCGTGCGGTGGATCCTCGGCGACGAATCCCAGGTCTCGGCCCTGCCGCCGAACTCGTCGACCGACGCAGCCGCCGCACCCGAAGAAGCGACCCCGAGGCGCACGATCGCTGAGGCGGCGTGGACTCTGTTCGGCCGTCATGGCTTCGATGCCGTGCGCATCGCCGACATCGCCGAGGCGACCGGGGTCTCGACTCCGAGCATCCACTACTACTTCGCGAACAAGGCAGAGCTCTTCGACGCCGCTCTCGACTATTCGGTCAAGCTCGCCTTCGACCGGCAGATCGCCTGGCTCGCCGACATCGACGATCCCTCTCTGCGGCTCGAACGTCTCCTTGCGCTGCAATCGCCGCTGGGCCGCACCGAACGCGGAGAGTGGTCGATCTGGCTGCAGACCTGGGCGCGTCTGGCTCTCGAAGACGCAGCACTGGAGGACTATCCCCTCAGCTACGAACGCTGGTCGCGAACCGTGCAGACCACGCTCGAAGACGGTCAGCGCACCGGGTGCTTCCGACCCGGCGATGCCCGTGCCATGGCCGATGAGCTCACTTCGCTGCTCGACGGGCTCGGCATCAAAGTCCTCACCGGGGTGATGGATGCCGAGACCTTCACCCTGCGCCTGCGGTCCTACCTCGACCGTTCCATCATGCACACCAACGACACCACCGATCACGACAGAAGCACCGATTCGAAGAAGGAGTCATCATGAATCGCAAGGTCATCCTCACCTGTGCCGTCACCGGAGCCGGAGACACCACGGGCAAGAGCGAACACGTTCCCGTCACCCCCGAAGAGATCGCGAACGACGCGATCGCCGCCGCCCGAGCCGGCGCCTCGATCGTCCACATCCACGTCCGCGACCTCGAGACGAAGCAGAGTTCCCGTGAGGTCGCGTACTACCGTGAGGTCGTCCGCCGCATCCGCGCCTCCGACGTCGACCCGGTCATCAACCTCACTGCGGGGATGGGCGGCGACCTCGTCGTCGACCCGCAGGACCCGCTGACCACGATGCCGGGCACGGACCTCATCAACGCCCTCGACCGTCTCCCCCACGTCGAGGAGCTGCTGCCCGAGATCTGCACGATCGACTGCGGGACTCTCAACTTCGGCGAGGGTTCGAACATCTACGTCTCGACTCCGGACATGCTCCGTGAGGGGTCGAAGCGGATCCAGACCCTCGGCGTGCGTCCCGAGCTTGAGATCTTCGACACCGGCAACCTGTGGTTCTCCAATGTGCTCGTCGAAGAGGGCCTCATCGACGCCCCGCCGCTCTACCAGCTGTGCATGGGCATCCCCTACGGCGCCCCCGCGGACCCCGGTCTGCTCGCTGCGATGGTGAATATGCTGCCCAAGGGCGCACAGTTCACGTCCTTCGCCATCGGCGCGAACCAGCTGCCGTGGGTCGCCCAGTCCGTGCTCGCCGGCGGTCACGCCCGCGTCGGGCTCGAAGACAACCTCTACCTGTCCAAGGGCGTCAAAGCCACGAACGCCGACCTCACCTCCCGCGCCGTCGAGATCATCAGCAGCCTCGGCGCGGCCGTGGCCACACCGGACGAAGCCCGCGAGATCCTCAACCTGCGCGTCCAGACCCCGACCATCACCGGAGGCGATCTGTGAACGATTCCATCGCACCTGCCTTCCCCGACTTCGCGTCGATCGACACCGTCACCTGCGTCGGAGCCGGAACCATCGGCGGCGGTTGGGCCGCCTACTTCCTTGCCCAGGGATTCCGGGTGAAGATCTGGGACCCCGCCCCCGACGCCGCAGAGAAGTTCACCCGCCTCCTCGACGCCGCCTGGCCGGCTCTGACCGAACTCGATATGGCCCCCGACGCCGACCGTGATGCCTGGTCGGTTCACACCGACCTCGCCGAGGCGGTCGCGGGCACCGGATTCGTCCAGGAGTCTGCGCCGGAGGACCTGTCCCTCAAACGGGGTCTGCTGTCCCGGATCGATGCCGTGTGTGCCCCGGAGATCGTCATCGGATCGTCGACCTCGGGATACAGCATGACCGAAATGGCCACCGAGGCGGTCCACCCCGAACGTCTCGTCGTCGGGCATCCGTTCAATCCGCCCTATCTCATCCCACTCGTCGAGGTCGTCGGCGGCGAGCAGAGTTCGCCGGCGACCGTCGACTGGGCCGGCGACTTCTACACTCGCATCGGCAAGTCCGTGATCCGGATGGACCGTGAGGTGCCGGGCTTCATCGCCAACCGCCTCCAGGAGGCCCAGTGGCGGGAGGCACTGCACATGGTCGAGCAGGGAGAGGCCACGGTCGAGCAGATCGACCGCTCGATCACCGACGGGCCGGGGCTGCGCTGGCCTTTCCAGGGGCCGATGCTCACCTTCCATCTGGCCGGAGGTGAGGGTGGAATGGCGCATATGCTCGATCACTTCGGGCCCTCGCTGAAGTCGCCGTGGACGCGGCTGACCGCTCCGGAGCTCAGCCAGGCTCTGCGCGACGATGTCGTGGCCGGCTGCGAAGTCGAGGCCGGCCCGCGCACCATCGCCGATCTCGTCGCACACCGCGATGCCGGGATCATCGCTCTGCGCCGGCTCACCGCCCAACTGTCGACGGCCGGAACCGAGACCGTCGGCACTGACCCCACCTCAGGGACCGGGTCGGCCACCGCAGCGGATACGGCAGAGGCGAACGGTTCGGCAACCGAATCGAGCGCTCGAAGCGCCGAGCCCTCCCCCTGCCTCGCGCGCTACACCACGGAAGTGGCACCGGAGTGGATCGACTACAACGGGCATATGTCTGAGGCGTTCTATGTCCTCGTCTTCGGCTTCGCCACCGATCAGGTGATGGATGAGCTCGGGCTCGACGCGGGCTACCGAAACACGGCGAACGCCTCGCTGTACACCGTCGAATCCCATATCCGATACCTCGACGAGGTGGCTCTCGGCGCCCAGCTGACCGTGACACCCCAGCTGGTCAGTGCCGGTGAGAAGAAGCTGCACCTGGCGTACGAGATGCACGTGGACCAGCGCCTGGTGGCCACCGAGGAGATCGTCGCCCTTCACGTCGACCAACAGGCAGGAGGTGCTGTGGCCTTCCCGGACACGATCCTCGATCGCATCGACGAGGTGAAGCGGTCCCAACCGGACTGGTCAGGGCGCCACATCGGCTGAGACCCCGTGGACCGCAGACATCAGGTGCACAGTCATCAGGATTCGAGAAGTCGCGGCGTCTCGACGGAGTTATCCTGGTGCTCACACCGGTCCCGCACTCACGGGGCCAGGCCCGCAGAGGAGAGACCATGTCCACCACGACAGCCACCACCGAGATCGCATTCACAGCCGTCGCCGAGCTGCTCAACGAGCGCCCGATCCTGCGTCTGCCCGCCGATGCCAGCGGGCAGCTTCCCTCACGCGGTCAGGTCGCGGTGCAGGGATCGCTCAACGCAGTCGAGTTCTCCACCGTCGTCGAGCCCGATGGCCTGCGCGGTCATTGGATCGGCCTCGACGAGGAACTGTGGAACCGGCTCGGCCTCTCCCCCGGTGACGAGGTCGCCGCGACACTGACTCCGCAGAGCCGGTGGCCCGAGGTCGTCGTCCCCGCTGATATGCAATCGGCGCTCGCCGATGCTCCTGCGCTGGCCGAGGTCTGGCAGGAACTCACCCCGATGGCCCATTGGGAGTGGGTGCGCTGGGTGAAGTCCACGAAGAACGCAGCCACTCGGGCCCGCCGCGTCGAAGTCACTCTCTCGAAGCTCGAGTCGGGCCTGCGTCGACCCTGCTGCTTCGACAGGTCATCGTGCACGGACCCCGAGGTGTCGAAGAGCGGAAAGCTGCTCGGGCAGTCCTGAACCGGTCTCCGACCTCATTCGGGTGCGGGGTCGCGGAGCACCGACTGCTTCGGGCGGACGGTGAGCGTGAGCAGGGCGCCGACGACTGAGACGACAGCTGCTGAGGCGAACAGCAGCCAGAAGCCCCCGACGAGGGCCACGAGTCCTGCCCCCAGCAGGGGTCCGACCAGCTGTCCGAGGTTCGCTGCGCTGTTGACGAGGCTGAGATCGCGGGCGTGGTCCTCGGGATCGAGCAGCAGATCGGTGGCGAATGCGAGGCTCACGGCCATGTACGCGCCGTAGCCGGTCCCCATGAAGGCGGCCGCGACCGCGGTCACCGGGTAGCTCGGACTGATGAGGATGATGACGCCCGATGAAGCCTGGATCAGGGCGGTCGTCACCGTCCACAGCCGTCGGTTCCCGCTGCGGTCGGAGATCATCCCGACGATGATCGAGGCGATGACGACGAAGACCGTGTAGATGACGATGAGCACCAGCAGCTTGTCCTCGGCCGTCGCCGACGGCACCCCGATGCCGTAGAGCAGGAAGAACAGCAGCAGCGATGTGCCGCAGGCATTGCCCACATTGACGATGAAGCGGCTGACGAGCAGTCTCGTGAAGTTCGGGTCGAGGAGCGAGGACACCCGCGCCCGCGTCAGCGATGTCCGCTCATGCAGCGCCTGCACTGCCGGGTGCAGCGGCGGCGGATCGGGCAGCAGCAGTGCCGTGCCCACCCCGATCACGGCGATGAGGCCGGCGAGCACGACATAGGCTGTGCCGAGACCGAGGCCGAGCAGGACGACAGCGCCGACGCCGACGACTATGCCGATGGCCTGGGCCGAGCTGGCCGCCGCCGAGGCTGCACCCCGTTGAGCGTCGAGCTGATCGGCGATGAGTGCCGTCAGCGCCGCAGACGCAGTCGAAATGCCCACAGAGGTGATCACCCAGGCGCCGCCGACGTTGACCGGGCCCTCGGCGACGCCGGTGAGGACGAGGCCGAGAGCGGCACACAGCGAACCGCCGATCGCCCACGGTCGCCGGCGACCGAGACGAGAACGCGTGCGGTCGGAGAACCGACCGGCGATCGGGGCGATGACGATTCCGGCCAGCCCGCCGGCGGAGAGGACGAGTCCGGACCAGACGACGCCGTCGATCCAGTGACCACTCTGAGTATCGAGCTGCATCGGCAGGAGCAGTTGGACCGGGGTGAGCTGCACAGTCCAGATCGCCAGCCACGCCAGCGTGAACCATGCCATCCACCCGGGTCCGACCCGTTTCGCGGTCCCATCACCGGAGGCGGGACTCGACTCGATCCCGAAGCTCATGATCGAGCGGCAGCGATGAGTTCGCGATACCAGTCGTAGGAGGCTTTCGGACTGCGTCGGGCGGTGTGCATGTCGACATGGACGAGGCCGAAGCGCTGGGTCCACCCGTCGGCCCATTCGAAATTGTCGAGCAGCGACCAGACGGTGTATTGGTCGATCCGGACTCCCGCGGCTCGTGCCTCGGCGACGGCGCCGAGGTGGTCACGCAGATAGGCGATGCGCTCTCGATCCTCGATCTGCCCGGCAGCGGAGTCCGGTTCTGGGAAGGAGGCACCGTTCTCGGCGATGACGATCGGCGGCAGCGCCTGACCGTACCGGTTGCGCAGATCGATGAGGAAGTCGCGCATGGTGTCGGGCCGGATCGGCCACTGCGGGCCGAACCCCGTGGTCGGGGCCCCGGGCGTGGGCACCATGTCGAAGGGCAGCGGACCTGCGGAGGCGGCGCGGACGGTGATCGGATTGTAATAGTTGAATCCGTAGATCTCGTTGTGCGCCGAGATCACATCCATATCCCCGTCCCGGATGGGCATGTCGACGCCGAAGGCGCCGAGATCGGGATACGCGCCCAGCAGCAGCGGTTCGGCGAAGAGCCGGTTCATGATGACATCGAGGATCCCGGCTGCCTCGAGGTCGGCATCGGCGTCAGTCTCCGGGAGGATGAGGCTGTGGTTGATGGTCGGCGCGGCCTGCACTGCACCGCGTTCGCGCAGGATCGCTGCGGCGAGTCCGTGGGCGAGCAGCTGATGGTGGACCGTCGGCAAGGCGTCGAAGAGCATCGTATGCCCGGGAGCGAGTTCGCCGAGGGCATAGCCCTGCAGAGAGGTCGAGGCGGGTTCGTTGATCGTGTACCAATGTCGGACCCGATCATCGAGACGATCGGCGACGGCGGTGACATACTCGCCGAACCGGTCGGCCGTATCCCGGTTGAGCCACCCGCCTGCGGCTTCGAGGGGCGAGGGAAGATCCCAATGGTAGAGGGTCGGCTCCGGGGTGATCCCGGCATCGAGCAGTTCGTCGACGAGTTGATCGTAGTAGTCGAGTCCGGGTCGGTTGACCGCGGTGTGGGGCCCGCCGTCGGGGATGATGCGAGGCCAGGAGATCGAGAATCTGTATCGGTCGACGCCGAGTCCGGCCAGCAGTCCGACGTCCTCTGAACTGCGGTGATAGCTGTCGGGTCCCGGTTCTGCGCTGCTGCCGTCGATCACCGCGCCGGGTTTATCGACGAAGTCATCCCAGATCGATCGTCCGCGACCGTCTTCGCATCTGGCGCCTTCGATCTGGAAGGCGGCAGTGGCCGCCGAGAACCGCAGACCGTGCACAGCCGCACCAGCGACATCCATGTCTTCCATAACCAGAATATGTCACGGACGCATCACTGCCGCAATGCCTTCACCAGGGTGAGCACCGGTCAGCGCCGCCGATATGCGCTGAGACGGAGTGCTCAGGAGCCGGCTGCAATGCCCTTCGACATCCAGACCAACGGGATCTGCAGCGGCAGGCGCGCGAGTGCGATCGCGCGGGCTTTCGGCTCGTCCCGATGTTTGACCACGGTGTAGATGTTGGCGGGGAACACACCGATCATGAGCGCTGCGGACGCGGCACCGCCGAGGCGCCGCGTAGACGGAACGGCCAGGAGTCCGGCACATCCGAGTTCGGCGACACCGCTGGCATAGGTCCAGAATCGCGGATTGCCCAGCCGGGGCGGAACGATGGCGTCGAAAGGCTTCGGCCGGGCGAAATGGATGATTCCCGCCGTGCCGAGGAGCCCTGCCATGATCGCTGTCTGGATCTTCACTGATGGGCCACCTCTGCGGCTGGTGTCGGGACGACGAGTGGAGCTAAGGGGATTCGAACCCCTGACCTCTTCATTGCGAACGAAGCGCTCTACCAACTGAGCTATAGCCCCTTGCGCTCTTCAGCTTACGCCTCCTGCCCGCCGCAGATCAAAACGACGACTGTCTTGTTCGAACACCGCCTCACCTGGGCACGGATCCCTGGAGACTGCTCGGTGAGACGAGTACAGTCGTGAGCAGGTCCCCTCTATGAAAGGACGTGTTATGGCAGAGGAATTCGGAACCGTCGTCATCGGCGCAGGCATCGGCGGAGGAACCGTCGTCGAGTCGCTGCGAGACTCCGGATACGCAGGGTCCGTCGCTCTGGTAGGAGCCGATCCCGCCGCTCCCTACTACCGTCCTGACCTGTCGAAGAAAGTCATGCTCGAAAACTCGGACCCAGCCGAGTCCGCACTGCGCGGCGACGACTGGTACGCAGCACATGATGTGTCGACATTCTTCGGCTCCCCCGTCGCCGCACTCGACCCCACCGGACAGACGGTGACTCTGGACTCCGGTGAAGAACTGAAGTACGGGCAGGCGATCCTCGCCACTGGATCGACACCGCGCACACTCGACGTTCCGGGGACCCAGCTCGGCAATATCCACACACTCCGCGACGCCGGCGATGCCGTGGCCATCCGCTCCCAGTTCGGCGAGGGCAAGAGAGTCGCCGTCATCGGCGGAGGGTGGATCGGCCTCGAGGTCGCGGCCGCGGCGAAGACCCGGGGCTGCGACGTCACCGTCATCCTCCACACCGACGCTCCCCCGCTGTCTTCGGTTCTCGGCCATGAGATCGGTGAGCACTTCGAACAGCTGCACCGGAAGAACGGGGTGAAGTTCATCAAGGAGGCGGAGACGACCGCCTTCACCGGTTCCGATTCCGTCGAAGTCGTCGAGACGAGCGCGGGCAGCGTCCCTGCCGACCTCGTTGTCGTCGGCATCGGTGCGGATCCGGCCACCGGTCCGGCCGCCTCGGCGGGGTTGACGGTCGACGACGGGGTGATCGTCGACGAACACATGCGCACCTCCGACGGCAGCATCCTGGCCATCGGCGACATCGCGAATGCGCACAATGTTCTCCGCGAAGAGCGACTGCGGATCGAGCACTGGGACAACGCGGTGCGGCAGGCCGAGGTCGCGGCCTCGACGATCACCGGCGGATCCAAGGCCTATGATTGGCAGCCGTATTTCTACACCGACCAGTTCGACCTCGGCATGGAATACGTGGGTCGGGGCGGCGCCGATGACGAAGTCGTCATCCGCGGTGACCGGGCCGGCGGAGAATTCATCGTGTTCTGGCTCCGCGACGGCCGCGTCTCGGCGGCGATGAATGTCAACATCTGGGACTTCGGTGATGAGCTGCGGGCTCTCATCGGCAAGGAGGTCTCAGCCGAACGCCTGGCCGATGAGCAGGTGCCGGTCGGCGAGCTGTGAACCGTCCCTGCCGGAGGAACACGCCCTGGAGCTGCCTCTGGCATCCTGGTAGGCATGGAATCGCTCTTCGCCGATGAGGCCTTCGACCGCCGGCCCGAGATCGTCGCCCCCGGAGCGGTCTGGCTGCCGGGTTTCCTCGGTCCCGAGGCGCAGTCATGGATCATCGCCCGCTACGCCGAGTGGCAGGCCGGTCCGGTCCCGCCGCATGCCACGGTGATCGCCGGTCACCCGATGAGTGTGCAGACGATCGGACTGGGCTGGCACTGGCGGCCGGGACGCTACGATCGCCGGGCCGACGATGTCAACAGAGAATTCGTGCTGCCGTTTCCCGACTGGATGAAGCGGCTGGGCCGTCAGGTGCTGCAGGCGGCGACGGAGGTCGTCGACGACAGCGCGGGATTCGGGCCGGATGCGGCCGGGGTCTGGGGGTTCGTTCCCGAGGATTACCACCCGGATGTGGCGCTTGTGAACTACTACGATGCGCACGCGAAGATGGGCATGCACCAGGACAAGGACGAAATCGATCCCGCCCCGGTCGTTTCTCTGTCCCTCGGCGACACCTGCCTGTTCAGGTTCGGCAACTCGGAGACCCGCAACCGCCCGTTCACAGACCTGCGCTTAGCGTCCGGCGATGCGTTCGTCTTCGGCGGGCCGGCCCGCTTCGCCTTCCATGGGGTGCAGTCGATCCGTGCGGCAACCGCGCCGGACCACGGACGGTTGGACCACCTCGGCGGGGGCAGAATCAACATCACCATGCGCACGACCGGTCGAGACTGACGACGACCGGCTTCACCCCTCTTCGGAGTCGACGTCGATCACGCCTTCCGGTGGGAAGGCCAACCGGTTCGGAGAGGTCTTGCGGAACACGGGCTGCCCCGACAGCACGGTCGACCGGGCAAGCGTATTGCTCGCCACCGAGGACACGATGATCAGGCACAGCACGGCAACGACGGCCATGAGCAGGGATGACCAGGAGAAGCCTGCGGAATGCAGGTCGAAGACGTAGGCGGCGGCGACGATGAGCGGCATACCCAGCCCTGTAGCCGGTGAGAACACGTTGATCCGGGACAGAGCGTCACGGACGCGGAACATCGCCAGGGCGGAGCCGAGCAGCAGCAGCGACCCGGTGATGCCGAAGATCCCGACGAGGGAGGTGGCCAGAGTTTCGTTCATCAGCGGTGCCCCCTCGTGAGGATGCGCGACAGGGCGATGGTCGCGAGGATGCCGACCATGGAAGCCAGAAAGACCACGTCGAGGACGACCGAGGACGACACGGCGATGCCGAGCATCGTGACGATCGCGATGGCGGAGAAGTAGATGAGGTCGGAGACCACTGCCCGTGAACCCTGATCGCGGGCGGTGAGCACCCGGATCAGGCCGATGATGATGGCGGCGGCCAAGATGACGGCGCAGATGCCGACGACGACGATCACGACAGGTCTCCTTCCGGCTCGGCCCGCGGCGCCCGGCCCCGGGTCATGGCGAGCAGACGTGATTCCATATCGACCAGACCGGCCAGGGCATCCTCTTCGGAATCCTCGAACAGAGCGTGGACGAAGATCGCGGGAGGTGTCGTACTGGTACCGGCCGCGATCGCGGCGACCAGGGTGCCCGGAGTGATCGTGATCGATGAGGCGAAGAGGGTGACTTCGAGGTCGGTGGCGCAGCGCATCGGCAGTTCGACGATCATCGGTTCCGCATAGTCGGCACGGAAGAGCCGGGCGACGATGGTGAGCGAACCCGTGATGATGGCCCAGACGATGAAGCCGAGGTAGAACACTCCGTGGACGAGACGCATCATGGTGTCAGCACCGCCTGGATGTAGTCACTGTGGTCGAGCAGTCCGGTCGCCGCCCGATGCGTGAGGTCGAGCAGAGGCTCCGGATAGGCGAACAGGGCGACGGAGACGCCGATCATCACCGTGGCGGGCGCGAGCAGCCGAGCAGGGATGCGCACGCTGCGCAGGATCGGTTCGGCCGGGGCACGGCCGGTCTCGGCCGAGTCGGGCCGATAGGTCTGCATCGGCGGTCCCCAGAAGGTGTTGCGCCAGGTCCGCTGCAGCGCCAGGAGACTGATCAGAGCACCGATGACGATCGCAGCGACGAGGACCCAGCCGATTCCCCCGCCGAAATCCGTGGCCGCGGTGATGAGCCCGACCTTGCCCCACAGCCCCGATGTCGGCGGAAGACCGACGAGGGAGAACAGGCCGAGGATCATGAGCACGGTGGCCCACCTCTCACGGGACGCCAGCCCGGAGAGCTTCCGGAAGGACCCCGTTCCGTACGTCTGTTCGACCGCCCCCATGATGAGCAGCAGCCCGGACATCGTGATCATGTGATGGATCATGTAGAAGGCACCGGCCCCGAGTGCCGCTGAACTCAGCAGGGTCACGCCGAGAAGGATGTGCCCGACGCCCGCGGTCATCTGGAACCCGAGGACGTTGCGCACGCGCGCCTGCCCGAATCCGGAGAGCGCACCGATGAGGATGCTGACCACGGCGACGACGAGCAGCACGTTCACCCACGGGGCGGGTTCACCGTAGACCGTGGTGTAGATGCGGTAGACGGCGTAGAGTCCGACCTTCGAATGCAGGCCGGAGAAGAGGGACATCATCCCCGCCGAGGTGTTCGGGTAGGTGCGGACCAGCCAACCGTGGAAGGGCGCGCCACCGGCTTTGATGAGCAGCGACAGCAGCACCACTCCGAGGGCGATTCCCGCCTGACCGGTCGGTCTGCCCTGGTCGGCGAGGACCGCGAGGTTGACCGTACCGGTGGCACCGTAGACGAAGCCGACTCCGATGAGCAGCATCGTGGAGGTGAGCAGGTTGACCATGACATAGAGCCGACCGATGCCGAGCCTGCGCCAGGTGCCGGTCACGGCGATGAGGGCGTAGGCCGGCAGCATCATCACTTCGACGAAGACGAAGAAGTTGAACAGGTCCCCCGTCAGCAGGGCCCCATAGACACCGGTGAGCATCATGAGGATGAGCGCGGGAACGAACCGATACTGGTCCTCTCCCGTGGTGATGAGGAACAGACAGCTGATGAACGCGACCAGGGAGGTGAGCGCGAGCATGAGCGCGGTGAAGGTGTCCGAGACGAACACGATCGCCAGGCCGGGCACATAGTCGCCCACCGAATGCGCGAGCACCGGGGTGGACCGGTGGAGGCCGAGCAGCACGATGCCGCTGATGCCCACGAAGGCCGGAACCGCCAGGAGCAGCAGCCGGTCGAAGGTGCGTGAGGTGATGAGCACGCTCAGCGCCGAGGCGAGCAGCGGCACCCCGATGAGGAGGAGAAGCAGGGCGGAGTTCATGAGTCGCGCTCCTCCCCTGTCTCGGGGCTGCGTTTCTGATCGTCGTCATGACCGAGCACGGCCAGGGCGAGCATGAAGATCGTCACCGCCAAGGTGATGACGATGGCGGTGAGGACGAAGGCCTGGGGCAGAGGGTCGGCCGCTTCCGCCAGGCCGCTGCGGCCGGCGAGCGGTTCGCCTCGCCATGCTCCGACTCCGGCCGAGAGCAGAATGAAGTTCGCGGCATGCGAGATGAGGGTGAGCCCGAAGACTCCCCGGACCATCGACCGCTGCATCATGAGGTAGACGCCGCCGGTGGTGAGGACGCCGATCGTCAGTGCCAGAATCATGCTTCCTCCTCTCCGTCGACGGGTGGGTCCCCGTGGAGGATATGCGTCGAGGTGGCGCGCACCTTCTTCTCCTGCGCGGTCTCCACACTGCGGCGGCTGCGGTCGGGCCGCTCCCCGCGGATGGCTTCCATCGGCCCGCTGAGCTCACCGTAGAGCAGCTCGTCGGCGCGTTCGCGGGTGCGTTCGACGTCGCGGCGGATGATGCCGTTGGTGAGCACATCATCGCCGGCCGGCGTCGCAGCGGAGTCCGAGACGCCGAGGAGGTTGAACGACAGCAGCATGAGTCCGAGCACCGCGAGGTAGACGCCGAGGTCGAAGAGCATCGACGTCGTCCAATGCTGTCCGGCGAATTCGGTGTGCATGGGCTTGAGGAACGATCCGGCGAAGAGCAGACCGATGATGCCGGTGACCACGGCGACGCCGACGCCGGAACCGATGAGGTAGAGGGGTGCGCGCGGCGGACCGATCGGCCGGTCCTTCGGTGTGGACAGGTAGGCCAAGCCGATGACAGCCGCACCGATGAGCGCGGCGATGAACCCGCCGCCGGGCGAATTGTGTCCGCGCCAGAACACGACCAGCGACGTCACCGCCAGCAGAGGGCCGAGGACCTTGATCGTCAGCTGCAGCGGGATGACGTTCGGCCAGGCCTCGTGCACGGCGCGATAGGCGGTGGTGCCCTTCGGGCGGATCGACACCCAGGGCGGCCGCGGCGGCTCGGGAATGTTCTCGGCCGGCGGATCGATGAACTTGTCCTTGACTGTAGACATCACGGCGACGATGGCGATGCCGGCCATGCCGAGCACCGTCAGCTCTCCCAGGGTATCGAGGGCACGGAATTCGACGAGGATAGTGTTGACGATGTTCTTCCCGCCGCTGATGTCGGGGGCATGGTCGAGGTAGTACCGGCCCAGATCGGAGCGTTCCCGGCGCCCGTTGAGGACGAGGGTGAGAGCAGTCATCGCCGCGCCGACGATGATCGCCAGGATCAGACGCGGGGACTGCTTGCGCTTCGGGTAGCGCCAGAACGAGCGAGGCAGCTTCTGCAGCACGAGCATGATGACGATGATCGTCATCGCTTCGACGAGGAGCTGGGTCAGCGTGACGTCGGGAGCACCGAGGGCGAGGATCTGCACGGTGGCGAGGATCCCGATGGCCGAGAGCGCGACGACGGTCGTCAGACGGGAATGGGAGGTGCACAGGACGAGCACCGCGATGGTGATGAGGATCAGCAGGATGATGTCCACCGGTCGGCTCAGTCCCTGCTCGAGCGGCGGCAGACTCGGATACACGAGGGGGATCGCGCAGATGGCCAGCAGGCTCAGTCCGCCCAGGGAGATCGCCAGGTAGGGTCCGGAGTTCATCGGGCGGACGAACACACCGAGACCGTGACCGACACGGCGCAGGCCCGCGTTGAGGCCGTCGATGACGTTCGCTCCGTCGAAGGGCGGTGTGGCCCGGTGGAAGAACGCGAACACGCGGGAGCGGCGGAGGATGATGACGACGCCGATGGCGATGATGAGGCCCGAGGCGAGGAGTTCGGCGGTGAAACCGTGCCACAGAGCCAGATGCACCGATCCCGCGGATTCGGGCATCGCCGCCCGCACCACTTGGTCGAGCGGGTTGTCGAAGACGAAGAGGACGAAGCTCAGCGGAATCGAAGCGAGGATCGGCACTGCGGCGGCCGTGAGCATGACCGCCGACCCCCGGTGGATCTGCCGCGGTTCGGGTTCGCTACCGTCGATGAAGCTGCCCCACACTGTCTTCGCACAGTAGGCGAAGGTGAGCACTGAGGCGCCCGCTGCGATGAGCAGAGCCAACCAGCCGGCCCATGGACCGCCCGGCGCCTCGCCGAGGGCGGTGAACAGGGATTCCTTGGAGACGAAGCCGAGCAGCGGCGGAATCCCGGCCATCGAGCCGCAGCCGATGATGAGCACGACGAACGCGGCCGGAGCGCTGCGTCTGAGCTTCGGGATCCGCGCGAGGTCGCGGGTGCCTGCGAGGTGGTCGACGACGCCGACCATCATGAACAGACCGGATTTGAACAGGGCGTGGGCGATGACGTGCAGGGTGGCTGCGGCGATCGCGGCTTCGGTGCCGACGCCGATGACGGCGGTGATGAGGCCGAGCTGCGAGACCGTCGAATAGGCCATGAGCTTCTTCACGTCGTGCTGGTTGAGGGCGAACCACCCGCCCAGGCAGGCGGTGAAGAGACCAGCGGTGATGAGCAGGATGTTCCAGGCCGGGGTGGCGTGGAAGGTCGGCGAGAACCGCAGCATGAGGAAGATTCCGGCCTTGACCACCGCTGCGGCGTGCAGATATGCCGAGACCGGCGTGGCTGCGGCCATGGCATCGGGCAGCCAGGAATGGAAGGGGAACTGTGCGGACTTCGTCATAGCGGCGATGCCGATGAGCACGGCGACAGCGGTCGTCACCTCAGGCTGGCCCGCCCACACCGGGGAACCGATCGCCTCGCTCAGATGCGTCGTGCCGGTCACCGCGATGATGACTCCGGTGGCCACCAGCAGACTGAGTCCGCCGATGAAGGTGAAGAACATCGTCCGCAGCGCCGGTGCCTGTCCGGGGGAGCTGGAGCGAGCGATGAGGAAGAACGAGGCCAGTGACGTCAGTTCCCAGCAGACGAAGAGCACGAGCACATCATTGCTGAGCACGAGCGCGACCATGGAGAAGGTGAAGATCACCATCAGCCAGTAGAAGCTCGTATTCCGTCCGTGCGGGAGGTACTTCGTCGAATAGGCGAAGACGACCGCCCCGATGATGAGCGCGATGTAGGTGAAGACGACGCCGAGCCCGTCGGCTCGCAGGGCGAGGTCCACGCCGAACCGGGGAATCCACGGGTAGGCCGCTTCCGGGGTGTTCCCGGCCATCACCTCGGCGGCGGTGGGTGTGAACAGTGCGGCGACGCCCAGATAGGCGACCGCCAGCGGCCAGCCGCTCGCCCGGCCGGCGAACCGAGTGATGCCCGGGGTGATGACGACGAGCGCGGCGAGTGCGATGAGAGTGAGGATCATGACCGGCCCTCAGCGGCCGCAGACGCAGGTGATGGTTCCTTCACTCACTGATCCTTCATCGCGATGTGCGAATACTGATTATCGTAGACTTACGAAGAATCAGACTATCGACTCGGAGTTCCATGAGCAAAAGCACAATGACCCCTCGGCCCGAGTCGCGGCTGTCGGTGTTCTTCGACGCGCGCTTCACCCGCACAACGCATCATGACGGAATCTCCCGCTACGGCGCGTGCCTCCTCGCGGCTCTCCTCGAAGCCGTCGAGGACACGGATATCGACGTCACCGCCATCATCAGCGATCGGGCGCAGCTGGCCCTGCTGCCGGAATGTCGATGGGTCGAACTCAACGACCCCACCTCCCCCGCCGAGGTCGCCGTCGCCGGCAGGCTCAACGCCCTCGGAGCCGATGTCGTGTTCTCCACAATGCAGACGATGGGCTCCTTCGGACGTCGCTACGGCCTCATCCTCACCATCCACGACCTCATCTACTATTCGCATCCGCAGCCGCCGGGCGATCTCCCGCTGCCGATCCGTCTGCTGTGGCGGGCCTACCACCTCAGCTACGCTCCGCAGCGGCTTCTGCTCAACCGGGCCGATGCCGTCGCGGCCGTGTCCGAGACGACGAAGGACCTCATCGCCGCCCACCGCCTGACCACCAAACCGGTGGCTGTGGTTTCGAACGCAGCGGAGGTGTCCGCGGCGGGCACGCGGACCGTGAACCGCAGCGATGCGAAGACGCTCATCTATATGGGCGCCTTCCTGCCGTACAAGAACGTCGAAGCACTCATCCGCTCACTCGAACACCTGCCGGGATGGACCCTGCACATCGCCAGCAGAATCGAGGGACGCCGAGAGGCGCAGCTGCGGTCACTCATCCCCGACCGGGCGAAGGTCGTGTTCCATCGCGGGATCAGCGAAGAGGACTATGCTCGACTCCTCGACGAGGCGACAGCACTCGTCACGGCTTCCCGAGAGGAGGGCTTCGGTCTGCCTGTCATCGAGGCGATGGCGCAGGGGGTCCCGGTCGCGGTCTCGGACATACCGATCTTCAATGAGATCGCCGGAGCGGCGGCGTTGTACTTCGACCAGGAGGATCCGCGCTCGATTGCGGAGGCGATCACCCGGCTCACCAACGCGGGTACTTGGGAGAAGAAGTCACAGGCGGGCCTGGTCCAGTCGCAGAAATTCGATTGGGCCGACTCGGCTGCGGCTCTCGTCGAGCTCATCCGTTCGGTCGCTGCCGAACCGGCAACGGGTGCGACGAGGCGCATCGGCGGTGCCGACGAGCGGGAATCGAGGAGCTGAGGCCCGGGGGTGCCAGTCGGTCCGTCGGTCGGAGGCAGGGAGCGGACTCAGCGGATGTTCGTGCCCCAGCTGCGCAGCACCCACCCGCGTTCGGACCAGCCGAACTCTCCGTGCCCGCAGTTGCCGAGCACGCCTATGCGACCGGTGCCGGTCATGTCGAGGAGGATCTCCGCGGCCCCGCGGAGCACGGCACCGTGGGCGACGATGGCGATCGTCTCGGCGGTCGCCGATCCGACGATGTCGGTGATGGCTGCGGCGACACGGTTGCCCGATCGCGACCGGGATTCTCCTCCCGGGGGTGCGACATCGGCACCGGAGACCCAGTCGGCGAGTTCGGACGGCCAGGTCAGTCCCACCTCGGCGCGGGTCGATCCTTCCCACTCGCCGAAGGCGGCTTCGCGCAGGCGAGCGTCACGGGCCGCTGTGAGGCCGACGAACGAGGCGAGGATGTCAGCGGTCTCCGCGGCCCGGGAGAGGTCTGAGGAAACGATGTGCTCCGGGGCGAACTCGGCGAGCCTGCGGGCGGCCTCAGCGGCCTGAGCGCGACCGGTGTCGTTCAGCGGCACATCGGATTGCCCCTGGAATCGCCCCTCGACATTGAAATCGGTCTGACCATGGCGCCAGAACAGGACGGTCTTCGTCATTCGTCTGCGTCGGGCTCGGGCAGGTTCAGGTCGATGACCGGCACGTCCTTCCACAGTCGCTCCAGCGCATAGTACTCGCGCTGTTCGGCGGAGAAGACGTGGACGACGATCTCTCCGAAGTCGAGCAGGACCCAGTCGCCCCCGCGTCCCTCACGCCGCAGCGGTGTGCGGTCGTGTTCGCGTTGGACGGCCTCTTCGACGGAGTCGATGATCGCATCGATCTGGCGTTCGTTGTCGGCGGAGATGATGAGGAAGGCATCGGTGATGTAGAGCGTGGAACTCACATCGAGGCCGATGATGTCGGTGCCGAGCTTCTCGTCCGCGGCTTTCGCGGCGGTCTGAAGCAGCTGAGTGGAATCGGCGATCTCGCTCACAAGATCCTTTCGCATGGATGCAGGAATGCAGGTGGTGTCACTGGAACATGATGAAGGCGACGACGATGAGGGCCAGCGCGAAGAAAGCGGCGATCCCGAGGATGATGTAGGGCATCTTCGAGGGCTCTTCCCCCATGAGGATCTGCCCGTCGTGTCCGGTCACCGACCTGGCGGGGATGCGGGTTCCCGGTGGGTTCTCCGTCTCCTCGTCTTCGTAGTCGCTGTTCGGCAGAGCCCAGGCTTCGGGGACGGCGTCCATGGGACGGGTCTCCGGGTTCGCAGCCAGTGCCCGTGCCGCATCATCGGATCCGGGCTCGTGAGCTGGGGTGTTCGCCTCACGGTTCGTCGCATCGTCTGCCGACGCCGTTTCGGTGCCGGCCGACGCTGCGGTCGGTTCCTCAGCGGTGCCGGGTTCGTCGGTCGTGGGGATCTGCGCCGAGGCCGCGGTGACGACACGCACGCCCGAGGTCGACGGCGGCTGGACGATCGGCATCCGGCGCGAACGGGAGGCCGGTTCCGGCCCGTCCTGTTCGGACTGTCCAGCCTCGGTCTTCTCAGTGGGTTCGTCCTTCGCAGCAGGTTCTTCACTCCCCAGTGCTTCGGCAGCCGAATCAGCAGCGTCCGTCTCGCCCGACGCCGCGGCATCGGTCGAGCCCGGAGCCGGTGTCTCGGTCGAGCCCGCGGCCGGTGCGTCGGTACCCGGCGTCGTCGGGGACTCGTCGACGGCGTCCTCGTCGAGAGCGGAGAACGGCATCGAGAGCGCATCGTAGGGTTCGCTCTCACGGGTCGTCGGCCGCGGGGCGGAGTCGGCGGTCACCGGGGCTTCGAAGTCGCGTGCGGCGACTTCCTCGGTGGCTCCGCCGAACCCGGCGGCATCGTAGGATTCGTGTTCGGCCAGGGGCTCGCTCTCCGAGCTTTCGCCGAAGGCGGGGTCGGAGGCGTCGGAGTCCGCGGTCGTCGTCTCGCCGGATGCGTCGTCGTCGGCCGCTGCCGCGGCGGACTCTGTCACAGTGGGCGAAGACTTCGCAGGGGTGCTCTCGGCAGGCGCGTCCTCGCCGGCCTCGGCGATCTCGGGCAGCGGACCGGTCAGTCGACCCTCGGAGGCGGCCTGACGTTCGGCCAGTTCCGTCTCATCGGCGACGACGGGCAGGGCACCGGTCGACAGATCGCCATAGTGCGAGAGGCCGTGTTCGCGCAGGTAGCGCTTCTTCTCGGCTCGGGACTGGAAATGCGGCAGCGGGGCCCGTTGCGGATCGAGACGATCCTCGGCATGCACCGGGGGCCGCGACTCCTGCGGGTGGTCCGAAGCCAGGGCTCCGCGTTCGTGGCTGGTTCGCGGCGCAGGGGCGGGATCGATGCGGGAGCTCGCGGCGTGGTCGCCCTCAGCCTCGGGTGCACCCGTGTCGGACGTGCCTGCATCGCCGGCTTCCTCACGGGGTGCCGGCGGGGTCTCGGGCTTCTTCGGCGACGCCGGGGTGAGGAGATCGGCGCGAGAGTTCGGGGCCTCTTGCGGCTGCTCAGGAACCGCTCGTGCCTCGAACGCCTGTTCCGCCGCCTGCCGTTCGGCTTCGCGCCGGGCTCGACGTGACGTGAACTGCTCCTCAGCCATTCTCACTCCTGTACAACTCGTATTTCGCGATGTATTGCACGACGCCGTCCGGTACGAGATACCAGACAGGCGCGCCGTCCATCACCCGTTGTCTGCAATCCGTGGACGATATCGCCAGCGCCGGAATCTGCACGAGACTCAGCCGATCCACCGGGAGTCCCTCACCATGGAGTTCGTGCCCGGGGCGGCTGACCCCGACGAAGTGTGCCAAGGAAAACAGCTCATCCACATTCTTCCACGTCAGGATCTGAGCCAAAGCGTCCGCGCCGGTGATGAAGAACAACTCTGTGTCCGAACCGTAGCTGCGGGCCAGATCCCGCAGCGTATCGATGGTGTAGGTCGGACCCGGGCGGTCGACGTCCGCGCGAGAGACGGTGAAACGTGGATTCGATGCGGTGGCGACGACGGTCATCAGGTACCGGTGTTCGGCGCTGGTGACCTCTTCGACGTCCTTCTGATACGGCCGTCCGGTGGGGACGAAAACCACCTCGTCGAGGTCGAAGGTCGCTTGGACCTCACTTGCCGCGACGAGGTGGCCGTGGTGGACGGGGTCGAAGGTGCCGCCCATGACACCGACTCTGCGTCTGTGCTCTGCCATATCAGTGGCGGTGCGAGATGCCCTTCCACGACCGAGTCACAATGCCGATCGTGAGGAAGATCGCCAGGGTGGTGAGTCCGAACCAGATCGGATCCATCGGCAGCTCGGTGTGGGCTGCATGCTCAGCACCTTCGGCCGCGGCTGCCAAGATGGCTGCGTTCACGTGATTACTCCTTCTCATTTCCTCCGACGCGGAAAGTGCGCGCCGGTTTCACTGTTCTCTCATTTTCTCATGAACGACCCCGTTATTCGGCATCGACATGACTTCGATCGGTTTCGAATCCGCCGAGGCGGGGCCGGGGAGGCTCCGATCGTGACGGTTTCGCCCCGGTTGGGGATCAGGAACGGATCTGTCCGTTGCCCATCATCACCCACTTCGTCGTCGTCAGCTGCTCGAGGCCCATCGGACCGCGAGCGTGCAGCTTCTGCGTGGAGATGCCGACCTCGGCTCCGAAGCCGAGCTCTCCCCCATCGGTGAATCGGGTGGAGACGTTGACCCCGACGGCCGCGGCGTCGATCGCGGCGACGAAGGTGTCGGCATTGTCGAGGTCCTTCGTGACGATGACTTCGGTATGCCCGGAGCTGTAGGCGCGGATGTGGTCGATGGCCTCTTCGATCCCGGTGACGAGCTTGATCGCGATCTCCAGACCGAGGTATTCCTTGGCCCAGTCGCGCCGTGAGACCCGGCGGACCTTCATCGTCGAGGGGGCCAGGGCAGAGACATCGGAGTCGGCGTGGACGATGACGCCGGCCTGATCGAGGCGTTCGAGGATCTTCGGCAGCACCCGTTTGGACGCTTTCTCATGGACGAGCAGCGTCTCGAGGGAGTTGCAGACGCTGGGCCGGTGCGTCTTCGAATTCAGCACGAGGTCGACGGCGGTCTTCACCGTGGCCGTGGAGTCGACGAACATGTGGACGTTGCCGACCCCGGTCTCGATCACGGGCACGATCGATTCCTGCACGACCATATTGATGAGTTCGGCGCCGCCTCGGGGAATGAGCAGGTCGACGAAGTCACGGGCGTTCATGAGCACGTTCGCTCCCTCACGGCCGTACTGGTCGATGCCGTTGATCGTGTCGGCGGGCAGCCCTGCCGATTCGACGGCGCCGCGGAGGACGGAGATGATCTCCGCGTTCGAGTTCTGCGCTGCCGAACCTCCGCGCAGCACCGAGGCGTTGCCCGATTTCAGGGCGAGCACGGCGATGTCGACGGTGACGTTCGGGCGGGCTTCGTAGATGGCTCCGATGACGCCCATCGGCACTCGCGTCTGGGTGAGCTTGATGCCGTTGGGCAGGGTTCGGCCGAGGACGACGTCGCCGACGGGGTCGGAGAGGTCGATGACGGCTTCGACCGAATCCGCGATCGCGGCGATGCGACCGGCGTCAAGACGGAGGCGGTCGAGCAGCGCTTCGCTCATTCCGTTCTCGGTGCCGGCGGCGATGTCGGCGTCATTGGCCTTGACGATGCGGTCGGTATGGGTCCGCAGCGCCTCGGCGATGGCGTGCAGGGCGGCATTCTTGTCGGCCGTCGAGGTCGTGGCCAGCAGGCTCGATGCGGTTTTGGCATTGCGCGCGATCCGGGTCACGCCGCGCACAGTCTTGGGGTGGATCTCGGCTGCAGCGCTCATGTGCTATCTCCCCCCGCTCACATGTGTGAGAACGAGATCGTTACGATGGATGACCTCTTTACGGTAATCATTTCCCAGACGGGTGCCAAGTTCCTCGGTCGTGGACCCGAACATCAGCGGCAGCTCCTCGGACGAGAAGTTCGTCATCCCCCGGGCGATGACCTCGCCGTCGATGCTGCGGATCTCGACCGGGTCGCCGGCCTCGAAGTCTCCGTCGGCCGCGGTCACGCCCGCCGCGAGCAGAGAAGTGCCTCGGGAGAGCACCGCCTGCTCGGCCCCCCTGTCGATGGTCACCGACCCGAAGGTCCGCGCAAGGTGCCGCAGCCACAGCAGACGCGTGCCGCGACGTCGGTGGGTGACCGCGAAGTACGTGCCCACTTCGTCCCCGGCCAGCACCGAGTCGACCTGGGGCGCCGATGTCAGCACCGCGGGGATACCGGAATCGGCGACCATGATCGCGGCGTCGACCTTCGTGGCCATCCCGCCGGTGCCCGTCCCGGCGGAGCCGACCCCGCCGATGGCGATGGTCTCGAGATCGCTCGGACCGTGCACATGATCGATGAGGCGCGAGCCGGGCCGGTCCGGGGGCCCCGAGTAGAGGGCGTCGACGTCGGAGAGGAGGACGAGTGCATCCGCGTGGGACAGGTGTGCGACGAGGGCTGCGAGCCGGTCGTTGTCACCGAAGCGGATCTCCTCGGTGGCCACGGCATCGTTCTCGTTGACGATGGGCAGAGTGCCCAGGGCGAGGAGTTTGTCGATGGCCCGCTGGGCGTTCTTGTACTGTGTCCGACGGATGAGGTCGTCGGCGGTGAGCAGCACCTGACCGGGCACGAGATCGTAGCGTCCCAGAGCACGGGTGTAGGCGGCCATGAGCAGTCCCTGGCCGACGCCGGCCGCGGCCTGCTGAGTGGCGAGATCGCGGGGCCGTCTGTTCAGGCCCATCGGGTCGAGGCCGGCCGCGATCGCGCCGGAGGACACGAGGATCACCTCATGCCCGGCGGCGCGATGAGCACCGATGACATCGGTGAGCGCAATGAGCTTGGCTTCGTCGAGGCCACCGTCGATGGTGGTCAGAGAAGACGAACCGACCTTGACCACGACACGACGCGCGGTGGCGATGTCCTCGCGGACGGCCGGCGCTGCAGTTCTCCCGTGCGAAGAGGCGCTCACTCCTCGTCGGTCCCCGACTCAGTGGCTGCCGACGGCTCGGAGGCGGCGCTGCCCTGACGCCGAGCACGCTCGGCGAGGCGTTCCTGTTCGAACTCGGCGCGCACAGCGGCCTTCGCGTCCATTCTGTCGTGGTAGGCGGCCTTGCGCTCCTTGCGGGTGGCGCGAGCCTCGTCCTCGAGTCGGGCGTCGGAGCCGCGGGAGCCGAGCAGTTCGGCTCCGCCGATGGTCGTGGGGTCCCAGTCGAAGACCACTCCGTCATCGCCGCCGACGACGATCGTGTCCCCGGGTTTGGCGCCGGCCTTGAACAAGGCATCTTCGACGCCGAGGTGTTCGAGTCGGTCGGCCAGATAGCCGACGGCTTCGTCGTTGCCGAAGTCCGTCTGCTGCACCCAGCGGCGCGGTTTGTCGCCGAGGACGCGGAACAGCGGTCCTTCGGCGTCGTGTTCGACGCGGATCTCGAAACCGCGATCGTCGACGGCCTTCGGGCGGATGACCACACGCTGCGGGGTGGCTTCGATCTCGGCGCGACGTTCGCGTTCGGCCAGCACGAGTTCGGCCATGGCGAAGGACAGCTCGCGCAGTCCGGCGTGGCTGACCGCGGAGATCTCGAAGACTCGGTACCCCGCGGCTTCGAGGTCGGGGCGCACGATGTCGGCGAGATCGCGTCCGTCGGGGATGTCGACCTTGTTCAGTGCCACGAGCTTCGGTCGTTCCGACAGCGGCAGCAGTCCGCTGCCGTCGTCGAGGTCGACGGCGTAGGCGGCGAGTTCGGATTCGATGATCGTGAGATCGGAGACCGGGTCGCGTCCGGGCTCCCACGTGGCCATATCGATGACGTGGACGAGGCCGGCACAGCGTTCGACGTGGCGGAGGAACTCGAGCCCCAGACCCTTGCCCTCCGAGGCCCCGGGGATGAGACCCGGCACGTCAGCGACGGTGTAGCGGGTGTCGCCGGCCTGGACCACACCGAGGTTGGGCACCAAGGTGGTGAAGGGGTAGTCGGCGATCTTCGGCTTCGCCGCAGACAGCGCAGCGATGAGGCTCGATTTGCCCGCGGAGGGGTACCCGACGAAAGCGATGTCGGCGATCGTCTTGAGCTCGAGGACGAGGCTCAGCGTCTCTCCGGGCTCACCGAGCAGAGCGAAGCCGGGAGCCTTGCGCTTCGTCGAGGCCAGGGCGGCGTTGCCGAGTCCCCCGCGTCCGCCTGCGGCCGCGGTGAACTCGGTGCCGTCTTCGACGAGGTCGATGATGATGCTGCCGTTGGTGTCCTTGACCACTGTGCCTTCGGGCACATCGATGACAAGGTTCTTGCCGTCGGCTCCATGACGCAGGTCGCCCTTGCCGATCCCCCCGCCGTCAGCGCGCAGGTGCGGTCGATGGTGGAGCGGCAGAAGAGTCGTGGACTGACGGTCGACTCGGAAGATGATGTTTCCGCCATTGCCGCCGTCGGCGCCGTCGGGGCCGCCGAGCGGTTTGAACTTCTCGCGCCTGATCGAGGCGCACCCGTTCCCACCGTCGCCGGCGGCGAGGTGAACAGTGACACGATCTACGAACTCGGTGGCCATAATGTCCTTATATCAGATGAAGGGTGAGTCGTTCGACTCACCCTTCATGGTCCCCTCACAGGGGAGAAATCCTATTGACGACGGAACGGATCCTAAAGGATCAGGCTCCGACGATGTTGACGATCTTGCGACCGTTGCGGGTGCCGAATTCCACGGCGCCTGCACTCAGTGCGAAGAGGGTATCGTCTCCGCCGCGGCCGACGTTGGAACCGGGGTGGAACTTGGTTCCGCGCTGGCGGACGATGATCTCGCCGGCCTTGACGGTCTGACCGCCGAAGCGCTTGACACCGAGGTACTGTGGGTTCGAGTCGCGACCGTTGCGGGTCGAGCTGACTCCCTTTTTGCTTGCCATGTGAGAAGTCTCCTCTTACTTGATGTTCGTGATCTTCAGGCGGGTGAGGTCCTGGCGGTGGCCCTGACGCTTCTTGTATCCCGTCTTGTTCTTGTACTTCTGGATCACAATCTTGGGCCCGCGGAGCTCGCCGGTGACCTCAGCGGAGACCGAGACCTTCGACAGGGCATCGGCATCGGTCGTGACCGTCTCACCGTCGACAAGAAGCACGGCATCGAGTTCGACGCTGTCTCCAGCCTTCGCCTTCATTCGGTTGACTGTGATGATGTCGCCGACGCTCACCTTTTCCTGGTGGCCTCCGGCGCGGACGATGGCATAGACCATGGTCGAACCCTCTTTCTGCTAATTCTCAAACGAACGGCGGTTGTCCCTTGGCTGCCGCGAAGAGTCTTCGCAGGCTTCCCATTGAGAGGAATCACCAGCCGTGGTGCGTCACACGCACCGACGCTCAATTCTAATCGAGACTGCGCGACATCGGCAAACCCGTTCGACATCGGTCGACGACTGAGATGCTGACTGTGAGACATCTCTCACAGCTTCATGAGTCTGCCTCATCTCCGCAGACGCCTCTGTCTCTTCAGCTGTCGCGCGACTCCGCGATGCGTTCGTGCCGGCGGATCACCTCGGCGACGATGAAGGCGAGGAACTTCTCGGCGAAGGCGGGATCGAGGTGTGAGTCCTCGGCCAGCACCCGCAGTCGGGCGACCTGCTCGGTTTCACGGGATTCGTCGGCCGGCGGCAGTCCGTGGTCGGCCTTGAGCTCGCCGACGCGTTCGGTGAGCTTGAATCTCTCGGCCAGGAGATGGACGAGAGAGGCGTCGATGTTGTCGATGCTTCCCCGCAGCTCCCGCAGCCGCTGAAATGCGTATGTGTTGTCGTCTCTGTTCTGCTCCACGCATCCCAGTCTAACGATGCCCGGGCATGATTGTGCGCCGCGTCCGGGCGCGCGGCGCACAATCATCGCAGTTCGGCAGACATGCCCGGGAATGCGGGAGTCTCAGTCGCTCAGGCAGGCCGTTCGACAGGGACGGCGTCGACGGTGTCCGGGTCGCCGAGCGTGCCGGCCCTGCGGTCGGCCAGGTACTTCTTCATCTCCTTCTTCACCACCGGCATGAGCAGGTAGAGGCCGAGAATGTTGATGAAGGCACACATGAACAGGGCCGCATCGGCGAATTCGACGACCTTCGAGAAGGTGGCCACGCAGCCGATGACGACGAAGATGCACACGAGGGCGCGGAACACGGTGACGCTGCCCTTCGCCTTGCCGAACAGGAAGCCCCAGGCCTGCTCTCCGTAGTAGGCCCAGGTGATGAGCGTGGAGAAGGCGAAGAGCGCGACAGCGATCGCCAGCAGCACCGGATACCAGGACGCGACGGTGGAGAAGGCGTCCGAGGTCAGGGCCACTCCCCCGATCTCTCCTGCGCCGAGGTCCTCACGGTAGGAGGCCTGATTGGCCACGATGATCGTCAGCGCCGTCATCGTGCACACGATGACGGTGTCGATGAAGGGCTCGAGGAGCGCGACGAATCCTTCGGAGATCGGACGTCGGGTCTTGACTGCGGAGTGTGCGATCGGGGCGGAGCCGATGCCGGCCTCATTGGAGAAGGCCGAACGCTGGAAGCCGATGATCATCACGCCGACGACGCCGCCGGCGATGCCCTGCGGGTTGAAGGCGCCGGCGAAGATCTCGCCGATGGCGTTCGGGATGTTCGCGTAGTTGAGCCCGAGCACGAGCAGACAGGAGACGACGTAGAAGATCGCCATGCCGGGAACGAGCTTGTCGGTGACCTTCGCGATGGAGCGGATGCCGCCGAGGATGACGAGGGCCACGAGGACGGCGAAGATGATGCCGAAGACGAGCGAGGCGAAGGGTCCGGCGAGGAGTCCGTCGTCCCCGCCGGTGGCCGTGCGCACCTGAGCGAAGGTCTGGTTGGCCTGGAACATGCCGCCGCCGACCACGCCGAAGATGAGGATGGCGATCGCGAAGAGACCGGTGAGCGTCGTCGCCACCGGCTTGCTGAAGCGGCGGAAGGCCACGGGCAGGTACTTGAACGGACCACCGTGGACCACGCCGTTCTCGTCGATCTCGCGATACTTCACACCGAGAGTGCATTCGACGAATTTCGTGCACATGCCCAGGAGGCCCGCGATGATCATCCAGAAGGTGGCGCCCGGACCGCCGAGCGCGATGGCCACGCCGACACCGGCGATATTGCCGAGGCCGACAGTGCCGGACAGCGCCGAGGCGAGAGCCTGGAAGTGAGTGACCTCGCCGGGGTCGTCCTTCGACGAGTACTTCCCGCGGATGATCTCGAGAGCGAGTTTCGCTCCGCGCGCTTGGATGAAGCCGAAGTAGACGGTGAAGGCCAGGGCCGCGAAGATCAGCCACAGGACGACGAACGGAAAGGAGAAGTCTCCGAGGGTGATCGGAAAGAAGATGATATTGCCGAACCACGTGGCGATCGGATCGAACCATGAGTCGATGGCATCGTCGACCGGAGAGACCGGCGCTGCTGAGATATGAATGGTGTTCATGATCTGTCAACCTCCCTGAGACGCACATCACATTCAAGCGCTCCGACCCGCGGAGCCGGTTCAGTTATCAAACCGTTACCGAACCGCCCGCACGCGGCTGCTCCTGAGACCCGCGTCTCATTCTGTGGCCTAGACTGGAGGCATGACTCAGAACCCTCAGCAGCCAGCTCCCCGACGGAATCAGCCACCCGGTCATGGTCCCGTGCCCAGCGGTGATCCGGCCCCGCACTACCAGGCCGGGCACACGCAGCCGGCCGCGTATCCGGGAGCCGAACCCGTGACCAACCCGAACGGGCATTACGGTTCACAGGGGTCTCAGGCAAGCTCTTCGGGCATGTCGGATTCGGGGCCCGCTTATGGTCCGCCCGGCGGTGCGCAGGCGAACACGGGCGCACCCCAGCATCATGGTCCCGGCCCCGCCTCTCCGATCCCCCAGGAGGCTCGTCGTCGACGTTCGGGGCCGAACCCGACCTCGAACCGGCCCACCGACTCTCCACAGCAGCCCACCTCGGCGAATGGGCCGACCCCGGCCCGAATCGTCTCTCCCGAGGGAGAACGGGTGCGCGAGAAGCCTGCGGGAGGAGTCTCCGGCTACTTCGCAATCGTCGGAGCCATCGGTCTGCTTCTGCTCGCCCTCATCCTTGGTGTCTTCGGCTTCATCATGACGTTCGTTCAGGTCGCAATCGGCGTCATCCTCATCGTCTTCGGTGTCCTCAGCTTCATCGCATCGATGTTCCTCTTCAAGGGCTGCACTTCGGTGGCACCCGGTCATGCCGTCGTCCTCCAGCTCTACGGCAAGTACGTCGGCACGGTCCGCCAGTCGGGCCTGCGCTTCGTCAACCCCTTCTACACGAAGGATCAGGTCTCCACGCGCATCCGCAATCATGAGACCTCGACGCTGAAGGTCAACGATCTCGACGGCAACCCGATCGAGATCGGTGCCGTCGTCGTCTGGCAGGTCAAAGACACTGCGCAGGCGATGTTCGAAGTCGACGACTTCGAGGAGTTCGTCGCGATCCAGGCCGAGACCGCGGTCAGGCACATCGCGAACTCCTATGCCTATGACTCGTCTGATCCACAGCGGATGTCGCTGCGTGACAATGCCGATGAGATCACCTCGAAGCTCTCCGACGAGGTGGCCGCCAGAGTGATGGCGGCCGGAGTGACGGTCATCGAGTCCCGCATCACCCAGTTGGCCTACGCTCCCGAGATCGCCCGCGCGATGCTCCAGCGCCAGCAGGCGACCGCGGTCGTTGCGGCGCGTCAGCTCATCGTCGAGGGCGCGGTCGGCATGGTCGAGACGGCCATCGAGGAGATCGAGGGACGACAGATCGTGCGGCTGGGTCAGGCCGAACGCAGCGATCTCGTCTCGAACCTCATGATCGTCCTCTGCGGTGATCAGGCGGCGCAGCCGACGATCAGCACCACCCGCAATCAGCAGTCGGCGGGCTGAGCACCGCCTCTCTCAGAGCGTCAAGCGCCCCGCCGACGGAACTCCGTCGGCGGGGCGCTTGACTGTCCGCTCAGCAGACTGTCTGCTCAGCGCGGCGGCGGTGTCGCGCACCGCCTCGAGGCTCAGTTCTCGCCGATGATGACGAATGAGGTCGGCAGCTCTTCCTGGACCTTCTCACTCGTCTTCTTCGCAGGTGCCGGGGACTTCTTCGCAGCGGCCTTCCGGACGGGCGCGACGGCGGCCACCTTCGTCTCGGTGTCAGCACCGATCATCAGCGGCAGATCCTTCGGCTCCGGTGCGGGAGCGGGCGCTGAGTCCTCACTCTTCTGCGCACGCTTTGCCGATGAGACCTCGGCCGCGGGCTTCTTCGCTCCCGAGTCCTTGGACTCGGGCGTCGCGGCCGCGGTTTCGGGCTCCGCCTTCGAGCCCGCGTCCTTCGGCTTGTCTGCGGAACCGTCCGCAGAGTCCTTCGCGTCCGCGGTGTCGGACTGGCCGGACCGGGAGTTCGAGCGGCGACGCCCGTTGCGCGAACGCGAACGGGACTTGCCGGTGTCCTCGGCGCCCGACTTCTCCTCGTGCCCGCTCTCAGACTTCGCTTCTGCGGAGTCCGTTTCGTCCTTCTTCAGCGTCGCCTTCGCAATCGCAGCGACTGCAGAGCGGGAGGCATCGGACGAGACCGGCTCCTCCTGCGTCTCCGGTTCGCTCTGCTTCGACTTCGATCCCGAATCTCCGCGGCGCTTGCGGTCGCGACGGTTGTCGTTGTTCGATGATCGGTTGCCGCGGTGCGACTTCGATCCGTCCTCTTCGGAGCCCGGCAGCAGCAGGCCGCGACCGCTGAGGTCCTCTCCGGCGCTGACGAGGGATTCGGCCAGGCCGGTGCCGATGCGCTTGCGGGTCATCTGGACGAGACCCAGCGAGGTCACCTCGGCGACCTGGTGCTTCGTCCTATCACGCCCGAGGCATTCGACGAGGCGGCGCACGACGAGGTCGCGGTTGGACTCGAGCACCATGTCGATGAAGTCGACGACGATGATGCCGCCGATGTCACGCAGACGCAGCTGACGGATGACCTCCTCGGCAGCTTCGAGGTTGTTGCGAGTCACCGTCTCCTCGAGGTTGCCTCCGGAACCGGTGAATTTGCCGGTATTGACGTCGACGACCGTCATCGCTTCGGTCCGGTCGATGACCAGCGAACCGCCCGATGGCAGGTTCACGGTGCGCTGCAGAGCCTTCTGGATCTGCTCTTCGATCCGGTAGTGGTCGAAGATGTCTTCGTCTTCGCTGTAGCTGTGGACGCGTTCGAGCAGGTCGGGGGCCACGGATTCGACGTATTCGTGGATCGTGTTCCAGGCTCCGTCGCCGTCGATGACGAGCGAGTTGAAGTCTTCGTTGAACACGTCGCGGATGATGCGCACGATCATGTCAGGCTCGCTGTAGAGCAGCTGCGGGGCGAGCACCTTCGTCGACTTGGACTTCTTCTCGATCGTCTCCCAGCGCTTGGCGAGGCGTTCGACGTCACGGGAGAGATCCGAATCGGTGGCTCCCTCGGCGGCGGTGCGCACGATGACGCCGTTCGAATCGCCGACGAGCTCTTTGAGCAGCTTCTTCAGTCGGGCACGTTCGTTGTCCGGCAGCTTCCGCGAGATGCCGGTCATCGAATTGCCGGGCACATAGACGAGGAACCGGCCGGGCAGGGAGATCTGGCTGGTCAGTCGAGCACCCTTGTGCCCGATCGGGTCCTTCGTCACCTGCACGAGCACGGGGTCGCCGGGGCTCAGCGCGGTTTCGATGCGACGGGCTTTGCCGTCCATGCCGAGAGCGTCCCAGTTGACCTCACCGGCGTAGAGCACGGCGTTGCGGCCCTTGCCGATGTCGATGAACGCCGCTTCCATGCTCGGCAGCACGTTCTGCACCTTGCCGAGGTAGACGTTGCCGATGAGCGAGGACTGCTGGCGGTTCTCTTTGAGATAGTGTTCGACGGCGATTCCGTCTTCGACGACGACGAGCTGGGTCTGGTCACCGCTTTCGCGCACGAGCATCGTACGTTCGACGGATTCGCGGCGGGCGAGGAACTCGGCCTCGGTGATGATCGGGCGACGGCGCCCGGCCTCACGGCCCTCCTTGCGACGCTGACGTTTCGCTTCGAGTCGCGTCGATCCCTTCAGGGACGTGACCTCGTCGCGCTCGGAGCTGCGTGTGCGGGAGCGACGACGGCGGCGCCGACGTGAGCCGCCGTCGGAGTCGTCGTCTTCGTCATGCTCATCCGAGTGGGAGTCATCGGAGCTGCTGGCATCGGAGTTGTCGTCGGAACCGTGATCGGACTTCGAGTGCGAATCGTGTGAGTCCGAATCGGACTTCTGCTTCCCACCGCGATTGTTCGACCGGGAGCCGCGACGAGACGACCGCGAGTTCTCCGAATCGGAGTCGTCGTCCTCGGAGTCCTGGGGCTTCTCCGACTTCCCGGAAGCCTCGTCGGCGTCGTCGTGGGAGTCGTCGCGGTTGCGCGAGCGGCGTCCGCGGCCTCCTCGACGGCGACGCGGACCATTGGAGTTCTCGTCTTCGTCATGGTCGCCTCGGCGAGAGGGCGAGGAGTCCTCGTCGGAGTCCTGGGAATCGTCCCAGTCATCGTCAGAGCCTTCGTCGTCGATGTTCACGACCTGAGCGTGTTCTGCCTTCGGCACCTGGAAGATCAGGCCGCCGTCGTGCGGAACGGACGGCGCGGGGCGGGGTTCGGCCGGCTCCGCTGCCGCCGGGGCGGGAGCGGCGAAGGGATTGCGCGGATCGAAGCTCACGGCCGGCTCACGCGGAGAGGAGTCCTCCGCCGAGTTCTCCTCGTCGTCTTCGTCGTCATCGGAGCCCTCGTCGTCGGAGCTCTCAGCGTCCGCGTCCCCGCGGATGAACTCCTCGAAGACGAGTCCTCGATTGGCGACGGCCTCACGGGCGGACTTGGGCCGGCCCCGGCGGGGAGCCGGCTCCGGTTCCTCATCATCGCCGTCACCGTCGACCTCGTCACCGATCCGCAGCGATTCGGCCGCCTCGGCGATGTCATCGAGACGTGCACGCACACTGTCGTCGACGTCGTCGGAGGAATTGCTCTTGGCGTTGACCGACTGCTCCAGATTCGCCAGATCGGCGAGGATGCCTTCGGTTGGATCTGTCGACTCTGTACCGTCGTTCGACATATCGTTCATCAGTTCTCCCAGTCCGAAGACGCCGTCCACACCAAACGGATCTTCGGATCCTTACATGGTCCCCAGTGGACCGAAACTTGTGGATGGCACGTTCCGGCTCGCGCTCAGCGCGTAGGCCTTCGGTGCAGCCTCATCTTGTTGTCGACCTGCGAGGTCATACCCTCGACTCGGTGGAGGCCCTTCTCCTGCTCGGTGTGAGAACAGGTATCCGTCATGCCATTATGTCACAGATGTCCGTCTGAGCTGAGGTTTCGGCCCTCGGGGTTTGCCGCGGTGAGGTCGGCCAGGCATTCTTGAAGGGTGAACAGTGCACAGAGCCTCTCCGATGACATCGATGCCACTCCGACCGTCTCTTCGTGGGTGCTGAGATCCGGCCCGTTCGGGATCTTCCTCATCGTCGGCTCGGTGATCGGCTTCCTCGCTTCCTTCTCCCTGTCAGCAGAGAAGTACGAGAAGCTGGCGAATCCGGATGTCGTGCTCTCCTGCGACCTCAACCCCTTCTTCTCCTGCGGTTCGGTCATGGAGCATGCGGAGTCGGAGCTGTTCGGGTTCCCGAATCAGCTTCTGGGCATCGCCGCGTTCATCATCCCGCTGCTCATCGGTGTCCTCATCCTCTCCGGCACCAGACTGCCCGGTTGGGTGATGATCGGACTCAACCTCGGGCTCGGCCTCGGCGTGGTCCTGGTCATGTTCCTGTTCTACATCTCGATCTACAAGATCGGCGTCGGCTGTCCCTGGTGCATCGTCGTGTGGACCGTGACGATTCCGATGTTCCTGGCGGTCACCGCCCGCAATGTGCTCTCCGGCCACTTCGGCCGCGGTGTCGCAGGCAACGCGTTCGCCCGGGTCGCCGCCAAGGAGAACATCGCCTTGTCCGTGCTCTGGATGCTCATCATCTTCGCCTGCATCGTCGTCCAGTTCTGGGCGTACTTCTCCAACCTGTTCTGAGGTTCTGCAGTCCTCAGACCCTGAGCTGCAGTGAGGGCGCCCCACCGCAGCAGTGGGGCGCCCTCACTGGTCATCCGCGACCTGCGCCTGCAGGTTCGGCCTGCACCGGCACGATCGATCTGTGCTCGCGGGCCGTGGTCTGGTCAGGCTTCAGCCGGGTACCAGATGCCGATCTCGCGTTCGGCCGATTCGGTGGAGTCGGATCCGTGGACGAGGTTCTTCTGCACCTTCTCACCCCAGTCGCGGCCGAGGTCACCGCGGATCGTGCCAGGAGCCGCGCTCGTCGGATCGGTGGCGCCGGCCAGAGACCGGAAGCCGGGGATGACGCCCTGGCCGGAGGCGATGATCGACACGATCGGGCCTTCGGACATGAAGTCGACGAGCGGCTGGTAGAAGGGCTTGCCTTCGTGTTCGGCATAGTGCGCGGCCAGTTCCTCGGCCGTGGCCGTACGCAGGTCGAGCGCATCGATCGCGTAGCCCTTGGCTTCGATGCGTGCGACGATCTGTCCGACGAGGCCGCGTGCGACTCCGTCGGGTTTGATGAGGATGAGGGTACGTTCCATTCTGGTCCTTCCAAGTTCGAGTGGACGTCGGTGAACAGTCTACCCGGGCGCAACCGCGGTTCTGCCCGGAAGTGTTGGGGGCTCAGGAGCGAGCGGCGACCTCATGGTCGATGCGGGCCGACCAGTACACTGCCGCCGCCCACAGGGCGAGGAACAGAGCACCGACGAAGAACATCGAGCTGAGTACGAATCCGGAGGCCAGCAGCAGCACCTGGACGATCCAGCCGAGGATCACACCGGGTCGTTTCTCACCGATGCGACGCGGCAGCAGGATCACCGCGACGACCGCGAACACGGCGATGATCGACGCTCCGATGAGCAGCTGTCCCAGAGTCAGGGTCTGCGCCGACTTCACGGACAGACCGAAGGTCGTGAGCACGGCGAAGTAGACGACGAGGAGCTCGCAGATGAGGATCGACCCGCACAGGACGGGATACTTGGATTTCACAGATCATCTCCCCTGCCCAGCAGCAGCCGGGCCTCGGCGACGGTGTAGAGCGACCCGGTGACGACGATGCCGGGGCTCTTCGCGTCGTCGCCGTTGGCCAAGTCGATGGCCTTCATCAGCGCGGCGTTGAGGTCGGAGGCGACGAAGACGTCGTCCTCATCGACCCATTCGCGGGCCGCCTCGGCGAGGTCTTCGGCCGGCAGTGCACGGGCGCTGAGCGTCTCGCTGACGACGAACACATCCGCGCTGCGGTGAAGCTCTTCGAGCACCCCGTCGATGTCCTTGTCCTCAAGCATTGCGAGCACCATGACCACGTAGTCGAAGTCGAACGCCTCGGCGAGAGTGTCGGCGAGGACATGGGCGGCATCGGGATTGTGTGCCCCGTCGACGACGACGCTGGGTCCGGTGCGGACGAGTTCGGCGCGCCCCGGCGAGGTCACCCTCGCCAAGCCCTCGGCCACGGTCTCCAGGTCCAAGGGCTTGTCGTCGGCACCGAGGAACGCTTCGACGGCGACGAGCGCGACGGCGGCATTGTGCGCCTGGTGGACACCGTGCAGCGGTACGAAGACATCCGAGTAGACGTCCCGTCGGCCCTGCACGGTGATGAGCTGTCCGTCGACGGCACGCTGCCGGTCGAGGAGGCGGAAGTCCCTGTCCTCGGTCACCAGCGAGACCTCACGACGGGCTGCTTCGGCATCGAGCACGACCTGCGCGGTTTCGTCCTGAACTGCGCTGACGGCGACCGGGGTCGGTGCCGGGCTCGGCTCGACAGTGCGGTCGAGGATGCCCGACTTCGTGGTGGCGATCTCCTCGATCGAGTCGCCGAGGAATGCCTGATGGTCGAGTCCGACCTTTGTGAACACGCACACCTGAGCGTCGGCGACGTTCGTCGAATCCCACTGCCCGCCCATGCCGACCTCGGTGATGACGACATCGACGGGCGCATCGGCGAACACGGCGAAGGCGAGCACGGTCAGCGCCTCGAAGTAGGTGAGCTTCGCGCGGCCTTCGGCCTCGAGCTGGGCGTCGACGATCTCGAGGTAGGGGGCGATCTCATCGAAGATCCGCACGAATGTCTCCGCCGACACGGGCGCGCCGTCGACGGAGATCCGCTCGGTCACCGAATGCAGGTGCGGGCTTGTGAACCGGCCGACCCGCAGTTCGTGCGCGGTGATGAGCGAGTCGATCATCCGTGCCGTGGATGTCTTCCCGTTCGTGCCCGTCACCGTGATCGTCGGGGCGGCGGTGTGGATATCGCCGAGGAGCTCACAGGCCCGCGACGTCGCGTCGAGACGCAGTTCGACCTGGGTCTCTCCCGCTCGAGCGAGCAGCAGGGCGTAGACCCGAGCGAGTTCGGCCCGGGAGGCTTCCTGGGCCTGCGGGTCGATCGCGGCCGCGGAGTCCTGACCGGGGCCCTGGGTGCTGTCGTTCCCGGACGTGGTGTCCGCGACGCGGCTATCGTCGTTGCTCATACCGGGCTCACCGCCAGACGGGTGCCTTCCGGCAGCTCTTCGGGGGTGAAGACCTCACCGCCGTCGGCGGACTGGCCGAAGGTCAGCGAAGAGGCCAGGGTCTCTCCCGCGATGAGGCCCGAGTGGGGCTCGAGGGCGGCTGCCACTTCGGCGTTCGCTTCGATCGTCACGGCGATCCGGTCGGAGATGTGCAGGTCGAGCTGCTTGCGGATGCCTTGGATGGCGCGGACGGTGTCACGCGCCATGCCTTCGGCTTCGAGCTCCGGGGTGACCCGGGTGTCGAGGGCGATGAAGCCGGAGTCCAGTGCCGCGAGCTCCATGCCCTCGGTGCCGGATTCGGCCACCGAGTCCAAGGTGTATTCGCCTTCGACGAGTTCGATGCCGCCGCTGATGACGGTGCCGTCGGTGACCGACCAGTCGCCGGTCTTCGACGCCTTGATGACCTGCTGGACCTGCTTGCCCAGGCGCGGGCCCGCCGCCCGGGCGTTGACGACGAGGTTCTGCGACAGGGAGAACCCGGCCGCCTCCGCCTCGTCGACGTCGAGGACCGATACGGTGCGGACGTTGAGCTCATCGGCGATGATGTCGGTGAAGTCGCTGCCGAGCTCGGTGTCCGTGGCCACCGTCATCTGCGACAGCGGCAGCCGCACACGCAGATGGTGGGCCTTGCGCACCGAGGACGCGGTCGAGCAGATATCGCGAGTGAGATCCATCGCCGCCACCAGGTCGGCATCGGCGGGGAACGCCGCGGCGTCGGGGTAGTCGGCCAGGTGCACCGACCGTTCGCCGGTGAGTCCGCGGTAGATCTCTTCGACCGTGAACGGCAGCAGCGGGGCCGCGACCCGGCAGAAGGCTTCGAGGCAGGTGGAGAACACGTCGAAGGACTCGTGCGTGTCGACGCCGCCGTCCCAGAAACGGCGGCGCGATCGCCGCACGTACCAGTTCGTGAGCATATCGAGGTAGCTTCGCACGAGATCGCAGGCGGACCAGATGTCGAGTCCGTCCATCGCCTCGGCGAATTCGACGATGAGGTCATGGGTCTTGGCCAGCAGGTACCGGTCGAGGACCTGGGAGGAGTCGTATCGGGTCTGCGACTGATAGCCGGTCTGCCCCCCGTCGACCCCGTCGGCGGCATTGGAGTAGGTGGCGAAGAACTGCCAGGTGTTCCACAGCGGGAGCACGACCTGGCGGACTCCGTCGCGGATGCCCTGCTCGGTGACGACGAGGTTGCCGCCGCGCAGAATCGAGGAGGCCATGAGGAACCAGCGCATCGCGTCCGAGCCGTCGCGGTTGAAGACCTCGTTGACATCGGGGTAGTTGCGCAGCGACTTCGACATCTTCTGTCCGTCCGAGCCGAGGACGATGCCGTGGGAGATGCAGTTCGTGAACGCCGGACGGTCGAAGATCGCGGTGGCGAGCACGTGCAGCAGGTAGAACCAACCGCGGGTCTGGCCCACGTATTCGACGATGAAGTCTGCGGGGAAATGGTTGTCGAACCATTCGGAGTTCTCGAACGGGTAGTGCACCTGGGCATAGCTCATCGACCCGGAGTCGAACCAGACGTCGAAGATCTCAGGAATGCGGCGCATCACCGACTTGCCGGTCGGGTCGTCCGGGTTCGGACGGGTCAGGTCGTCGACCCACGGGCGGTGCAGGTCCACTTCGCCGGAGTCATTGACCGGAAGGCGTCCGAAGTCGGCTTCGATCTCGGCCAGAGAGCCGTAGACGTCGGTGCGGGGATAGGAGGGATCAGAGGAGATCCACACCGGGATGGGCGACCCCCAGAAGCGGTTGCGCGAGATCGACCAGTCGCGGGCGTTCTCCAGCCATTTGCCGAATTGGCCGTGCTTGACGTTCTCGGGCACCCAGGTGATCTGCTCGTTGAGTTCGACCATACGATCCTTGAACTCGGTGACGCGGACGAACCAAGACGACACCGCACGGTAGATCAGCGGGTTCCGGCAGCGCCAGCAGTGCGGGTACGAGTGCTCGTAGGACTCGTGACGGACCAGCAGAGCATGGCGCGATTCCATCGGGCCGGTGTGATTGCGCAGGTCCTTGATGATGGCCTTGTTCGCATCGAAGACCAGTTGGCCGGCGTAGTCGGCCACGGTCGATTCGAAACGACCGGCGTCGTCGACGGGGCGGGCGGCGGTGATGCCGTAGGAGTCGGTGAGCTCCTTGTCCTCTTCACCGAAAGCCGGCGACTGGTGGACGATGCCGGTGCCGTCTTCGACGGTGACGAAGTCCGCGGCGAGGATGGTGTGCATGTTCTCACCGAATTCCTCCTGGCGGCCCTCGAAGTACGGGAACGGAGGCTCGTAGGCGGCGCCGACGAGTTCGCTGCCGGCGAAGGTGCGCACGATCTGCGGGTCCTCACCGAGCTCTCGGGCGTACGCGCCCAGTCGCGCCTCGGCGAGGATGAGGGTTCTGCCCTGCAGCTCCTCGGCTCCGTCGGTGCCGGGGATCACTGCGACGAGCGGGATCTCGGGGTTGACGGCCACCGCCTGGTTCGACGGCACGGTCCACGGGGTCGTGGTCCAGATGAGGACCCACTCTTCGGAGTCCTTGAGTTTGTACCCGATCGTCACTGCCGGGTCCTGGCGCATCTTGTAGACATCGTCGTCCATGCGCAGCTCATGGTTCGACAGCGGTGTCTCGTCCTTCCAGCAGTACGGCAGGACCCGGTAGCCCTCGTAGACGAGGCCCTTGTCCCACAGCTGCTTGAACGCCCAGATGACGCTTTCCATGTAGTCGACGCCCAGCGTCTTGTAGTCGTTCTCGAAGTCGACCCAGCGTCCCTGTCGGGTGACATACTCCTCCCACTCCTTCGTGTAGCGAAGGACGGAGGAGCGGCAGGCGTCGTTGAAGGCGGCCAGCCCCATCCGGCCGATCTCGGACTTGTCCGTGATTCCCAGCTGGCGTTCTGCCTCGAGCTCGGCGGGCAGGCCGTGGGTGTCCCAACCGAAGCGACGCTCGACCTTCTTCCCGCGCATCGTCTGGAAGCGCGGGACCACGTCCTTGACGTAGCCGGTGAGCAGGTGACCGTAGTGGGGCAGACCATTGGCGAAGGGTGGGCCGTCGTAGAAGACGAACTCATTCTCACCGTTGACGCCGGCATCCCGCTGTTCGATCGACGCTTTGAATGTGTCGTCCTCCTGCCAATAGCGGAGCACAGCGTCTTCGATCTCCGGAAAGTTCGGAGAGGCGGAGAGGCCGAAGGTCGAAGTCGATACCTTGGGGTAGAGAGGCTGAGTCATGAGCGTCCTTCTGGGTCACTGCGGTCACTGACACGAGGACGACAGTCTGCCGCGGTACCACCTCGCTTATCCGCAGTCGGTCCCGATGGGGCCGGGCCGCGGATCGCTCATTGTCAGGACTGTGACGGATCCACCCGTCCGGTTCTACTGAGATCCCCGCGATGGCTCGCAGGGTCCGTTCTTCCGGATGCTCCCCGGTGATGGCCGGATCAACGCACATCCCATCGTATACCCCATGGCCGCGCCCGGAAACTTCGCTTCGGCGCAGCCAAGGGGTGATGATCACAGCCCCTTGTGCCTGGCCACCTTGTACTGCTCGGCCTGCGCGATGGGACGAATGACCATGAGATCGACGTTGAAGTGATGCGGACGGGTGAGCGCGTAGACCACCGCGTCGGCGACATCCTCGGCGGTCAGCGGATTCTCGACGCCTTCGTAGACCTTCGCCGCACCCTCCTCGTCTCCCCCGAGCCGTTTGACGCTGAACTCCTCGGTCGCGACCATGCCCGGAGCGATCTCGATGACCCGCACCGGCTGGCCGAGCAGCTCGAGTCGCAGGGTGGCCGCAATCGTATGCGAGCCGTGCTTCGTCGCCACATAGCCACCGCCCTTCTCATACGCCTGGTGCCCGGCGGTCGAGGACATCACGGCGATGTCTCCGCGACCGGAGTCGATGAGTCCGGGCAGGAGTGCTTTGACGACGCGGAGGACACCGAGGACGTTGATGTCGAACATCTTCTTCCAGCCCTCGACATCGGAGTCGGCGATGGTGTCGACGCCGAATGCGGCTCCGGCATTCGCGACGAGCGAGTGCACGGCTCCACCGGCGAGCACCTCGGCGGCCATGGATTCGACGGCGGCGTCATCGGTGAGGTCGGCGACGATGTAGCTGGCTCCGGTCTCCTCGGCGAGAGCCTTGAGCTTGTCCTCACGGCGGGCCACGGCGACAACATCCCAGCCCTGGTCGCGCAGCTGCCGAACGGTGGCGGCGCCGATGCCCGAGCTCGCGCCCGTCACCACTGCTCTCAGTGTTTCCATCTCCGTACTCCCTGGTCTCGGTTCCGGTGATCGCGGGCACGATCACCTGTTTCGAGCCCAGTCTACGGACTCTCCGGCTCCAGCGGGTCGGGATCCGAGGCGTGCGGGGACAACGGCTCAACCGATGCCCCCGCTTGGCCCGGCGGCTGAGGATGTTCGTGTGCGCCTTCGGCCTTCGACTCACGCTGCTCCTTCGCTGTGGGCCGCGAGTGCGGGTTGCGTGGCCCGCCCTCGCCGAAGACCGCGCGGACTCCGGGGATCTTCACGGCCAACCAGGTGACGGCGGCGCAGATGACGGTGTAGGCAAGCGGCATGACGAAGGCGTGCAGCAGGACTCCGGCAACAGTCGTCGGCAGTCCCATCTCATTGCGCACCGGGTAGAGGACGAGCGGGTGGAGGAGGAAGACGCCGAAGGAATACGGGTAGAACCAGTGGAGGAAGCCGAAACCGGTGCGCAGGTGGTGGTGGAAGAGCAGATAGGCCGACAGCGAGGCGATGACGACGCCCGGAGACAGGTACTCGTAGGGAAACATCCACGGTTTCTCGCCCGAGCCGAAGCCTGCCCACAGAGCGGTCACGGCGATCGATCCGATGAGGCTGACCCAGGCGAGCACGACGGCCCTTCTGCTCAGCACGATGTCGCGCAGCACCCAGCCGAGGATGTAGAAGCCGGCCATGGGCAGGAAGCGGGTGGCGATATTGGCCTCGCCGACGTCGAAGATCATCGACACCCACTGGTCGAGCATGCCGATGCCCAGGAAGATCAGGCCCGTGCCCCATTGCAGACGGCGGGAGCCGTGGACGCTGAGGAGACGGAAGAACGGGGTGAGCAGGGTCAGGCCCGCGAGGACGTAGAGGAAGTAGAGCTGAACGAACGGCGAACCGGTGAGGATGGCGATCCCCGGGCTCCAGCTCTCATCGTCAGGCTGGAGATAGTAACGGCGGAACAGAACGTAGACGGCCGTCCAGAACACGAGCGGGATGCCGATGCGCCACACACGCTTGCTGAGGAACTTCCGAGGTTTGCTCCCACGCACGGGGTCGAGCGCCAAGGCACCGGAGATCATGATGAACACCGGCACCGACCACCGGCAGGCGGAGTCGATGAGATTGGCCAGCCACCAGTCGGGGCCCATGTCCGCGAAATTCTGTTCGACCACGGTGCCCAGGGAGTGGATGGCGACGACGGCGACGATCGCGATCGCCCGAGCCGGGTTCATCCACGCCGTCGAGGTGGCAGGCGGATTCTCTGTCGGAATTCTGTCCAAGGGCGCCATGCGTCCATATTCTCATTGACCGCCGCGCTCGCGTCTCAACTCGCATTCAGAGCATGAGCCCTGGCGCTCCTCCTCCGTCCTGACGAACGGCTTCCCGACATTCCGGGCCACCTCCTCGGTGCGGTTCCTTGGGGGCGTGCAGCCGCCTCGCCGATCGGTTTCGACACGGTCGGCGAATTTCGCCTGTGTTCCGGCGCGGCCGGGGCGGGAACCGGTTTGGCCAGAAGCGAACCGGGTGAGAAAATCAGCAATTATGAACACACCTGCCTTTTCGGACTCGACGCACGAGTCAGTGAACCTGCCTGACAAGCCCGCCCTTGAGGGTCTGCGGGACAAATGGGACGCCGCGTGGAGCGAGCAGAACGTCTACGCCTTCGACGTCGAGACCGATCGTGAGCAGGTCTACTCGATCGACACTCCCCCGCCCACGGCTTCGGGGTCCCTGCACGTCGGGCACGTGTTCTCCTACACGCAGACCGACATCATCGCCCGCTACCAGCGCATGACCGGCAAGAATGTGTTCTACCCGCTCGGCTGGGATGACAACGGACTGCCCACCGAACGCCGGGTGCAGAACTACTACGGAGTCACCTGCGACCCCAGCGAAAGCTACGACCCGAATTTCCAGCCGCCGGAGAAGGCGCCGAAGAATTCTCGTGACTTCGTGAAGATCTCACGCCAGAACTTCATCGAGCTGTGTGAGAAGCTCTCGGCCGAGGACGAGCACGTCTTCGAGGACCTGTTCCGGTCCACCGGCCTGTCCGTGGACTGGAAGTACACGTATCGCACGATCGACGACGACTCCCGCGCCGTGAGCCAGCGCGCCTTCCTCAAAGACCTCGAGTGCGGCCACGCCTACTCCCAGGACGCCCCGACGATGTGGGATGTGACCTTCGGAACCGCCGTGGCCCAGGCCGAGCTCGAAGACCGGGAGAAGGACGGCGCCTACCACAAGGTGAAGTTCTTCCCCGAAGGTGCCGATGGACTCGCCGACACCTCGGCCGAACCGATCATCATCCTCACCTCCCGCCCCGAGCTCATCCCGGCCGTCGTCGCCCTCGTCGCTCACCCCGATGACGAACGCTACGCCTCCCTGTTCGGCACGAACGTCGTCTCACCCCTCTTCGGCGTCAGCGTCGAGGTGCGTGCCCATGAGCTCGCGAAGTCCGACAAGGGAACCGGCATCGCCATGGTCTGCACCTTCGGCGACCTCACCGACGTCACCTGGTGGCGTGAACTCGATCTGCCCACACGTGCGGTGATCAACCGCGGCGGCCGCCTCAACCTCGAGGTTCCCGAGTGGATCGCGTCCTCGCCGAAGTCCGATGCCGTGGCCAACTACGAAGCTCTGGCGGGCAAGACGACGTTCTCCGCCCGCAAGGACATCGCGCAGATGCTCATCGATTCCGGTGATCTCATCGGAGAGATCGAACCGATCACGCACCCGGTTCCGTTCTATGAGAAGGGCGACAAGCCGCTCGAGGTCGTCACCAGCCGCCAGTGGTACATCCGCAACGGCGGTCGCTCCGCCGAACTGCGCGATGCGCTCATCGCCCGCGGACGCGAGATCGAATGGCACCCGACGTTCATGCGCTCACGCTATGAGAACTGGGTGGAGAATCTGCACGGCGATTGGCTGGTCTCCCGTCAGCGCTACTTCGGTGTGCCGATTCCGCTGTGGTACCGCCTCGATGCCGATGGGCAGCCCGACTACGAGGATCCGATCGTTCCCGAATCGCTTCCCGTCGATCCCATCGCCGAGGTGCCCGCCGGCTTCACCGATGACCAGCGTGACGTACCCGGCGGGTTCACCGCCGATCCCGATGTCCTCGATACCTGGGCGACGTCGTCGCTGACTCCGCAGCTGCTCGGCGGCTGGTCACGCGACGAGGAGTTCTTCGGCAAAGTCTTCCCCTTCGACCTGCGCCCCCAGGGACACGACATCATCCGCACGTGGCTGTTCTCCACCGTGGTGCGCGCGAATTCGCTCAATGATGCGGCTCCGTGGAAGCACGCGGGACTCTCGGGCTGGATTCTCGATCCGGACCGGAAGAAGATGTCGAAATCGAAGGGCAACGTCGTCGTGCCCTCGGACATCCTCGGCGAGGCCAAGCCCGGGTTCGGCCCCGATGCGGTGCGATATTGGGCTGCGAGTGCGAAGCTCGGTGCCGATACCGCCTATGACGTCACTCAGATGCAGATCGGGCGCCGTCTGGCCATGAAGCTGCTCAACGCCTCGAAGTTCGCACTGGCGCAGGGCGTGCACTCCGGTCTCATCGGTGCACTCGGTGCGGTCACCCACGATCTCGACCGTGCACTGCTCACGCGGCTGTCCGCGGTCGTCGACCAGGCCGGAGCGCATATGGCCGCCTACGACTACGCCCATGCTCTGCGTGTGGCCGAGAGCTTCTTCTGGGAGTTCACCGACGACTACGTCGAGCTCGTCAAGGATCGTTCATACGGTTCGACAGGCGAGGACGATCAGCTGTCTGCCCATGTCACGCTCGCCACAGCGCTCGATGTGCTGCTGCGCCTGTTCGCTCCATTCATGCCCTTCGTGACCGAAGAGGTCTGGTCCTGGTGGCGCACCGGTTCGATCCACCGTGCGCCGTGGCCGGCGGATGAGTCGCTGAGCCACCCGGAGTCGAGCGTGGATCCGGAGCTGTTGGCGTCGGTGGCTGCGGCCCTGACCGAGATCCGCCGCACGAAGACCGAAGCGAAGGTCTCGCAGAAGACCGGCGTCGCCTCGGTGACGATCCAGGCACCGGCTGCAGTCGTCGCTGCGATCAAGTCTGCCGAAGGCGATCTCAAGGCCGCCGGCCGTGTCGAATCGCTGACCACCGTCGAAGCCGGCGAGGAGATCAGCGTCGACGAGATCACCTTCGTCGACCAAGCCTGACCGGAGAGCTCTCGCCCGGTCCGCAGCATCGGACCCCATGGCACCCACCACGACGTCACATCGCCGGCGGCGGATGCCATGGGGTTTCTTCGACTCTTCCGACGACAGCCCCGGGATGCGGCCGAGACTGCGCGGGCCCCTGTTTCTGTCACGGCGGAGCATCTCGAGTGTTCCCGAATGGGCACACGGCTGGCCGGGGACGACGGCCTCGCCCACGTACTATGGTTTCGACACCATAACCAGTCAGGACCTCCTGCCTGAAGAAAGGCCCACGGAACGTGAGAAGCGAACTCTTTTCCCAGCGCAATGCCGAGATCCAGAATCAGGATCGCTGGACCCTCCAGTCGAAGAAGATGCTGCGCACGGTGGTCACGCCGAACGCACCGATGATCGCCACCAAGGGCGCCATGGTCGCCTACCAGGGCGACGTCCGCTTCACCCACCAGGGCTCGAAGTCGGTCGGGCAGTTCATGAAGAAGGCAGCCACCGGCGAGGGCGGCAATGTCATGCGCGTCGAAGGTCACGGCGAAGTGTTCTTCGCTCGCGAAGCGTCGAACATCTTCATGATGGCTCTCGAAGGGCCCCAGGACGCTCTGACCGTCAACACCTCGAACCTGCTGGCCTTCGACGACGCGCTCAACTGGGAGATCAAGCGCATCAAGGGCGGTGTCGGTGCCATGGTCAGCGGCTCGGGACTGTTCAACCTCGAACTCGCCGGGCAGGGTACCGCGGCCATCTGCTGCAAGGGAGATCCGATGGTTCTCGACTGCTCGCAGCAGCCGACCTTCGTCGACCCGCAGGCCGCAGTGTGCTGGTCCTCGGCTCTGGCACCACAGATCAAGACCGATGTCAGCGTCGGCACGTTCTTCGGCCGCGGCTCCGGCGAATCCGTGCAGCTGGCCTTCCACGGACCCGGCTTCGTCGTCGTCCAGCCCGCGGAGAATGCCGTCTATTCGGCGACTTCCAACTGACCCGGCCGCACTGATCCGCGCGGCAGTCTCTTGCCGCGCGGCAGTTGCGAGCACCATCCCCCACCAGCAGCTTCACACCACCCCGGTGCACCAGTGGGTTCTGTCGCCGACGGTGACTGATGCCGAAACTATCGGTGCAGACAGTCGGGTGCGCGAGGACGTACGGGCTGCGGTGCGCAGTGCGGAAACCGGTGAGGGCTGCGGGCGCGCGGTTCTGCCCGGCGCAGCGGCATCGGTGAGTCAGTCGACGGTGACGGAGTGCTCGGAGTCGCCGCGGTCGACCCGGTACCTCCTGAAGACCGGGAAGATGAAAGCGCAGGCGAGCACGAGCACGATGACAGCGATGCCGCCTCCGGCCGAGGCGACCGTCGTGTTCGTCACCGCGGCCGCCGAACCGTGGAGCAGATCGGCGACGCGCGGCCCTCCGGCGACCACGACGATGAAGACACCCTGCATCCGACCGCGCATGTCATCGGTCGCGGCCTCCTGAAGCATCGTGGACCTGAACGCAGAGGAGATGATGTCCGCTCCCCCGCCCACGGCCAGTGCGCCCAAAGCGACGACGAGTGCGACGAGCCAGAGATTCGACACGAGTTCGAGGCTGAGACCGAAGACCGTCATCGCCGAACCCCACACGACGATCGCGATGATCACCGCCAGACCCTGCCGTTCGACCCGGGACACCCAGCCGGAGAAGATACCGGCCAAGGCGCTGCCGGCGGCCAAAGCGGCGAAGAGCAGCGAGAAGACGATGCCGCCCTCGTCCGGTCCGTCGAAGGTCTCGGTGGCGATCTGCGGAAACAGAGCCCGAGGCATTCCGAAGACCATGGCGATGACATCGACGAGCAGAGACACCATGACGACGGTGTTCGTCCTGAGATACCGGAATCCGTCGATGATGCCTTTGAATCCCGAACGGGTATCGGGCTGCTTCTTCGGCGGGAGGGACGGGAGTCTGACGACGGCGTAGAGGGTCGCGAAGAGGAACACCGCGTCGAGGACATACAGCAGCTGATACCCGAAGAGCGGGATGAGGGCTCCGCCGATGACCGGACCGATGACCGCGCCCAAGGTCATCACCGTCATGTTCAGCGAGTTCGCGGCGGGCAGCAGTCTCAGCGGCACGATCGTCGGCAGCAGCGCCCCTTTTGCGGGTTGGTTGAGACCGAAGAATGCCTGCTGCAGGGAGAATGTGCACAGCAGCAGCCACACGTTCTCCAATCCCAGGAGAGCCCAGAGCGCCAGCAGCGCGCTGGTGACGATGAGGCCGATCGTCGAGATGACGAGAAGTCTGCGGCGATCGACGACATCAGCCAGTGAACCGCCCCACAGTCCGAAGACGACGAGTGGAACGAAGCCGAAGGCTCCGGCCAGTCCGACATACGCCGAGGACCCGGTGATGTGGAAGATCTGTGCAGGAATGGCCACGACCGTCATCTGCGCACCGATGACGGTGACGATATTGGCCAACCACAGCCGCCTAAAAGCGGCGTACTTCAGCGGTCGGGTATCAGCGAAGAGCCTCATGTGTCAGAGGCTCAGGCAGATTTCTTGTTCGTCCTGTTCCGCGACTTCGGCACGAGCGTCGGTGCGACATTGCTGTCGACGACCTCCTTGGTCACGACCACCTCGGCGATGTCCTCTCGCGAGGGCACATCGAACATGACAGGTTGCAGGACCTCTTCCAAAATCGACCGCAGTCCGCGAGCACCCGTGCCGCGCAGCAGCGCGAGATCGGCGATGGACTCGAGGGCGTCGGTTTCGAAGGTCAGCGAGACATTGTCGAACTCGAACATGCGCTGATACTGCTTGACCAGGGCGTTCTTCGGTTCGGTGAGGATCGACATGAGCGCCGCGCGATCGAGGTTGGACACCGTGGCCAGCACGGGCAGGCGGCCGATGAACTCGGGAATGAGGCCGAACTTGAGCAGATCTTCGGGCAGGATGTCGGCGTAGAGGTCCTCTTCGTCGTTCTTCGACTGCAGCAGGGCTCCGAAGCCGATTCCGTGCTTGCCCTTGCGACCGGCGACGATCTCTTCCATCCCGGCGAATGCGCCGGCGACGATGAAGAGCACATTGGTCGTGTCGATCTGCAGGAAGTCCTGATGAGGGTGTTTGCGACCACCCTGCGGAGGCACCGAGGCCTGCGTGCCTTCGAGGATCTTCAGCAGTGCCTGCTGCACCCCTTCACCGGAGACGTCTCGGGTGATCGACGGGTTCTCCGACTTGCGGGCGATCTTATCGATCTCGTCGATGTAGATGATGCCGTGTTCGGCGCGCTGGATGTCGAAGTCGGCGGCCTGGATGAGCTTGAGCAGGATGTTCTCGACGTCTTCGCCGACATAGCCGGCCTCGGTCAGCGCGGTGGCATCGGCGACGGCGAAGGGCACGTTCAGGCGCCTCGCCAGTGACTGCGCCAGATAGGTCTTACCGGACCCGGTGGGACCGACGAGGAGGATGTTCGACTTCGCGATCTCCACTTCGTTCTCGCCGCCGAGTGTCTTCGTGTCCTCACCGGACTGCAGGGAGCGGATTCGCTTGTAATGGTTGTAGACGGCCACGGACAGAGCCTTCTTCGCCGGTTCCTGACCGACGACGTACTCCTGCAGGAAGTCGAAGATCTCACGCGGCTTGGGCAGCTCGAGTTCCGCCTGATCAGGAGTGGATTCGCTGAGTTCCTCTTCGATGATCTCGTTGCAGAGCCCGATGCATTCATCGCAGATGTAAACACCAGGTCCGGCGATGAGTTTCCGAACCTGCTTCTGGGACTTCCCACAGAAGTTGCATTTGAGCAGGTCTGCTCCGTCCGCACTGCGAGCCACTGTCACAACCTTTCGCCAGGACGCTTGGCCCCAACTCTACCGCTCGTGTTTCCTGTACCTCAATAGCTTCCCATACGTGGCTGACGCGAGCCGCCAGCAACGTCATTCGGTGTGTCGGCCGGCGAAGCCGAAAACGGGCCCGCACGGTCATCGCCGTACGGGCCCGTTGACACCGGAATCGTTCGGTCCCCGAAGGGCTCAGCTCGCGTTCTTGCGCGAGGAGAGCACCTGATCGACGAGGCCGTAGTCCTTGGCCTGCTCGGCCGTGAGGAAGAGGTCGCGTTCGATGTCGTTCGAGACCTGCGAGGCTTCCTTGTTCGAGTGCTTGGCCAGAGTCCCCTCGAGCCATTCGCGCATCCGCAGCACTTCAGCGGCCTGGATCTCCAGGTCGGACGCCTGGCCCTGCCCCTGCCCCTGCATGGCCGGCTGGTGGATGAGCACACGCGCGTTCGGCAGGGCCAGTCGCTTGCCGGGAGAACCGGCGGCGAGCAGCACGGCGGCGGCCGAAGCGGCCTGGCCGAGGCAGACGGTCTGGATCTCCGGCTTGATGTACTGCATCGTGTCGTAGATCGCTGTCATCGCGGTGAACGAACCACCGGGCGAGTTGATGTAGAGGGTGATGTCCCGGTCGGGATCCTGCGACTCGAGGACGAGCAGCTGAGCCATGACATCGTCGGCGCTGGTGTCATCGACCTGCGCACCGAGGAAGACGACACGGTCGTCGAAGAGCTTCGTGTACGGATCCTGGCGTTTGAAGCCGTAAGGGGTGCGCTCCTCGAACTGCGGCATGACGTAACGTGACTGCGGCATGTTCGACGCCGTCGAACCCGGCATAAAGTTCATTGAATTCATTCTTCCCTCACTCCTGCTCAGTTGTTCTCGACGTCGGACGCGCGGGTGACCATCTTGTCGATGAAGCCGTACTCGAGGGCCTCCTCGGCGGTGAACCAGTGGTCGCGATCATTGTCCTTGAGGATCTGCTCGAGCGACTTTCCGGTCTGCTCGGCAGTCAGTTCGGCCATCTGCTTCTTCATGTGCAGGATGAGCTCGGCCTGGATCTTGATATCGGTGGCGGTGCCGCCGATTCCGCCGAGCGGCTGGTGCATGAGGATGCGAGCGTGCGGGGTCGCGAAGCGCTTGCCCGGGGTTCCCGAGGACAGCAGGAACTGTCCCATGGAGGCGGCCATGCCCATCGCCACGGTCGACACGTCGGGCTTGATGTACTGCATGGTGTCGTAGATGGCCATGCCGGCAGTGACCGAGCCGCCGGGTGAGTTGATGTAGAGCGAGATATCGGCGTCCGGGTCCTCAGCGGCCAGCAGCATCATCTGCGCACAGATCGCGTTGGCGTTGTCGTCGCGCACCTCTGAACCGAGCCAGATGATGCGCTCCTTGAGAAGACGATTGAAGATATGGTCGTCCAGGCCCATTCCCCCACCGGCGTCGAGGCCGACGGGAGCTGTCATGTCGTGTGCGCTCACGTTTCACTCCTGTGTTCTGTGGATGGCTTGTTATGGACTCTAACCTCTGACCACCGGGTTTTAGTCCGCGGCGAGGCCTGTGTTCGCCCTCAGCGTGATCGTCGAGTCCGGATACGGCGAGACGGTGGGGTCGGATGATCATCCGACCCCACCGTCTCATCGGGAATCCACCGCCGAGGCGGCCGTTCCTCAGTTCTCTTCGGCGGCCTCTGCGGGTGCCTCGTCAGCGGCCTCCTCGGCCTCAGCCTCGGCTCCTTCTTCGTCGTCTCCGGCGGAGGTGAAGGCCTCCATGTCGACGACGTTGCCGTCGGTGTCCTTCACGGTGGCACCGGCGAGGACGGCTGCCAGGGCCTTGCGGCGCGAGACCTCTCCGACCAGGGCGTTGACCTGTCCGGAGCTGTCGAGCATCTGGGCGAACTCATTCGGGTTCATCCCGTACTGCTGCGATGCGGAGATCAGGTACTCGATGAGTTCGGGCTGGCTGACTTCGACGTTCTCGGCCTCGGAGACGGCGTCGAGGATGAACTGGGTGCGCAGGTTGCGCTCGGTCTCCTCGGTGACCTCCTTGCGGTGCTCGTCATCGTCGACACGGTCCTCGGACTCGAGGTGACGCTCGACCTCGTCGGCGACGACCTTGGCCGGGACGGGGACCTCGAGGGTCTCGATGAGGTGTTCGAGCACCTTGTCGCGTGCCTGGACGCCCTGATCGGTCTCCTTCTGCTTGCCGGCCTGCTCGCGCAGATCCTCACGCAGTTCGGCGATCGTGTCGAATTCGCTGGCCAGCTGAGCGAAGTCATCATCGGCCTCGGGCAGTTCGCGTTCCTTCACAGCACCGAGGGTGATCTTCACGGTGCCCTGCTCGCCGGCGTGCTCGCCGCCGGCGAAAGTGGTCTCGAAGGTCGTGGTCTCACCGGCGGAGAGTCCGTCGAGGGCTTCGTCCATGCCTTCGAGCATCGTGCCGGCACCGACCTGATAGGAGATGTCGGAGGCGGTGTCGATCTCTTCGTCGCCGATCGTGGCGATGAGGTCGAGGGTGACGAAGTCGTCCTTGGCGGCCGGGCGGTCGACGGAGACGAGGGTTCCGAAGCGGGTGCGCAGCTGCTCGAGCTCGGCATCGACATCGGCGTCGGTGACCTCGACGGGGTCGACCTCGATGGCGATGGAGTCGTAGGCAGGCAGTTCGATCTCGGGGCGGACGTCGACCTCGACGGTGAAGTTGAGGTCACCGTCTTCGGTGCCGTCGAGTCCGGGGACCTCGGAGATCTCAACCTCGGGCTGACCCATCGGCTTGAGCTCGTTCTCTTCCACGGCGCTGCGGTAGAAGTCATCGAGGCCGTTGTTGATGGCCTCCTGAATGACTGCCGGACGACCGATCCGCTGATCGATGATGCGCGCGGGGACCTTTCCCTTGCGGAAGCCGGGAACGGTGACCTGAGCACCGATAGTCGTGTATGCCTCGTCGACACTCGGTTTGAGTTCGGCGTAAGGGACTTCCACGCTGATCTTGACCCGGGTGGGGTCGAGTTGCTCGACGGAGCTCTTCACAGTGCGACCTTTCAATTTCGACAGTCATGCATTTGCGGCCATCAACCGACCTGACCGGCTCAGCTCGTGGTCGTTGTCGACCATCTCGCAGCCTGATCGGCCAACCCGTGACCTTAAGGGGGAGCGAAAGTCCACGAATGTTTCGCGCACGTCCGCAAGACGCAATCACCCATATTACGCGAAACCCCTCTCGATACGCGAAACCGGCGCTATTTCATGGGGCGGCCTATCCGCGCCGAACGTAGAGCTCGTCGAAGGTGATGATGACATTGGCTGCCGTCCATGCCAGCGGCGCCACCGAGACCGGTTGCCCGTCGGCACTGATCTTCTCCGGCAGGGAACCCGCGAAGGTACGATGCTCGGCCAGCCAATCGAGGATCGCCTCGGCCCGACCGCGCTGCCCCAGACGCGCGAATCCCAGCGCCATGAGCGAGGTCGATGGGCTCCAGCTGGAGCGGTCGATGATCCATCCGTGACCCGGCTTGATGCCGCCGCCCGGCTGCTCGAGACGGTCCCATACGGTCACGAGGGCTTCGGCTTCGATCGCGTAGATGCGGGCGCCGGAACCGTCGGTGGGGACGAGCCCGGCGGCGGGCAGATAGGCAGCAGCCGAATCACACCCGCCCGAGGTCGGATAGCGCTGCAGCCCGTTGGCGCCGAAGGTGCGAGCGAAGGTCGCGGAATAGGCGTCGACGGCCGGCAGGACGTTCCCGACTCCCCCGCCGAGGCGGCCCCACAGTTCCGGATCCGCCGCGGTCAGCGCGGCCAACGAGTCCATTCCGATCAGAGTCGGGCCGGCCAGACCGAGGGTGACCTGTGATTCTCCGACCTCCCAATAGTCCGGGCCCACCGGCGGCAGATGCTGTCCGCGGGCGGTGTGGTCGAGCAGTCTCCGGGTGGTTCTTCGCAGCAGGTCGGCCAACTCGTCGAGGTCGAGTCGGACAGCGGCCCGTTCCGCCGCAGCAAGGACGTCGGCAACGGCCCAGAGCACCAGTCCGAGAGCGTCGAACTGCGATTCCCGGTCGTCCGGCGACATCCCTGTCTCGGGGACCACCCTGGCGGCGAATGACCCATCGACGGCCTGGATGCTCTGCAGGTAGAGCAGTTGGCTCCAGGCCTGTCTGACAGCGCCGACGCGGGCCAGAGCTACAGCGGCGAAGGCCGTGTCACGAGGCCAGATGTACCTCCACGGGCCGACCCAGCCGGCCACGGTGGCCGGCAGTCCGTCACTGAGCACCCACAGATCCAGCAGCGCCGAGGTCGCGAGGCCCCGCCGGGCTTCGGGCACATGTTCCAACCATGCCGCCCTCTGAGTCAGGAATTCCCGCTGCCGCCGTGCAGGCGCCGCAACCGCGGCCCCGGGCACCACCCTCGACCCGTCGGGCAGACTCCGCGCCGCCTCGGCATCGAGGCCCTCTCTGCGTCCCGACCGCGTGTAGGCCACGGTCACCGAACGGACGGGATCGGGTTGGGCCGCCTCGGCGAGTTCCCGGGTCGCCGCCGTCGCCCCGAGCCCGATGAGGCCGAGACCGACCCCTCCGGCGATCAGCCGTCGACGCGACAGCGCGAACCCGGCACGTTGACGGCGGGGCCGGGCGGAGGACATGAGTGGGACTTCCTGCTGTGCGGAGCCGACACCGGACTGCGATGTCGCGGGGCGGCGATGACGGTATGGACGAATTCTACCCACACAGGCACGTGCGGGCATGAGAAAACCGGCCTGGCCCGAAGGCCAGACCGGTAGCTGGAGGGGATGACGGGAATCGAACCCGCACCATCAGTTTGGAAGACTGAGGCTCTACCATTGAGCTACATCCCCGCGGTGCGAGATCGACTATAGTCGAGTTCCTCTCCGCTCACCAAATCGAGGGTTCGTGAGCTGCACCACAGGCGCGGTCGTCGTGTGAACTGCATCGCATTACCGCGACTGGTCGATTCCGGCGTGCATCTGGGTCCTGGCCTGTGGTTAGATGGGTGTCGTCGCGGGATGTGGCGCAGCTTGGTAGCGCATCTGTTTTGGGAACAGAGGGTCGCAGGTTCAAATCCTGTCATCCCGACGATCAGCAGCCGTTCGGACCAATCGGTCCGGGCGGCTCTTTCGCATTCTCAGGCTCTGCGGGGCCTGATTCTGGCGGCAGTCGACCGCATCGGGAACAATGGGCGCACGAGCTGTTCGAGCGAACGACCCCGAGAGGTGCTCACGATGCTGGGCCGAAACCGACCGATCCGAAGCGAGCCATCGAAGCAGGGACCGGTCCGCATGGCTGCCGTGATCGCTGCGCTTGCCCTGCTGCTCTCGGGCTGCACCCATCAACCGCCCAGTCCCGAGGGGTCCGAATCTCCCGCGTCGGCCGACGACACCGCGGATCCGACCGCCGCGCAGTCGGATGGAGCTGCCGACACCGGTTCCGAGGACGGTGCACCACAGCTGGTGGCAGAGGATCTTAACACCCCGTGGTCGATCGCCTTCTTCAAGGGAACTCCGCTGGTCAGCGAACGCGATTCCGGGCGGATCCTCGAACTCAGCGAGGACCGGCCCGCGCAGTCCCGCGAAGTCGCGACTGTCGAATCAGTCGTCGCCGAGGGTGAGGGCGGGCTGCTCGGGCTGGCAGTGGCCGATGAGAGTCTCTTCGCCTATTTCACTTCGGCCGAGGACAACCGCATCCAGCGGTTTCCGCTCTCGGGAGAGCCGGGCAGGCTCGAGCTCGGTGAGCCGGAGACGATCCTCGACGGGATCGCCAAGGCGAGCTTCCACAATGGGGGTCGGCTGGCGATCGGACCCGATGGCAAGCTCTATGCGACGGCCGGCGATGCCGGGAACCCCGCGGATGCGCAGGACCCCGAGTCTCTCAACGGTTCGATTCTGCGGCTCAACTTCGATGGAACCGTGCCCGCGGACAACCCGGATCCGGACTCCCCTGTCTACACCTACGGACACCGCAACGCACAGGGGCTCGGCTGGGACGCTGAAGGAACGATGTACGCCAGCGAGTTCGGTCAGGACACCTGGGACGAACTCAACATCATCGAAGCCGGGCGCAACTACGGCTGGCCGGAGGTCGAAGGGATCCCAGCCTCCAGCGGCAGCACGGGTTCGGGGTCGGCCGGCGACTTCGTCGCTCCGGTTCATCAGTGGAGCACCGAGGAAGCGAGCCCGAGCGGAATCGCCGTGACCGAGGATTCGATCGCCATTGCCAACCTGCGCGGTCAACGACTCCGCTGGGTCCCCCTCGCGGACACCGCAAGGCAGGAGACGCAGTTCGTCGGCGAGTACGGACGGCTGCGAGATGTCGTCTCCGCCCCGGGCGGAGAACTGTGGCTGATGACGAACAACACCGACGGACGCGGCGACCCGTCCGACGGCGACGACCGGATCCTCAGCGTGCGAAGTCGATGATCTGTCGCACCACCGTGCCGTCGGCCAAGGCGTCGAACGCGGAGTTGAGGTCGTCGAGGCCGATCGTGTCGGAGATGAGCTCTTCGACCGGCAGCTTCCCCTCCCGCCACAGCTGGGCGTAGACGGGGATGTCGCGACTCGGCACGGCCGAACCGAGGTAGGAGCCGACGACGGTGCGAGCCTCGGCGGTCAAGGTCACCGGAGTGATATGCGACTGCGCATCCGGTGCGGGAAGGCCCACGGTCACCGTCGTTCCGCCCACGGCGGTGGCTTCGAACGCGGTTTCGAAGGCGCGCGGGTGCCCGACGCATTCGATGACGATGGGAGCCTTCCGGTCCCCGAGCTGTTCGGGGGTGAAGACTTCGGCGGCGCCGAGTTCTTTCGCCCGCACGAGTTTGTCCGGGTTCGCATCGACGCCGATGACTCCTGCGGTGTCGAGCGACACTGCCGTGATGAGCGCTGCCATGCCGACCCCGCCGAGGCCGACGACCATCACTTCGTCGTCCGGTCCGGGGCGACCGGCGTTGAGCACCGCTCCCCCGCCGGTGAGCACGGCGCAGCCGAGCACAGCGGCGATGGGTGCGGGAACATCGTCGGCGACGGGGACGACGGATGCCCGGTTGAGCACCGCATGCGTGCCGAACACGGACGCGCCGAGGTGGTGGAGGACCTCGGCACCGGTGTCATCGTGCAGGCGCACCCGGTGACCGTCGAACGGCAGGGTCCCGGCGCCGTTGGTCACGCTGCCGGGCGTGCACGGAAGTTTGCCGTCGGTGCGGCAGTTCGGGCATTCACCGCACCGGGGCAGGAACACGGTGACGACCTGCTGGCCAACCTCGAGGTCATCGACACCGTCACCGAGCTTCTCGACGACTCCGGCTCCCTCGTGGCCGAGCAGCATCGGCAGAGGCCGGGGTCGGTTGCCGTCGACGACGGAGAGGTCGGAATGGCAGACTCCGGCGGCCTCCATCCGAATGAGCACCTCACCGGGTCCCGGGTCATCGAGGTCGAGGTCCTCGATCGTCATCGGCCGCGACGTCGCGAACGGACGAGGCCGCTCCATCTCACGCAGCACCGCACCTCTGATCTTCACAGCGTCCTCCTCAGACTGTTCGTCTCACAGCGCCTGGGCGCCCTGCTCTTCATAATCGGCCATGATGGAGATCCGGCGCTGGTGACGTTCGTCGCCGGAGAACGGTTCGGCGAGGAAGGCATCGACGATGGCGATCGCCTCGTCCTCGGGGTGCTGGCGGGCGCCGACGGCGACGATCTGCGCATTGTTGTGCTGACGTGCCAGCTTCGAGATCTCCGGGTTCCACGCCAGAGCGGTGCGTGCGCCCGTGACGAGGTTCGCCGCCATCTGCTCGCCGTTGCCCGAACCGCCGATGACGACGCCGAGGGCCTCGATTCCGGCGGACTGGTCATCGACCACGGCTTGGGCGGCGGCGATGCAGAACGCCGGATAGTCGTCGAGGGCGTCGTATTCGAGTGCGCCGTGGTCGACGACCTCGTGCCCCGCCTCTGCGAGGTGGGCTTTGAGAACCTGTTTGAAATCGAATCCGGCGTGATCTGTGCCGAGGTGAACCTTCATGTGCGTGCCTTTCGATGAACTCTGCGGAGCTGTCTTATCCGCTTTATCCGCGCGGGAACGGGTGGTGCTGGATCTTCAGTCGAAGTTCGGACCCTGGTCGCGGGTGCGTTTGAGTTCGAAGAATCCGGGCGTCGAAGCGACCGCGAGGACACCGTCGAAGAGTCGGCCTGCGTCCTCGCCCTTCGGTGCCGGGGTGACGACCGGTCCGAAGAACGCGGTGCCGGCCACACGGCAGATCGGCGTTCCGACATCATCGCCGACAAGAGCCAGCGCTTCATCGTGGGATGTCTGGAGAGCCGCGTCATAGTCGTCGGTCTCGCCGTATTTCATGAGCTCGGCGGGCAGCCCCACCTCGGTGAGGGCCTCGGAGACGGCCTGCTCGAAGTCCTTCTCCCCACCCGGATGGATACGGGTGCCGATGGCGGTGTAGAGGGGCTCGGCCACCTCTTCTCCGTGTTCGGCGATCGCGGCGGTGACGATGCGCATCGGCGCCAGCGCCCGGTCCATCAGTGCCCGGTAGTCAGCGTCGATGTCCTTGTCGCGGTTGAGGAAGTTGAGGCTCATGGGCCGGAACCTCACCTCGACATCGCGCACCTTGGCCACTTCGAGGCCCCAGCGGGAGGTCATCCAGGCCCAGGGGCAGGCCGTATCGAACCACAGATCGAGTGTTTCCTTGCTCACTGTCTCTCCTCTTCCATTCGGTCGTGGGCACCGAAGCCGGCCACCCGACGTTGCGCTGTTCAATCTATCAAGGCCGAGCGGGTACGGGGAACGCGATCGAATCACGGGCATCGGAGCCGAGGTCCTTGCCCGATGACGTGTCCATGAAAGAATGACCCAGTACACCCGGTTCCCGAAGCGAAGGTCGCCACACTGTGCCGCAATACAACCTCACCCGCGATGAAGCCCGCGAACGTTCCGCCCTCGTGGACGTCACGAGCTACGATCACACCCTGATCCTCACGGGAGTCGGTGAGAGCTTCCGCGTCCGCTCGCGGATCCGCTTCACCGCGGTGCCGGACTCGTCGACGTTCATCGACGCCATCACCGCCAGTGTCGAGCGCGTGCGTCTCAACGACGTCGACCTCGACCTCGCCGAGGTGGTCGGACCGGCGCGCATCACTCTGCCCGGCCTGGCCGCTGAGAACGAACTCATCGTCGATGCCCGCTTCTACTACATGAATACCGGTGAGGGCCTGCACCGCTTCGTCGACCCGATCGACGACGAGGTCTACCTGTACTCCCAATTCGAAGTCCCCGACGCCCGCCGCGTCTTCCCCGTCTTCGAGCAGCCCGACATCAAATCCCCGTACTCCTTCACCGTCATCGCTCCCGAGAAGTGGACGGTCGTCTCGAACTCCCCCACCCCCACGCCGAGCAGCCCGAAGGAGACCTTCGCCGAGCTCGACGAGGAGCCCATCGAGGGGACGGCCGTGTGGCAGTTCGCTCCCACCACGCCGATCTCGTCCTACATCACTGCCATCATCGCCGGCCCCTACCGGTCCGTGCATTCGAAGCTGACGTCCTCGGACGGTTCGATCGTGCCCTTGGGCCTGTACTGCCGGGCTTCGCTGCTCGAGCACCTCGACTCGGCCAAACTGTTCCGCATCACAAAGGCCGGCTTCGAGTTCTTCGAACGGGAGTTCGGGATCGCCTACCCGTTCGAGAAGTACGACCAGCTCTTCGTGCCGGAGTTCAATGCCGGAGCGATGGAGAACGCCGGGGCCGTGACGATCCTGGAGAACTACGTCTTCCGGTCGCGGCCGACCGAGGCATTGGTCGAACGACGCACGGTGACCATCCTCCATGAACTCGCCCACATGTGGTTCGGCGACCTCGTGACCATGCGCTGGTGGAACGATCTGTGGCTCAACGAGTCCTTCGCCGAATTCATGTCGACGCTGGCCACCGCCGAGGCGACGGAGTTCGCCGACGCATGGACGACCTTCGCCACGATCGAGAAGTCGTGGGCGTACCGACAGGATCAGCTGCCGAGCACCCACCCGATCGTCGCGCCCATCGAAGACCTCGCCGATGTCGAGGTCAACTTCGACGGCATCACCTACGCCAAGGGCGCTTCGGTGCTCAAGCAGCTGGTGGCCTGGGTCGGGCGGGAGGAGTTCTTCGCCGGACTCAGACGCTACTTCGACAAACATGCGTGGTCGAACACGGAACTCTCCGACCTCCTCGACGAGCTCGAGGCCACCTCGGGGCGGGATCTGGCCAGCTGGTCGAAGCTGTGGCTCGAGGAATCCGGCGTCAACCTCCTCGAAGCTGCCGTCGAGACCGAGTCCGACCCCGCGGCTGAAGGCAACAGCGAAGTCATCACGCGTCTGCAGGTGACACAGCGTCCGTGGGAGATCGCAGGACAGCCCACCCCGTCGCTGCGGCCCCACCGTCTTGCCATCGGCTTCTATTCGGAGTCCGAGACCGGCCGCATGGTGCGCACCCATTCCTTCTCCCTCGACATCGATTCCGAATCCGCCGAGGTGGTCGAGGCCGAGGGGCTGGCCCGTCCCGACGTCATCGTCGTCAATGACGCCGACCTCAGCTACGCGAAGGTCCGCTTCGACGCCCACAGCATGGACACCGCTGCCAAGCGTCTGAGTGACTTCGACGATTCGCTCACCCAGCTGCTCATCCTCGCCACTCTCTGGGATGAGGTCCGCGACGGTGAACGGCCCGTCCATGACTACATCGACACCATCACCGCCCATCTGGGGGCGATCACGCATTCCTCTGGTCTGCTCACGCAGATGCGCCAGCTCGAGACCGCGGTCTCGGCGTATCTGCCTCCGCAGCAGCGCGAGGCGATGCACGCCCGGCTGGCCGATCGCTTCTTCGAACTCCTCGAAACCGTGGACGAAGGCACCGATCAGGCGTTCCAGTTCGTCCAGGGCTTCGTCAAGCACGCAACCACGACCGGCCAGCTCGACCGGCTGCGGTCCTGGTTGCTGCCTGAGACCGAGAGGGTTCACGGGATCGCCATCGACACGGACCTGTCCTGGGACATTCTCGTCGCCCTCTGCGCCCATGACGGCGCAGATGAGGCTGCGCTCGAGGCGATGAGCCGCAAGGATCCCAGCGCCACCGGAGTCCGGCGGGCCGCAACCGCTCGTGCCTCCCGGCCGACGACGGAGGCGAAATCGTGGGCGTTCACCCGCCTCGTCGATGAGGCGGATCTGCCGAACTCCGAACTCAGCGCGCTCGCTTTGGGATTCGCCACGGGTCTGCAGACGTCGTCGGGTGAGAGCATCGCCGCGGCGGCTCCGCTGGGTCCCTTCGCAGACGAGTACTTCGCCCGCGTCGCAGGCTGGTGGGAGACTCGAACCCTGGAGATGGCTCAGACGATGACAGTGCGTCTGTTCCCGCCGGTGAGTTCCGACACAGTCGAGGCGACCCGACGCTGGCTCGATGACCACCCTTCGGCTCCGAAGGGCCTGCTGAGGCTGATGCGAGAGAACCTCGCCGATGCCGAGAGGGCGCTGCGGGTTCAGCGGGTGTCCAGCGCTTCCAAGGGATCGTTGAACCTCGCGCGTTAGTCTCGGGGCACCATGACTTCTGATCCATTGGAATCCACAGTTCAAGCCGCAGGTGACTTCGATTGGTCCTTCCTCCTCGGAGCCCCGCTGCGGATCACCGTCATCATCGTCGGTGCCATCATCGTCAATCTCATCGTGCGTCTCTTCATCCGTCGTTTCACGACGGCGGTGGCCAAGGGCACGGTCGGCAGCGAGAAGGCCGAAGGTGCCGGTCTCGCGAAGTTCTCGGCCACGGCGATGGAAGCGCAGCGCACCGGGATCGATCAGCAGACGATCAAGCAGCGCCGTGCGCAGCGGGCGAGGACCGTGGGACGGATGCTGTCGTCGGTGACGACGATCCTCATCAGTGTGATCGCTGCGCTGATGATCCTCGACGCGCTCAGCTTCAACATCGCCCCGATCCTCGCCTCTGCCGGTATCGCAGGTGTCGCCATCGCCTTCGGTGCCCAGGAGCTCGTCCGCGACTACCTCTCCGGGTTCTTCATCGTCATCGAGGACCAGTACGGCATCGGTGACACCGTTGACCTCGGTGAGGCCGTCGGCGAGGTCGAGGACGTCGGTCTGCGCCGCACTCAGGTCCGTGACCTCACCGGCACCCTGTGGCATGTGCGCAATGGTGAGATCCTGCGCGTGGGCAACCTGTCGCAGGGCTGGGCTCGCGCGGTCCTCGACATCCCCATCGACTACCGGACCTCGATGGACGACTTCCGCGAGATGGCCGCACAGATCACCCACAAGCTGAAGCAGGACCCCGAGATCGCCAAGGCGATGCTCGAAGACCCGGAGATCGCCGGTGTCCAGTCCCTGTCCGGTTCGTACCGAGTCATCCGCACAATGGTCAAAACCAAACCGAACCTGCAGTGGATGGTCGAACGCGCATTCCGCGCCGAACTCATGACCCAGCTGGCCGAGCGCGGCGGACAGATCGGTATGATGCAGGAGACGGTCCTGCGCACACTGCCGACCACCGAGGATGCCGCCACCACCGCTGCTTCCACGACCGGCGCGGACTCATCTGCCCAGCGTGCGCAGAGCACCGTCGGTGCCGCACCGACGAAGTCGACTGCGACCGCCGAGGACAAGCCCTCGGCGCTGCCCAGCGACCAGGAGATCCGCAGCACCGTCCAGGAAGACTCCCCGAGCGAAGGATCGAACGATGACGCAGACGACTGACGATTCGGTGTTCGCCGCCGTCGGAGGCCACGAAACCTTCAGCCGTCTCGTCGATGTGTTCTACCAGCACGTCGACGCGGATGCTCAGCTCATCGCCATGTACCCTGACGGCCACGAGCTCGAGGGCGCGAAGCATCGCCTGCAGACCTTCCTCGAACAGTACTTCGGGGGTCCTTCGACGTATCAGGAGGAACGGGGGCATCCGCGGCTGCGGATGCGTCATTTCGACTATCCGATCGACTTCGATGCCCGTGACCGGTGGCTGCGCTGCATGCGTGCGGCACTCGACGATGTCGCTCTGGCCCCGCTCTACGACGAGATCTTCTGGGACTACTTCCAGCGAGCCGCGACGGCGATGGTGAATACGGCCAATCCGAATATCCGCTGAGCGAGCTCGGACTCAGCGTCGAAGGCGCCGCTCAGCGAGCGCCGGCTCAGCGTCGAAGGCGGGTGAGCACGATTCGGCTCAGCCGCGGATCCGAGTGAGCAGGTGCCCGCCCGGAGTGACGAGACGCAGCCATCCCGCGGATTCCATGATGGTCAGTTCGCGGTCATCATCGCGTCCTGCCGCAGGAATGAAACGCAGGGCCGTGGCCGCGAAGGCGAGCCCGCTGGGCACGGCCGTACCCTGGTCGCCGAACATTTCGCGCGACCAGATTCGGGAGCGCAGCGCCTTGACCGCGTGAGCCCCTGAACCTTCCGGCGCTCCGCTGCTGATCTCGGCCACACCCTGTGCTGCGGTCTCGTGCAGACCGCCCACCGAAATCGTGTCCGTTGTCTGCCATCCTCCGCGCGGAGGCGCGATGCCCGTCCACGAGACGAGCACGGAGTTCGGGGGCACGGGCAGAGCCGTGCCGTTCTCCTCCCGAGCGAAGCGGTCGAGCAGGTTCGACAGCGGCACTGCTTCGTCCAGTCCGTCGAGCTCGGAATCATGCAGGCGCAGAGTCCGCATGGCCAGGACCAGGGGCGTCGAATCGCCCAATCCGTGGGGGAACAGCGGCGCCACGGAGGCGGCGAGGACGTTGGAGACGACCTGCAGCCGCATCGCACCGTCGGAATCGGCACGGTGGGCCAGGGTGGTGAAAGAGGCGAGATCCCGCATCGCCAGCGGGTCGGCGATCTGCAATGTGGTCATCGGCGTGCCCTCCGCAGCGGAACGGCGGTGCCGAGGACGGATTCCATCGCTGCGGTCTCGGCTTCGTTGAGGCGACGCGGTCGGCCGCTGGCGATGTCGATGAAGACGATGACGGTCTCGGCGACCGTGTAGACCTGCGAACCGTCGGGTTCGCAGATGGTGTAGCCGACCGTCACCGAGGCGGCCCTGACTTCGCTGATGACCAGATCGACCGCGACGGGTCCGGTGCGGTAGGGCATCGGTGCGCGGTATTCGATCGCGTGGGAGGCCACTAGCAGCTCGGTCGTCGCCGATGCGTCAGCGAAGATCGTGGGGATCTTCACCCCACTGACAGCATCGGACACTCCGTGCCGGCCGGGCGTCGTCGGAGCATCGGAGCTGTGGGTCGGGGATCCCAGCGCGCGTACACGAGCCTCTTCGAGCAGCCTGAGCTGGGTGACATTGTTGACATGCCCGTAGGCATCCATATCGCCCCATCTCAGCTCCAGCAGTACACGGGTGAAGTCATCGAGCAGTGGATCGGTGGCGCCTGAGTGCATGCTTCCCATCATGCCACCTTTATCGACTCGGTGTCCCACGCGATAGGATCGTGGACCGTACGCGAAAAAGTCACCGGCGTTGCAGGGAGAGAGCTATGACCGAAGAAGCATCCACCGAAGCAGAGACCAACGTGGCGACGCTGCATGACATCCTCGATCTGCAGCGGCTCGAGTTCACCTCGGCGTCGAGCGAAACGGACTTCTTCATCGGCCACAGCCAGTACAAACCCGATGGTCGTGTCTACGGCGGTCAGGTGCTGGCCCAGTGCGTCATCGCGGCGGCAGCGACTCTGCCCTCCGACCGGCTCATCCATTCCCTGCACGGCTATTTCCTCCGTGCCGGGGATGTCAGCGAACCGATCGAATTCGGTGTCGAGCGCCTGCGCGACGGCCGTTCGTTCTCGGCCCGGCGCGTCCACGCCTATCAGAAGGGCGCGCCGATCCTTTCGCTGAGCGCCTCGTTCCAGGACGAACAGCCCGGTCTCGACCACGCCGAGCTGATGCCCACCGGTCTGCCGGCTCCCGAGGACTGCCCGGAGCTGCTCGACTACATCGGCGACGAGGATTCGGCGGTCGTCACCGACTGGCTGCGCAAACGTCCCTTCGAAGTCCGCCCGGTCGAACCGTCCCTGCACACCTCAGGGGTCTCCGATCCCTCGATCACCGAGCAGCATTCATGGTTCCGGGCCAGTGCCCCCTTCGGCGACGACCCCGTCCTCAATGCCGCAGCTTTGGCCTATGCCAGCGACTTCAACCTCCTCGAACCTGTTCTCCGTCATCACCGGCTGACGTGGAGGAGCCCCGGTCTGCGGGTCGCCAGCCTCGACCACGCCATGTGGTGGCATCGTCGGGTCAAGGTCGACGAGTGGATGCTCTACGTTCAGGAGTCACCGGCGGCACAGGGCGGACGGGGTCTCGGTTACGGACGGATCTTCTCCCAGGACGGGACGCTGCTGGCCACGGTGGCGCAGGAGGGCATGGTCCGGGTCAAGGAGAGCCGGTGAAGAACGATCCGATGCCGAGCGACCCGACGATGATGGACGTCATCGGCACGATCCTCAGCCGCCTGGTGAACGTGGCCCTGTTCATCGTCATCGCGCTCCTCACCCTCGCCGCGCTCAACGGCAGAACCGATCTGCCTATCGGGGTCTGCGCGATCCTGTCGGTCATCAGCGGGGTCATCGGCACAGTTCTCATCCGCCTCCTGTTCAAGGGTCTCGGAGCGCTTCTGCGCCCATCCGAACGCTGAACCGTACACTCGGTCAGCGGCCAGTCGACGATCTGCGCACGCCGGTTGAGAGCCGAACAGAGCAGCAGAATCATTCGATCAGCGCTGACCGGACACAGAAGTGCCCCCGCCACCGGGCGGAGGCACTTCTGTGGAGAATCGGCGGCTGCGGCCGGTGAGGCTCAGTCGCGGGTGAGACGACGGTGCGTGACCCGATGCGGTCGCGCCGCATCCTCACCGAGGCGTTCGACCTTGTTCTTCTCGTACGACTCGAAGTTGCCTTCGAACCAGTACCAGTTCGCCGGATTCTCCTCGGTGCCTTCCCACGCCAGAATGTGTGTGGCCACACGGTCGAGGAACCACCGGTCGTGGGAGACCACCACGGCACAGCCCGGGAACTCGAGAAGCGCGTTCTCCAAGGAACCCAGGGTTTCGACGTCGAGGTCGTTAGTCGGCTCATCGAGGAGAAGGAGGTTTCCGCCCTGTTTGAGGGTGAGTGCGAGGTTGAGACGGTTGCGCTCACCGCCGGAGAGGACGCCGGCCTTCTTCTGCTGGTCCGGACCTTTGAATCCGAACGCTGAGACATAGGCACGCGAAGGCATCTCCACCGCACCGACCTGAATGAAGTCGAGTCCATCGGAGACGACTTCCCACAGGCTCTTGTCCGGGTCGATTCCGCCGCGCGACTGGTCGACATAGGAGAGCTTGACGGTGTCGCCGACTTTGAGATCGCCGCCGTCGAGCTCTTCGATCCCGACGATCGTCTTGAACAGCGTCGTCTTACCGACGCCATTGGGGCCGATGACACCGACGATGCCGTTGCGCGGCAGCGAGAAGCTCAGACCATCGATGAGCTGACGACCGTCGAAGCCCTTCTGCAGGTTATCGGCCTCGATGACGACATCTCCGAGGCGGGGACCGGCAGGGATCTGGATCTCTTCGAAGTCGAGCTTGCGGGTCTTCTCCGCTTCTGCGGCCATCTCCTCATAGCGGGCCAGACGTGCCTTGGACTTCGTCTGCTTCGCCTTCGGATTCGAACGCACCCACTCGAGTTCGTCTTTCAGCCGCTTAGAGAGTTTGGCGTCCTTCTTGCCCTGGACCTGGAGGCGCTCCTGCTTCTTCTCCAGGTAGGTCGAGTAGTTGCCCTCATAGGGGTAGAGGTGACCGCGGTCGATCTCGGCGATCCATTCGGCGACATGATCGAGGAAGTACCTATCGTGAGTGATCGCGATGACCGCTCCCGGGTAGGTCTTCAGGTGCTGCTCGAGCCACAGCACGGATTCGGCATCGAGGTGGTTCGTCGGCTCGTCGAGAAGCAGCAGGTCCGGCTTCTCGAGGAGGAGCTTGCACAGGGCCACGCGGCGGCGCTCACCGCCGGAGAGCACCGAGACCTCGGCATCCGGCGGCGGGCAGCGCAGAGCGTCCATCGCCTGTTCGAGCTGCGAGTCGAGATCCCACGCGTCGGCCGCGTCGATGGCTTCCTGGAGCTTGCCCATCTCTTCCATGAGGGCGTCGAAGTCCGCATCGGGACTGGCCATCTCCTCGGAGATCGCATTGAAGCGGTCGACCTTCGCCTTGATCTCGCCGACGCCTTCTTCGACGTTGCCGAGGACTGTCTTCTCTTCGTTCAGGGGCGGTTCCTGCAGAAGGATGCCCACGGAGTAACCGGGGCTGAGTCGAGCTTCGCCGTTCGAGGGCTGCTCGAGTCCCGCCATGATCTTGAGGATCGTCGATTTGCCGGCGCCGTTGGGGCCGACCATACCGATCTTCGCTCCTGGGTAGAACGACATCGATACATCGTCGAGGATGACTTTGTCACCGTGCGCTTTGCGCGCTTTGTGCATGGTGTAGATGAATTCGGCCATAGTGTCCTCAGGCTATCGTTTCCGCGCGCTCAAGCGTTAATTGGCGTTCAGCCGCCGCCGAGCGAAGGGGCCTCGTCCGAGGAACCGGAACTGCCGTCGGAGCTTGGAGAGTCCTCGCTCGGCTGCGGAGTCTCTGTCTGCTCGTCCTTGCCGTTGATATCCTCCCCCGGCAGGTGGCCCTTGCCGTTGGAGTCACCTTCTTCGTCCCGCTTCTCCCCCTTCGGAGCCTTGACCCCCTTCGGCCTGTCGACCTCGCCGAACAGGCAGGAACCCGTCGACTCTGTGGGCTCCACGAGTTCTGCCGTCGCCTTCCCCGACCGGATCTCTCCGACGACACAGCCCTTGTCGGTCTTGACTCCAAACATCTTCGATGGGACATCGTTGCCCAATGGCGAGGCGTCGAGTGTGGCTTCAAGCTGATCGGGCTCGTAACCGGCGTCGAGCATCGTGGTGAAGAACTTCTTCGTCGACGGGACCGAGTCCTTGTCCCCCGTGATCGGTTTGAGTGCCTTGAGCACCTTGTCCACCTCGGCCACGGGAGCAGCGTGAGTCGTCTTCGGTTCGGGTTTGGCGTCGTCGCCGCCGAAGCCCAGAAGGGAGCAGCCCGACAATGCCAGAGTCAGTGCTGCGGCACCCAGCACAGGAACAAGACGCATCTGAAACCTCGGCGAGAGGGGACGATTGACAGTCTCACTTTAACCGATCGAGGCGGCTGGCGGTGGCAGCGAATCGATCAGAACGGCGCCGCCGCGGCAGCGGTCACTGCCGCGATCGCGGTATCGTCCGCGCTGGGCCCGTCGTTGTCGCCCGTCGCAGCGCTGCTGCCCGTTCCCTCTTGGTCGGCTCCATCGCTTTCAGCCGCCGACGCCTCCCCCTCAGCGACCGAGGTGTCGGCATCGGACGATGGGCGCTCACCGGCACCGGTCGTGCGAGCAGCAGTCGCCACCTCGGCTGCAGAAGGAGAACCGAGGCCCTCCCAGCCATCGCTCTCAGCCGTGCCGGTGTCCTCCGGCGCTTTCGACGGCTGATTCTCTGTCCGGTCCTGTCCCTTGGCCCTCCGGTAGTGCGCGGTTCCGTAGCGCAGGTCGGGACCGATGTGGTCGGCGACGACGGTCGGGGCGACGCCGCTTCGCTCTTCGGTTTCCCACTCGCGGTTGCGCAGACTGCCGGTGACGATGACCGCGGTGCCTTTGCCCAGCGACATGGAGGAATTGCTGGCCAGATCTCCGTAGCAGTCGATGCCGAACCAGGAGGTGCCGTCGTTGATGAATTCCCCGGTGCCTCTGTCGACTCTCCAGTGATTGACGGCAAGGCGGAAGGACGCACAGGCCCGCCCGGACGGCAGCGTGCGAGCAGTGGGTTCGGTGGCGATGGTGCCGGTGACGGTGATTGGAATGGCGGACATCGGTGTCTCCTCTTCGACTGGATGGCGGCACGCGATCCTCGGCGGTCGCGTGGTCCTCCAGTCAGCCCGGAACCGTCCTCCCCCGTCCAGAGATTGAAAATGCCCTGTGGATGACGCTTTTCCATCCACAGGGCACAGGAGACCGAGTCGCACTCATTGTGCGCTGAAGTCTCAGGTGAGCATTTCGTATGCCCGCCGATGCTCACCGATGACAGCCTTCACCGGTTCGAGGTAGGAGCTCTGCGCAACCTGACCGACCGCGTCCCGCAGTCTGGCGTCGACTTCGGCACCCGCTTCGCTGGCCCCTCTGTTCCGCGCCGATTTCGCCATCAGCGAGGTGATCACGGAGCCGATCACACCGATCACGAGCAGTCCGATGCTCACCACCCAGCACCAAGCCGGCAGCGTTCCGGAACCGATCGCCGCGGCCAGGGCGGAGGCGACGACACCGACGATTCCGATGATCGTGGCGATGAAGAAGACGATCTGCAGGGTGTGTGCAAGCGACCACCAACCGGGACGACGCCGGGTGATCTCCACAGCGGTGATGGCCGAGTCGAGGTTGTCGGAGAGCTCGTCTGTGCTTCTCTTCTCCGCTTCGGCGGCGTCGTTCTGCCACGCTCGGGGCATCGTGGACACCGATTCGGTGATCAGTTCGTGGGCCATCAATCGCACGTGCGCACTCTGCGCCTTGGTGGTCGCCGGGACCGAGGCGCGGACGAGTTCGTCACGGTCCTGTCCGTGCTTGGCGCCGAGTGGATCCGGAGCATTGCGCTGCATCCACGCGAGAACGGGATACCCGGTCTTGCGATAGGCACGACGAATGTAATCATCGTGAACCGTCTGCGCCACGGCGTCGACGCCGGCGGCATCGGACATCGTCTCGACGAGGCGGGAAGCTCCTGGCAGTTCGTCCGGAGGGGCGACGGGCTCGCCGAGTTCCTTCCGGATCCGTTTGGCCATGGCCTGCATATCCGCCAGCAGTCGTTCGGCGGCCGCTTCATTCGAGTCGACGGTATCGGCGAGGATGCTGCGCAGCTCGGGAATGCCCTCACGGGTCGCTGCTGAGGAGACGCGCACATTCGTTTCGCTGAGACCGTCTTCATTGAGCAGCTGTCGCAGATGGTCGGCCGCCGCCTTCTGCTCTTCCGGACTGAGCTTGTCGATCTGGTTGAGGACGACGACCATATTTGCGCTGTTCTCGGCGAGTTTCGTCAGATACTCCGAGTGCAGGGAGAAATCGGCGTACTTCTGCGGATCGACGACCCAGAACACAACGTCGACGAGGCCGACCAGACGATCGGATTCGACCCGATGCTCGACCGCGGTCGAATCGTGATCGGGCAGGTCGAGGAGGATGAGTCCGTGCAGTCGGCGCTGGTCGTCACCGTCGAGGGCGGATTCGCGCCAGGTGCGGCTGCGTTCGGGAACATGCAGCCAGTTGAGGACGTCGTTTCCGCCGTCTCCCCACACGCAGGCTGTCGGCCGTGACGTCGTCGGCCTCCGAACCCCCACGCGGGCGATCTCGAGACCTGCCACCGCGTTGAACAGCGAAGACTTGCCCGAACCGGTCGATCCCGCGAAGGCGACAACGGTGAAGTCCTCGCCCAGGCCCAATCGGTCCTCGGCCCGGTCGAGCAGATTTTGGGCATCGGCTCGAACGTCTCCGGCGAGTTTGTCCTCATTGAGCGACAGCGAATGCCGGATCCCTTCGGCCAGTCGTCGGATCTCGGTCTGTGCAGAACTGTTCACAATGCCACCTCAAGTCGTTCACCGGAGGCGCGCAGCGCGCCCGCTTGCCGCGCCGGTACCGCGGATATTCTCAGAGCGTTGTCGAACGGGGTCCGGCAGCCTCTCACGATTCCAGTCGCAGCGTCGAAGAAGCGCTGGCGGATCGAGGCGATGATGCCGGCGGCTTCGGATTCGCCGAAGATCGTTTCAGCCAAGTTGACGGCGACTCCTGCACCCTGGCGTTCGCTCTGCTGTTTGCCGAGCGGACGCTGCGGGTCCGAGAACGCCGCATATTCGACGACCGCGCAGACACCCGCCACTCCGAAGGAGAGGATCCGGGCCTTGGACTTCTTTCCCTGCCCGATGTCGCGCACCAGCGCGTTGACGTCGTCCGACCACGCGCTGACGGCGGCCTTCACTGACTCCTCAAGATCGCTGGCGACCTGCCGCAGTTCGGCCTGATCCTCGATGAGGGCCGCACCTGCCGCGGTATTGCGCCATTCGGTGTTGACGTCGTCGACCACAGCGATGGCCTGCTCACGCAGCGACACAGCGGCGCTGCGCAGGATCGCGACATGCAGCGGGGTCGCCGCATCGTGTTTGCCGGTCACGGCCGCCGAGATGCGATCGCGCATCCGCGCCATCGTCGGCTCGAGGCCGCGGAACAGCTGCCCCGTACCCACGAAGTCCTGCCAACGAGCGTTGACCTCGCCGTGGAGCACACGGCCGTCCGAGAACACTTCGGCCAGCCCCGCATCGGCCGAGCGGAAACTCTCCTCGAGGGATCCCGCCAGTGCGGCGTGCGCCTGTTCCTGCGACTGTGCGAAGTCGGCGAGCTCGCGGACACGGGCAGGCAGCGCAGCGACCGCGCCGGTGAGGGTGCGTGTCCGGATGCGCTCGAGAGACGTTCCTTCGGCACCGACCTGAGAGATCCAGGAACGGATCGGATAGATCGCCGAATGCGGCAGCAGACCGTTCTCGAGTTCGAGCTCGGCCACGGAGAAGATCGGTGAGTTCGCCAGTCCGGCGTCCGAGAGCAGGCTTGAGAGATGGTGCCTGACTTCGCGATTCGCCTCGGGCGGAACCCGGTCGAGGACGATGGCAACGGAAGTGTCACGGGCTGCGGCCGTCTTCAGCAGCGCCCAAGGGGCGGCATCGGCGTAGCGGTTGGCCGTGGTGACGAACAGCCACAGATCGGCGCTGAGCAGGGTCCTGCGTGAGAGTGCACGGTTCGTCTCGGAGATCGAGTCGATGTCCGGGCAGTCGAGGATCGCTGTGCCCGGGGCGATGTTCTCATCGGCGACCATGACGACGCCGGGCACCGCCGATTCCGGGTCGCTGCTGCGTGGGAGATCCGGCAGATAGTGCTCGGATTCGAAGAACTTGGCATCGGCGGGATTGTGGATGACAACCGGGTTGCCCGTCGTCGGACGACGCACTCCGGCGGGGCTGACAGCCCGCCCCACGAGGGAGTTCACCAACGTCGACTTCCCGGCACCGGTCGATCCGCCGACCGCGATGAGAAACGGGGTCCGGGAGCGGTTGATCCGAGGCAGAACGTAGTCATTGAGCTCTGCGGTCAGCGCCGCGTGCGCGCCGCGAGCGTCTTCGAAGTCACCGGTCCGCAGCGGGAAGCGCGTCTCAGAGACGCGTTTGACGATATCGTTCAGCGCTTGGCCGACCGGCGGCGTCACGGCACTCTTGCTCTCTGTCATCACGCTCCCACTCTCTATGTTTTCCCAGCTCGGCTCCAATTGCCACGCCGTGCCAGCGCCGAATTGCTCACAGCATGCAGGGGCAGGCACGAGTGTGGGTGCGCGCCCGAATACGCCCGGCGGCACGGAGCCGGTCGGATCCGAGCAGAGCCTCGTGCGAGGGCCCGAGACAGCAGAAGCGCCCCCGGCGGGGCTCGAACCCGCGACCTACCGCTTAGAAGGCGGTTGCTCTATCCGACTGAGCTACGGAGGCTCAAACATCGTAACCGATGGCCGAACGTGAACAGAAAGCGGCCCCGTGCGGAGCGGAACCGCTTCGGTTCCCTCCCCGCACGGGGCCGTATCGCTGATATAGGGGTTCAGTGACGACGCGCTGCCTGCTCCATTGACTTGCGCACGGTCACGAAAGACACCACCGCGACCCCGGTCATCGCCAGGATGACGGCAATCGCTTCGATTCCGAAGGCGAAGTCGACGACCACCGGAAAGAACCCGGCCAGCATGAAGCCCAACAGAGCCACCAGCGTCAGTGCAGTGGCGATCGAAAAGTATTTGGCACCGTTCATTGCTCATCTCCTTCTTCCGTTGGAAAAAGGTTAGCGCCTTCAGTGACTCACGTCACTGGGAATTCCTTGAAAATTTCAATCAGTTCTGTTCGCGCGCTTCGATCGCCGTCTCCAAACGTTCGAGCTTGCCGTCGATCTCACCGGTGTAGCCGGGGCGGATATCGGCCTTGACCACCAGGGAGACGCGGGTGCCGAACTCACCGACGGCATCTGTGGCATCTTTGATGACGGCGAAGACTTCGTCCCATTCGCCCTCGATCGTGGTGAACATCGAATCGGTGCGGTGCGGAAGTCCGGAGCGGCGCACGATGTCGACTGCCGCGGCTACGGCGACATGGACGGAGGCGTCGGCCCCTTCTCCCCCACTGGGCGCGACCGAGAATGCTGCGAGCATGTTGTTGTCCTTCCTTGAGCGAGCGGCGGAGGGCCCTCGGGCACTCCGCCGCTCTGCGGAACATCGCCGGGTCAGGCCTGAGCCGGGACGTTGATGATCAGCGAATCGCCCTGTCCTCCGCCGCCGCACAGAGCGGCGATTCCCGAGCCGCCGCCTCGGCGCTGGAGTTCGAGGGCCAGGGTCAGGACGATGCGTGCCCCGGAGGCGCCGATCGGGTGACCGAGCGCAACCGCTCCGCCGTTGACGTTGACCTTGTCCGCGGCGACGCCGAGGTCTTTCGAACTGGCGAGGCCGACTGCGGCGAAGGCCTCGTTGATCTCGTAGAGGTCGAAGGAGTCCGCGGCGACGCCTTCGCGTTCAGCGGCGACCGTGATCGCCTGCGAAGGCTGGTGCTGCAGAGTCGAGTCCGGCCCTGCGGTCCAGGCATGAGAACGGACCTCGGCGAGGATCGGGGCCCCGAGCTCTTCGGCCTTCTCACGTGACATGACGACGACGGCGCAGGCACCGTCGGAGATCTGCGAGGCGTTGCCGGCCGTGATCGTCCCGTCCTTGCGGAAGGAGGGCCGCAGCTTCGACAGAGATTCCGCAGTCGTGTCGGGACGCACTCCCTCGTCGACGGAGACGGTGACGTCGCCCTTGCGCGAGCTGATCGTCACCGGAACGATCTCATCGTCGAACGCTCCCGCCTCCTGCGCCTGTGCGGCCCGCTGATGCGAGCGTGCGGAGAACTCGTCCTGCTCCGTTCGGGAGAATTCGCGATCGCCGGCGTTGGCATCCTCGGTGAGTCCGCCCATCGCCTGGTCGGTGAAGGCGTCCCACAGCCCGTCGTAGTCCATATGGTCCTTGACGACGACATCGCCGTACTTGTACCCGGACCGCGACTTCATGAGCATGTGCGGAGCCTGGCTCATCGACTCCTGGCCGCCGGCGACGACGACGTCGTATTCACCGGCACGCACGAGCTGCGCGGCCTGAGTGATCGTGTTGATGCCCGACAGACACAGCTTGTTCACGGTCACGGCGGGAACCGACATGGGGATCCCGGCCTCGACGGCGGCCTGTCGGGCCGGCCCCTGACTGTTACCGGCCTGCAGAACCTGTCCCATGATCACGTAGTCGACGTCGCCGCCTTCGATCCCGGCCCGATCAAGGGCACCGGCGATGGCCTTGCCCCCGAGTTCGACGGCGCTGAGCTTCGACAACTCGCCCTGCAGACGCCCGAACGGGGTGCGCGCTCCGGCGACGATCACTGCATCAGCCATTTTTCCTCCTCGGATTCTCGCGCCCGGACTCGGTCCCAGCACGTGTGCTTTTCGACATCCACCAGACTAGTCGAGTCAGCTGTGGCCTTCGTCACGGGGTCTGCGATCGAGTTCCCACAGGAGCCTGTCCACCCCTGCGCATTCGCACCCAACACTCATAGAGTCTCCGTTAGAGTAGGACGAGGACAGCCCAGATCACCCCCCTTTCCGAGACGACAGGAGTTCGCTTCAGTGACGCCCACCGAAGAATTCCGCACAGCGATGCGCGGCTACGAAAAGAGTGAAGTCGATTCGCGTCTGCAGCAGTTGCGCACCGAAGTCGAGTCGGTCCGAAAAGCGCTTGCCGATGCGCGCAGCCAGGTCATCAATGCGGATCGGGCGAAGCTGCAGATCGCCGGTGAGCTCTCAGAGGCCAAAGCCCAGCTGAAGAAGGCGGCCAACGACAACGCCGAGGCTTCCGGCCCTCCCGGAAGCCGCATCGACCATCTGCTCAAGATCGCTGAGTCCCAGGCGCGCGAGACCCTGGCTCAGGCCAATTCCGATGCCGAGACGATCAGGAACAAGGCTCGCGCCGAGGCGGCGTCTGCTCGCGCCCGAATGCACACCGAGAGCAACGACACTCTGTCCAATGCCCGGTCCGAAGCGGATGCGATCACCTCCTCGGCGGAATTGCGTGCCGAGGAGACCGTCAAGGCCGCTGAGAAGCGGGCCGCCGAGCTCAAGGCGACCACCGAGCGCGAGACCAATCAGGCCAAGGAGGCCAATGCGGCCGCCGCCAAGGAGGCCCGGGAAAGCCTCGACCTCGAGCTCTCCGAACTCCGTGCCACCGCGGAGAAGGAAGCTGCGGATCTGCTGGCCGAGGCCAAGACCGAGGCCGAAGAGACGATCGCCGCCGCGCAGGCGCAGGCCGACGAGCTGCTTGCCGCCGCCAAGGCCCGCGACGAGGCTTCGAAGAAGGCTGGCAACGACTTCGACGTCGAGCTCGCCGCGAAGCGCAAGGAAGCCGAGACCGAACGCAAGAAGCGCTACGAGCAGGCTCAGGCCGAGAACAAGAAGCTCATCGAGGAAGCCCAGGCTCGTGCGAGCAAGGCCGATTCAGAAGCCAAGGAAGCAGCCGAGCGCGCAGAGAAGACGCGCACCGATGCGGTGAAGAAGGCCGACGAGATCATCGCCGACGGCAAGTCCCGTGCCCAGACGCTCATCTCCGAGGCGCGAGCCACTGCCGAGGCGACGATCGAGGAATCGGCGGCCGAAGCCAAGCGCAATGTCGCTTCCGCACAGTCGCAGGTCGATCTGCTGACGAAGCAGCGCAAGACGATCACCGCCCAGCTCGATCAGCTTCGGTCGCTGTTCGCCATGCCCGGCGTGATGGGCGGCGACAGCGTCGATCCGGCGAAGGCAGAATCGGCCTCGCACGCCACCGAGCAGATCGCCGACGGCCAGGAGCTCGAAGACCTGTTGGCCGAAGACGACGATTCGGAAGCTGCGGAGAACGTGGAGGAGAAAGACGCCGCGGACTCGTCCGACAGCGCATCGACAGCGTCGAATACTGCGGCAGCCAAGGACTCCGCAGATTCTGCGGAGAAGGCGAGCGACGAAGAGGACTCGCCGGAGGATGGAGAGTCGGCTCAGCAGGCGGAGACTTCAACGGAATCTGACGCCGAGGCGGCTGAAGACTCGCAGTCAGCTCCGTCCGGAGAGGCCAAGCAGTCCGGTGAGTCCACCGGCAAGGGCAAGAACCTGCCGAACGGAGCCACCGACGAAGACACGATCGCCATCGACGCTCAGGTGTCCGGATCGAAGAAGAACAGCTCGAAGACGACTCGCTCACGCAACTCTCTGCGTTGACGCTGTCGCACGCGCCGCTCTGATTCGTTGAGCGACGCCGAAGCAGCATGAAGAAGGGCTCCGCCGAAGCGGGGCCCTTCTTTATCTGTGCAGCTTTCAGAAAGCGAAGGGTTCAGCGGAAGCGGTCGAAGCAGCGGGAATGCCAGTGACGTCGACTCTCCACACCGATCTCGATGCCGTGCCGGGCTTCCTGCCGCCACGCGACGATGTGGCTCGATGCTGCGTTGACATCCCGCCCGCAGCCGGGACAGATGTAGGACCTTCCGGAGTCATTGCCTTTCACGGTCTGCACCGACCAGGTGCCGTCCGGCAGCGACCTGCTCGTCCGCATGCCCGCGGTGGTCTCCGAAAGGTCACGCGGCTCCCGCTGCCATTTGTTCTTGCGACGCGAAGATGAAGATCGTGGCATTGGGCCATTGTCTCACGTAGGCTGTTGCGCGTGCGTCTTGTCATTGCCGAATGCTCTGTTGATTATGCCGGTCGTCTGACCGCCCACCTGCCGATGGCCACCCGCCTCATCATGCTCAAATCGGACGGGTCCATCCTCATCCACTCCGACGGCGGATCCTATAAACCGCTGAACTGGATGACTCCCCCATGCACGATCAGGCATCTCGAGCCTGATGCCGAGCAGGCAGAAGCGGGTCTGACCGAATTGTGGGAGGTCTCCCAGACGAAGACCGGCGATCGTCTGGTCATCTCCATCGCGAAGATCATCAACGATGACAGCTACGAGTTCGGGGTCGATCCGGGGCTGGTCAAAGACGGAGTCGAAGCGCATCTGCAGGAGCTGCTCGCCGAGCACATCGACACCCTCGGCGAGGGCTACAGTCTGGTTCGACGCGAATACATGACGGCGATCGGACCCGTCGACATCCTCGCGCGGGATCCCGGCCACCAGTCAGTCGCAGTCGAAATCAAGCGTCGTGGTGACATCGACGGCGTCGAACAGCTCACCCGCTACCTCGAGCTGATGAACCGTGACCCGCTTCTCAGCCCGGTCCAGGGGGTCTTCGCGGCGCAGGAGATCAAGCCGCAGGCCCGCACGCTCGCCGAAGACCGCGGCATCCGCTGCGTCGTCCTCGACTATGATGCACTGCGCGGGATGGATGATCCCGATTCTCGGCTGTTCTGAGGCACAGACACCCACTCATCATTGCGAAGCCTCGTGGATCGCCAGTCGGCGATTCGGGCAGTGGCCCGACGTCTATTCGAAGTTGAGCACGTCGCGTTTCTCAACGCGTTCGATGTCGACGCCGAGGCTGCGCAGGTTGGTCACGAAGTTCTCGTAACCGCGTTCGATATGGTCGATTCCCGACACCTCCGTCACTCCGCCGGCTCGCAGCGCGGCCATCACCAGACCGGCACCGGCACGGATGTCCGAGGCCTCGACTTCCGCCCCCGAGAGGCTGTCGCTGCCCGTGACGAGCGCGTGGTTACCGTCGATGCGCACTTTCGCACCGAGGCGGGCGATCTCCTGGACGAACCGCCATCTCGCCTCGAACAGGTTCTCCGAGAGCAGTCCCACGCCGTCGGAGACCGAGTTCAAAGCGATGACGAAGGGCTGCAGATCGGTCGGGAATCCCGGGAACGGCATCGTTGCCACCCGGATCGGGTGCGGCCGAGGAGCACCGATGACACGGAAACCGGCACCGGTCGTTCCATCGCCGAGAGTGATATTCGAGAGTTCTTCGACCGTGGCTCCGGAATCCTGCAGCTTCAATCCGATGTTCGGCATGAGGTCGAGCCCGATGCCGCGGACGGTGACGTCACCGCCGCTGAGCGCGGCGCCGAAGGCGAAGGTGCCCGCGACGATGCGATCGCCCACAGTCCGGTGGGTCACGGGCCGGAGGGACTCGACACCGCTGATGGTCAGTTCTGAGGTGCCGATGCCCTCGATCTGTGCACCCATCTTCACGAGCATGGTGCAGATATCGACGATCTCCGGTTCGCGAGCGGCGTTTGAGATCGTCGTCGCTCCCTCAGCGAGGGTGGCTGCCATGACGAGGTTCTCGGTGGCGCCGACGGAAGGGAATTCGAGGACGATCTCGGTGCCTTTGAGCCCGGAGGGAGCCTCTGCGACGAAGTATCCGTGATCGAGATGGACGAGGGCCCCGAGGGCTTCGAGGCCGGCTTGATGCATATCGAGCCCGCGGGAGCCGATGGCGTCACCGCCGGGAAGAGCGACATGAGCGGCGCGCATACGAGCGGTGAGCGGTCCGAGGACCGAGATGGAGGCGCGCATCGCGCGGACGAGTTCGTAGTCAGCTTGGATTCCGACTGCTGCGGGGACATCGATGCTGACGACTCCGTCTTCGGAATCGTAGTCGACATCGCAGCCGAGGCGGACGAGGAGTTCGACCATGATCCTGACATCGAGGATCGCAGGGACATTCGTGATCGTCGTGCGCCCCACAGCCAGCAGGCTCGCAGCCATGAGTTTGAGGACGCTGTTCTTCGCGCCTCGAACGTCGATGACACCGTCCAGTCGCGCCGGGCCGGTCAAACGGAAGACATCCATCAGGTGAAACGTCCCATCGTCGGGTTGAAGCCGGGAGGCGAGGATTCCAGCCATGAGGCCATCGTCGACAGTGATTCGGTATCCATCGCCAGAGACACCGAGCGCGGACGACCATCCGCTTTGCCGTAGGAGCAGTCGACGACGACGGCGTCGGGCAGCACCGAATACTGTTCGCCCGATGTGGGTTTGCGGCGGACCAAGATATCGAGGTCGGCACGCGGCAGCCTGAATGCTGCTCGCCTGGTCAGGGCGAAGACCGGGTACCAGTCCAAGGAGGCGACCGAGAACACGGCCACGCCCAAACGCCAACGTGGGCGAGAAGAATACTCCTCGCCCACGTTGATGGAGCAGTCAAAGGCGCCCGAGAGCTTCGAGATCGACCTGCGTCGAATCGTCACAACGACGATGAGAGCAAGCGCAAGTCCTACCAACGAGAGCAGAACGATCAGCAGGACAGAAGGGTTCACGGTTGCCAGTGTAACCTGCGGATCAGAGAAGTTCGGCCTGATCAGCGGCAATGATCACGCGGTTGTTCTCCACCGAGAGGAAACCACCATCGGCTTTGACCCTGATGGTGTCCTCTCCGGGCGTGAGAATCCGCGTTTCGCCGTCGGCGACGACCCCCAGCACGGGCTCGTGGCCCGGCAGGATGCCGATCTCGCCGTCGAGGGTACGGGCGATGACGCGCTTGGCCTCACCGACCCATACCTCGCGATCGGCAGCCACGACATTGACTTCAAGTGTCGCCATGGCTTACTTCTGCATCTCTTCGTAGTTGCGCATGACATCGTCAAGGCCACCGACGTTGAAGAATGCCTGTTCCGGGATGTGGTCGACCTCGCCGGAGCAGATCTTCGCGAAGCCTTCGATCGTGTCGGTCAGCGGCACGGTCGAACCGGGAACCTGCGTGAACTTCTCCGCGGTGTAGGTGTTCTGCGAGAGGAACTGCTCGATGCGACGGGCACGGTGGACGACGAGCTTGTCCTCTTCACCGAGTTCGTCGACGCCGAGGATGGCGATGATGTCCTGCAGCTCCTTGTTCTTCTGCAGGATCGCCTTGACCTCGTTGGCCACACGGTAGTGCTCGTCACCGACGACCAGCGGATCGAGGATCCGCGAGGACGAGGCCAGCGGGTCGATAGCCGGGTACAGACCGCGCGAAGCGATGTCACGGCTGAGCTCGGTCGTCGCATCGAGGTGTGCGAAGGTCGTCGCCGGAGCCGGGTCGGTGTAGTCATCGGCCGGAACGTAGATCGCCTGCATCGACGTGATCGAGTGACCACGCGTCGAGGTGATGCGCTCCTGGAGCAGACCCATCTCGTCAGCCAGGTTGGGCTGGTAGCCCACGGCGGAGGGCATACGACCCAGCAGGGTCGAGACCTCGGAACCGGCCTGGGTGAAGCGGAAGATGTTGTCGATGAACAGCAGCACGTCCTGGTTCTGCACATCGCGGAAGTACTCCGCCATGGTCAGCGCCGACAGCGCCACACGCAGACGGGTGCCTGGCGGCTCGTCCATCTGGCCGAACACGAGGGCGGTGTCCTTGAAGACTCCGGCCTCGTCCATCTCCATGATGAGGTCGTTGCCCTCACGAGTCCGCTCGCCCACGCCGGCGAACACCGAGGTGCCCGAGTGGTTGTGCGCGATACGGAAGATCATTTCCTGGATGAGGACGGTCTTGCCGACACCGGCACCACCGAACAGACCGATCTTTCCACCCTGGACATAGGGGGTCAGCAGGTCGATGCTCTTGATGCCGACTTCGAGGATCTCGGTCTTGGATTCGAGCTCATCGAACGCCGGCGCAGAACGGTGGATGGGCCACCGCTCGGAGATCTCCAGCTCCTCGCCATCGGCGAGGTTGAGGCAGTCACCGGTGGTGTTCCACACGTGGTGCTTGGTGACGTCGCCGACGGGCACCGAAATCGGCGCACCGGAGTCGACGACTTCCTGGCCGCGGACGAGGCCGTCGGTCGGCTGCAGCGACACGGCGCGGACGAGTCCGTTGCCCAGGTGCAGTCCGACCTCGAAGGTCAGCTTCCTGGTTCCTTCGGACAGATCCACTGTCGTGGTCAGTGCATTGTAGATCTCGGGCACGGAGTCGAGCGGGAACTCGATGTCGACAACCGGGCCGATGACTCGGGAAATCCGGCCGAGGGCAGTGCCCTGTGCCGGAGAGGTTTCCGTTGCTGTGGCAGTCATGGTCTCTTTCTCTCTGCTCTCGCCGGTCAGTCGCCGGCTGCCGATGCCGCGAGGGCATCCGCCCCACCGACGATCTCGGTGAGTTCCTGGGTGATTTCCGCCTGGCGAGCCGTGTTGGCCAACCGGGTGTAGGTCTTGATGAGATCATCCGCGTTGTCCGTGGCTGTCTTCATCGCCGCCTGTCGCGAGGCCTGCTCGGATGCCGATGCGCTCAGCAGAGCCGACAGAATGCGCGAATCGATGTATCGCGGCAACAGGGCGTCGAGCACAGCCTCCGCGCTCGGTTCGAACTCGTAGAGAGGGAACGCGGGCGCATCGGATGAACCGGCGGACTGTCCGCCCGTCGACGCCTCATCGGCATCGACGACCTCCAGCGGCAGCAGCCTCCGGTATTCCGGATCGTGCGTGACACTGGATACGAACTTCGTAAAGACGATGTAGATCTCATCCACACCCGACTCCGCAGACTCAGGATCGAAGTTCTCCAACAGAGCTTCGCCGATCTCCCGGGCGTTCTCCGCCGTCGGGTTCTCGGAGATGCCTGTCCAGGACTTCTCGATCTTGCGATCGCGGAAAGTGTAGTAGTTCTTGGCCTTGCCTCCGACCGTGAACAGCTGCACGTCCTTGCCCTCGTTACGCAGAAGCCGAATGAGTTCTTCGGCTTCGCGCAGCAGGTTCGCCGAGTAGGCGCCGGCGAATCCGCGGTCGGGCCCCATCACGAGCACAGCGGCCCGCTTGACGTTGTCCGACTCGGTGGTGAGAACGTGGTCGACGTTCGACTCGCTGGCCACCGCCGAGACGGCCCTGGTCAGGGCGTTCGCGTACGGGCTGGCGGCCTGCGAGCGGGCAATAGCCTTCTGAATCCGCGACGCAGCGATGAGCTCCATCGCCTTGAAGATCTTCCTCAAGGACTGAGTCGAGCGGATCTTCTGTTTGAAGACCCTCTGCTGGGCTCCCATCAGTTCTTCCTTTCGCCGTTACGGAACAGGTTCAACGCTTCTGCCGAACGATCTGCTCCTGCTCGACCTCGTCAGAGGAGGCCGTGGCGCTGTCTTCACTGCCGGCCTTCGACCCACCCTGATCCGAGCTGGCGAAGTTCTGCGAGAACTCGGCGAGCACATTCTTGAGCTCTTCGGCGGTGTCGTCATCGAGCTTGAGGGTCTCACGAATGGTCGTGAAGATGCCCGTCTTGCGTTCGATGTGGTCGTGCAGTTCGGATTCGAAGCGCAGAACGTCGTCGACCGGGATCTCGTCGAGGTAGCCGTTGGTACCGGCGAAGATCGACACGGTCTGCTTCTCGAACGGCATCGGAGTGTACTGACCCTGTTTGAGCAGTTCGGTCAGTCGAGCGCCACGGGCCAGATCGCGCTTCGTGGCATCATCGAGGTCGGAGGCGAACATCGCGAAGGCCTCGAGCGAACGGTACTGAGCCAGCGAGATCTTCAGCGTGCCCGAGACTCCCTTGAGAGCCTTCGTCTGAGCGGCACCACCGACTCGCGACACGGACACACCGACGTCGACAGCAGGACGCTGACCGGCGTTGAAGAGGTCGGACTGCAGGAAGATCTGGCCGTCCGTGATCGAGATGACGTTCGTCGGAATGAAGGCACCGACGTCATTGGCCTTCGTCTCGATGATCGGCAGACCGGTCATCGAACCGCCGCCGAGTTCATCGGAGAGCTTCGCACAGCGCTCGAGCAGACGCGAGTGCAGGTAGAACACGTCGCCCGGGTAGGCTTCACGGCCCGGCGGACGACGCAGCAGCAGCGACACGGCGCGGTAGGCTTCGGCCTGCTTCGACAGGTCATCGAACACGATGAGGACATGCTTGCCGTCATACATCCAGTGCTGGCCGATGGCCGAACCGGAGTAGGGAGCCAGGTATTTGTAGCCGGCGGGGTCCGAAGCGGGCGAGGACACGATGGTCGTGTACTCGAGAGCACCGGCCTCTTCCAGCGACCGGCGGACACCGGCGATGGTCGAGCCCTTCTGGCCCACGGCCACGTAGATGCAGCGCACCTGCTGCTTCGGGTCGCCGGTCGCCCAGTTGGCCTTCTGGTTGATGATGGTGTCGATCGCCAGCGCGGTCTTACCGGTCTTGCGGTCGCCGATGACCAGCTGACGCTGACCACGGCCGACGGGGATCATCGCGTCGATGCTCTTATACCCGGTCTGGAGAGGCTCGCGCACCTCCTGCCGATCCATCACACCTGCGGCCTGGAGCTCGAGCTCACGACGACCGACGGTCTCGATGTCGCCGAGGCCGTCCACGGGACGACCCAGCGGATCGACAACGCGACCGAGGTAGCCATCGCCGACGGGGATGGAGAGGACCTCTCCGGTGCGGTAGACGTCCTGTCCCTCGGCGACTCCGGAGAATTCACCGAGGATGACGACGCCGATCTCACGCTCGTCGAGGTTCTGTGCCAGGCCCAGGGTTCCTTCTTCGAACCGCAGGAGCTCATTGGCCATGGTGCCGGGCAGACCCGAGACGTGGGCGATGCCGTCACCAGCGGTGACGACCTTGCCGACCTCGGCCTTTTCCGAGCTCTCGGGGTTGTACGAATCAACGAACTTCCCGAGAGCGTCCCGGATCTCTTCCGGGCGAATTGTCAGTTCCGCCATCTGGTTTCCCTGCTTCCTTTTCTCAAATCTTGCGTCCGACGACCGGTGGGCCGCCTATGCCGGAAAAGCCGGCCCCTAGTGTCAACCTGCGAGCTTGCGCTGCACATCGGCCAGTCGATCGGCCACGGTCGAGTTCATCATCTCGTCGCCGACCTGCACCCGGACTCCCCCGATGACCTTGGGATCGACCTGGATATTGAGGACGAGTTCGCGGCCGTAGCTGGCTGACAGAGCTGCCCGCAGCCGTTCGGTCTGGGACTCGTTCAGCGGCTTGGCCACGGTTACGTCCGCAACCGAACGCTGCTGCCTGGCTGCGAGGATGTCGCTGTACTGGTCGAGAGCCTTCGCCACGCGCAGCCCGCGCGGGTGCAGCGCGACCTGCCCGACCAATGTGATGGTGTCAGGCTGAGCCTTACCCGACAGCAGGTCGGAGACGAGAGTCAGTTTGCTCTGCCCATCGGCCTGCGAATCGAGCGCCCGAGACAGCTCGTGGTCGGATTCCAGCAGACGCGCGAAGCGGAAGATCTCCTCTTCGACCTGGCCGAGCTGTCCGCCGGCTTGTGCGGCAGCGGCGATCGCCGTGACTCCGGCGACCTCCAGGCTGGTGACCAGGTCCTGGGTCCGCGCCCAACGACGGCCGACGGCCTCATCGCTGATCCGCAGAACCGCATCCGTGATCCGAGTCGAGAACAGAGTCCGCAGCAGCTGCTGCTTCCTCTCGGCCGATTCGGACGAATCCGCCAAGGCTTTGCGCAGCGTGACGTTCTCGGCGAGAACTCCGACCACAGCCAGAGTGCCCTCGCCGATCTCACGCGGGTCTCCCCCGGAGATCTCGGAGTTCGCGGTCTCGAGGACGGCCTGCAGGGACAATCTGCTCGACTGGAGCATCACGCCCCCTTGACCGGCTGCGCGGACGATTCGGACTCGAGATCGGAGATGAAGCGATCGACCACATTGGCTGAACGCTGGTCATCGGTGAGGGATTCGCCGACGATGCGAGAAGCCAGATCCGTGGCCAGTGAACCGACTTCCGAACGCAGCTGCACCATGGCGGACTGACGTTCGGCGTCGATCTGATTCTGAGCCGATGCGATGATGCGGTCAGCCTCGGAGTGAGCCTGCGCCTTCATCTCGGCGATGATCTGAGCGCCTTCTTCCTGAGCTTCGGCGCGCAGCCGTGCAGCTTCTGCACGACCGTCGGCGAGCTGCTTCTGATACTCGGCCAGAGCCTGATCGGCTTCGGCCTGCACCTTCTCGGCCTTCTCAATTCCGCCCTGGATGCGCGCAGCGCGCTCGTCGAGGGTCTTGTTGAAGGCCGGGAGGACGTACTTCCAGACAACCAGGAAGACGATCAGCAGGCAGACGGCACTCCAGACGATGTCGTACAGGCCCGGGAGAAGCGGGTTCTCCGCGGAGGCGACGATGGTTACCGGAGTCATATCTCAGTGCCTCACTGATTAAGGAAGAACGGGGTCGCGATGCCGATGAGGGCCAGAGCCTCGATCAGAGCGATGCCCAGGAACATGTTTCCGCGCAGGGCGCCGGCCATCTCGGGCTGACGTGCGGTTCCTTCGATGGTCTTTCCGATGACGATGCCGAGACCGACACCGGGGCCGATTGCGGCGAGGCCGTAACCGATCGTCGAAACGCTACCTGTCACTTCGGCGAGCATATCCATAGGATGCTATTCCTTTCATAATGGAGTCGGGTGGTTGGCCCGACCGTGCAACTCGTGAGTTACGGATCTTGGGAGCTGACTCAGTGTTCTTCCGAGACAGCCGAATTGATGTAGACGCAGGCGAGCAGGGCGAAGATGTACGCCTGCAGGACCACGACCAGCATTTCGAGGAGGAAGACGAACATTCCTCCGGCGAAAGTCAGGATCGAGAAGAACTGGAAGCCGTTCGAGGCATCGAAGAGGAAGAAGCTCGTGGCCGAGAAGCAGAGGACGAGCAGCAGGTGGCCGACCATCATGTTTGCGAAGAGTCGGATTGCCAGTGTGAACGGCTGCGTCACGAACTTCGTGATGAATTCGATCGGAATGAGCAGGATGTGCATGGCCGGCGGAACACCGGGCAGGACGAGAGCGTCCTTGAGGTAGCGGCCGAAGCCCTTCTGTGCAATGCCGGCCCAGTGATAGGTGACGTAGACAGCGAGGGTGGCCACGAGGGGCAGACCGATGACACCGGTACCCGGCATGTTGAGGAACGGAATGAGCTTCGTGACGTTCCAGAACAGGATTCCGAAGAAGAGAGCCACGATGAGCGGCATGAACTTCTTCGCTCTCTCCTTGCCCATCGTGTCTTCGGCGATGCCGACAGTGACGAATTCCATGGCCAGTTCCAAGGTCGACTGGAAACGACTGGGGACGAGCTTCATGCGCTTGGCCCACACCGCGAGGATGATGACGACGGCGATCGTCGCCAGGAGGCGGATGAGCATCACTCGGTTCATCTCGAATGGAGTGCCCTCGAAGAGGAACGATGCCGGGAAGAACTCCGACATCGAAGGAGCGTGGTAGCCACCTTCTGCAGCATTGATCATTGTGTTCGCGGCGTTAAGAGTTCCCACGTTGTAAATTCTCTCCCATGGTCAAGGGCCCTGATGGCCTGGCCTTGGCCGTGCGCTTACAGCACGGCGTGAGGTTCAGGAGCGACAGAGGGCGCAGATACGCCCTAGCACCGGGTCTACTCTACCAATTGTAGAGAGTCACCGACAAATTCATCAGGCTTGTCTGTGCAATTTCTGTCAGCGATTGCGCTCAACACGTCATTCACCGGGGATCCCGACCCGCGGCACGGAGACCGAGCACCTTTCGGCACAGGTTCGCACCGTCGTCATCTGCGTTGTGCGGCGGGCTATCCGGCATCGGGATCGACGTACGGAACTCGCCCTTTGACGACCGTGAGCGCCTCGACGATCGAGGTGGAGAGGACCGCGACGACGATGGTGAAGAAGGCGACCGTGCCGTCGAGCCACGTCGCGTCCTTGATCCGCCAGATGACGATCATGAAGATGAAGGCCTTGAACAGGAACCCGACGCCGAGGAGCCCGGCGATGGTCGTCAGTCCCATGTTCCGTCCGAGGTACATGATGACCAGAGTGACGATGATGAACACGGCGGCCAATCCCCCGCCGACGGCTCCGCCGAGGAGTCCGGTGGAGCCCGACACCAGCCACCCGATGCCCATGCCCAGCGCCGCGACAACGAGGACGAGGATGATGCCGCGGATGAGCAGCGTCCTCCAGACCCGGGTCCAGGCGGCTTCGACTTCGGTTTCTGGTCGTGAGGTCGGATCTGTCACGAGATTTCCTCTCTGGCTTTCTGACGCATACGCAGGGGGTAGAAGGTGAAGACCAGGGTCACGGCGAACAGCCCTCCGACGATGCCGAGGACGAACAGCCAGCTCCGGAAGAGCAGCAGCACGGATCCGAACGCGATGAGCGCCGTCCAGGTGTAGAGGATGAGAACCGCTCGGGCGTGCGAATGGCCGAGCCGCAGCATCCGATGGTGGAGGTGCTTGGCGTCGGCGGAGAACGGCGACTGCCCTGCCCGCAGCCGCCGGACGACAGCCAGGGCGAGATCGAGCAGCGGCAGGAACATCACAGCGATGGGCAGGATGATCGGCATGAACGTCGCGAAGGCACGCTCCTGTCCGATGAGTGCAGGATCGACCTGTCCGGTCACGCGAATCGTCGAAGCGGCGAGCAGAAGCCCGATGAGCATCGAACCGGAGTCGCCCATGAAGATTCTGGCCGGGTTGAAGTTATGCGGCAGGAAGCCGAGGCACGTTCCCACGAGGATCGCGATGATGAGCGAGGCGAGGTTCGCGTAGGACTCCGGGGAGGCGTCGCGGGCCAGCCAATAGGAGTAGATGAAGAACGCGCTGCCGCCGATGGCGACGACCCCAGCGGCGAGGCCGTCGAGCCCGTCGACGAAATTCACTGCATTGATCGTGACGAGGACGACGAGCACGGTGATGATGATCGACATGCGCGGAGAACCGATGATGACTCCGCCGAAGGGAATCGAGAGCAGGGCAACGCCCTTGATCGCCATGAAGCCGGCAGCCAGAGCCTGCCCGGCGAGCTTCGCCATCCAATGCAGGTCCCAGATATCGTCGATGACTCCCAGCAGGCACAGCAGGCCCGCGGCTCCGGCAACACCGATGATCGGTCCCATCTCGACGAAGATGCGCTGCAGGAACGGCATCTGGGAGGCGAATACGAGCCCCGCCAGCAGTCCGCCGAACATCGCCACTCCCCCCAGCCTCGGCGTCGGCACCGAATGCACGTCGCGATCCCGCAGGGGTGAGAAGATCCGCCCGCGTTCGGCGACCCGCTTGACCATCGGAGTCAAGAGGTACGCCACCAGGGCGGAGACGATGAGGATGACGAGGTAGGCGCGCACTCAGCCGTCCAGGTCGATGAGTTCGGGGACGATCTCGCACAGCTCTTCCGCGCCGATGGGTCCGCGCCGGAGGATGCGCGGCACGTCGCCGCTGAGGTCGACGATGGTCGAGGACATCAGCGATTCGCGGGTTCCCCCGTCGACGTAGATATCGACGTCTTCGCCGAGCATCTCCTGGGCCTCATCTGCAGTGGTCGCCGCGGGACGTCCGGAGATGTTCGCACTCGAAACCGCGAGCGGTCCGGTGCGGCCCAGCAGTGCCAGAGCGTATTCGTCATCAGGCATGCGCACGGCCACGGTTCCGTGCGTGTCACCGAGATCCCAGTCCAGAGAGGGCTGTGCGTTGGCGATGATCGTCAGCGGACCCGGCCAGAAACGGGCCGTGAGTGCCAGAAGCCTCTCATCGACTCCGTCGACGAGTCCGAAGATGGTCTCCGACCGTGGGACGAGCACCGGTGGAGGCATGTCCCGTCCGCGCCCCTTCGCCGCCAGCAGCGCCGCCACGGCCGCGGCGCTGAAGGCATCGGCGGCGATCCCATAGACGGTGTCGGTCGGGATGACGAGCAGGTTGCCGGTGTCGACGACGCGTGCGCACTCGTCGAACACGAGGTCGCGGATGTCGGCTTGGGTGACGTCGAATCGTCTCGACACGAGTTCTCCGTTTCGAATCTCTGGGCTGTGGCTTCGATGACTCTGCGTTTCAGCGGTGGTGCCGCATCGTCATCAGTCATTCCTCCGTCTGCCGGCGTGCCACCGTATAGCGGTCGCGTCCAGTGTAGTCCTGGTGAGTGACGGCAGCTGTCAGGCTGGCCGTCGTCGCAAGCAGCTCGCGGACGCCGGGGCCCTGTTCTTCGCTGTGTTCCATGAGGAAGAGTCCGCCGGGCCGGAGGAGCTGCAGAGCCTGGGCGATGATGAGCTCAGGCGTTTCCAACCCGTCCTCACCCCCGTAGAGCGCGGCGGCGGGATCGTGACCGGCAACCTCGGGATCGCGGGGAATCGCTGCGTTCGGAACATAGGGAGGATTCGTCACCACGACATCGGCCCGCCCGAGCAGTTCCGGACGCCCGTGTGTGAGTGTCGTCGCATCCGCGTGGACGAATTCGACACTCGAATCGCCGAGGCGGGTGTGATCGAGGTTCGTCCGTGCCCAGTCGAGGGCGTCGGCTTCGCGCTCGACACCGATCACAACGGCGCCGTTGTGTTCGGTCGCCACGGACAGAGTGATCGCGCCCGAACCCGAACACAGGTCGATGACGAACGGGGGCCGTTCTCCGCTCAGCTCCGCGAGTTCTGCGAGCACCGCTCCGGCGAGCAGTTCGGTTTCCGGTCTGGGGACGAACACCCCGGGGCCCACCCGCAGTTCGAGGTGGCGGAAGTGGGCGATGCCGGTGAGATGCTGCAGCGGGATCCGCTGCCGTCGCAGTTCGCACAGTCGTGCGAATTCCGCAGTCGTCTCTGCGGGGACGATGTCGTCGAAGAGCCGACGACGGCTGAGCACGGTTCGGTCGATGTGCCAGGCGTGAGCGAGCAGCTCGACGGCGTCTGCCTCGGGGGTGGCGATTCCCGCCTCGGAGAAGAGGGCGATGCCGCCGCGCAGGACGTCGCTCACGCGTGCGGGTGTGACGGTGTCCAGCTCAGTCTCCCAGTGCGTCCAGGCGTGCGGCCTTGTCCGCTTCGCGGCAGGAGCCGATGACGGGGTCGAGGTCTCCGCCGAGCACCTGGTCGAGGTTGTAGGCCTTGTACCCGGTGCGGTGGTCGGTGATCCGGTTCTCCGGGAAGTTATAGGTGCGGATCCGTTCGGATCGGTCGACGGTGCGGACCTGGGAGCGGCGGATGTCGGCGGCTTCAGCGGCGGCTTCCTCGGCCTGTTTGGCCAGGATCCGAGCCCGGAGCATGCGCATGGCCGCATCCTTGTTCTGCAGCTGCGACTTCTCGTTCTGACAGCTCGCGGTGATGCCGGTGGGCAGGTGGGTGATGCGCACGGCCGAGTCAGTGGTGTTCACGGACTGACCGCCCGGTCCCGAGGACCGGTAGACGTCGATGCGCAGATCGTGTTCGTCCAGCTGGATCTCTTCGGGCTCGTCGACTTCGGGGAAGACGAGCACTCCGGCGGCTGAGGTGTGGATGCGGCCCTGGGACTCGGTGACGGGCACGCGTTGGACGCGGTGGACTCCGCCTTCGAACTTCAACCAGCCGTAGGCACCTTCGTCCTTCGCTTTGACGGCCATGCTGACGTCCTTGTATCCGCCGAGGTCGGAGTGCGTGGCATCGAGGATCTGGCTCGACCAGCCGCGCGAATCGATCCACCGCTGATACATGCGCAGCAGATCTGCGGCGAAGAGTGCGGATTCGTCGCCGCCCTCCCCCGCTTTGATCTCGATGATCGCTTCGCGTGCGTCATCGGGGTCCCTGGGCACGAGGAGGTCTTTGAGCTCACCCTCGACGTTCTCCATCTCCACGGACAGACGTTTGGCTTCCGCGGCGAAATCATCATCATCGTCGGCCAGTTCCACGGCTGCGGCGTGGTCGGCCTCGAGTTGGGCGAAGCGCCGGGCGGCCGCGGCGACTCTTTCGAGTTCCGCGTACCGCCTGGTCAGCTTCTTCGCCCGGCCGGCGTCAGCATGCACGGCGGGGTCGGAGAGTTCCTCCTGCACCCGCGCATGCTCATCGAGCAGTGCGCTGACGCTGGCCGTGAGGGTGTCGTCGGCCATCTCAGCTGTTGTCGGTCGAGGACTTCGGCAGGGGTGTCGTCTTCTGCACCTGCATGAGGAACTCGACGTTCGAACCGGTTTCCTTGAGCTTGGACATGAGCAGTTCGACTGCCTGCTGCTGTTCGAGTCCCGAGAGGAGTCGGCGCAGCTGCCACATGACCTTGGTCTCTTCCTTGGTCATGAGCATCTCTTCGCGGCGGGTGCTCGACGAGTTGACGTCGATGGCCGGGAAGATCCGCTTGTCGGCGAGCTGACGGCTCAGGCGCAGCTCCATGTTTCCGGTGCCCTTGAACTCCTCGAAGATCACTTCGTCCATCTTCGAGCCGGTCTCGACGAGGGCGGTGGCGAGGATGGTCAGCGAACCGCCGCCTTCGATGTTGCGCGCTGCGCCGAAGAACTTCTTCGGCGGGTAGAGCGCGTTGGCGTCGACACCGCCGGAGAGGATGCGGCCCGAAGCGGGCTGGGCGATGTTGTAGGCACGTCCCAGGCGAGTGATGTTGTCGAGGAGGATGACGACATCGGAGCCCATCTCCACGAGGCGCTTGGCGCGTTCGATGGCGAGTTCGGCAATCGTCGTGTGATCATCGGCAGGACGGTCGAAGGTCGAGGCGATGACCTCACCCTTGACCGCTCGCTGCATATCGGTGACTTCCTCGGGGCGTTCGTCGACGAGGACGACCATGAGGTGCGCTTCGGGGTTGTTCTCCGTGATCGCATTCGCGATCTGCTGCATGATCGTCGTCTTGCCCGCCTTCGGAGGCGCGACGATGAGACCGCGCTGGCCCTTGCCGATCGGGGTGATGAGGTCGATGAGTCGAGTCGAGTGCAGCTTCGAGGTGGTTTCGAGGCGCAGACGATCCTGCGGGTAGAGCGGCGTCAGCTTCGAGAACTCCACCCGGGAGCGCGCATCGTCGACGGTCAGTCCGTTGACGGAGTCGAGGCGGACGAGTGCATCGAACTTCTCACGCTTGCTGTTGCGCTGTTCGTTCTCGCGCGGCTGGCGGATCGCTCCGGCCACGGCATCGCCCTTGCGCAGGCCGTTCTTGCGCACCATCGAGGCCGAGACATAGACGTCGTTCGGCCCCGGCAGGTAACCGGAGGTGCGGAGGAAGGCGTAGTTGTCGTGGACGTCGAGGATGCCGCCGACGGGGATGAGCACATCATCGTGGCGGATGTCCGGCTCATCGTTGCCGCGACCGCGGCGCTTCCGGTCCCGACCGCGTCCGCGACGGTTGCCGCGATCGTCGTCGTCATTGTTCCGGTTGCGGCGATCGTTGCGGTTGTCGCGATCGTTTCCGCCGTTGCGGTTGTCCCGATCATTGCGGCTGTCCCGGTCGTTTCCGCCGTTGCGGTCGTTGCCGCCACGGTCATTGCGGTGTCCGCGGTCGTTGCCGCCACGGTCGTTTCCGCCGTTGCGGTCGTTGCCGCCGCGGTCATTGCCGCCGCGGTCGTCGTCGGATCGGTCGCTGTTTCGGCTGCGACGGTCGTTGTCCCGTCCGCCGCGTCCTTCACGATCCGAGCCGCGGTCACTGCGACCGCCGCGACCGGAGGACTCGTCGGAACCCTGATCCTGGTCGTCGTTCTGGCTCTCGCCGCTGCGCGACCGGCTGCGGCTGCGACGGGAACGCTGACGTTCCTGATCGCCGTCGTCCGACGATTGGCCGCCGGAGTGCTCGGCAGACTCATCGGCCTGTGCGGAGTCATCGGACTGCGCAGAAGCATCGGACTTCGGTTCGACGATGAGTGCCGGAGCTTCCTCGGCCGACGGAGCGGCGGCCCGACGCGAGGAGCGACGACCCGTCGCCTCCTGTTTCGGTTCGTCCTGCTTCGCCTCCGACTTCGGGGCCTTGCTGCGCGATTCCTCGGCGGCGGGCTTCTTCTCGACAGAAGCGGCCTTCGTCTCCGAAGATCCGCTTGAATGGCTGTTGATGGCGTCGATCAATTCGCTCTTGCGAAGACGACGGTAACCCTTGATTCCCAGGCCGGCTGCCATTTCCTGAAGCTGAGGCAACCGCAGCGCTGTGAGGCTGCCGGTACGGGGCGTGGAATCCTGAGTGGTGGTTTCAGACACGAAGGTCCTTCTCCCTCTTTCGGCCGTGCGGCATGTGCCGTTTGCTCACGGCGACGGAAACACCATTGACGGTGCGTTGTGAAAGAAAACCTGCTAAAGAATGAGCAGGAGATGTTCCAGAATATATGACATCGGCGGCGAACCTGTGAAGAACAGCAGGAAGCCGTGCACTGTCGGAACACCCACAGTCTACTTGTTCGGAGCCGATCTTGCGAATCGTTTCGTCAATTTTCTCGGCTCACTCGGTATCCCTCGAGGTCAATCGCGGTGCGCATCGCAATGACATCGGCGGGCACCGCGGACTCGGGCACCGCCTCGGCGAGGACGAGCACCGTCGGGCCGGCACCGGAGATCACGGTCGGCAGCCCCTGCGTCCTGAGCGAATCGACGAGTGCCATGGATTCCGGGTAGGCGCTGCGGCGGAATTCCTGATGCAGCTGGTCGCGAGTGGCTTCGAACAGGACCGAGGCATCGGAGACCAGACCGTGGACGAGCAGTCCTGCCCGGGCCGAATTCTCCGCCGCGATCGCATGATCGATGGCGGCGGGGATGAGCCCTCGGGCGACGTCGGTGTCCAAACGGACCGCCGGGATGAGCACCGTGACCTCATCGAGCGTGCGCACCGGCACCTGCCAGGACAGGACCGGGTCGGAAAGGGATACGGTGAGCCCGCCGAAGATCGCGGGAGCGGCATTGTCCGGGTGCCCCTCGACCGCGGTGGCGAGTTCGAGGACCCGTTCGCGGGAGAGCTCGATCCCGGTGTACTCGCGGCCGAGTTCAACGGCCAGACCGATCCCGGCGACCACGGCCGCGGCCGAGGAGCCGAGCCCGCGCGAATGCGGGATCCGGTTGATGCAGTGCAGACTCAGTCGTTCGGCCAAGCCCGTCTCTGCGCCGGGGAACTCCGCGGCGAGGACCTCGCCGATGATGCGCATGATCAGATGCGAGCGGTCGCGCGGCAGCACCTCGGCGCCCTCCCCTGCGACCTCGACGCAGGTGGCCGGGTCGACGGGGGCGTCGTGGACGGTCAGGGTGAGCGTGTCGACGATGTTCAGGGCCAGGCCGAAGGAATCGTAGCCGGGCCCCAGGTTCGCCGAGGTGGCCGGGACCTCGAGTCGCAGCCGCACGCTCAGCTGTCCTCGAGGCCGAGCGCGCGGGCGGCGCTGACGGCGTCGACGGAGACCCGACTGGTTTCGATCTCGGAGCCGTCTGCGGTGTGCAGGGCCCAGGAAGGATCCTTGAGACCGTGCCCGGTCACGGTCACCGCGATCGTCGCGTCGGCGGGAACCTTTCCGGCCTCGGCCGACTTGAGCAGACCCGCCACCGAGGCGGCCGATCCGGGTTCGACGAAGATGCCCTCTTCGCTGGAGAGGAATCGGTGCGCTGCGAGGATCTCGTCGTCGGTGACCGAATCGATGAAGCCGCCGGAGTCGTCACGAGCCGTCGTTGCTTGGTTCCAGCTCGCCGGGTTGCCGATGCGGATCGCCGTGGCGATGGTATCCGGTTCGTCGACCGGGTGGCCCAGCACCAGAGGAGCGGCGCCGGCGGCTTGGAAGCCCCACATCTGCGGCAGACGTTCGGCGATGCCGTGCTGCCGGTATTCGGTGTAGCCCTTCCAGTACGCGGTGATGTTGCCGGCGTTTCCGACTGGCAGGACGTGGATGTCGGGGGCATCGCCGAGGACGTCGACGACCTCGAACGCCGCGGTCTTCTGGCCCTCGATGCGGTCGGGGTTGACCGAGTTGACGAGGTGGACCGGGTAGGACTCGGAGAGTTTGCGGCACAGCGTCAGGCAGTCATCGAAGTTGCCGTCGACCTCGAGGAGCGTTGCACCATGGGCGATGGCCTGGCTCATTTTGCCCGGGGCGATCTTGCCGGTGGGCACGAGCACGGCGCAGGTCAGACCGGCCTTCGTGGCGTAGGCGGCCGCCGAGGCCGAGGTGTTGCCCGTCGACGCGCAGATGACGGCCTTCGCCCCGTGGGCGACGGCCTTCGTGATCGCCATCGTCATGCCGCGATCCTTGAAGGACGCGGTCGGGTTGAGACCCTCGTACTTCACCCACACCTGAGCGCCGGTGCGTGCGCTGAGTTTGTCCGCCTTGATCAGCGGAGTGCCGCCTTCGCCGAGGGTGACCGCCGGAGTGTCCGCAGAGATGTCGAGGAGACTGCGGTACTCCTCGACGACGCCCTGCCACTGGTGTCTGGGGTAGTTCATTGTCACTGTCCTTCTACGCGGATCACGGAATTGACGGCATGGACGACGGAGAGATCGCTGAGTCGATCGACCGTCTTCCGCAGCGTCGCATCGGTATTCGAATGGGTGGCGAGCACGAGCTTGGCGTGTTGGACGCCCTGCTCGTCGATGTCGCCGATGGTCTGGCGCATGAGTTCGATCGACGCGCCCTCGTCGGCGAACACCTCGGAGACCGACGCCAGCACACCGGGACGGTCCACAACGTCGAGGGTGATGTGGTAACGGGTGGTGATCGCCGTGATGGGCAGGATCGGGTAGTCGTCGTGGAAGGGACGCTCGTACTGTCCGCGTCCGCCCAGGACCTTCCGCCGAGCCACTGAGACGATGTCTCCGAGCACCGCCGAAGCCGTCGGAGCTCCCCCAGCTCCCTGCCCGTAGAACATCAGTTCGCCGGCGGCTTCGGCTTCGATGAACACCGCGTTGAAGGCACCCCGGACGGAGGCCAGAGCGTGGTTGCGATCGAGGAGCGCCGGGTAGACGCGGGCAGAGAGACCGGCACCGGCGGGCGACGAAGCCACGCGTTCGCAGACCGCGAGGAGCTTGATGACGAAGCCCTGGTCGCGGGCGGTCTCGACCATGTCTGCGGTGACGCCTTCGATGCCTTCGACATGGACGTCGTCGATCGACACGGGAGCGTGGAAAGCCAGGGAGGACAGGATCGCGGCTTTCGCCGCCGCATCGTGGCCGCCGATATCGGCTGTCGGGTCGGCTTCGGCGTAGCCGAGTTCCTGAGCGGTGCTCAGCGCCCGGTCGAAGTCCCAGCCTTCGGAGTCCATCTGGTCGAGGATGAAGTTCGTCGTGCCGTTGACGATGCCGATGATGCGTTCGATCCGGTCACCGGCCAGCGAATCGCCGACCGGACGGATGATCGGGATGGCTCCGGCCACGGCGGCTTCGTGTTCGAGTCGCACACCGGCCGAATCGGCGGCGGACATCAGCTCACCGTATCGGGCTGCCAGGAGCGCCTTGTTCGCCGTGACCACCGAGGACCCCTGTTTGAGCGCCGCGGTGATGAGCGACTTCGCCGGTTCGATCCCGCCCATGAGCTCGACGACGATATCGGCTCCGGCGATGGCCGCCTCGGCGTCGGTCGTCAGAAGCTTCTCGTCGATGCCCGGACGTGCCTTCGTCGCATCGCGGACGACGATGGCGCTGAGTTCCAATGGGGCGCCGATGCGTTCGGCCAGGCCGTCTGCACGGTTCTGGATGCGGGCGGCGACTTCTGTGCCGACGACTCCGCATCCGAGCATGGCAACCTTGAGTGCCTGCATATCCTCACCTTTTCCGCTGTTGTCGTTGACGCTCATCTGTTCTCCTGCTCTCCACCGACCATCCCCGGGTCGGTGGCGAACATCTGCGAATGGTCTTCGGGGGTCACGATCCACTCAACTCTATCGGCTTCAACGGCGAGCACACCCGGCCGGGGCAGGTGGTTGTAGTTGCTGGCCAGGGACCGGCAGTAGGCGCCCGTCGACGGGACTGCGACGAGGTCGCCGGCGGTGACGTCGGCCCCCATGTATTCGTCACGGACGATGATGTCGCCCGATTCGCAGTGTTTGCCCACGACGCGCACGATCGCCGGCTCCGCTCCCGAGGCTCGATTGGCCAGAGTGCATGAGTAGTCCGCATCGTAGAGCGCGGTGCGGATGTTGTCGCTCATGCCGCCGTCGACGGCGACGTAGGTGCGGGTTCCGCTGTCGGTGCTCACCTCTTTGACGGTGCCGACTTCGTAGAGGGTGAACACGGCCGGGGACACGATGGCGCGGCCGGGTTCGATGGAGACACGCGGCACGTTCGTGCCCAGTCCGCGGCATTCCTTGAGCACGACTGCGGCGAGTTCCTCGGCCATCTCCGCCACCGGGATCGGAGTGTCCTGGCTGGTGTAGCGGATGCCGAAGCCCCCGCCGAGGTCGACATCGGGCAGATCGATGCCGTGTTCGGCCATGACTTCGGCGCGGAAGGCCAGCACTCTGGCCGCGGCGACCTGGAAGCCGGAGATGTCGAAGATCTGCGAACCGATATGCGAGTGGAGTCCGTCGAGGCGCAGATGCGCCGAGTCCGCGACCATCTGGGCGGCTCGTGCGGCGGTGCCGTCGGCGAGTGAGAGACCGAACTTCTGGTCTTCGTGCGCGGTGGCGATGAAGTCGTGGGTGTGGGCTTCGACGCCGACGGTGACTCGCAGCATCACTGGGGCGAAGACTCCCTTGGCCGCGGCGACGGCTTCGAGCCGGGTGATCTCATCGAGGCTGTCGACGAAGATCCGTCCGACGCCGTAGTCGAGGGCGTACTCGAGTTCCGCGACGGATTTGCTGTTCCCGTGCAGGCCCACTCGGTCCCCTGGGATTCCGGCGGCGCGGGCGATCATCATCTCGCCCAATGAGCAGGTGTCGAGGCCGAGGCCGGCTTCATGGACCCACCGGGCCACCGCAGTGCACAGGAAGGCCTTTCCGGCGTAGAAGACATCGGCTCCAGCCAGTCCCTTCTCGGGCGAGAAGGCGCTGGTGAAGGTCGTCAGATAGGTTTCTGCCCGGGTGCGGAAGTCAGCGGCATCCATGACGAGGGTCGGCGTGCCGTACTGCTCTGCCAGGTCGGTCACCGAATGGCCGGCGATGGTGAGCACACCGTCGTCGGTCTTCGTGACATTGTCCGACCACAGGCTCGGCAGCAGCGCGTTGACGTCGTCAGGATAGGGCAGCCACACCGGTGCCGGGGTCGCGTGCAGAGTCCCTGCGATATGTGCGGGCATCAGATCCTCTCCGGGGCCGAAGCACCCAGTTGTCGAAGTCCTGCGGCGAGGACGATGATGACGGCTCGCACGAGCACGAGCCGCGAAGCATGCAGTGCGGTGATGTCGACGTTGATGGTCGGAGTCACCGCGCACCGGCTCAGCCAGTCCTCGGCCGCGGCCGCGACCAGGCTCAGACAGCTGAGGAACGGTTCGCTCTCGCCGAGGCGGCACGAGCGTTCGAGTCCGGCGGGAACGGAGGCGATGGCGGTGAGCAGACGAGCTTCGCTCGGGTGGTTGAGGCGAGAGGGTTCGGCCGCATCCGTGGTGATCTCGGCCCACTCGGCCCGACGCCGTTCCCGGCAGGCGGCCGCATGTCCGCGCTGCAGCACGGACACCGCGGCATCGTCGGCAGCCGCGTCGAAGAGACTGCCGCAGCATCGCCGCGATTCTGTCGCGGCCGCCTCGGTGCCGGTCGCCGACGACTCGGCTGCGGCGATGATGTCGAATGCCACGCGCGCACGTGCGGAGTCGGTGAGCCCGATGTTGACGAACCCGGGCCCGGCGACCACAGCGGTGGCCACTTCGGGAAGCAGTCGCAGTTCGGCGCACAGATGCTCGGCGAGTGCCAGACGGCGGCCCGGTTCGACCGCGGTCCGCAGCGCCACACGCGTCGACCAGTCGCCCAATCCGTGTCGGGCGGGTGCGACGAGGTCGACCTCCGAATCGGCCCCCGGAGACACGAGACCCGAATCAGCCGTCGCCAAAGCGCGTGCGAGTGCGGTCTGCAGGTCTTCCGGGGTCACTCGAACAGAGTACTCGGGGCCGGTCTGCGGGGACGAATCAGGTGTCATCTTCGCTCTCATGACGAGACGACCGGCCTCAGATCGCCCCGGGGCGGCACGCGGCGTGGCTGACGAGGAATTTCACTGCCACCGAGACGAGCACGACGGAGAACGCCGGCCACATGCTGTCGAAGCTCTGCACGAGGAAGGCGAAGATGAGCGGGCCGGTGCAGGCCAGCAGATAGCCTCCGCCTTGGACGAATCCCGACAGAGACGCCGCCGATTCCGCGTCGCGGGCGCGCAGAGTGATGAGCGTCAGGGCCAGCGGGAAGGTCGAGATTCCGATTCCGAGCAGCACGGTCCACAGCACCGGGGCCACGGTCGGCAGCAGCCACAGTCCGATATAGCCGACGGCCAGGCTGAGGCAGAAGCCGACGACGATGAGGTAGGCCGAGGCCATCTTCTGTGCCAGCGCGGGCAGAACGAAGCCGAGGACGAGGGGGATGGCGGTGACGAGCGCGAGCATGGCCCCGGCGAACGCCGCGTCGAACCCCGAGCGGGTGAGCAGACTCGGCAGCCAGGTGAAGAGGATGAAATTGTTGAACGAGGTCAGCCCCGTCATCGTCATGAGCGCCCACGCACGTTTGCTGCGCATGAGTCGGGCCAGTTCGCTGCCGCCGACGACGGCGGCGGCGACTTCGGTGGCCGGTGCGGGCCTGATCAGCCGGATGAGGATCCAGACGGCGACGCCCACCACACCGAATCCGGCCCAGACGAGCAAGGACCCGCGCCAACCGAACCCGGTGGCGAGGGGAACCGCGACGAGCGGGGGGATGAAGGTGCCGAACTGCAGCAGGCCGACATGCACGGTCGACATCAGAGCGACACGGTCTGGGAAGTACGACTTCACCAACGGAGGGAGGACGACGTTGCCGATGCCCATGCCCAGCAGAGCGAGCACGCTGAGGGCGAGGAAGAGCGCGGGAGAATCGATGACGGAGCGGGCTCCCAGGCCGATGGCGACCATGATCATCGCGGCCAGTGTCAGGCCGAGGCCGGAGAAGCGGGCATAGAGCCGCGGAGTGATGAAGCCGCTGAGTCCGTAGAGCAGCGGCGGCAGCATGCCGATGATCGCCAGGAACGCTGCGCTCAGGTGGATCTGTTCGCCCATGGCGTCGAGCAGCGGCGAGAGACCGGTGACTCCGGGCCGCAGATTGAATGCGGCGATGACGATTCCGACGACGATCAGAATGCGTGTGCGCGCAGAGTTCATGGGCTCTTTCCTATCAGACTCCCACAGGCATTCCTGTCGTCGGGGTCGCTCGACGGACGGCTTCGGGCTCAGTAGTCGAGTTTGAGGCCCTCCACGGGAGACAGTCGCGAGGCGCGTCGGGCCGGCACCAGGGCCGAGAGGATTCCTGCCACGATGGCGACCCCGAGGATGCCGAGGAAGGAGGGTGCGGAGAAGTCGACGATGAGTTCGGTGGAGTAGTCGTGGGTGACCAGTCGTGTGCCGACGATGCCCAGCGCCCCGCCGAGGGTGAGGCCCAGCAGAGCCGCGACCGACGAGATGAGCACCGCTTCCAGAGCCAGCAGAGCCCGCAGCTGGGCGATGCTCAGCCCCAGGGCCCGCATGAGTGCGTTCTCCCGTCGGCGTTCGATGACGGACAGGCTCACGGTGTTCGAGACTCCGATGAGCGCGATGAGCACGGAGACGAAGAGCAGCGCCACCGCACCGGCGAGCAGAACGTCGATGAGTTCGGAGTAGGCGCCCCGGGCGACCGCGGACCCGCCGACCTCGTCGCTGGGCACGTCGAGAGCTTCAGCCACGGACTGTTGGATCCGTGTGATCTCGTCGATGTCGACATCCTCGTCGAGGCGGATGAGCACCGCCGTCGTCGTCGCCGAGATGCCGAGGTCGTTGCCGACATCGGGGGTCGTGAAGAAAGCGAGGCTCGACAGCCCTTCTTTGCGCACGGGCACGTTGAGCTCGTTGAGACCGCGGACCCGCACGGTCGCGTCCGGATAGTCCTCGGGAACCACGACGCGGCCGGCGACCAGGTCGGCGGCGGAATCGCCGAGCACAGTCGCCGCAGTCTCCGGGTCGACGACGAAGACCGATGGTGTGGCGCCTTTGAAGTCCTCGACCGCCTCGGCGCGGTGAGCGGTGATGGCACGAGCGACCCCGGGGATCTCGCGCACATCGTCGAGCTCATCGGCGTCGACGAGTCCCGACAGGGGCACGGCGATGTCGACCGGATAGCGCTGGTCGAGTCCGTGGCTCAGCGTCGCCTTCGTCGACATCCCGCCCACGAGGATGGTCGCGACGAGAGTCACGCCGATGATCAGCGCCGTCGCAGTCGTCGCGGTTCGACGCGGGTTGCGCAGGGTGTTCAGCGTCGCCAGCTGGCCAGGAACGCCCCAGGGACTGACAGCGACTTCGCCGATCCAGCCGACGATCGGGGGGATGATCCTCGTCGAACCGATGATGAGTCCGGTGACGATGAGACCTCCGCCCAGAGCGCCGCCGGCGATCCAGACCTCTGTCGTCGACACGGCGTAGAGGGAGACGATGATGAGAGCCGCACCGAGGAGCATGACGCCGACGCCCACGAGGTGTCGCCGACGTCTGCGGGTCGACGGGGATACCGATACGTCGAAGGGTTGGAGGGCTTCGAGCGGTGTCACCGCGATGGCGCTGCGGGCCGGGCGGATCGTCGCGATGATCGTGAGGACCGCGCCGACGGCGACGCCGACGAGGAGCGCGGAGACGGGTACGGACAGGGTTTCGTAGGGGAATTCGTCGGGCCAGAAGCGCACGGCCGCTTCCATCAGGGCCCAGCTGACTCCGACACCGGCGACGACACCGAAGATCGAGCCGATCAGTCCGACGAGGAGTCCTTCGGCGACGACGGAGCTGTAGAGCTGGAGGCGGGTCGCGCCGAGGCAGCGCAGCAGCGCGAGTTCGCGACGGCGGCCGGCCACGATGACGGAGAACGTGTTCGACACGACGAGGATGGCGACGACGACGGAGATGCCGGCGAAGACGAGCAGCAGTCCCGTCACGGCGATGTTGCCGCCCGAGAGACGATCGGTCTTGACGGACACGGCGTCGGGGACGCTGAGGGCATTGAGGCTGCCGTTCAGCGCGGAGGAGTCGATGACCGCTTGCAGCTCTTCGCACACCCTGTCCGGGTCAGCATCGGGGTCGAGGGCGATCTGGACGGCGATGACATCGCCCTGCTGCGCGAAGTACTCCTGGTAGCCCGAGGCCGTCGTCAGTGCACGGGTGGCCCCGGGCAGTCCGGGGTCCTGTCCCATCTCGGCGATGCCGACGACGGTGAAGGTGATGCTGCTGTGGCTGGGCCCGCGGTAGACGGGCATGTCCGCATCTCCGGTCTCGACCGGCACCGGGTCGACGCTGAAGCGGACCTCGTCGTCGATGCCGAGGTCGAGCTCGGCGGCCGTCCGAGTGTCGAGGACGAGATCGGTGGTTGCCTCCGGGCGGTCGCCGGAGACCATGGTGAAGGTGTCGAGTCGCTCATCGGCGGGCACGGGTGACAGGGCGAAGGAGCTCTCTGAGAACGCGGTCCCCCGCCCGGTGGTCAGGGTTCGCGCCGACAGCGACGCGGAGCGCACGCCCTCGATCTCCGACATGGGCTTGAGCAGCGGAGCGACCTCGTCTCCCCCGACGAAGACGTCTTCGTCGGGGATGACGGTGAGATCCGCGTGCGCGAATGATCGTCCGACCGCACCTTCGAGGCTGCTCTGCAGCGAAGAATTGATGATGAGCGTTGTAGCGACGAATCCCGCTGCCAGGGCGATGCCGAGACCGATGGCGAGGAACCGGGCCCAATGGATCCGGATCTGCGCCAGCGCGACAGCGATCACAGAGTGCTCAGTTCACTCAGTGCTGTGACCACGCTCTCCCGCGTGGGCTGACGGACCTCTCCTGTGGCCCGCCCGTCCTTGAGCAGCACCACTCTGTCGGCGTGCGAGGCCGCGACCGGGTCGTGAGTGACCATGATGATCGTCTGCCCGTAGAGAGTCGTGGCGCGACCGAGCAGCGACAGCACCTCGGCCCCGGCATGGGAGTCGAGATTGCCGGTGGGCTCATCGGCGAAGATGACATCCGGACGGGTCAGCAGAGCTCGAGCTACGGCGACGCGCTGCTGCTGACCGCCGGAGAGTTCGTGGGGCCGGTGCTGCATACGATCTCCGAGTTCGAGGCGTTCGACGACTTCGGCCTTCCACTCCCGATCGATCTTCTTCCGCGCCAGGGACACGGGCAGTTCGATGTTCTGTTCGGCGCTGAGAGTGGGGACGAGGTTGAAGGCCTGGAAGATGAAGCCGACGCGATCACGCCGCAGCTGAGTGAGCTGCCGGTCGTTGAGGCGTGTGATGTCCTTGCCGCGCATGATGATCGAGCCGGAGTCGACGCGGTCGAGGCCGGCCAGTACGTGCATGAAGGTCGATTTGCCGGAGCCGGAGGGACCCATGATGGCGGTGAAGCGTCCCGATTCGAAGTCGACGCTGATGTCATCGAGAGCACAGACGGCAGTGTCGCCGCGACCGAAGCTCTTCCGCAGATCCTGCGCCCGCAGCACGATATCGGATTCGTCCGCCGAGGCGGCGCGCAAGGGCTCATCAGCAGGTTTCGACATCGCATGCCTCACATCGCGGTTCGGGGTTCTCCTCCGACTACCTTAGAGCGTGTCGGCATCGCCGACCACTCGAGGCGGAAATGCAGAACCGTCCACCTCACCTGATGAGATGGACGGTACGTGGTGCCCGCGACAGGATTCGAACCTACGACCTTCTGCTCCGGAGGCAGACGCCATGAATCACACCAATGGTAATCATTTTACCAGGTAAGACCGTATTTAAGTGTCTCCACGGTTGATAGCGACGGATGGTGATTGACAGCGGTAGACGGGACTCAATGCGTACTCTAGTGCGTACCCTTCGACCGACGCTGCTCGGCAGCGATCAACATCGGCCCCACCTGCGCCAAATCGGTATAGTGCTCCCGACTCACCGGTGCCGTGTGACCGAAGTATGCGGTGCGCGCAACCTCGGGAACTTCTAGATACATCGTGTTCAAGGTCGCCCTCCACACATGTGACCGAGCGTCTCGAAGCTCGGGGATCCCGTAAACTTCGGCCCACTCCTGGTATGCCTCCTTGATGGCCTTCTGCGCATTATCTTTATTCCAGATCTTCGACCGGTCCGTGGGCGTGCCGATGACATACCCTTCTCCCCCGCACTCTTCGCGATGAGCTTCAACAGCCTCAAGCACGCGGGAATCCAAAAACGGGACTACCCGGCTCGTCTTGTTTTTCGCAATTTCGGACGGCACGGCAATAGACGGTATGCCGGAAACATCACACACCCGATCCCACGTGAGCGTGCGCACTTCACCAATCCGCAGTCCCATCGTCATTTGGATGAGAGTCGCGATGCGAACATTCTGCCGGCGAGCGACTCGGACACCTAAGGTCGCCGGCCCCCGCTTTGGGGCCTCGACGCCGTCGGCAGGATCCATTGCGAGCAGTCCGTCGAGCAGTCGTGCATGATCTGTCTCAGAGATCGCCACGCCGCCGCGAGATGTCTTGGTGTCAGTCAAGGAGCGGTCCAGGTCGATCCGCTCTCCCGCAAGCGGATTACCCGCAAGCACGCCCTCCCGCACCAGGGGCCTGATGACGTACTTGGTGAGTACAGCCCGAGCATGCCGAGCCGTACCTGCCCCGTGCGTTCGCGCAATTTCTTGGAGAGAGCCTTCCAGGGCGGGGAATCGTCCAGCCGTTGCAATCGGCACGTTACCAAGGGCTTGCTTGTGCTTGTGCTGGCTGCAGTGCCCGAGGATGAGGTCGAGCGTCTGGAGGTACCGCTCCCGAGTGGATTCGCGGAGTGTGGTGCTGTCGGTGATCATCGGGCGGGTCACGGCTTCGATGAATTGGCCAATAGGCGTGGAAGTTTTCCACGCCGCGTTCTGACCGGTCGCAAGGAGTTCATCTGCCGCCGCCCTTGCCCGAGCGCGCGCCTCACCCTTGGTCTTCCCCCTGGAGCGCTTGCGCGCAGTCTGACCGTCCGGAAGCTTGATCGTCCAGTCGATGGCCCAGCCCTCACCGAAGGGTCGTGGTGGAACTCTGTCAATGGAATGCTGCCCGGGTTGCAATGATGCTCTCGATGTAGACATGTCCAAAGCGTACTAGTTACATCGGTAATAATGGTGGATGTTCGTTGACACTGACTGACACAGACCAGTACCCTAGAAGGCAAGGCAAGTATCCACGCTGATAAGGGGCGCCCCTGGCGAGAGTCCTACTGATGATGGTGAGCCGAAGGCGTAAGGCCAAGGGTCCGTAGACACCTGGGCGCTGAAGATGGCGCCAGCTCCGCCCATAGCCACGGAGTGATTCCTCGTTCAGAAGGATCACTCTGTCATGCCTACAACTACCCGTTCAATTCCGCAGCGCGCCTACACCACTGGCGATGCTGCGACGTACCTCGGCATCAGCCGTCATACCCTCGAAGCTTGGCGCGTGAAGGGTACCGGCCCCGACTACCGTCGTGTCGGCAATGGTCCGCGCGCTCGCGCCCTTTATATGGTCGAAGATCTCGATCGCTGGCTCGACTCACTCGATTGCGTCGGCGGTGGTCGGGCATGAACACAAGAGAAAGCCGCCCCGGCGGCGACACCGAGACGGCCATCAAGAATCGGGCGGATTCTTCCCACCATTCTACCGATAGCTCGGCGCCTGCGCCTCCTTCGGCGGAAGATGAGATCGCCCGTCTGGAGCGTGAGCTGGCCGAGGCCCAGCGGGAGCGCCCGGCGCCGACCCCGCAGGCCGAGGTGGACGTTCAGGCCACTGACACGGCTGTGTGGCGTTCCCGCGACACACTCATCGAAGACGCCTACCTCGAACACCGTGCCGCTATGTCCGGAAAGCAGGTAGGGCTGCGCGAGTACTGCGACACGCTCCTGGCGTTGACCGAGCGGAAGATCGAGGAGGTGAACACTCTGCGCAAGGCGGAGAAGCTGAAGCCTCTTCGGGTAGACGGCTGTCTTGATGAGCTGATCATCGTCAGGGTCATGCTCGATCGCTACGACATCAAGAATGTGAACTTGGTGGGCAAGCAGTCCGGTGACGACTTCTCGCAGCTCGCTATCTACCAGTCGTCAGGTTCTGGCGAGGGTACCTACGCAACGAGCGAGCGGGTCTTCGTCAAGCTCATCGGCCAGCTGGTGCCGAGCATGCCTCAGCCCAGGGTCATGTCAATCATCAAGCTTCTGAGGGCGCATGCTGACGTGGTAGGTCGCACCCTCGATGCGCACCTGATCCCGGTCAACAACGGCATCTTCGACCACCACAAGAAGCAGCTGTTGCCGTTCGATCCTAAGTACGTCTTCCTGGCGAAGTCGCCGGTCGACTACGACCCGCAGGCCGAGTCTCCGGTCATCACGATGCCTGACGGCGTGGATTGGGAGATCGGGAAGTGGATCGTCGAGCTCTCCGACGACGAGGGCGTGCCCGAGCTGCTGTGGGAGATCATCAGCGCTGCACTCAGGCCCGGTGTGCGGTGGAACAAGGCCGTCTTCCTGCATTCGAGCCGGGGCAACAACGGCAAGGGCACGTTCTGCGCCCTGCTGCGCGAGCTCGTGGGACCCGACGGCTGCGCTTCGGTGCCGATCGCCAACTTCAGCAAGCCGTTCGCCCTCTCCGAGCTCGTCCACGCCCGGGCGATCATCACCGACGAGAACTCCGTGGGAGCGTTCTCCAAGGACCTCGGTGACTTCAAGTCGGTCATCACCGGTGATGCGTTCACTCTTGACCGCAAGTATAAGGATCCGGTCTCGGTGTCGTTCTCCGGTCTCGTGGTCCAGTGCGTCAACGACTTCCCGAAGTCACGCGATAAGTCTGCCTCGTACACGCGTCGTCAGCTGTTCGTACCCTTCCGGAAGTGGTTCGGTGACACCGAGCGCGGGTACATCAAGCAGGACTATCTGAAGCGCCCTGAGGTCCTGCGCTACGTGCTGCGGGTGGCCCTGGAGAAGAACCATGAGGAGTTCTCCAACCCGGCGGCCTGCCAGGACCTGTTGGAGCAGTTCCAGCGCGAGAACAATCCGGTCGACGACTACTGGGCAGAGTTCGGGGACCAGTTCGTCTGGGACTTGCTGCCCACGGCGTTCCTCTATCAGCTGTTCATCGCTTGGTTCCGGGAGACGCATCCCGCAGGGATTCCGCTGAGTCGCAACGAGTTCACGAAGCAGTCGAAGGACGTCCTGGCAGATTCGCCGACCTGGAAGTTCACCGTCTGCAAGCGCCCCGGGGCGTTGATGATCAACCCTGAACCGCTGATCGCCGAGTACGACCTCACGGACTGGATGAACCCTTCTTATCGGGGTCCGGACATTTACGGCAAGTGTGTCCCTCATCCGCAGAAGACCAACTACAAGGGCTTCGAACGTCGGCATCCGACACACACGTACACGCACACGCCGGGTGAAAACTAGAGAGGAAAGAAGAGATGAACGATCGGAATGAAGAGATGAGCGGGCGGCAGTATGATGCCGCCGAAGTGAGCGCGGAGGCGTCGTCGAAGCCGAAGAAGACCCCGAGTCGCCGGAAGCCGAAGACTCCCCGGGAGCGTCTCGCGGATGTCATGCGCCAGCAGGAGACGTTGAAGCAGCAGGTCGCTGCTCAGCGCTCACGGGAGTGCGTCGAGATCGTCGAGGCACTGTACGAGCTGCACGGCATCGAGGCGATCACCGGCGACGTGGGCGAAGGCCAGCGGCTGTCTCGTCTGCGTGACGCACTGAGTCTCCCCGCTACGGAGTAGTGCAGGGCGGAGACCCTCTGGCCGAAGCCCCGAGCACCGATTCTGGTGCTCGGGGCTTCGTCATGCCCGCGGGGTTCGAAGGGGCAGAGGGGACGCGCGGAGCGCGGACACGGAGCCCCTCGCAAGCAAAGGTAGTCGTCGCGCCAGCGACGACTACCGTGCCGACCGGAACATTCGAGCGAAGCGAGAATGTAAACGGTCGGATTGCTTGCCAGTAGCCAGGGCCCTGGGGCAAAATGGAAGTACGAGTCGTTCGCCAGAATGCGTCGTTGACGAATGGAGCCCCAGGGCCCTGGCCAGTGGGAGGGTGCAGTGAACGAGGAACGAGTGAACATAGAGCACCCGACTGTCGGCGAGGAGGACGTGTCCGACGAGCACCGTTCTCGCGGTCGAGACGCCTCCGGCGTTGAGACTCGCGATAGTGGCGACGGACCCGTCGCCACCACGGAAAGTGTCCAGCCTCGGTCGGCACGACCGGTCAAGAACACCGTAGTTTCCGCTCGACTCGACGAGTCTGGGTCAGAAGATTTCGCCTTCGTGAAGTCAGCTCTGGTCGGCAGGAAGTCGTCATCATCCGATGCAGTTCGCAAGATGGTGGAGATCACGGCTGCGACACTGCGCGACGAGAAGTACACCGATGCCTCGCGAGCACAGGAGCTGCGCACTGTCGACCTCGACGAGAGCCAGATCGCCTCGTTGAAGGAGTCGCTGGACCGGAACGCAACCGGCTACTCGGATGCGGCCTTCCAGTTCCAGAAGATCGGCAACAACGTGAACCAGCTTGCGCGGTCAGCGAACTCAGGCGACCGCGTGCCTGCTGCTGCATTGGAGCAGGTCTCGCGTCGTCTGGCACGGATCGAGGAGTCCCTGGCGCTCCTGGCCGATGATGATGGTGCACGTTCCACGATGCTTCGGCGGTGGTTGTGATGCCTTCGATGACGATCGGCAAGACGCCTGTCGCGTGGCGCCTGCTGCGGTACACGGTGAAGCCGAAGCCGGGCTCGACAAAGCAGGAGCGAGTGCTGCATGCAGCGGGACTCCACTGCCGTCCTGAGACCTCCACCGAAGAATTCGCAGCAGTGCGGCGTCGCCACGGCAAGCAGGGCGCGATGCGAAAGTCACCGGCCCGTTTCGAGCTTCCCGAACACGGCGAGGAGGCCACGCACGTGCGCGATACTCGCCCCGGTGGCCGCAGGTACTGGCGTGAGGCTCGGGACGATGAGACGGCGACGCACGTCAAGCACGAGGGCGGGTACGTGCGCCAGAACGAGGCGGTGCACTTCATCATCGGTTTCGGACCCGATGAGGTGAACCCAGAGGATCCCGAACAGGTCGCTCACGCATTCGAGTACACGGTCGCGCTCTTCCGGGAGACCATGCCCGGGCTCCAGGTCCACCTGGTTGGACAGGCCGATGGCAAGGGCATGACACCCGATCCCACGACCGGTGAGGTCAGCGGGAAGTTCCACGTGCACGCGGTAGCGAACGCCGTTGTCTATGAGGACATGGATGTCGAAGGCCGCGTCTGGCAGACGGGGTCGAAGATGTCCGGTGCGCTCACGGACATCGACAGCGTCCGCGAACGGCATGACGTCTTCATGCGTGAGAACCCGGAATGGGGCTTCACGCAGAAGGCGAAGCCTGTCTCCGAGCAGAAGAAGGAAAAGCGCTCAGTGATGGACCGTCGCATGCGTTCGCGCGGTGAACGGTCGAACCACGACATCATCCGCGACGCGATGTGGTCCGCGCTGCACGATCCTCGATCTGTCGATGACGCCTTCCTGTCCACGATGGGCGACCCCCGCACGGTCGACCGCAGCGCGTTCGAGGCCGTCATGGCCGAGTACGGGGCCATGCACGGTCTGTCGGTCGAGGACCCAGGCTGGCGTCGTGGCAAGCCGCCGAAGCAGCGCAAGATCAGCTACAAGCTCGACGGCATGGCGACGAACGTCCGTGGCGAAACACTCGGCGAACAGTACGAAGCCGACTTCATCTACCGGCAGCTGTGCGCGGTCGCCGCTGGCCGGGACGTCGAGCCGCGCGTCGAGAGCGCCGTCGTGGGGCCAGCACGCCAGGTCACGAAGCCGACCGACGACGAGCTGACCGAGGCCAGGGCCACGATCGAAGAACTCGTCCGCGAGGAAGAGCTCGACGCCTGGGTCGAGGACTGGGCTCGTGCGGAAGACGTCTCTGTCGAAGAGCTTCTGGACGAGCGGGGGATGTCGATCGACGACGAGGGCGACCGTGAGAAGCTCCGACGGTCCATGCACACATGGAGGGCAGCCCGGCAGAAGGATCACACGGCGTCGGAGCCGCAGACAACTGCGACCAGCAAGCCCGAGAGCAAGAGTCCCAGCGCAGCGGGCTCGCGGCAGCCTGCCCGGCGGGCCGCAGGGGTTCTGGACATCAGCGCCGACGTCGACCGCCAGTTGCAGGAGTCGGGAACAGCAGCCGAGGCTCTCCTTCAGAAGTGGGGGGTCGAGGAAGCGCCTCATCGCACCGAGACGGCTCCTGCCGCTCGGGAGGAGCGCCATGACGACGAGACCAAGGAGAAGCTGCCCGTCGCACCCGCTCGGCCCCGAGAGGATGACGAGGAGGTCGCCGGGGACACGTCCTCGGCTCTGGGTCCGGTCGTCACGACTACCTCGGTCGCTCCCGCTCCGTCCGCCTCTGGTGAGGACGAGGAATACCGGTCGCCGATGCGTGAGATGCCCTCGAAGAGCGAGAAGGGTCGGGTGCTGTACGCCCGCGTGGCGGCGTTCGACGAGGAAGCCCGCAAGGTGCTGGCCCGTGGTGAGCGGATCGACGAGAAGACCGTGCCCAAGGGCATCGGTGCAAAGTTCCTCGATGCGTTCGGACAGCAGCTCGACTCGGCCGTCGCCGTGCAGCTCCGGCTGCGCCAGGCGAAGAAGGAGAAGGCCAACGCTGCATTCGAACAGGGCAAGAAGGCCCAGGCTGCGATCGACGAGGTCAAGACCAATGCCGAGCTCGGTGGTGACCTCACGGGGATGTGGCAGCACTCCGAGACGACGCAGGAGCTGATCCGGGAGAGGAACGTCGCGAACCGGCGGCGGGCCCAGCTGCGGGAAGAGATCGCGCATGGCGTGTACGAGGACGTCCGCAGCAAGGCGCCCGACGTTGCTCCCGGGCATGATGAGCAGGTTGATCAGCAGCGCCAGCCGGACGGGCCGAGCCTCGGGTGAGGTCGGTCTTGCCCGGCAGCCGCAGCCGGCCATGGGTGCTCGGGTGGGAGCGTGCGCTCGGGTGGAGAGCCCGGCTCGTGGTGCCGGTGTCTGGAGCGGTTGGTCTTGCCCGGTGGCCGCAGCTGGCGATGGGTGCCGGCATGGGAGCGTGCGCTCGGGGTGGAGAGCCCGGCTCGTGGTGCCGGTGTCTGGAGCGGTTGGTCTTGCCCGGTGGCCGCAGTTGGCCATGGGTGCTCGGGTGGGAGCGTGCGCTCGGGTGGAGAGCCCGGCTCGTGGTGCCGGTGTCTGGAGCGGTCGGTCTTGCCCGGTGGCCGCAGTTGGCCATGGGTGCTCGGGTGGGAGCGTGCGCTCGGGTGGAGAGCCCTGCTGGCGGTGCCGGTGTCTGGAGCGGTCGGTCTTGCCCGGCTTCAGATGCCCTACACCGGAAAAGCTCTCTGACCAGGGAAAATATGTGATTTGTAGCGATGTAGGGGATGTATCGCAGAAATAGGGTTTATATAAAGGCGACCCGTTGAACATGAGGGCGCCTATCGAGAAAAGTTTTGGGGCGCCAGGCGCTACAGGCACTAAAAGCACCGCTAAACACCGGTTGACCTGGGCAAACATGGTGTTTGCAGGCCCTCTACACACCCCGTGAGTTTGGCTACAGAACGTGCTTCCTTGCCACTCCGTGGCCGGCAGGCATCCGCGGTTGCCACATACTGCCGCAGCGCACTGCTGTCTCGCCCTGAGTCAGGCGAACATCTCGGCTCTCTCGCCGATCCGTGACCGGCAGACTTCGACGACCAGTCGTTCTCTCCTCCCAGCTCAGAAAAATGCCTACGGTCGCGATCCCGAGCCGGTCGGCAATCACCTGTTCTCGCCTCAACAACTCGAATCGATCGATACCGGATTCGGGTTCGACGAGGGCGATCTCTGGGGATCTTGAGAGAGCGAAAGAAGAAGCCCCGGCAGGAGAGCAAATGCTCTCCTGCCGGGGCTTCCATGTTCTCCGACCAACTGCTTTACCAGATGCCACCAGTCTTCTTCACATGCACGGTCCGCGGCTGCTTGGCAGCCTCGGCTACGCGGGACGCGTTCGCAGCGTTGGCTCGCCGCGTGGCCGCACCCTCAGCACGGATGGTGCCGATGGCAGCACCGGTCATCGCTGCGTTGATCACATTGCCCGCGGCCTGCATCTTCGTCGCACGCTGTGCTTCGGCGAGCTGTGCGGCGTGCATGTCCTCGACGCGGCGCCTGTGCAGCTCAGTCTCGTAGAGGTTGAGTGCTGCCGTGATCGAGTTCGCCCGATGGTTCTGCACGGCCTGGGCACAGAACGCGACGGCCTCCTCGTGACGATACGCCTCCGGATAGAAGTCGGTGCCGACACGCTGCGCAAGGTCGCGGCCGGCTTGGACCAGCTGCCCGTCTATCTGCTGCTCCTCGGCGCGAACCGCGGCATTGCTTTGCTCCCGTCTCTCGTTCTCTCGCTCGGCGATCGCATGCTGCTTGGGCACGACCACGCGGTTGCGTAGGAGTAGGACGAGGAAGCCGATAAGCAATGCGGCGGGCAGAATCGCGATCGCCGCGTCGAACGTCGTGAATCCTGCGATGTAGACGATGCCTGCGCCTACGGCGATGAGGAGCACGACCCAGGTGCGCCACCTCCGCTTCAACGGCACGGGCGCCTGATAACGCTGGCCGAGGGCTGCTTTGGCGCGCCATTGGGCGTCAATGTACTGGAGGAGCTGGTGTAAGTATCCGAGGCGCTGGACGAGAGCCGTCCGCGGGTCACTGTCCATGTTCACGCTCAGCTCGCTATCCAGTTGCCGTTGGCGTCGCGCATGTAGCTGGCGACTTCACCTGCAACTCCGATAGTGCCATCCGTCATGACGGAGAGCTGGACCTCCGCGATGGAGCTGGCCTCGCCGTCGGAGTCAACGGAGCCAAGGCCTACCTCGAAGGCGTTGTCCGGATCGGTGGCGGAGGCTGCGCAGTGCCCCACGACGACGGCCGACGAATGGTCGGCCGCGACGAAGGTGCCCTCCTCGGGGGCGTTCGGATCAAACTCGTCGATCGAGGCGGCGTCACTGGAATCCTGACCGAGGAGCTGGGCGACGGCGGACGATTCGTCGAGACCAGAGTTCTCGACCGAGGTGTCGAGGAAAGTATCGATCATCTCCTGGCCGGTGAGCGTGTCAGGGACGGTCGCGTACTCCGAGAAGATGGAATACCCCTCGCCCTTCTCCGCCAAGCCAGTTCTGATCTCGTCCCAGGAGTCCTGACCGATCGAGGAGTAGGCGTCGCCGAGGACGCCAGCGCTGCTGTAGACCTCATCGAGCGTGCGGGCCAGGGAGTCGAGCGAGCTTTCTCCGGTCGCGTCGAGCAGCTGCTGCTCGCCCTCGGCGCGGGCGAGGTCCTCCGTGTTGTTCTCGATGAAACCGGCCGGCTGCCCATCGGCCCAGTCGAGGTTGAGCTCAGCGGCGCAGAACTCGGCGCTCTCGACGTCGTGGGCCCGGACGGTGAAGCCGTTGAGCACGAGCCCGTCCGCCTCGGTACCCATCGCCTCACGCAGGTCGTCAGGCACCTGGACCGTGATCTCCTCGGCCGGGTCGATTCCGTTGGTCTGGAACTCGAAGACGTTCGCGGCGGTCCCGCCGCCGGTCTCGTCGGTACCTGCGGAGGCGTCGGAGCCGCCCGAGCAGCCCGCCAGCAGCAGGGCGGCGCCTCCGAGGGCGGCGAAAGTGGTGGTCATCGTCGTGGTGCGGCGCATGGTGGCGAGCCTCTCTGGTCGTGATCATGGGTCGTATTGCTTGGTTCTATTCTATCGCAACCGGAACACATAGATCCTGGTTATCGTGGATAATCAGGCGGATTCTGGAAGGTGTGCCTCATAGTGAAGACCGCAAGTTCGAGCCTCGCCTGCAACGGCTATTCGGCTCGAATCTTCGCGCATGGCGCACGTCTCGCGGCATCACGCAGGAGCAATTGGCAGAGAAGCTAGAGCTGAGTGCTCGGTACGTTCGCACCCTGGAGACCGGGGCCGGCAACATCACCCTTCTCACGATGGAGAAGGTCGCCTTCGCTCTCGGTGAGGATCCGATCGAGATGCTGGCCGGCTAGTCGGCGAGCTCTGCCACCGAGACGGGGCCGTGGAGGGGGCAAGTGTGGACACACCAGAGACCCCTGCCCGGTAGGGCGACATAAGCACGTTCTGCGAACTGAGGTGGCGAGCACTCGAAGCAGAAGCAGAGCTTCAGATCGTTGTCCGTCATCACAGGTTCCAAAACACGAAGACGCCGGACCCGGGCGCATCCTCGACGGTGAAGTCGAAGGCCAGATCCCGCGTCCAGGCGGCCCAGTCGAAGTATCGAACGACCTCCTCGGGCACATCGGTCAGCAGGCCGATGTCCTCGGCGAGCTGGCGTGCGTACTCGTTGAAGTCATCCCAGGCACCGGCGTAGCGTTCTTCGAAGTCGGAGACGGACGGCAGGTCTCCCGTGCCCAAGGCGACGTAATCCCCGCTGCGCACCCATGCGCACAGCGCCGATCGTTGCTGATCGGGCACCTCAGCGAGCGTTCGTCCCCATTCGGCAGCGTCTTGTGGGCTCATTTCACCGGAGACAGGGATGTTCTCGTGGTCGAAGACCCAAAGCTCCTCATCGGCTTCGGGGCATAGTCCTGAGCCTCGGTATACGTCGTCGGCGGTGATGTCGTCGCAGTCCACAGCGTCGAACCAGTGCCCGATCAGGTTCCCCGCGTTGTAGGCACCAAGACTGCCGACCCAGGCCCGAGGGGTTTCATCTGTGGAGGTGTTGGCGATTGTCATATCAGGTTCCTCTCTCGTTGAGTTCGCGTGCTCTCCAGAGCCGCCTCCGGCGGCCGGGCCACATCTGGCCCACCTGTGGCCAAAATTTGCCCACGTTTGGCCCACTTGTGACCACAGAAGCCTGCCCGGTCAGGCGTGGTCAGAATGTGCCCACGTCTGGCCCACCTGTGGCCACTTTCTGGCCAGAATGTGGCCAGAAAGTGGCCACCCATGACCATTCGACAAGACCGTCCAAAACCCCTGATAACCCGCATAATCACGCGGAACTGCGGTAGAATTGGCAGAGGTCCGGATGTGAGAACCCGCTGTCGTCCTGGCTCGTGAAACCGTCACCCGGGGGCGTGCGGACCGCTGTCCCGCGGCCCGTAGGTGTCAATGACGGGAAGACCTCATGGACGACAACAATTCAACGGCAGCGGCCTCGCAGCCTCGCGGGCTGCTCGACGAGGGCCTCATCTCCGAAGCAGACCTCGCAGAGCGTCTCGGCTGGACCCGCGACTGGCTCGGCAAACGCCGTCGCCGCGGCGAAATGCCTGACCACATCAAGCAGGGCCGGACGATCCTCTATCCGCGCCCCGCCGTAGAGACCTGGCTTCGTGCCGGGCTGCACTCCACCGACTCGGGGGTGGCCTGATGAGCGCCATCACCCAGACGCACACGCCGGGCATCCGCGCCTGGAGGAATTGGACGCCCCGGCGCGTACTCGCGCTGGCGCTCATGCTGATCATCCCGATCACTCTGGTGCTCGGCTCTGCCTCGGGCGCCTTTGCCCAGGAGGATGAGGCTGAGGATGTCGCGGCGATGAACTTCTACCGGCTGAGCTCCTCGGTGACGGCACTGTTCTCTGAGGCGACCAAGCCGAAGTCGAAGCTCGATCTCACCGATACGGGCTGGCCGACGGTCTTCACCAACGCGTCCAGCGGTGGGTCGATGGTCGGTTACGTCGACAGCGACTTCAACCCCATCGCCGGCTGGCTGAACTCGAAGACGGCACAGTCCTCGGACGCCATCGGCTACGGCACGCTCATGACCTTCGACGAAGGCACGGGCATCGGTGGGCTCAGCGGTGCACAGCACTACTCCTACTTCGGAGCCACGCTCAACGGAATGGGCCTGGACTCGACCAGCACCGGTCTGTCGCTGGGCTTCTTCAACACCATGCTCGGCGGCGTGATCATGCTGCTCTACATCCTCACGGCAGCTGTCGACGGGCTGTTCTCGATCGTCCTCACGGTGATGGACTGGCTCAACCCGTTCAAGCTCTTCTATGTGGGTGTGAACGCGGTGAGCCCCCAGTTCGCCAACGGTATGACCGGTGGTGAAGGACCTCCTGGCTTCCTCGGCTCTCTCGCGGAGTGGGTCGGCGGCTGGTACCAGGTGCTGAACTCGCTGTCCTGGACGGTGCTGGTGCCGATCTTTATGGCGACCTTCGTCATGGGCATTCTGCTGTTCAAGAAGATGGACAAGGGCTCGGGTCTGAAGAAGCTCTTCATCCGCCTGCTGTTCATCGGACTGGGCCTGCCTCTGCTGGGCTCGATGTACACCGGCGCCCTGGGCGCCATGAACAACGCCACCGATGACGGCAACGCCGGCTCGACCAAGGTCGTGCTCTCCACCTACGTGGACTTCGAGGGCTGGGCTCTCGATCAGCGTCTGATGGTCCCTGAGGGTGCCACCATCGAGTGGAACAACCTCAGCAATCAGCCCTCCGGTGCGTCGCAGGCCAATGTCCGCGACACGGCGCTGCTCATCAACGCCCAGGTCTTCGACCTGCCTGGTGTCGAGGCTGTGGGAACCGACGAGGACGTGGCATGGGGCGAAGCCATCCGTGGCGGCGAGACCGACTGGAACGAGGTCAAGTACGGCCAGATCATGTCGATGCTGTGGCGCTACATGGGCAACGAGCAGGTGTCGGCTTCTGCGTTCGAGACCGAGTCAAAGTCCACGCTCTCACCTGAGGCGCGTGAGCTGGCCCCCGACTGGTTCGAGGGCTACATGAAGGACCCCGAGGACTCGGCGAAGCCGGACAAGACTGTTGCTCCGAACGTGAACCCGCTGCTGGTCACGGCTGACGGCACGGGCCTGACGCTCAACCAGGAGTCGGGTCGGACCGACAGCAACTTCGCCTTCTACACGGCAGGCGATGTCGGCGAGTGCGGACGCCAGCTCTCTACTCCCGGTGGTGCGCCTATGTCGTGCAACCTGGCTCCGCTGGCGATGTACAACTACCTCAACACGGACTTCGGCTCGACGTCGCTTCACACGTACTCTTCGGGCCGTTCGAGCTCCGAAGCAACGCGCTCGGTCCACAACTCGGTGAGCATGGTCGGAACCGGAACGATGAGCTTCATCTACTGGTTCAACGCTGTCGTGCTGCTGGGCTCGTTCGTGCTCATCGGCTTCGGCTACGCGTTCTCGATGATCATGGGCAACCTCCGTCGTGGTCTCCAGCTTGTGACGGCGATCCCCTTCGCGACGCTGGGAGCCATCGCGGGTATCGCCAAGGTCATCGTGTACTCGATCGCGCTGATCATGGAAGTGATCATCACGATCTTCCTGTACAAGTTCGTCCAGGAGTTCCTCATCGCTCTGCCGTCCATCTTCGAGAAGCCTTTCGCGGGCGTGCTCAACAACGGTGATGAGGGCAATGCTCTGATGCTGTACCTGGGCTCCAGTGGCCTGATCGCCATCATCATCACGCTGGCCGCGATCGTATTGACGATCATGTTCACGGTCATGGCTCTGCGTGCCCGCAAGTCGATCGTGAAGGCCATCGAGGAGGCGACGACCAAGATCGTCGAGAAGTTCGTGGACTCTTCGGTCGGTGCACCCGGAGGTGGTGGCGGGATGATGCCTGCCCTCGCCGGTGGTGCTGCGGCGGGGGCCGGTGCTGCGGTCGGTAACCGGATGATGAGCGGCGGCGGTGGCGGTGGGAAGAAGCCTTCGGGCTCGAACACCGGTGGCACCAACGGTCCCGGTGCCGTCGCCCCCGACGGTCCGGGCCCCGAGGGCGGTGGCTTCCTCGGAGGCGACGTCGACACTGATGGCGCACTCGATTCCGATGGAACCATGGCTCTGGCAGGCAACGACACCGAAGGTGGCGCTGCTGAGGGTGCTGCCGCTCAGGCGGCAGAGGGCTCTCAGGGCTCCGGCTCGCCCATGGGCGGTGCAGACGGTTCCGCGGGCGCTGACGGCTCGGACCCGGCCAGTGAGACTGAGCTCGGCAAGCAGGTCGAGAGCAGCGGTCTGTCGAACCCGACGGGTGACGCAGCCGATGGTGCCGAGGGTGGTGCTGACGGCAGCAGCATCGACGAACCCGCCGCTGATGGCGGGGCCGAAGGTGGCAACATCGAACAGCCTGCCGTGGGTGACGGCGATGCCATGGACGCGGCGTCCGGCTCGATGCAGGACTCGCAGGAGGGGTACAAGGAGGCTGACCAGGCGAAGCTCTCGGCTGGCACTGAGGGTGCTCAGGCTGCTGGTCATGGTGCTCTGGCAGCCGGTCGTGCTGTGGCTGGTGATGAGGCGGGAGCTGCGAAGTCTGCGGGCGATGCTCTCGACCATGGTGGCCAGTCCGCCTCGGCCGATGCTCGCTCCCGTCAGGCGTCTGCGGATGTTGGCAAGTCCAGCCTCGACTCGCAGAACACCCAGGCGGACAAGCAGCGCAAGCAGCAGATCAAGCAGGGTCAGCAGGTCTCCGGCGCGGGTAAGACCGTCTCCGGTGTTGCTGGCGCGGCTGGTGGCGTCGGAGGAGGCTCCGGTGGCAAGGCACCGACCGGTGGGGGCAAGACCCCGTCGACCGGCGGCATGGCTCCTTCCGCCTCGGCACCGAAGGCTCCCAGCAGCCCGAAGTCGTCGGCACCGAAGGCACCTTCGGGTCAGCCCTCAGGCTCGGCCCCGACCCGCCGTGGCAACGGTGGCGGCGATCGTACCCAGACCCCGGCTCGGTCGACCTCGCAGGGATCGAAGCAGGCTCCGAAGCAGACGCCCAAGCCCCCGGCTCCGCGTCCCGCAGCACCGCGTCCTACCGCGCCGAATCAGGCGGCTCAGCCGAAGCCGGCAGCCAAGTCGACTCCGACTCAGGCTCGCCGCAGTGGCAGCACGGCGGCCGCTCGTGACGGTGTGCGCAAGGCGCAGACTGTCAAGCGCCGTGCGGATGCGGCCAAGCGGCGGCGCGGACGGAAGGGAGGCCCCAAGACCCGGTAGACGCCGGCCAGTCGACGAGGAAAAGAAGATCCCCGAGGGCGGATGCCCCCGGGGATCTTCTGTGTTCGTCAGGACTCCTTATCTCCGTAGAGCAGCTCGGCGTCTTCCGCGCTCATGCACAGAATGTCGCCGATCTGCTGCCAGTCGAAGCCATCGGTCTTGGCCTCCTTGACGATGGCCTTCCGAGTCGGTTCGATCTGGATCTCAGCCAGCCTCAGCAGCCCGAGGTCGTCCAGCGGGTCGTCGCCGCCAGCAACCAGCTGGTTCGCGATCGTGCGCAGCTTCTGTGCCTGCTCCCTTCGTGCGGCCGCGACGCGGCGGTAGCTGTCTGAGCGCTTCATGACGCCTCCTTGACGTAGGTGATTGCGGCCGCGGTGGCCAGCGCGAGCACGACAGCGATGACGAGGTACCCGGCGATGAGGCCGAACACGGCGATCAGCCGGCTGTCGGTGCGAGCGACGTTGTCCTTCCGGGACGTGGACCGGTGCAGGGCGACGTGCCCAAGTGGCACGGCGACGATTGCGAGCCCGACGATGCCGAACGCGAAGGACAGCGCCGCGACAGGGTCGATCTGCCGAAGCCGGGCGAGCCCGACAGGCTGGACTTCGGTGATAGCGGACATGTGAACCTCCTAGGTAGATTCGGTCTGAGGGACGTCTCCTTCGCCCATGCCCCCGGGCCCGCCCCCCGGCGGGCCATCAGCCACACTGGCGGCAGGGCAGTCACCGCCTTGTCCTCACCACTTCAGAGATGGGCAGGACCCCGTGGGCAGAGCAGTAGACGACTCTGCCGACCCCAAGGTCGGGAAAGAACAGCAGCTCGTTCTTGATCCTCCCGAGTGATCAGTGCTGATCGAGGTACGCGACCCTCTTGGAAGCTGCGGCAAGCTGCTCTTCGAACACAGGATCGCGACCGGTGGTGGAGACGCCGGGAAAGTCGTCGACGCACTTGGTCTCGTCGAGGATCTGCAATCGATGGGCTGTCCCACCGTGGGGACCCACTCGTAGGCTCTCGACATGGTTTGCCACACGGGCAGCGACGAGCGCAGCAGCCAGGCCAGAGTGCTCGGTCCAGTCCTTGACGAAGACTTCACCAGGTTCGGCGACGTAGCCGGAGCTGAGGAGGTTCATAGTGAGTACCTCTTCCTCCTCAGTTGTGGGGTCGATGAGCACTAGTGCGTGCTGTCGACTGTCGTATCGGATCTCTCCTGCCCGGTCGAGACTGGTCAGACTGAGCAGTGCGTTTTCTCGGATCGTGGTCCAGGTCATGGCGTGTTCTCCTGTTCGACTGTGAACAGACGGGCTCTGCTCACCGGGAGAACTCCCGAGCCGCGCTACGCGCGGCCGACTTACCAGTGTCGTGGCAATAACTACATGCGCCTAGACGGGCGCACATTGTTCCGTTCAGGACGCAGGGCCGGTCTCCGCCGGACCCCAACGAGACAACCTCGACAGAAAGGATCTTGCGGTACAGAGAGCAGACACGCCGTCGGACGGTCAGCCATCCGAAGGACGAGTCTCGGCGCCAATGAAGCGCAGCACACGGGCGCGGATGTCGTCCCTGTCGGTGAGCAGTCCGGCCCCGTCGACGATGTCGACGATCTCTTCGACTGTGTACTCGTGCCCGAACAGTTCTTCGTCAGAGTCGTAGTAGCCGAGCAGATCACGCTGCTCCCGGATGAGTTCAGTCGTGGCATTGCGCAAGGCGATGAGATCGTGCAATCGAGCCTCTTCCTCGCTGAGATCAGGGTCGCCCTTGAACCAGTGAAACTCACGGGCGTGGGCTTCGGCATTGGACTGTGCAGTCATGGTGATCTCCGTTCTCAGGGGTGAAGGCACATGGTCTGTGCTTGTGCACCCGAGAACCCGGGACGCCTCTGGCGGCCAACGACGCAGTGTTAGTACAGCCTTGACGTCACGTTCGGCGGCGCGGCAGGAGTGCACCACTGTGAACTGCGGATATGGTAGAAGAAACTTCAGAGGCAGTACTTCGTCACGCGATCCAAGCGTGCAAGAGAGGGCAACACATGGCACGACGAGCCGCTAAGGCCAAACCGTCCAAGACGCTTGAGCAGACGCTATGGGATGCTGCTGACAAACTGCGCGGCAACCAGGAGCCCAGCGAGTACAAGCACGTGGTCCTCGGCCTGGTCTTCCTCAAGTACGTCTCGGACCGCTTCGATGAGCGCCGCGTCGACCTCAAAGATGAGCTGGCAGCCGACGGCATCAAGCCGGAACGCATCGAGTCGTTCCTCGAAGAGCGCGATGAGTACACAAGCCACAACGTGTTCTGGGTGCCAGAGTTCGCCCGTTGGGGCCACATCCAGTCGCTGGCCAAGCAGTCGGGGATCGGCCAGGAGCTGGACAAGGCGATGGACCTCATCGAGAAGGAGAACCCATCCCTTCGGGGTGTCCTCCCGCGCAACTACGGTCGAGACGGCCTCGATAAGCGCCGCCTGGGCGAGCTGGTCGATCTGATCGGTTCGATCGGGTTCACGGTCACCGATGACCACGGTGCCGACGATGTCCTTGGCCGGGTCTACGAGTACTTCCTCGGGCAGTTCGCGGGCAAGGAGACCGGCAAGGATGCCGGTGCTTTCTACACGCCACGGTCAGTGGTCAAGACGCTGGTCGAGATGCTAGAACCGTACAAGGGTCGCGTGTATGACCCCGCTGCTGGCTCCGGCGGCATGTTCGTGCAGTCAGCCGAGTTCGTGAAGGCCCACGGCGGCAAGCGCACCGACATCTCCGTCTACGGGCAAGAATTCACAGACACGACGTGGAAACTTGCGAAGATGAACCTCGCGCTGCGGGGTATCGAAGCCGACATGGGAACGCACTCAGCCGACTCCTTCACCGAGGACCTGCACCCCGACCTGCGGGCCGATTACGTGATCGCGAACCCGCCGTTCAACGTCTCGGACTGGTGGGATGCGAAGCTTGGCGACGATCCTCGTTGGAAATACGGGACTCCTCCGCAGGGCAATGCGAACTTCGGATGGGTGCAGCACTTCATCCATCACCTTGCTCCCAACGGCACCGCGGGGTTCGTCCTCGCGAATGGTTCTCTGTCGTCGAAGAGCAGCGGCGAGGGCGAGATCCGCCGCAAGCTCGTCGAGGCCGGTCTCGTGGACTGCATCGTCGCGATGCCTGACCGACTATTCTTCAACACCGGCATTCCGGTATCCCTGTGGTTCGTCTCGAAAGGCCGCGACGAAAATGGTCATCGCGAACGTCGTGACGAAGTACTGTTCATCGACGCCCGCAAGCTCGGCACGATGGAGTCACGAAGACTGCGCGTCCTGACGGATGAGGACATCGAGAAGATTGCAGGTACCTATCACGCCTGGCGCAACCACCACGGTGCCTACGAGGACGTGCCGGGCTTCGTGAAGGCGGCGAAGCTCGACGTCATCGAGAAGCACGACTTCGTCCTTACGCCTGGAAGCTACGTCGGCGCTGAGGAATCCGAGGTCGACGACGAGCCGATCGAGGAGAAGATCGAGCGTGTCGTCGGCGAACTGCTCGCAGAGTTCGACCGTGGGCACAAGCTTGAGGATGAAGTTCGCCAGCGGCTGGGAGCTCTTGAAAAATGACATCGAGCTTTGAAATTATTGAAACTACGTGGGGAGAGCTAGTTTCGGTCAAGCAAGGAAGGTATGTTTCGAAAGACCGACTTTTTAGTGTCCGATCCGCTGAAAACCCCACTCCTACTGTCGGCGCCAACGGAATTTTGGGCTTTGTCGGCAATGCGAGTTATTCTCAGCGTGTCCCGCTTGTTACATGCCGGGGTTCAAACTGCGGGCTCATTCAGTACCCGAATGAACCAGTTTGGGTAAACAACAATGCCATGGCCTTAAATGCAGGATCGCAGCAAGACAACGATTTTATCTATTATCTGGCCCTTAACACGCGGTTTGACGATGTAACTTCCGGTTCTGCCCAACCACAGATTACGGCCGGGCCGTTGAAGTCCAAGACAGTTAAAGTCCCAGAGCGTAAGCACTGGCGCGCAATCGCCGCGACGCTCGGCGCACTCGACGATAAGATCGATTCGAATCGACGGCAGCGAGCATTGTTTCGAACGCTCGGCAAGGCCAGATACGAATCCGCCATTCTGAGCGAAAGCCGAACTGTTCCGCTATCTGATGTCACAGTTTCCATTGCTCGCGGAGTGGCCCCCAAATATACGGATGACGACCCAACTGCACCGTACGTCGTCAACCAGAGGTGCATTCGAGACGGATGGGTTTCGCTTCAGCTAGCGCGGAGGATGTCGGATCGTAAGGTGAAGGTAGAGAAGCGAGCTAGCGGCGGTGACATTCTTGTCAATTCAACCGGTACCGGGACGCTGGGGCGAGTCGCCCGTTGGCACGCGGGCGACGTGTTTGTAGACGGGCATGTCTCCGTCGTTAAGCCGGACCCGACGTGTGTCCCGCCGACTACATTGGCATACTCGCTCCTTAATCGAGAATCAGATATTGAGGAGCTAGCGACAGGTAGCACTGGGCAGACAGAGCTCAGCGCTGCACGATTAGCAGAGCTTCTGGTTCGACTTCCCACTTGCCAATCCGCGCTTGCCCTTGAGAGCGATCTAATCGCTATTGAGAATCGGTGCCACCAGCTCGCCGCCGAGATACAGCGTCTCGCCGCGTTGCGTGACACGCTGCTCCCCGAATTGCTCTCCGGTCGTATCCGCGTCCCGGCGGAAGGATTCACGCCATGACAGCTTTCAATGAGAATGTCGTCGAACAAGCAGCTCTGGAGTACTTCGCAGAACTTGGCTATCACCGGCTGCATGGACCTGACTTAGCTCCCGGCGAACTCGCCTCAGAGCGGCAGTCGTACGGGGACGTGGTGCTCTGGGGCCGCCTGCGTGAAGCGATCCGCCAAATCAATCCGGGTACGCCCCCCGCCCTCGTCGATGAGGCCGTGAAGCAAATCCGTCGTGCCGAATCGCAGAGCCCGATTGATGAGAATGCTCGGCTGCACCGGCTGGTCACCGACGGTGTCCCTGTGGAGCATCGCGGTGACGACGGCCAGCTCCGTACGACTCGACTTTGGCTGATCGACTTCGAACACCTGCGGAACAACGACTGGGTCGCCGTCAACCAGTTCACGATCGTGGAGAACGGAAAGAACCGTCGTCCTGACGTGCTGGTGATGGTCAACGGCTTGCCGCTGGCGCTGTTGGAGCTGAAGAACCCGGCCGCGGGGCATGCGACCCTCAAGTCGGCGTGGAACCAAGTGCAGACCTACAGGCACGACATCCCCTCGGTGTTCGTGCCGAACGCAGTCACCGTGATCTCTGATGGCACCTCTGCTGTCATGAGCAGCTACTCGGGAGCATTCGAGCACTTTGCGCCGTGGAAGACGATCAACGGGCGCGATGTCGTCAGCAATCGCTCCGCGCTTGAAGTACTTATCAAGGGCGTGTTCGAGCGGCAGCGGTTCCTCGATCTGTTGAAAAACTTCATCGTGTTCAGCGACGAGACTGTCACCGACAAAGCGACCGGACAGCTCACCAGGGCTCTCGTAAAGCGTGTGGCGAAGTATCATCAGTACTGGGCGGTCAACTTAGCCGTGGAGTCCACGGTGGAGGCTTCCAGGCCCGACGGTGACCGTCGCGGTGGCGTCGTCTGGCACACGCAGGGTTCGGGCAAGAGTTTCGAGATGGTGTTCTACGCCGCGAAGATCATGCGCGATTCGCGGATGGCGAACCCGACGCTGGTGTTCATCACGGACCGGAACGACCTCGACGACCAGCTATTCGGTGAGGCTTTCGCCCCGGCTCAGATCTTGCCGGAGACACCGGTACAGGCTTCAACGAGGTCAGATCTTCGAGCAAAGCTGAAACGGGCCTCGGGCGGGATCGTCTTCACCACGTTGCAGAAGTTCGCTCCAGGCGAGGACGGAGACAGCAACCCGGTGCTCACTGACCGACGCAATGTCGTCGTCATCGCCGACGAGGCCCATCGCAGCCAGTACGGATTCGGCGAGACCCTTGACCGGCAGGGTCGTCTCAGGTCGGGCTTGGCCAAGCACATGCGGGACGCACTGCCGGGTGCAACATACCTCGGGTTCACCGGCACGCCGATCGAGTCGGACGACAAGTCGACGAGGTCTGTCTTCGGTGACTACGTCGACATCTATGACCTCACTAGGGCTGTCGAGGACGGTGCAACGGTCAAGATCTTCTACGAGTCCAGGCTGGCCAAGATCGACGTCTCTGAGGCCGATCTCGCAAAGCTGGATAATCTGGCTGACGAGATCACGGAGACCGTCGAGGAGAACGCAGCGACGGCAGCAAAGTCGCGGTGGTCACGGCTCGAAGCAATCGTCGGTGCCGAGGCACGATTGGATCTGGTGGCCAAAGACATCGTCGAGCACTGGGAGAAGCGCCGGGAGTCTCTCTTCGGCAAAGGCATGATCGTGACGATGAGCCGCAGGATCGCTGTGCGCCTCTACGAGAAGATCGTGGCGCTCAGGCCCGACTGGCATTCGGACGAAGCCGACAAGGGCAAGATCAAGGTCGTCATGACAGGGTCTGCTTCGGACCCGTCAGAGTTCCAGCCGCACATCCATTCCAAGGACGTCCGCAAGGAGCTGAAGCTTCGGGCCAAGAACGCCGACGATCCGTTGGAGCTCGTGATCGTGCGGGACATGTGGCTGACGGGATTCGATGCTCCGTCGATGCACACGATGTATGTGGACAAGACCATGCAGGGTGCCGGGCTCATGCAGGCGATCGCGCGGGTGAACCGTACGTTCCGTGACAAGCCTGGTGGGCTGATCGTCGACTACATCGGCGTGTTCGCCAACTTGCAGACCGCTCTGTCGGAATACTCGCCATCGGATCGTGAGCAGGCCGGTGTACCCATCGACGAGATGGTCGCGGTCATGATGGAAAAGCACGACGTCGTCTGTGGACTGTTGCATGGCGTTAACTTCGACTCCTCGCCCGAGCTCACAGCATCGCAGCGGTTGAATGAGTACGCGAAGGTCCTCGACTTCGTCATGGCGGACCCGGATCGCACCTCGCGGTTCAACGACGTGGTCCTCGCACTGGTCAAAGCCTTCGCCCTGGCTGGCGCTCGTGACGAAGCAGCAGCGATCCGGGATGACGTGCGTCTGTTTACCGACGTGAGAGCCGCGATTCTCAAGATCCAGAACCCGGACTCCGGTCGGGGTGGTTCCGGTGCCGTGGAGATCGATACCGCACTCGGTCAACTCATCAACGAGGCGGTCGCAGCGGACCAGGTCGTGGATGTCTACAAGATGGCCGGTGTGGAGACGCCGGAGATCTCAATCCTCAGCGATGAGTTCCTTGACTCGTTGGCCGAGAAGGAGAGACCCAACCTCCAGATGGGTCTGTTGAGGCGGCTCCTCAATGACCAGATCCGCACGGTGCAGAGCAAGAACATCGTGCAGGGTCGGAAGTTCTCGGAGATGCTCGACGAGGCGGTGAACCGGTACACCAACAGGTCTCTGTCGACAGCGGAGATCATCGCCGAGCTCGTCAAGCTCGCAAAGCAGATGCGTGATGCGCAGCAGCGTCATGAGGAGCTTGGACTCCGTGAAGACGAGGTCGCGTTCTACGACGCCGTGGCCCAGAACGATTCTGCGGTGATGGAGCTCGGGGACGAGACGCTGAAAGCGATCGCTCAGGATCTAGTGAGATCGGTTCGGCAGTCGGCGACCATCGACTGGAACCTCAAGCAGTCGGTCCTCGCGACGATGAGGTCCAAGGTTCGCCGAATTCTTGCTCGGTACGACTATCCGCCTGATGCCGAGGCGAAGGCGATCGAGCTTGTGCTTGAGCAAGCGGAACTCTTCGCTGGTGAGACTGGATCCAAATGACAACAAGGGGAGTGAAAATGACTGACCATCAGCCTGATCCGGATCAGCTAGCCAAATTCGGTGAGGCGATGCACGATCGGATCATGGAAGCCCCATTTGGGTCGCTGCCAAAGTCCGAACTAGAGCTTGTCGTATTCTCTGAACTCATACAGTCCAAGATCATAGATTTAGAGACATCCAACACCTTTGATCTAGCCCGACGACTGCGCTGCTCGCCGGCCAAGGCAAGCAGCCTGGTCTTCAACTACAGGCTTCGATCGGTCTCTGACGAAACTGAAGAGAGCGTCCGAGAAAAGCTAGCGAACGTCACCAAGGTGGCCACTGACTTGAAGAATAGTCGTGACGGGGCAGTCACGCTGAACGTCGAGGATCGCTTCTGGCGAAACGAACTCACCAACCGGCTAAAAAAGGCAGGCGTCTACACGGACTCCTCATTTAACCGTGAGCGAATCGTTCTAGACGAGAGTTCGTTCTTCAAAGCGTGCCCTCAACTCTTCGGTAGAGCAGGGAAGGAGCTGGAGGATGCTGCAAAACGCGCCGCAAAGGACGAGAAGGCCGCGGGCAAGATCTTCAAGACGTTGCTGATGAAGATGACAAGTGGAGCCGCATCGAAGACGGGCGGAATCGCTGCGCAAGCGGCTATTGCTTCTCCAAGCATAGCCAACCTAGCTCACAGCTTCGCGGCGCTGTCCTTCTAAGACGGCTGCCGCACGCAATTCCGAGTGCAGCCCCAGCGACAAGCGCGCCAGCGCCGGGCACGTGGGCCGCGCAAGGGCGTGACGGTACGTTCACCAAACGGTCGTATGTCGAACGCTGAACGATCGGCCGCGGATTAGACGAACCACCGCCTCAATTTGTCCGCAAACTCGTTCAGCAACCACTCGGGTTGCGGAAAGTCTCCGCGCGCCTCTAGCGTTTTCAAGCATCAATAGGATCGACAGCCTGGACCCGGGTTCCACACAATGTTCATACTCTCGGCTCTAATGACAACTGACTGAGGGAGCTTCTCCTCGCGAAGCAGGGAGCGTAGGCGGGCAATCCAACGGCCTGCGCCGGGCCACGTGCTGGTGCCGCGAAGCTGTGGGACGTTGATGTGACCGTGCTCTTGAAAGTAGTCGTCGAGCCAATCGAGTCGTCGGAGGAGCTCGCCTTCTCTTAGTTCAGCACGTGTCGGAGGCTTGGGCCTCGGATCGCGATAAGGCGGGACGAATCGCACTCCTATGGCTTCTGCTGCTGCGATCTGCTCATCTGTCAGCCTGCCCTTGCGATATTTTTCTCGAAGGCTTGAAACCCACAGGCCGACTCTCCAGGTAAGCCACTCTTCGTGTGCTTTGGGGTTCGCGTGGCCGTGCTCTCTGGCATAGGCAGACAGGCGTGCCAGTCCTCGGTCAAAGTCGACTCTGCCTCTGCCCATACTTGAAGAATAGCGCTATTTGGCACGCTGTTTCAGGCTCATGGGCAGGGAGGAGGCAGAAGTGCCTTATATCCACAGCCGCGACGTGGTTAACATCACACCCCTTGTTACACTCAGAGAAATATCACCGCGTCATCCAGAAGGGGCTGATCAGCGATGACCCACCATTGGCGATGCCGTGACGCAAGCGGTACAACGTGCACATGTGCCTGCGGAAACACGATGCATGGAACAGTAAAGACTCAAGGGGTGGTGGCAGAGGCCGTGCACCAGCACGACACTGCGGAAGTTGAGAAGCTGCGCGATGAGTCTCGTAAGAAAGCGAAGAAGCAGCGGTGGATAAGACCCTCACATGGAAACGGCGGACCGGCCGATGGTGACAGCAAGACCCAGCCCAGCGCCTATCCAAACGACAACACTGACGTTCGAGCCGGGGCTCATATAGTCAACGAATTCATCATCGGGCTAATTGAGCACAAAATTGCGATTGACAAAGGCGACAAGCAGAGTGTTGATTCGGTAGATCTCTCCGATACGGAGCTCGCTACAGTGCAACAACTGTCAGAGACCATTGCCGGCAAAGTTCTGTCGGATATAGAAGGGCATCTTCGCTCGGGTGGCCCTCAGGGCAGAAAAAATAAGAGAGCAGACCACTTCTTCTGCGTGGTTTTAGCGGCGGTATGTCAGGTCTACGCGACACTGAACGACTGCGCGAGCAAGACAAATGAAGAATTGGCGGAGATCATCGTCGGTCTTATCGAGTTGTCTGTGAAGAATCCGAAAGATGACTCACCTGAGCCATACCCTCGCACAGTTGAAAAGCCCAAAGGCAGGGGAAAGAAGCGTCTCAATCGTGACCGAGACGATTCGTTCACCCTGCTGGACGGGGAAAGAGACTTCTTGCAACAAGTAATTCTGAAGCTGCTGGAGGCCGCAAGAAAATCAGCCATGGCACCCATCGAGAAGGGCGTGATGCTGCACCTGCGCGTCATTGCTGCGATTACTTGCCCCGATCCAGACCGGCACCCCAGCATCATCAAGTACTGCATATGGCCACTTCTGAAAGGCCCCCTTCGGGAACTCATCAGCGAGGAAGTGGCTGGCCAGATGGAGACTTGGCTTGTGGAAACGTATCCGAAGGAAGGTTTGTCGTAGCGGAGCGCCGTGACTAAGTGCACGATCCACAACTGCGCATGCGACAAACACTGAGCAGCGGTCGCCCGTGACCATGTTGCGCGCTTGAGCCTCGCTCGGGGCCGATCTCCCGATCCTGGCCACCTTCTCATTGGAGACGGGACGAACCGTGGCTAATCGTCGACAGCCCATTTCAATCTCAAACGCGACTCACCTTTTTCTAACAGTGTCCATTTGGGTGTACCCAAATAGACACATCGGAATGTCGCTATATCTAGTGTCTAACGATGTGAGTCGCAGCGGTAAATGGCACGCTTCTCGCGGCGTTTAGTGGCCGATGAGGAGAGCCTGCCGAGCCGCCTCTACAACCTCGGGTGTCAACTCGTTGAGGTCGTTCACTGTCTGCACGCGCTCGATCTGGGTGAGTAAACGGTCCACGAGGCGGAAGTTGCCTGCGGTGATCCGGACGATAGTGGCGATGGCAGTTGCGTGGGCGACGCCGCCGTCGGTTGCGCCGCCTTCAGCAGGAAGTCGTCTGGCCAGGACAGCGGTGAGTTCGTCCGCGGTCAGCTGGCGGTACTCGTGGGCGAAGCCGATGCGACTGTAGAGCTGCGGGTAGCGGGCGAGGCGTTTCTCGATACCGGGCATGCCGATGAGGATGACGCCCATGTGGTGATGGTCGAAGTAGTCACGGACTTGTTCAAAGCCGGTGGCCTTGAGACGATCGGCTTCGTCAATGATGAGCAGCTCGGTGCGTCCGCTGGAGCGGGACTCGGTATGGACGTAGGGGTCGACGATGCCGTGCTCGGCGAAGTCGACGGCGAAGGAGATGCGTTGGCATGCTCGTGGCAGGCCCTGGTCTATTTGTTTCGGGGTGGCCATGACCGTGGGGGTGAAGAACGCGGTTCGGGCCTCGAGAACGCGTTCCGGCACAGGGCCGAGGGTGTCGGTGAAAAAAGATTCCCATTGTTCCCAGTCATCGACACCCGAGTAGTGCCGGGCGGAGAGTGTCTTGCCGACTCCCGGTGGCCCCCAGCACAGGCCGATATAGCGATGGGTGCGCACCGCGTTGGCGAACTCGGCGAAGCGGCGATGCTCATGAGTTGTCTGGAACGGTGGCAAGTCGGGCCGTGGCGGGGCGCTGGAGTTGATCTCCCCGAAATCGCCGAAAAGGAATCGGCTTCCGTCATCGTCCTTGCTGAGGAGACTGTGTTTTGGGTCAGTCGGTGGCATAGAGACGCAATCCGTGTCGTGGTGGGACTTCTTCGACGCCGACCGGTTCCGCTTCGGGTGGTTCAGGCGGGACGTAACGGTTGTCAATCGGCAGCGCGTCGGCGAGGCTGCGGCGGTGGCGCAGCTGTCGCTTGAGGTCACGGCGACGTCGCGACCGGGCAGCCTGCAGCTCTCGTAGCGAGACGGACTCGGCGGCGAGTTCGGGAGCGATCGCGCGGCAGAGGTAGTCATCGCTGAAATAGACGCGGATCTCGCCGACATCGCGCGGGTCGAACCGGACGGTGACCTGTTCACCGACGTAGGCGGCCAGTACCGGGGACACATACCGGGTGGAGGCGAACTGGATCCCGTCGCGTTGGACCTTCCTTGTAGCTGCCGCAGTCAGCAGAAGTAGGTCCAAGTCCTCCGGTCGTGCTGGTGCGCGCGGGATGAAGCCGGAGGTTGCCCAGCGGTGGGCGGGCGCTTGGTGGGTTTCGGAGTGGGGGCGCTGGTTGTATTCGGTGACGATGAATCTTTCCAGGATCGCGTCGAGTTGCTCAAGACTGAGCGTCGGGTCCGTGAGGGGTTCTCCGTTCGTTCCGTGCGGGATATACCCGGGTAGGTGCGGTAGGACCTCGGTGGTGATGGAGCCATAGAACCGCTCGATCTTCCCTCGTCCTTGCGGAACGCCGATCCGTGAGTGGATGAGCTGTATCTGTGTGTCCAGGCAAACTCGTTCGAGGCGGACGGAGGTGAAGTCCGAGCCGTGATCGGAATAGAGCACATCTGGCAGGCCGCATACCGGCCAGGCAGGATTTGTCTTCTGATTGACCGCTTGGTGTAGTGCCAGGGCTGTCTGTTCGGCTGATGGGGCACCCTGGAAGAGGGTGTAGCCGGCGACGGCACGGGAGTAGTCATCCAGCAGCACCGTCAACCACGGCCGAACCGGCACACCAGCTTGGTCGAGTACCGCAACGTCCAAGAGTGTGTGGTCGGCTTGCCATTGTTCGTTTGGGTTCGCTGTGGTGCGGCGGAAAACTAGTTCGAACTGGTCTCGGTAGGCGGCATCGCCGTGTTGGGCGAGTGTGCGCAGGCCCGGGTCGATAGCTCCAATGATCGCCCGGACGCTGGAGTAGCTTGGCGCGGGCAGTCCGCGATCGGCAGCGATGCCGCTGACTCGGCGATGAACGTACGCGACTGTGGGCTCGGGGCGGCGAAGCGCGAGAGCTTCGATTATCTCCACAATCTCGGGCAGTATTCGCCTGGTACCGTTGTCAGCTCGCCGGAGGCGTTGAAGGCCATTGGACGTCGGGATAGCGCGATACTTCGCGGCCCAGCGTGCCAATGTTCGCACTGGCACGCCTGATTCGGTCGCGATCTGTGTCCAGGGGACACCGTCATCGTGTTGGCGCATCAGAGCGAGCCTCTCTTGTGGGGTTCTCTGCGCCATGACGATCACCAGTCCAGGATTAGGTCTCGGGACCGGGATCGGCGGCAGTTTCCGGCGCGACTGTCACTGCTTCGGGAGGCCGCGGTGGTAGGTGGCGATACAGGCTGGTGCGAGTGATCCCGGTTTTGGCCACGATCTCGGCGATGGTGTGTCCGGTCGTGCGTAGGTGCTCGGCGTAGGCCAGTTTGTCCGGATCCACCACGGAGGGCCGTCCGATGCGTCGGCCCTTCGCGGTCGCTACCGCTCGAGCGTGGGCGGCACGCTCCAGGGTGTATGTGCGTTCCATCTGTCCGAACAATGCCAGTAGCACTACCGACAGCTGCGCCATTGGATCATCGGGGTTCGACGAGTCCACCCTGATCGGGTCGGCGAGGTTGCGTACGCCGATGTTGCGTTTGGAGAGGTCATGGATCAGGTTCAGAGTATCGCGAACGGTTCGCCCGAGCCGATCGAGGGTGTGGACGACGATCACGTCACCGTCGCGGGCGTAATCCATGACTGCGCGCAGTCCGGGGCGGTCGACCGTGGACCCAGACTTCTTGTCCACATAGATCCGTTCGGCCGCGATTCCGGTCTGGGTCAGAGCATCGATCTGTCGATCCAGGTCTTGTTTGACCGTCGAAACCCGCGCGTATCCCAACTCCATGCGCCCAGCGTACCAATATTCGTGTCTGCACGGAATAGATGGGACGTTGATCTGGGCCTTACTTATGGGACGGAAATTCAGGCTCTGGCCCGATCGATGAGGTTGCTCGTCTTCGGTGTCCCACTACCAAGGAACTGGGATGGTAGAGCAGTCATCTAGTCGACACCGACTTCAACCTCGCAGTGATAAAAAGGCCACTCTTGTTGCTGACGGGCCTACTTCCAAGGAAGATAGCGGGATGGGTGACTTCGGATTGCTGCATCACGTTGAGCTACAAGTCTCGAATCTTGAGGCATCCGTCGGCCCCTGGGCATGGATGTTCGACGTCCTCGGGTACACGCCTTACCAAGAGTGGAGTGGTGGACGCAGCTGGCGGCACGGCTCGACATACATCGTGCTCGCCAACGCTCCCCGAGACGGCACCCATGATCGCCGTGTTGCCGGACTCAACCACCTCGCTTTCCACGCGGGTACAACACGGGACGTAGATCGCCTGTGGAAGGCGGCACCGCAGCATGGCTGGAATCAGCTCTATGTCGATCGTCACCCGTGGGCAGGCGGCGATGAGCACTACGCCGCATTCTTAGACAACGCCGAGCGGTTCAAGGTCGAGCTCGTCGCCACAGATCCAAAGTATTAGCCGAGCCATCACCGACGAAACAACTGCCGGCACCTGTAGAGATGTCGATCTTGTTTCGACCTGTCCGGGCAGATTACACACCTACTCGCTCTCGGGAAAATGTATGCAAGTATTCAATCGGGTGGTTGCCATACCGGCTGCCTATGTCTAGGTTCGACACATGAGCTGTCGCCTTTCCGAACTTGTGTTGAACTGTCACGACCCCGAGATGCTGTCCCGCTTCTGGTGCGAAGTGCTCGGATATGTCGAGCTGGGCCGCGACGGCGGTGACATCGAGATCGGCCCGGAATCGGGATTTGGCGGTCTGGCACCGACCATCGTGTTCGCGCCCGTGGCCGAGAAGAAGGCAGCACCCTTGCGCCTACACCTTGATGTGAACCCGGTGGATCGCGACCAGGACGCCGAGTTGGACCGTCTGCTAGCGCTGGGTGCCTGCCCAACGAACGTCGGCCAGACGGGCGAAGAATCTTGGCAAGTCCTTGCTGACCCAGAAGGCAACGAGTTCTGCCTCCTCCGGCACCGACTGTCGAACTAGGCAGGCGGCGACTTCTTAACCAATGTATTCGGCGATATGTACAAAGTTGGTGGCATCTCTACAGCATCCTCGTCATTGGCCACTAGACACTGCGAAAAACCACGCCACTCACCGCTGCGACTCACGGAGTTGTCACCACCGAACGAGTTCGTCGTCTCATAAAACTAAAGGTTTAGGAGGCGGCATAAGTCCGCGGCTTGCGGCCATCGTTCGCGCAATGATCAGCGTCGGATCGACGATTTCACCTCTTGCAATCAACGAGTCCAACTCTTCTACTCGAAGCCAAACAGCGCTGACTTGCTCCGCGGGATCATCCCGGGCTGCGGTCCCCGTTGTCGCTACTCCTGAAGAGAAGAACACGTGCACGGGCCAGCTTGTCCGGCCAGGGTTCAAGAAGAAAGTGTGGAGGGGAACCAAGCTCACCGGCACAATCCCCGCTTCTTCCTCAAGTTCGCGACGGGCCGTGTCTACCGGCTCTTCACCATCTTCGGCCCCACCCGCGGGCAGATCGAAGATCCAGCGATCAATCGGGTAGCGGTATTGCCGAGTGACCAACACGTGATCGTCGATGAAGACGAGTGCCGCGGCTGCAAATGGAATGCTCTCGTCAACTTCGTAGTGAGTTGGCGAGCCATCGGGGAGAGTGACCGTGTGGTCGAAAAGCACCACACGCCCTTCGTGAACCAGGAGCCGATCGACAGTCTCCCACTTAGCCTCTCCCTGCGACATCCTCAAACTCCCAGTCGGCATCAGTGGGCAAAGTAGGCACCGTCCAATCCGGGTCCGGCTGGAAGCCCTCGTATCCGGCGTTGAACGGGAATTCCCAATGCTCGACATCTTTCACGGCTTGCTGTGCCACTTGTCTGATCTGCTCCACCTTAGCTGTCGAGAACACCCCAGCGCGGTGGGCGAGCTCAAGTTCATCCTCGTCTTTGAAAGTGCAGATGCGATCAGGACTCACCAGAACGTCGAGCACGAGGTCTGAAGTCTCGATACCGGAATCAGACCGTGTGAATTCTTCTTCGATGTTCACGTAATAAGAGTTACGGACTCCCGGCTTCGTCTCGAAGAACCAGACGGAGTACATGGTGTTTGCCTGGAAGACTGCAAGTATCCCGGAGCCTACCCAGTTTCTGACTGCTTGGGCCCGCGGGGCGGTGAAGCGATCTGTCCCGCTGAGGGAGCGCAGATCTTGCCCATCATTGCTGACCTGATAGAGCATTCGAGTCCCCGCGGCCATCCACACTGCAAGGTGTTGATCATCATCAGCGATTACAGTTACCGGCCGTTGATCCACGAGATCGGGGAAGTCTGGGTCGCGGTAAGTCCAGAAGATTCTGTTGCCTCGTTGCCAACGCTCATGCTGCCGATCACTCATGCTCGCAACCTACCAGGACATGCCGAGCCCCTAAAGCGTCTGGACCACCACTGTGCAATGGAAAGGCACCGCCTCGCTAAAACTCACAAATCGCACCTCATTAGAAGACAGGATGGAGCGCACATTGGGGAAGTATCCATTTGGGTAGGCCATGTTGAGCATTTCTGCGATTGGGCTACGGCTGGTTTAGCGTCGCCGGGCGATAATGAGTCCGTCCCATCCCTTTTCGCCTACTGTCTGGAGTGCCGTGCCGTCCAGGTCGGGATGGGCTGCAATATCTTCCGCGACAGCACGTACCCCTTGAACCCTAGGGTCAGCGCTGGCAGCGTCAGCGACAGCTCCGTTACGAACGACGTTGTCGATGACGATGACTGCACCGGAACGTGTGAGCTTTAGTGCAGCCGCGAGGTAGGCGGGGTTGTTTGGCTTGTCGGCATCGATGAATACGAAGTCGAAAGGTTCGGCACCATCATGGATCAGCCGCTCTGCCGATTCCGTTGCTCGTCCGACGATCGTCTCGATTCGATGTGAAACGCCAGCGATATGAAAATTTTCCTCAGCGACTGCAGCGTTCTGTGGTTCTAGTTCGAGCGTGACCACTTGTCCCTGCTCGCCGACTGCCCGTGCGAGCCAGATCGTTGAATATCCTGCTAGCGTGCCAAATTCAAGTACACGTCGAGCACCAGCGATCTGGGCCAACAACTCTAGGAACGCACCCTGATTAGCTGCGACTTCGGCATTCGGCATTGTTGTCTCGTCGCCCGAATCACGCGCCACGACTAGGGCACTGTCTTCCCCGACAAGAGTCGACGTGAAGTACCTATCGACCGTGCGCCAAGCGTCACTCGCTTCATAACGGTTAACCGGTGCAGATGGCTCGAATTCGTTCATGGGCCCATTCTTACGCATTGAGAACCATCGACCATAGCGGGTACTCATTGGAAGTTCCGGCTTGCGTATAGAGAAGTGAACGACCGTCACAGAGCGCTGAAAGAACACCGCCATTTATCGCTGAAGCTCACAGTCTAACGAGGTTGCAAGTGGTATCATTGGACACATCAGACGGCAACTCAAGATGCCGTTGGACACTAGAAGGAGACAGAACAATGAACAACGTTTCGCCGCATATCCTCTCAGTGCAGTGGGAGCAGCGTGCCAAGCGCTCTCCGGAGCAGGTCGCCTTCGACGACGTCGTCGAGAGCGTAGAGCTCCCGGCGGCACTGGAACCGCCGGGCGACCCCAGGCCCTGGGTCAGGAAGGGCTACACGAGCGCGGCGGGTCTCTACGACCAGATCGTCCGTAGCGGCTCAGAGGGCGTCGAGCTGCGTAACCTCGGCACTTTCCACGGCAAGGATCGGCGCAAGGACGCTATCGAGATTCTTCGCGGATGCAGCGAGGTGAGGGAGACCAAGGAGCAGCGGGAAGGGACCAAGCGCCACCTCATCGTTTTCCGCGCCTCCCCGGAAGTCGTGGCGAAGGTCGACGAAGTCAGGGCGGCGTACAAGAAGGCCACCGAGAAGTCGTGACTGAACATCGCGGACAGACGGTCGGCTACGTTCGCGTTAGCGCGGCCGATCAGAACGAAGCACGACAGGTCGAAGCGATCGGAGACATCGACCGCCTGTTCTCCGAGAAGGTCTCGGGTAAGAACGTCGATGACCGTGCTCAGCTGGCCGAGATGATCGCCTACGTCCGCGAAGGCGACATCGTGCGGGTGAAGTCCCCGGATCGGCTGGCGCGGTCGACCCGGGACCTCCTCGACCTCGTCGAACAGCTCCAGGCCAAAGGCGTCGCCGTGGAGTTCATCGACAACCCCGCGCTTAACACGGACACGCCGCAAGGCGAGTTCATGCTGACCATCCTCGCTGCGGTTGCTCAGCTGGAACGGGCCACCATCCGCGAACGCCAGGCCGAGGGGATCGCTCTCGCGAAAAAGAAGGGCGTGTACGAGCGTAAGCCGAAGCTCACCCCTGAGCAGATCGCGGATGCCCGTCGGCGGGTCTCAGAAGGCGTGCCGAAGGCGAAGGTGGCCCGCGACTTGGGCGTTTCGCGCCAGACGCTATACTCAGCGCTGAACGGATCGGGGAAATACGCCGATCTGATATCGCACTAGTAGACATGCCCGGGCTGGAGACTTAACATCTACTTCCTGTCCGCCGGCCGTTGGAGAGCAAGAACCGGTAGAGCTGTGCGGTGAGTCAGGACCCTACGGCTTTCCCGAGACCTTCGATTGCTTCGCGAGCGAATTCAGCGCTCTCTGCGGTCACGGCCTGGTTAGCGCCTGTCGTGATTGAAGCGAGTAAACCCTTGAGCAATATCACACCACGCCGTACGACGCCCTTGTCAGGATCGGCCTTCACGACTTCGCCCATGAGCGCCTCGGCGTTCTCTCGCGCGTACTGGTTATCCTCGTCAGTGAGCGGCAAGTTGTCCAACTTCGCGAGAATGTCGGCCACAATACGAGCCAGGTCCTGATAGCCATCCGCGACTTGGCGAACATTCTCTTGCTGTTGATTGATCGTGCCGTCGCCCCATGCGACCTGAGCTTGGTCGCCGTTCACTGTCACGACGGGCGCGTGATAATGATTGACCGTCGGTTGCTGTGACGCACCGGAACCCGTTGTCGGATCAGCCTTTATTGGCACCTCGACAGGTCGCTTGTCGAACTCCCGTTGAATGTCCTTCTGCATCTTCGCTATCGCTCGCTTGTTAATGCTCAAGCCTTTGGCCACCTTTGACTCCTTATTCGCCGTTGACTCGATCTTCTCATGCGGCGCTGACTTACAACCGCGATCCTAAGGCTCGACGCCGAACAGGTCTCAGTAGCCCCGCAGCGGGGCCCAGAAGGCTAGTCGAAGGCCAAGGAGGTTCCATTACCAACAGATCACCCGCCAGGCCCTGTACAAGGCGCTGAGCGGATCCAGGGAATATGCCGCGTCATCCTGAGTTCAGGCGAAGGCGTTCGAACCCCCACTCCCCCGGGCTGCCTGCCGAGAGCTCTAATGCGTACTTCAGTGCGTACTCTCCGGGATCGCCACAATAAAAGAAAGGCCCCTGATCAACGTATTCGCTGATCAGAGGCCTTACATGGTGCCCGCGACAGGATTCGAACCTACGACCTTCTGCTCCGGAGGCAGACGCTCTATCCACTGAGCTACGCGGGCAACGGGTGCAACTCTATCACCGTCGGGCACCACCTCACAAAAAGACACCGCGTGCAATCGAGTCTCGATTGCACGCGGTGGAAGGCACAGTGGCGACGGCGCGTTTCGCGGGCTCAGGCGCCCTTCATGTCCTTGCGCCCGGGGACGTATTCCCAGTGCCAGAGCTCGTAGGAATTGCGTTTGGCCCAGTCCGGGTTCTCCCAGCCGTATTTGCCGGCGTTGGCAACCAGCCAGTCGTACTGTTCGCCGGTGCCGCTCGAGGTTCCGGCGCCGAGGTCGAGCGCCAATCCCCAACCGTGGTTCGAGGTGCCGGGGCGTGCGGCGAAGCCGGGCTTGCGGGCAGCGACCGAGACCTGCGATTCCAGTGAACGATAGGAGTCGGTGATCGCGAGGTCCTTGCCGGTGTCCTTCTTGAACGCGGCGTTCATCTTCGCGAAGGCCACAGCAGCGTCGGCGCGCAGCTTGTGGTTGCCCACACCGATATCGCACAGCCAATCACTGGGCAACTCACCGTTGCTCACCTCGCCTTTCGGCGCTTCTCCCTCGCAACCGGGCAGAACGGTCTTCGTGATGGCGCGCGAAGCGGCATCGACCTTCGTCTGTTTGGCACTCGGGGCGCCGATGGTCATCGAGGTCTTGTCGTCTTCGTCGACCTTGATGTCGGCGGAGACGGATTCGGCGTTGATCGCGCGCTGCTGGGATTCGGCGGCAGTGTCGTCGACCTTCACTTCCTGGCTTCCGCTGAGATTGCCGGCGACCATGACGGCGGCGATCGCGGTGCCCGTGACCGACACGGTGGCCAGCGCGGAGAAGGTCGTGACCTGGCGCCGGCGAACCGAACGCAGCAGCGAACCATCGGAACCGCGGCTGCCAAGCTGAGCAGCGGCCAGACTCGAGTTGTGCCCTGCGGGTGTCAGCGGCTGGGATGCCGACCGAGCGGCCTCTCTGGCCATCGCAGCCCGCCGCGGTGAACCGGCGGCGGCGCGGGCCTCTGCGGCCATGGCGGCGCGACGCGGAGACAGAGTGGGGTCTTCATGCCCTCGCGACGGCGTTGTCACGGGCTTCTTGGAGAAGATCGTCGAAACCTGAGCAGAGGAATTCTGTCTGCGCAGATCGCGTCGGCGAACCGGCAACGCCTCGACGGTCGAGAGCTCACTCGACATAATGCTCCATACTGTTGGCATCGGTTGTTCTGAAAGGCCCGGATCCGGACCCCGAAAAGCTTATGTCACAACACTATAACGACATCGTTACAGAATGTCACGTTACCCTCATCCACCGTGTGTGACCTGGACATATGCTGAAACACGCTCCCTGCGGATCACTACAGATGACCTGCGTGCGGTGACGACGGTCACCGCTTCGTTATCATTCGTTATCATCTTCTGTGGGCATTCGGCAAGACCGATCCGGAGATGAGAAATCCGCACCCGCGAAGACCGGCGGCGCCTGCTTCGGGACTCCGAGCGAGACGATGGGACTGCGAGAGGCCGCCATTTCGTCAGGTTCAGCGGCGGAAATCGAACCGTCCCCGCTGCATCGCATCCTGGACCTCACCGACGAGCTCCTCGAGCACATCTTCGAGGAAGAGCAGACCGAGGACCCGTGCCTCCGAGTCGATGACTCGGGCGACGTGGATGCCGACCTTCTGCATCTGCGCCAGCGCCTCTTCAATCTCATCAGCGGCGGTGACGGTGAACAGCGGTCGGAACCGTTTGCTCGGCACCGGGGCGTCGAAGGCATCATCGGTGTCGGCGTAGAGGACGTCCTTGATGTGGAGGTAATCCTGCGGATAGCCGTCGTCGCCGACGACGAAATACCGTGAGAATCCGGTTTTGCCCACGAGCGTGACGAGTTCGTTCGGCGTCACCTTGTCCGAGATCGTGATGAGTTCGGACATCGGGACCATGATGTCGACCGCGGTCTTGTCACTGAACTCCAGGGCGCCCTTGAGCAGCCCGGTATCGTCGCTGAGCAGTCCCTCACGCTTCGATTCGGCGACGATCGATTCGACCTGTTCGATCGTGAACGCCTCATTGACTTCGTCCCGAGCCTCGACCTTGAACAGATGCAGGATCGCGTTGGCCAGACCATTGAGGGGTCGGATGACGAAGCCGAAGACGCGGGCGAGGAACACCAGCGGTGTCGCCAGCAGCATCACGGCCTGACCGGATGCAGCCAGAGCGAGGTTCTTCGGCACCATCTCACCGATGACCACGTGCAGATAGGTGACGACGCCGAGCGCCAGGACGAAAGAGATCGTCGAGGACAGGCCGGCGGGGATCCCCAATCCCTCGAGTGGACCGGCGAGCAGGTGGTGGATGGCCGGTTCGGCCACATTGCCCAAGAGGAGGGAACACACCGTGATGCCGAGCTGACAGATCGCCAGCATCAGCGAGACATGCTCCATCGCGTAGAGCGCGGTCTTCGCGGCAGCCGAGCCTTCGGCGGCGCGCGGTTCGATCTGGGACCGCTTCGCAGCGACCACCGCGAATTCGGCGGCGACGAAGAATGAGTTGCCCAGCAGGAGGACGACCAGCCAGATCAATCCGAGCCAATCGGCGCTCATCGGCTCTCACCTCCTGTCTCGAAGGCGCTCGCGTCGGTAGCGCGCAACACCACCCGCAGGCGCTCGATGCGTCGTCCGTGCATCCGCTCGACGCGGATGAGCGCATCATCGGTGCGCACGTGGTCCCCGGGTTCGGGAATCCGCCCGAGTTCCTTGAGCACGAAACCTGCCAAGGTCTCATAGTCAGAATCTTCGGGGATGGTGATCCCGATCGTCGAGGAGATCTCATCGGGGCGCAGCTGGCCGGGCACGATCCAGGACCCGTCGCGGGCCGGTCGCGCCGCGATCCGCATCCGGTCATGCTCATCCGCGACCTCACCGACGAGTTCCTCGACGACGTCTTCGAGGGTGACGACTCCGGCGGTGCCGCCGAATTCGTCGACGACCACCGCCATCTGCAGGCCCGTGGCGCGCAGTTCCATGAGGAGCGGATCGAGCCGCTGGGTCTCTGGGATCTCACGCACCTCGGTCATCAGTCCCCCGGCGTAGGCGTCGTCTCGGTTTGCGGGTGGAACAGCGAACGCCTGCTTGACGTGGACGACGCCGACGATGTGGTCTTTGTCCTCGGCGGCGACCGGGAACCGGGAGAAGCCGGTGTCTCGTGCCTGCTCGATGATCCTTCGCGCCGTGGTGTCCTTCTCCACGCTCGACATGCGGGTCCGCGGAGTCATGACGTCTTCGGCGGTGCGTTCCGAGAAGCTCAGCGTCCGTTCCAACAGGTCGGCCGTCTGCTCATCGAGCACGCCTTCCTCCGCGGAGTGGCGCACCAGGGAGGTCAGCTCCTCCGGCGACCGCCCGACCGACCCCTCCTCCTGCGGCTCGATGCCCATGGAGAGCAGGATCTTGTTGGCCGTGCCGTTGAGGAACGCGATGACGGGTCGGAACACGATCGAGAAGACGTACTGGATCGGAGCGGCGATCCGTCCGGTGGCCAGAGGGACTGCGATCGCAAGATTCTTCGGGACGAGCTCACCGAAGATCATCGACGCCACCGTGGAGAAGATGAGAGCGATCGTCAGCGCCAAGGACGCGGAGAGCCCGGGGCCCACTCCCCACGTTTCGAAGACCGGAGCCAGCAGTCGACCCAGGGACGGTTCCATGAGGTAGCCGGTGAGCAGCGTGGTGATCGTGATGCCGACCTGCGCCGCCGAGAGCTGGGTGGACAGGTGCGTCATCGAGGCGCGCAGGGTCTTGGCCCCGACGACGCCTTCGTCAACGGCCTTATCGGCCGTATGACGATCGAGGGTGAGCAGTGAGAACTCGGCCGCGACGAAGAGGCCGGTGCCGAGGATGAGGACCAGGGCAAGGGCAAGGAACAGCCATTCCATCAGCGACTGTCCTCGCTCCGTGCAGACCGAAGATCACAGTAGGTGAAGTGACGGACCCTCACGGGGTGAGGATCATCATCTGGGGCGCCGGCTTCCCGCCGGCCGAGACTGTCACTGTGCATGAACTGATCTTACCAACTTCCCGACAGCGGGCGGCCCTCTTCGTATCCGGCAGCGCTTTGGACTCCGACGGCGGCCACCCGCGCGAATTCCGCGAGATCGCCGGCGCCGGCGTAGGTGAAGGAGCTGCGCACTCCCGACGTGATTCCGTCGAGCAGGTCCTCGACTCCGGGAGACTCGGGATCGATGTACATGGTTGACGACGAGATGCCCTCTTCGAACAGCCCCTTCCGGGCCCGTGCGAACGCCGTCTCCGACCGAGTGCGGTTGGCCACCGCTCGGGCCGAAGCCATGCCGAAGCTCTCCTTGTACTTCCTGCCTTCGCCGTCGACCAGGAGGTCCCCCGGCGATTCGTGCGTACCCGCGAACCAGGAACCGACCATCACCTGCGAGGCCCCGGCGGCCAACGCGAGAGCGACATCGCGGGGATAGCGCACTCCCCCGTCGGCCCAGACGTGGGCGCCGAGCTCCCGAGCCGCCTCGGCGCATTCGAGTACGGCGGAGAACTGCGGGCGACCGACAGCTGTCATCATGCGTGTCGTACACATCGCACCCGGCCCCACACCGACCTTGACGATCTGGGCCCCGGCCGCCACGAGGTCGCGGACACCGTCGGCGGTGACGACGTTGCCGGCGACGATCGGCACCCCGAGGTCCGCCTCGGCGATCGAAGACAGCGTGTCGAGCATCTTCACCTGGTGGCCGTGGGCGGTGTCGACGACGAGGACGTCGGCGCCGGCCTCGACGAGGGCACTCGCGCGTTCGACGGCAGCACCGTTGACGCCGATGGCCACGGCGATCTTGAGACGGCCCCGCTCATCGACGTTCGGCGTGTAGATCGACGACCGCAGCAGCGACTTCGGCGTCAGCGAACCCAATACCGTGTTCGCATCATCGACGACAGCGGCGAATTCGGCCCGCGAGTCGGTCATCGATTCGAACAGCGACTCCAGCTGCGCATCATCGGACCAGTCGATCTCGGAGGCGCGGATGACATGGGGTGAGGAGTCGAGGAGCTCGGCGACCGAGGTGAACCGGTCGACGCCGCGCAGATCGGCGGCGTTGATGATGCCTTCGAGTCGTCCGGCCGAGTCGACGACGACGCCGAATCCGTGGGGACGCTTCGCCAGCACATGCAGGGCGTTGAGCACCGTGTCCTCCGGCGCGAAGCGCAGAGCCGATTCGAAGATCCGGTCCCGGCTCTTGACCCAGGAGATGGTGTCCTTCGCGGCGGTGAGCGGAATGTCCTGGGGCAGCACAGCCAGTCCGCCCCGGCGAGCCATCGTCTCGGCCATCCGGCGTCCGGACACAGCGGTCATGTTCGCGGCCACGAGCGGTGTCGTCGACCCCGTCGGATCGGTCGTGGTGAGGTCGACTTCGAACCGGGACGTCAACGATGACGAGTTCGGGACGAGGAAGACATCGGAGTAGGTCAGATCGCTGTTCGGGTCATTTGAGATGAAACGCATAACACTATTGTCCCCTATGTGCACATTGCAGGGCACATCGCGTTAGGCTGGGTGTTGTCGTTAAGCAGCAAGTCTTGAATCAGGAAGTAGGCGATCAACGCCGTGTCCGTCAATACTCCGAACCGCACCGTTGAAGACTTCGGGTCGAACGAGTGGCTGGTCGAGGAATTGTATGAGCAGTACAAGTCAGATAAGAACTCCGTCGACAAGTCCTGGTGGCCGTTCTTCGACAAGTACGAGAAGAACAGCGGCGGCGCGAAGCCGGCCGCTGACAAGTCCGCTGCGAAGCAGGAGGCGGAGCCGACTGCGAAGAAGTCGGAGGCGAAGTCCTCTGCCCCCGCTGCGGCACAGACGACCTCACGTGAGACCTCTCGCGGGGTCTCACCGTCTTCGGCCGAGTCCGAGACGCTGAAGGCCGAGACGAAGTCCGTGCCCCAGGTCTCGGCCAAAGACACCGAGCCCAAGCCCGCCCCGGAGGAGACGATCACTCCGCTGCGCGGCCCCGCCAAGCTCATCGCCAAGAACATGGATGACTCAATCGAGGTGCCCACCGCCACCTCGGTGCGGGCACTGCCTGCCAAGGCGCTCATCGACAACCGCATCGTCATCAACTCACACCTCAAGCGCACCCGCGGCGGCAAGGTCTCCTTCACCCACCTGATCGGCTTCGCCGTCATCCGGGCACTGAAGAACTTCCCTTCGCAGAACGTCTCCTACGATGTCCGCGACGGCAAGCCCGTGATGATCTCGCCGGCCCACATCAACTTCGGGCTGGCCATCGACGTGCCGAAGAAGGACGGCTCGCGCACCCTGCTGGTGCCGAACGTCAAGAAGGCCGAGACCTTGACCTTCCGCCAGTTCGTCGATGCCTATGACGGCCTCGTCGACAAGGCTCGCAAGGGCAAGCTGACCGCCGACGACTTCGCCGGCACCACTGTGTCCCTGACCAACCCCGGCGGCATCGGCACCGTCCACTCAGTGCCGCGTCTGACCAAGGGCCAGGGCTGCATCATCGGCGTCGGAGCACTCGACTACCCGGCCGAGTTCCAGGGCGCGAGCCAGCAGACCATCAACTCCCTGGCCGTGTCCAAGGTGCTGACCCTGACCTCGACCTATGACCATCGCGTCATCCAGGGCGCCGGTTCCGGTGAGTTCCTCAAACTCGTGCACAGCTACCTGCTGGGTGAGGACGGATTCTACGATGACGTCTTCGAGTCCCTGCGCCTGCCGTATGAGCCTGTGCGCTGGGTCCCCGACGTCTCGGCCGAAGACCAGGACGACGTCAACAAGACCGCGCGTGTCATCGAGCTCATCGATGCCTATCGCACCCGCGGTCATCTCATGGCCAACATCGATCCGCTGGTCTACCGTCAGCGTTCGCACCCGGACCTCGACATCAACCAGCACGGTCTGACCCTGTGGGACCTCGAACGCGAGTTCCCCACCGGCGGCTTCGGCGCCAAACCGATGATGCCCTTCCGCAGCATCCTCGGACTGCTGCGCGAAAGCTACTGCCGGACCATCGGCTTCGAGTACATGCACATCGCCGACCCGGTCCAGCGCCGCTGGTTCCAGTCGAAGATCGAGATTCCGCATCAGGAGCTGACCCGGTCGGAACAGGGCCACATCCTCGGTCGTCTCAACGCTGCAGAGGCATTCGAGACCTTCCTGCAGACGAAGTACATCGGACAGAAGCGGTTCAGCCTCGAAGGCGGAGAGTCCGCGATCGTCCTGCTCGACGAGATCCTCAACCAGTCCGCTGACACCGGGCTCGACGAGGTCGCGATCGGAATGGCCCACCGCGGACGCCTCAACGTGCTCACGAACATCGCCGGGAAGAGCTACGCGCAGGTCTTCCAGGAGTTCGACGGCACCATGTCCCCCGACAGCGTGCAGGGATCCGGTGACGTCAAGTACCACCTCGGCACGCAGGGTTCCTTCACCTCGCCGTCGGGCAACACCACCGGCGTCTACGTCGCGGCCAACCCCAGCCACCTCGAGACCGTCGACCCGGTCCTCGAAGGCATCGTCCGCGCCAAGCAGGACCTCATCGACCAGGGTGAGGCCGGCTTCTCCGTGCTGCCGGTTCTCGTCCACGGAGATGCCGCCTTCGCCGGTCAGGGCGTGGTCACCGAGACGCTCAACCTCTCGGAGCTGCGCGGCTATCGCACCGGCGGAACCGTTCACGTCATCATCAACAACCAGGTCGGGTTCACCACTCCCCCCGCCTCGGCGCGATCATCCTTCTACTGCACGGACGTGGCCAAGTCGATCAACGCCCCGATCTTCCACGTCAACGGAGATGACCCCGAGGCGGTCGTTCGGGCCGCACGACTGGCCTTCGAATACCGGCAGGAATTCAATCGGGACGTCGTCATCGACCTCGTGTGCTACCGCCGCCGCGGTCACAACGAGGGCGACGACCCGTCGATGACTCAGCCGCTGATGTACTCGCTCATCGAGAAGAAGGGTTCGGTGCGCAAGCTCTACACCGAGTCGCTCGTGGGCAGGAAGTGCATCACCGACGAAGAAGCCGCCGAGGCGCTCAAGGACTACCAGTCGAAGCTGGAATCGGCATTCGCCGAGACCAAGGAGGCCGAGACCGGTCCCTACGAGGGCGAAGCGTTCAACGCTCCCTACGAGCCCAGCGACATCGAGACCTTCAACGATGCCGAGACGGCGATCAGCTCCGAGATGCTCCAACGCATCGGTGAGGCCTTCGCCGAAGTGCCCGAGGGCTTCACGGTGCACAAGAAGCTGCGGGCGCTGCTCGAGAAGCGCAAGGAGATGTCGCTGACCGGTGGCATCGACTGGGGCTTCGCCGAACTCATCGCCTTCGGTTCGCTGCTCATGGACGGCGTGCCCGTGCGTCTGGCCGGCCAGGATTCGCGCCGCGGAACCTTCGTCCAGCGCCACTCAGTGCTCATCGACGCCGTCAACGGCAACGAGTGGACTCCGCTGCAGAACCTCACCGAGGATCAGGCCCGCTTCTGGGTCTACGATTCCCTGCTCAGTGAGTACGCGGCTGTCGGCTTCGAGTACGGCTACTCCGTCCAGCGCAAGGACGCCCTCGTGGCGTGGGAGGCTCAGTTCGGTGACTTCGCACAGGGTGCGCAGTCGGTCATCGACGAGTTCATCTCCTCTTCCGAGCAGAAGTGGCAGCAGAACTCCGGTGTCATCATGCTGCTGCCCCACGGATACGAAGGACAGGGACCCGACCACTCCTCGGGCCGCATCGAGCGGTACCTGCAGCTGTGCGCCGAGTCGAATATGACGGTCGCCTACCCGTCGTCCGGTGCTTCGTACTTCCACCTGCTGCGTCGCCACGCCGCGACGACGAACAAGCGTCCGCTCATCGTCTTCACTCCGAAGTCGATGCTGCGGCTCAAGGCCGCGGCGAACTCCCCGGAGGAATTCACCTCGGGCAAGTTCGAAACCGTCATCGACGATAAGGATGTCGACGCTTCGCAGGTCGAGCGCGTCGTCCTCGTCTCCGGCAAGCTCTACTGGGAGCTCAAGGCCAAGCGGGACAAGGACAACGACACGAAGATGGCGCTCGTGCGTCTCGAGCAGCTCTACCCGCTCGACGAAGCCGCCATCACCGCCGTCCTCGACCGTTTCCCGGCCGATGCGGAGGTCGTCTGGGCGCAGGAGGAGCCGGAGAACCAGGGCGCATGGCCGTTCATGGCTCTCAACCTGCCTCAGCTCCTCGGCGGTCGCGAAGTCAATGTCATCTCGCGTGCGGCCTCTGCCGCCACGTCGACGGGACTCAAGCACTTCCATGAGGTGCAGCAGAAGGAACTCGTCGAGCGGATCTTCAGCCGGTGAGCAGCGACGTCTCCACAACCATCGCCGTGGTCGGCGGCCCTCTGGTCGCCGGCCACGGTGATGGTCGTGGTCTCGGATGGGTCGGCAGGGTCACGGCCAGGACCCTGCCGAGCCTGCCCGAGCTGAAGGTCTATCCGCTGGCAGTGCCCGCCGAGGACTCTGCGGGCCTCCATGCCCGCACCATCGCCGAGGCCTCGCTGCGGTTCACCCCCGACGGAGACAATCGTCTTGTCCTGGCCCTGGGGTCCGGTGACCTCGATACGGGACGTTCCGTGGCCCGGGCCCGGCTCGATGTGGCCAATATCCTCGACGAGGCCCTGGCCCGCAAGGTCTCGACGTTCGTGCTCGGGCCCCCACCTGAGCACGACGGTGACCGCAATCGCCGCATCGCCGAGCTCAATGCGAGCTTCTCCGATGTGGCCAAGAGGCGCGGCATCACCTATGTCGACACCTTCACTCCCCTTCTCGGCCATCCCGTCTGGCAGCGTGAGGTCGCGTCTTCGCGCGAGCATCTGCCGGCACAGGAAGGGTACGGTCTGCTGGCCTGGCTCGTCCTGCACCGCGGATGGTTCGGCTGGCTGGGAGTCCAGGACGTCCTCGGCGACAGCTGAGACTCGAAATCCGTCCGCTCTGCGGTGGGGCGAAGACGAGGTCAACGACTTCGTGATGACTTTGCCCTGCTCAGACGATCATGAGATAATGAACCGTCTATTGAAGGAGATCACCATGAGCAAGCGTGGCCGCAAGCGTCGCGATCGCCGCCGTAACAAAGCAAACCACGGCAAGCGTCCGAACAGCTGATTCACTGATTCGCTCAGTGAATGACGAGGGCGGGAAGAGATTCGTTTCTCTTCCCGCCCTCTTCTACTCGTTTCAGGCTCAAGCCATCCGGCTCAGACTCCCGGCCAGCTGTTCTGTTCGAGCGCGATCCGCTGCCGGATCTTCTCCCGCAGCCCCATCGGTGCCCGGTCGTGGCTGCAGGAACGACGAACAAGCTCCTTGAGCAGCGCTTCGATCTCATACTCGTCGTGGCATGAAGGACACTGATCGAGGTGAATGGAGATCTCACGGATCTCCGTCGTCGTCAGTTCGCCGTCCAGATAATGGTAGATGCGCATCAGAGACTCGGCCCTGACGCTTTCGCAACATCCTTCGTCTCTCATTTCGCACCTCCCTCCGGACTCACGAAACCACGTTCGGCGGCGTAGTCGGCGAGCATCTCCCGCAGTTGGCGACGCCCACGGTGCAGACGCGACATCACTGTGCCGATCGGGGTCTCCATGATCTCGGCGATCTCCTTGTAGGGCAGACCCTCGACATCGGCATAGTAGACGACCATGCGGAAGTCCTCAGGCAGCGCCGAGAGAGCTTCCTTCACGTCGTTGTCGGGCAGATGGTCGAGCGCTTCGAGTTCGGCGGAGCGACCGCCCGAGGACGAGTGGCTGTCCGCTTGGGCGATCTGCCAGTCCTCGATGTCCTCGCTGCCGTGTTCCTTCGGCTGACGCTGCTTCTTCCGATAGTTGTTGATGAAGGTGTTCGTCAGGATCCGGTACAGCCAGGCCTTGAGGTTGGTGCCGGGCTTGTACTGATGGAAAGCCGCGTACGCCTTCGCGTAGGCTTCCTGTACGAGATCTTCGGCGTCAGCCGGATTGCGGGTCATGCGCAGCGCAGCCGCATAGAGCTGATTGACATATTCCAGAGCATCCCGCTCGAACCGCTGCGACCTCTCCGCAGCGGTTTCCGGGACTTCTTTGACTGATTCGGTCATCGCAGTCAATGGTACGCCCGTTCTCTCCAGGACGGCAGTGGCGCTCATAGACCTTCCCTTCTGCCTGTCGATTCGCGACGGGTTCGACCCGCCGAATAGCATCACTGTGTTCAACATCGGACCGAGGTCCCACTATTCCCGGATCAGCGGTTATGCTTGCCATTGAGATGCCCGCCACTGAAGGAAGGACCACCGTGTCTCCCATTCGCCTCATCGCACGGCCCATGTTGGCCGCCGGCTACATTCTCAACGGCGTCGACCGTCTGCTGAAGCCCGAGGCCGCCGCGGCTTCGGTCGGTCCGCTGCTCAACCAGGCTCGCAAACAGGTCGACGTGCCCGTCGACGCCGTCACTCTCGCTCGAGCGACCGGTGTCGCTCAGGTGGCGGCAGGCTCTCTGCTGGCCATCGGCCGTTTCCCCCGCGTGAGTGCCACGATCCTCGTCGGCACCTACCTTCTGGACACCGTCGGCGAACGTCTGTCTGCAGAGAAGGCGACGACGAAGGAAGAGAAGAAGGCACGCAACGAACGCACCGTGCTGCGCACCTCTCTGCTCGGCGGTGCACTGCTGGCCAGCGTCGACACCGCCGGTCGCCCCGGGCTGTGGTGGCGCACCCAGCACGCAGCCGAGGATCTGTGGTCGAGCGTCGAAGACACCTCGAAACAGGCACTGAGCGCACTCGGAGTTGACTGACATCCCTACGCACACTCCCCCGGTGACCGGCGATTGGCAACCGCCGGTCGCCGGTTCCCGCATCACAGCCACCGTCTCCGTGCCCGGTTCGAAATCCCTGACGAACCGCTATCTCATTCTCGCGGCCCTTGCCCAGTCCGGCTCCGAGCTCAAGGGCTGGCTGCGCAGTCGCGACACCATGCTCATGATCGAAGCACTCCGTCGCCTCGGTGCCGTCATCGACGAAGACGGCGATGTGCTCCACATCGAACCCATCGCTCTGGCCGGCACCGACGTCGGAACCGGTCCGGGCAGCGCCCCCGGCACCGAGGAGGCCCGACCGATTGCCATCGATTGCGGTCTCGCCGGCACCGTCATGCGCTTCATCCCCCCGGTGGCGGCGCTGACCGGTCGTGAGGTCGTCCTCGACGGGGACGAACAGGCACGGGTGCGCCCGATGTCGGTCACCGTGGATTCGTTGCGCCGCCTCGGCGCGCAGATCACCTCGACCGAGGGCATGCTGCCGATGACCGTGCATGCCTCTTCGCAGGTGCGCGGCGGCCAACTCGACATCGATGCCAGCGCCTCCAGCCAGTTCGTCTCGGGTCTGCTGCTGACCGGTGCGGTCATGCCCTTGGGTCTCGAACTCGTCAACACCGGCACGACCGTGCCCAGCCGCACCCATGTCGACATGACGATCGAGGTCCTCCGAGACGCCGGAGTCGACGTCAGCGAACCCGAGTCCGAACGCTGGATCATCGAACCCGGGCAGCCGCGCGGGCTCGACGTCCAGGTCGAACCGGATCTGTCGAACGCCGCCGCCTTCGCCGCGGCCGCGATCGCCGCGGGCGGGACCGTGACCATCGCTGACTGGCCCGCGCACACCACGCAGGCCGGCGACGGGTTCAGGAACATCGCCGAAGCCTTCGGCGCGCAGGTCTCGCTCGACCGGGACGGTCTGCACGTCACGGGCCCCGAGGAGATCTCCCCCGTCGATCTCGACCTCTCGGCCGTCGGCGAGCTGACACCGGTGGTCTCGGCACTGGCTGCCCTGGCGAACGGCACCTCGCAGCTGCGCGGCATCGGACATCTGCGTGGTCACGAAACCGACCGACTGGCCGCCCTCACCCGGGAGTACACAGCCCTCGGCGTCGACGTCGTCGAGCACGCCGAGGCCCTGACGATCACGGGCACCCGCGAACTGCGTCCGGCACTGTGGCACACGTACCACGACCACCGCATGGTCATGGCCGGAGCCATCCTCGCCTCGTGCAACGATGGGATGATCATCGAAAACGCAGGCACCGTGGCCAAGACTCTGCCGGCCTTCACTCAGCTGTGGGAAGCCATGCTCACACCCGGAACCTGAGATGGGGAAGATCTACCGCGACGAGGACTACCGTCCCCGACCGAACCGACGCGGCTCGCGTCCCCGGACGAAGAACCGCCCCGACCACAAGGACGCTGTGTCCGGACTGGTCACCGAGGTCGATCGAGGACGGTACCGAGTCATCCTCGCCGATGACGACGGGAAGTTCCCGTCTTCGGCCCACCGGCAGAAGACGGCGGGGAAATCGGGGCGTCGGGCCGCCTCGGTCACGGCCGTGCGGGCCTCTCATCTGCGCCGTCAGGCGATCGTACCCGGCGACGTCGTCAGACTCGTCGGAGACACCTCGGGCGATGAGGGGACACTGGCTCGACTGGTCGAGATCACCGACCGCAAGACCTTGCTCAGACGCAGCGCCGATGACACCGACCCGACCGAACGCGTCATCGTCGCCAACGTCGACGTCCTCGGAATCGTCACGGCCACGATCGACCCGGACCCCTCCTTCGGGCTCATCGACCGTGCTCTCGTCGCGGCCTTCGATGCCGGGATCACTGCCCTGCTCATCGTCACCAAGACCGATCTGCATCCGGCCACGGAGATCCGGCAGCGGTTCTCCGCCAGCGGGGTCGACATCGTCGAATCGGCGATCGACCCGGATGCAGACACCGTGGAGTCGGATGCGGAGATCCTCGACCGCCTCGGCGGGCGCATCAGCGTCCTCGTCGGACATTCGGGCGTCGGCAAATCCACACTGACCAATGCCCTCGTCCCCGCCGCCGAGCGCGCCACCGGGCACGTCAACGATGTCACGGGACGTGGCAGGCACACCTCCTCCTCCGCGGTCTGCCTGCCGCTGGAACACGACGGATGGCTCATCGACACCCCCGGTGTGCGCAGCTTCGGTCTCGCGCATGTCGACCGGGAGAATCTCATCTCCGCGTTCCCCGAACTCGTCGACGCCACAGCCGACTGCCCTCGAGGATGCACTCACCTCGCCGATTCCCCCGGCTGTCGCCTCGACGACTGGGTCGCGGAAGGCAAAGGCGGCCCCGGCGGAATCTCACGTCTGGAGTCGCTGCGCAGGCTGCTGCCCACGACTGGATAGGCTGGGAGCATGAACGACCTCGACTTGGCGAGAGAGCTCGCCGATCTCGCCGATTCCATCAGCCATCCTCGCTTCCGGGACCAGGATTTCTCCGTCGAAACCAAACCGGATCTCACTCCCGTCACCGAATGCGACCGTGCGGTGGAGAGGGCGATCGTGGACCGCCTCGGCGAGGTGCGCCCGGATGACAGCGTTCTCGGTGAGGAGTTCGGCTCCCACGGCGAATCCTCCCGCCGATGGATCATCGATCCCATCGACGGGACGAAGAACTTCGTGCGCGGAGTGCCTGTGTGGGCAACCCTGATCTCCCTCTATGACGGCGAGGCTCCGCTGCTCGGGATGGTCTCGGCACCGGCGCTCGGACGACGCTGGTGGGCCGAGACGGGCAAGGGGGCGTTCGCCGCGGCGCTGGGGGCTCCGGCGAAGCCGATCTCCGTGTCCGAGGTCGCGAGCCTCGCCGATGCATCGCTGTCGTATTCTTCACTGATGGGGTGGAAGGATCTGGGGATCCTCGACGAATTCCTCGGACTCTGCGAATCCCTGTGGCGCACACGCGGCTACGGCGACTTCTACTCGTACATGCTCGTGGCCGAAGGTGCTGTCGATCTCGCCTGCGAGCCCGAGCTCGCTCTCTATGACATGGGCGCGCTCGTGCCGATCGTGCTCGAAGCCGGAGGAACCTTCACCAACACCGCGGGAGTCCCCGGCCCCTTCGGCGGCAATGCCGTGGCCAGCAATTCCCATCTCCACGAAACCGCACTCGATCACTTCGGTCGGGTCTCCCCCGAGGCGATCGCATGATGCCGGACATCCAAGGCAGCCGACTGTGGCATGACATGGCCGAGGCCGCAGGACTGACCAACCCCGACGGAACGATCGGTGAGACCATCTACGGGCAGATGACGAAGCTGGCCGCCGACCTCGGTGCCGTCAACCTCGGACAGGGCGCGCCCGGGACAGAACCGCCCGATGAGCTCATCACTGCCACCGCGGAAGCGATGCGCGCCGGTTTCAACCAGTACGCTCCCGGTCAGGGCTTCCCGCAGCTGCTGGAGGCTGTTGCGGCGCAGCGGCAACGCGACTTCGGCCAACGGGTCGATCCCGCCGAGGTGTTCTACACCGCCGGTGCCACCGAAGGGCTGACCGCCGCGATCCTCGCCCTCCTTCCCCGCGGCGGAACAGTCGTGTCATTCGAACCGTTTTACGACTCCTATCCGGCAGCGATCACAGCGGCCGGCGGCAACCTGCACACCGTGGCGATTCTGCCCGACGGTCAGGGCGGCTTTGCGCCCGACTGGGCGGAATTCGATTCCGTGATCGCGCAGGTGCGGCCGACGATCATCCTTGTCAACACCCCGCACAATCCGACCGGGCACATCTTCTCTGCCGAAGAGCTCGCCCATATCGGTCGCGCGGCCGAGTCGGTCGATGCCTGGATCATCACCGATGAGGTCTACGAACAGCTCGTCCTCACCGGGGCCGCACACATTCCACCGGCTGTGGCCATCGAGGATGCGGAGCGGGTCGTCACGGTCTCTTCGGCAGGCAAGTCCTGGAACACGACCGGATGGAAGATCGGTTGGGTCATCGCCTCGCCCACTGTCCTGAAAGCCATTCAGACGGTCAAACAGTTCCTCACCTTCACCGCCGGTGGGCCGATGCAGATCGGTATGGCCGAGCTGCTCTCAGGCAACTCCACGTTCGTCGCGGAGAACCGCGCATCACTGCGTGCCCGCGCAGATGTGCTCGTCCCGGCTTGTCGCAGCGTTGCCGGAGCGATGGTGTCGACACCGCAGGCCGGGTACTTCACCGTGATGGATTTCTCGGCGCTGACCGAGCTCGATGCCTTCGCGCTCAATGATCTGCTGGGCCGCGAGTTCGGCCTGGTCGGAATTCCCGTTCCGGCCCTGTGCCGACCCGGCAGTTCTGCCTACAGCGCTTACCGATCGTCGATCCGGTATTCGTTCTGCAAGTCGGTTGCCGATGTCGACCAGGGAGCCCAGCTGTTCATTGCACTCGGCACCCACCTCCGGGAGCATCCCGACGCGCTTCGCCGCTCACGCTGATCCGTTCCCGCAGCCTTTCGGCTGCGCCCTGAGGAAGCAGCTGCGAAAACGATGGGAGGGGCGAACCGCTTTTGAGCGGTTCGCCCCTCCCATCGTCAGTGCCCGATCGGGCCGGCGCTGAGACTTCTCTGCTCGATACCAGCTTGTTGCCGGGCCGATGGTGAAGGCCGAATCAGGCCTTGACGAGCTCGAGTTCGAGTTCGATCTTGACCTTATCGGAGACGAGGAGCTCGCCGCCGCCGAGCACGGCTTCGAAGGACATTCCGAAGTCCTTGCGATTGACCGTGGCAGTCGCCGACAGACCGGCGACCTGGTTTCCGTTGGGATCGGTGGCAGCGCCGCCGAACTCTGTCTTGAAGGCGACCTCCTTGGTCACGCCGCGCATGGTCAGCTCGCCGACGGTCTCGAACTCTTCAGAGTCAGAGGCCTTGATCGCGGTGGACGTGAAGGTCAGTTTCGGATGTTCTTCGGCAAGGAAGAAGTCACCGCTCTTGAGGTGGCCGTCGCGCTGCTCCTGGCGGGTGGAGATCGAATCGACGAGTGCCTCGGCGGAGACCGAGCTGTTCTCGAGAGTCTCGCCGACATCGACGCTGCCGCCGATCTCTTCGAACAGGCCACGGACCTTCGAAACGCCAGCGTGGCGGGCGGTGAACGTGAACTCCGAGTGGATGGGATCGATGTTCCAGGTTCCGGCGGTGAGTCCCTGAGGAAGTGCAGTCATCATGTCTCCTTTTGGTTGAAATTTGAAGTACAAGACTGACTTTAGTTCAACTTTCAATCATGCGCAAGCCCCTCGGGTGAATGGCAAGTGGCCATGTGTCGGAGGTCACCTGTACTCGGTTTGGCCGCCAGGTGACCCCTCGTGTAGAGTTAAGAACACGCCGCGGGGTGGAGCAGTTCGGTAGCTCGCCGGGCTCATAACCCGGAGGTCGGAGGTTCAAATCCTCCCCCCGCCACCAAGGTGGCAGAACCCCCAGTCAGTTGAACTGACTGGGGGTTCTTCTCATTCACACACCTCGGCCTCGGGACTCCGGGGTTAAGGGTTATAGGCCAAAATGTGTGTACAGCAGCGGCGTGTCACGGACACTGATGTCATCGTGATCGACCGCCCCAGCCCTTTTGGATTCCGTTGCCGACCTCGATGCTGAACCCGGTCCCATACAGTCGGTTCGTTTCGTCTCTGCCTGTTCCGGAATCGACTATGGCGGGGCGTTGACGGTCGTTGTCCCATGCCTGCGGGGTGACGAAAGACCACGGTTTCCTGGGAGCCTGGGTCTGCAGGTACAGCAACCAATCGATACCACGGCGGGCGTGTTCGATCGACGGGCCCCGATGAGCACGGAGGAAGTCCTTGATCGCTTTGTCCGCGCCTCCTTCCAAGGCACTCGTCGCTCGCGCCGCGGCCTCGTCGAGAGTCGTGACTTTCGGCAACCGTTGGATCCAGGACGCGGTGATCTGGTCATGGATCTCCTCGGTGGGGGCCACTTTGGAGTCACGTTCCAGCATCACCGGGTGCGGCGAGGAAACGTCGCGATCGACTGGGCCTGTTCGGCCAGGCGATGGCTGCCGAGCAGCCAGTTCAGAAACGCCTGGAACAGCGATTTCCGAGTGATATCTGTCTTGGACTGGGTCGTCGAGGCCTTTTACAACGCCACCTGGTGCGGCCTGAGCTGGTCCTGCCGTTCTTGACGAGCTTGCTGGCGCATAACCCCTCGTTTCCAACGATACGTCGACGACTGTGGCGAAGACCCAGCGCGGGCACTCGAAGCTCTATGAGTGGAATGTCGAAGCCGGACAAGCGCTGGTGCACGACATCGCTCACTTTGGGGTAACACTGGGCAACGCCGATGATGCTGCGGTCTCGGCCACATGGCCCTACGGCCACGTGGCCCTACGTAAAGCACTGGCTCCTTCACCCAGAGTCACCTGCCGTGATGCCCAGCTACCTGAGCCGAAAATCGAAGCTTGACTGACGATCACTGATCCTTCGCTCGGTCCGGCCAGCATGGCCGCCCTTCTCAGCTGCTCCGCTTGTCCTGCGACGATTTCGACGGTACCTCCGGGTCCTGCGACTTGATGAGCGAGAGTTCGAACTCCAATGTGATCTTGTCGCTGACGAGCAGGCCGCTCGAGTCCAGTGCCTTGTTCCACGACACCTCCCAGTCCTTGCGGTCAATGCGTCGAGTGCCCTCCAGACCCGCACGCAGCATCCCCATGTGGTCAGTGTTGATCCCGATGAGCTCAAGCGGCAGCGACACTGTCTTCGTCACTCCGCGGATGGTGAGAGGGCCGGTGACGACGAACGAGTTCTCGTCGACTTCATCGATCCCCGTGGCCTCGAATCGCATCTCCGGGTATTCCTCGACGTTGAAGAAATCAGCGCTGCGCAGGTGCTCGTCTCTGCCCTCATTGCGGGTGTCGACACTGGCCGTTCCGATCACCACGCTCACTGTCGACGAAGCCACGTCTCCGCCGTCGATCAGAGCCTCCCCCGACACATCGCTGAATGCCCCGCGAACGCGCGAGACCATGGCATGGCGGGTTGAGAACCCGACCCGCGAATGCGCTGGGTCGATCTCCCAGATTCCAGTGATTGCTGCTTCCTGTGGCATGTTCTGACTCCTTCATTCGGCACCCATGACGGCAGTCATGAGGCAGGATCTTGGTAATGAGGCGGACGAAGACGAATCAGACGCCGTCTTCATCTCGGTGCGACATGGTGGCCGCAAGTCCGTAGACACGGTCGGCTCCCGAGGCTCGAGCAAGTCGGGCGATCGCCGTCATCGTCGCCCCGTCGGTCCAGATATCGTCAACGACGAGGCAGGGGCCGTGAAGACGCCGTTCAAGGGCACTGGCCCTCAGCGCTCCCCCGGCGATCCGCCACGCGGGCCATTGGAGAATCACCAGGTCCTTTCCCGTCGCTGCGGCCAGACCACGGGCGAGCCGTGTGCGCAGGTTGGGCACTTCACCGAGTGAATCCGGCCCACCGATGATGACGGTGGCGGATCTGTATGCCGGATGACTTCTGACAACTCGAGTCAGGTCGTCGACGAGTGATTGCGTCGCCAATGCCCCGGAGCGAGGTCGTACAGGGAATGTCTTCGCTCGCTCGATCTGGTCGCCGGGGACACGGGATCTGTGCTGGTGGACGCTGCCAAGAGCATTTCTCGCACCTTCCACCGACCAGTCGAGCACAGAGACCAGATCCAGATCACTGACGTTGGGCAGGCTGAGCGTCTCGTTGAGGACGGTGACGAGGTCCTCCTTGTCACGGGTGAGAGATGACAGCATCCATCTGACCCGGACATTGAATTGAGATCTTCGCCGCTCGGGCACCTCCGCGTATCTGAATTCAGCACCGAAGCAGTACTCCAGATGTTCCAACGGCCCATCCGAGTCGACGGACAGATACATATCGAGATCGGGCGCGCCTGAACTCGTCGCAGACTCACGCAGAAGAACGTCGTGAATCCGTCCTGATCGGCGAGCGGCGACTACCGTGTACCCTCTGCTCATAGAATCGGGCCCCAACCACGCCCATACGCACTCCTTCTGCTCATTCGACTCCTTCTCCAGCGCCCCGATATCCGTCTCGACACGACGACTGCTGCGCGGCTATCGCCTGTCCTGCCAAAAGGCATACCCGACAAAGCTATCTGTGGTCTTGAGCCAGAATTGCCAGATTGCGGTGGCTGTGGGGAAGTCTGCGCCGTTCAGCGGGCTTTGCGGCAGCGGGTTGCGCTGACATCGACACGGACCGGGCCCTGGTCAAACGCGGGAACCGCCCAGAAGACTGAGAGAGCTCGTGGCGGATGAGATCCCTTCAATCCTCAAGGACAAAAACGATTCCCCTAGCCGTCACCGGTGCTCGTCCGGTCCTCGCTGAGGAATCCGTCGAGCACCGAAGCATCGCGCTGCTTGCTCAACCTCGTAGAAGCCCCTGCCCACCAAAAAAGGCGGGTTCACGGCTCGTCACAACACTCTCGATGAGAGGTTGCGACGAGCACGTGAACCCGCCGATCGATCCTCGCGGCGTTCGCGTCAGGCGGCGGGACTCAATTGCCCGAGTCGCCTCCACTGTCGGCAGGCTCCGAAGCCGGGGCGGAGGAATCGCTCTTCGCTCCGTCCTCCGCGATCGAAGGATCGGCGGCCACCGCATCCTCAATCGCGTTCTTCAGGCGGTCCTGAGCCTTTCCGTACTCCTCGAAGTCACCCTTCTTCAGCGCAGCGTCGGAGTCTTCCATGGCCTTCTTCGCCTGCTGCAGCGCATCGTTGAGCGCCTTGTCCGGCGAAGCGGGCTTCGAGTCGTCGTCCGAACCGGACGAGGAACCGGACTGGCCCTCTTCACTCTCCTCGGTGCCGGCGTCTCCCGCGGTCGCACCGGAGTCGCCGCCGAACACCTGGTCGAGAGCCTCGTCGAGGGTCGGCGCGAAGCCGATGTCCTCGCCGAAGGCCACGAGCACGTGCTGGAGCAGCGGGTAGGAGGTCTCGCCGGCGGACCGGACGTAGACCGGCTGCACGTAGAGCAGACCGCCGCCGATGGGCAGAGTCAGCAGGTTGCCGTTCTCCACCTCGGACTCACCCTGACGCAGCAGGTTCAGGCTGCGCTGGACGTCGGGCGCGGTGTTGAAGTTGTTCTGCGCCTGACCCGGTCCGGGCACGGTCGTGTTGCGCGGCAGCTGCAGCAGCCGGAGCTTGCCGTAGCCTTCGGCAGTCTCGCCCTTCTTGCTGCCTGCGTCGGCATCGGCCGAGAGGAATCCGGTGAGGTTGTTGCGCGATTGTCCCTCAGACGACCGAGCCGGGATGTACGAGCTCGTCAACGAGAACGACGGTGACTCCTGACCGGGCATCTGCAGCGTCATGTAGAAGGGAGGCTGCGTCAGTCCGCTGCTGGCCTTCTTCGTCGGGTCCGTCGGCAGGGTCCAGAAGTCCTGTCCGGTATAGAACTCGCTGGCCGTGCTCACGTGATACTTCGCGAGCAGGTCGCGCTGAACCTTGAACATGTCCTCCGGGTAGCGGACGTGGCTCATCAGGTCACCGGACATCTCCGAGGAGGATTTGATGAGTCCTGGGAAGACCTTCATCCAGGTCTTGAGGACCGGGTCGTCCTTGTCCCACTGATACATGTCGACCGAACCGTCATAGGCATCGACGGTGATCTTCACGGAGTTCCGGATGTAGTTGACCTCATCATCCGGCAGTGTCGCCACAGCGTTCGGGGCAGTCGCCGTAGTCGAGTCCTCGGTGGCCTGCTGCAGCGGCTGCGGTGTCGAATAGGGATAGTCCTCGGCGGTGGTGTAGCCGTCGAGAATCCACTTGATCTTCCCATCGACGACGGCCGGGTACGGATCACCGTCGATCTTGAGGAACGGAGCGAGCTTCTCCACGCGCTCACGCGGGTGGCGCTCGTAGAGGATCTGCGACTTCTCATTGAGCGCATCGGAGAGCAGGATCTGCTCGTCCTGGAATTTCAGTGCGTAGGCCAGGCGATTGAACACACCGCCCACCGAGGGCCCGCCGTCACCGGTGAAGGTGTTGTTGACCTGGCCGGCGCCGCCCTTCTCATCCGAGGGATAATCGAGCTCGCGCGGGGTCGCTCCCTTCGGGGCACCGACGATCGAATAGTCAGGAGAGGACTCGCCGAAGTAGATACGCGGTTCGTACTCCGGGAACTCGCCCTTCGGAGGGATGTCCGACTCCATGAACGTCGGTTCGCCGTCGGAATTGCGCTGGTTGCCGTTGGCGGCCACCACACCGAAACCGTGAGTGTAGACGATCGCCCGGTTGAACCAGCTCTGGTTATTCACCGAGCTCGGAGCCAGCTCACGCACCGCGATGACGGTGTCGCGCATGTCGCCGTCGATGTCGTAGCGATCGACATCGAGCTTCTGCACGAACGAGTAGTAGGGTCGCACCTGCTGCAGCTGCCGGAACGTGTCGGAGACGAGATTCGGGTCGAGCAGGCGGATCGAGGCAGCGGTCTCGGCGTCCTTGCGCAGGGCGCCCTTCTTACCGCTGGTGCTCGGCTCATAGGGAGTCACCTCGATGTCGTCGAAGTCGAAGGCATCGCGGGTCGCGTCGATGTTGTGCTGGATGTACTTCGACTCCAGGCTCTGCTGCGAGGGATTGACCTGGAACTGCTGGATCATCGCCGGGTAGGCGATGATCGAGACTCCGCCGAGGACGATGAGCGTGAGGGTCGCGATGATCGAGATCCGCCAGTTGCCCTTCCACGCGGTGTACACGAACAGCAGTGCCACGAGCACAGCCGCGATCGCGACGATCGCCATCGCCGGAAGTGCTGCACGGTCGTCAACGTAAGTGACGCCGGGAACGACTCCTCCGGTCGCGGTCAGCCGATCGTAGCGGGCCAGCCAGAGGCGTCCCGCCTGAACGATGACGAGCAGGGCCACCGTGATGCCCAGCTGCCACTGCGCCGTCTTCGTCAGGATCACGCCCTTCTGCTCCCCCGGGCGGATTCCGCCGAAGAGATAGTGAGCGACGAGCGCGGCGATGAGCGAAAGCAGCAGGACCATGCCGAGCTGGTTGCCGATGAGACGCAGTCCCGGCAGAACGAAGACGAAGAAGGAGTTGTCGAGTCCGAACTGCGGATCGGTCGAGCCGAAGGACGTGGAGTTGATCCATTCGAGGATCGTGTTCCAATTCGCCGAGGCGGTGATGCCGGCAAGCGCACCGACGACAGCGGGAATCGCGATCGTGGCGACCTTGCGCAGAGGTTCGATGGCCTCACGGTAGCGGTCGAGGTTCTCCTGGCGCGGTGTCGTCGGAGCATAGACCGGGCGATTGCGGTAGGCCAGATGCAGGCTCAGCCAGACGGGCACGGCCATGAGGATGAACCCGCCGATGAATGCCAGTCCGCGAGTGACCCACATGGTGCGGAAGACCTGGGCGGCCTCGATCTGACGGAACCACAGCACCTCGGTATAGACCTGGGTGAAGGCGATGAAGGCGATCAGCAGAATCGCCACGGATACGAGGGTGAGCAGCAGCGGCGAACGTCTGGGCCGATTCGCCGGCATGCGTGCGGAGGTGGGTGAGGACGAAGAGCTCACTACTGCCCTTTCTCATTGTTGTCGGCACCGTCGGCGGAACACTTCGGCAGATCGGAAGTGTTGCCGGCGGCGTACTGCTCCACGGCGGTCCGCGCGTCATCGAGGGTATCGATGCGCGCCACCGTGATCTTGGACTGGTCTGCAGCGGTCAGGACCTCGGCGCAGTTGTCTGCAGGCGAGAGGAACAGCGTTGCACCGTTCTCGGTCGCTGCCGCCACCTTCTGGCGGGCACCGCCGATGGGTCGAACCGTACCCGATGGAGTGATCTCTCCGGTGCCGGCGACGTGTTTGCCGCCGGTCATGGCTCCTGGGGTCAGTTCGTCGACGATAGCGAGGGCGAACATCGTTCCTGCCGAAGGCCCTCCGACGCCGTCGACGTTGAACTTCACGTCGACGGGGAATTCGAAGTCCTGCTTCATCGTGATGCCGATGGCCTTGCGACCGTCGATGTCGGCCGGGGTCAGGGTGATGTCCTCGGACTTCCCATCACGGTCGACGACGAGGTCGACTTCGTTTGTCGACTGCACCGTTTCGCTCATGGTCTGGGCGGCGTCCGGATCGGAGTCGAGCTTCTTGCCGTTGACCGACGTGAGACGATCACCTTTGCGCAGCTTGCCCTCGGACGGCGACTTCGCCACGATCTCATCGACGAGCAGGTGCACCGAATAGGGTTTGTCGAGCTGCCCCATGGCCGCGGCCACCGCGACGTCCTGACTCGAAGACATCTCGACGGCGTTCGACGCGGTCACGTCTTCGCGAGTCGTGTCCAGCGGGTAGTAGGCCTCGGTCGGGACCACCGTCTCCTTGCCGTTGAGCACCGCGCCCAAGGCCTGCGAAGCGTAGACATCACGCCCGGGCCCGCCGCTGACGGCGACGGTGAGCATGTCGATGCGCCCGTCGGTGGGATACGTCTTCGCCCCGGAGACACTGATCATCGAGTCGCCCTGGTAATCACCGAGGGTGTTGAAAACCGGTCCCGGCAGCTGAAGCATATAAGGGACCGGCAGAAGTACGGCCAACGCGATGAAGACGTAGGTGAGGACACCCGAAGTCGTGGCCAGACGCGGAGTCTGTCGGCGTCTGGTGTCGCGACGTGGTTCCGCAGACACCGGCACGGCCCGAGGGGCGTTCTCTGTCATGTATTCCTTTCGCTGCACCGCCCCACCAGTCTAGTTGAAAGCTGAGGCTCCGCTTCACAGACTCCTTTCGCCCGGTGCGAACATCCTGCGAAACCTCGGCGAATTGGGAAGCTTCCCACATTCGGAACCGTTAACGTGGGAGTCAAACCGATTCTTGGGGGCTGTAGAACAATGACCGATGACAACAACAATGAGCAGAATCCGTTCGAGCAGATCTTTGGGATGCTCTTCGGCGCCAATGGCCCCGGTTCCGGTGAGGGCGAGGACAAAAACGAGTCCGGCATGCCGCAGGGTTTTCAGATCGATCCATCGATGATGGCGACGATCATGAACCAGATGCAGGGGCTGTTCGGGCAGGGCGCCGATCCGCAGGCTCAGGCTGTGTCGATCGCGCAGAAGGCCGTGCCGACCCCTGACCCCGCAGTCACCGATGAAGCCGAACGTGCGACGACCGATGCTTTCCGTCTGGCGGAGCTGTGGCTCGCCGAAGCGACGGAATTCTCCGTGGCCAATCGCTCTGCGCGTCCGCTGCGCCGCACCGACTGGGTGAAGGAGACGATGCCCGGGTGGCAGAAGTTCGTTCTGCCCATCAAGGAGAACATGTCGACGGCGCTGACCGAGACGCTCGAGTCACAGGTGCCGGCGGAGATGAAGGGCATCCTCGCGGGAGCATCGTCGATGTTCGGATCAATGAGCGATTCGATGTTCGCCATGCAGATCGGCCAGGCCGTGGGCGCGCTGTCGGAAAGCGTCCTCACCGGCACCGAGGTCGGACTTCCCCTGCTCCCCCACGACTCTGCCGTCCTGGTGGAGACGAATGTGGAGTCCTTCGCCGCCGATATCGATATCGACGCCTCCGAGGTCCGGATCTACCTTGCCGCTCAGGAGCTCGCCCATCTCGCACTGTTCGAACGTGCACCGTGGCTGAGCGCCCAGGTCGAGACCGCTCTGACCCGCTATGCCCAGGGGCTCAAGGTCGACACCTCGCAGATCGAGGACATGGCGTCGAATATCGATCCGTCGAACATCTCCGACCTCAGCGACAACATCCGTCAAGGCCTGTTCAACCCCCCGACGACGGACGACCAGAAGCAGGCTCTGACATCCCTGGAGAACCTTCTCGCCGTCATCGCAGGCTGGGCCGACGTCGTCGTCTACGAGGCATGCAAACATCTGCCCGGTCGCGACCAGGTTCGTGAAGCGCTGCGCCGTCGCCGAGCGACTGCTGGACCGGCCGAGAAGACCTTCTCCACGCTGGTCGGCCTGCAGCTCAACCCGCGCCGCCTGCGCGATGCCGCTGCACTGTTCGCTTACCTCGAGACGCAGGGCGGGGCCGAAGCCAGGGACCAGGTGTTCTCTCACCCAGACCTGCTGCCGACGACTCAGGACCTCGATGACCCACTCGGATATTCGGAGCGCCGTCAGGCCGAATGGACCAACGAATCGAGCATCGACGAGGCCCTCAGCCGCATCCTCGCTGAAGGACTCGACGGCGCCGGCGGCACCGGAGACGAAACTCCTCAGGCTTCGGACTCCGACGCAGACTCCTCCGCCGACGCCTCGACGGACTCGGACTCGGACTCGGACTCGGACTCGGACTCGGACTCGGACGAGGATGACACGGACGCGAGTGACGATCGCTGAATGATCGAGCTCGAAACGGCCCGTCGGGAGATCGACCTGGCCCCTGCCGGACCGTTCCTCGAGGACTTCGTCGAACTCTTCGGCCTGCAGGGAGCGGATTCTCTGCGACGTGACGGCGGAGCTCACCACGTCACCGCGAGCTGTCTGGTCGTCGACCCCGATACGGAGTCGGTCCTGCTCAATCACCATCGCAAAGCCGGACTGTGGGGGCAGTTCGGCGGTCATCTCGAACCCGAGGACCTCTCTCTGCATGCTGCCGCCCGCAGAGAGGCCGAGGAGGAGAGCGGCATGCAGCTCCTCCACGTCTCCCCCGCCCCCGTCGACCTGCACGTGCATGACCTGTCATCGTCGTTCGGCAGCTGCACGCGGCACTTCGACGTCGTGTTCGCGGCCTACGCCTCGGTGACGGAATCGCCGAGCGTATCCGCGGAATCACTCGACGTGGCGTGGTTTTCGATGCGAGATCTGCCCGCAGCGCTCATGCCGGACCTGCCGGCACGCCTGCCGGGGCTCTACGCTGCAGCTCTCCGCTCGTCCGATGCTCATCGCTGACGGGCTCCGGGCTCTCAACACCCGCAACCGACGCCCTCCGGTCAGTCAGCTCCCCCGGCCGAACCGCTCACCATCACTGAAGCCTTCGAGGTAGAGCTTCGCATCCGCCTGCCTGGGGTGCCGGTTCGCCAAGGCGTGGAATTCCTTCGAATGCGGGCCGATCTGCAGATGAACGAGTTCATGGACGACCACTGTCTCAAGCACCCACCGGGGGACGGCCTGAAGCCGGTGGGAGATGCGGATGTCGCCCGTCGAGGTCGTCGTCGACGCCCACCTGCTGAGGTTCTGGTTCGTCACCCACCTGATCGAGGCAGGGCACAGCCGCCCAGCGAAATAGCGGCGGCTCATCTCCTCGGCCAGTTCGACGAGATCGGCGGCGGAGGAATGATCGCGGGCGGAGAGACGATTGAACAGATCTGTCAGCGACCTGATGTTGTGCTCGACGCTGTAACGCACAGGTGTGCGCAGGACATAGGTCTCAATCTCCTTCGACACGGCCACGGTCTTCTTCCGCCTGGCCGATCGGCGCACTTCGATCTCACCGCGGGCGATCGCTCGCAGCACTTCCTCTTCGGTCCACCGCTGTCCTCTGGTCACTGCACCATCATAGGAAACGGCACTGACATCGCCGGGAGATCTCCATCACCGCTCCCCAACTTGTGAGTTTCCTGAGTATCACGGTTCTTTCGTCCTCGATCCGGTCGTCCACAGCCGCCTCGGCGATCGGAAACCGCCTCGAAGTGGTGTTGGCACCGACTGATGGATGGCTTATCAACAGATTCGACCGCGTACGAGCCGCCTTCCCTCCACAGCCCTACCAGCGATTCCCACAGCTTATCCACAGGCTGTTGACGTGTCTGTGCATGACGGTGCATTGACGCGGCGGCGAATGCGGAATAAGTTCTATGCTTGACCCCGGAAAACCCGGAGATACGTGCGGAAGGGGAAGCCGCACGAGTCTTCGCGAGCGCCTGGGGCATGATGCGGTTGAGGGCAAGCCCGAACATGTCTTCCGGCTTGTCCTCAACCGTTTCCCACAGGGTTATCCACAGTTCGCTGCGGCCCATGGCTATTCGCCCTCCGGTTCACTACCGTGGAAGTCTCAGAGCTGCCGAGGCGAAGGTGCCGAGATGTTCAGGATCTTTCCCAGTGTTCCCATCACATGGCGTTCGTCGTCGTGCGTCCAGTTCGGTGCCGATGATCCTGTGCTCATCGACGGGCTGCTTCCGGCCGATGTCAGTCTCATCGAGGATCTGCGGCTGGGCATCGGCTCTTCCCAGTTCTATGCGCGCGCTCAGGAGCTCGGGGCAGATCTCAGTCGGGCCAGCTCCCTCATCACGCTGCTCGGCGAGGCCGGCGTGCTGGTTCCTGAAGGTCCGGACTCGGGAGCCGTTCGGAAAGGCTCGCCCGTCTTCGCCGCCGCACGTTCCTTCGGTCTGGCTCCCGACCGAGTCTCACAGATCCTCGGTGCTCGTCCCGTGCTGGTCACCGGTCCGCTGCGGGCGCAGGCAGAAGGGCAGCTCGCTGCACTCGGCTTTGCGATCTCCTCAGCCCGTCGCATTGACGAGCTGAACCTGATGAGCGCTCCCATCGTCGTTGCGAGTTCCCATCTGGTTCCGGACCTGCATGCGGCCATATGGCTGAACGACCGTGAGATCGACCATTGCCAGGTGGTGCTCGGTGAACATGCCGTGGAGATCACAGGGCTCATCCGTCCCGGGCGGACTCCGTGCACGATGTGTCAGTGCCTGCATCGCAAGGACAGCGATTCCGGATGGCTCGAGCAGTATCCTCGCCTGCGGGCCCTTGCCGATCGCGAGACTCTGTGCGATCCCGCCGCGCGCATCCTCGGCTCGGCACATGTCGCTCAGCTGCTCCGGCAGGCTCTCCTGCGTCCCGAACTCGCTCTCGTCGCCCGGAGCATCTCGCTCGAGTCAGGAGGTGTGGACGACCACGGGCCGACCTTCCACGAGCGATGTCGATGTCGGGCGCCCGTGCCCGATTTCGGTTCACTCGGAGAGCAGGCTCAATAGACTCTTTCCGTACAGCTCGAGCTTCGTCGCCCCGACCCCGGGCACGCGTGCAAGCTCCTCGAAATCACGTGGACGGACCTCGGCGATGACGGACAGGGACGTGTCGGTGAGCACCAGGTAGGGCGGAAGCCCCTGTTCCATACCTACTCGAACCCTCCAACGCCGAAGTCGGTCGAGGAGATCGAAGTCGATGTCTGCGGGGCATTCGGAGCAGCGCCCCACAGCCCTGTCGACTTGCGAGACCAACGCTCGTCCGCATCCGCGACAGCGGTTGAGGCTCGCCGTATTCGCAGGCTTTCGCCCTCCGCCCCTCGCGTGGCCGACCTGTCCGAGTTCCGAGAGGAACCGGGAAGCCTTGCGTGGTTTCTGCTTCGACTCGAAGCGGGCCAGCGACCAGCTCATCGCCAGCTCCTTGCCGGCACGGGTCAGCGCAACGTAGAACAGGCGCCGTTCTTCGGCAATCGCGCGGGGCGTCTGCGCATAGCTGATCGGCAGGAGTCCTTCGCTCAGGCCCACAAGATGGACGCTGTCCCATTCCAGACCTTTGGCAGCGTGGAACGACGCCAAGGTGACACCTTCGATGTCGGGAGCGAACTGGTGTTCGGCCCGGTCGGCCAGATCATCGAGGAAGGCTCCCATCGGCACAGGCAGTTCCTGACCCGTTTGATGCTCCTCGGCGAGGTCCACGAGCGCTTTGAGCGATTCCCACCGCTGCCGGCTTGCTCCGGGACCGGGCGGTTCGCGTGTGAAGCCGAGAGACCCGAGCACCTCCATCACGGCATCGGGCAGCCGCTGCCCGCTCGAGGTCGCACGCGCAGCCTTGAGCATGAGGACCGCTTCCTTGACCTCCTTGCGTGCGAAGAAGCGTTCACCCCCACGCAGCACATAAGGGATCCCCGCAGCGGCCAGTGCCTGCTCATAGGCGGGACTCTGCCCGTTCGTGCGGAAGAGCACCGCAATGTTGCGGGGACGACGCCCCGCCCGGATCTCAGCCGAGATCGCTTGGACGACACCGTTCGCCTCTGCTTCGTCGCTCGGGTATTCGGCCATGCTCGGGGGCTTGCCTTCGGCATTGTCGGTACGCAGGGTCAAGGCGGTCTTTGCCGTGTACCGGAGCAGATTGTTCGCTGTGGTCACGATCGACTGCGAAGACCTGTAGTTGCGCACCAGCCGGACCGTTCTGGCTTCGGGCATCGCAGTGCCCAGAGAACCGAGCAGACTCGCGTCGGCTCCGGCGAAGGAGTAGATGGTCTGTGCGGGGTCGCCGACGACGCAGAGATTGTCGCGTGGGCCCAGCCACCGAGAGAGCACATCGAACTGCAGCGGAGAGACGTCCTGGAACTCGTCGACGACGAAGTGTCGGTACTGTTCGCGGATCTCTGCAGCGATGGCCGGGTATTCGGCGAGGACGCCCGAGAGCACGAGCAGCACATCGTCGAAGTCGAGCAGGCGCCCGCGTGTCTTCGCCTCCCCATAGGCTTCGAAGATGCGGACCATGTCATCGACACCCAACTGTCCGGGCAGATCACGCGCCGCCGCCTTCGTCGCATAGTCGTCGACGCCGAGCAGCGAGGCAGCGGCGAATTCGATCTCCGAGGCGACGTCTCGGGTCAGCTCCCGGCTGGTCTCCAGACCGAGACTCTGCATGACCGATCCGATGATTCCGGCCTTGTTCTCGATGATGCGGGGAAAATCGCCTTCGGCGAATCGGTCCCAGAAGAAGCGCAGCTGGCGCAGAGCCGCCGAGTGGAAGGTCCGAGCCTGCACGGCGGGCACGCCGAGGCCCCGCAGCCGCGACCGCATCTCACCGGCCGCCTTTGCAGTGAATGTCAGGGCCAGAACATGGTTGGGAGGAAACACTTCGGTGGCGATTCCATAGGCGATGCGGTGTGTCATGGCGCGTGTCTTGCCGGTGCCGGCTCCGGCGAGGACGATCACCGGGGAGTCGAAGTGAGTCGCGACTTCGCGCTGCTCCTCGTCCAGGGCCTCCAGCAGGGCCGTGGCCGAAGCGTTCACGCGTTGTCCAACCAGCTGCAGAGAAGCTGACCGGCGATCGAGATCGTCGACGGGGCGCGAACGGCCTTCTCGGCTATGGCTGTGCGAAGCTCGTCGCGGGTGAACCAGCGCAGTGAAGCGATCTCGGACCTGTCCGCGGCGAATTCCCGGTTCGGTGCCTCTGCAGAGAACCCCAGCATGAGCGAACAGGGGAAGGGCCAGGGTTGGGAACCGAGGTACTGCGGGTTCGTGACCTCGAGGTGGGCTTCCTCCCAGATCTCGCGGATCACCGCATGTTCGAGAGTCTCGCCCGGTTCGACGAATCCGGCCAGAAGGGAATACCGGTCGGCTTCCCAAGCGGCGTTGTTGCCCAGCAGCACGCGTTCGACTCCGTCCTCATCCGTGTTGACGATGACGACGATGACGGCGGGGTCCGTGCGGGGAAAGTGCTCGCTGCCGGTCTCCGGGTCGCGGCGCACCCACCCGCCGAGAACCGGTGTGGTCGGAGCTCCGGTACGCGGAGAGAACCGGTGGGCCCGGTGCCAGTTCCCGACGCCGACGACTTCGACAGCAAGCGACACCTGCACATCGTCGAGAGCCTCGGCCAAATGCCGCAGCGGCAGCCAAACGGGTTCGGAGCTTTCGATGCCCTCCCCCGGAGCGGTGAGCAGATCGCTGGCATCACGTGCGCGGGAGACGTCGAGAGCGGAATCGAGGTGGCTGCGCCCCTCGTCATCGAGGGAGACTCCGATGTACCGGGTGCCCAGACGATCCCGACCGAGATAGATCTCCGTCTGCCCGTCCGGCACCAGACTGCGATCGCTGAGGAAGAGACCGCCGGCGGAGACGAGCAGCGTCCCGCGATGTTCGAAGACAGGCACGGCCCCCGCGGCCCAGATCTCAGACAGGTCGCCGTCCTGACCACGGGTGAGATGGTCACGATCGATTCCATGACGGGCGAGACTGATCGGCTGCACGGGAGGCAATGGCTTCATGTCTTCCACGATAACTTAAGCCCCTGACGCAGGCGGGCCCGAGCGAGGCAGCCTCCAGACACGCTCGACGGCGAGTCCCGTGTCTCAGCGCAAGGCAGACGGTAGATTGGGGAAGGTGGATACCAAGGCGCTCAAGTTGACTGCGATCGCGGCGACGATGCTCGACGGCTTCGCACCGACGAAATGGACACCCCTGCCGCCCCTCGACGCCGGAGTCCGAGTACTTCTCGGCGATGACCGGCAGGAGCTTGTCGCGACGGCCCAGACCCAGCTCGATCGCACCGCGGACATCGGATCCGCTGCCGAGGCGGGTCGGATCTACGATTCCATGTACCCGCACGCGGACTTCACCTGGCCGCATCTGCGCGCCATCACCGAGGTGGATGCCGAGTACTTCGAGACCTCCACGCCGACGGCGGTCACCCTGGTCGATCCCCTGCCGGGTGCACCGCTCGGCGATGTGCCCATCGCCGATACGGCCCGGGCCAGTTCCTTCGCGCAGGCGCTGGCAACCGTGCATTCGGCAGCCCCCGAACCGGTGTCCGAAGCCGGGTTCCCCGTCGAAGACCCGTCCCGATCCCAGTTCCTCATCCTCGAACGACTCGATCAGGCAGCGAGCACCGGACGGGTGCCCTCAGCGCTGCTCCAGCATTGGGAAGAGGAGTTCGAGAAGGTCGCTCTCTGGCATTTCCTCGCCACGCCGATCCATGGGTCCATCGATGAGACCAGCGTCTACACCGATCAGGAGCGAGTGCTGGCCCTGTCCGAGATCGGCAGACTGCGTGTCGCCGATCCTGCCATCGATCTGGCCGCAGCCTCGGCGCTCATCGATCCGGCCGCGCTGCCGACGTTCTACGAGGAATACCGCAGCGCGCGCCCCCGAGCCGATGAGCACGTCATTGCACGTGCCGAGCTGCTCGCCGAATTCGCGGTCGTCGACTGGCTGCTCGAAGCCGTCGACTCCGGCGACGAATCTGCGATCAACGATGCCGCCGATCTGCTGACCTCGTTCAACGACGTGCTCTTCGCCGGCTCCGCCGATGCACAGACGGATCAGGCTTCGGCGGCCTCTGCTGAAGCGGACACTGGGAACTCGAACCCTGCCGAAGCGTCGCAATCGGCCGGTGACAGGGCAGAACCGGACGTCGAAGCCGCCATCACCGAGAACGATCCCTCCGATGTGTTCATTCCCCGGGCACGGCCGACCGACACTGCGTCCGACGGCACTTCCGACCTCGATTCCGAACCCGGATCCGGTGTCACCACCGAACCCACTCCGGACGCGGTCGACGGTGACGAAACCGGTCCGATCTCACGGCCGGATCGTCCCTGAACTCACGGGTTCTGCCCCCAGGCTTCCGATCCGCCCCTGAAGCGAATCGAACCTGCCCGGGGCGCCACGCGGGCGATCGGTGGAACAGAGGCGTTCAGCCGAGGTCGTTGGCGTCGAGCCACTGGATGACGTCGTCCTCGTCGGGCAGTTCCGTGAAGCGGACGACCTCGTCGCTGCCGACGAAGTAGAACGTGCCCGTAACCTCGGTGATCTCCGGATGTGCACGCAGAATCGCGAATCGGTACAGCGCCAGCTGCCACTTCATCACCTCGAGCACCTGAGTGTCGGGCTTCTTCGACGTCTTCCAGTCGACGACCTCGGCATGGCCGTCGGTGATGAAGACCGCATCGATCTTTCCGGGCACCCGGAACCGACCGAGGACGAGCTCGAACGACATCTCGACATGGTCGGCCCGTCGGGTGGCGAACTCTGAGGCGAGGAAGGTCGACTGCAGCCGTTTGATCGTGGCGGCATCGATCGGGCGGACGGCTTCGTCCTCGCCGATGTCGATGCTCGACTGGCCGAAGTGCTGTTCGACCCAGGAGTGGAAGTTCGTGCCGATCTCAGCCGCCCGACTCGGTGGCGTCGGAATCGGTCGCAGCACCTGTGTGCGGAATCCCTGCGGATCCCGTCGCCACGAGACGAGAGCGGTTGCGGACAGGCGGTCGGGCATGCCGGCCGTCGCTGCCGCCCCCGGCCGGGCACCGACCCGCAGTGCTTGAGCGGCGTACCGGCCGACGTCCCCGTGAACGTCAGCCAGCGTCTCCAGACTCACCTCGGGACTGGCTTCGACCCATGATGCTGCCTGTTGCGCCGCGGCGACCTGCCGGGTGCGCGGCACCGGCCATTCGGTGGTCTCGATCCTGTCTTCTCCGGATTCATCGGCCGGCTCTGGAATGTCGACCGTCAGTCCCAACGCTTCGACCGCTTCGGTGAGGAATGGGGACAGCTCGTCGGGTTCCGTCCGCGATCCCATCAGTTCCGCGCCGAGCCACAGGTGGCGTTTGGCACGAGTGAAGGCGACATATGCCAGCCGTCTCTCTTCGGCCACATGTGCATCGGCGATATGTGGGCGGATGAAGTCTCCGATCCATTCGTCGAGTGCCTTCTTCGTGTCGAACTGTGCTTCCCGCAGGTCGAAGTCGACGAGGTGTGCGCGGTCTCCGCGCAGCGGATACGGCAGTGCGGTGCGGTCCATCCACCCCTCCTTGTCACGCGGTTCGGTCGGGAAGTCCTTGACCACCAGCGACGGCACGGCCACAGCATCGAATTCGAGCCCCTTCGAAGCGTGAACGGTCATGATGTTGATCGCCTCAGCGGCGGCCGTCGGTTCGGCCGTGCTCAGCGCATCATGGGCCTCCATGAGGCTCAGCCATGACAGGAACCCGGGAATCGAAGGGCGGTCGTCGGCGGCCGAATACTGGCTGGCTGCGGACAGGAACGCATCGAGGGCCGACCGATGCAGATTGCGCAGCGAATCGCTCAACCCCCAGACGTCGGAGTCGATTCCGGTCTCCGTCATAGCGGTTCGGATGATCGAGGAGATCGTGCCGGTGCCTGATCGAGTGGTGCGCAGGGCACGGGCAAGACGGACCAGCCGCTGCAGCGCTTCGGTGCTCAGACCAGAGCTGCGGTAGTCAGACAGCAGCGCTTTGTCGGTCGCCGAGCGCGGACCGTGGTCGAGTGCTCGGTCCACTTCGACGAGTTCGTCGAGACCTTCGACGATCGTCGCCTGATCGATGGCTTCGACGATGACCTCGGCGGGATCGGCAGCGGTCTCGGCGCGCTCTGCCTGGCGTCGTTCGGTCTGCCGGCGGGTGAAGGCCTGCAGCCCGGCGATGTCGGCGGCGCCGAGGCCGAGCATGCGGCCGCTGATGAGCCGCATGAGTTCGTCTCCGGCCATGGGATCGATCGCGGCGGTGAGCACCGACCGCAGGTCGGCGACGAAGGGGTCACTGAGGAGCCCGGAGGATCCATGCACGTGGACGGCGAACCCGGCGGCTTCGAGCGCGGCGGCCACCGGCGCGAAGTGTGCGCGTTTTCGGCACAGCACGGCCTTCGTCGCACCCTCGGGGATGGTGGCGAACCAGTCGGTGACTGCTCTCAGACCGTTGGTCAGATAGTCCGGGTCATGAGCGCCCGAGCTGACCTCGACACTCACCTCACCATCGCCGGCCCCGTCCCTGGCCGACAGTGGGGGTTCGCTGCTGTCGGTGAGCCCGTCGGCGATGCGGTTGGCAACCTGGAGAATGGTTCGGTCGTTCCTCCAACTTGTGCTCAGGGTCAGCGATTCGACGTTGTGGAAGTCGGAGGAGAAGCGGATCATATTGTCGGCACTGGCGCCGCGCCAGCCGTAGATGGCCTGCCTCGGATCGCCGACCGCGGTCACAGCGGTGGAGTGGAAGAGGTCGCGCAGCAGTGTGAGCTGGGCGACCGAGGTGTCTTGGAATTCGTCGAGGAGGACGATCTTCCACCGCGCCCGTTCGGCGGCGGCCGCTGCCGGCACCTGATCGATGATGCGTTGGGCGAACCGCACCTGGTCGGAGAAGTCCATCGCCAGGTTGCGTCGTTTCTCGCGCATATAGGCGTCGGCCAGTCGCGCTGTCCGGATCTTCGCTTCGAGCTTCGCCCGTCGCCCGTTGGGGTCGACAGGTCTGCCTTTGCTCGACACGAGGGCGGCCAGACACTGTTCGAGGTATTCGGTGACTTCACCGACATCGCGACCGTGGTCGTTCATCGCGCCGGCGAATGCGATGACATCGGAGATCATCGTCTCGCGGGAGAAGTTTCCGGGGATCTCATCCGGCGGGGTGGCGTCGATGAGGTCTCCGGCGATGGTGTGTGCGGTGGCATCGTCGAGGAGCACTGTTTCGGGTTCGATGCCGATGCTCACTGCGTGTTCGCTGACGATTGAGGCGGCGTAGGAGTTGTAGGTCGACACCGTCGGATTGTCCAGTCCCGGCAGGGAGAGCTCCTGTCCCATGCCGAGGTTGTGACGCAGTCGGGACAGGAGGACCCGGATGCGGCCGCCGAGCTCGCCGACGGCCTTGCGGGTGAAGGTGAGGCCGAGGATCTCCTCCGGGGACACGTGGCCGTTGGCCACGAGCCACACCACACGTTGGGAGATGACCGTGGTCTTGCCCGATCCGGCACCGGCAGTGACTTTCATCGACTGCGCCGGGTCGGCTTCGATGATGACCCGCTGCTCGGGGCTCGGTGGGAAAGCCTGCGCGGGCTCGGCCGCGGTCAGACGGGCCAGCTGCTCGGCGCTGTAGCGCATCAGTCATCCTCCAACATCTTCGGACCGATCGCCGGGCAGGACGATCGCACGGGGCAGGACTTGCATTTCTGCTGCTCGACTCGGGCAGGGAAGCTCGCCGCCCGCATCCGGCCGGACACGTCGTCGATGAGCTCGCGTGCCCACTTCGGGTTCTCGTCGATCTCGAGTGCCGGCTGCTCCCGGACGGTGCGGGAGGACTTGCGGAGGAAGACGAGCTCGGCCCCGAAGGCTTCAGCGTCGAGTTCCTCATCCTCGCCGATCCGGATGGTGCCGGAGTTGATCGCCTCCTGATACACCCCGAGTTGCGCGTGGCGGTCCATCTCCTTTCCGGCGACGACGTTGCGGCCGGTTTTGAAGTCGACGATGCGCAGTCCCCCGGAGACCTCCTCGACCCGATCGAGGCGACCGGTCACCTTCCACCGGCGCCCTGCGTCATCGACGCCGGCGGCATAGACCTGCGCTTCGACTCCGATGAGGCTGCCGGGAGCGTTCTCAATGTATTCGCCGAGGCGGTCGGCCATCTTCATCGCCACATCGAGTTCCCGTTCGCGTTCCCACTCGGCATCGAATTCGAGAGAGGAGAATTCGCCTGCGACGAAGTCGCGGATCGCTGAGGTCGGTCCTTCGGGGTAGTTCTCGGCGGCTGCGTGGATGATGGTGCCCAGGTTCTGTGCGGTCGAACTCGCGCGATCGCCGCCATTGCGAGTGAGGAACCAGCGCAGAGAGCAATCGGTGAAGGCTTCGACCTGGGACGGCGAGACACGGACAGTGTCGGAATCGGTGTACAGCGGATCGAACGAAGTGATGTCTTCGGATTCACGCCAGCGGCTCGGGTCTTCGACTGCCGGGCTGGCCGCGGAGAACGCCCGCATCAGCTGCGCCCAGCTCAGGGTCTCGGAATCCGGAGCGTCTGCCTGCTGGGCTGCCGCGGTCTGCAGCAGATGGGCTCGGGCGTGTGCTGCCATCTCCGGCAGAGTCAGCGGCGGCAGCTCGTCTTCATGGGTGATCGCATAGCCGTCGGCGACCTCGGTGCCCTTGGCGGTTCCCGCCGCCAGCACGTCGAAGAAAGGGGAGGGTTCGGTCTCGGCATCGGTGACTGCGGTGACGATGACCTTCTGCTGGGCACGGCTGAGCGCGGTGTAGAAGAGCTCGCCCTCTTCCCGCAGGTTCGTCTTCTTCGCATGAGCGTGATATCCAGGGTCGGCTGTCACGGTCTCTCCGCTCGTCAGCACGGACGCGAGGTCGGTCAGTCCGAGGATGCCGCCGCGCAGCTTCGGGTTCGGCCACACTCCCTCGTTGACTTCGGCGATGATGACCAGCGGCACGCGCACATGAGCCAACGATGAGGGCGTGCCGACGCGAACATGGTCGGCGAATCCCGCAGTGTCGGCCAGGGAGTCCTGAGCGATGTCCTGTTCGGCGACGATCCCCGCGAAGGATCGTGCGGTGAAGCCGCCGCGGTCGGCGATCTTCTCGGCCAACGCGAACAGGCGCAGCACCGAGTCGAGGTAGCCGTTGGTCACGGACTCGGGGTCCTGCAGGGCTTCGTTCTGCCACTTCTGCGCGACACCGGCGGCTTCCCAGATCGTCCACAGTGCTTGGTGGGGGTCGTCGGTGCCGACCGCAGCGGCGGCGTGGAGCATGCGCGAGATCGTCGCCAGTGCCTGCGGGGACGAATCGTCGATGGGGCTGCGCAGCGCCAGCGCGAGAGAGGCGGTGCTGCTGGGCGCGGGGAACCGGCGGCGCACGGTGCGGCGGAAGCGGCGGATCTGCACGGGGTCGAGCCGAACGTAGATGCTGCCGGCCAGGGACAGGGCGAGTTCGGCGATGGACTCATCGTCGTCGAAATCAGGCGTCGTCGACAGCAGCTCCAGGAGCGGAGCTGTGGCCGGGTCGACGTTGAGCGGCTGCATCAGAGTGGCGATGGAGACACCGGAGGCCCGCAGCTCATTGGCGATCGACCGCGCGCTGTTCGCGTTTCTGCAGATGAGGGCCACATCCGACCAGGAGTGTCCATCTTCGACGAAGTTCGTGATCCGCCGGGCCAGATACCGGGTGCCCGAAGCGCTGCCCTCGAACACGTGAGTCTCCAGATGCGCGTCCAGTGCCGTCTCCGGAGACACCGACTCCGCGGGGACCTCGGCAGGTGCTCGTGTGTTCGCCGCCGACTCGTCGCCCAAACCACCAGCGGAGTCGAAGGACGAGTCCGCGGAGGAATCGGCGGCGGGTGCTGCTGTGGGGCGTGGTCGGGGCATATGGCCCAGTGACCACCGGGTCGTGATTCGGGCACCGAAGCCGTCGATGGTCTCGGCCAGAGCGGGGTCGACGTCCCACAGTTCGTTGAGGACGATGGTGTCGAATCCCGTGTCCGCGGTGGCCCGGTCGATGATCGAGGCGTCCGCACCGTGGAAGCGCCCGGTCACCGTCTCCGGAGTTCCGAACAGGGCGATCGCGCTGCCGCGGTCACGCAGCTGTTCGAGGATGCCCCAGCTGGCCGCCGGGAAATCCTGCACACCATCGGCGAGGACCACCGTCGGCACCCGATCGGGAGCGAACGACCATGTTCTGCCGGCGGTCGCCTCGGCGGGTTCACGGAAGATCTCGAACGCCGCCAGAGCGAGCACGGTGGCGGAATCGACACCGCCGTAACCGGGCATCGACAGGATGCCGAGGTATTCGTCGAGGATCTCGGCGATCGCTTCCCACCGCGGATCGGGGCACCGGGCGAGGACGCGGCCGAGAGCGGTGCGACCGAAGTCGAAGATGTGCTCGCTCGGGCCGGTGACGGTCGATGACGGTTCGGGCGTGCGGATCCCGAAGTCGAACTCCATCACTCGGTTGAGTGCATCGCGGACCTCGGTGCGGAAAGCCGAGGTCGAGCGCACCTCGGCGGTGAGTTCCGAGGGCCACAGCGGTCCACGGGAGTGACCGAGCTCATGCCCTGCCAGCAGGTCGGCCAGGAACACGTCCTGGTCGGCTCCGGAGATGAACTCGAGGTCTTCGCCTGTGCGTGTCGTGTGTGCGGCACGGGCGATTCCGTAGGCGTAGGAGGCGAGGCTGCGGGCGGCGGCGCCGGTGAGGACCGCATCGGCGGGCGGCTGCAGCCGGTTGCGCAGAACATCGGCGTGATCGCGGTCGGGGGTGAGGACGAGGACCGCGGCCGGGTCGATCCGTGTGACCAGATCCGCGTAGACGGATTCGAGCAGCGTCGTCTTCCCGGTGCCCGGTCGGCCGATGATGTTCAGGCAGCGGCCCGAGAGCAGAGCGCCGCCCATCTGCTGGGTCATCTCATCCATACTCGTATTCCATCACGAGCCGCTGACACGAGGTTCCCGAAGCTGGAACCGGCGCGTCGCCGAACGGGCGGCTCGCGCGTCGCCGATGCCGACCTGATGCCTGGGGAGAGGGTGGACTTCGCGTAGCATTGAAGAATGTCGAGTCCACAACAGAGATTGCCCCGTGACCAACGCCGCGACCAATTGGTAGGTGTCGCACGCTCCGTCTTCGCCACCCGTGGATACCGAACGACCTCCATGGACATGATCGCCGAGGCTGCCGGGGTGTCCAAGCCCGTGCTCTACCAGCACTTCGACTCGAAGCAGGACCTCTACCTCGCGCTCATCGACTCCTCGGCCGCGCACCTGGATTCCCGGCTCGCTGCAGCGCTGGAATCGACGAACGACCCGCATGAGAAGATCCGGGCCACCTACCGCGCCTACTTCGACTTCGTCGTTTCGCACCGCGAAGAGTTCGTCATCATCTTCAATTCGGATGTCTACGAGCCGAAGGCGGAGCAGAAGCTTCGCGCCCTTCGTGAGAGTTCGGCCTCCCGCGTCGTCGCCGCACTGCAGGATTTCGCCCGGCTGCGCGATGATGAAGCGCGATTCCTGTGTCGTGCTCTCATCGGCACCGCCGAGGTCGTCGTCAAACAGCTCGACTCCCAGCGCGGCATCGACGTCGATTCCGCCGTCTCTCTGCTCACGCAGATGAGCTGGGGAGGCTTGAAGTCGTTCGCCGAACGCTGACCGTTACGCTCAGGCACCGGGCATCCGGACACCGGGTACGGGCACAGCGGCTCGCGCCTCACGGTTCGTCAGCCCACAGCGGAATCCGGCGGGAAGAAACCCTCCCCCGCTGACGTTAAGCTGGACACAGTCCAATCCATCATCCGCCACCCAGATCGGCACAAGGAGCACTATGGAAATCAAGATCGGCGTCAAGCAGACCCAGCGCGAGATCACCCTCGAAACCGACGAAGACTCGAAGGCGCTGGCCGCCCGCGTCGAGGAGAAGATCCAGTCCGATGGACTGCTGACGTTCACGGACACGAAGGGTCGCCAGATCTTCGTTCCCGCCGCTTCGCTGGGCTACCTCGAACTCGGCACGGAAACCGCGCGCCGCGTGGGCTTCAGCGCCTGAGCACACTGAAGCGCATGAATGCGGAACTGACAGATGGGCCCCGGTCGCAATGACCGGGGCCCATCCGCATTCACTCTCTCAGGCGACGAGGCCGAGCGCGGACATCCGCTTCGAATGGTTCGAGGTCACCGCCGGGATCAGCTCGACGACCATGTCCTCGTCGAGGCCGAGGAAGGGATCGGTGAGCAGGCTGCGTGCCCGCCCGAGGGTCTCGGCGACGAGCTTGCGGCCCCACAGCGCCAAACGCGACGCCAACTGCGTGTCGACGGCCACTTCGGATGTCAGACGATTGCGCGCATATTCACTGGCACGTGTATCATCGAGAATTGCAATAGCCAGGCTGTATCCGGGCTCCGCGAGTTCGTCCACCGCCGTGCGGTAGAAATCATTCATGATTCCGTCGAAGACGAATCCCTTCATGAGGCTTTCGTACCAGTCGCGAGGACGAGTCCTTTCAGCCAGCGTGTTGAAGGTCGGCTCGAAGTGCTGACAGAGCTCGATCACATCCTGGCCCATCTGATCGATGTGCTGTGAGAGCTGCTCGAAGTTCGCGAAGGACTGAGAGGCCAACCGCGCCAGGATGACCTTGTCATCCAGATCCGCTGCGGTCGTCGCGTTGGTGGCCATACGTTCGAAACCGGTCAGCTCGCCGAACGCAAGAAGAGCGAGCGTTGCAGCATCATTACCGGCCAATGGGACAGAATCGGGCATAGTTCAAGACTACCGGTTCTGGGCCATGACAAGCGCGAATGCGCTAAAAGGAGTTTGGAATATGGCGGAGACAGAACCGGATTTCGCAGAGCTGGGAGTCGCCGGACCGATCGTGGCCTCACTGGCCTCAGCAGGAATCACCCACCCCTTCCCGATTCAGGCACTGACGCTGCCCGTGGCGCTGTCAGGTGCCGACATCATCGGACAGGCCAAGACGGGCACCGGAAAGACCCTGGGATTCGGAATCCCCCTGCTCCAGCGCGTCGTCGGCAAGACCGAGGACTCCTCGGTGACCACCCACCCCGAGGCGACTCCCGACAGCGTCAACGACTCCAAGGAACCGCGTCTGCCGCAGGCCCTCGTCGTCGTGCCCACCCGTGAACTGGCCAAGCAGGTCGCAGCCGATCTCGTGACCGCCTCGGTGCAGCGTGACATCGACATCATGACGATCTACGGCGGCATGGACTTCGACCCGCAGATCAACCGGCTCAAGGCCGGTGTCGATGTCGTCGTCGGCACCCCCGGCCGCCTCCTCGACCTCTACGGACGCAAGATCCTCCGCCTTCACCGCGTGCGCACCGTCGTCCTCGACGAGGCCGATGAGATGCTCGACCTCGGGTTCCTGCCCGATGTGGAGAAGATCATCAACGCCGTGCCCGCACACCGGCAGACGATGTTGTTCTCGGCGACCATGCCGGGTGCCGTCATCACACTGGCCCGTCGGTACATGAGCCAGCCCACGCACATCCGGGCCCAGGACCACGAGGACCTGTCCATGCTGGGCAAGAACACGACTCAGTTCGTCTATCGCGCCCATTCGATGGACAAGTCCGAACTCGTCGCTCGCATGCTCCAGGCCGAGGGCCGGGGCCGCACGATCATCTTCACCCGCACCAAACGGACCGCCGACAAGCTCGCGGCCGAACTCGGCGACCGCGGCTTCGACGTCAAGGCTCTGCACGGCGACCTCGGTCAGTCGCAGCGGGAGAAGGCGCTGAAGTCCTTCCGCGACGGCAAGGTCGATGTGCTCGTGGCCACCGATGTCGCCGCCCGCGGAATCGACATCGACGATGTCACCCATGTTGTCAACTACCAGTGCCCCGAAGACGAGAAGACCTACGTCCACCGCATCGGTCGCACCGGCCGCGCGGGTCACTCGGGTGTGGCCGTGACCCTTGTCGACTGGGACGACATGCCCCGTTGGCGACTGATCAACAAGGCCCTCGGCCTCGACTTCGACGAACCGGCCGAGACTTATTCGACGTCTCCGCACTTCTTCGCCGACCTCGACATCCCGAAGGGCACCAAGGGTCGCCTGCCGCGCCAGCACCCCGAAGGTGAGGACGAGACCGGCGGGGAGAAGAACCGCGGGTCCGAGCGTCGCGGGTCCGACCGTCGCGGCTCCGGCCGTGGCGGCTCCGATGACCGCCGAGGCGGCTCCTCCGACCGTCGCGGCTCCTCTTCCGGTGCCGGTGAGGAAGGCCGCAAGCCGCGCCGCCAGCGCAATCGTCGGCGCACCCGCGGCGGCAAACCGGTCAACCGCGGCCATGCCGGCCAGGGTGGGCACTCGGCCACCGACGCCAGCGAGGACTGAACTGACGCCGGCGACGGCGCACAGACTTCGTTGAAGGGGCCCCAACCGTGCTCGGTTGGGGCCCCTTCGCCGTCCCGTGTCCGGATCACGGAGCCTCGTTCACTCTGCGTTCAACCTGATCTCCGAAGGCGTTCAATTCGGTGGTCAAGACTGTTCTGACGCCCTGTCTCCGATGACGAACGAGAGCGATTCATTGTTCAGTTCACGCCGTGTGGATGCCCCCTCCCCCGCAGCACCTGCCGGGGTCTCCGATCTCTCCCCGAAGAGTCAGGAGCTCGCGGCCGGTCTGGACCCGGCTTCCGAGTCGTCAGCGTCCGACCGCGCCTCGGACGCGGCCACCTCCCCCGGCACCCGCACCGGCAGGCGCCACCGGCACGATGTCGATGTCATGCGCGTCCTCGCCGGACTGACCGTGATGATCGGCCACTCCGGCGGTGTGCTCATCGGCCGCAGCGAGGAAGGCTCCGACGCCTGGTGGCTCGGTCATCTCGCCGAGGCTGTCAATCCCTGGGCCGTGCCCATGTTCTTCATGATCGCCGGGTGGGCCGTGCTCGCCGGTGCGCCCCCGCGCACAGAAGCCAAGATGTGGGACCGGATCGTGCGCCACCTGGTTCCCCTCGCCTCGTGGTCGGTCATCTTCGTCCTGGGATTCAACCTCTTCGACACCGACGAGGTGAATGTCCGCCATGACCTCGTGCGCAGCTTCCTCGAAGCCGGTCGCCCCGGCTTCCACCTGTGGTATCTCTACGCGTACATTCCGCTCATCCTCGTCTTCGGCACGCTCGTCCTGTTCTGGAGGAACGAGCGCCCGTGGAGGCTCGCGGCTCTCGCCCTGGTGCTGGCCGGATCGACGGTGTGGGCGCCGTTTCTGCTCGACCTCGTCGGCTCCGATCAGGACGCCTGGAAATGGGGATTCGCCACCTATCAGGTCGTCTACTTCGTCATCGGTGCCTTCGTCATCCAGCACGCCGGGGAGCTGCGTCCGCCGATCTGGACGCTGTGTCTGCTCTTCGCCGCCTCGGCGCTCGGTGTCCTCTGGTGGGAGTCGCAGAAGTCCTATCCGATCGAGAACGCGAATCCGCTCATCGTGGGGCTGGCGATCAGCGTGATCCTCCTCGTCTCCCGCTTGCGCCTCGGCACCCGCACGAAGAAGATCTTCGCGCGTCTGGCGTCAGCGTCGTTCGGCGCGTTCCTCGTCCATGTGTTCTTCCTCGAACTCTTCTTCGAACGCCTCTACGATGTCGAGGCCGGACCGGTCGTCCTCGTCATCCAGTACCTCGGTTTCCTTGCCGCCATGGCCGCCGTGTCCTATGCGCTGAGCTTTGCGTGGGGACGGCTGCGGCTGCGGCGAATCCTCGGCTGAGCTCAGCCTTGGATGTAGTCGACGCCGCCGGGTCGTGAGGCGGCGCGGTCGAGGAGTCTGGTGAGCATGTGGTCGGAGGTGACGTGTTCGCCGAGGCGGTTGGGTTTGCCCGTGCCGTGGTAGTCGCTCGACCCGGTGATGATGAGGTCGTTCTCATGGGCGAGTCGACGCATCGCCTCCCGTTCCTGAGGCGGGTTGTCCCGATGGTCGACTTCGAGCCCGTCGAGACCGGCGGCGATGAACTCGGTCATCGCTGAATCGGGCACGACCCGTCCGCGCATGGCGGCACGAGGATGGGCGAAGACCGAGACTCCTCCGGCTTCGCGGATGAGACCGATCGCGGTGATCGGGTCGATCGTCGGCAGCGCCACATGGTATTTGCCGCGGCTGGACAGGATGGAGGAGAACGCTTCAGTGCGGTTCTCCACGACACCGGCGGCCACGAGGGCATCGGCGATGTGCGGTCGCCCGATCGTCGCGTCTTCGCCGGAGACCGAGAGGACTGCGTCCATGTCGATGGGATAGTCCTCGGCAAGGCGCTCGATGATGAGGTGCGTGCGGTGCAGACGTGCCCGCCTGGTCTCCTGCACGACTTCGGCCAGTCCTGTGTTGTACGGGTCATGAAGGTAGGACAGCAGGTGCACACTGATGCCTTCGTAACGACAGGAGATCTCCATTCCCCGAACCAGCCCGAGCCCGTAGACGCGTGCGGCGTCCTCGGCCAGGGTCCAGCCCGCGGTGGTGTCGTGGTCGGTGATGCCGACGACGTCGATGCCCTCCATCGAGGCTTCGGAGATGAGTTCGGAAGGAGTTTGGGTCCCGTCCGAGAATGCGGTGTGCACATGGAGATCGATGACCATGATCACAGTCTATCTGCAACTGTCGTTCCCTCTTCCACATGTGCCGACGATGTCAGCCCCGACGCATAGACTGGGTGGCATGACAGAGCAGAATTCAGATTCACCAGACACGTCTCAGGCCCTTTCCGACCGCGTCAACAACCGCTCGCATCGCCCCAATTCCCAGGCCTTCCGCGATTTCGTCGCCTCCGGCTGGGACCGCACCCCGCTCGACGCCGAGGCGTTGGCCGCTGCGGGCTTCACCCCAGCACGCCGGGCACAGGTCTCGGCCGCTTTCCCCGGTGAGCGCCTCGTCGTCCCTGCCGGCGGACTCAAGGTCCGCTCGAACGACACCGACTACCGCTTCCGTGCGCACTCGGCGTTCATCCACCTCACCGGGTTGGAGACCGATTCGGAACCCGATGCCGTCCTCGTCTTCGAGCCCGAGGACGATGGTCATGAGGTGACCCTGTACTTCCGTCCCCGCGCCGGTGCGGACACGGAAGAGTTCTTCTCCGACTCCCGCTACGGCGAATACTGGGTCGGTCCTCGCGCAGACCTCGAGGCCATGTCGACGATGACCGGCATCGCCACGGCGAACTCCGCCATCGTCGATGACGTCATCACGAAGGACCTCGGGGCGATCTCCGTACGTCTCGTGCGCCAGGCCGACACCCGCATCGACGCAGTCATCGACCTCGCCCGCACCCAGGTCCAGGCCGATCTCGAGACCTCCGAGGCCGGCGATGCGGAACTGGCTCAGCTGCTCTCCGAGCTGCGACTGATCAAGGATGACCATGAGGTCGCGGCCCTCCGCGAGGCCGTCGCGATCACGCGAGCCGGCTTCGACAATGTCGTCGGCGCGCTGCCGCAGGCCCTGGGACACCGACGCGGTGAGCGCGTCATCGAAACCGCTTTCGAGACCGCGGCACGTTCCGACGGCAATGGGGTCGGCTATGACACGATCGCAGCATCGGGCAACAATGCCTGCACCCTGCACTGGATCCGCAACGACGGTCAGGTCAGAGACGGCGACCTCGTCCTCGTCGACGCCGGTGCCGAAGCCGATTCGCTCTACACCGCTGACATCACCCGCACCCTGCCGGTGTCGGGGACCTTCACCGAGGTGCAGGCGAAGATCTATGATGCCGTGCTCGCGGCCTCGGACGCGGCATTCGCCGTCGCCGCCGATCACGTCAACCGTCCCGTGAGATTCCGTGAGGTCCACGAGGCGGCAATGGAAGTCATTGCCGAACGTCTCGAGCGCTTCGGAGTCCTGCCGGTCTCGGCCGCCGAGTCGCTCTCCCCCGAGGGGCAGCAGCACCGCCGCTGGATGGTCCACGGCACCAGCCACCACCTCGGACTCGACGTCCACGACTGTGCGCAGGCGCGAGCCGAGATGTACCTCGATGCCACGATCGAACCGGGCATGGTCTTCACGATCGAACCCGGTCTGTACTTCAAGGCCGACGACCTGCTTCTGCCCGAGGAGTTCCGCGGCATCGGTGTGCGCATCGAGGACGATGTCCTCGTGACTGCCGAGGGTGTGGAGAATCTCTCCGCGGACTTCCCACGCACCCGCGCCGAGGTCGAAGCTTGGGTCCAGGGTCGGAATCGCTGATGTCCTCGGCACACGACGCCCATCCGGGGACGGACGCGGACGCCGAGTCGATGCCGGTTGACGGCATCGGCCCGGTGCGCGGCCGGGGCATCCTCGAGGTCCCGGGACTCGGTCTCGGCCATGCCGGTGAGTTCACCCCGGGGCGCCTGACCGGGCTGAGCGTCGTGGCCCCTCCGTCCGGGTCCACCATCGGCGTCGATGTCCGCGGCGGCGGTCCCGCCACTCATGAGACCGATGTCATCGCCCCGGGCACGCATTCCTATGGTGCCGATGGCATCGTCCTCACGGGTGGTTCGGCTCTCGGCCTCGCCGCCGTCAGCGGCGTCGTCGATGCCCTCGCCGAGGCGGGGCGCGGTTTCCCCGCACCCGGTCTGCCCGGAACCGTCATCCCACTCGTCCCGGCCGCCGCGATCTTCGACCTCGGTCGCGGGGCGGGGCCGGTGGCACCGCCGCGACCCGACGAGGGCGCGCAGGCGGCGAGGGACGCTCTGTCGACCGGCGCCGAATCGACCGCAGGGAAACCGAGTGCGGTGCCGCGGAGAGAGGTCAGGGGCAGCCTCGGTGCCGGTGCCGGTGCCCGTTCGGGGTTCCAGACGCTTCGCAGCGGACTCGGATCCGTCGCTGTCCGCCTGCCCGGCGGTGTCACTGTCGCCGCACTTGTCGCGGCGAACTCCCTCGGTTCGATCGGCACCTCGACCGGCGGTCTGTGGTTGGATCCACTGCTGCGGTCCTACGGATTCGATCTGCCGAGAGTCCGGGGGCTGCCGGTCGCGGCACCACCGGATGCGGCGGCGAAGAACACGACGATCGCGATCGTCGCCACCGACGCCGCTCTCGACCCGGCACAGGTGACTCGGATGGCATCGGGGGCGCATGCGGGCATCGCCCGAGCCGTCCAGCCTTCGCATACGCTCTATGACGGCGACACCGTCTTCGGCATCGCCACCGGAGAACACGCTCTTCCGACCGACTACGAGGCTGCCACCCGCGAACTCGTGACGATCACCGCGGCGGCCGCCGACGCGCTGAGCCTGGCGATCCTCGACGCTCACGTCTCGGCGGCCCCGGCGGGACCCGGATGTCAGCAGCCGCAGACCCTGAGCGAGATCGCTCCGGACTTCGCCTCGGCCTTCACCGCCGCGTTCTGAGCTCGCCGGCCCGGGGCTCGAGTCCCTCCTGACAGTGACGGGGCCCGCCGAGCAGCGGGCCCCGTTTCTGTGCTCTCAGCGCTGGTGCCTCTCAGCAGGGCTGCGGATCAGTGTTCCTGACTGTGGGCACCGGTGACGCTCAGTCCTCGCGGGCGGACTGAGCTTCCTCGGAGTCCAGACCCTGCGGATCCTTGCTGCTCTTCTCCATCTGAACGTCGAAGCCGTCCTGGCGCAGCAGCTTCTGGGATTCGCTGTTCGCCTGGGCCTCGTCTTCGACCACGGTGAAGCGGACCGTCTGCGTGAAGTCACGACCGTAGCGGTCGGTTCCGGTCACCTCTGCGGTGTGAGTGCCCAGATCGAGGTTCGAGGGGATCTCGGTGCGCCACAGGTGCGAACTCGACTGTCCGACATTGCCCGAGGTACGCAGGTTCTGCGAGGCCGTGTACGGATCCGTGAACTCCCACCCCTTGGCCAGAGCCTCGCCCCGGCCGGGCTGTGTGTGCTCGCTCTGCTTCGGAGCCTGGCCGTCAAAGCTGACTTCGACTCGGGCATCGGAGGTGCCGGCCAGGAAGCTCGAGGTCAGCCATGTCTGCCCCTCCTTCAGATCATCACGGGTGACGACCCGTTCGGAGACCGGCTCCGGAGCGGTGCCCGCCTTGTCCGCGTCCTGCCAGTCCTGGGCCTTCTGGGCCCAGTCGCGCCACGCCGGCGAATTCACACCGAGCAGCAGCTGATGATCATCGGATTCGTTGCGCACGGTGTAGCGCTCGCTGCGCGAGGCACCGTCGAACTCCAGGGTGAGCACTCCCGGCTCCGAAGCGTCCTGAGTGAACGAGTACGGCAAGCCATCGGCGTTGAGCCCTCCGGAGTACCAGTCGCCGGAGACCGCACCGGCGACGATCTGCGTGTTCGGCAGCTTCTCGATTCCGGCTGCGGCCCATTCCTCGCGCGACTCACCGGCGATGAGGTTCTCCTGCGTGTGGGTGTGTCCGCCCACGGTCACGGCGTTCGGGTAGTCGGCGATGACATCGTAGAAGTCCTTCGCGTTGTCGACGACGACCTCTGTGTGCGTGACGATGGGCGCGTGTGTGGCGATGACGACCTGCGCGTTCTTCGGCACATTCTTCAGATCGTTCGCCAGCCAGGTCAGCTGCTCCTCGGTGATCCTCTCCTTGTACTTCTTCCCATTCGCCTTGCCCTCGTAGTCGATGCTGTCGAGCACGACGAAGTGGGTCTTGCCCACGTCATAGGAGAAATACGACGGCCCGAACTGGTCGCGGAAGGTGTCGAGGGCGTGAGAGTCGTCGACGGCGTCGTAGTCCTGATCGTGGTTGCCGGGGGCCACCCGCACAGGACCGTTCGTCTGCGCGTAGATGTCGCGCAGTTCGTCGTTGAGGCTGAGGTCGTCACCGACGTTGTCACCGAGCAGCAGCACACCGCAGGCACCGTAGTCCTCACGGTCGGCGAGGTCCCCGACCGCGCCGTCACGGGCATAGCCCATCTCGGTGGTGTCATAGGCCTGCGTGTCAGCGGCGATCGGGCAGTTCTGGTCCGACTTCGCCGACGCCGTCGATTCGACCATCGGGAAGTTCACTGCCTTCGGAGTCTGCCCGGTCGGTTCGATCCCGCCGAACTCGAGGTCACCGGATCCTTCGGGCAGATGGTTGTAGCTGAATTGGGCGACCTTGTCTTCATCGACGGGAACCTGCCATCCCGCCGGCTGGGTCACGGACACGGTCATGTTCTCCCGCACGGGCAGCTCATAGACCCCCTGGCCGTCGGTCTGGACGACGTCGACGCCGTTGGTGACCGCGACTCCGGCCACGCCCTCCTCGTCGTCGTCGAGCTTCGAATTCTCGTTGGCATCGTCGAAGACCCGACCCGTGAACTTCTGCGGATCGGCGGCCTGGCCCCGATCGACCTGCACGTGTCCCTCATAGAGTTCGGCCGGTGCCCCCGCCGCCGTCGCAGCGGTCGGTGACAGCAGCGGAGCGAAGAGTGTCAGCACGGCACAGGCACCCAGACCTGCGACGGTGGTGCGAGGGCGGATTCGGCGTATCTGCATGGATGACTCCTGTTGTCGACTGTGGCTGGATCTGCCGTGACACGACGCTAGGCAGGCCGAACGACAAGGGAGTGAAGTCGTCAGTACAGCTTGATGAATAGGAGAAGTGAGCGCGTGGAACACCTCCCCCAGACCGTCCGCGATTCGAGGTCACAGCAGCGTTCATGAGGCCGTCATCCCGGGATCGGCGGAATGTGAATTGAGTTCAATTCGCCGAGGCGGCCCCGCAGGACTCCGCCCACCCCGTAGTCTGAGAACATGTCTGGTCCACCGAAAAGAGTCTTCGTCGCCCGGCTCGTCTCCGCGCCCGTATTCGACCCTCTCGGCGATCAGGTCGGACGGGTTCGTGACGCCGTCATCGTCTATCGCGCGACCATGCGGCAGTCCCCACGTGTCATCGGCCTTGTCGTCGAAGTCCCGGGCAGACGCCGCGTCTTCGTCCCCATGGGTCGGGTCACCGCCATCGACTCCGGACAGGTCATCACCACCGGCCTGGTGAACATGCGCCGCTTCGAACAGCGCGGATCGGAGACGCTGGTCATGAACGATCTCCTCGACCGCAGGCTGCGTCTGCGGGCAGACGATTCCCCCGTCCTCGTCGAGGACGTCGGCATCGAGCAGCAGGTGAACAAGGACTGGGAGGTCACGCGCCTCTTCGTGCGTCGAGTCCCCGAACGCACCGCCTTCGCCGCGTTCCGCCGGCGCGGTGAGACGAAGCAGATCGACTGGACCGACGCCGACCATCCGGCCGACTCCGACATCGATCAGGAAGCCACCCAGCTCATCGCCGCCTACCAGGACACGAAGCCTGCCGACCTCGCCGATGTGCTCTTCGAGATGAACTCGGCGCGCCGTCTCCAGGTCGCCCGGGCCCTCGACGACGAGCGCCTCGCCGACGTCATCGAAGAGCTCCCGGCCGACACGCAGATCGAGATCCTCGCCGGCCTCGATACCGAACGTGCCGTGACGGTGCTCGAAGAGATGGAACCCGATGACGCCGCTGACCTGCTCGGCGAACTCAGCGACGACCAGGCCGAACGGTTCCTCGCCCTCATGGAACCCGATGACGCCGAGGATGTGCGGACGCTGCTGGCGTACGACGATGACACCGCCGGTGGCCTGATGACGACCGAACCGGTCATCCTCACCCCCGAGACCACCGTCGCCGAGGCGCTGGCCCACGTCCGCCGGGAAGACCTGCCTGCGGCCCTGGCCGCCGCGGTCTTCGTCTGCAGACAGCCCGTGGAGACACCGACGGGCAAGTACCTCGGGCTCGTCCACATCCAGGAGATGCTGCGTCATCCGCCGCATGAAGCGGTGGGCATCATGCTCGACACCGAGGTCGAACCGCTGCCGCCGGAAGCCCCTCTGGGCGAGGTGTCGAAGCTTCTGGCCGCGTACAATCTGGTCTCGGTGCCGATCACGGATGAGAACGACCGCCTCGTCGGAGTCGTCACCGTCGACGACGTCCTCGACGAGCTTCTGCCCGAGGATTGGCGCACGACCGGCCGTGATGAAATCAGGAGGGGGTAGACATGGCTGTTGACGATTTCGAGATCCCACGGTCGAGCAAACGCAAACTGCCGAACTTCGCCATGTCGCCTGAGACCTTCGGCCGCGGCGCCGAGGCGTTCGCCCGGTTCATGGGCACCCCCGCGTTCCTCGTGGGGATGACCGTCTTCTGTGCGGTCTGGCTTGGGTGGAACACTCTGCTTCCCGAGTCCTGGCAGTTCGACCCACGGTCGCTGAACTTCACTCTGCTCACCCTCATTCTTTCCCTGCAGGCCTCCTATGCCGCTCCGCTGATCCTCCTCGCGGAGAACCGCAGCACCGACCGTGACCGCGTCGAATTCGAACACGATCGGCAGCGTGCCGAACGCAACCTCGCCGACACCGAGTATCTGGCCCGAGAGGTCGCGGCGCTGCGGATCGCCATGCGAGAGGTCGCAACCCGCGACTTCATCCGCTCCGAACTCAAGGATCTGCTCAGGGAACTCGAAGAGGAGAGCAGAGAGCCCGGACGGTCCGCCGCGGAACCGAAGGACCCCGGGTACAGGGGCCAGGGGCCGGATGACGGCGCCGATTCCCAAGGGGTAGGGTTGAAGCCCCAGGAGCACTCATCCGGGGAGGAAAGGACGTGGACATGACTGGTCCCGATGTGGACACGGTGAGAGAGGCACTGACCGGCGTCATCGATCCCGAGATCCGCCGCAACATCGTTGAGCTCGATATGGTCGACGACATCAGCATCGACGGCGGCGAAGTCACCGTCACAGTTCTGCTCACCATCGCCGGCTGCCCGCTCAAGGACACGATCTCCAGGGACACGAAGGCTGCGGTGGCCCGCGTCGAGGGAGTCACCGAGGTGACGGTCGTCCTGGGGACGATGACACCCGAACAGCGGAAGGCGATGAAGGAGAAGCTGCAGGGAACCGGTACTCGCGACATCCCCTTCAACCGGCCCGACTCCCTCACCAAGGTGTACGCGATCGCGTCCGGCAAGGGCGGGGTCGGCAAATCCTCGGTGACGGCGAACCTCGCGGTTTCGCTCGCGGCCAAGGGTCTGCGCGTCGGCCTCGTCGATGCCGATATCTACGGTTTCTCCATCCCGGGCATGCTCGGACTTTCGGGCAAGCCGACCCGGGTCGACGAGATGATCCTGCCGCAGATCGGCCACGACGTGAAGGTCATGAGCATCGGCATGTTCGTCCCGCCGAGCCAGGCCGTCGTGTGGCGAGGCCCCATGCTCCACCGTGCCCTGCAGCAGTTCCTCACCGATGTGTTCTGGGGCGATCTCGACGTCCTTCTGCTCGACCTGCCGCCGGGCACCGGTGACATTGCGATCTCCGTGGCCCAGCTGCTGCCCGGTTCGGAGCTGCTCGTCGTGACCACCCCGCAGGCGGCCGCGGCTCAGGTTGCCGAACGTGCCGGCTCCATCGCCACCCAGACGAAGCAGACGCTGTCCGGGGTGATCGAGAACATGTCCTGGATGGAGATGCCCGACGGCAGCCGTCTGGATGTCTTCGGCACCGGCGGCGGCACCAGTGTGGCCGAGAACCTCTCGCAGACGCTCGAGACCACGATTCCTCTGCTGGCGCAGATTCCCCTCGACACACAGGTGCGCGAAGGATCCGACGCCGGCACCCCCGTCGTGCTCAGCCACCCCGAGTCCCCCGCTGCACAGGCCTTCGACACGTTGGCCGAGTCCCTGCGCAGGCGCTCTCGCGGACTGTCCGGCAGGTCTCTGGGTCTCAGCCCGGTCTGAGACAGTGCGGTTGCCTGTCCGTGGAGACGGTCTCGTCTACACACTGTTCTCCTGTGCGCTCGCGCTCAGCCTCTTCATCCTCCTGCCCGGTGCCGTCGTCACCGCGAACCGTCACGCCCCGCCGAGCGCGAAGGACCTGACTGCACAGCAGCATCGGACCACGGCGGCTGAGAACCGCGCCCTGGTGACCGAATCGATGCGCAGCTACGCGATCATCGCCGAGAAGCGAAGCCCGCGGCTGAACATCCATGTCTTCGGCGTGCCCGGGGCACCCTCGTTGAACTCAGCCGTCGAGTCTCGGCTGTCGACGATGATCGAGAAGGCGGGCGGATTCGACGGCAGAGCTGAGTTCTCTCCCCCGCAGACCTCGCCGGTCCACCGGTGGCCGACGGCGACATTCGCTCCGCTGCGGACTGCCTCAGGCGAACCCGCATCGGAATCTCAGGATGCGGCTCCCGGCCCCGGCAGAGATGCGCCCGATCCGGACTCGCTCGACATCGACAACTCGGTCCTCGTCGGAGGGGGCCGCTACCTCGTGACCACCGTCGAACAGCATTCACCGCAGCCGCATACCGCGGTGCTGCTCACCGACCTCGACGCCGAGACCACGGTCGATGCGCGCAGTCTCTTCACCGCCGCAGTGGACCCTGCGACGGTCTCCGGCGATGAATTCGGAAGGCTGACCATCGAGGGCACACCGGTGTCGGATGCGGAACTCACACCGCTGGGGACACAGGTCGCCGATGAGCTGCACACCCCGCTGAGACTGGTCCAGCCTGCCGACCAGCGGTCTCCCGACTTCTCCTGCGCACTGCTGCCCTGCGTAGCACTGACCTATGACGACGGTCCGGGAGAGGCCGCGACCGAACAGGCCATCCTCGATGCCGCCGCTGAGGCCGACATCCGCGTGACCTACTTCTTCCTCGGCAAGAACATCGATCACTTCCCCGAAGTGGCTCGCAAGGTCATCGCCGACGGTCACGAGGTCGACAACCACACCTATCGGCATCCGCGACTCAGCCAGATCCCCTCCGCGAAGATCCGTGCGGAGATCCGCCGGACCCGGAAGTCACTGAATTCGGTCGGTGTCGACACTGATCCTATGGTCCGCCCGCCCTATGGTGCGCTCGACAAACGGTCCGCCCATGTCGTGGGCGTACCGTCGATCATCTGGGACGTCGACACCGGCGACTGGCAGCACAGGGATCCGAAGAAGATCGTCAAGGCGGTGAAGGCACATGCCCGTCCCGGCTCGGTCGTGCTCATGCACTCCATCCACCCCTCTACCGCGAAAGCCGCACCGGCCGTATACGCGACCGTCGCGGACAAGGGGTTGTATGCGGTGACCGTACGCGAGCTCTTCGCCGGAATCCCCTGGGAGAAGGCCGGGTCCTACTTCTGCCGCGGCTACGCCGATCCGCTGTGTTCGAACCCCGAGCACCCATCGGTGCAGAAGAACTGACAGTCGAGCTCTCCGCTCGAACCCGCCTCCGCTTTCGTCCCGGCGAACCGAAAGGGGTCCTGGTCCTTCAGGTGGCTTCGGAGTCGAACGGGGCGGCCGCGGATCGGTCTCGCAGGTCGACCTGGGCTTGGAACCGTTCGATCGGTGACTTCTCCCGCACAGTCGCCTCGGTGCCGGAGCTTTCCGCCGCAGTCGCCGGGTCCGCAGCGTCGACGGCGGGAGCCTCGAGCGGATCCCGACGTTTGGATTCGCGGATCGCAGCATCCTCTTCGACGAGGGCCTCTCGGACGATGCGCCGGGGGTCGTACTGACGCGGATCGAGCTTCTGCCAATCCACGTCGTTGAAGTCGTCCCCGAAGTCACGACGGACGCTGTCCTTCGCTCCCTCGGCCATCCGCCGCATCTGGCGGACGAAGTCACGCAGCTTCTCTGCGTATTCGGGCAGGCGCTTGGGTCCGATCACGACCAAGGCCACAACGACCAGGATCACCATTTCGGTGCCGTTGATACCCATGAACATGTCACCCAGTCTACCGTGGACGGCTGTAGCATCGACTCATGGTCAGCACAGGTTCGACGAGCGCCGGGTGCCGGGAGCGTCGATGGATGAGATAGCGGTCGAGCGCGTGCTGCGCATCGTCGAACTCGTCCCCGAAGCCCGTGTCGTCGCCTACGGAACCGTGGGTGCCGTCGCCGGCTGCTCGCCCCGCTATGTCGGGCGGGTGATGAGGGAATTCGGCTCGAACGTCACATGGTGGAGGGTGATCAACGCCGCGGGAGTCCTGCCGCCGGAGATCTTCGCCCGCGCCCGCAGCCACTGGGCCGATGAAGGCACTCCGCATTCCCATGCCCGGGTCGACCGGAGTGCGTTCCTCGACGTCGATGAGCTCGATGAGCTGTGGCGCACTCACGGAATCGAGCCCGAATGCGGTTAGACTTGGGAGGACTCAGCAACGGAAAGGAGGGGGCCGATTGTCACGTGAAATTGCAGGTGATCTCACCTTCTCCGAACAGTACAACGGCCCCGATCCCCTGCTCGATGCCGCCCGGACCCACTCTCACGAATTCGGTCTTGCGCCGGTGTCCCAGACGACGGCGAAGACGCTGACGCTCCTCGCCCGACTCCTCACCCCGGTCGCCGCCGTCGAAGTCGGAACAGGAGTGGGCACCTCGACTCTGGCTCTGCTGCGCGGTATGCCCACCGCCGGCATACTGACCTCCATCGACACGAACTCCACAGCACAAGGTGCCGCCCGCGACCTCGTCGATATGGCGGGAATTCGCCCGGGCCGCCTGCGGCTGATGAGCGGACGGGCCGAAGAGGTACTCAAGAAACTCGCTCCGGCCGCTTATGACATGGTCTTCATCGACTCTGAGCCGAGCAACCTCGAGCGCATGATCCAGCCATCGCTGCGTCTGCTCGACGCGCACGGTCTCCTCGTCATCCACCAGACGATGCTCAAGGGCGCTGTCGCCGACCCCGTCGACCGCAGCCCGCGGACCCAAGCGGCTCGCGGAATGCTCAACCGCCTCGCCCAGCAGGAAGACCTCGACCGGGTACTGTTGCCCATCGGCCAAGGACTGCTGCTGCTGCAGAAGAGCAGGTGAATGCGACAACAGCAGAGACTTCCGAGAAGTCTCTGCTGTTCGTGCGGTTCTGTCCGGCCGCTTCAGCGGCCGGAGGCTCAGAGCCCCAGAGTCTCTGCCAGAGTGTCGTGCAGTCCTGTGGCTTCGTCTCTGCTGAGCTCGATCACCAGACGTCCTCCGCCTTCGACAGGAAGCCGCATCACCATGCTTCGGCCTTCTTCGGTCACTTCCAGAGGTCCGTCGCCGGTGCGGGGTTTCTGGGCTGCCATGTGGGCTCTTCCTTCCGTTGTCATGCAAAGACGGTTCACACCAGGTGTACCGAATGTTGTACTTCGATTATTCCATGATCCGGACGATCCGGGTAACTTTCTCATAAACGATCGTTCACGGCGGCAGATCCGCCGGCGGGGTGAAGTGCCACAGGTAGGCCACCCAGATGATCTGGAACAGGATATATGCGACGAGCAGCGCGGCCCGGTAACCGCGTGAGCGCACCAGAGCCAGTGTCAGCGCCAAGGGGAACAGCGGCAGCAGCAGTCGCAGAGTCGAGGTCTGCGGGTTGAAGAAGATGAGCAGGTAGATGCCGTAGCCGAGGCAGAACAGCTGCAGCGTCCGCCCCATGCGCGCTCCGGCCGGAGAGAAGATCAGGCCGAGCATTCCCGCGACGACGATGATGAGCAGAACCGGGCCCAGGGGTCCGATGAGGTTGATCGACTGCGCCACCCATTGGACGACGAACGTCGTCTCTCCGGTGTGCCAGGCCGCCTCGGTGTCGGTGTAGGCGGTCAGCGACCCCGTCGCCCACCACGCGTGGAGCGGATGGATGAGGGCGGCCGCACATGACAGCACACCCAGGGTCCAGGATCGGACCACCTCGGCGGTGGGATAGGGGTCCTGGCGACGGTGGACGAACCGGTCGATGAGATGGAGGAGCATGAAGAACGAGAACGCCACTCCGACCGGTCGGGACAGGTCCATGAGGACGACGACCGGCAGCGCTGTCAGGTACCGGCGTTCGACGAGGAGGAACAGAACCATCGCCTGCAGCAGCAGTGTCAGGGATTCGGCGTAGCCGGTGGAGAGGATCGGCGCCGATGGGAAGAACATCACCAGCGCCAGTCCCATGAGCGCCTGGCCGGGATCAACGTATTTGCGGAAGAGGTGGAGGATGACGACGGCCGCCAACCCGGCGGCCACAGTGGATACGATCGGAGACAGGACTGCGTAGCTGACCCCGGTGAGGTCGGACAGGGTGCCGACGACCGAGGGGTGCAGCGGGTAGAAGGCCCACTGGTTCTCGGCGACCGCGCCGCTGTCGTCGGCGGGCAGGACGTGCGGGTAGCCCTCCTCGGCGACGCGGGCGTACCAACCGCCGTCCCAGAAGTTGAGGAAGTCGTTGAGGGTCGTCGTCACCGGCGATGATGACCAGTTCGCCGGATCCTGCCATTTGAGGACAGAGGCGAAGATCGACAGGCTCACGACACGGGAGACGAAGTACACGGCCAGGGCCTGCAGCCACACGGGCAGCACGATGAACAGTGCGCCGAGGCGGGAGAGTCGGGACGAGTCGAAGACTTCGGGGGCGAGGGTGATTCCGGGCAGGTCGGAAGGACGGCTCATCGTGGTTCGGCAGCCGTTTCCGGTGCCTCATTCGCGGTGTCGACGGGGACAGGGGATGTGGAGGGTGCGGGAGTTTCGGGCCCGGCAGGGTCAGCGGCTGCAGAGTCGACGGGCGTCTGGGCGCTCACATCGGTCGCGGATTCGAGGACGCGCAGGCGGTCCTGCAGGATCTGCATGGCCTCGTCGACGTCTTCCATTCGGTATCCGCGCAGTGCGGGCCTGAAACCCACCGTGTCGAGGTCCGCACTGGTGAATCCTTCGGGCAGGCCGGTCCACCGTTCCTGCGCCTCATCACCGGTTTCGGCGGCGAAGACGTTGAAGCTGGCCGCGATGACGATCACAAGGACGAAGATCGCGGCCGCGACACCGATCACAATCCACAAAGGCATGCGCCCATTTTCGCACAGACCCCGGTTGCGAACTCTCAGCGCAGGCCGCGCACGGTGTGTCTCGGCACGACTTCACCGGTGATCGCCAGGGTCACATCGATGGCGTCGGCGGTGGCGCGGACATCATGGGTCCGGATCATCGCCGCTCCCTTCTCGACAGCCAGCGCAGTTGCTGCGATGGTTCCGTGCAGCCGGTCCTCGGGCGCGACATCGCCGATGGCTTCGCCGACGAAGTCCTTCCTGGAGATCGCCAGCAGCACCGGAAGTCCGGTCGCGGTGAAACGGTCGAGCTCCCGCAGCAGACGCAGCGACTGATAGGTGTTCTTCCCGAAGTCCGGGGTGGGGTCGATGATGATCTTCTCGTCGGGGACACCGGCGGCACGGGCCGCCTCGGCGAGGTCGATGACTCCGGCAAGTGCTGCGTCGACGATGTCCCCGGCATGGAGGCCGTAGCGATTGCGGTGCGCATCGGTGCGGGGATCCAATCCCCCGGTGTGGGAGCAGACGAGGCCGACCTTGTTCCGGGAAGCCACCTCGGCCATCTGCGGATCGACCCCGGCCCACGTGTCGTTGAGAAGACCGGCGCCGGCCCGGCAGGCCGCTTCGGCGACTTCGTGGCGCCAGGTGTCGACGCTGATGAGCACGTGCGGGTGGGCTCGGGCCACGGCCTCGATCGTTGGGCACACGCGGTCGATCTCCTCGGCGACGGAGATCTCCCGACCCCTCCCCGCACGCACTCCCCCGATGTCGACGATGTGCGCGCCGTCGTCGGCGGCCGCGGCAACCGCGGTGATCGCCTCGTCCAAGGTGGCGGCGGATTCGTAGAACGAATCGGTCGTGCGGTTGATCACCGCCATGATCGCCGGTGCCCCCGCCCGGGCCTGGCTGAGGTCGAAGCGGGACATATCCGCGGCAGCGTCGGTGCGATCTTTCACGATGTGCTTCCCGCTTCGATCGTGGCCACGGCCTCGTCGATATCGTCGGTGAGGGTAAAGAGGGACAGATCCTTGTCGCTGATCGTGCCGTTGGCGAGCAGGCTATCGCGCATCCAGTCGACGAGACCCTGCCAGTAGGCGGTGCCGAAGAGGACGATCGGGAATGACGTCACCTTGCCTGTCTGGACCATGGTGAAAGCTTCGAAGAGTTCGTCGAGGGTGCCGAAGCCGCCGGGCATGACGACGAAGCCGCGGGAGTATTTGAGGAACATCGTTTTGCGGACGAAGAAGTAGCGGAAGTGCACGCCGAGCTCGACGTGGTCGTTCAGGCCCGATTCGAAGGGCAGTTCGATGCCCAGGCCGATCGACACCCCTCCGCCGTCGACGGCGCCGAGGTTGCCTGCCTCCATGATGCCCGGTCCCCCGCCGGTGATGACGGCGTTGCCGGATTCGGCCAGCCGGCGGGCGATCTCACGAGTGTCCGCATACGCCTGAGTGTCGGCGTGGAGCCGGGCTGAGCCGAAGATCGCGACGGCCGGTCCGACCTCGGCCAGGGAGCTGAAGCCTTCGACGAATTCGGCTTGGATGCGCATCACCCGCCACGGGTCTTCGTGCACCCACTCCGCACTCGTCCCCGCTTCGAGCAGACGCTGGTCCGTCGTCGTCTCCGGCACCTGGTCCCCGCGCAGACGCAGCGGGCCCTTGCTGTAGTACTCGGGCTGCCTGTCGCTCGGGGCGGGGCCGTCACCGCTCGGGACGGCGCCGTAGTCAGCGGATTCGCCTCTGTCGTTCACCGTGTTCACCGGCCTTCGAGGTAGCTGAGCAGGGTCCGGGTGGCCTGCTCCACCTCGGCGACTCTGACATGCTCGTCGGACTTGTGGGCATACAGCGGGTTCCCGGGACCGAAATTCACCGCCGGGACCCCGAGCGCACTGAACCGCGACACGTCGGTCCACCCCAGCTTCGGCGCCGGCGACAGGCCGAGTGTGTCGATGAAGTCCTGCGCAATGGGCCGGTCGAGGCCGGGCCGGGCACCCTCGGCAGCGTCGGTGACGACGATGTCGAAGCCGGTGAAGAACTCGCGCAGGAACGCTTCGGCTTCCGCGGCGGACCTGCTCGGGGCGAACCGGTAGTTCACGGACACGACGCATTCGTCGGGAACGACGTTGCCGGCCACACCTCCGCTGATGTTCACCGCGGACAGGGATTCGCGGTAGTCGAGCCCGTCGACCGTGACGGTCTCCGTCTCATGTTCGGCCAAACGGGAGAGCACCTGCGCAGCGGCATGGATGGCGTTGACGCCCATGAACGCGCGCGCCGAATGCGCGCGCACCCCGGTGGTGGTGACGTCGACGCGGATGGTGCCGTTGCAGCCGCCTTCGACCGAAGCATTCGAGGGTTCGCCGAGGATCGCGAAATCGCCTGTCAACCAGTCCGGATGAGTGCGCGCGACCCGGCCGAGACCGTTGAGTGAGGCGTCGACTTCCTCATGGTCGTAGAAGACCCAGCTGACGTCGCGGCTCGGGTCCTCAAGGGCTGCGGCCGTGGACAGCTGCATGGCGACTCCGGCCTTCATATCGCAGGATCCGCGTCCCCAGATCACTTCGTCCGTGGGGTAGTCCGCCCCGGTCATCGTGGTCCTCACCGGCGGCAGGTTGTCTTCGACGGGAACGGTGTCGAGGTGTCCGGCGACGACGATCCGTTCGGCCCGGCCCAGGCTGGTGCGGGCGACGACCGTATCTCCGTCGCGAAGGATCTCGAGTTCCGGTCCCGGGCCGCCGCTGATGCGTTCGAGCACCTCGACGACGGCGTCGGCCAACACGGTTTCGTTGCCGGAGACGGATTCGACCGCGCAGAGGCGGCCGGTGAGTTCGGCCGGGTCGCCGAGGGCGGCGAACAGGTACTCACCGAGCTCAGTCGTGGGTGCGAAGATGGACTCGGTCTCAGCAGATGGATCGACAGTCATGTCCCTTAGCCTAGTACTGCCCCCACCGTCTAGGCTTAAGGCATGACAGAACGCATCGTATCCGCACGTGGACTTGCCACGATCCATTCCGACATCGTCCTCTCCGTCTGGTATCCCACCCTGAGCACGGCTGATACCCCCGAATCCGCCGAGGCGGCCGCCACCGCCCGCGCTGCCGACGACGGTCTCGACGCTCTCGTGGGCACCGACGACGCTCGCGGCACCCGCGCCGAAGTCGTCACCACCACGATCGATCTCGACGCAGGCCCCGCCTCGGCGGCGGATGCCTACCTGCGTCTGCACGCCCTGTCCCAACGACTGGTGACGCCCAACGACGTCAACCTCGACGGGATCTTCGGGCACATCGCCAACGTCGTGTGGACGTCGTTCGGCGCCTGCTCCCCCGATGAGTTCGAGGCCACCCGCGCGAAGCTGCTCGCTCGCGGTCCCGTCGCCGTCTACGGACTCGACAAGTTCCCCCGCATGACCGACTTCGTCATTCCCTCCGGTGTGCGCATCGCCGATGCCGACCGTGTCCGCCTCGGCGCCCATTTGGCCCCCGGCACCACCGTCATGCACGAGGGCTTCGTGAACTTCAACGCCGGCACGCTCGGTTCGGCCATGGTCGAGGGACGCATCTCCCAGGGCGTCGTCGTCGGCGACGGCTCGGACATCGGTGGCGGCGCGTCGATCATGGGCACGCTTTCCGGAGGCGGCACGCACCGAATCTCGATCGGTTCGGGCAGCCTCTTGGGTGCCAACGCCGGTGTCGGCATCTCGATCGGAGATGACTGCATCGTCGAAGCCGGCCTCTACATCACCGCCGGCACACGTGTGACGGTCCCCGGTGAGGACGGCGCGGTGGTCAAGGCCGGCGAGCTCAGCGGCAAGAACAACATCCTCTTCCGCCGCAATTCGGTCTCCGGTGCCGTCGAGGCCATCGCTCGTGATTCCAAGGGCATCGAGCTCAACCCCGACCTGCACTGATCGCTGGCTGAGCCTCGGCGGTGTTTGAGGTTCCGCGGTCGGCTGCCGGCATCTGCGGCCGACAGTCCATCTGACCACTGACGTTTCGGTCCGAGGCGACCGCCTGACTTGGGGTTTCGGCCGAGACGACCGCCTGACGTGGGGTTTCGGCCGAGGCGACCGCCTGACGAGGGCGCGTTCACATGAAGTGAGCGCGCCCTCGCCGCATTCACTCGCACAATCACTCGCGTCAACGAGCAGATCCCCAAGCATCCGGTACCCGCAGCATCGCCCCCGGCAGCACCCCTCACCCCTGCAGTCACCACTCACCGTCTCCGCCAATTCCAACAGCAATCATCACAACCCCGTGGTCCTGCAGGGCGTTGTGCGGCTAACGGTGACGGATGCCTGTGATGGGAAGCGTCAGCAGCTGCCGGAGGGGCTTCCAGCGCTGTACAATCCTCCGACTCAGCGGTCCTACTCCAGCCCCGTCCACGAGGACACCGGGCCGATACCCACGACCCATTCGCGAAGAGAGTGGACCGCGCCGAGGCAATTTCGGACCGGGTTTCAAGCATCACCCACCGCTAGCCGCACACCACCGTGGTCCTACAGGGCGGTGTGAAGCTACCGGTGATGGATGCAGTCGCCAGCTGTAGATGAAACGGCTAGCGGTACAAAGCAGCGGAAACGGTGAGGGCCGCTTCCCTTTAGGCGGCAGATGCCTAGCCCAAGTGCGAGGCTGCCGGGGTGAGGCGGTGCGGAGAGAGATTCCCAGGGTGCGGCAGCGGCGGGAAGCGGGGTGCGGAGCGAGGTTTCCGGGGTGCGGCAGCAGCGCTCGGCGGGGCCGCCGGGGCATGGCGGTGAGGTGCGGCCGAAGTCGGTGAATGCGCAACGGCGCCGGGCAGAGAAATCTGCTCCGGCGCCGCTTGACGCTGTCTCAGTCGACTCAGCGGTCGCTGATCTCCTTGTAGTCGCGGGAGTGCGCACCCGTGTAGATCTGGCGCGGGCGGCCGATCTTCGTCTCGGGATCCTTGATCATTTCGCGCCACTGAGCGATCCAACCGGGCAGACGACCGACGGAGAAGAGCACAGTGAACATGTTCGTCGGGAATCCCAGAGCCTTGTAGATGAGGCCCGTGTAGAAGTCGACGTTCGGGTAGAGCTTGCGCTCGACGAAGTAGTCGTCGGCCAGCGCGATCTCCTCGAGCTGCTGAGCGAGCTCGAGCAGCGGATCGCCACCGGAACGAGCGAGCACCTCATCAGCGGTCTTCTTGATGATCTTTGCTCGCGGGTCGTAGTTCTTGTACACGCGGTGTCCGAAGCCCATGAGACGCACACCGTCTTCCTTGTTCTTCACCCGCTCCATGAACTTCTTCGGACCGTCGTCCGAGGCGGCGATGTTCTGCAGCATCTCGAGCACTGCGGAGTTCGCTCCCCCGTGCAGCGGGCCGGCCAGGGCGTTGACGCCGGCCGAAATCGACTGGAAGACGTTGGCCTGGGACGAGCCGACAAGACGCACGGTCGACGTTGAGCAGTTCTGCTCGTGATCGGCGTGGAGGATGAACAGCTGATCCATGGCCTTCACAGCCAGCGGGTCCGGTTCGTACTCCTCGGCGGGAACACCGAAGTTCACGCGCAGAAAGTTTTCGACCAGGCTCAGCGAATTGTCCGGGTGGATGACCGGCAGGCCCATGTTCTTCCGATGAGCGAGAGCCGCGATGGTCGGCATCTTCGCGAGCAGGCGGAACGATGAGGTATCGATCTGATCTTCGTCAAAGACATCGAGGTCATCTTGGTAGAACGTCGACAAAGCCGCGACCGCCGCTGCAACCATAGGCATCGGATGCGCATCGTAGGGGAAAGCGCGGAAGAACCGGCGCAGATCCTCATGCACGATCGTGTGTCCGCGCAGGCGGGCGTCGAAGGCATCGTACTGTTCCTGCGTCGGCAGCTCACCGTAGATGAGGAGGTAGCAGACTTCGACGAAGTTCGACTGTTCAGCGAGCTGTTCGATCGGATAGCCGCGGTACTGCAGCACACCTTCGTCACCATCGATGAAGGTGATCGACGACGAGGTGGATGCAGTGTTGGCAAACCCTGGATCGTAGGTCACCGAGCCGGTCTCTTTCAGCAGAGAGCCGATACGGTATCCGTTGTTGCCCGCTGACGCCGACACCTCGGGCAGCGTCAGCTCCGTATCAGCGATCCTGAGGTTCGCCTCCGAAGTCATTCGATCTCCTCACCGTTGACGTACCCCAAGAACTTCCTGAGGTGTCTTGCACAGTTCCTTCAAAGACTACCGACAAGTGCAGGAATGAGAAAATCAGTTCACCCTGCATCTACTCGTCAGTAATACTGTTGATCTCGACAAATACGAGATTTTTCGTCCTGAATGCAGCCTCTGCGGACACTTGGCAGAAGCTTAGAATTCAAGGGTTCCTTCCTGATCGGACCCAGCACAGGGATGCGCCCAGCGCAGAGTCCGCACGCCCGACCGATCCGCTCGGCTAGGCCGCTGCCTGACGAAGCCGCTCGGCTGCGGCCGAGATGCGCTCATCGGTGGCCGTCAACGCGATCCGCACATGGTCATCGGCTGCCTCACCATAGAATTCGCCCGGTCCGGCAACGATGCCCAGCTCAGCGAGATCGGCCAGTGAGTCCCAGCAGCTCTTCCCAGCCGTCGACCACAGGTAGAGTCCCGCGCTCGAATGATCGATGCGGAATCCGAAGTCGACGAGTCCAGAACGCAGCAGTTCCCGCCGCTGTCGATAGACCTCTTTCTGAGCCAGCACGTGTGCGGTGTCCCGCAGGCCGGCGATCATGGCCGCCTGGACCGGGAAGGGCACGATCATTCCCGCGTGCTTGCGCGAACGGGTCAGGTCGGCGATGAGCTCGCCGTCACCGGCGACGAACGCGGCACGGTAGCCGGCGAGATTCGACTGCTTCGACATCGAGTAGACGCTGAGCACACCCGTATGGGACTCCCCCGCGACCGAGAGCACGCTGGGAGCCGGTCCGTCCGATTCCCAGTTGAGCAGTCCGTAACATTCGTCGGACGCGAGAACGACTCCGGCGGCACGAGCCCGGCGGACCACCTCGGCGAGGGTGTCGGCATCGAGCACCTCCCCGGTCGGGTTGCTCGGGGTGTTGATCCACACCAAGCCGATGCCCTCGAGCGAAACTCCGGCGACGATGTCGGCGGCGTCGATGCGACGGCACTCGACTCCCGCGATCGTTGCCCCCATCTCGTAGGTCGGGTAGGCCGCGGACGGGCAGGCCACGGCCAGCCCCCGCTGTCGAAGACCCAGCAGCGTGGGCAGCCAGGCCACGAGCTCCTTCGAGCCTACCGTCGGCAGGATCTCGGTGGCGGGATCGAGCTGGACGGAATGCCAGTTCTCATACCACCAGGCGATCGCTTCGCGCAGCTCGGCGGTTCCCGCCGTCGTCGGGTACCCGTGGGCGTCTGACGCATCGGCCAGAGCCCGACGGATCACCTCAGGCGTGGGATCGACGGGCGTGCCGATCGACAGATCGCACACACCATCGGAGTGTTCGGCCGCGCGGCGGCGGAAGTCGGTGAGCCGGTCCCAAGGGTAATCCGGCAGCTCAAGTCCGTAGGAGGTCACCATTGCTCAGACGTCGTGGCTCTGCGGGGGAAGGGCGGAGATGATCGGATGATCCTTGTGGGTGTTGCCGAGCTTCGCGGCACCACCGGGCGATCCGAGGTCATCGAAGAATTCGACGTTCGCCTTGTAGTACTCTTCCCATTCGTCCGGGACATCGTCCTCGTAGAAGATCGCCTCGACGGGGCAGACAGGTTCACAGGCACCGCAGTCGACACACTCATCGGGGTGGATGTAGAGACTGCGTTCGCCCTCGTAGATGCAGTCGACAGGGCATTCGTCGATGCACGCCTTGTCTTTGAGATCGACACAGGGCTGGGCAATGATGTACGTCACTGGACTGACTCCTCGCAAGACTCACAGATGGTGCGCATATACGTCCCACAATACGCCTTCGCCCGATCTCCTTGCCCACCCGTCTCGGGTGATTCGCATTGCATCTGCCCCGGGCGGTGATGCGTTGCGGCGGCGGGCCGCCGTGGTGACTTAGGCTGGGAGGGCACAGATCCGGCGGAGGAAGGCGAGAAGTGGACGATCTGCAGCCCGGCAGACGAGTGGTCGTGCGGTATGCGCTCGATCCCGGGGACACCCATTCGACCTCTGATGCGCTCGGCGTCATCACCGATGCCGACGAGGCGGGTGTCGAGATCGACACGAAGCGCGGTCCGCTGCGCATTGCCCGAGCCCAGATCCTCCTCGTGCACGAGGTGCCGCCGGCCCCGACGAAAGCCGGCCGAACTCATGAGATCGTATCCGCCGTCGACCTCCGCCGAATTTCGGCCGCGGCCTGGCTGCCGCAGGATGTGTCCTGGCTGCATGTGGAGAACCTGCGCAACGAGGGCAGCGAATCCGGCGCGGATATGAGCCTGCTCCAGAAGGGGTGGCTGCTGCGCAATTCCGAGTCCGCGACGCGACGGGCCAACAGCTGCCTGCCCGTGTCCGATTCCGGTCTGGGGTGGGAACAGGCCCTCGACGCGGTCGAGGAGTGGTATCGGACGCGGGAGAAGCCCAGCCGGATCCAGATCTACTCGGCCGACGATTCGTCCGCGCTGGCACCGGAATGCGAGGGGCTTGCTCCGCTGCTCTCGGCACGCGGCTACACCCCCTCCGAGGCGGTCCTCCTGCTCACAGGTGCCACCGCGGAAGCCGCGGCAGGTGCGTCCTCCCCCGCCGAGGCGGCCGCCCCCGGTCTGCTCATCGACGTTGCCGATGCGCCGACTCCCGAACATTTCGCGGCGTGGACGAGTCAGCGCAGTCCCGGCGACGCTCCGGATTCGGCCGAAGCCTTCCGTGCGCTCATCGCTGCCGACCAGCCGTGTGAGTTCGTCACCGCCTACGCCGCGCATCCCGACGGCTCCCGGTCGATGGTCGCCGCCTGCCGTGTCGTGGAACGCAGCAAATGGGGCGTTGTCACGAACCTCATCACCCGCCCCGACCTGCGCCGTCGAGGCGCCGGGCGATCAGTGGCGCAGGCGGCGGCAGCTCTGCTCGCTCAACGTGGTGTGCGGTCTTACCTCGTCGATATCGAAGCCGGCAATGAAGCGTCGATCAACCTCTTCACTTCACTCGGAGCCACCGTCCGTCATCGTTCGTGGTACGCCGAGCAGCGCTGAGTTCGGCCAGCTGAACCGCGGCCGAGTCGCACACACGCGGAGACGGTCCCGAACAGCGTCGGGTTCAGTCTTTGCACTCGACCTTGTTCACGGGGCGGTAGACGGTGGTGAACCCGTCCTGCGTCGTCCGTCCCGAGCTGATGTCCTTGAGGGTGCGGGTGATCTTGATCGACCATCCGCCCTTCGGCGCCTGCGGGGTGCAGGAAGGACCGCTCTCGGTGACGGATCCCGGTGAAGTGCGGTTGAACCGGTCGGAGGCATCGGCCGAGACCTCGTACTTCTTGACGCCGAAGACCTTCGCATGGACTTCCCCGCCCTTGAGGTACATGTCGAGGACGACCGGTGACTTCGAGGTGTTCGTGAACTTCAGGTCGATCGAGGACCAGTCGAGCGTCGACTCCCGGCCCTCGGGGTAGCGGGAGATGTAGCGCGAGTGGGCCTGGTGCTCGTCGAGGTCGAATCCGGCGAAGAACGCCGCATTGAACAGAGTCGTCGACACCTGCGAGACTCCCCCGCCGTAGTCCTCCTTCATCTGCCCGTCCGAGATCACGCCGGCGGGCTTGTACCCGTTGGCGCCGGTGCGCTGGCCGAGGGCCTCGTTGAGGGAGAACTGCTCACCCGGTTGCAGCACGGTTCCCGAGACTTTCTTCGACGCCACTCGCAGGTTGGTATCGCGGTTGGGATCGGAGCTGTACCCGGTGGAGAAGTGGGAGACGGTCGAGGACATATCCGCCTTCTCCGCGTCCTTCGTCGTGAAGTCGGGTTTGACCGAAGCCAGGGAGACCGTCGGGTTCTCGTCTTTGCCGTTGATGGCATCGGTGACCGCGGCGCTCAGTTCCTTCGCTTTGATCCCGATGCCGTCCTCGGCGGGAACGACCTGCGGCTTTCCGTCCTTGATCGTGTAGCTCGCATCCTTCGCCGGTTTGCCGATGCCCTTGTTCGCGGCGAGCACCGATTCCTGCAGTTCGTCCTGGTCGAAGACCGGAACGAGTTTCGAGTCCTTCGCCTTGAATGTCAGCGTCTTCGCAATGATCTTCGGAGAGACACTGAGCTCACCGCCCTTGACGGACGAGTCCGCGCCCTTGCCGGGCTTCGCGGTGATCGTCACGTCTGCGCTCACCGCATCCTCGGCGAACCCATCGGCCGTCTCCTGCGCCTCGTCGGTGGTGATGTCCGGTTCCACGTCGCTCGGTTCGACGGGCAGCGCCCCGTCCGTGCGCAGCCAATGCTTGTCGATCGCGGTGCGCACCTGTGCGGTGTCGACAGTCTGCCCGTTCTCACCGTCCTTGACCTTCGGAGTGGTCTTCTCAAAACTCAGCTCCGCGTTCGTCGGTTCGACGGCAAGCGATTCGGTGACCTTCGCGGTGGCGGAGTCGAACTTCTCCTCATCGACGTCGATGACCGGGGCGACCTTGTCCTCCCCGAACAGGCGGTGCCAGATGACGGTGGGGTCGAGGGAGAATCCCGTGACTCGCTCGACCGTCGCCTCGGCGTCGAAGGTGATGCCGGCCTTCGTCGGATCGAGTTTCGCCGTCGGCTCCCCGGCTTGGAGCACAATCGTCTTCTCCGCCTTCTCGCGCAGATCGTTGCGCAGAGTGTTCTCCGCTTCGGTGGCGCTCTTGCCGCCGATGTCGATGCCGGCGACGGTGGTTCCCGATCCCAGCACGCGTCCGCTGAAGAATCCGATGATGATGTAGAGCGCCGCAAGGACGACGACGCTGAGCAGGACGACGACGGGCCAGATCTTCTTCCGCGCGTCATCACCGGCCGGCCGCCGGCCGGGGTGCGAGTTTCCGTCGGATAGGGTCTGAGTCGACATCATTCTCCCGAGAATGTCGTGAACGACTGGTTCGGCTGTGTGCGGACGAGTCTAACGAGTCTAACGAGTTCGACTCGGCCCGCGCACACTGATGAATGAGAACACCGCTGCCAGCAGCATCGGTCCCAGCAGCCAGACGACGGAACGCAGCATACCGGTGACGATCATGTCGGCGCCCGGCAGCCAGCTCGGCTGTCCGAGAATGTAGGACAGTACGGCGATGACCACTGCTGCCAGGAGCATCGGTGCGCTGCTGCGATACATCGTCTTCAGATGCCACAGCCCCGCCGCGGCCAGCAGCAGAGACAGCACGAGGCCCCACGGCAGAATGAGCGGAGTATCGCCGAGGTTGACCACCGTGGCATTGAGATGCTGCATGGCACCGAGCAAGGCGATGATCACCGCGAGCACGGCAGCGTGCAGGTACGCGAAGACCCCCGGTCTGCGCGGTTCCCGACGACGACGCATCGGCGCCGCACCCTGTTCCTGGGCATCCACCGCTGCGAGGTCGAGACCGGTGAGCACGTGCGGAGCCGGACCCTCACGCAGCGCCTCGGCGGGAATCTCAGCTCCGGCACCGATGGAGAAGTACTCGTGATCGCCGATCGCCTGCCCGACGCCGTTCGACAGGGCGAAGAAGCGATCGGAGACGCTGACCTGGGTGCGGTGGGCCTGCAACGCTGCGCGTTTGGCCGGGAGCACCGAGGACACATCCTGACCGATGACGATCTGACCGACCGGAGGTTTGGCCGGGATCGAGTCGGCGGCGGCGAACCCGGTGGCAGCGAATCCATCCTGAGCGGGGTCGAAGATTCGGCGGGCCACCTCGGTGGGGGTGTCGACAAAGAGCAGCCGACCGACCCGCCATTCGGCGAGGTCGATCGCGGCCGTCGTCGCTTCGTGGACCCGGACGTGGTCGGGGTGGCCGTAGCCGCCGTTGGCGGCGTAGGTGATGACCGCGTGCGGGCAGAAGGCGTCGATGACAGCGGCGATGTGCCGTGCCACGGTCGTGAGATCGGCCGCGCACAGGGCATCCTCGGACATCTCGGAGGCGGGACGGGCATGACCGTCGGGGCCCCATTCCATCCCCGAGTCCTCGAAGACGCGTGTGGATCCGCCGAGGAAGGTGTGCAGGCGCACCCCGAGGGCACGCATCGCCTCGGCGATCTCCTGTTCGCGGACCTCCGCCAGACCGGCACGGTCGCCTTCGAGGTGTTTGAGCTCGGCCGGGATCACCTCGCCGCCCTCACCGCGCGTGGCGGTGAGGACCATGACCTCGGCACCCTCGGAGACCAACGCGGCGATTGTGCCTCCCGTCGTGATCGTCTCATCGTCGGGATGAGCGTGCACGAGGAGGACGCGTGGCGTGGTGGTCATGTGTTCCTGGGTGCTCTGGGTGCTCGAGGTCATACGGTGTGCTGGATCAGGCGTTCTGGCGGCGCAGCTTGGCGTAGAGCTTCGCACGTTCCTTCTGATCGAGCTCAACCTTGCGGATGCGGATCGCACCGGGAGTGACCTCGACGCATTCGTCCTCACGGGCGAATTCGAGGCTCTCCTCCAGGGTGAGCCTGCGCGGCGGGGTGAGGTTCTCGAAGGTGTCCGCCGAGGCCGAACGCATGTTCGTCAGCTTCTTCTCCTTCGTGATGTTGACGTCCATATCGTCGGCGCGGGAGTTCTCGCCGACGATCTGGCCCTCGTACACCTCGGAGGTGGGTTCGACGAAGAAGGATCCGCGGTCCTGCAGGTTGATCATCGCGTACGGGGTGACCACTCCTGGGCGGTCGGCGACGAGCGAGCCGTTGATGCGGAACTCGATGCTGCCGGCCCACGGGGCGTATCCGGCGGAGATCGTGTTCGCAATGCCGGTGCCGCGAGTCTCGGTGAGGAAACGGGTGCGGAATCCGATGAGACCACGCGCGGGAACCTTGAATTCCATGCGCACCCAACCGGTGCCGTGGTTGGTCATGGTCTCCATCACACCCTTGCGGGCGGCGAGCAGCTGGGTCACGGCACCGAGGTAGTCCTCCGGAACGTCGATCGTGAGCTCCTCGAAGGGCTCGTGGAGTTTGCCGTCGACCTGCTTGGTCACGACCTGCGGTTTGCCGACGGTGAGTTCGAAGCCCTCGCGCCGCATCTGCTCGACGAGGATGGCCAGTGCGAGTTCACCGCGCCCCTGCACCTCCCACGCGTCCGGGCGCTCGGTCGGGACGACCTTGAGCGAGACGTTGCCGACGAGCTCCTGGTCGAGACGGTCCTTGACCATGCGGGCGGTGACCTTCGTCCCCTTCTCGCGGCCGGCCAGAGGCGAGGTGTTGATGCCCACGGTCATCGAGATCGCAGGATCGTCGATGATGATCGCCGGCATCGGCTTCGGATCGTTGATGTCGGTGAGCGTGTCGCCGATCATGATGTCCGGGATGCCGGCCACGGCGACAATGTCACCGGCCGAGGCCTCCGTGGCGGGGACGCGGTCGAGCCCCTGGGTCTCGAGCAGTTCGGTGATCTTCACCGAGCTGATGTCGTCGCCGCGGGCCCATGCCACCTGCTGGCCCTTCTTCAGCGTGCCGCCGAAGATGCGCAGCAGAGCCAGACGGCCGAGGAACGGCGAAGCGTCGAGGTTCGTCACGTGGGCCTGGAGGATACCGTCGGAGTTGATCTCCGGGGCCGGGATCGTCTCGAGGATGGTCTTGAACAACGGCTCGAGGTCAGGGTTGTCCGGAACCTCTCCATCGGCGGGCTGTTCGAGGGAGGCGGCACCTGCCTTCGCGGCTGCGAAGACCACGGGCACGTCGAGGACGGCGTCGACGTCGAGGTCGGGAACCTCATCGGCGAGATCGGAGGCCAGCCCCAGGAGCAGGTCCTGCGCTTCCTCGACGACTCCGTCGATGCGGGCATCGGCACGGTCGGTCTTGTTGATGAGCAGGATCACCGGCAGTTTCGCCGCCAGCGCCTTGCGCAGAACGAAGCGCGTCTGCGGCAGCGGGCCCTCCGAGGCATCGACGAGGAGAACGACGCCGTCGACCATGGACAGTCCGCGTTCGACCTCGCCACCGAAGTCGGCGTGGCCGGGTGTGTCGATGACGTTGATGACGATGGGGTCCTCACCGGCCGACGGGCCGTTGTAGAGGACGGAGGTATTCTTCGCGAGAATCGTGATGCCCTTCTCGCGTTCGAGGTCACCTGAGTCCATGACGCGTTCGGCGAAGTCACCGTGTTCGCTGAACACACCGGTCTGCCGGAGCATGGCATCGACCAGCGTGGTCTTGCCGTGGTCGACGTGTGCGACGATTGCTACATTGCGGCGGTTTTCCCGTCGTGTGATGGCTTCAGTCATCAAGAACCTTTTGAGATAGAGAGATCGGTCCAGCCCGGACCCAACAGACGATTATACGGCCACTCGCTCACAACCGTTGACAGCCGGGGGTTCGGAACTCGGCACGACCGTGAATGCGGAATGTGGTCACAGACCCGAAGACAGACGACAGTAGGAGCCGATCTGCTTCGGTTCTGCGACCACATTCGCCGGCAGACAGCGGGATGCTGCGTGCCCGATTCGCCGGGTCAGGCGTTCATCGTGGCCTCGAGGACGGCGTCCCTGGCCCCGCGACGCTTGCGCTTCGCAGGCGCGATCAGGCCGCGTGACTCACGACGCCAGGTCGATTCCAGCTCCGGGGATGGCCGCGAGCAGCTCCCGGGTATAAGCCTCCTGCGGGGACTCGAACACTCCGGCCGCCGAGGACTGTTCCACCACTCGCCCCTTCTCCATCACGATGACCTGATCGGCGATCTGCTTGACCACCGCGAGATCGTGGGTGATGAACAGATAGCTCAGCCCGAGGTCGGCCTGCAGTTCGGCAAGCAGACCGAGGATCTGTGCCTGGACGAGCACGTCGAGAGCGGACACCGCCTCATCGAGAACGACAACCTCCGGTTCGAGCGCCAGGGCGCGGGCGATGGCCACTCTTTGGCGTTGGCCGCCGGATAGCTCATTCGGATAACGCGACATCACCCCTGCGGGCAGGGACACCTTGTCGAGAAGATCGCGCACCTTCTTCTCCCGTTCCGACCTTGATCCGACCTTGTGAACGACGAGCGGCTCCTCGATGGAACGGAAGATCGGGTACATCGGATCGAGTGACGCATAAGGATTCTGGAACACCGGCTGCACCCGCCTTCGGAAGTCCAACTGACCGGCACCGGTGCGCAGTCCCGCGATGTTCTTACCGTCGAACTCCACGGAGCCCGAAGTCGGCTCGAGGAGACCGAGCACCATCCGCGCCACCGTGGACTTCCCCGAACCCGACTCCCCCACGATCGCCGAAGTGGTTCCCCGTTCAAGGTCGAAGCTCACCGAGTCGACGGCGGTGAAGCCGATCTTGCGTCCCAGCGCGCCGGCCCGCACCGGGAACTCCTTTGTCAGGTCCCGCGCCCTGATCACGTGCGGATGCGCCACGGCTTCCTCGGCCTCCTGAGCGACGGTCTCAGCAGCCTCCCGGACCTCCTCCCGCTCCTCCACCGCGATCCGGTGGCTACGCAGGGACGGCGCCGAGGAGATCAGCCGCTTCGAATAAGGATGCCGAGGATTCTGAAGTATCTCCAAGGCGGGACCTGATTCCACAACATTGCCCTTGTACATAACGATGAGGTGATCCGCTCGCTCCGCGGCCAAGCCCAAGTCATGGGTGATAAGCAGTAGCGCGACTCCGAGCTCATCGGTAAGAGAATTCATATGATCGAGGATCTGGCGCTGGACGGTGACGTCGAGAGCGGAGGTCGGCTCATCGGCGATGAGCAGCTCCGGTCTGGCTGCCAATCCTGCGGCGATGAGCGCTCGCTGCCTCATCCCACCGGAGTATTCGTGCGGGTACTGCGCTGCTCGTTCAGCAGCGTTGTTCAATCCAGCTTCCTCGAGGAGTTCTATGACTCGGGCGTCGGCCTCCCCCGGGTCGGCGATGTCATTGACCTCAACGACTTCCTTCACCTGAGACCCCACCTTGTAGAGTGGGTTGAGGTTCGACATCGGGTCCTGCGGGACAAGTCCGATCTTCGAACCGCGGATACTCTCCATCGTCGCGTCGTCGGCTTTCGTCAGATCGTTACCCTGGAACTCGATGGAGCCAGAGGTGACATGTCCGGTGCCCGGCAGAAGGTCGATGATGGCGTGCGCCGTGGTCGATTTACCGGAGCCGGACTCTCCCACGATCGCTACAGTCTGGCCAGCGTAGATCGTGAGATCGACGCCATTTACCGCGGGTACCTCCTTTTTGTCGGATGTGAAGGCGATATGGAGATCTCTGATGGTAAGTAGCGGTGCGGGCATCATTTCCTCACTTTGGGGTCCAGTGCGTCCCGGACAGCGTCGCCGAGCAGCATGAAGCTGAGCACGGTCAGCGCCAGTCCACCGGCCGGGAATAACAGCACATGCAGATTGGATCCGGTACGAACTTGACTCTGTGCAGCTGCGATGTCGTTGCCCCAGGACACGATCGAGCTGGGCAGACCGATACCGAGGAAGGATAGGGTCGCCTCGGCGACGATGTAGACACCGAGGGAAACGGTCGCGGTGACGATGACGGGAGCCAAGGAGTTCGGGATGATATGACTGAACAGCGTCTTCATCTGAGAAGAGCCGATCGCCTTGGAAGCGTCGACAAACTCGAGATGTTTGATCTCCAGCACTGCTCCGCGGGCGATCCTCGTGAACTGCGGCCATCCGAAGGCCGCTAGCGCGATGACCACTGCGATCACTCCGCCCCAATACCCACGGTCCGGCCAAATGTTGTTGAGCGCGGAAAGCCCCACGATCGCGGCTAGCAAGAGCGGGATCGCGAAGAAGATATCCGTGACACGGGAGACGAAGGCGTCGACCCAGCGCCCGTAGTATCCTGCCAGGGCTCCAGTGATGATTCCGATGATCATCACGATGATGGTCGTGAGCAGACCGACCACCACCGAGGCCCGGGCACCGTGAATGACACGGGAGTAGACATCGTACCCCTGTTTGTCGAAGCCGAAGGGGTGCCCTGATTGCGGACCCTGTAGGCTCTTCGACAGATCTGCCGATCGGGGGTCGACCCCGCTGAAGAGTCCGGGAACGATCACGATCACCAAGATGAAGAGGAGCAGCACGGCGGAGACCCAGAAGAGCCAATTGCCCTTGAGTACCTTCCACGCCTCTTTCCACTGACTCTTCGGTGCTTCCGTAGTGTCCACGGTTCCGGTAGCTTCGAGCGGAGTCTGCTCGATGTCGGCGACGAAATGGTTCTGGCCGGGCAGAGGCTGCTCGGCCGATGCGGTTGGGTCAGACATAGCGAATCCTCGGGTCGAGAGCGGCGTAGAGAAGGTCGACGAGCAGGCTCATCACCACGTAGATAAGCACCATAACCGTGACCACGGAGACGACAGTCGGGTTCTCACCGCGCAGGATTGCCTGATAGGCGAGATTGCCGATGCCATTGATATTGAAAATTCCCTCCGTCACCACGGCGCCACCCATAAGCGTTCCTAAGTCAGCGCCCAAGTAGGTAACCACGGGAATCATCGAATTTCGCAGTACGTGCCGCCTGTTCACCTGAGTCCGGGGCACACCGTGAGCCAACGCTGTGCGCACATGGTCTGCACCGAGATTCTCAATCACCGATGTCCGGGTCAGCCTGAGCACATAGGCGAAGGAGACAAGACCGAGCACCACTGCGGGCAGCACAAGGTTCGTGAAGGTCACGTTTCCGCCAACGGTGGGCGGAACCCACCCCAATTGGACTCCGAAGACGAGTTGCATCGTAAAGCCGAGCACGAAGATTGGGATGGCGATGACGATGAGCGAGACGACGAGCATGGTCGAATCAAATATCTTCCCTCGTCTGAGTCCGGCATAGAATCCTGCGATGACGCCGAGGACCGCCTCGATGACCAGCGCCATAAACGCAAGCTGGAAGGTCACAGGCAGGGCTCGAGCAATGAGATCAGATACGGGCTGTCCAGAGTAGGAGAGACCGAAGTCCCCGACCATTGCACCTTTGAGGAAGAGCAGCCATTGGACGATGAAGGGCTGGTCAAGGTGGTATTGCGCTTCGATTTGAGCCCTGGCTGTCTCCGAAACCGGCTTCTCACCGAACAGGGCAACGATCGGATCACCCGGCTGGAGGAAGACCATCGCGTAGATTAGAAGAGTGGCTCCCAGCACGACCGGAATCGTCTGGAGAAGTCTGCGTGCTATGTATCCCCACACAGTTTTTCGCCTTCCTGCAGAAGGGAGTGCCCATGCCCGAGGCGATTGCCCGGGCATGGGCACTCACGATGGTGTGTCAGTTCTTGACGATGAGGTGGTACGCCGGCTTATTCTGCCAGGTGAACTCGAAGCCTGAAGTGTCGGCACTAGCCGCACCGTAGGAATTGCGAGTCCACAGCGGGATTGCAGGAAGGTCTTCGAACAAGACTGCCTGAGCCTTGGTCATGTCCTCGTTCCGCTTCTTTCCCTCAGCGGCCGCGGCCTTGCGGATCGCGTCATCGAACTTCTTATTCGAGTAATCTCCGTCATTCGACCCTGCTCCCGTCCCGAACACGGAGGCAAGGTAGGAGAATGCCGATGGGTAGTCCGGCTGCCATCCGGTGCGGAAGGCAGAACCGATCTTGCGGGAGGTGATGAGCTCGCGGAACTCGGCAAAGGTGGAGATCGGCTTGGGTTCGGCCTTGATGTCGAGATTCTTTCGCACCTGGTTAGTCACGGCCTCGACCCATTCGGTGTTGCCCGCGCCGTCAGCGTTGAAACCGAGCTCGAACTTCCCTTCGAACTTGTTGATTTTGTCGGCTTCGGCCCAGAGCTTCTTCGCCTCGTCAGCATCGAATTCGAGCACCTCATTGCCGGGAACATCCTTGGATGCGTCAGGCATCGCCGGAGAGCTGAAGTCCACAGCTGGCTCGTGCGTGCCTTCGAAGATCTGCTCCGTAATGGTCTTCCGGTCGATGGCTCGGGAGATGGCTTGACGACGCAGCTTACCCTCTTTGTCATCACCGAAGTGCTCGAGCGAATCGGGGATCGTCACTGTCGTATTGATCGGACCGGGCTTGTTGATCGCCTGGATGGATTCGTCTTCTTCGAAGGTGGACAGGGCACTTGGCGGGATCTCATCGCTGACGTTGAGCACACCGGACTGGACATCGGTATACGCAGCCTCGGGATCGGTATAGAACTTGAAGGTGATGCCACCGTTCTTCGGCTTGCGATTGCCGTCGTAGTCCGGGTTCGTCTTCAATTGGGCTTCGACGTCATGATCCCAAGATTCCAGGGTATAGGGGCCGTTTCCGATCGGCTTCTCGCCGAATGCCTCCATGTCTTCGAACGCCGACTCCGGTAGCGGGAAATAGCTCGAATAGCCGAGGCGGTCGGCGAAGTCCGAAGCGGGACTCTTGAGCTCGATGGTGAAAGTCGAATCGTCCTTGACTTCGAGGCCTGAGATGCCCTCGGCCCCTTTCTTGAAGGTGCCGTCACCGGTGGTGCCCTTGATCGGTTCGAAGAAGTACGCGCCCAATTGGGCGTTCTCCGGATCCGCACCGTAGTTCCAAGCGTCGACGAAGGAATCCGCAGTCACAGGAGTACCATCACTGAACTCCCAGCCGTCCTCGAGCTTCACGGTCCAGTTGACGTTGTCCTCGGACTCGATCGATTCCGCGACTTCCATCTGAGTCTCGCCTTCCGGCGAATAGCTCACCAGACCGGCCCATAGTTCGTCGACAATGTTTCCACCCCCGACCTCATTCGTCGAAGTCGGGATAATCGGGTTCTGCGGTTCGATGCTCCTGGCCGCGATCGGTGTATCGGAGTCACCGCCTTCGTCGCCGCCCGACGAACCACAACCGCTCGCGATCAGCCCCAGAGCCGTGGCACCTGCCACGAGCGCGGGAATGCGCTTTGCCTTCTTCATGGACGTCCTTCTTTCTATGTCGAATGCGACCTCCGGCTCGGGCAGTGTGACTCACTCAGGAAGCACCACTGCTACCCAGTAGTACTCCTACTCAGGAGTGCAGAGTCGCTGCCCGCTCGGAGGGGATAAAGACGACTTTATCAGCAGGCTCACATTCTGTTACTGAAATCACGTGGCTGTCCGGTGAAGGCAAGACGTACTGCAGTGATTGTCGGGGAATGGTGGACAGTTGTCCTGTATTGACGGACCAGGTCTGCCTGATGCTTCGGGATACTCTCGGTCTCTTCGAACGCGTCAGGTTGCCCTCCAGCGCGCCTTGCCGGCGGGCGAAGATCAATATAGAAACGGCAAGCTTTGTCCAGTCTCAGTGGTTACGATGACCAGGTGGCCAGCAGTGAGATGGATCGCAATTCAGGAAGTCTTCAGCCGACCGTCGTGCGGACGACGAGTTCGACTGCCCTGTACTTCGTCGCCAGCGGGCTGAGCGCCATCGGCGCCGTCTCGATCCTCATAGGTGACTTCTCCCTGCGCGGACTCGCCGCCGCCGGGATCCCCCTGGCAGTCGGGGCTCTGGTCTTCGTGCTCTATCGCTTCCCTCGTGTGGAGCTGCACCGTATGGAGCTCATCCTCGTTAACCCTTGATCCACCGATCTGCTTGATGTCCGGTGGCCCACTCGAATTTGAGCTTGGGCACGATGAGTGGGCAGGAGGTAGTGTCCCGGTCTCTCACCGGTCTCTTCCACATTGAGCCTCCCAGAGCCTCCTCCATGACTGCGGTCTCGGGCCCCCTTTCAAGGGCGAATTGGTCAGGTCGACATTGTCCGGGGTGGTCCCAACGCCGATTGCCATAACCGGGAGAACTCCGTCGCCCACGGCCAGGCTCTGGGCAGGTGCAGGATCAGTTTCCTGGCCCGGTGAGCAATCCGAGCCGGAACCCCGATGATCCGTGTCCGCAGCGTCTGGGCGCGCACTTTGCTCATCCGCCCGCCGATGATCCCGGCAGCCGCCCGTAACAGGTTGTGAGTGATCGCTGCGATCGTGAGCCAGGCAGCGTTGGCGTTGAACACCCCGGAGGGCATATGCGCCAGCGCCCCGTTCTTCAACTCCGCATTGATCTGCTCGATGATCGCGTGCCTGCGGTGCACTTGATCAGCAACAACGGTGTCGAAACGATCCTGATCGACGGTGGTGAAGAACGCGTGGTAACGGAACAAGTCGAACAATGGGTCCTGCCCGGCAGTGCGTTTGGTCTCGTTGAGCTCCGGGATGCGGCGGACGACCAAGCGGCCCGTAGTTTGCAGCGCCTTCTTCTTCGAGGTGAACGCGGTGAACGGAACCTCGGCGACTTCAGCCTTACTGACCCAGGCACCGGACTCCTCGTCATAGATCGCATCGGGGTACTCGATGCCAGTCCATGCGTCGTCGCTGATCGTTCCGATCGCTGCTTTGACCCTCTTGTC